>NZ_CP113067.1:0-1200000 GCF_026625865.1 Microbacterium sp. SL75 | reverse complement strand
CCGCTGAGCTCGCCGGGAAAGCGGTCGGCCTTGTCGGCGATGCCCACGCGGTCGAGCAGGGCGAGACCCTCTTCGCGTGCCTTCTTCAGCGGCACCTTCGACACGATGCGCGGGGCCAGGGCGACGTTGTCGAGCACCGTGCGGTGCGCGAACAGGTTGAACGACTGGAAGACCATGCCCACCTCGGCGCGAAGGTCGGCGAGACCGCGGCCTTCGCTCGGCAGGGGCACGCCGTCGATCGTGATGGTGCCCGAAGTGATGGTCTCGAGACGGTTGAGGCACCGGCAGAGGGTCGACTTGCCCGAGCCCGACGGGCCGACGATCACGACGACTTCGCCGCGGGCGACGTCGAGATCGATGTCCTTGAGCACGTGGTGGTCACCGAAGTGCTTCTGCACCTCGCGGACCGCCACGAGGGGCGCCGCCGCCGGGGCGGAGGGTGATGCGGGCGTCGACACGGGCGCAGATCCTTCCCGCGGACTCGCCGCGATGTCGGGTACAGCCGACGCGGGAGGAGATTTCCGCGTCGTTGGTGAAATCAAACTAACAACGCCATGTTACAGAGATAATTCGAGACAGATACTCCAAGTTTGGACTAAGCTGGAGGGGTGCAGTCTCAATCCGTCGCCCTGCCGTCCTTCAGCTCGCAGACCCTCGCGGTGCTGACGCCGCTGCGCACGGGCGCCGCACGATCGCGCGCCGAGCTCGCCGCGCACACGGGGCTGTCGCCCTCGACCGTCACGGCACGCGTAGATCCGCTGATCGCGTCCGGTGTCATCGTCGAAGACGGCACCGACGATTCGCGAGGCGGTCGCCGACCCCGCCGTCTCGCCATCCGCGGCGACCTCGGCACGGTCTCCAGCATCGATCTCGGAGTCGAGCGCAGCACGGTCGGGCTCGTCGACTACGCCGGCACCCCCCTCGCCCATCGCCACCTCGTGCTGGATCTGGTGGAGGGCCCGGATGCCGTGCTCCGCCGCGTCGCGAGAGAACTCGACGCTCTGGCCGAGGCGAATGGCGCTCCTACGGTGACGGGTGCAGCGATCGCGCTGCCCGGACCGGTGTCGGCGGAGACCGGCCGGCTCGTCGCGCCGTCGCGTATGCCCGGCTGGCACGACGTCGACGTCGCCGCCCTTCTCTCCGAGGTCCTCGGAGTGCCCGCCCTCGCCAGCAACGATGCAAATTGCATGGCGGTCGGCGAGCTCGTCGGTGGCGACCCCGAGGCGCTCAACCAGGTGTTCATCAAGGCCGGGTCGGGCATCGGGTCGGGGGTCGTCGCAGGCGGACAGCTCTACACGGGTCGGAGTGGGGCGGCCGGTGACATCAGCCACGTGACCGTGCCCGGCGCCGCGCCCGTTCCCTGCTCGTGCGGGCGTGTCGGCTGCCTGGATGCCGTGGCGAGCGGATCGGCTCTCACCCGCGCGGCGCAGGAGGCCGGACGCGACGTCTCGGATGTCGAGACCGTGATCGATCTGGCCCGTAACGGTGACGCTCTCGCCACCGGCCTGTTGCGCGAGGCCGGCAGTATGACCGGCGGAGTCCTCGCCACGATCGTCAACTTCTTCACCCCCGACCGCCTCGTCGTCGGCGGCTCGCTGAGCGCGTCAGACGTCTTCATAGCCGCGATCAAATCCAAGCTCTGGGCCGACTGCCTGCCGATGGCGACGGAGAACCTCGAGGTCGCCGTGCCGCGTCACGCGCGCACGGGCGGCATCCTCGGCGCGGCGCGGCTGTTTCTCGACGCGGTGTTCGGGACCGAGGCTGCACGCTCGTCGTTGCGGGTCTCGGCCCGCTCCTAGCCCGCGAGGGCCGCGTCTCCGTCGTCGCAGCGTCAGCTCGCCGGAACCACGTCCCAGTGCTCGCGGATCAACCCGCCGTCGACTCGGAACAGATCGGAAGCCAGCAGCCGGTCGTCGGGCTTCGCCCCAACGGCTTGCGAGAACGTCCAGACGATGTCGCCGTCCGATAGCGAGATGACCGACTGCTGCGCCGGGAACTGCACCCCGCTCGAGAAGAACTGCTTCAGTGCGGCGGTGCCGTTCGGGGCGACCGAGTTGTGTTGCAGATAGGCGGGGTCGAACGCGCGATCGAGGATCGATACGTCTTTGTCGCGGAACAGCGTGTCATACGCCGAGACGGCGAAGAGACGGTTCTTTTCTTCCTGCTGCTCGGTCGGGGGCGCGGTGGGCCGCGACGGGCGGTACAGGTCGCTGAACATCGTGTTCGTGTTGCCGCTGGCCGGGGTGCCGGTGGGAATCGCCTGGTCGAGCGACCAGTGCTCGACGATCTTGCCGTCCCGGAGGCGGAACAGGTCGACGGCCGCGTCGCCGCGGCGCTCGTCGCTCGGGTCGGGGGCGATCTGCCAGTGCACCGCGACCAGGTCTCCATCGGAAGCGAGGTGCTTGATCACGGCCTGCGCGCCGGGAATGCGGTCCCGGTCGGCCGCGAACTGGGTGAGGAGACCCTCGGGGCCCGAGGCTGATCCGCTGCCGTGGGTCACGGCATCCGGAGCCACGAGCTGACCCGCGATCGCCCGAGCGAACGGGCTGTCGGGGTCGGTGAACGTCGTGGCGAAGAGCGTGCGGATGAGGCACGCATTGACCTCCTCGGCGCCGACGTCCTGTCGGTCGACGGCCGTCGCCGTGGACGCTCCGGTCGGCGAAGCATCGGCGGGCGCGGCCACGACGAGAACGCCGACGAGGGCTGCCCCGGCGACCAGGGCGGTCGCGCGGGTGATTCCGGGGGTGAAGGGGGACATGACTTTCTCCTACACAGTGCGGATCGATGTGTCACCGTTGCGTCGACTCGTGGTCCTCTCGGCGACGGTGACCGGTGGAGACGCGAGCACGCGGTCGGCGGCTCGGCGCGCAGCGGCAGGATCGCAAGATTTCGCCACGCGCACACCTACGCACCTGATCGTCAGGTACTGACCCCGAGGTTGGATTCGTGGCGACGGCGGTCGACGCTGGGCGGATTCATCAGCACCGCCGGCCGCTCAGACGTTGCGCCGCTCGCGGTCGGAGGCCACCCGGTTGGCCGCACGACTGCCCAGGATCCCGCCCACGACGAGTCCCGCGATGATGACCAGCGCCGTCAGGGCCGGATCGGCGTCCGCAAGAGCCGGGGCCACCACCGGCAGAACCGCGACACCGACGGCCGCGAGGGCGAACACGGCATAGGGCAGCAGCGCGGCGCGGTGCCCGGCCCTCCACGCGGCGTCGCTCTGCTGGATGGCGGGAAGCCGGATGCCGACTCCCCAGCCCCTCGGGATGACCCCGCGCCCGCACAGGGCGAGGATCGGGATGAACGCGAGACCGACGACGGCGAGGACGATCGCCCCTGTGCTCATGGTGGCAGGATACGCCCGACATACACTCGCCGTCGTACGCTCCACATCATGTCCTCGTCAGATCGCGCCCCGCGGCTTCCACGTGTGTTCCGGGAACGCCGGGGCCTGCTGGTGGCGATCGTGGTGCTCGTCATCGCGGTCGTCGCGGGGGCGAGTCTCACCAGCGCCAACGATCACGCGGTGCGCGATTCCGTCGCTCCCGTCGAGTGGCGCGGGGCCTTGGACGGATCCGCGCCCGGGAGCGAGATGCGGATCCGGCTGCAGCGCGACGGTACGGCGGAGGTCATCGATGCCCCTCGCGGAGACGTGACGCGTCAGGACCGCGACGAGGCGCGGCAGAACCGCAACGGCCGCCGGCACCTCTGCTTCGCGCCCGCGGGGACGGGCGTCTACACCGGGCCCGCCACCTGGGAGGTCGTCGGCGAGTGGGGGATCCGGGTGCAGTTCGACGATTCGTCGCTCATCCTGCGCGCGGGCAAGGGCGGCTCCGTGCTGCGCGACCCCGACTGGAACAGCCCGCGCATGCCTGAGTGCGGTGAGAACGGCAAGAGCTGGCGGTTCACGCGCCTCGACTGAGCACGGCGGGCCGTGCCGAGGAAGCCGAGCGCGGTCAGCCCTTCGGGACCTCGATCTTCACGGGTTCGCCCCACCCCGTGAACTGCTGCATCGTGGTGGTCTCGATGCCGCCGAACGATCCCGTCTCTTGGATGGCGACGACGCGGTGCCCCTCGCCGAGCCACACGGTCATGTCTTTCACGTCGACCCCGGATGCCGAGAAGGAGCCGTTCGCGTGCACCCGCCACGCGCGCACCTCGGTGCCGTCGGGCAGTGAGACGGTGTCCTGATCGGGTTGCACCGTCCAGCCGGGAGCGGCCGCGAGCAGCGCTGCGGCGGCCGAGGGATCGGCGAACGCCCGGTACGTCTCACCGATCGTGGCGGCGATGACCGCGCGGTAGTCGCTGCTGGTGGCGTCGGCGCGCACCCACGCGCCGTCGAAGCTCACCCACGCCTCGTCGGAGGTGAGCACCAAGTCGTGCGTGCCGTCGGAGCCGGTGACCGATCCCGAGGTCGCGGGTGCGTCGCCGAAGACGAAGTCGGCTTCGCCCGTCAGATCGGCCGACTGCAGGTGCAGGTGGCCGCTGCCCGCGGCGCGCGAGTATGCGATCACGCACGCCGAGAGAGCATCGCCGGTGACCGTCGCGTCGGCGATGAGATCGACGTCGTCGCACTCGCGCGGAGACGAGACCGCGGGAACGCCGGCCGGTGTCTGCGATGCGATCGCGGTGGGGGTGGGGGAGTCAGCGGTTCCGGGTTCGCCGGTCGGCGCGCAGGCAGCGAGCAGCAGAAGGCCGACCGAGGCGAGAGTGAGCCCGAGGGCCGTCGTCGACGTTCGTCTCATGGCATCCACTTTAGGAAGACAGCGGCCGGGCGGACCACCGCACGGCCCACCCCGCCCCGGGCCGTGAAACGCTGGATCCGAAGGAGGGATCGACCATGACCGACCCCACACCCGCCGACCGGCTGCGCGCGGCCCTCGAGCACTCCGACGCCTCGGCCCGGCTGCAGGCCGCGCTCGCCGCGGGAACGCGACCCGATGATCGCTACGTCGACGTGCTCGTGGCGCGGTGCGCGGTCGAATCCGACTTCTTCGTGCGTGACATGCTGACGTGGGCGCTCACGCGCCACGACCCCGCGCGCACCGTGCCCGCCCTGCTCCCCGAGGTGGGGTCCGAGATCCCCCAGGCGCGGAGCCAGGCCCTGCACACCCTGTCGAAGATCGGCGACCCGATCGCCTACACGGCGATCACGCCGGCGGTGCTGCGCGACAGACACCCCGAGGTGGCCCGGGCGGCCTGGCGGACGGCATCCGGTCTCGTTCCCGACGATCAGCGCGAAAGCCTCGCCGACGAGCTGTCGACGCAGTTCGGCCGGGGCGACCACGACACGCAGCGGAGCCTCAGCCGGGCGTTCGCCGCGATCGGCTGGCGCGCCGAGCCCACCGTCGAACGCGCGGCGGCCTCGCCGTACGACGTCGTCAGCGCGCACGCGCGGGCCACCGTGATCATCATGGACGACCCGGATGCCGACTTCGCCGCCGCCGCGGTCGAGGCGCGGCGCCTCGTGGCCCAGCGCGCGCTGCCCGCGGAGGACTGAACTCGGCTCAGTGGTAGTGCGTGACCCAGGCCCACAGCGGGGGTCGACGGCGTCGCGCCGACGTCTCCCGCGCCTGTTTCACGGCGCGGAGCGCGGTGACCGGCTCGGCATCGGCGGTGACGGCGGCCACGGCGGTGGAGTCCGCCGAGACCGCGGCGACGGCCGGTGAATCCTCCGGCACGGGCCCGCTCCGCAGCTCGCGCGCGAGATCGGCCACCTCGCCGGCGGTCGGACGGCCCGCGGGATTCGGGTCGGTCATGGCCGTGAGCAGCACCTCCCAGCCGTAGCCGAAGCCCTGCGGCACCTCGGGGTCGTAGTCCAGGGGGCCGAGCACGAGCTCCTGCATCGCACCGCCGCTCAACGGACCCTCGGCCGTGAGCATCTCCTGCGCCAACAAGCCCAGGGCGTAGATGTCGGATGCCGGGGTCGCGGCCTCGCCATGCAGTCGCTCGGGCGGGAGGTATTCGGCATCCGGATGCGTCTGCGCGGGGGCGGGCCGGGCGCCGAGCACCTGGGTCACGCCGAAGTCCGCGAGGACGGCGGTGAAGGGGCGGGGCGCGGCGCGCTCGGGGCGCAACAGCACGTTCGAGGACTCGAGGTGCTGGTGGACGATACCGACCTCGTGGATCGCGGCGAGGCCCTCGGCCACATCTTGGAGCAGTCCCGCGGCGACGTCGGGAGCCAGCGCGCCGTGGTCGTCGAGATGCTGGCGCAGGGTCGGACCCGGGATGAGCTCCATGACCAGGTAGCCATGCCCCTCGCGCGTGAGGTGCGCGTCGTACAGCGTCACGAGCGACGGGTGATCGAGGGCGGTGAGGATGCGCGCGGCCGCGAGTCGCCGGCGGGGATGAGCGACCTCGTCGGGGTCGAGAGGAAAGACCTTCGCCGCCACATCGCGCGCGAGCACGTCGTCGCGCGCCCGGTACACGGTGCCCTCGCGGTCGGAGCCGAGGGGCTCGATCAGCCGGTAACGCCCCGCGAAGGCGCCCTCGAGCGACGGGAGCGTCGCGTCGGGGGTGCCCATCGGATCCTCGTCGAGAGGCCGGTCGCCGTGCGGGTGGAGCTCGGACAGGGTCGTCACACGAGGGGGTCGCCGTTGTCGCTGGTGCGACGGGTGGTGACGCTCTGGCCGCTGGCCGGGTCGACCGTGGAACGGGTCGTGGACTCGACCGAACGACGACGGAACATGAAGACCAGGCTGATCACGAAGACGACGACGCCCGCGGCCATCAGGATGTACCCGATGGTCTGAAGATTCGCCACGCCACCGAGGTCGAGGTTGACCGCGAAGGCCAGGATGGCACCGATCACGAAGAGTGCGATGCCGCTGCCGATACCCATGGGAAACTCCCTCGTTGCTGTGATTGTCTAGTGATCGCGACCGGTGACATGGACCTGTGCCGGTCGCGATCGCTCAAACGCTACTGAGTGAAAAGACTTTGCTGCGACCGATGGCGCGGCGCATTCTTGGGGTGCATAATGGACGACCTTCAGCGCAGGGCGAACGCTTTCGCGGCGCTCGGAGACCGCGGTCGTCTGCGGATCGTCGACCTTCTGGCGGTCGGAGACATGTCGTCGAGCGAGATCGCGGCCGCCCTCGGAATGAAGTCGAACCTCGTGGCCTTCCACACCAATGTGCTGCACGAACGGGGAATCGTGCGGCGGGTGCGCTCCGAATTCGACGGCCGCCGCACCTACCTGCAACTGATCCCCGACGCATTCTCGGCGCTCGCCGCCGACCCCACGTCGGTGGGCGGTCGCGTCGTCTTCGTCTGCACCGCCAATTCCGCCCGATCTCAGCTCGCCCAGGCGATCTGGGTGGACCACAGCGGCATTCCCGCCGCCTCCGCAGGAATGCACCCGGCCGATCGCGTGAATCCGGGAACGATCGACGCAGCGACCCGCCACGGCATTCCTTTGGACCCGGATGCCAGGCCCCGAGCGCTCGACCAGGTGGCGCGCCCCGGCGACTTCTTGATCAGCGTGTGCGACCAGGCGCACGAGCAGATGAAGGGCCGCGACGACGTGCACTGGTCGATCCGCGACCCCGCGAACAGCGGCAGCGTGGAGGCGTTCGACCGCACCGTCTCGGAGCTGCGTGCGCGGATCGCGCGGGTTGCGGCGCAGCTCGTCGCGGCGTGAGCGTCGGGCACCTCACGACCGCGCGGTCAGCGCCGGGATCAGCACCGGAGTGCGGTCACGGTAGGCGAGGTAGTCGGACCGGTCGCCCCAGCGCTCGTCGGCGCGCTTCTCGAGCAGAGGGATGCCGCTGACCCGCGTCAGCAACAGCACCACGAACAGCGGCGACAGGACGGCGACCCACTGCCAGCCCTTCAGCACGGGCACGGCGACGAGGAAGACACCGACCCACACGAGGATCTCGCCGAAGTAGTTGGGATGCCGGGACCGCGACCACAGGCCCGTGCGGATGAACTCCCCCCTGTTCGCGGGGTCGGCGCGGAACGCCTGCTTCTGGAGGTCGGCGACGACCTCGAACACCATCCCGGTGAGCCACACGACGATCCCCGCAACCGCGAACCCGTCGAGGGGCGCCCGGTCGGCGGCATCCGCGCTCATGGCGATCCAGGCGGCCGACGCGGTGAGAGCCACCCAGAGCCCCTGGATGCACCAGACCTGGAAGAAGCGCAGCGGGTTCGTCTTGATCTCGTCGAAGCGTCCGTCGGTACCCGCCCGGTGCACACGCGCGAAGAGGAACGAACCGAGGCGCGCGGCCCACACGACGACCATCGCGGCGAGGATCCACCCGCGGGCGTCCTGCGCGGGGGCGAGCAGGGCGAGGGCGATCGAGACGGCGATGAAGGTGAGGCTGCCGGTCAGGTCGAAGAACCGCTCGGTGCGGCGCAGGGCCGAGGGGAGGAAGACGACGAACTGGATGACGAAGGCCGCCGTCACAGCGATCGCGAACACCGGGATGCCACCGACCTGCGCACCGCGGAAGCTTCCGGCGACGGCGAGCCCCGCGCCGATGACGAGGGCCACCACCACGGCGACGAGCGCCGTGAGGTTCCGGGTCGCGGGGGACCGTTCCGAGGTGGGGGGAACGGGTGCGGTCATGATGCGGCTCCTCTGTACAGGGTGTCGATCGTGTCGGCGGCGCGGTGCAGGACCTCGCGGCGCTTGATCTTGAGAGTCGGGGTGACGAGCTCGCGATCGTCGAGGTCGGCGAGCACGACGGTGAAACGGCGCACCTGCTCACTGCGCGACACGAGGGCATTCGCCGCGTCGACGGCGGTCTGCAGGTGGGCGGTGAGGCGGGGGTCGTCGATCGCGCGCACGGCGCCCGGAATGCCGGGCTCGAGCGTAGAACCGTTCGCGGCCACCCAGGCGGCCGACTGCTCGGGATCGAGGATCAACAGGGCCGAGAGGTAGGGCTTGCCCTCGCCGATCATGACGGCGTGCTGCACGAGCGGACTCGCCTCGACCGCGCCCTCCCAGCGGGCGGGCACCACCGTCTTGCCGTTCGAGGTGACGATGACGTCTTTCAGGCGGCCCTCGAGGATGACCCGCCCCGAGTCGTCGATGCGACCGAGGTCGCCCGTGCGGAAGAAACCGTCCACGAATGCATCGGCGTCGTGACGGGGGTCGCGGTACCCCGAGAACACGCCCACACCGCGGGCGAGCACCTCTCCCTGCGGGCTGATGCGCACGGTCGATCCGGGAAGGGGGAGTCCCACCGTGCCCGAGGCGATGCGCCCCGGCAGGTTTCCGGTCAGCGGCGCGGTCGTCTCGGTGAGGCCGTAGCCCTCGATGACCGGGACCCCGATGCCCCGGAAGAACAGCGACAGATCGCGATCGAGGGTCGCCCCTCCCGACAGGATGTACCCGACCCGCCCACCCATCACGGAACGGAGCCGCGCGTAGAAAAGCGCGTCGAAGACGGCCTTTCGCACCCGGAAGCCGAGGGGAGCGCGGCGCGGGTGGCCGGCATCCCGGAACTCTTCGAACCGCCCGCCGAGGATCGCGGTGGCGACGGCGCGAGCCCACAGCCGGCCGAGGTGCTTCTCGGCGGCTTTCTCGCCCGCGGCCGACTGGATCTTCTGCAGGACGCGGGGAACCGCCACGAGGAAGGTCGGGTGCAGCACGGCGAGGGTGGGCACGACCTGCGCCGGCTCGGAGAGGTGCGCGATGCGCATGCCGCTCGCGATGCAGATGAGCTGCAGGCCGCGCGCGAGCACATGGGCGAGCGGGAGGAAGATGATCGTGTTGCCCTGCGGGTTCACCACTTCGCGGTACGCGGCGGCGATGTTGAGCACTTGACCGAGGAAGTTCGCGTGCGTGAGCACGGCGCCCTTGGGCTCGCCGGTCGTTCCCGAGGTGTAGACGATGGTCGCCGGATCGTCGTGGCCGGCGCGGATGCGGCGGCTCTCGAGCTCGGCCTCGGAGACATCGGCACCCCGCGCGCTGAGCTCGTCGAGCGAGGGGACGTTCTCGACGCCCGCCATCGCCCAGGTGCCGAGCGTCTCGTCCCCGGCCTGCGCGAGTGCGTCGGTGAGGAGGTCGGCGTGCGCGCGGGTTCCGGCGACCGCGAGGCGCACGCCGGCGTCGCGCACGATCGCATCGACCTGCGAGGCCGACGACGAGTCGTACACGGGAACGACCACGCCCCCGGCGAACCAGGTGGCGAGATCGGCGACGGCCCACTCGTAGCGCGTCGGCGCCATGATGGCCACGGTGTCGCCGGGCTGCAGGCCGACGCCGACCATTCCCTTCGCGAGCGCGCGGACGGCATCGAGGAAGGCCGCGGTGGTCACCGGCTTCCACCCGCTGTCGGTCGGCACCTCGAAGGCGATGTGATCGGGGGCTTCCTCCGCACGGCGGACGAGCAGATCGGTCACGTTGGTGAACGCGTCCAGGCGCGCCAAAGCGGGCGTGTGCGTCTCGAACATCATTCCTCCGGGCGAGTGCGCGGTCCTCGGGTGGGGGACCGCCGAGATCATTTCGGAGGCGTGCTCGGTTCGGATTGCCGGTCGGGGCTTCCCGCGCGCGGGCTCAGGGGGCGCTGAGGGCCCGCACGGTCAGGCGCACGAAGAAGTAGCCGATGGCGATGTTGATGACCACCCCGATCAGATACGTGACCGAGAGGCCGTTCGTCGCCGAGATCGAAGCGAACGCCACCACGGCGGCGATGACGCCCCCGCCTCCTGCCACCGCCAGGGCCGCGAGGTGCACGTTCGGCGACGGGCGAACGGCGGCCAGCAGCCACAGCACGCTGAGCAGCCCGACTGTCACCCCGCCCGCCAGGAGGGTGGGCTCGTCCAGACCGATCCACAGGTACATGACCGCGACGACGACGAAGATCGGCGCCAGCACGAACGCAAGAGCCCGCGCGCGGCGGGCGAGCTTCTCGGGCGGAACCGGGTCGATCGAACGCGAGGCCATCTGCCCTCTTCCCCCTGCGTGGCGCGGAGTCGCCAGGCTATCCACCGGGTCCGCTCCTCGTCCAGGAGAAGGGAGGCTGTCGCCGTCAACCCCCGGGCCTTTCAGGCTTTTCTTGGCACTCGACCGGTATTTTCTCTCGCGTCGGTGTGGACTCGTGCGCCCCGCACGGGTCGCTGATCGCCGGCCAGCGAGACGACGCGGAGGCGACGACGATCAGTACCTTGACGGCACCCGCTCCTCGCGTGACGGCTCCGGCGACGGCATCCCGCCCCGCGAACCCCGCGAACCCCGCGCGCCACCTGCCCTCTCTGACAGGGCTCCGCTGGGCGACGGCGATGCTGATCTTCGGTCACCACCTCATGGCGGTCGAGTACTTCGGCGGCACCGCCGGAACCGTCTGGGCCTTCGTCTTCGAAGCCGGCAAGACCGGCGTGACGCTCTTCTTCATCCTCTCGGGCTTCGTGCTCGCCTGGGGCCACAAGCCGCGCCAGAGCGCCGGGTCGTTCTACTGGCACCGCTTCGCCCGCATCTACCCCCTGCATCTCGTCGGCGTGGGACTGGCTCTGGTCGCCGCGGCGACCCTCGTCCCCGAGATCCGGACCGCGGGACGGGCGCCCCTGGTCGCGAACGTCTTCCTCGTCAACGGCTGGGTGCCCGACTGGTGGCAGGCCGGCAACCCCGCGAGCTGGTCGCTCGTGTGCGAGGCCTTCTTCTATCTGAGCTTCCCGTTCCTCATCCGGCCCCTCGTGCGTCTATCGAACCGCGCTCGGACCGTCGTGGTCGTGGGATCGCTCGTGCTCGTCGCCCTGGCCCCGCAGATCGCCGCGGTGTCTCCGGTGCCGATGGCGGCGGCATCCACTCCCCTCCTGCGCCTGCCCGAGTTCGTGCTGGGCGTCACCCTCGCGCTGGTGCTGAAGAGCGGGGCATGGATGCCGCTGAAGCTGCGCTACACGGTCCCGCTCGCCGTCGTGGGCTACGCCCTGTCGGAGGCTCCCCCGATCCCCGGCACCGACATCCACCCCGGCCTGGCCGCGACCGTCGGGTCGTTCGCTCTGCTGGTGGCCTCTCTCGCCGCCGCCGACGCCCACGGGCGGTCGACGTTCCTCGCGCGCCCTGTGTGGCAGGAGCTCGGACGCGTGTCGTTCGCGTTCTACCTCGTGCACCTGCTCGTGATCGCGTCGGTGTCGTCGTCGTGGCCCGACGGTCACCCCCAGCTGCCCTGGCGGCACGCGCTTCTGCTCGCGCTCGCCGCTTTCGCGATCGCGCTGGCGATCGCGTGGGTGCTGCACCGGGCGGTCGAGATCCCGGCGCAGAAGTGGCTGCTGCGGTACGACCGGTCGCGCCACGTGTCGGAGGGCACGGGCGCTTCGGTCGGGGGAGAGGCGCGCGCGTCGACTGCCGCTTCCCCCGCCTCCCGCTAGGCTCGCGGGATGTTCGGGGCGCACATGTTGATCCTTCTGCTCACCTGGGGTGTGGCCCTGGTCGCGATCGGCGCGGTGCTGTACGTCGCCGTGCGTCTCGCGGTGCTGCACGCGCTGAAGGCGCACACCCGCTGGGTCGAGTCCGGGCAGCGCTGACGCGGCGCCCGACCGCTCCCGGGGGCCTGCGTCGAGAACAGGGGATTCGCTGAGAACAGGCCGTTTCACGGCGAATCGTCCTGTTCTGGTGGCATCCCCTGTTTTCGTGACGCGGCGGTCCGGGCCGCGACACGCCCGGCCCACCGATCGTCCAGATTCGCCTCGGTACACTTCCCTGTGCCCGAAACACAGCTGAACCCCGACCGCGATGCCGCGCGGGCGGTATCCATCGATCCGACCGAGCTCGAGATCGCGCTGCGCGTCATCGACGCCGCGTCCTCGCTCGACCCCGAGGATCCCGCGTACATCGCCCTGCGCCGCCAGACCGGCAAGCTCTACAAGGACGTCAAGCGCCAGTCGCGCAAAGAGAAGCGTCAGCGCATCGCCGAGGCCGACCGCGCGGTCGTGGCCGCGACCGCCACGGGCGCCGCCGACCGCATCGACGACGAGACGCGCGGCATCCCGCTGGCCGCTCGCACGTCCATGCCCTTCGCCGGAGAACTCATCAAGGCCCGCGCCTGCTACATCTGCAAGCAGGATTACACCCTCGTCGACGCGTTCTACCACCAGCTCTGCCCCGACTGCGCGGCCATGAGCCACGCCAAGCGCGACGCCCGCACCGACCTCACCGGCAAGCGGGCCCTGCTCACCGGCGGCCGCGCGAAGATCGGCATGTACATCGCGCTGCGGCTGCTGCGCGACGGCGCGCACACGACCATCACCACGCGCTTCCCGCGCGACGCGGTGCGCCGCTTCTCGTCGCTGCCCGACAGCGCCGACTGGATCCACCGGCTCAAGGTCGTCGGCATCGACCTGCGCGACCCCGCCCAGGTGATCGGGTTGGCGGAGTCCGTGGCATCCGAGGGTCCTCTCGACATCCTGATCAACAACGCCGCGCAGACGGTTCGGCGCTCTCCGGGGGCCTACAAACCCCTGGTGGATGCCGAACTCGCACCGCTGCCCGAGGGACCCCTGCCCGAGTTGGTGACCTTCGGCCACACGAACGACGCCCACCCGCTCGCCCTCGCGCAGTCGGTGTCGGCGCACCCGATCCTCGCGTCGGCCGCGCGCACTGCGGACGAGCTGACCGCCGAGGCGATGGCGGCGGGGTCGTCGTCGCTGGAGCGTCTGGCGGCCGGAACGGCGATCGACGCGGGCGGGCTCGTGCCCGACGAGGACCGCATCAACAGCTGGACGCAGCACGTCGACCAGGTCGAGCCCCTCGAGATGCTCGAGGTGCAGCTGGCCAACATGACCGCGCCGTTCCTGCTCGTCAGCAGACTGCGCCCCGCGATGGCGGCGTCTTCGGCGCGGCGCAAGTACATCGTCAACGTCTCGGCGATGGAGGGCGTCTTCGGTCGCGGCTACAAGGGCCCCGGCCACCCGCACACGAACATGGCGAAGGCCGCGCTGAACATGCTGACGCGCACGAGCGCCCGCGAGATGTTCGAGACCGACGGCATCCTCATGACCGCCGTCGACACCGGCTGGATCACCGACGAGCGCCCGCACTTCACCAAGGTGCGCCTCGCCGAGGAGGGTTTCCACGCCCCGCTCGACCTCGTCGACGGCGCGGCGCGCGTGTACGACCCGATCGTGCGCGGCGAGGCCGGCGAAGACCTGTTCGGGATCTTCCTGAAGGACTACAGCAAGGGCAGCTGGTAAGGCGCCGCGGGGTGGGCGCGGGGCGTGCCCGGCGCCCGCTCCGGTGCCGCGCCCGGTCCGGTCCGGCCCGGCCCGGTTGAGTGTCCAAAACACCCGGACGACTTTCGAATCCGTCCGGGTGTTTTGGACACTCAACGCGCGTTCGGGTCGCGAGGGCCTCAGGCGGGCAGAAAGTACTCGCGGGCGAGAGGGGCGATCTCGAGACCGGATGCCGTGGCCGTGGTGACCCAGCGGAGCTCGGCGATCTCGGCATCCGGTGTCGGCTCCTGGTCGCCGATGTCGACGCGGAAGACCTCGGCCACGACCTCGAAGCCCGGTTCGTTCGCCGCGCTCGCGGCGTAGGAGCCGAGGGGTTCGAGCAACGCGGGGTCGACGCGCAGGCCGACCTCCTCAGCCAGTTCGCGCGCGAGCGTCTCGGCGGGCGTCTCGCCGACCTCGGGCTTGCCGCCGGGCTGCATGAACGCCGTCGTGCCGGCCTTGCGAACGAGCAGCAGGCGCCCCTCGGCGTCGGTTATGACCGCGGCCGAAACGTGGATACGGCGCGGGGAAGTGGCATCCGGGATCACCTCGGCACGCTAGCACCCGGGAGCCGCCCTCTCGGCGCGGAGGGGGCGTGGGCGTGGGCGTTGAGTCGGCGTGGGCGTGGGCGTGGGCGTGGGCGTGGGCGTGGGCGTTGAGTCGGCGTGGGCGTGGGCATAGGCGTTGAGTGTCCAAGAAACCCGGACGTTTTGCGGAATCGTCCGGGTGTTTTGGACACTCAACACTCGACGGGCGCCGTGCGACGGTCCCGCGGGTCAGAGGGCGCCGCGGCGGATGCCGGTGACGATCGGCCGCGTCGACGCCAGTGCCGCGGCCACCAGCGCGAAGCCCGCGGCGAAGGTCAGCGCGATCGTGAGCACCGAGAGTGGCGCGACGATCAGGCTGATCCCGACGAGGGGGAACGCGAGCATCAGGCCGAGAGCCGCGCCTCCCACGGCGGCCCACCGCAGCGGCACCATGACGGTGATGCGGCGGGCGCGGCGGAGCTCGGCATCCGGGATGCCGAGGCGATCCAGGCCCACGATCAGCTCGCGCTCCTCGAGCACCGATGCCGCCTGCGTCACCCCCACCGCGCAGGCGAGCAGGACGAAGGCGATGCCGAGGGTCACGAGAACGCCCGTGCGGATGTCGGCCATGAGGGGGCCTGCTTCGGCGGCGGCGTCGGCGATCGCGAGACCGCACCCGGCGACGACCGCGATGAACGACACGAGCGCCATGCCCGACACGCGGCGCCAGGCGGGGCCCGCGTGGGCGGCGAGCTCTCGGCCGGCGACGAGTTCGGCGGCGGAGCGGGCACGCCGGGCCATCGCGCGCCCGCGGGCGGCGACGATCGGGGCGCCGATGAGGTTGAGCAGGGCGAGGGCCCCGGCGAAGAGGCCGAGCAGCACGACGAGGGTCACGGCCGGCCCCAGCAGCGGCGCCAGAGCGCCGAGGTTCCCCACGAGCGCCACGACCCCCACGATGAGCACCGCCCCGACGACGAACGCCGTGGTCTTCTTCGCCGGCGCCTCGCTCCGTGTGCGCACGCCGAGCGGGGTGACGGCGACCCCGCGCAGGCTCGCGGCCGCGCTCGCCGCGCCGATGAGCACCACGGATGCCAGCACCCCGGCCCCCAACGGCGGGTCGACGACCACGGCACCGACGCCGACCGGCCCGCCGAAGAACGGCAGCAGCCCGACGAGGGGAAGGAGGGCGGCGTACAGCAGCACTCCGGTGAGGGCCCCCGCGGTCGCGATCGCGGTCGCCTCGAGCACGGTCAGCGACCACAGCTCGCGTGTGCTCGCGCCGAGCAGGCGCAGGGTTGCGAGGCGGTCGTTGCGGCGGCGGCTCGTCAGGCGCGCGGCGGCCGCGCCGAGGGTGACGAGCGGTACGGCGAGCAGCACCAGGGCGAGCACGGCCAGGATGCCGTAGAGCCCTCCCTCTGCCCCGGCTCGCGGGTCCACGAGGAACATGCGCGCCCCGCCCGCGACCACGAGCAGCAGCGCGGTGGTGACGGCGAACGCGACGACCGGGAGGGCGATCGCCGCCAGGCCCTGGCGCGCGGGGCGCGAGAGCAGCCGGGCGAGGGGGAGGACGGTGCTCATCGGTTCGCCTCCGTCGAGGTCGAGGTCGAGGTCGAGGTCGAGGTCGAGGCCGAGGCCGGAGTCGAGGTCGGGGTCGGGGCCGCGGCCGGGGTCGGGGTGGACGCGGGGGCCGGCCACGCCGCAGCGGATCGCGGCGCCGGGCTCGCGGGCGACAGCGCTACCGCGGCATCCGTCTCCGAATCCCCGACGATGCGCCCGTCGCGCACCCGCACGATCCGCGAGCAGCGGCGGGCGACGTCGGCATCGTGCGTGACCATGACGAGGGTGCGGCCCTGGCCGGTCGTGGCGAGCAGCAGGGCGTCGAGCACCTCCGACGAGGTCGTCGAGTCGAGGGCACCGGTCGGCTCGTCGGCGAAGACGACGGGAGCCCCGGTCACCTGGGCGCGGGCGATCGCGACGCGCTGCGCCTGACCGCCCGAGAGCTGGCCGATGCGCCGACCCTCCATCCCCGCGAGACCCAGGGCGGCGAGCCAGACGGCGGCGTGCCGCTCGGCATCCTGTCGGCGAAGACCCTTCAACAGCAGGGGGAGCGCTGCGTTCTCGACGGCCGTGAGCTCGGGCAGCAGCAGGTGCTCCTGGAAGACGAAGCCGAGCGCTTCGCGACGTACCCGGGCGCGCTCGCTCTCGCTCAGCCCGACGAGCTCGCGCGGGGCGGCGCCGGGGGCGCTCAGCACGATGGAGCCCGCGTCGGGGGCGATGACGGCCGCGAGGCAATGCAGCAACGTGGTCTTGCCCGAGCCCGAGGCGCCCATCACGGCGACGGACTCTCCGGCGCGGATCGTGAGCGAGACGCCGTCGAGGGCGCGCAGCGCGCCGTACTGCTTGACGAGGCCGGAGGCGGTGAGCACGGGTGAGGAGGTCATGTTCCCATCCCAGCGAGCCGGGGCCTCGGGGTCGTCCGCCCCGGGGAGTATCCGCGTCCCCCTCGAGATCGATCTGTCGCTCAGCCGCCGGTCGCTGTGCTTCGGCCTTCGCCGGGCACATCGGCCACCGTGATCCCGGTCACGGCGGCGGCGGTGCTCGTGGTGTCCGCCGGGTGGGTGCCGACCGCGTCGCCCCGACCGACGGCTCGGCGGTCATCCAGGTGCAGGTGACCGCCGGCGCGGGCACTCCGATGTCGTCCGCGCTGACGTCCGTCTCGAACGCGATCGCAGAACGCGCAGAGGGACCGAGCCGTGCGGCCCGGTCCCTCTGCGTGCTCGAGTGCGATTCAGGAGCAGGTGTACGTCACACCGTCGACGTAGTGCTGCCCCGGTCCCAGGTCGCCGCACGCGGCGAAGATGCCCGCGAAGACGCTGATGACGATGATGGCGACGATGATGCCCACCACGAGAAGGACGGCGCCGACGATGATGCCGATCAGTGCGGGGGTGTTCTTGTACCCGGCCTTCTTCGACTGCACGAGAGCGACGATCGAGATGATCAGGCCGATCAGGTTGAACGGGAAGGCGACGATGAGGCCGATGATGCCGAGCGTCTTGCCCGGGTAGGTGGTTCCGGCGGGTGCGGGCTGCGTGGTCACGATGTTCTCCTCTGGTGTCGGACACGATGCCCTCGGCCGCGGTCGAGGGGGGATGCTCGGGCCGCTCGAGGGATCGTCGAGAGGCTATCGCCCTGGCTGCTCGGCGTCGGGGAGGCGCGATCCGTCTGACGCCGCACACCGGACGACGGCTTCAGGTGCGGCCAGGGTGCTCGATCGACGAATGCTGTCGGCGCGAGAGGTCGTGGATCCCCCAGTGGTGTCTCACCCTCATCGCTCGGCGGTGTCCGGTCGGTCCTGAGCGGCCTCCCGACCGACGAAGGCGGATGCCAGCACGTCGACGACGTCGTCGAGGGCCTGCTCGTCGTGACTGCTCAACCACCACTCGACCAATCCGTCGACGCTCGCGCGGAGGGCTGCGGCGACGATCGGCGTGGGGGTGTTCAGGGTGCGCCCGGTCGCGTCCGACCACCGCTCGATGCTCTGGGCGATGGCCCGCACGCTCGCCTCGATCTCGCTCTGCGCCGCGGCGCGCAGTTCGGGATGAGCGCGGGCGGATGCCGTGAGCTCGCTCACCACGCGGTACTCGCTCTCGTGGCGGCGGAGATCGTGAGCGAGGCCGTGCAGGGAAAGGCGCACGGCCTCGGCGAACCCGTCCAGCGGCAGGTCGTCGGCCCAGACCGCGTCGAGCGCGCGCTGCGACGCGCGGTGGAGCACGGCCTCGACGAGGGCCTGCTTCGACCCGAAGGCGTAGGTGACCACGCGGTGGGCGACGCCCGCGCGCTCGGCCACCCGTCGCAGGCTCAGCGCGGATGCCCCCGCATCGGCGACGACCGAGAGCGCGGTGTCGAGCAGGCGCTCTCGGCGCTCCTCGAGGGGAAGGTAATCACGAGTGGGGGCCTCGGTGTTCACGGCGTTCTCCAAGCGATCGGGGCGGTCGAGTCTCGCATACTGAATATATCCACCCGGACCAATTGGAGGTCGAGATGACCGAACTGCACGTCACCCCCGCTCGCGAAGCCGACCTCCCCGCCGCCGCGGCCGTGCTCGCGCACGCATTCCGCGACGACCCCGTGATGGCCGCGATCCTGCCCGGAGGCCGCCGCCTCGAGCGGCTCACCACCCTGTTCACGGCCATGCTCCGCGGTGCCCCCTTCGAAACCGGCAGCGTCGACCTCGCCCGCCGCGCCGGCGGCGACGAGATCCTCGGGGTCGCCGCGTGGGAGGGCCCCGGCGCGCCGTCCCTGCCCTGGCGCCAGATCCCCGGGTACCTGTCGGCGCTCGGCCTCGCCGGTGTCGTCCGGGCCGCTGCCCTGTCGTCGCGATTGGCCCGCCACCGTCCTCGCTCACCGCACTGGTACCTGGCGCAGATCGGCGTCTCGCCGAAGGCTCGAGGACTCGGCGTCGGCGGCGCGCTCCTGCGCTCCCGGCTCGAGACTCTCGACGTCACGCGAGAGGCCGCCTACCTCGAGTCGTCGACTCCCGACAATCGTCGGCTTTACAGCCGCCTCGGCTTCGAAGAGATCGCCCCGATCCGCGGCATCCGCGGGGCCTCTCCGATGGCGATGCTGCGCCCGTCCGCTCCCGCCCGGCAGGCGGTGCCCGCTCGAGCGGTCTGACGAGGGGCCCGGGTAAGCGTCTCGACGTCGAGCGTCCACGAAGTCCGCTCAGGCGCCGAGGAATAGACTGGATGCCATCGACACCGTCTCTCCGGGACCCTCCGTGACCACTCCTTCTTCCGAGCGAGCCTTCGACGTTCGCCACGTGCAACTCGCGCGCGCCCTTTTCGCCGCTCTCGCCGCGGTGATGGTCACCTTCTCGTCCGACCATTCCGCCCCTCTCGGGCTGGGCGTGTTCAGCGGATTCGCGATCGCGACCGGGCTCGTCTTCGTGCTGTCGGTGTGGCTCGTCTTCCCGCGCGATCAGCGCCTGACGCCGGCCCTCCTCGCGGCCGTATCGATCGTGGCGGGCCTGGTCGGCAGCGTTGGCAGCTGGCGCACGACCGGTGTCTTCTTCGGGGTCGTCATCGCCTGGGCGATCCTCTCGGGCGTCATCGAGCTGGTGGGCGCCCTGCGCCAACGCAAGACGGTCGGGGCCGCGGGCGCGCGCGACGGCGTGCTCATCGGCATCCTGAGTCTCGTGCTCGGGGTGGTGCTGATGCTCCCGATCCAGCAGTACGCGCTCGACTACAGCATCGCCGGGGCGGGTTCGTTCACGCTGACCGGTATCACCATCGCCGTGGGACTCTTCGGCGGGTACGCGGCGGTCGTCGCCGTGTTCCTCGCGATCGCGGGGTTCTCTCCGCGTCGCCCCGAGCCCGTTCCGGCCGTACCCTCCGAGGAGGCCGCGTCATGACCGACAAGCCCACCACCCGCCGCGATCTGATGAAGCCCGTCCAGCTTCTCGGTCTGGCTTTCATCGCCGCGCTGTTCGCCGGCTTCGTCACGCTCATGTCGATGGGTTTCTTCCAGACGCGTCCCGCCGACGAGATCCAGCGCGCACTGATCGTGGCGCTGGTCGCGGCCGGCGCGACGTTCATCGTCACTCTGGTTTCGCTCGCGCTGTTGCTGCTGGTGGTCGACCCCACCAAGGTCACCTCGACCATCGATCGCCCGCTGCTCCTGCCGAAGGATGCACCGGATGCCGACTCCTCCAGTGCCCCGACCACGCCCGAGGCTCCGCGCGCCGACGACGGCCCCGTCGAACCCCGGGCGTAACGCCTACCGACGCGGGTCGATCATCGTCATGCCCGCGGGGGAGGCCGAGTCCATCGTGGGGAGCAGACCGGCGGCGTCGTCGAGTCCGACGACTCGCTCGATGAGTTCCTGCGGGCGCAGGGCGCCGCTCTCGATGAGCGACAGCATCTCGGGGTAGGCGACCGCGGCCATGCCGTGGCTGCCGAGCAGGTCGAGCTCCCACGCGATCACGCGTGCCATGGGCATCGGGGTCTCGCCATCGGCGGTGGGCAGCAGGCCGATCTGCACGTGCCGGCCGCGACGGCGAAGGCTCAGCACGGCATCGCGGGCCGTCTGCGCGCTGCCGACGGCGTCGACCGAGACGTGACTGCCGCCGCCGGTGAGCTCGTGCACGGCTGCGGCGATGTCGGAACCGTCGGCGAGTAGCGTGTGCTCGGCACCGAGTCTCTCGGCGGCATCGAGGGCCGCGGGGGTGCGGTCGACGGCGATGACGCGCGCGCCGAGGGCGGCACCGATCATCACGGCGCTCAGGCCGACCCCGCCCGCTCCCACGACGGTGATCCACTCGCCGGCCTGGGCCCTGGCCCGACCGGTCAGCGCGCGGTAGGCGGTGGCGAAGCGGCAGCCCAGGGCCGCGGCGGCCTCGAACGAGACGTCGTCGGGAATGCGCACGACGTTGGTGTCGGCCGCGCGCAGCACGACGCGCTCGGCGAAGCTGCCCCACTGCGTGAAACCGGGCTGCTGTTGGTCGGGGCACACCTGCGCGTCGCCGCCGCGGCACCACTCGCACACGCCGCACCCCATGACGAACGGCACCGTGACGCGGTCTCCGACGCTCCAGCGGTGCACGCCCTCGCCGACCTCGACGATCACCCCCGCGAGCTCATGTCCCGGCACGTGCGGGAGTGCGACATCGTCGTGCCCGACCCACGCATGCCAGTCGCTCTTGCACAGTCCCGTCGCGTGCACCTCGACCACGACCCCGCCCGCCGGCGCGCTCGGTTCCTCGACCTCGCGCACCTCGAGGGCTTCGGCCAGGGCATCCATGATCATCGCGCGCATGGCATCCATTCTCCCGCGTGTGCCCGGCGCTCCCGCGCTCCGTGCGGTCGCCCACCTCGGGTGAGTCGTCGCGCGGCGGGCGGTGACGCCGCGTTCGCCCCTTGAGTGTCCAAAACACCCGGACGTTCCGAAATTTCGTCCGGGTGTTTTGGACACTCAAGTGGGCAGGCGGCGCGCGGCCTGCGCGGCGCGCGCTGCCTCCGCTGGGCGGTCGGTGACGCGTCGTCTGCCCGTTGAGTGTCCAAAACACCCGGACGTTCCAAAATTTCGTCCGGGTGTTTTGGACACTCGCGAGGTGCGCGGCGGGGGAACGCGCGCACCCGGTCAGGCGCGGCGGCGGCGTGCCCCGAGCAGCGCGGCGCCGAGAGCCGACAGAGCCAGGGCCAGGATGCCGAGAACCACGGGTGCCTCTGAGCCTGTGACGGCGAGACCGCTGGCGGTGCCGCCGTCCGAGCTCCCCGGCCCGCCGATCGTTCCCGCGGGAGCACCGGGCGTGCCGGAGCCCGTGCCGGGGCCCGTGCCGAAACCGTCGCCGTCGCCCGGGGCGGTGCCCGCTCGCACCGTGACGGTCACGGACCGCACCTGTTCGCGGTTGCCCGCCACATCGGTCGAGCGGAACTGCACGACGTGGTCGCCGGCGCCCGTGAGGGTCACGCGGGAGCCGGTGGTCCACGTGGTTCCGTCGAGCGAGTACTCGGTCAGGGCAACGCCCGAGGTGGCATCCGTCGCAGCGAACACCACCGTGGCTTCGGTGGGGGCCAGAGCCTGGAACACCGCGGCCGGCTGCATCAGGCGCCGCAGGGTCGAGGGCTCCTCGACCGAGGCCGCGGTGGTCGGGGCGGCGGTGTCGATGCGGACGGGCAGGGATCCGGCGACCTCGGGCACCTCACGGCCGTTCCACAACGCGCGGTAGTCGACGGTGTGGTCGCCGTCGGCGGTGATCGGGAAGTCGAGGTCGTCGCTCCACGCCCCGCCGTCGAGGCGATGCTGCACGACGACGTCGCTGTTGCCGTCGTGGTACAGCGAGACCGAGACGGGAGCGGTGGTGTGCCAGCCCGAGGCGTTCGGGGCCGTCTTCACTGCCGGGTCGATGTGCACGATGCCGCCGGCCTCGGGCACGAAGATCTCGGGGATCTTGAGATACGACCCGGGAGTCGCGAAGGTGAGGCGCAGACCCGTGGCGAGGACCTTCGGGAACGACAGCGTCGTCTCGGTGCCGTTCGTCACGGTGGGCGCGTCACCCGTGAGAGGCAGCGGCTTCCACTGGTTCTCGTGGTAGTCCCGGTACTCCAGCGAGACGCCGGCGATCGATCCCTCGATGTTCGTGAAACGCACCTCGTTCAGGCGGTGGATCTCGAACGTCTCCATCGTGAAGGTCGCGGTGTCCTTGTAGCCCGCGTCGGTCCAGGTCGACCATGCCGTCCCCAGTCGGCCGTCGCACGCGTTCGAGGCGGGCATCGTGGCCCACTTCGTCTGGTGGAAGGATGCCGACACCTGGGCGTCGCCGCCGCGGCACACGTTCGCGGCCGAGGCGTCGCCCCACACGTCGACCTCCGAGATCGACTGCCACGTGTTCGCCTCGCTCGTCAGACGCAGTCGCAGAGCGCTCGCTGCCGGAAGTGTCCGGGCGTTGATCACGGCCGTGGGGGCCGGGGTGCTGGCATCCTGAGCGAGGGTCGCCTCGACCGCGGTGTCCTTCCACGCGCCGGCCGGGTCGCGGTACTGCACCTGGATGCGCGAGGGCCAGGTCGCGGTCGAGCCGTCCTTGTACGTGTGCACCACGATCGAGTCGAAGGTGCGGTCCGTACCCCAGTCGAACTGCAGCCAGCTGTCGCGCGGATAGCCGTTGCCGGTCCAGTCGTCCCAGCCCTTGGCCGTGGGATTGTCGTCGGTGAGCGTGCCGACGAGGTCGTTGCGGCTCGACGCGGTGACGGTCGCCTCGGGGGCGATGTCGGCGACGCCGGGCTCGGCGACGGTGATCGTGCGCTGGAACGAGCGGCCGGCGGTGAACTGCGCGTCGGCGGCGAGAGTGCCGGTGATGGTCTGGGGGCCGAGCGCGCTCGTGTCGATCGTCGACCACGTGACGGCGACCGGGGCGGTGCCGGCGGAGGTGGTGATGGGGACGCTGGCCGGCAGCTGCGGGGTGGCGCCACGTCGGACGTTCTGGGGGAGCGCGGCGGTGTCGGCCTTCCAGGTGCCGTGACCGAAGCCCTTGTCATCCCAGTAGGAGGCATCCCAGCCGTCGCCGTAGCGCGCGGGATCCTCCGCCGCGGGGTTGTGCATCTCCAACCGGCCGTTCTCGCCCACGGTGAGCGGGAGCCAGACGTAGGTCGAGTCGGACTTTCCCTCGTTCCAGCGATCGCCCATGTAGACGAACTTGCCGGGCTCGAGCTCGAACACGTTCGTCGTCTGCGAGCCGAAGGTCGAGCGGCGCACGTCGCCGATCGAGAGCAGGCCGTCGCCCCCGTCGGGGATGGCGTCGTACGAGACGGTCTCGTTCACGTCGTTCGCATCGACACCGCGGATCCACGTGCCCATCAGGTTCTTCGCGGTGTAGTACGTCTGCGGGTTGGGTGCCCAGCCGGTCGCCCCGGAGGTGACGACGCTGTAGGTGCCGTCGCGCTCGAAGATCGCGGGGGCCTCGAGGTGGCCGCATTCCTTGACGATCTGGAAGTCGGTGCCGCGCTTCGGCGCATCGGGCGTACCGTCGGCGAACACGTAGGGGTACCGGCCGTCCTCGGAGTACTGGTTCACGTCGAGGGTGTCGCGGTCTGTGGTGTGCGTGACGTTCGTGTAGCTGTCGTCGAGCGCGGCGATGTAGAGGCTGTAGTTCTCCTCCGACGAGTACGAGATGTACGCCTTGCCGTCGTCGTCCTGGAACACCGTCATGTCGCGCGCCTGACCGGGAACCGCGTACGGCGTGCACGCCTGGTAGTCGGTGCGGTTGGGCATGCGGAAGGCGCCCGTCATGCGGAAGGGCCCCGCGGGGGAGTCCGAAACGGCGACCGCCGCCATCGATCGGGCATAGGTGCTGCCGCCGGGTTCGATGCGTCCGTCGGCGTGCCACCACATGACCCACTGACCGGTCTTGTCGTTGTGCAGCACCTTCGGGCGCTCGAAGATCGCCGTGTAGTCGGAGTTCTGCGTCGAGTTCAGGTGGTAGGCCAGGGCATCGATCTTCTCGGTGCGGGGCTGGCCGTTCTCGTCGACGGTGTCGTAGAGGTCCTCGAAGTAGGGCGTGAGCAGGTCGTCGCGCGTCGAGATGCTGCGCAGGGCGTCTCCGAGGTTCGTCCAGTTCTTGGCATCCGTCGACCGGTAAACCGCCACGCCGGGGCTGTTCCAGTAGCCGTTCGTGCGGTCTTCGCCGTACCAGTAGTAGACGGTCTGGCCGTTCTCCTCGGTCGTGACGACCTGCCCGCCGTGCGCCTGGATGTGCCGGCCGTCGGTGTCGAACCACTTCGGCTGGAAGTAGTCGGTCGCGCCGGAACCCGGATCAGCGAGCGGCTGGAAGGTCGTATACGTGGCGGGTGGGTCGATGCGGGGGACGCCGTCGTTCGGATCGGTCGGGACGCCGGCTGCCGCGCTCGCCGCGAGGGGGGATGCCAGGGCGGTGGCGAGCAGAGCGGCCGTGGCGGCGGCCAGCAGGCGTGAGGTGAGCGGGCGTCGAGGCGTCATTGCGTCTGTTCCGATCCGCGCCGCGACGGTGCGGCACATGGCGACCTGAGGCCGCGGTGGGGGATGTTGACGTCAACACTATGGGCCGACGGTGCGCGGCGTCCAGGGGGGATTTGCGTGGACGCTGGCCGGGGGCGGCGCGTCGCTCGCCGCCCGCGCACCCACGTCGAGTGTCCAAAACGCCCGGACGTTTTCGAATTTCGTCCGGGTGTTTTGGACACTCAACAGGACGGCGGGCGACGCGACGCGCGGTGCCTGGCGAGGGGACACGCGAAGGCGTGACGCGGGACACGCGAAGGCGCGACGCGGGGTACGCGAAGGCGCGACGCCGCCCCACGTCACGACGTGAGTGTCCGAGAAACGCCGTCGGCGCGGGGGCCGACGCGGCGTGTCTTGGACACTCGACGGAGGGGGCGCGTTCCCCGCAGCGCGTTACAGCGCGTCGACCACCCGCGAGGCCAGTCCCGCGTACGCGGCGGGGGTCAGCGCGAGCAGGCGCTCTTTCGCGGCGTCGCCGATGTCGAGGCCGCGCACGAACTCGGCCAGCTCGGCCCCGCCGACGCGGCGGCCGCGCGTGAGGTCCTTGAGCAGCGCGTAGGGGTCGGTGATCTGCGAGCGGCCCGCGGCGATCTCGGCGCGCACGACCGTCTGGATCGCCTCGGCGAGCACTTCCCAGTTCACGTCGAGGTCGGCCAGCAGCACGTCTTCGGCGAGCGAGATCTCGGTGAGACCGCGCTGCAGGTTGTCGAGAGCCAGCAGAGAGTGCCCGAAGGCGACGCCGATGTTGCGCTGGGTCGTCGAGTCGGTGAGGTCGCGCTGCAGGCGGCTCGTCACGAGAGTGGATGCCAGGGTGGCGAACAACCCGCCCGCAATCTCGAGGTTCGCCTCGGCGTTCTCGAACCGG
Organism: Microbacterium sp. SL75; assembly: GCF_026625865.1. NCBI lineage: Bacteria > Bacillati > Actinomycetota > Actinomycetes > Micrococcales > Microbacteriaceae > Microbacterium > Microbacterium sp. SL75. The sequence goes on along the minus strand of NZ_CP113067.1, from coordinate 1,173,915 downwards.
ATCGGGTTGATCTTGTGCGGCATGGTCGACGACCCGGTGGCGCCCGCGACGGGGATCTGGGTGAAGTACCCGAGCGAGATGTACGTCCAGATGTCGGTGGCGAGGTTGTGCAGGATGCCGCCGGCGTGACGGGCACGGTCGTAGAGCTCGACCTGCCAGTCGTGCGACTCGATCTGCGTGGTGACCGGGTTGAAACCGAGGCCGAGCGACTCGATGAACTCACGCGTCAGCGACGGCCAGTCGACGTCCGGCTCTGCGGCGACGTGCGCCGACCAGGTGCCGGTGGCTCCCGAGAACTTCGCGAGGTACTCGCCGGCATCCAGTTGACGGATGACGCGCTCGAGGCGCCACGCGAAGACGCCGATCTCTTTGCCCATCGTGGTGGGCGTGGCCGGCTGGCCGTGGGTGCGCGAGAGCATCGCGGCGTCGCGGTGCTGCTTCGCGAGCTCGGCGAGTGCGGCCGTGACCGAACGGAGCTTGGGCAGCCACACGCGTTCGACCGCGCGCTGCACGGTGAGGGCGTAGGCGGTGGAGTTGATGTCCTCGCTGGTGCAGGCGAAGTGCGTCAGCTCGGCGAGGGCGGTGAGGCCCAGGGTGTCGAGGCGGTCGCGCACGAGGTACTCGACGGCCTTGACGTCGTGGCGGGTGACCGCCTCTTTCTCTTTCAGCCACGCGATCTCGTCGGCGCCGAACTCCTCGTAGAGGGCGCGCAGGCGCGCGCGGTCGGCGTCGGAGACGGGCGAGGTGCCGAACAGCGAGCGGTCGGTCAGGGCGAGCAGCCACTCGACCTCGACCTCGACGCGGGCGCGGTTGAGCCCGGCCTCCGACAGGTAGTCGCCGAGTTCCGCGACGGTGGCGAAGTACCGTCCGTCGAGCGGGCTGAGGGGCTGCGGGGGCAGAGAGGACACGGGTCTCCCGGGGGTTGCGCGAACGGGTCAGCCCGCGGAACGGATGGCGGGCTCGAGCTGTCGGAACAGGGCCCTGCTGGCGCGTTCGATCATACCGAGCACCTCGTCGAACATCGGGGCCCCGGCGTAGTACGGGTCGGGGACGTCGAGGGTCTCGGCATCCGGAAGGAAGGACTGCAGCAGCGCGATCTTGTCGGCGTCGTCGTCGTCACGCGCCCAACCGCGGAGCACGCGTTCGTGGCTGCGGTCGAGGGCGACCACGAGGTCGTTGCGCTCGAAGTCGGCGTACTGAAATTGGCGGGCGCGGTGCGACGAGCCGTCGTAGCCCAGGCGCTCGAGGGCCGCGAGGGTGCGGTGGTCGGCGCGTTCGCCAACGTGCCAGTCGCCGGTGCCGGCCGACGTCGACGCGATGTGCGCTCCGAGACCGGACGTGTGGGCGATGCGGCGGAACACCACGTCGGCCATCGGTGAGCGGCAGATGTTGCCGCTGCAGACGAACACGACGCGGAACGGCGCGTCGGGGTTCGCGGTCATCCCTCCATCATGGCGGTGATGAGCCCGGCGCGCATCAGCGGCGTTCGCGCTCCTCGCGCCGCGGGCGCAGGATGCCGCCGAGCACGGCGTTGATGATGCCGATGACGAGCGCCGCGACGACCGTCAGCCAGAACTCGCCGGTGCGCAGGCCCCAGTCCCAGTTCTCGGTGATGACGCCCGTGAGCCACAGCAGGAAGCCGTTGATGATCAGCGAGATGAGCCCGAGGGTGAGGATGTAGAGCGGGATCGCGACGATCTTGACCACGGTGCCGATGATCGTGTTCACCAGGGCGAAGATGAGCCCGACCAGCAGCAGCGTGAGCAGCACCTGGAACCACTCGCCCGGCGCGAACGGGATGAGCCGCACCTGCAGGGCGGGCAGCAGGGTGACGATCCAGATGGCGAAGGCGTTGACGGCGACGCGGACGACGAAGCGCATGCCCCCATCGTGGCACGCACCCGCTGGAGCACCACGGCCTTGTGGAGAGCTCGCGGCTCTCCCCATCGTGGGGAGGAGCGGGTCGGAAAAGTCGGACTGACGCGCGCGGCGGGCCCCCGGTTAGGCTCGCGGGGTGAGTGAAGAGCCGGTTCTGCCCCGTATCCGCCCCGAGATCGCCGCCCTGCCCGCGTACCGCCAGGGGCGACAGGCCAGCCCCGACGCCTTCAAGCTCTCGAGCAACGAGAACCCCTTCGAGCCCCTCCCCGGCGTCCTCGATGCGGCCGTCGCGGCGGGAGCGTTCAACAGATACCCGGATGCCACGGCCGCACGCCTGCGCGAGCGTCTCGCCGCGCGGTACGGCGTCTCGCCCGACGAGGTGCACGTCGGTGCCGGCAGCGTCTCGGTGCTCGCGCAGCTGCTGCTGGCGACCTCGGGCCCCGGCGACGAAGTCGTCTACGCCTGGCGCTCGTTCGAGGCCTACCCCTCGCTGGTCGCCGTCGCGGGCGCGAAGAGCGTGCAGGTGCCGTTGACGGCGGACTCGCGTCACGACCTTCCCGCGATGGCCGCCGCCGTCACCGAGCGCACGCGCCTCGTGATCGTCTGCAGCCCCAACAACCCCACCGGCCCGACCGTCGGCTACGACGAGTTCGCTGCCTTCGTCGACGCCGTGCCGCGCGATGTGCTGATCGTTCTCGACGAGGCCTACGCCGAGTTCGTCACCGACCCCGACTCGGTCGAGGGCAGCCGCGTGCGCGCCGTGCTCAACCGGCCGAACGTGGTCGTGCTTCGCACCTTCTCGAAGGCGTACGGTCTCGCGGGTCTGCGCATCGGCTACGCGATCGGCCACACCGGCGTGCTGAACGCCGCGCGCAGCACCGCGATCCCGCTCTCGGTCACCGCTGCCGGCGAGGCCGCGGCGATTGCGAGCCTGGATGCCGAGAGCGAGCTGCTGCACCGCGTGAAGGTCATCGCCGAGCGACGCGACCGCCTGGTCGACCGCCTCCGCGCGGTCGGGTGGGACGTCCCCGACGCCCAGGGCAACTTCGTGTGGCTCGCCGCCGGCGACCGCACGGTCGAGGTCGCCACCGCTTTCGAAGAGGCCGGGCTCATCGTGCGCCCCTTCCCGGGCGACGGCATCCGCATCTCGATCGGCGAAGAGGAGTCGCTCGACCGCGTGGTCGAGGTCGCCGCGGCCGCCGCCGTGCGCTGACCCGCGGGGGCGCCTTTGTCGATCGGGCACGTCGGATTCCGGCATCCGTTGTGCACCTCATGCGGTCTCGCGCATGGGTCGCGCGTTAGCGTGGGTTCATGACCCCGCTCGACGACCCCGCTCTCGTGCGCGTTCTGGCAGCCGACGGCACGCTGGCCCCCACGCCCGCCGCCGAGCGCTACCTGCCGCTCATCGACGCCCTGACCGACGCCGAACTCGAGACCTTCTACCGCGACATGGTCTCGATCCGCGCGTTCGACGTACAGGCCACCAACCTGCAGCGCCAGGGGCAGCTCGCCCTGTGGCCGCCGTCCTTCGGGCAAGAGGCGGCGCAGGTCGGCTCCGCCCGCGCGGCCCGCGCGCAGGACCACGTCTTCCCCTCGTATCGCGAGCACGTGGTCACCCGCATCCGCGGCGTCGACCCGCTCGACATCATCCGCCTCATGCGCGGACTCACCCACGGCGGGTGGGACCCCACCGACCCCAAGAACGGCAACACGCACATCTACACGCTCGTGCTCGGTGCGCAGACGCTGCACGCCACGGGCCTGGCGATGGGCCTGGTGTTCGACGGCAAGAGCGGCAGCGGCGACCCCGAGCGCGACGAAGCCGTCATCGTCTACTACGGCGACGGCGCCTCGAGCCAGGGCGACGTGCACGAGGCGATGGTCTTCGCCGCGAGCTTCCAGACCCCCGAGGTGTTCTTCCTGCAGAACAACCAGTGGGCCATCTCGGTGCCGGTCGCGACGCAGTCGCGCTCGCCGCTGTACAAGCGCGGTGAGGGCTACGGCATCCCGAGCCTCCAGGTCGACGGGAACGACGTGCTCGCGAGCTACGCCGTGTCGAAGGTCGCCCTCGACGAGGCGCGCGCAGGCGGCGGCCCCCGCGCGATCGAGGCGATGACGTACCGCATGGGCGCGCACACGACCAGCGACGACCCCACCAAGTACCGCACCTCCGACGAAGAGAAGGCGTGGGCCGGGCGCGACCCGATCGCCCGCATGCGCGCCTACCTCGAGGGACGCGGCGCCTCGCAGCAGTTCTTCGACGACGCGGATGCCGAGGGTGCAGCCCTCGCCGACGACGTGCGCGTGCGCACGAACGAGCTCGGCGGCATCCCGCGCGTGCACATGTTCGAGAGCGTCTACTCCGAGGCTCACGCGCTGATCGCCGAGGAGCAGCGCTGGCTCGACGACTACGAGACCTCGATGGAAGGGGGCGCGCAGTGACCGACAACATGCCGATCAGCCGCGCGCTGAACGCCGGACTCCGTCGCGCGCTCGAGACCGACGACCGCGTGCTGCTCATGGGTGAGGACATCGGCCCGCTCGGCGGCGTCTTCCGCGTGACCGAGGGCCTGCAGAAGGACTTCGGTCCGCGCCGGGTCATCGACTCCCCGCTCGCGGAGTCGGGGATCGTCGGCACCGCGATCGGTCTCGCGATGGGCGGCTTCACGCCCGTGCTCGAGATCCAGTTCGACGGCTTCGTCTTCCCCGCCTTCGACCAGATCACCTCGCAGCTCGCGAAGATCACGAACCGCCACGAGGGCGCGGTACGCATGCCCGTCGTCATCCGCATCCCCTACGGCGGACACATCGGCGCGGTCGAGCACCACCAGGAGAGCCCCGAGGCGTACTTCACGCACACGGCAGGGCTCCGGGTGGTCAGCCCCTCGAACGCGAACGACGCCTACTGGATGATCCAGCAGGCGATCGAATCGCCCGACCCCGTCGTCTTCCTCGAGCCGAAGGCCAAGTACTGGCAGAAGGGCGAGGTCGACCTCGAGGCGCCCGCGCTGCCGTTGCACGCGAGCCGCATCGTCCGCCGCGGCACCGACGTCACGCTCGTCGGACACGGCGCGATGGTGACGACCCTGCTGCAGGCCGCCGCTCTCGCCGAGAGCGAGGGCACGAGCTGCGAGGTCATCGACCTGCGTTCGCTCTCGCCCGTCGACTACGGCCCCCTGCTCGACTCGGTGCGCCGCACCGGCCGCATGGTCTACGCGCAGGAGGCGCCGGGCTTCACCTCGCTCGGCTCCGAGATCGCCGCGACCGTCATGGAGAAGGCCTTCTTCGCGCTCGAGGCGCCCGTGCTGCGGGTGTCGGGGTTCGACGTGCCCTTCCCGCCCGCGAAGCTCGAGGGCACCTACCTGCCCGACGCCGACCGCATCCTCGAGGCCGTCGACCGGTCTCTGGCGTACTGATCCGCTCTTCCTCTCCCCGCCATGAACCGCGAGACTGCAACTCGCTGACGAATCCGCGACAGCCTGTCACCGTTTCGTCAGCGAGATGACGTCTCGCGAGCAAAGGACACCACCGTGACCGAGCAGACCTTCGTTCTCCCCGACGTCGGAGAAGGCCTCACCGAGGCCGAGATCGTGCAGTGGCGCGTCGCTCCGGGTGACACCGTCGCCGTCAACGACGTGATCGTCGAGATCGAGACGGCCAAGTCGCTCGTCGAGCTGCCGTCGCCGTACTCCGGCACGGTCGGCGAGCTGCTGGCATCCGAGGGGTCGACCGTCGAGGTCGGTGCGCCGATCATCACGATCGGATCCGCGGATGCCGAGACCCCGTCGCAGGCAGAGCCCGTCACGGTTCCGGAGCCCAGCGATCCCGGTGGGGCGGTGCTGGTCGGGTACGGCACGGGTGGCGCGGTGTCGTCGCGTCGGCGCAAGCCCGCGGAGCGCCCCGTGAAGGCGTCGGTGGGTGTGGTCGCGAAGCCCCCGATCCGCAAGCTCGCGCGTGACCTCGGCGTCGACCTGTCGGCCGTGACTCCCAGCGGACCCGCCGGAGAGGTGACCCGCGACGACGTCGTGAAGCACGCCGAGCAGGCGAGCGTCTTCCGCAACATCGAGACGCCCGCGTGGGGTGCCGTCCGCGAGGAGACGATCGCCGTGGCCACTCCCGCGGCGCCCGCCCCCGTGGCATCCGCTCCCTCCTCCGACGCCCGCGAGGAGTCGATCCCCGTCCGCGGCGTCCGCAAGGCGACCGCCAACGCGATGACCTCGAGCGCGTACTCGGCGCCGCACGTGTCGGTGTGGGTCGACGTCGACGCCTCGCGCACGATGGAGCTCGTCAAGCGCCTCAAGGCCTCGCCCGACTTCGCCGACGTGAAGATCTCGCCGCTGCTGATCATGGCGCGCGCCGTCATCTGGGCGCTGCGTCGCACCCCGATGATCAACGCCGCGTGGGTCGACACCGAAGACGGCGCCCAGATCTCGGTGCGCCACTACGTGAACCTCGGCATCGCCGCGGCGACCCCCCGTGGCCTGCTCGTGCCGAACATCAAGGACGCGCAGTCGATGAACACCCGCGAGCTCGCCAAGGCACTCGAGCACCTCACCCTCACCGCACGCGAGGGCAGGACCAGCCCCGCCGACCAGACCGGTGGCACGTTCACGATCACGAACATCGGTGTGTTCGGAGTGGATGCCGGGACCCCGATCATCAACCCCGGCGAGGCCGGCATCATCGCGCTCGGCGCCATCCGTCAGAAGCCGTGGGTCGTCGACGGCGAGGTGCGGCCCCGCTGGGTGACCACGGTCTCGGGCTCGTTCGATCATCGCGTGGTCGACGGCGACGGGATCTCGCGGTTCATCGCGGACGTGGCATCCGTGCTCGAGGAGCCGGCGCTGCTGCTGGACTGATATGAGGCTTTATCGTCGAGGCTCGCAACTCGATCGGCACTGGCCATGGCACGTCCGAGTTGAGTCTCGCCACCCTGAAGCGCGCACGCCTATCTGCGATTCGATCGTCGCTGTTCCGCAGTTCGTGGCTGATACCTGAGGCGCCTTTCTGACGAGGGAATTCGCACCGGGCCCGCTCCTCAGGCGGCCGAGCGCGTCCTGGCCGACGAAGGTCTCGGGCCTCATCGACTTTGGTCGTCGAGAGTCGTGGCACTGGCGGTCGGCACGTCCCGTCCGCATTGGCACAGACCACATCATTCGCCGTGTGTCGTACGAACTTGCGACGGCGTTATGGCGTCGTCCACCCGTACGGGAGTTGGTTCGGGATCCCCCCTAGGGCAAGATCGGAGGAGAGGCCTGCTTTGGGCTCCTCATTCGCGATCACGAAATGAACCACGACGATGCTTCCTTCGTCTCACTCGCGCCTCGTCGAGGCATACCTAGAGGCGCTCTCTTCAGCGGACATAGACGCCGTGCTCGACTTGTTCACCCCGGATGGTGTCGTGAGTTCCCCTCTGTACGGTGAGCGCTCGGCACGAGACTTCTACCTCACCTTGTTCGCTGACACAGCTGCGTCCACGCTCACCCTTCGCCAGATCCTGATCAGCCCAGCGGCAGCGGCGCCAACCCTCGCGTTCTGGTTTGACTTCGATTGGACACTCGCGGACGGCACCCCCGCCCCATTTACCGTCGTCGACGTTGCTGAACTCGATCCTGATGGGCGCATCCGACACCTGCACATCATCTACGACACGTATCCGATCCGGTCCCTTTGGGATCAACAGCAGCGGGCGGGCACAGCCCCGACTCGTTGATGGCTCACAAACCGGAAGGGCAGGCGGACCGGAGCGTTGTCAGACGCAGCACCAATGTCCCCGTCGAGGTCAGTGAGCCCAGCGGCCGCGTTCAGGGGGCGGCTTGCGCGTAAACGAGCCGATTGAGAAGCAATGCGAGGGTTTGCTGTTCTTCGATAGTCCACCCGTCCACAGATGCTCGAACCATGTTGGTTGCCGCATCGCGCATCGCTGCGGCCGCGTCGTCCCCCTGCGTGGTGAGATGCACTGATCGAAACGCGCATGACTCGCGTAACGCTCGCCTCGGCGGAACACGTTCGAATGCTGCTCGACATGCCCCCAAGCAGAGGAGGAGCTTGACCCGGTGCGTCACGAGCTCGGTCGTGACAACGTCTTTTTCCTCCACATTTCCCTGCTGCCGTTCATCGGCGCATCGGGCGAGCAGAAAACCAAGCCGACGCAACACTCGGTCGCGCAGATGCGCTCACTCGGCATCCAACCTGACGCGCTCGTGCTTCGCAGCAACCGCCCGGTCAGCAAGTCGAACAAGACAAAGATCGCCTTGATGTGCGATGTCGAGGAGGGCGCCGTAATCAACGCCGTCGACGTCCCGTCGATCTACGACCTCCCCATGTTGCTGCACGAGCAGGGCCTCGACCAGGTGATCGTCGAAGCTCTGAGGCTCGACGCACACGGCATGGACTGGTCGGCGTGGAGACCGGTTCTCGACGCGGTACACGAGCCCGAGGGAGAGGTCACCATCGCCCTCGTCGGCAAATACATCGACCTCCCGGATGCCTACCTGTCCGTCACCGAAGCCCTGCGGGCCGGCGGCTTTCCGCACCGCACCACGGTGAAACTGAAATGGGTCGCGTCGGACGATTGCGCCACTCCTGAGGGCGCTGCGACGCAGCTCGGCGAGGTGGACGGCATCTGCGTGCCCGGCGGGTTCGGCGTGCGCGGGATCGAGGGGAAGCTCGGTGCGCTGACATTCGCTCGCGAGCAGGGCATCCCGACCCTCGGCCTGTGCCTCGGCCTGCAATGCATGGTCATCGAATACGCCCGACATGAAGCGGGGCTGCCGGAGGCCTCAAGCACCGAGTTCGATCCTGGGACCTCGACCCCGGTCGTCGCAACCATGGCGGCGCAGGTCGACATCATCACCTCCGGAGACCTCGGCGGCACAATGCGCCTCGGGCTTTTTCCCGCCTCTTTCGCGGAGGGCTCCCTCGCCGCAGACCTCTACGGCACCCGAGAAGCGTCCGAACGCCACCGCCATCGCTACGAGGTGAACAACACGTATCGAGATCAGATCGCGGACGCGGGGCTCCGCTTCTCCGGCACCTCGCCCGACGGCACCCTCGTCGAATACGTCGAACTCGACCGCACCGCGCACCCGTTCTACATCGGCACTCAAGCGCATCCCGAGCTGCGCTCTCGCCCGACAAACCCGCACCCGCTGTTCGCGGGGTTGGTCGGCGCTGCCATCACACGACACGCGGCGTCCAGGCTCTTCAGCAAGCACACCGATTCACAAAGACTCAAGCGCCCATGATTCTCCGCAAGCACACGCACCCGACCGTCGTCCTCGAGAAGGACGGCGCCTCGCTCCTCATCGACCCCGGGGTCTTCACGACGGACGCACCGGAACTCATCCGCGATGCGTCCGTAGTACTCATCACGCATGACCACCCGGACCACGCCGATGTCGATCTCCTCACCGCCGCCCTCGACAGCCAGCCGGATCTCAAGATCTGGGCTCCCCCCAGCGTCGCGAACCAGATCCCCCGACATGGTGACCGGATCCGGGTCGTCGAGCCCGGTGGCACAGGGGACGCCGCCGGCTTCCATATCTCTGTCGTCGGCGGTCGCCACGAGTCCATCCACCTCGACATGCCCGCGTCCGGCAACGTCGGTTACGTCATCGACCAGGACGTCTACCACCCCGGCGACTCCTATTACGTCCCCGAAGAGAACGTGACAACCCTCCTTGTGCCGCTCTCCGGCCCGTTCTCCCGGCTGGACAAGATCGTGGACTTCATCCGTGCCGCCCGCCCGACACGAGCGATCGCGATCCACGACGTACTGCTGACGGAGATGGGAAAGGAGTTCCTCGCACAGTTCATCACCCCGCTCGCCGGACTGGAACTCGCAGTCCTTCGCGACAACGACTCCGTCCAGATCTGACCACATCTCCGCAGCGGACGGGCTGCACGAGTGCAAAGCGTGAACAAAGCGTCTGGCCCGAGCCGGCTGATGTGCTCGTGCAAGTGCTGTGTTCGCCCCTGCTTCCGGTCGAGGGCACGGTGCAGGTGGACCAAAGAATCGGCGACTCCCGCCGAGTCGGCCACGATCGTCCGTTCGATGATCCATCGCCGTACGTGTGGACCCTTGAGCGGGCTTCGTGCTCGTGAGTCCACCGGGAGGGGCGGGCTCGCCTGTCGGGCGTTCTCGGGTCAGGCTGCGATGTTTTCCGCGATCCACTCACGGAGGGTTGTCGTCTTGATCTGCCGGCGAGCGTTGAATGTCTCGGCCTTCGGCCACGCGACGCCGCGCCCCTGCGCGAACGCTGCCCGGTACTTCCGGGTCATGTTGTCAGGGTCGGACGCAAGCTCCGCCATCAGCGTCGGCTCGGACCACACCCGCAGCTCGAACGGACGGTCGAGGATCGTTTCGAGGGTCTTCGCGAGCTGACCGTAGGTGATCGTGTCGCCGGCCACGTACACGATCTCGTCGCGGATGCGCGGCTCGGTGAAGACGATTTCCGCGGTCAGAGCGCCGATGTCTTCCGGGGTGGTGACAGTGACGGCGGTGTCCGCCGTGCCGAGGGCGTTCACGGTGTTGTTCGGCAGGTCGACCATTCCGGAGTCAGCGTCGAAGAGGTAGTTCATGAACATGCCGGTGGAGATGATCACCCACTCCATGTCGTGCTGAGAGCGGAGCAGGTCACGAACATCGAGCTGGGAATCGAAGATGTCTTGCGGGCTGCCGCGGCCGATGACGTCGAAGTCGACGCCGAACTGCCACGGGAAGTACCGCGGAAGTGCGGCTGCGAGTGCGGCCTGGGCAACCTTCATCGGGGTGTCGAGGCCTGCGGTGATACCGGTGCAGCCGATGACGGTGTCGTAGTCGCGGAAGATGGCGGCGAGGTCCTCGATGGTGCTCTCCACCAGGTCGCCGTGGACGATGCCGATGCCGAGCTGACGGATCTCGGCGACGTCGCGCTGCTTCGCCGGCGCCGTCGAGTTAATCGTGGTGTTCCGCAGCAGCACGTCGACCGAGGCGGCAGGTACGTCGGCGGCTCGGCGGACCACGTTGCGGAGGACAGGCATCCCGAGCTCCCCCGCCCCGATGACGAGGATCTTTCGTGACTGGCCGTCCCAGCTGCGCGTTGACATGTCTTCCTTCCTCTGGCTCCCGACGGTCGGGGCCGAGCACGAAGTGAAGGCTAAACTTTGCCATTACTGTCAAGGTCAAGTCGAGGCAGAAGAAGGGCGCAACACCATGAAGATCAGCGAGGCGGCGGACGCAATCGGGGCCCCCGCGCGCATGCTGCGGTACTACGAACAACAAGGCCTAATCGCGGCGTCACGTTCGTCGAACGGGTACCGGGACTACTCGCAAGAGCAGGTTGAGCACGCCCGCCATGTCCGCGCGCTGGTCGAAGCGGGCCTGTCCACCCGGATGATCAAGATCGTCTTGGACATCGAGACCCCTGGCCCGGCGAAACGATCAGAAGTGGGCGGGCGGGCATCTGCCGAGGAGCTCGCCCGGGAACTGCGGGTCGTGGAGAACCGCATCGTCTGCCTCGAAAAGAGCCGAGACGCTGTGATCTCATACCTCGAAGGCACGGGGTACGCGGACCTCCTCGCCAACGCGCGCCTCTCACGCGCGTCAGACGGCCCCGACCGGCCGACAACCTGACGGCGGTTCGAACTCATCACGCGCAAACGCCGCGTTTGCCGCGCGCCGAGAACACACGACCGTGTCGAGGTCGTGCGGGCGCGGTGGGTGTGCGCACGCTCGGATCATGTGACCTCCACGGCGGTCGGGGCGTCTTACAGGGGGAGCGCGACGCCCTGCTCGTCGGCCACCCGACGCAGGTCGAGCAGCGTCTGCTCGGGGAGGAGCAGACCGCCGGCATCGGCGACCGCTGCCGCGGCACGATCTTCGAGCTCGCCGGGGTAGAACACCTCGGAATGGCCCTGCGCGAGCGGTACCGACTTCGCCTCGTCGACGAGCGCGGCGACGCTGGCACGATAGTGCTCGATGTCCGCGGCGGTCTCGACGTCGATGGCGATGAACATGTGTCCGGCGCCGCTGCGCGCGGTCGGTTCGTAGGGTCCGTGCACGCCGGTGCCGACGGCGCTGCCGGTCAGGGCGCCCGAGAGCACGTCCATCATGAAGGTGATCGCGTACCCCTTGTGCCCGGCCATGGGCAGGATGACTCCGTGCACCGCTTCGGCGGCATCCGTCGTGCGTGCGCCTTCGGGGGTGAGCGCCCAGGTGTCGGGAATGGGCTCGCCCTTCTGGCGGGCCAGGTAGATCTTGCCGCGCGCGACGGCGGTGTTCGCGATGTCGACCGCGACGACTTTGTCGCCGTAGGGGGCGGCGATCGACCAGGGGTTCGTGCCGAGTCGCTTCTCGCGCCCGCCCCAGGGTGCCATGGCGGGCGAGGCGTTCGTGGTGAGGATGGCGGCGCAGCCGTCGTGCGCGGCGCGGCGGGTGAAGTACATCGCCGTGCCGAAGTGGTTGGAGTTGCGCACGCCCACGAGCCCGACGCCGTGCTGCTTCGCGCGACGCACGGCTTCGATGCGGGCGCGTTCGGTGAGCACTTGACCCATGCCGTCGTGGCCGTCGAGGATGAGCATCGCGCCGGTGTCGACGACGGTCGTGGGTTCGGCGACCGGGCGCATGGCGCCGGTGCGGAGTCGCTCGAGGTACCACGGCAGCCGCAGGACGCCGTGCGACTGGTGACCCCACTCGTCGGCGGCGACGAGGGAGTCGGCCACGAGCTCCGCGTCGGCGCGGGGGACGTCGACGCTCTCGAAGACGTCGCGCGTGAACGCGCGCAGTGCCGTCGGGTCGACGCGCGTCGTCTCGGATGCCGCGGCGGGGGACGCCGTGGAATCGGGCGTCGCGGTGAGCGTATCGGGATGCGCAGGCTGAGCAACCATGGTCTGCCTTTCGGAAGCGGTGTACACCTACAGGTATACACTACGACGCGATCATCATCTCCAAGGAGGAGCTATGCACGCCGTCTGGGTCGAACTGGAAGTGCTTCCGGGAAAGGTGGAGGAGTTCCGTCGCGCGATCGCGGCGAATGCGGAGGCGACCGTACGCGATGAGCCCGGGTGCTTCTCGTTCGATGTGATCGAACTCGACCCTGAGCGCCGGCGCTTCGCGTTCTACGAGATCTACCGCGATCGTGACGCCTTCGTCGTCGAGCACCGGAGCGCGGCACACTACGGCGCGTGGAAAGCGGCCGTCGCCGAGACCGTGGTGCCGGGCTCGCAGACCATCACCGAAGGCCGGCGCCTATTCGCCGAGCGCGCTTAGGAGACCAGGATCTCTCCGGCTTCGCCCCCCAGGAGTTGCCGGAAGATCGCCTGGTCGACGTGATGCAGGTGCGTCGTCATCGCCGCGGCGGCGGCATCGGGGTTCCCGTCGATGATGGCGGTGCACATCGCGATGTGCTCGTTCACCGACTCCTGCAGGCGAGACCGGTCGCTGTGCGCGATATAGCGCAGCCGGGCGCTGTGCGGACGCAGATCCGCGATGGCGCGGGCGAGGTAGCTGTTGGGCGTGTGGAGGGCGACGATGCGGTCGAACTCCGCCGTCGCTCGACGGAACTGCTCCGCGAACGTCTCGTCGTAAGGGACCCCGCGCATCGCGTGGAAGGTGTCGAGGAGGGCGAGGAGGTCGTCCCGCAGAGCGGGGTTCGTCTCGGCCTTGTGCGCCACCGCCCGCACGGCCTCGGGCTCGATGAGCCGACGGAAGTCGAACAGCGCGCGTGCTCCGCGCAGCGAGATTCGGGACACCGTGGGGGCGCGCCGCGGCTCGAGGTCCACGAGCCCTTCGGCGGCGAGGCGGCGGATGGCCTCGCGTACCGGCGTGCGCGAGGCGCCGGTGTGCGTCGAGAGCTCGATCTCCGACAGGGCCTGGCCCGGCGCGAACACGCCCGTCTCGATGTCGTGGCGAAGCTGCGCGTACGCCCTGTCGGCTTTTCCCCGCCAGGCGCCCATTGCTTCGACCATGCAAACAGCATAGTTGTCTAATGGGTATACCCACGTGTATAACTCTTAGGGGTGGCACCGCCGCCGCCCCCCTCATTCGAAGGAGCGACGATGCTCGTAGTACTCGGCTTCGCGATGATCGCGGTGTTCATGACGCTGGTCATGACCAAGCGCGCCACGCCCATAGCCACGCTGATCCTCGTGCCGATCATCTTCGGGCTGTTCACCGGCGCGGGCCTCGGCCTGAGCGACATGATCATCGAGTCGTTCCTCAAGTTGGCGCCGACCGCCGGGTTGCTGTTCTTCGCGATCATGTTCTTCGGCACGATGATCGACGTCGGGCTGTTCGACCCGCTGATCCGCCTCATCCTGCGCTTCGTGGGCAACCACCCCACCCGACTGGTGGTGGGCACCGCGCTTCTGACGTCCATCGTGTCGCTCGATGGCGACGGATCGACGACGTTCATCATCGTGACCTCGGCGTTCCTGCCGATCTACCTGCGTCTCGGCATGAGTCCGGTGATCCTCACCGTGGTGGCCGCGATGTCGAACGGTGTGCTCAACACCGTGCCGTGGGGCGGGTCGACGGCGCGGGCGGCCGCTGCGTTGAACGTGTCGCCCATCGATATCTTCGTGCCGATGATCCCCTCGATCGCGGCGGGCATCGGGGCTGTCCTGGTCCTGGCCTACCTGATGGGCCGCTCCGAGACGAAGCGTCTCGGCCGTCTCGAGCTGACCGAGTCCCCGGGCTTCCTCCGGCGAGCGGATGCCGTGAGCGAGGAGATCCAGGCCGGTTCCTCGCGTCGGTTCCGCGACCGCAGCGCTCAGGAGAACGCCGCTCCGGCGTGGAACTCCTCGGTGGTCGTCACCAACAACTTCGCCGTTCCGGTCGACGATGAGGGCAAGAACATCCTGGACCGGCCCAACGCCCGTCCGAAGCTCATCTGGTTCAACCTGGCGCTGACCCTGGCCGTGATGACGGTTCTCGTCATGGACATCACCGAGCCGGTCGTCATCTTCCTCGTCGCCGCCGCCCTCGCCCTGGTGGTCAACTTCCCGCGCATCCAGGAACAGTCCGCGCAGATCAAGGCGCACGCCTCGTCGATCGTGTCCGTCGTCGGAATGGTCTTCGCCGCTTCCGTGCTCACCGGTGTCATGAGCGGCACCGGCATGGTCGAGGCGATGGCCGCTTGGCTGGTGAGCGTCATCCCGCCCGTGCTCGGACCTTTCATGGCCGTGATCGCCGGCATCCTGAGCATTCCGTTGACCTTCATCATGACCAACGACGCGTTCTACTTCGGGGTGCTGCCCATCCTCGCCGAGACCGCCGGGCACTTCGGTATCGAACCGGTCGAGATGGCGCGTGCGTCTCTCGTGGGTCAGGCCCTGCACCAGTCGAGCCCGCTGGTGGCGTCGTTCCTGCTGCTCATCGGTCTCGCGAATGTCAACCTCGGAGAGCACTTCAAGAAGGTGATCTGGCGCGGCACCATCGTCGCGCTGGTCATGCTCGCCGTCGGCGGCTTCATCGCCTACCCCCTCTTCTGAGCCCTCTCATCACAGAAAGGCACCCCATGGCCATTACCTCGGTGAACCCCGCGACCGAAGAGGTCGTCGCATCCTTCGAACTGCACACCCCCGACGAGGTCGAGCAGAAGTTGGCCGCGGCCGCTGTCGCTCAGCGCGCATGGCGCCGCGAGCCAATCGAGGTGCGCACGGCGTTGCTGACCCGCATCGCCGAGGTTCTGCGCGCGGGCAGTGAGGAATACGCCCAGATCATCACGCGCGAGATGGGCAAGCCCATCGCCGAGTCGCGGGCAGAGATCGAGAAGTGCGCGGTCACGCTGGACTACTACGCCGCGCACGCGCCGAAGTTCCTCGCCGACGAGCGGGTGGAGTCGAACGCGACCGAGAGTGCCGTGGTGTTCGACCCGCTGGGGGTGGTGCTGGCGATCATGCCGTGGAACTACCCGTTCTGGCAGTTCTTCCGCTTCGCCGCTCCCGCGCTGGCGGCCGGGAACGCGCCGTTCCTCAAGCACGCCAACAACGTGCCCGAGGCGGCCCTCGCGGTCGAGGAGATCGTGCGCAAGGCCGGCGCCCCCGAGGGCCTGTGCACGACCGTGCTCATCGACGCCCGAGACGTGAAGGCGCTGATCGACGACGACCGCATCGCCGCGGTCACCCTGACGGGCTCGACGCAGGTGGGCCGGATCGTGGCGTCGCAGGCGGGCACGGCGTTGAAGAAGCAGGTGCTCGAACTCGGCGGGTCGGACCCCTTCATCGTCCTCGCCGACGCCGACATCGCCGAGGCGGCGAAGGTGGCGGTGAAGGCGCGCTTCACCAACGTCGGTCAGAGCTGCGTGAACGCCAAGCGATTCATCGTCGAGGAGGCGGTGGCCGACGCGTTCGTCGCGGCCTTCGTCGAGCACGCGTCGGCGTTGAAGGTCGGCGACCCGATGGAGGACGACACGAACATCGGGCCGATGGCGCGGGCGAACCTGCGCGACGACCTGCATCAGCAGGTGCTGCGGACCCTCGAGAACGAGAACACCGTGCTCAAGCTCGGCGGGGCGCCGGTCGACGGCCCCGGGTTCTACTACCCGCCCACGGTCATCGACCACCTCCGCCCGGGTGACACCGCGTTCGAGGAAGAGACGTTCGGGCCCGTCGCGGCGATCATCCGCGCCCGCGACACGGCGCACGCGATCGAGCTGGCCAACGACACCGAGTACGGCCTCGGCGCCGCGCTGTGGACCGGCGACCTCGACCGGGCGCGCCGGCTGACGCGCGAGATCGACGCGGGAGCGGTGTTCGTCAACGGCATGGTCGCCTCCGACGCGCGTCTGCCGTTCGGCGGCATCAAGGCGTCCGGCTACGGCCGCGAGCTCGGCGTCTACGGGCTGCGGGAGTTCGTCAACGTCAAGACCGTGTGGATCGGCCCCGCGAAGACCGCCCCGGCCGCAACGATCGGCGAGTGACCATGAGCATCGAGAGCATCACCTCCCAGCCCGCGCACGTCTTCCGCCCCGAGGAGCTTCCCTCGAAGAACCGCGGCGGCGGTGCGCGAACGATCCCGCTCGTCACCGCCGCACGGGGCGCGACGACCTACCTCAACGGCGTCACCATCTTCGAGCCCGGTGCCGCCATCGGCCACCACACGCACAACGTCGCCGAGTCGGTCATGGTCATCGCCGGCAGCGCCGTCGTCGACATCGACGGGGAGCGCACCGCGCTGAACACGTTCGACACCACGTTCGTGCCCGCCAACGTCGCCCACCACTTCGAGAACGCCTCCGACACGGAGGAGATGCGGATCTTCTGGACCTACGGGTCGCTCGACGCCACCCGCACCCTCACCGCATCCGGGGAGCACGGAAGAGTGGATGCCGAGTCCGCCGACGCCACGGGCGGCTCGGTGCGGATGGTGACGGAGATGGCGACCATCGCCGTCCTCCCCGGCCACGAGCAGGACTTCGAGGCCGCGGTGGCGCAGGCCGTCCCCCTGTTCCAGCGGGCGCACGGGGCGCGGACGCTGCGGCTGGAGTCCTCGGAGGAGAACTCGCAGACCTACCGGCTCTTCGTGGGGTGGGAGAGCGTCCACGACCACGTCGAAACCTTCCGCACCTCTGACGCCTTCCCCCTCTGGCGCGAACTCATCGAACCCCACATCGACGGCCCCCTCCGGGTCGAGCACCTGCGCAACGTCCTGACCGCCTTCTAGCCGAGCCCGCGTGCCGCGTCACCGTTCTGGGTGGCGCGGCGCAGGGCGGGGTCCCTCGGGCGCGGGGGAACCACGTCGAAAGACGGGGAGTGTCGAATCCAGGTTTACCGACGCGGCCAGACGAGCCTCACGATCACCGCGCGTGAGGGCAAGGCGAGCCCCGCGGATCGAACCGGCAGCGCGTTCACGACGACGAACATCGGCGTGTTCGGAGTGGATGCCGGGACCCCGATCATCAACCCCGGCAAGGCCGGCATCATCGCGCTCGGCGCGATCCGCCAGAAGCCGTGGGTCGTCGACGGCGAGGTGCGGCCCCGCTGGGTGACCACGGTCTCGGGCTCGTTCGATCATCGCGTGGTCGACGGCGACGGGATCTCGCGGTTCATCGCGGACGTGGCATCCGTGCTCGAGGAGCCGGCGCTGCTGCTGGACTGAGCGGCGCGCGCCACTGCCGACGCGCAGCGATGATCAGGGCAGCGACGGCCGCTTCTCGACCGGCGTCGACCGCGTGGGGATCAGCAGGGCCAGCACGAGCGCGATGGCCGCGGCCCCGATGCCCATCAGGAACGACACCTGGAACGCCTGCGAGGTCGGGACGCGCGTCTCGCCCGAGCCGGTCGACAGCGTCGCGAGCACGACGCCGACGATCGCGGCGGCGGTGCTCGTCCCGAGGGAACGCGCGAGGGCGTTGAGGCCGTTCGAGGCTCCGGTCTCGCTCGGCGGAACGGCGCGCATGATGAGCATGGGCATGGCGGCGTACCCGAACCCGATGCCGAAGCCGATCAGGATGTTCGCGACGACGAAGTGCCAGACCTCGGTCGAGAAGATCAGGCTGAAACCGTAGGCGAGGATGAGCGAGATCGAGCCGGCCACGAGCAGCACACGGGGTCCGATCGTCCGGGCCAGGGTGCCCGAGATCGGCGAGAGCACCATCATCACCAGGCCCGAGGGCATGACCACGAGGCTCGCGGCCAGCAGTGACAGGCCGAGTCCGACGCCGGTCGCGACAGGAAGCTCGAGCATCTGCGGGTATGCGACGTTCGAGGTGAAGAGGGCGAAGCCCATGGCGACGGATGCCAGGTTGGTGAGCAGCACGGGGCGGCGCGCGGCGACGCGGAGGTCGAGCAGCGGGTTCTCGACGCGCAGCTCGTACCAGCCCCACACGAGCAGAACGAGGATGCCGCCGATGGCGAGGCCGAGCGTCAGCGGCGAGGTCCAGCCCCACGAGTTGCCACGCGAGACCGCGAGCAGCACGCCGATCAGGCCGATCGCGAGGGCGACGGCGCCGAGGTAGTCGAAGCGCCCGGCGGTGCGCAGCACGCTGACGGGGACGATCCACAGGATCAGCACGAAGACGACCGCGCCGAGGGCTCCGGCGATCCAGAACAGCCAGTGCCAGTCGGTGTTCTCGGCCACGAGGGCGCTGATCGGCAGCCCCAGGGCGCCGCCGACGCCGAGGGTCGCGCTCATGAGGGCGATCGCGCTGTCGACGCGGTTCTCGTGCAGCACGTCGCGCATGATCGAGATGCCCAGCGGCACGACGCCGACCACGGCGCCCTGCAGCGCGCGGCCGATGATCATGCCGATGATCCCGGTCGACAGCGCCGCCACGACCGAGCCGAGCATCATCACGACCAGCAGGACGAGCACGATGCGGCGCTTGCCGTACATGTCGCCCAGGCGGCCCGCGATGGGAGTGATGACGGCGGCGGCGAGCAGCGTCGAGGTCACGACCCAGGCGGTGTCGTCACGCGAGGCGTTCAGCAGCTGCGGCAGCTGCGACTGGATCGGCACCACGAGGGTGAACATGAACGACGAACACAGGCCCGCGAGGGCCAGGATCGCGACGACCAGACCCTGAGGGCTGTTCCGGGATAATCTCTTACGCGCGTTTTCATCCCGTGACATCACTGTCCAGGCTACGCCTCCGCCGTGAGCCCGCGGGTCGATGAGGCGTGCGATCATCGCCGATGCCTCGGCATCCACCCAATCGATTACTCCGCGTGACAGCCCGTTACCGGTCGTAACGCCTCGAATTCCGATCCCGGATGCCACGTGCTGACGTGGTCTCATGACTACTCGCCGCACCGCACGCCTGGCCACGATCCTCAGTGCTTCCGCCGCTGCCCTGATGCTGACCCTCACCGGTTGCGCCGGGGGTGCGGCATCCGGAGACGACTCCTCGCGCATCGTCCTCGGCGCCGACGACGGCAACGAGGCGCACTGGACGGTGCTGAAGCAGAAGCTCGCCGACGAGGGCATCGACCTCGAGGTGCGCACCATCAACGACGGCGTGCAGCTCAACCAGGGCGTGCAGGACGGCGAGCTCGACGGAAACCTCTTCCAGCACCTCATCTACCTGTCGCAGTTCAACGTCGAGAACAACGGCTCGCTCGTGCCGGTCGGCGCGACCGCCGTCTACCCGCTCGCGCTGTACTCCGAGCAGTACACCGACGTGAAGGACCTGCCCGAGGGAGCGAAGGTCGCGATCCCCAACAACCCGACGAACCTCACCCGCGGCCTGCTCAACCTGCAGACGGCGGGGCTGCTCACGCTCAAGGACGGCGGCAACGCCTTCTCGACGCCGGCCGACATCGTCTCGACGAAGGTCGAGCTGCTGCCCGTCGACACCAACCAGACCGTGACCGCGCTCAAGGACGGTAGCGCCCAGGCGGCGATCGTCAACAACACGCAGGCGCAGAAGGGCGGGCTCGGCGACGAGCTCATCATCTTCAAGGAAGATCTGAACAACCCGCAGCTCGCCCCTTACATCAACGCCTTCGTCACGCGCGATGACAAGAAGGACGACCCGCGCTGGGCCAAGGTCGTCGACGCGTACCACTCCGCCGAGGTCGAGGCCGCGGTCACCGAGCTGAACCAGGGCAACCTGCAGTTCAAGACCGAGTGGACCGGCGCGCAGCTGCAGGACGAGCTGACGAGCCTCGAAGACGCCCTCAAGGCCCAGAAGGGATGACCGCGGTCATCGAGCTGCGGGGCGTCACCAAGAGCTTCCGCACCGATCGCCGCACCTCCACCACCGCCGTCGATGACGTGTCGTTGACGGTGGAGGAGGGGTCGATCGTCGGGGTGATCGGTTACTCCGGTGCCGGCAAGTCGACCCTCGTGCGGCTGCTCAACGGTCTCGAGCAACCCACGTCGGGCACCGTCGAGGTGCTCGGAGTCAACGTGGGCGATGCCACCGAGGCGAAACTGCGCGACCTTCGGCGCCGCGTGGGCATGATCTTCCAGCAGTTCAACCTCTTCACCTCGCGCACCGTCGCGGCCAACGTCGCGTACCCGCTCAAGGTGGCGGGTTGGAAGAAGGCCGACCGTGACAAGCGCGTCGCCGAGTTGCTCGACTTCGTCGGTATCGGCGACAAGGCGAAGCAGTACCCGCGACGCCTGTCGGGCGGGCAGAAGCAGCGCGTCGGCATCGCCCGCGCGATCGCGACCGACCCGCGTATCCTGCTCGCCGACGAGGCGACGAGCGCCCTCGACCCGCAGACCACGGCCGAGGTGCTCGACCTGCTGCGCGAGATCAACCGGCGCCTGGGCATCACGATCGTCGTCATCACGCACCAGATCTCGATCGTGCACGAGCTGTGCGACCAGGTGATCGTGATGGACGGCGGCCGCGTCGTCGACAGCGGCGACACCTACCGCGTGTTCGCGCACCCCCGGGCCGACCTCACCAAGCGCTTCGTCGCGGCGGTGACCCAGGGCGTGCCCTCGGGTGAGGCGCTGGCGGCCCTCGCCGCCGGCGGGGGAGAGCTGGTCAGCGTCGAGGTCAACGAGTTCTCGAGCGAAGACGTCTCGAACGTCTTCCACCGCCACGGTGTGCGCCACTCCGTCGTCTACGGCGGGGTGACCGACGTGCTCGGGCGGCAGCTCGGCACGCTGACGTACCGCGTGCACGCGGACGACCTCGACACCGTCGTGGCCGAACTGCGCGCACACACCGACGTCGTTCTGCCGGCACAGGAGGTGCGCTCGTGAACAAGTGGGACACCCTCACCCCGGTGCTGATCCAGTCGATCGGCGAGACCGTCTACATGGTCGCCGTGTCGTTGCTGATCTCTGGCGTCGCGGGCCTGGTCATCGGCGCGCTGCTGTACGCCACGCGGCCGGGCAACCTGTTCGAGAACCGCGTGGTCTTCGCCGTCGCGAACCTCGTGATCAACCTCATCCGCCCGATCCCCTTCATCATCTTCCTCACCGCCGTGGCTCCGGTCACGCGCGCGGTGACGGGGACGACCCTGGGGACGGATGCCGCGATCGTCCCCATCACGATCATGGCCACGGTCGTGATCGCCCGCGTCGTCGAACAGAACCTCGTGGCGGTCGACCCGGGCACCGTCGAGGCGGCTCGGGCCGTGGGTGCGCGCCGCATCGGCGTGCTGTTCGGCGTCGTCATCCCCGAGGCGCTGGCCCCGCTGATCCTCGGCTACACGTTCATGTTCATCGCGGTCGTCGACATGTCGGCCATGGCCGGCTACATCGGCGGCGGCGGCCTCGGAAACTTCGCGATCATCTACGGCTACCAGCAGTTCAACCAGCAGGCGACGTGGGTGACCGTGGCGATCATCGTCGTCATCGTGCAGGCGGGGCAGCTGATCGGCAACGCGCTCGCGCACCGCATCCTGCGTCGCTGACGCGGATCGGCTCGCGCGGCGCTCGCGCCGCGGCATCCCGTCGATTGCCCACCACGCGCCGCGTCGCCGCACGGCGAGGCGGCGCGTGGCGGACACACGACACGGGATGCCGGGACTCGGCGCGCGTATTCGTCGTCCGGCGGTCGAGGTCACGGTCGGTGGCTCTCCCGCCCTCCGCTGTGAGACCCATCGTCTCGTGCGGCGCGGTGGGGGAGCCGCGTCGGGGGCTACGACGTTCCCGTCGCAACGGCGCGATGGGAGGAAGTCGACTGCCATCGTGTGGCTTGCCGACGTCCACACACCATTTCGATCCGTTCAACACCTTTTGGTACCGTTTAATGACCCTCTCGCCATTCCGCGGTTTCCCGAAGCCTCCGCTGGAGCGGTGAGGGGTGGGTGCACTCGTGTTCAGTCACCGCAGTCGATGGGTTCAGATGAGAGGTCGAACGGGATGTCTGTGAAATTGAGGTGGGGGCGGTCGTTGGCGGCCGGGGTGCTCGTGGGGGTGCTGGTGTTGACTGTTCCGACGACGGCGAGCGCAGCGCAGGTAACCAGCGTCCCGGTCGGCAAAGGGCCGTTGTCGGTGGCGGTGTCCACAGATGGGGCTGCGGCATACACCGCCAACTTCGATGACCAGACGGTGTCGCGGATTACGAACCTGACAGCGGCGACTCCGAGTGTCGTGAGCATCCCCCTCGGTGTGAGGCCCCGCTCGGTGGCGGTCTCTCCGGGCGGGGATGTGGTTTTTACGGCTAATCCCGATGCGAACACGGTGTCACGGATCACCAATCTGACGGCGGCGACGCCTACCGTGACGAGCATCGCGCTCGGCGAGAGTCCTTATTCGGTGGCTGTGTCCCCCGATGGGTCTACCGTCTACACCGCCAACGTGCGCACCAGCACTGTGTCGCGCATTACGAATCTGACTGCGGCGACCCCCACGGTCACCAGCATTGCAGTGGGTAGAGGTGTGATGTCTCTGGTGGTTTCCCCCGACGGAGCTACTGTCTATACGGCCGACGGCCGCGATAACGCGGTGTCGCGAATAACAAACCTGACTTCGGCGAACCCGACGGTGGCTCACATTCCGATCGGCTCGAGCGTCGACGCCGTGGCGGTATCCCCTGATGGGGCGACTCTGTACGCCGTCAGCCCCGCGACGTTGCATCGGATGACAAACCTGACTGCCGTGACCCCGACCGTGAGCAGCATCCCTATCGGCGTCCAGGCGACGTCGTTGGCGGTCTCACCCGACGGAACGACGGTCTACACCGCTAATCCCTTCCTCAACACGTCGACGCAAATCACGAACCCGACCAGCGCGACCCCCACCGTGACCAGCATCGGCGTCGGCCGCTACCCCCAGTCCGTCGCGGTGTCCCCGGACGGGTCCGCTTTCTACACCGCGGATTACTCGGACAATGCGGTGTCGCGGGTTTCGTTGACCGCCGCACCAGCGTTCACGGCGGCCGCGCCGCCCGCAGCAACGGCAGGATCGGCGTACTTGTACACGTTCACCGCGTCGGGGACTCCCGCCCCGACCTTCGCGGTGGCGGCGGATGACATTCTCCCCGCCGGGCTGACCCTCGATGCCACCACTGGTGAACTCTCGGGTACTCCCACCACTGCCAGGACCAGCACGTTTCGAGTCGTTGCGAAGAACTCCGTGGGTGAGGTCACGTCGGATCCGATCTCTTTCACCGTCCGTGAAAAGCCGGTGTTCACAGCGGCGGCACCGCCCGCAGCGGAGGTGAACTCGGCGTACTCGTACACGTTCACTGCGTCGGGTTTCCCTGCTCCGTCGTTCTCGGTGGCGACGGGTGACACTCTCCCTGCCGGGTTGTCGTTGGATGCCACGACGGGTGAGCTCTCGGGTACACCCGCTGCGGCCGGATCGACCACGTTCCGGGTGGTCGCAGAGAACTCTGCCGGTGAGGTGACATCGGGTCCGATCACGCTTGTCGTTCAAGAGGCGCCGGTCTTCACCGCGGCTGAGCCGCCCGTAGCGGCGGTGCGGACGGCGTACTCGTACAGTTTCACGGCGTCCGGCACCCCGACACCGACCTACCGCGTCGAGGCGGGTGACACTCTCCCCGTTGGACTGACGTTGGACGCCACCACGGGCGAGCTCTCGGGTACACCCGCTGCGGCCGGAACGACCACGTTCCGGGTGACCGCGGAGAATTCCGCCGGGGAGGTGACATCGGATCCGATCACCTTCATCGTCCAAGAGGCGCCGACCTTCATCGACGCCACGCCGCCGGCGGCGGTGGCGGGCGCGGAGTATTCGTACTTCTTCGGCGCATCGGGTTACCCCGAGCCGACATACAGCCTGGAGGCGGGAGATTCTCTCCCCGCGGGCCTCACGTTGTATCCCGCGACCGGCGAGCTCGCGGGCATCCCCACGACGGCGGGCACGAGCACGTTCCGACTTGTCGCGACGAACGCTGCAGGCAAGGTGACGTCGGACCTGATCACATTCACCGTGCAGGATGACCCGGCGTTCACGGCGGCGACTCCTCCTGCGGCGGTCGAAGGGTCGGCGTATTCGTACACGTTCGCCGCGTCCGGTGTCCCTGCACCGACCTTCAGCCTGGCGACGGGGGACGCTCTCCCGGCCGGTTTGACGTTGAACGCGACGACCGGTGAGCTTTCGGGCACACCCACCACTGCAGGGACGAGCACGTTCCGGGTGGTCGCAACCAACGCCGCGGGTTCCGACACGTCGGATCCGATCACGTTCACCGTGCAGGCGTCGCCGGTGTTCACCGCGGATGCGGCGCCGACAGCGACGGTGGGGACGGCGTACTCGTACACCTTCACTGCCACGGGCACTCCTGCTCCGACGTTCAGCCTGATGACCGGTGACGCTCTTCCTGCGGGGTTCACCTTGAACGCGAAGACGGGTGAATTGTCCGGCACGCCCACGACCGCGGGCTCGAGCACGTTCCGAATCGTTGCGGCGAACGCTGTGGGGACCGTGACCTCGGATCCGATCACGTTCGTCGTGAGGCCGGCTCCTGCCCCCTCTCCGTCGCCCACGCCCTCGGCGGTAGCAGACAGCTCCGCGGTCTCGCCGGCTGCCGCACTGGCGGTCACCGGCATGGCGGGAGTATCGGTCGCCTTCACCCTCGCGGTGATCCTCGTCGCCGCGGGCATCGTGGTCCTTTTCACCCGCCGACGTCGCCGCAAGAACAACAACCCCACGCCGTAAAAGCCCCTGTGGCAACCGGCCCCGACAGGAGGGGCCAGCCCGCGGGCTGGCCCCTCCTCCATCGTTGATGTCGAGCTCGTCAGCGTGCAGAGGCGGAGGAGCGACCGACCTATGTGAACTGACGGGTAGCGGGAGACGGCGTCTGCGGCGGCCGCTCCCAGAACCACGCGATGCGATCCCCGACGCGACCCGAGGCTGAGAACCTCGTATGCGCTACGCTCTGAGTTTGAGAACGATTATCAACGGCGATACGGTTTCCGTATGAACCGTCGCTTCCTCGCCCCCGTCCTCCTCGGGACCGTCTCCGTTCTCGCGCTCGCCGGTTGCGCCGGAGGCACCGCCTCCCCCGCGTCGTCGGACTCGTCCGCAAAGATCAAGGTCGTGGCATCCACTGACGTCTACGGCTCGATCGCTCAGGCGGTCGGCGGAGACTACGTCGACGTCGCCTCGATCATTACCTCGCCCAGCCAGGACCCGCACGAGTACGAGGCGAGCGCGCAGGACCAGCTGACGCTCAAGAACGCCGGCCTCGTGATCGAGAACGGCGCCGGCTACGACGCCTTCATGGAGTCGCTCATCCAGGCCAGCGGCACCACGGCCCCGGTGCTCACCGCCGTCGAGTACAACCACGACTACCCCGGCTCGAAAGAGCACTCCGACGACGCGAGCCCGGCGCCCAGCGAGAGTGCCGACGACCATGGCCACTCGGACGAAGACGGCCACGCCCACATCGAGGGCTTCAACGAGCACGTCTGGTACGACCCGCACACGGTCGAGGACCTCACCGAGGCCATCGCCGAGCAGCTCGGAACGCTCGCCCCCGAGCACGTGGCCGACTTCAACGCGAACGCCGAGGCCTTCACCCAGCAGATCGCCGGCCTCGAGGACTCCCTCGACGCGATCAAGGCGAAGGATGCCGGCAAGAAGATCTTCGTGACCGAGCCGGTGCCCGTGTACCTGACCACGGCGGCGGGCCTCGACAACGCGACGCCGAACGAGTTCAGCGAATCGGTCGAAGAGGGCCAGGACGTCCCGCCCGCGACCCTGCTCGAGTCGCTGCAGCTGCTGGACTCGGGCCAGATCGGCGTCATGATCGTCAACCCGCAGACCGGTGGCGCCGAGGTGACGCAGGTGCAGAACGAGGCGAAGGCCAAGAACATCCCCGTGATCGAGTTCACGGAAACGCTCCCCGAGGGTCAGACTTACATCTCGTGGATGCAGAGCAACATCACGGCGTTGTCCGACGCGCTGGCGGCGTGAGCGCGGCCGCACCGCTGCGCGTTCGCGGCGCCGCCCTCGAGAGGGGTGGCCGTGAGCTGTGGGCCGGGCTCGACCTCGAGGTCGAGCCCGGCGAGCTCGTCGCCGTGCTCGGCCCGAGCGGCTCGGGCAAGACGACGCTACTGCGCGCGATTCTGGGGCTCGAGCGGTTGAGCTCCGGCTCGATCGAGGCGCTCGGAGCCCCCGTGCGCCGCGCCGGTAACCGCCGCATCGGCTACATCCCGCAGCAGCGTCCGCTCCCGCGCGAGACGCCCCTGCGCGGCCGCGACATCATCGGCCTCGGGGTGGACGGGCACCGGCTCGGCCTGCCGCTGTCGCGAAAGAAGGACCGCGCGCGCATCGACGAGTTGCTCGAGGCGGTGGGGGCCACCGCCTTCGGTGACCGGCCGGTGGGCCTGCTCTCGGGCGGAGAGCAGCAGCGCCTGCGCGTGGGCCAGGCTCTCGCGGACGACCCCGCCCTACTGCTCTGCGACGAGCCGCTCACGAGTCTCGACCTGGCCAACCAGCAGGCCGTCGTCCGACTCATCGACCGTCACCGCCGCGAGCGGGACGCGGCCGTCCTGCTGGTCACGCATGACATCAACCCGGTGCTCTCGCGCGTGGACCGCATCCTCTACATCGCCAACGGCCGCTTCACCCTCGGCACACCCGACGAGGTGCTCACGACCGAGACGCTCTCGGCCCTCTACGGCGCCCCCGTCTACGTCGTGCGCGCGGGCGGTCAACTGATCGTCGTCGGGGCGCCGGATGCCGACGAAGCCCACCACCATCACCACGACGAGGACGACGCATGAACTGGTCCGACGTCGGCAACGCCCTGTTCGGCGGGGTGAGCCAGTACGGCGCGATCCTCGAGCTCGTGCAGAACTCCGTGTACGCGGGAGCCGTGCTCGGCCTCGTCGGCGGACTCATCGGCGTCTTCGTCATGCAACGCGACATGGCCTTCGCCGTGCACGGCATCAGCGAGCTGTCGTTCGCCGGCGCCGCCGTCGCCCTGCTCGTCGGTGTCGATGTGGTCTCGGGATCGATCGTGGGCTCGCTCATCGCGGCGGCTCTCATCGGAGTGCTGGGCGCCCGCGCGCGCGATCGCAACTCGATCATCGGCGTGCTCATGCCGTTCGGTCTCGGGGTCGGCATCCTGTGCCTGTCGCTCTACAACGGACGCAGTGCCACCCGCTTCAGCCTGCTCACCGGCCAGATCGTGTCGGTGCAGAGCGGGCAGCTGGGGTGGCTCGTCGTGATCGGCGTCGCGGTGTTGGTCGCCCTGCTGCTCATCTGGCGCCCGTTGCGCTTCGACTCGCTCGACCCGCAGTCGGCCGCGGCCCGCGGCGTGCCGACCACGGCGGTGTCGCTCGCGTTCATGCTGCTGCTGGGACTCATCGTGGCGGTCGCCGTGCACATCATCGGTGCCCTGCTCGTCATGGCGCTGCTGGTGACTCCGGCCGCGGCGGCGATGCGGGTGGCATCCGGTCCGCTGTCGGTGCCGCTGCTCGCGGCGCTGTTCGGTTTCGTCTCGGCCGTGGGCGGGGTGCTCCTGGCCGTAGCCGGGACGCTGCCGGTGAGTCCGTACATCACGACCATCTCGTTCGCGATCTACCTCGCGTGTCGTCTGGTGGGTGCGCGACGCGACCGGACGACCCGCGCCCTCTGAGCCGTCCGGCCGGGGCGGGAAGGGCTCCCCCCGCCGACTTCGAGCACGCCCAGCCGATTCACCGATCCCCTCGCTAGACTCGCGGCCATGGTCCAGCGCAACACGTGGCAGCGCGAACGCGTGCGGGAGGCTCTCTCCGGAGCCCCCGGCTTCGTCAGCGCCCAGTCGCTGCACGCGACCCTGCGCGACGAGAACACCGGCATCGGCCTGGCGACCGTCTACCGCACGCTCGCGGGTCTCGCGGCCCGCGGCGATGCCGACTCGCTGCAGAGCCCCGACGGCGAGAACCTCTTCCGTGCCTGCGAGACGCGCGGACACCACCATCACCTGATCTGTCGCTCGTGCGGCAAGGCCGTCGAGATCGCCGCGACCGACGTCGAGGAGTGGGCACAGCGCACCGCCGCCCAACACGGGTTCAGCGAGGCCGAGCACGTCGTCGACATCTTCGGCATCTGCACCGATTGCGCCCGCGCCCGGGCTCGTGAGCGTGGCGACGAGTAGTCGCACCACGGCTCCCACGCCGCAACGCTCGGGCGCCTCCCGCACCCTCGTCGCGCTCGGCCTGGGTGTCGTCGTGGTCACGGCGCTGTTCCTGGTCGACGCCTTCGCCCCCACGTTATTCGCACAGCCGTTGCCGACCCGCGCGCAGGACGGTCTCACCCTCGCTCTCAGCGTGCTCATCGAGTCGCTGCCCTTCGTGGTCCTCGGCGTGGTGCTGTCGATCATCGTGCAGGTGTGGGTGCCCCCGGGAGCGATCGAGAGATGGATGCCGCGCGCGCCCTGGGCGCGCCGGGCGGTGCTGTCGCTGCTGGGGATGTTCATCCCCGTCTGCGAGTGCGGCAACGTGCCCTTCGCCCGCGGTCTTCTCATGCGCGGCTTCGGAGTGAGCGACACGCTGACCTTCCTGGTTGCGGCCCCGATCGTGAACCCGATCGTCATCATCAGCACCCACGCGGCCTTCGGCTTCAGCGACGGCATCCTGGTGGCGCGCCTGATCGGCGGGTACCTGGTCGCCAACCTGATCGGCTGGCTGTACAGCCGGCATCCCGATCCCGACAAACTGCTCACCGAACGCTTCCTCGAGACGTGCGAGATCGTCGTCCAGGAGCGCGGCGACCGTGGTCGGCGCACCCTCGCCCAGTTCGTCGTCGAGCTGCGCTCGGTCATGCCGGCCCTCATCATCGGCTCGCTGCTGGCCGGAGCAGTCCAGGTGCTCATCCCGCGCAGCGCCCTGCTGGCCATCGGGTCCGACCCGGCGCTGTCGATCGCCGCGATGATGGCGCTGGCGATCGTGGTGTCGCTGTGCTCGAACGTCGACGCGTTCTTCGCGCTGTCGTTCGCCTCGACCTTTACGCCCGGATCGATCGTGGCTTTCCTCGTGGTGGGGCCGATCATCGACCTGAAGATGATGGCTCTGCTGCGCACGACCTTCTCGACGCGCGTGCTCGTGGGCATGACGGTCGTCGTGGTGCTCTTCGCCTTCACACTCGGAACGGTGGTGAACCTCCTTGTCTAGAACGGGTGCTCTCGCCACGCGCTGGCTCGGGGTGGGCCTGACCGCGTGCCTGTCGATCACGACCATCACGCTGTGGGCCACCGGCCGCATGGCGCTGTACATCAACCCCGATTCGGCGTGGTTCGCCGTCGGCATGGCCGTCCTGGCGCTGGTCGGCTCGATCGCCTCGTTCGCCCTGCCGCTCGGCGCCGAGGCCGACCACGGACACGATCACGAGCACGGCCACGCCCCCGCCGCGGCCTCCGCCCGGCGCGAGGCGTTCGCGCACGCCGATCACGAGCACACCGATCCGCTCGACGCGCACGATCACGCAGCCCACGATCATCTCGCGGCCCGCCCGCGCCTGACCCCGGGCGGGATCGCGGCGTTCACCGGCGGCGTGCTCGCCTCGGGTGCGGTGATCGCGGTGCTGCTGACTCCCGCGGCGTCGCTGTCGACCGAGCTCGCGGTGTCGCGCGACGTGGGAGCCCCGCCGCTGTTCGCCGGCTCCGACGTGGTGACCCTCGCCGCGTCGGGCGACACCTCGAAGTTCGGCATCGGCGACTGGTCGGCGGTCTTCGCCCACGCCACCAACCCCGAGACCTTTGACGGAAAGCCCGTGACCCTCACGGGCTTCATCACCCCGGCCAACGACGGATCGAGCTTCGACCTCACCCGACTCGTCATCACGCACTGCGTGATCGACGCGCAGACCGCCCGCCTGCCTATCGCGGCCACCACCGACGCCCCCTCGACCGGGCAGTGGGTGACCGTCACGGGCACGGTGCGTTCGAGCGGCGACGGCAAGCTCGCGGTGCACGCCGACCAGGTCGCGGCCATCGCTGAGCCCTCGGACCCGTATGAGTACTGATTCCCGTCGCGGCGGCGACTCCCGGCGCTCGCGCGCGCGTCGGCGGCGCGGGCGCGGCTTCGCGATCGCCTTCGCCGCGATCCTCGTCGCTCTCGTCGTCGTCGGCGGCCTCGGCGCAGTAGTGGCCGTGGCCCAGGGGCCGCGCGTCACGGACGTGCAAGTCGATCCGGCGGCCGCCGTCGCGGCATCCGGCTCCCGCGTGATCCTCACCACGACCCAGTCCCTCGAGAAGGTGGACGCCTCGCAGGTCCAGGTGGACCCGGCGACCCCGTTCACCGTCGACACCTCGGGTCGCAGCGTCGGCGTGCGTTTCACGCTGCCGCTGCGCGACGACACCGACTACACGATCACCGTCAACGGCGTGAGCGGCCTCGGCGCCGGCCCCGCCTCGACCCTGACCGAGTCGTTCCGCACCCCCGCCCTGCAGGCCTACCTGATGCAGCGCGGCACGCCCGAAGGCGACACCATCTTCCGCACCGACCTGCAGGGGCAGGCGGGTCTGCCCGTGTTCGTGCACCCGCACATCGAGGACTTCCGCGCCACCGCCAACCACCTCGTGATCTCGGTGCGCGACGGCGACACCCCGCGGGTCATCGTGACCGACCCCGACGGCAAGAACCAGCGCGACATCGCCCTCCCGGGCCCCGGCTACGTCACCAACCTGCAGTCGGCCGACCGGGGCGAGCGCATCGGATTCACCTTCTCGGATGCCGACCTGGGCGCTGCCGGGGGACGCGAGAGCCGTCTGTTCACGGCGTCGGCGGCCGACGACGCCCCGCCCGTCGAGGTGGGGCTGAACGGCGGCGACGTGCGCATCGCCGACTACCGTTTCGTGCCCGACACCGACAGCATGCTGGTGCTGACCTTCGACTCGCGACTGCTGCTGACCGACGCGCAGGGCGGTAACGCCGCGCCTCTCGGCAGCGCCGTCTCGATCGACGGCATCGCGCGCGGATCGTCGGTCGCGATCGTGGAGCGCCTCGAGGGGATCCGCGAGATCAACCTCACCGACGGCTCCGAGCAAGCGCTGGTCGACCCCGTCGATCCCCCCGGCATGGCGGGGCGCGCGACGCCCCTGCCCGGGGCGGGCACGGGCACGATCCGCTCGTTCGCCGACATCAGCTCCGACGGGGTCTCCCGTTCCACGATCGTCTCGCACGTCGACACCGACGGAACCGTCCGTCAGCTGCTGAGCGTGCCGGGCTCGGACACCGTGCTGCAGACCTGCGTGTCTCCGAGCGGCCGCTATGCCGCCGTGCTCGTGGCTCCCCGAGCCGTCGACAACCCCTTCGACCGGTATCAGCTGCCGCTCCCGCAGCGTCTGCTCACGCACCTCGTCGAAGTCGACAGCGGCCAAGAGGTCGTGGCGCTGCAGGGCTTCGACCTCTCGTGGTGCCAGGTTCCCCCGCAGTGATGCGACCCGCGACACGCGCCGACCTCGTCGACCTGCCGGTCGAGGCCGCGCCGCGGCTGCTCGGCGCCGTGCTCGAGACCGAGGTCGCCGGCGAGCGGGTCCGCGCGCGCGTGACCGAGGTCGAGGCGTACCACGGCCGCGGCACGGGCGACCAGCCCGATCCGGGCTCGCACGCGCGCATGGGACCGACCGCGCGCAACGCCACCATGTGGGGCGAGCCCGGTCACCTGTACGTGTACCTGAGCCACGGCATCCACTCGTGCGTCAATGTCGTCTGCGGCCCCGAGGGCGTCGCGGGTGGAGTGCTGCTGCGCGCCGGAGAGATCGTCGAGGGTGCGGACATCGCCGAACGCCGACGCCTCGAACGCCGCGGGGCTGTGCGCTCGTCGCGCGATCTCGCCCGCGGTCCCGGGCGCTTCGCGGACGCGGTGGGTCTTCGGCATCCGATCCACGACGGCATCGACGCGGTCACCGGCGAGATGCGCGCGGGCGCGCGAGCGCGGTTGCTCCTGCCCGACGCGCCGCCGCCGGGCGTTGCGATCGGGCCGCGCGTGGGTGTCGCGGGCATCGCGGGCACCGACGCCTTCCCCTGGCGCTTCTGGATCGAGGGGGATGCCACGGTCTCGGCGTTCCGATGGGGGCGGGGCGCGGCCGAGGCGGCTGCCCGTCAAGGCGACACGCCGTCCGTGCTAGACTGACCCCTCGTCTGCGCGCACTCCAGCACGCAGTTCGCATCCCTCACTCTCGAACGTGGGCTTCGGCCGCGCTCGGACGGGGTGCAGACAAGGGATCTTGGGTGACACCGTCCGGTGTCACGGTACAGAAGGAGACATCACCATGGCAGCAGTGTGCCAGGTGACTGGAGCGGTTCCCGGCTTCGGTCACAACATCTCGCACTCGCACCGCCGGACGAAGCGCCGCTTCGACCCGAACGTGCAGAAGAAGACCTACTTCGTTCCGTCGCTGGGTCGCAACATCAAGCTCAACGTTTCGGCGAAGGGCATCAAGGTCATCGACGCTCGCGGCATCGAGTCCGTCGTCCGTGACCTGCAGGCGAAGGGCGTGAAGCTGTAATGGCGAAGAAGGCTCAGGACGTTCGTCCGATCATCAAGCTGCGTTCGACCGCCGGCACGGGGTACACCTACGTGACGCGCAAGAACCGCCGCAACAACCCCGACCGCATCGTGCTGAAGAAGTACGACCCCGTGGTCCGCAAGCACGTCGACTTCCGAGAGGAGCGCTAAGCACATGGCTAAGAAGAGCAAGATCGCGCGCAACGAGCAGCGCAAGGTCGTCGTCGAGCGCTACGCCGCGAAGCGCGCCGAGCTGAAGAAGACCCTGGTCGACCCCAACGCGACCGACGAGGCCCGCGAGGCCGCCCGCGTGGGCCTGCAGAAGCTGCCCCGCAACGCGTCGCCCGCGCGCGTGCGCAGCCGCGACGTCATCGACGGCCGCCCCCGTGGTGTCCTCACGAAGTTCGGCGTCTCGCGCGTCCGCTTCCGTGACATGGCCCACCGTGGCGAGCTGCCCGGTGTGACCAAGTCGTCCTGGTAAGCACCAGACACCCGTTCGAAGGGCGGGGGTTCCGAGAGGAGCCCTCGCCCTTCGGCGTTTCCGGTGAACGCCGCGCGCCCTTCAGGAGTCGACGGAGTTCAGCTGCTCGATGGCCTCGGTGCGACCGCTGACGCCGAGCTTGAGGTAGATCGACCGCACCTGGCTCTTCACCGTGTTGAGCGAGACCCCGCGTTCTCGTGCGATCTCGGCCAGGCTGAGGGGGCTTTCGAGCAGGAATGCCAGGGCGCGCTCCGTCGGTGTGAGGCACGGGGTGGCGTACGCCGGGGCGCTCTCGTTGTCGGGCGCCGCCACGCGGGCGAGGACCCCCTCGAGAGAGGCCATCAGGTGCCGCAACTCCGGGTTGTGAGCGACGACGCCCTCCATCAGTTGCCGTGTCTCGTCGTGCGGGAGCATGAGGAACGGAGTCGCCCAGGTCCCCGTGCGCTGCATGATCAGCAGGGCCGCCTCCATGCTCTGGTGAGCGCGGCGGGAGTTGCCGAGCCGCTGCTGGGCGAGGGCGCGGCGCAGCAAAACCGGTGTGAAGGTGCGCAGGCAGTGTTCGGTCTCGGATGCCACGCAGGC
The DNA here is from genome assembly GCF_026625865.1 of Microbacterium sp. SL75. NCBI lineage: Bacteria > Bacillati > Actinomycetota > Actinomycetes > Micrococcales > Microbacteriaceae > Microbacterium > Microbacterium sp. SL75. Next base: position 1,139,680 of record NZ_CP113067.1, on the reverse strand, counting down.
GTCGGTCTCGAGCAGCAGCTCGCGCTCCCGTCCGAGACGCAGCAGGGCCGTGGCTCGCTGCATCGAGAAGCAGATACCGTGACCCTCGGGGTTGTCGTAGGGCGCGAGGACCGCGAGAGCCTGTGCGTCATCGCCCTGCGCGACGTAGAGGTCGGACAGGATGCACAGCAGGAAGTGGCGCACCATACGGTGGCTCGCGCTTCGCAGACCCCCGTGGAGCAGTTCGCGGGCCTCGGCCCGCCCGTCGGCGAACTTGTGCCGGAGGAGCTTGACCATCACTCCGGCGGCTCGCGCCGTGTACGTCCAATACGGGTCGTCGCGTTGGGTGAGTGCCATCGCCGAGGGGACGGCGGCGAGGCGTTCGACGTCGCAGCGTGCCGACGAGGTCAGGATGTCGGCGAGGAAGAGCAGGTAGGCGGCCTCTTCCACGGGCCATCCTTCGGCCGCGAAGATCTCCTGCGCGCCGGACGAGGCTTCTTCGGCCGCGGTGTACTCGCCGTTGATCGCGTGCCCCAGCGCGATGACCGTCAGTGCCCGATACCGCAGAGCGGGTGTGTCGGCGAAGAGGAGCGCCTCGGCGCCGAACCGGGCGGCGTGCTGCGCCGAGCCGATCGCCGCGCAGTACTCGCCCGCGCTGGCCAGCAGCAGAGCCCGGCCGCGGGAAGAGAGGGCGGCGGGGCGTTTGAGGCGCACTTCGTCGAAGTACCGACGCACCACGCCTACGCCGTCGACAAGAGCGTCGCGCCGCGCTCGCGCCGCCAGCAGCGCCCCCACCGTCTGCGCGGAGGCGTCGGTCCACATCGCGGGTGGGGCCGGGGTCTCGGCCTCGGCCAGCAATGCGAGATGACGGGTGAACGGGATGCCGTGGCCCGGTGCCAGCCGGATCGCCGTCGTGACGACCGCGGCGTGGAGGGTCGCGCGCGCGTCGATGGAGGATGGGGTTCCCGACATCGCACCTCCGCTTCGCGAGCGCCTCATGGCAGTTTTGGTCCTTTCTATGGTATTTTATACCGTTTCGTGAATTGCCTGATCAGGTACCCCCGAGCGCCGGTCGACTCCCGGGGTACCGCGGTTCCCGCGCGGGGAGCGGGCCTCGATCGCGCGCTCCCCGTTTCCGGGCGAGGTGCAGGGCCGCCGACGTACGAGGGCGCCGCGCAGCTGCCCCGGTCGCCCCCTCCGCCCCGTCGACGCCGCGACACGCCGGCGCGAAAGGGGGAAAATCCGTCAGAATCCGCGTAATTCCGCGGTTCGGTTGATACTGTCGAGGCGGTCTCCCGACCACCGAGGAGGATTTTCCCCTCGTCCGCGTAACGAGAGGCGACTGAGACGTCGCCTGGAGGACAACCACATGGCTGACAAGTCCATCACCAAGACCGAGCTCGTCGCGAGCATCGCCAGCGCGACCGGGCAGAGCCAGTCCGCCGTGTCGGGCGTGCTCGACTCCCTCTTCTCCACCGTCTCCGAGGCGGTCGCCAAGGGCAGCAAGGTTTCGATCCCCGGCTGGATCGCCTTCGAGCAGGTCGCGACGTCGGCTCGCACGGGCCGCAACCCCCAGACGGGCGAGGAGATCTCGATCCCCGCCGGCAAGCGCGTCAAGGTGACCGCGGGCTCCAAGCTGAAGGCCGCCGTCAAGTAAGACGACGTCGAATCACAGAGGGGGGTTGCCACGCGGCATCCCCCCTCTGTCGTTCCTGCGCGACGTAGGCTGAGGGGGTGAATCCCCGCCTGCTCCGCGTCGCGGGACCCGTCATCCTGGTCGTGGTCTCGCTCATCGCCGTCGCGGTGGGGCTCGCCTACGGTGGAGGAGCCGCGCCCACGCAGCTCGCCGACCCGGGTCCGGTCGTGCGGTGGGGTCTGCCGATCGCCACGGTCGTCGTCAACCTCGCCGCCGCCACGATGGTCGGCTCGCTGGTCCTGGCGCTCTTCGCCCTTCCTGCGGGGGAGCGACCGTTCGAGATCGCCCTCGACACGGCATCCATCGGCGCTGCCGTCTTCACCGTCTCGGCGGCGACCACCGGGTATCTGACCTTCCTCAACGTCCTCAACGCGAAGCCGACGCTCGACGCGGTCTTCGGCCAGCAGCTCGGGCGCTTCCTCGTCGAGAGCTCGATCGGGCAGGCGTGGCTGATCACCACGATCGCGGGCGCCGTGCTGACCGTGCTCACCTTCGCCGTGCGCTCGTGGATCCCCACGCTCGTGGTCGCGATCCTCGCCCTCGCCTCGCTGATCCCGATGGGAACACAGGGACACGCCGGCGAGGAGGCCAGCCACAACGCGGCCGTCACCTCGCTCGTGCTGCACATCATGGCCGCCGCCGTATGGCTCGGCGGTCTGATCCTGCTCGTCGTGGTCCGCCCCGCGTTGTCGCGAGGCCAGTTGCAGACCACGCTGCTGCGCTACTCCTCGATCGCCCTCGTCGCCTTCATCGTCGTCGCGATCTCGGGGACGGTGCGTGCCTCGATCGGTCTCTTGGGACTGCAGAACCTCTGGTCGGCGTACGGCGTGCTCGTACTGATCAAGGTGGGCGCCCTGATCGCGATGGGCGTGCTGGGCGCGTGGTACCGCCGTCGTCTCATCTCGCGCATGGCCGAAGAGCCCGGTTCCCGCCGCTTCTGGGGCGTCATCACGCTCGAGCTCGCCTTCATGGGCATCGCCAGCGGTGTCGCCGCCGCTCTCGCGCGCACGCCCCCGCCCGTGCAGCCCCCGCTCGTGGGGCAGACCCCGGCCGAGGTGCTGACCGGTGCGCCGCTGCCCCCCGACCTGACGATCGAGCGCTGGTTCACCGCGTGGGACATCGACCTGCTGTGGACGCTCGTGGTGGCTTTCGGTGTGTTCTTCTACCTGGCGGGCGTCTACCGGCTGCTGCGCCGCGGCGACTCGTGGCCGATCTACCGCACCGTGCTCTGGTGCCTCGGCATGCTGGGCGTCTTCTGGGTCACGTCGGGCCCCATCAACGTGTACCAGGACTACCTGTTCAGCATGCACATGATCGGGCACATGCTGCTGTCGATGGCGATCCCGCTCCTGCTCGTGGCGGGGGCCCCGGTGTCGCTCGCTGCCCGCGCGATCCGCAAGCGCACGGACGGGACGCGCGGCGGTCGCGAGTGGATCCTCTGGGCGGTGCACAATCCGGTCGCGAAGGTGCTGACCAACCCCTACGTGGCGGCGGGCCTGTTCATCGGATCGCTCTGGGCGTTCTACTACACCGACCTCTTCCGCTGGTCGCTGTACGACCACGTCGGGCACATCTGGATGGTCGCGCACTTCCTGGTGACCGGTTACCTCTTCGTGCTGAGCCTCATCGGCATCGATCCTGTTCCGTACCGTCTGCCGTACCCGATGCGCCTGCTGATGCTCATCGCGATCATGGCGATGCACGCCTTCTTCGGCATCGCGATCATGATGAATTCGGGTCTGATGGTGGCCGAGTGGTTCGGGGCGATGGGGCGCACCTGGGGGGCGACCCCGTTGCAAGACCAATACGTCGGCGGTGGTGTCGCGTGGTCGGTGGGCGAGATCCCCACTCTTGTGCTCGCCATCGCGGTCGCCATCCAGTGGAGCCGTAGCGACGAGCGCCAGCAGCGCCGACGCGACCGCCACGTCGACCGCGTCGGCGACGTCGAGCTCGACGCCTATAACGAAGAGCTGCAGCGACTGGCCGAGCGTGACGCGCGGGTGGCGTCGCGGGGCAACTGACCCGTTCGCCGGGCTCAGTCGGACGAGCCGCCGACGAGGATCGAAGCGGTGCCGTCGGGCAGCACCGTGATCTCGCCGTCGACGCGGAAGGCAACGTCTTCTTCGACGGTGCGCACGCTGCCGTCGAAGATCGAGCGGATGTCGACCACGATGTGCGCCACGGCCTTCGCTGAGGGGATGCGCCACCCCGCCCCGTCGGGCACGACGGTCACTACCGGCTGCTCGACGATCGACCAGGTGGGGGCGTCATCGATGCGGTTGCGCACGGTGAAGCCGAAGGGGCACCCGGTCGGCTGCAGCACTTTCTGCTGGGCGCACGTGGTGAGGAAATCCTCGACACGCGACTGAACGACCGAGATGAACTCGTCGGTCGGCTGGGCCTGGACATCGACCGGGATGCCGGCCAGCGGCGCGTCGGCGAGCACGGCGACACCGGGAGTCGCCGAGATGGCGGTGTCGACGTTCACCGAGTAGAGCCCGGGTGAGAACACCAACAGGGGGACCGCGGCCGTGGGGTCCACGTCGGCGCCGTCGACCGAGACCTGACGTTTGTCGACCTCGAAGCCGTTGACGGCGAAACGCATCGACCCGTCGACCGTGAGTTTCATGACCGACAGCGGGCTCCGGGCGAACCGCCAGCGGGGGAGGAGGCCCTCGTTCGTGTCGTGCTGGATCGCGAAGGTGGTCTGTCCGCCGTAGCCGCCGGCCGTGTAGCTCACGGTGATCTGCGTCTGCTCGCCGTTCGTGCTCTCGCCGGTGATCTCGGCATCCGTCAACGCGGTGAGCGCATCGGGGCGCAGCAGTGCCTCGGAAGCGGTGGCCGGGAGACCCGCGGACTGCAGCTCGGCGGAATCGACGGCCACACCGGGGAGCGCGAGGGCCTCCGCCGTCCGGTGGTCCTGAAGCAGCTCGAGGTAATGCTGGACGAACGCGCGGGGGCTGTAGAACTCGCGATAGAGCGAGGCCGCGCCCGCGCCGAGGGCGGCGATCAGCAGGACGCCCACGAGGGTGATTCCGGCGATGGCGCGTCCTGGGCGCGCGCGCACGCCGCGAACGCCTTCGGGCGTCGCGGGGCCCCCGCCTGCGGTGTCCACGCCTCCAGTGTAGGAAAGGCTCCTGTGGAGGCGCCCCGCACGTCAGTCCATGACGAGCGACTGCACCACGGCCACCGCGGCGAGCTGACCGCTCGAAAGGGCCGCGGCGAGCGAGAACATCGGCCCCGGCAGATGGTCGGGGTGCGACAGATCACCCACGGCGTAGACGTTCTCGACGCTCGTCCGGCCGAACGGATCGGTGCGCACGGCCCCCGACTCCTGCAGCTCGACGCCGAGTGCGTCGAGGAAGTCCGCGCGCGAGCTCCAGGTGGGCGCGACGAAGGCCCCGGCGACTTCGAGCACCGAACCGTCGGTGCGTGCGAGGGCGAGTCCGTCGGCGGTCCCGTCGACGCGGACGACGGTGGCGGGGTCGACGAGATGGACCTCGGATGCCACCGGCTCCAGCATCCGCCCGAGCACGGCGGCGTGGTCGCTGCCGTTGACGATCGCGACCGGACGGCCCGCGAACTCGTGGCCGTGGCAGAACGGGCAGTTCGCGACGCGGTCGCCCCACTGCTCGTCGAGCCCGGGGATGGCGGGGAGCCGGTCGGCGACCCCCGTGGCGAGGATCACGGCGTGGGCGCGGAGACGCTCGGCGCCGACGTTGACCGTCAGGGCGTCGTCTTCTCTCACGACGGCCGAGACGGCGGCATCCCGGATCTCGACGTCGGGGTAGGCGGCGATCTCGTCGCGGCCGAGGCGGCGGAGCTCGGCGGGGTCGCGCCCGTCGTTCGTGAGCAGGTTGTGCGCGTGACGGACGCTGCCATTGCGGTAGTCGCCCGAGTCCAGCAGCAGCGTGCGCCGGTGCATGCGCCCGAGGGTGAGGGCCGCCTGCAGGCCGGCGGGGCCGCCTCCGATGATGATCGCGTCGTACACGACGTGCTCCTTTCCGCTTGCTTTCCGGACCATCCTGTGACTTCATGTCGACATGAAGTCAAGTGGCGTGCGCGCGGGCGAGTCGATCGGTGAGGCGGCAGCGCGGTTCGGTCTCGAGACGCACGTGCTGCGGCACTGGGAAGACGAGGGGCTCCTGCGTCCGACCCGGGATGCCGCGGGCCGACGCCGCTACGACGAGGCCGACAGCGTGCGGATCGCGGTGATCCTGCGCAACAAGGCGGCGGGGCTCTCGCTCGAGCAGATCCGCGTGCTGCTCGACGACGGAGCCCCCGACCGCCACCGGGTGCTCGAAGAGCACGTCGCCGAGCTCGACCGCCGCGCTGCCGACATCGCCCAGGCTCGCGCCATGACCGAGCATGCCCTGCGCTGTCGCTCGCACGACATCACCCAGTGCCCGCGGTTTCGCAGCCACGTCGCCGACGTGCTCTCGGGAGAGGCGCGCTGGCTGCTCGTCCACACCGAGCCGACGGGCGGGCCCATCCCCAGCCCGCCGCCCGAGTCGACCCGTGCGAACTAGCATGGGCCGGTGACCACGCCGCCCCTTTCCGCCGAGCAGCAGGCGCTGTTCCGGCTGATCGAGGACACCCGGGAGCACGTCTTCGTCACCGGCCGCGCCGGCACGGGCAAGTCGACCCTGCTGCAGCATCTGGCGTGGAACACGAAGAAGCAGATCGCCGTGTGCGCTCCCACCGGGGTGGCAGCCCTCAACGTCGAGGGTCAGACGATCCACTCGCTCTTCCGTCTGCCGATCGGGCTCATCGCGAACGGCGACATCGATCAGAACGACGCCACTCGAAAGCTCCTCAACGCCATCGACACCCTCGTCATCGACGAGATCTCGATGGTGAACGCGGATCTCATGGATGCCATCGACCGCTCGCTCCGCCAGGCCCGCGGTCGGCGGTCGGAGCCGTTCGGCGGCACGCAGATCGTGATGTTCGGCGACCCGTACCAACTCGCTCCCGTGCCGCCGCGCGGCGATGAGATGCGGTACATCCGCGACCACTACCGCTCGTTCTGGTTCTTCGACGCCAAGGTGTGGTCGGGCGAGGCTGCCAGCGACGGTCTCATCGACATCGGGCGCCACGGCGCCGACCTGCACGTCAACGAACTCGTCGAGATCCACCGGCAGTCCGACCCGGGGTTCAAGCAGCTGCTCAACGCCGTGCGGTACGGGCGCGTGACGGCCGAGATGGCCGGCATCCTGAACACCGCCGGTGCCCGCACGCCGCCGCACCCGGCCGACGGCGAGCACCCGATCATCACGCTCGCGACCCGCAACGACCGCGTCAACACCATCAACCGCCGGCACCTCGACGAGTTGATCGGTCGCACGCAGACGGCCAACGCCGAGATCTCGGGCGATTTCGGTCGGGGCGAGGCGAACTATCCCGCCGAGATGGAGCTCACGCTCAAGGTCGGCGCACAGGTGATGTTCCTCCGAAACGACGCGGCGCAGTTCGGCGAGGCTCCGCGCTGGGTCAACGGCACGATCGGCACCGTGACCCGCATCGCCGGAGACAGCGTCCGGGTCGAGGTCGACGGTACCGCGCACGACGTCGAACCGGCCGTGTGGGAGAGATACCGCTACGCGTACGACCCGGGGACGAAGAACCTCTCGCGCGAGATCGTCGCCGAGTTCACCCAGTTCCCGTTGAGGCTGGCGTGGGCCGTGACCATTCACAAGTCGCAGGGCAAGACCTACGATCGCGCGGTCGTCGACCTCGGTGCGGGTGCCTTCGCCCCCGGTCAGACCTACGTCGCGCTCAGCCGCTTGACCTCGCTCGACGGCCTGTACCTGACGCGTCCGCTCAAGCCCGGCGACATCCGTGTCGACGAGGACGTGCGCCGCTTCATGAAGCAGGCGTGGTTGAGCAGGCAGGCGGCCGCGCAGGCCTGAGCGGTCACCCGCCGACCCTGGTCACGCGACCTGGCCGGCCTTGGCGCGCGTGAGGTCGGCGAACAGTTCGGTGGTGAAGCGGTAGGCCACGAGCACCTCGGCGATGACGCGCTCTTTCTCGCGATCGTCCCAGGGGGCGGCGTCGAGCTGCTCGCGGTAGACGGTCTTGAACGCCTTGGGGTCGGCGATGTCGCCGAACAGCAGGAAGCCGATGCCGTTGGTCTCGAAGCCGAAGCGGCGTCGCATGAGCCGGCCGATCGAGGGCCCGCCCGACAGGTCGCCGAGCAGGCGCGTGTAGTGGTGGGCGACGAAGCCGCCGGGCCACGTGGCGGCCACGCGGCGGATGCGCGAGACGTAGGCCTGCGTGGTCGGCAGTGGGGTGATCCGCTCGCGCCAGTCGTCGCCGATGAGGAAGCCGAGGTCGGCCTCGAGGGCGGGGAGGCGGGAGTGGCGCCCCTGGAGGAACACGGATGCCACGGGGTCGCTGCGCATGCGACCGGCGGCCTCTTCGAGAGCGGCGTAGATGAACCAGTGCTGGGCGATGAGGGCGATGTAGTCGTCGCGCGTGCCGGCACCGGTGAGGAGGTCGGTCATGAACCCGTCGCACTCGTGGGGCGAGTGCGCGTCGCTGGAACGCTCGCGCAGAGCTGTCGAGAACGGGACGACGGCGTTCATGCGGCCATCTTACGCACAGAGTTAGGTTTACCTAACCCCCATTTCGCCCAGAAACTCCTCTCACCCGGCCCGTCGTGATGCAGACGTGACGGTAACGGGTGCGCAAGCGCCGCTTTCGTTCAGGTGCCATGTGTTTGAATCTTTGGAGCGGGCGCTTCGTCGCGCGCGGAAATGCTGGGGGTTTCACATGCGGGCATGGCGTCGTTCCGCGGCCGTGGCGATCGCGGGAGCGAGCGTTCTCGCCGTCGTGCTGAGCGGGTGCTCGCCGCAGGGTTCGGTGTCGATCAACGTCCCCACCCAGGTGGATGCCCCTCTGCCCGAGGCGACGGTGACCGAACTGCAAGCGGCCGTCACCTCGGCCATGACCGCGACGGGGTCCACCGGTGCGATCGTCGGCGTGTGGGCGCCCTGGAGCGGTACGTGGGTATCGGGTCTGGGAACGCAGGGGCCCGGCGGTGCGGAGGTCACCGCAGACCTCGGGTTCCGCGCGGGCGATGTGACCGGCGCGATGACGTGCGACGTGCTGTACCGCCTCGCGGCCGACGGCACGCTGTCGATGAGCGACCCCGTGACGACCTGGGTCAGCAACCTCCCCGGCTACGACGACATCACCCTGCGTCAGCTCTGCGACGGCACCTCCGGCCTCGCGTCGTACATCTCGGTGCTCGACGGGGTCACGGCGAACAACCCCGAGCGCGTGTGGAACCCGCGCGAGCTCATGACCTACGGCATCGCGAGCCCGCGCACCAACGCCCCGGGCGCAGCCTTCGCCGATTCGGCGACCAACTTCGTCCTCGCCGGTCTCGCGGCCGAGCGCGCCGCCAACGAACCGATCGCTCAGCTCATCGCCGAGCGCGTCACCGAGCCGCTCGGACTCGACGCGACCGGTCTGCCGAACCCGGCTCCCGCCGACCCCGCCGACGCGTCGCTGCGCGGATACTGGTCGCAGCAGAACGCCGAGGGTGCCTGGAACTGCACCGACCCGCGCGACTACACGGACATGTCGTCGAGCTACGGCGGTGCGGCCGCGGGCGCGGTGACGAACATCACCGACCTCGGTCGGTACGCGCAGGCGCTCGCCACCGGAGCGCTCCTGCCCGCCGGAAACGACCGGTTCGCCGCCCCCGTGCCCGTCGGCGGCGACCAGCCGACGTGGTTCACCTCGGCCGGCGGCGCCTTCCAGGCCGGCTCGCTGATCGGGCAGTACGGTTCGATGCCCGGCTATCTGGTGGGGGCGTTCGCCGACCCGACGACCGGGATGTCGGTCGCGGTCGTTCTGAACAATTCCGGCGGCGACAAGACCACCGGCGCCTGGCTGGCGTGGGAGCTCGCGGCGATCGCCTCGAAGGCTCCCGCCGCCCAGGGGCAGACCGCACCCCAGGCGGGGTTGCCGTGGACCGCCGAGCAGATGCGCGACAACATCAACAGCAAGGCCATCTGCGCCGCTCCCGCCGGATGACCCGGCGATGACCGCGCGCGGCGGGCAGGGGTCGGCCGCCTCGCTCGTGCTGGTCGGTCTGGCGTGTCAAGAGGTCGGCGCCTCGTTCGCCGTGATGCTCTTCCCCCACACCGGGCCGCTCGGCATCGTCATGCTGCGGCTGCTGTTCTCGGCCGTGCTGCTGCTGGTCATCGCGCGCCCGCGCCTGCGCGGACACACCGGTTACGCGTGGCGCTCGGTCATCGGATTCGGCGTGGTGCTGGCATCCATGAACGGTCTCTTCTATCTCGCGCTGCAGCGTCTGCCCCTCGGCGTGACGGTGACGATCGAGGTACTCGGGCCCCTTACCCTGTCGATTCTCACCGCGACGGGGGTCGCGCGGTGGGTATGGGCGGGACTCGCGCTCGGCGGCGTGGCCGCGCTCGGCGCGGGAGGCTGGGATCGCCTCGACGCGCTCGGCGTGCTGTTCGCCTTGGGCGCGGCGGTGAGCTGGGCGCTGTACATCCTCGCGTCGGCGCGGGTCGGCCGGGAGTTCCCGCGGCTCGACGGTCTCGCGCTCGCGATGACCGTGGGCGCCGTGATCGCCCTGCCGTTCGGGATCGCCCAGGCAGGCTCGGCCCTGCTGCGGCTCGACATCCTGGCCATCGGGGCCGCGGTCGCGCTGCTGTCGTCGACCATCCCGTACGCTCTCGAACTCGTGGCGCTCCGGCGCCTGGCGGCCTCGGCGTTCGCGATCCTCATGAGCCTCGGGCCCGCCACCGCTTCTCTCGCCGGGTTCCTCCTGCTCGGCCAACACCTCTCGTGGCTCGAGCTCGCCGGGATCGCGCTCGTCATCACGGCCAGCATCGGGGCGGTGCTCGCCGCCGCGCGTCGCAGCGCCGGGGCGCGGCATCCGGGACCGGACGCCGACGAACCCCTGAGCGAGCCCGTCGGCTGAGCCGCACCCACCACGTTCCTCTTCGCCGCGGCCCGGGCGACGGAGGCGGCGGCTCGTTGTCGACGCCGCCGGGCGACTCTGGCGCGGGCAGTGTCGTGCGTGACTTGCTTCTCTGCGGTCGGCGCAATACGGTGAAACAGTCCTATCCGTACCGTTTCGCTCCGTCCCGTTCCTTCTGAGTTATGTGTACCCCCGAGACTGCGGGATCCGAGGCCGGCTGTGCGGAAGTGTCTCGCAACCTGAACGGGGCAAACGGCCTCACCCGAGGACGCACTCCCCAGCGAGCCGGTGGGGGTACCGAGCGTCGCACCTTACCGCCTCGCCGCTCCGTCGAGCCCCAGCGCACATTTTCGCGGCGGGAGTCAGTGGAGACATGTCACACACCCGGAGAGAATCAATGAGAAGCACTGGACGTCGTCCCTTTCGTAGGGCGAAGGTGCTGCTGTCCGTTCTCGCGTTGCTCAGCCTCGGCGTGGGTGCGGGAGGTTCGACGGGCGCGCATTTTACGGCAGCGACTTCCATAAAAGGGAACGCTCTGTCTTCGGCAACGCTCTCGAGCCCCGAAGGGCTGAGCGTCGTCGGGGGGAACGACTCGGACAGCATCTCCTGGTCGTCGGCGACCAACCAGTCCTGGGCGGTGTTCAACAACGTGTCCTCTGGTATCACTTACACCCTCAGTCGCGCATACCCGAACCAGGGCTACGAAACGGTCTACAGTGGCAGCGGTACGTCCTATACGGACCCAGGTGCTCAACAAACGGTCCTCAAGTACAAGCAGGTATCGTCCGGCTTTACCCACACACTCGGGCTCAACGAGGATGGGAGGGTCTATTCATGGGGTTCGAACAATGCGGGCCAACGCGCATACGAAGATACGTTCAAGTACAGCTTCCCAACGAAGGTCACACTCCCCGGTACCGCTGTCCAGGTAGAAGCGGGTTACGAATTCTCGCTTGCGCTCCTTCAGGATGGCACCGTGTACGCCTGGGGTCGGAACGACTACGGCCAACTCGGAGACGGGACGTCGACGCTGAAAAAAACTCCCACGAAGGTCAACCTGCCTTCAAATGTGGTGATTTCGTCACTCAGTCACCTTGCCCCGCGCTCCTTCGACGCGTTCGCCGTAACCACCGCGGGAGACGTTTACGCGTGGGGCCGGAATGGCAATGGCCAGCTCGGAATCGGTTCGGGAACCAATCAAAACACCCCCGTCAAGGTCGCTGGGACATACAAGTCGGTCGCGGCGGGAGATCTCCACACGCTGGCGATTGACAATTACGGTGACCTCTGGGTATGGGGTTACGGTAAAGATGGTCGTCTCGGCGACGGCGCGACCAACGGCTATGACAGGCCCACTCGGATGAGCAGGGACAAGGACGCCTCGTGGCTCCCCCCGTTCACAGATATTCGAGCGGGCCTGGCCTTCTCACTCGCCCTCGACAATTCCGGCAGGGTATGGATTACCGGAAGCATGTTCGACGACGTCACGCCTGGTCGAGGATATTTCGAACAACTTTCTCTGCCGGCACCAGCCGTCGCGATCGCGGCCGGACAGCACACCGCGTGCGCGATTCTGAACAACCAACAGCTGTGGTGTTGGGGGAGTAATGAGGGCACGAGCTCCCTGCTGGGAGACGGCACACAACAAACCCAGCGCTACCCCATTCGCAATCAAATGACCGGGAACCTCCCCGTGCAGAGCGTGACAATCGGCTTCTACAATGTGTTTGCCATCACGACCCAGCAAGACAGCGCGAAGAGCAATGTCCTGGCCTGGGGGTTGGACGATGACTACCAGCGCGGAACAGGCCAGGACCCCACGCCGAGCAACTCCACGAAACAGTACGCCGAATGGGTCTATCCAACCCTGGTTTGTCCGAGCGGCTCTTCCCGGAGGGGCTCGTACTGCACTATTCCCTCGGGAACGACGTATTCACTCAAGTACTCCTATTTGGGGTGGACGTCTCCGGTCAGCACGCGAACGAAGTGACGGTTTCGATACAGCGAAGTGGGGGTCGCCACAGGAAATGGTGCGAATCACGCGACTTCTCGCAGAGTGCGTGGGGCGTCTGGCGGGCCATCTTCGGGCGCCCAGCCGTGAGCGATTCCGTTCGCTGAGCGACCGCCACGTCCCCCGGGCAGATGCAAGGGGTCGGTCCCGCCTCCCCTCGGTAGTGAGGATGACGACATGAGCGACGACCAGCAGCAGACCAAGAAGGACTTCGACGAGGCGGTCAACATGACCGCGAGCGAGCTGAGAAAATGGCTCGACACTGGCGAATCCAAATCCGTCGGACAGAAGAAGGACGGCGGCGAGTCGACCGGCCACGAGAGCGGGCGCCACATCGTGCGCATTCTCGAGAAGAAGAAGGCCGACCTCACCGACGACGACTACGCCCACATGCGGAAGGTCGTCGGGTACGTCAAGCGGCACAGCGCGCAGAAGCCGAAGGGCGATGTCACCGACACCGACTGGCGGTACTCGTTGATGAACTGGGGCAACGACCCGAAGAAGTGAGCGGCGCCGGGGAACGGCCCGTATACATCGCGTAAGGATCGCGCGTCGTCGGGCCCCGCATCATAGCCAGGCGGGGTACAACGGAACCATGCCCATCATCGACAGCGCCGTGTACGTCGACGGACACCGGATCGAGAACCCCGCGAGCCTCGACCAGACCTTCGAGTACATGGAAGCTCACGGAGGCATGGCGTGGATCGGGTTGCTCCGCCCCGCGCCCGAAGAGCTCGAGCGCGTCGCCGCCGAGTTCTCGCTGCACCCCCTCGCCGTCGAGGACGCCCTCGCCGGGCACCAGCGCGCGAAGCTCGAGCGGTACGGGGGCAACCTCTTCGCGGTTCTGCGCCCCGCCCGCTACATCGACGAGACCGAGACCGTCGAGTTCGGTGAACTGCACGTGTTCATCGGCCCCGACTACGTGGTGACGGTGCGGCACGCAGAGGTGCCCGACCTCGCAGCCGTGCGCAAGCGGCTCGAGAAGAACCCCGACCTGCTCGCGCGGGGGCCCGAGGCGGTGCTCTACGCGATCCTCGACGAGGTGGTCGACCAGTACGACCCCGTCGCCCGCGGCCTTCAGAACGATGTCGACGAGATCGAGGACCAGCTGTTCGGCGAGGGCGGTGCCGATCTGACGCAGCGCATCTACGAACTCGCGCGTGAGGTCATCCACTTCCAGCGGGCGGCCGAGCCCCTGCGCGACATGCTCGAGGCGCTGCTGCGCGGCGCCGACAAGTACGGCGTCGACCTCGAGCTCCAGCGGTCGTTGCGCGACGTGCTCGACCACGTGCTGCGCCAGTGCGAGAAGCTGACCGCCCTCCGGGCGATCCTCGACAACGCCCTCACCGTCAACGCGACGCTCGTGACACAGCGCCAGACCGAGACCTCGCTCAAGCAGAACGAAGAGGTCAAGAAGATCTCGGGCTGGGCGGCGATCCTGTTCGCCCCGTCGCTCGTGGGCGGCATCTACGGCATGAACTTCAAGAACATGCCCGAGCTGGACTGGACCTTCGGTTATCCGATGGCCCTCGCGCTCATGGCCGCCACCTCGGTCGGTCTGTGGTTCGCGTTCAAGCGCAAGCACTGGCTCTGACCCGTCGCGCCGGGTCGCGGCATCCGGTCCGGGATGCCGACATGTCGGCGCGCTTGCTGGACAGATGCTGCGCAATTCGCACGATGGGTAGGTGACCGACTCCTCCCCCCGCTCGAGCGACGCCGCAGAGCCGCCCCGCACCACCTCGACCGTTCAGCTCGAGGACAGCGGCTACCACAAGCGCCTCACGTCGCGTCAGGTGCAGATGATCGCCATCGGCGGCGCGATCGGAACGGGCCTGTTCCTGGGTGCTGGCGGTCGCCTGGCGCAGGCCGGCCCCGCGATCGTGCTGTCGTACGCCGTGTGCGGTGTCTTCGCCTTCTTCATCCTCCGCGCGCTCGGCGAGCTCGTGCTGCACCGTCCCACCTCGGGGTCGTTCGTCTCGTACGCGCGCGAGTTCTTCGGCGAGAAGGCGGCGTTCGTCTCGGGCTGGTTCTACTGGATCAACTGGGCGACGACCACGATGGTCGACATCACGGCCGCCGCGCTCTACATGAACTTCTTCGGCAAGTACGTGCCGTGGATCGCCGCCGTCCCGCAGTGGGTGTGGGCGCTCGCCGCGCTCGTCACCGTGCTGGCCGTCAACCTGGTGTCGGTGAAGGTGTTCGGAGAGCTGGAGTTCTGGTTCGCTCTCATCAAGGTCGCCGCCCTCGTGGCATTCCTGCTCGTGGGCATCTACTTCGTCGTCTTCGGCACCCCCACGGGCGCCCCCACCGGGTTCTCGCTCATCGCCGACAACGGTGGGTTCTTCCCCAACGGCATCCTCCCCGCGATCATCCTCATGCAGGGCGTGGTGTTCGCGTACGCCTCGATCGAGCTGGTCGGTACCGCGGCCGGCGAGACGAAGAACCCCGAGAAGGTCATGCCGCGCGCGATCAACTCGGTCATCTTCCGCGTCGCGATCTTCTACGTCGGCTCGGTGCTGCTGCTGGCCCTGCTGCTGCCGTACACGGCGTACACCAAGGACGAGAGCCCCTTCGTCACCTTCTTCGGATCGATCGGCGTCCCGGGTGTCGACGTGATCATGAACCTCGTGGTGCTCACCGCCGCCCTGTCGTCGCTGAATGCGGGGCTGTACTCCACGGGCCGGATCCTGCGCTCGATGGCGGTCGCCGGCTCGGCGCCGAAGTTCGCCGCGCGCATGAACAAGGCGGGCGTCCCCTACGGCGGCATCGCGATCACCGCGGTCGTCGCCCTGCTCGGAGTCGCGATCAACTACGTCAACCCCAGCGACGCCTTCGAGACCGTGCTGAACGTCGCCGCCGTCGGCATCCTGGTCACCTGGGCGACGATTATCCTCTGCCAGATGAAGTTCAAGCGCCTCGCCGACCGGGGCGAGCTCGTGCGGCCGAAGTTCCGCCTGTTCTGGGCGCCCTACACGGGGTACGCGACGCTCGTCTTCCTCGCGGTCGTGCTCGTGCTGGTGTTCATCGACTCTCCCGCGACGCTGCTGGTGGCCGTGCTCGCGAGCCTCGCCATCACGATCGGCTGGTTCGCCTGCCGCAAGCGCATCGCCGAGCTCGCCGCCGAGCGCGAGGGCTACACGGGCACGGTGCCGGTGGTGCCGAGCCCCTTCCCGCAGCCGCGCGAGAAGAAGGCGCGCGACACGAAGCGCTGAGCCCGCGGGCTCTCGGCGCGGCGCTCGGGCTTCGGCTCGGGCGCCGCGCTCTTTCATGGGGGCGTGTTTACCTTCGTTGAGTGTCCAAAACACCCGGACGTTTTCGATTTTGGTCCGGGTGTTTTGGACACTCGAGAGGAGGTGGGGCGCCGGATGCCGGCATCCCGTCGCTCGCGTTCAGGCGCGGGGCGTCGCCAGCCCGCGCCCCGGACACGCTGAGTGTCCAAAACACCCGGACGTTTTCGATTTTGGTCCGGGTGTTTTGGACACTCGAGAGGGGGAGTGCGGGTCAGGCGTCGGAGGGCCAGCCGCAGTAGGCCTCGGCGAGGTAGGCGCGGCCGTGCTCGGACTCCACGACGGTGCGCAGTTCGCCGATCTGGCGTCGACGGTCGAAGTCGGTGGCATCCGGGGCCACGTGCAGCAGGCTCGTCATCCACCACGAGAAGTGCTGCGCCTTCCAGATGCGGCGGCTGGCGGTCTCGGGGTACGCGTCGAGCAGGCGATCGTCGTTCTCGAGCAGCAGCGCCTCGAGGGCGGCGGCGAGCAGGCGCACGTCGGCGATCGCGAGGTTCATGCCCTTGGCGCCGGTGGGCGGCACGGTGTGCGCGGCATCTCCGACGAGCGCGACGCGGCCGCGGCGCAGCTCGTGCGCGACGAAGCTGCGGAAGCGCAGGACGTCGCGCTGGAAGATCGGGCCCTGCTTCAAGGTCGTGCCGGGCACGCGCCTCTGCAGCTCGTCCCACAGCTGGGCCTCGGAATACGCGTTCGTGTCGGTGTCGGGGTCGCACTGGAAGTACATACGCTGCACGGTGTCGGAACGCTGGCTGACCAGGGCGAAGCCGTCGGGGGAGTTGCTGTAGATGAGCTCGTCGCTCGAGGGCGGGGCCTCGCACAGGATGCCGAACCACGCGAACGGGTACTCGCGGAAGTATCCGCCGGTGCTCGAGCCGGTGACTGCCGCGCGAGCGACGCTGCGCGAGCCGTCGGAGCCGACGACGAAGTCCGCCTCGATCTCGAGGGGCTGCCCGTCGGCGTCACGGGCGATGACGCGGGGGCGGGCGGTGCCGGCGTCGTCGACGCGCTCGGCCGTGATGCCGAAACGAAGATCCTGCCCGGCGTCGAGCCGCGCGGCGATGAGGTCTTTCAGCACCTCGTGCTGCGGGTACAGCCAGACGGCACGGCCGACGGATGCCGCGAAGTCGATGCGGTGACCCTCGCCCTCGAAGCGCAGTTCGACGCCGTCGTGGCGGTGCCCCTGGGTGCGGGCACGCGAGGCGGGACCGAGGGTGTCGAGCAGTTCGACGGTGCCCTGCTCGAGGATGCCGGCCCGGATCGTGCTCTCGATGTCGTCGCGCGAGCGCTGGTCGATGACGACGGACTCGATGCCCGCTCGGTCGAGCAGATGCGAGAGCAGGAGCCCCGCGGGGCCGGCGCCGACGATGGCGACGCGGGTACGGACGGTGGTGGTCATGGCGTCTCCTTCGACGGTGGCTAGGTCGATGGTGCCCCTCGCTCCGCCGCTGCGCCGCGGTGTTCTCGTTGAACGGGATAGCGCTCACGCCTTCGGCGAGTCCGCTCCCGCCGCCTCTTCGTCCCGCGGACGACCGAAGTCCACCCCGGCGCGAAGAGGGCGGGGTCAGCGGCGGTAGCCGAGGGCGCGCTCGGTGTCGCGGGCGGCGCGGTGCAGCTCGACCAGGGCGAACGGGGTCTCGGCGTCGCGGGGGAGCACCACCGACAGGGCGGCGATCACCGCACCCGTCTCATCGCGCACGGGCACGGCGACTCCCGTCGAGACGCTGTCGACGTAGCCGGGGGCGATGACCCGGCCCAGGCTGCGGATCTCGGCGAGCACGCGGCGCAGGGCCGCCGGGTCGACGATCGTCTCGGGGGTGACGGCGCGCAGGGGTCCGGCGAGTACGCGCTCCCGCAGATCGTGGGGGGCGAAGGCGAGGAGGACGAGACCCGACGACGACGCGTGCAGGGGAAGGCGCCCGGCGATGCGCGTGATGTTCGCCCCCGAGTCGGGGGCGCTGAGCCGCTCGAGGAAGAGCGCTTCCTCCTGCTCGAGGATCGCCAGCTGCGTGTGTTCGCGCACGCGCGTCTGCACCCGCTCCATCGCCGGCAGCGCCGCTTGGCGTAGGCGCAGGGCGTGAGAGGACCGCGTGGCCAGTTCCCAGAGGCGCATGCCCACGCGGATGCGGCGCTCTTCGTCGCGCTCGAGCAAGCCGGCATCCACCAGCTCGTTCACGATCCGATGCGCCGACGAGCTCGGCAGACCCGCCCGCCGTCCGATGTCGGACGTGGTCTGCGCGGTGCGCGTGGGGGTGAAGGTCTCGAGGATCCGCACCAGGCGGTCGGTCACCGAGTCGCCCGAGGGGGAGTTCGCCATGGGGTCAGGATGCCATGATTCCCATTCAGCGGGAACCGCTCGCCACTGCTGGGGACGGTGCCGGAGCATTGTCTGGTCGAAGGAGACCCCATGTCGAACCCTCCCGCCGCCGCCCCCGAATCGCTGCTGGCCGCACCCGATCAGGCCACGCAAGACGAGATCGTCCGCGAGATCCGCGCCCGTCACGCCGAACTCGACGCGCTCGAGGCCGCGGGCACGCATGTCGCCGCGACCGCCCACGACTTCCCGGCGTATCGGTCGAGCGTGCTGCGGCATCCGACCAAGAATCCGAAGCTCGTCGACCCCGAGACGATCGAACTGTTCTCGCCCGCGTTCGGACAGCGAGACGTCGCCGCGATCGAGTCCGACCTCACGCTGCAGCACGCGGGCGAGCCGCTGGGGGAGCGCATGAGCGTGCAGGGGCGCCTGCTCGATTCGTGGGGCCGGCCGGTGGCGAACCAGCTCATCGAGATCTGGCAGGCCAACGCCGCCGGGCGCTACATCCACCAGCGCGACCAGCACCCCGCCCCGCTTGACCCGAACTTCACCGGCGCCGGGCGCGCGGTCACGAACGACAACGGCGAGTACCGGTTCACCACCATCAAGCCCGGGCCCTACCCGTGGAAGAACCACCGCAACGCGTGGCGGCCCGCGCACATCCACTTCTCGGTGTTCGGCTCGTCGTTCACGCAGCGGCTCGTGACGCAGATGTACTTCCCGGGCGACCCGCTGTTCGCGCTCGACCCGATCTACAACTCCATCCACCGGCAGAAGGACCGCGACGCCCTGGTCGGCGTCTACGACCACGACCTCACCTCGCCCGAGTGGGCGACGGGGTACCGCTTCGACATCGTGGTCGACGGGCCGGAGCAGACCTACTTCGAGCAGGAGGGCGACGAGTGATCCCCGCCAAGACGCACCGCGCCACCCCCGGCCAGACGGTCGGACCGTTCTTCGCCTACGGCCTGGAGTTCCCGAAGCAGCACGAGGTGGTGTTCCCGCATTCGCCCGGTGCGATCGTGCTCTCGGGCACCGTGTACGACGGTGCGGGCTCGCCGATCCCCGACGCCCTCATCGAGATCTTCGGGGCGGATGCCGACGGCTCGGTGCCGCGCGCGCGAGGCGCGTTCCGCCGCGACGGTCACACGTTCACCGGCTTCGGCCGCGCCTTCACCGACGACGAGGGGCGCTACTCGTTTTGGACGCGGGAGCCGGGCGGCATCTGGGGGCGCGCGGGATTCTTCGCCGCGATCGTGTTCGCGCGCGGCCTGCCCGACAAGCTGCACACCCGCATCTACTCGCCCGCCGACCAGGACGCTCTCGCCGCCGACCCGCTGCTGTCGTCGCTCTCGAGCGAGGAGCGCGCTAGCCTCGTCGCGACCCGGACGCCCGACGGGTACCTGTCGCACGACATCCGACTGCAGGGCGAGAACGAGACGGTGTTCCTTGCGTTCTGATCCCCTTCCGCGCATCGACCTCGGGCTGCTCTCGCCGGTGAGCGTCGGTCATGACGCGCTGCTGTCGGACGGGTTCGTGCTGTCCACGATGATCCGCGTCGAGTGCGCGCTGGTCGCGGCGTACGTCGAGGTGGGGGCCGCCCCGCGCGGGGCGCGGGTCGAGATCGACCACGTCTTCGGGATCGACGAGAAGGGTGGCGCGTCCCCGCGCGGGATCGACGTCGACGCCCTCGTCCGCGACGCGGTCGCCGGGGGCAACCCCGTGATCCCGCTCGTCGGCGCGCTGAAGGCGCAGGTGCCCGAGGAGCATCGAGCGTGGATCCACCGCGGGGCGACGAGCCA
This sequence comes from Microbacterium sp. SL75, assembly GCF_026625865.1. NCBI lineage: Bacteria > Bacillati > Actinomycetota > Actinomycetes > Micrococcales > Microbacteriaceae > Microbacterium > Microbacterium sp. SL75. The sequence goes on along the minus strand of NZ_CP113067.1, from coordinate 1,119,632 downwards.
GGACATCCTCGACACGGCGCTGATGGTGGTCGCGCGGCGCGCGGTCGAACAGACGCGTCGTTCGGTCGAGAACGCGGCCGTCTGGGCCCGACAGCTCGCCACCGCGCACGCCGACGAGGTGTCCGCGGCCCGTACCCTCACCCAGCACGCCGTGCCCACCACGATCGGTGCGCGCGCCGCGATCTGGGCGCGCGGACTCGAGCGCGCCGTCGTGCGGCTGGATGCCCTCGTCTTCCCCGCGCAGCTCGCGGGTGCGGGAGGGACGCTCGCGTCGTTCGTCGAGATCACCGGATCGACGGATGCCGCCGATGCCCTTCCCGCGGCTTTCGCCCGGGCCCTCGAACTCGACGCCCCCGACGCGCCCTGGCACGTGGCGCGTTGGCCCGTGACGGAGATCGGAGACGCCCTCGTCCAGGCCATCGATGCGCTCGGCAAGATGGCCGCCGACGTCGCGACGCTCAGCCGCACCGAGATCGGCGAGGTCTCGGAGGGCGTGGGCGGAGGATCGTCGGCGATGCCCCAGAAGCAGAACCCCGCCGAGGCGGTGCTCACCCGCTCGGCCGCCCTGCGCGCACCGCACCTGGGTGCGACCCTGCACCTCGCCTCGGCCCTCGCGGTCGACGAGCGCCCCGACGGCGCCTGGCACTCCGAGTGGCCGACACTGCGCGAGCTGCTCCGCCTCGCGGTCGGTGCGTCCGCGCACGGATCGTCCCTGCTCGCGCACCTGCGCGTCGACGCGGCCGCCGCCGCCGCCACCGTCGGTCTGACCGGCGGGCGCATCGTCAGCGAGCGCCTGCGGGGAGTGCTCGTGCCGCTCATCGGTGCCGAGCGCTTCGCAGCCTTGCTCGATGGTGACGACGACCTCGCCCCGCGTCTGCGCGCGCTGCCCGAGGCGGCCGGTCTCGACGTCGACACGTTGCTCGACCCGGCTCGGTACCTCGGCCTCGCCCCCCGCCTCGCGCGTGGCACGGGTCACGCGGGCGGCGGCACGGCACGCAGCAGGGGAGTCGACGCATGAGCCTCGTTTCGCTGACCGAGCCGGTCGGACCCGCCGACGCGCCCCTCGTGGTGCTGGGGCCGTCGCTGGGCACCTCGACGATCCTCTGGGAGGACGTCGTGCCCCTCCTCGCCGACGACTACCGCGTCTGCGCATGGGACCTCCCCGGCCACGGCGCGGGGCCCCGGGTGCACGAGGCGTTCACCGTCGGGGACCTCGCGGATGCCGTGGCCGCCGCCGTACCCGAGGAGACGTTCCTCTATGCCGGGGTGTCCCTGGGCGGTGCGACGGGGCTCGAGCTCGCGCTGCGGCACGGCGAGCGTCTTCGAGGCGCCGCGATCGTGGCATCCGGAGCCGTCCTGGGAGAACCCGCGTCGTGGACGGACCGGGCGGCGCAGGCCCGGGCGCAGAGCACCTCGAGCCTCATCGTCGGCTCGGCCCAGCGCTGGTTCGCCCCCAACTCGATCGCGCGGCGTCCCGAGTTGACCGGGCGTCTGCTGCATGTCCTTCAAGATGCCGACGACGACGGCTACGCGCGCTGCTGCGAGGCGCTCGCCGCGTACGACGTGCGGCCCGTGCTGGGCGAGATCCGCGTCCCCGTGCTCGCGGCCTGGGGGTCGTTCGACGCCGTCGCCCCGGAGGCCAAGGCGGTCGAGATCGCCGAGGGTGTGGCGGACGGCCGTGTCGCGCGCATCGACGACGCCGGCCATCTCCCGCCCGCCGAGCAGCCCGAGGCCGTGGCGGCGCTGCTGCGGTCGTTCTTCGTACCTGCGACCGGAAAGGACGCCTGATGCCCACCGACCAGGAACGCCACGACCAGGGCATGGCCGTTCGCCGTGCCGTGCTGTCGGACGAACACGTGGACCGCGCGACGGCGGCGACGACCGAGCTCACCGCCGACTGGCAGGACTTCATCACGCGCGTGGCCTGGGGCGACGTCTGGTCGCGGCCCGGTCTGGACCGCCGCTCCCGTTCGGTCGCGGTGCTGAGCTCGCTCATCGCCCACGGCCACCACGAAGAGCTCGCGATGCACCTGCGGGCGGCACTGCGCAACGGCCTCACGATCGACGAGATCCGCGAGGTGATCCTGCAGTCGGCGATCTACTCGGGTGTGCCGGCGGCCAACACGGCGTTTCGCATCGCGACTCAGGTGTTCGCCGAAGACGCGTGAGAGGTCGAGAGCCGTTGGAGCCAGGGACGCTCCCCCTCTCGCGCGGACGGGCCGGGTCCCCGGCATCCCGCCGATAATGGGGGAGTGGAGGTCTGGGAGACGCGAGAGTGGTTCGCCGACTACCTCGACGCCCTCAACCGGCACGACCTCGAAGCCGTCCGCGGGTTCTTGCACCCCGCGGTGCGCCGCGCGCACCTGCCCGCGGGGGCCGAGGCGTGGATCGCCGATCTGGCGGAGCTGCTGCACGGCTTCCCCGATTGGCAGTGGAAGCGCATTCAGCTGATCGTGGAGGACGACCGTCTGGCGGTTCATCTGCGGGGCGGGGGAGAGCACACCGGCGCGTTCGCGCACGTGATGCCGACCCGCCGACGCGTGAACATCGCCTCGTTCGCGATGTACCGCATCGAGAAGGGGCGGATCGCCGAGGCGACCGGCACCGACGATTCCGCGCAGATCCGCGCCGCGTTGGTCTGACGGGGACGCGGCCGTTCGACGCCTCCGCCCTGTGGCTCGTCCGTCGGGCGATCTGTCAAGGGCGCCTCGATGTCGGAGGGGGCCGGTACGGTCGCATTCGCCCGTTTCCATCCCGGGCAGAAAGAGGGGCGACCATGGTGTCTCACGACCGCCCCGGCGCCGGAGTCGTCTGGGCTCGCGTCGAAGACGGTTTCCACGTCGGCAGTAAGAGCGGGGTGTTCCTCGGCTACATCGACCGCCAGAGCGGCGGGGGGTACCTGGCGTACAACGGTCGCTCGCGCCTGGTCGGTCGCTTCGAAGCCCTGACCGCCGCGATGGCCGCCGTGACCAACGACCAGCCCCCGCATGACGCCGAGATCACGCTTCGCGAGGTGCGTGTCCCCGCGCCGCGGTCGATCGACGGCGGGAGGGCCTCGTGAACTCCGACCTCGTGTCCATCTCGTACGTCAGCGCGGCGTCCGATCCGTTCGACGACGACCGCCTCAAGGACCTCCTCACGCAGAGCCGCCGGTCGAATCACGAGCACGATCTCACCGGCATGCTGCTGTATCGCCGCGGGCGTTTCTTCCAGGTGCTCGAAGGGTCGCAGGATGCCGTGGACGAACTCATGACGAAGATCCGACGCGACCCGCGGCACACGGACGTGCGCGTGCTGCTCTCGGAGCGCATCGACGAGCGCCGCTTCACGGAGTGGACGATGGGGTACGAGCCGATCGGCGTTCCCACGACACCCGCGCCCGAGGGCTTCCGCGACACCTTCGACGACCTCGAGGCCGACGACGAAGACGCGAGCATCCGCGCCGTGCGCGAGCTCACCGTGTGGTTCCGCGCGCGGACGGCGAACGGCGCCTGACGCAGTGGCCGGTCCGGGGCGCGCACGGTAGCGTCACGGGGTGACCTCCCACCCGGCAACCGTGCGTTCCTTCGCTCGCGTCGTCGCCGGCGCGATCGTGCTCGTCGTGGTGCTGTTCGCCTACGTGCTGCGGATCGCGGCGGGCGACGCCAACCCCCTCGACTACTTCGGATACTTCACCAATCAGACGAGCAGTCTGACGGCGCTCGTGCTGATCGCCGTCGGAGGAATCGGTCTGGCGAATCGAGCCCTGCCGTTCCCGCTCGCTCTCGCGTGGGCGATCGGCGCGGCCTGTCTGATCGTGGTCGGAGTCGTCTACAACGCTCTGGTGCCCGGAACGGGGTCTGCCCCGCCGTGGGTCAGTGCGGTGTTGCACGCCGTGTTCCCGGTCATCGTCGTCCTTGACATCGCGACGGCTCGCGACCGGCCGCGGCTCGCGTGGCGGCACCTCTGGTGGGTACTGCCGTACCCGCTGCTCTGGATCACCGTCGTCCTCGTGCGCGGGGCGACCGACGGGTGGGTTCCCTACGGGTTCCTGCTGCCCGAGCGCGGCCTCGCTTCGCTGGTGCTGCACATCGTCGGCATCCTGGCTCTGCTTCTCGTCGCGGCGGCGGGGGTCTGGGCGCTCAGCCGACGGCGGTTTTCGCGAGCGTCGCGGTCATAGGGGCGGATCGAGGGCGCCCAGCGCGGCATCCATCTGCTCTGCCAGGTGCGCGTACCCGGTGTCGTTCGGGTGCAGGCCGTCGCCGGCCATCCAGCTGTCGGCGGAGTCGGCGTAGTGCCCGTCGAGCCAGTGGCTCGCCCCCTCGATGTGGTCGGCGCCGATGCGCGCCGCGGCGTCTTCGACCCAGCCCGCGATGACGTCGACCGACGCCGGGCGGTCGGCGGTGTACCAGAAGGGCTCGACGACGACGATCCGTGCGTCGGGCAATCCCTCGCGCAGGCGCTGCAGGTCGCTCTCGATCGTCTCGCGGATGCGCTCGGCCGCGCGGTCGTAGCTGAAGTTGTCGTTCAACCCCATGGTGACGAAGACGAGGTCGGGGTCGTCGGCGATGACCTGGGCGGGGATGTCGTCGAGTCCGGGCCCCATCGAGGCGCGGCGGTTGACGAAGCCGAGGCCGTTCTCGCTGCGGTTGATCTCGCGCCAGCCGCGCTCGGCCGACACGATCGTCGACCAGCGCTTGTCGTTCGAACTCGCGCCCGTGCCGCGTGTGTACGAATCGCCGTAGAACGACACGACGGGTCCGGTGGCGGCGGGTCCGGTGGCGGCGGGGGCGGATTCGGTGGCGGGTGCCGCGCAGGCGGTCAGCCCGAGAACGAGGGATGCCGCTGCGGTCAGGCCGAGGAGTCGTCGCGCGCGCATGAGCCCATTCTCGGCGGTGATCAGTCCTTCCGGGCCGGGGGAGCCGGATCGGCGGCGAGGCGTTGCACGTGGCGCGCGATCCTCTTCGCCCGGGTCGCGGGCGTCGTCGCGGTGACGACGGGATGCAGCACCGAGTAGCGCTCGGCCTTGGTCAGCGCCTCGAAGGCGCGCGCCGCGACGGGCTCGGCATCCAGGGCTTCGCGCAGGTCTGCCGGGATCTCGATCGCCGCGGATCCCTCGTAGGCGCGCTCCCACCGCCCGTCGGCCTGAGCGCGTGCGATCTCGTCGGCCCCGCGGGGCCGCATGCGCCCCTCGTCCGTCAGGCGGGCGACGTGATCGACGTTCCGCTTCGACCACATCGAGCGGGCGCGGCGCGGGGTGAAGTGCTGTCGGAAGGTGTCGGCATCCCGGGACTGCTTTCGCCCGTCGATCCACCCGCTGCAGAGGGCCTCGTCGAGGGCGTGGGCGTAGGTGAGGGACGTGGGCGAGGTCGTGCCCTTCTTCGCGAGCACCAGCCACACACCATCGCTGGTGTCTTCGTGGGCGTCGAGCCACGATCGCCAGCGCGCGGCGTCGTCGACGATCAGCTCGGGGGCTTCGGTCATGATCGTGATCCTCTCAGCCGGCTCACCGGACCCTAGCGCGGACCTCCGACACGAGCGCCCTATCGGAGCGCGCGCCCCGGGGCAACCGGCCCCCTCCGATGCGCTCGAGAGGAGAACATCGCTGAATGCGCAGTGTGACCTATGCCGGTGAGACCGTGACCACGACCGATGACGTGGCGGAGGCGCTCGTGCAGCTCACCGCGTCGATCGCCGCCGAAGGGCAGGCGGAGGCGGTGAGCATCCCGATCGTCACCGAAGGCGGCGAAGAAGAGGCCGAGCTGGTGATCGGCGTCGGCAACGACGTGCTCAGCGCCCCGGCCGACTGGGAAGGTCAGGAGCCCGACTTCTCGTGGGCGGCCGGAGAGCTGCGCCAGCACAAGCGTTTTCCGCAGGCACCGGCCATCGCGGTCGAGCAGCCGGCCGACGATACGAACCCCGACGCCTTCTGGGACCCCGACCTCGACGGATTCACCCGCGCCTGACCCGGCTCCCCGGGCCCCCGCACCCGCGGGGGGAGCTCGTCAAGCCCGCCTCGCCGGCCGCGCGCGAACGTAGCGTGGGCCATCCGCATCGGACGCGACCGGTTCATCGCCCCGATGCGTGAGCCCCGGACAGTTCGGGCGGCCCGCCGTTTCGTGGAGCCGCCCGAACGCTCGGCACCGGGAGGATGGGCGCATGCTGCACTCTCTGGTCACCGGCGCCTCACGCGGAATCGGGCGCGCGATCGCCGTCGCCCTGAGCGCCCGCGGAGATCGGGTCGCCGTCCACTACGGTCAGGACCTCTCGGCTGCCGAGGAGACCCTCGCGCTGCTGCACGGCGACGGACACGTCCTCGTGGGAGGAGACGTCTCCGACCCGGAGACCGCGGAACGCATCGTCGACGACGTCCTCCACGCGTTCGGACGCATCGACGTCCTCGTCAACAACGCGGCCCTCGCCCCGAACCCCTCGACCTCGCACCCCATCGCGACCGTCGACTACGCCACCTGGCACCGCACCTGGGAACGCATGGTCCAGGTCGATCTGCAGGCGCCCGCCAACCTGGTCTTCCTCGTCGCGCGCTCCCTCATCGAACGGGGGCTCCCGGGGTCGATCGTGAACGTGGGCTCGCGCGGCGCCTTCCGTGGCGAACCCGAGTTCCCCGCCTATGGGGCGGCGAAAGCGGGGCTGCACGCGATGGGGCAGTCCCTCGCGGTGGCGCTCGCTCCGCATGGCATCGCGGTCACGAGCGTCGCTCCCGGGTTCGTCGGCACCGACCGGCAGCAGGAGAAGCTGGCCGGAGCGGCGGGCGCCGGCATCCGGGATCAAAGTCCCTTCGGCCGCGTCGCCACTCCCGAAGAGGTGGCGGATGCCGTGGTGTACCTCAGTTCGCCGGGTTCGCAGTGGGCGTCGGGTGCGGTGCTCGATCTGAACGGGGCGTCGCACCTGAGGACGTGAGACCGGTCCCGCGCGGGAGGAAGTGAGCGGCGGGTCGGGGCCGAGGATGGCGGCTCTCGTGGACGACGCGGGACTCCGCCGCGGGGGTGTGCACGACGAGGGCTATCGAGGCGGGTTCCGCCTGCGCCGCGAGCGCCGCGTAGACGTCGCCCCAGGTGAGCGTCACGTATCGGTGTGTCCGATCGAAGGCGGCCCGTCGACCGGCGTCGGCGAGACGTTCGGCGTGATCGCGGAGCGGCGAGGGGTCGACCATCCACGTCCCGGCACCGCTGATCCGCCAGGACTCGCGGACGCGCCGCGCGAAGGGGCGGCTTCTCCATGCCAGCCAGGCCCACGGCACGAGCCACACGACGGCGCCGAGTGCCACGCTTGCCGCGACGGAGCTGGTGTGATGCGCGGCGGCGGCCGCGGCGATGCCGCAGAAGAAGCCGACGTAGGGCCAGATCACCGCCGCGTTCCACACGAGTCGCTCTTCGGGCCTGCCGTCCGGGGGGAGCACCTGCAGGTGCTCGACGACGAGCCCGTGACCGCTCAGTCGCCGTTCGTAGAAGCCCCAGGTTCCGCTCGCGTGAAAGGGGAAGCCGTTGTTCGTTCGCACACGACGATGCTGCGCTCGACGCATCGGCGCGGGGAGGATCCTGACGATACCCATGCGCCCCGCCGACTCGTCGACACGGGCGAACGACTGTCTCCACAGCTGTGGATAACTTTGTGGAGAGCGTGTGTGGAAACCGTCGCAGCCTGTGCAAACACGTGTGGATAAGGCCCGGATTCGTTAACGTGTTCGAAACTACACGCGCGTAATTCCGCGGCGCCGGTCGTCTCCGGAGGTTCCGAGCCCTGTGGAAAGTTCCCCTCTAGGTGCCGCGCCCGCGGGCTCAGCCGAGAAAGGCGAAGAGGAGCCGGACGAACCCCCACGCGCACATCGTGACCCAGAACAGCGTCCACCCGAGCAGGGTGTAGCCCCAGACGGCCTGGCCCACGCTCATGCGACCACGGCGGAAACGGACGCCGAGCACGATGCCGACGACGAGCGCACCCGCGACGACCAGAGCCGCGATCTGCTGCTGCCAGACGATGATCAGCGGGAGCGCGAGGATGACCGCGAACGCCGCCGCGTCGTAGTTGACGCCGGAGGACGCCGCCTGCACGCCCTGCAGCACGAAGAAGGCGACGAGCGCCAGCGCGATGACCACCACCTGCAGCCATCCGAGCGCCTTCACCCAGAACGGCAGGCCTCGATCATCCGTAGCATCCGGATGACGTTCCGCGACCTCTGTCATGGCGTTTCCCCCCTCGTCGCGTCCAGTCTGCCCGTGCGGTGAACGGCCGAGGGGGAGGGGTTGACGGGGGAAAGACAAAGCCCTCCCGAACGGCCTGAGGCCGCCCGCGAGGGCTGTGGAGGGGCTGACGGGAATCGAACCCGCGCTATCTGCTTGGGAAGCAGATGTTCTGCCATTGAACTACAGCCCCGTGCGCCTTGCGGCAGCTCGGCCAGCATAACAGCGTCTGCGTGGCATCCCTCGGCATCCGGGATGATCACGCGATTCGAGCGCGGGGTCGGCGCCGTCGAGACCGCGGGAGATTCGCGAGGACGCACACGTTCGTCGCCCATCGCACGCGGTCTCGACAAACGGATGCGGTTTCGACACCGCCCTCGGCGCCGAAACCCGACCGACGTGACACGGGCCCCGCCCCTAGGCTGGGGCCGTGCTGCTCTCCGATCGCGATATCCGGGCCGAACTCGACGCGAAGCGCCTCGGCCTCGAGCCCTTCGACCCGGCCATGGTCCAGCCCTCGAGCGTCGACGTGCGTCTCGACCGCTACTTCCGGTTGTTCGACAACCACAAGTACCCCTTCATCGACCCCGCCGAGAACCAGCCCGAGCTCACGCGTCTCATCGAGGTCGAGCCCGACGAGCCGTTCATCCTGCACCCGGGCGAGTTCGCGCTCGGGTCGACGTTCGAGCGCGTCAGCCTGCCCGACGACGTCGCGGCGCGCCTCGAGGGCAAGTCGTCGCTCGGGCGTCTCGGGCTGCTCACCCACTCGACCGCGGGGTTCATCGACCCCGGGTTCTCGGGTCACGTCACGCTCGAACTCTCGAACGTCGCGACGCTGCCCATCAAGCTGTGGCCCGGGATGAAGATCGGGCAGGTCTGCTACTTCCGGCTCACCTCGCCGGCCGAGAACCCGTACGGCTCCGGGCCCTACGGCAACCGGTACCAGGGACAGCGCGGCCCGACGGCCTCGCGCTCATCGCTGAACTTCCACCGCACCGACGTCGGCTACACCGACGCGGGTTCTGCGGGACGCTGACCGAATGACGACGCGACGGCCTCCCGAGGGAGGTCCCGCCGCGTCGTGTTCTCGATGATCACTCGGATGCCGCGGACTCGCGCCCACGGGTGAACCCGGCGTCGAAACCGCGTTCGTAGGCGCGCTCGGCCGCCCGGTGTCCGCGGCCGTGTCCGCGCTCGTGCCGGTGGCCGTGCTCCCCGTGGCGGGGCGCGGTGCCGGGGGCGGAGCCATCGGAGGCGCTGTCGCCGTCGGCGCGGTGTCCGTCGGTGCGCCCGCCGTGGCGGGGGCCGAAGCCGTGGTGGGCGTTGCCGCCGTCTTCGCGTCGGTGGTCGCGCTCGCCGCCGCCGAAGCGGGGGCCGCCGCGCATTCCGGGACCGAAGCCGCGGCCGGAACCGGGGCCGAAGTGGCCGGGGCCGAAACCGAAGCCGCGGGGTCCGCGCGGGCCGGCGTCTTCCTCGAGGCCGAGGGCCTCGGAGATCGCGTCGAGGGCGGCGGTCAGGCGCGCGATCTCTTCGGCGGGAACTCCGGCGAGAAGCGCCTGGCGGTCGGCATCCACTCGATCGAGGATCTGGCGACCCTCGTCGGTGAGCGTCCAGCCGTCGCCTGCGGGGGCGATCCATCCCCGGTCGGCGAGGGCGCTGATGCGCTTGCCGCCGCGGGCGATGCGGTCGCTGATCCACGGGGCGTCGAGGCGTCCGTCGATCACGGAGAGGACCGCGACGGTCTTCGGGTGCAGGTCGCTGTCGCGCAACTGCGCGAACAGGCGGTGGTGCAGCGCGTGGCCGACCGTCGTGAGGCGATGGGCGAGGCTGCGGGGGTCAGCAGGTGCGGGGGTGTTCATGGGGGAGTCCTTTCGTTGGCGGTCGATCCGCCATTGCATGTCATGTGACAACGAATGTACTGTGACATGCATTCCCGATGCTTGTCAAGAGACATGTAAAATTTCCGCATGGCCACCGACCCCGCCGACGAGATCGCCGCCGCCCTCGGGCGCCTGCGCGGACGACGCCCGAGGCCGCCGTTCCCGGCCGAGGCGCACCACCACCCGCACGGCGACCACGGTGGCGGGCACGGCGGGCCCTGGGGCCGCGGCGCTCCGCCGTGGGCCGCCGATCCCTCGCACGGACGCTTCGGCGGGCCGGCGCGCCTGCGCATGCTCGACGCCCTGGTCGCGGCATCCGGTTCGCTCTCGGTCAGCGAGATCGGCGAGGCCGTCGGCGTCGACCAGCCGCGCGCCTCGCGCCTCGTGCAACAGGCCGCGCAGATGGGGCTGGTCGCGCGCGAGCCCGACCCCGACGACGCTCGTCGCACGCGCGTGCGCCTCACTCCCGAGGGCGAGAGGCTCGTGTCGGGTTTCCGGGGACGAAGGCGGGATGCCGTGCGCTCGGCACTCGAGTCCTTCAGCGACCCCGAGCGGGTGGAGTTCGCCCGACTCTTGGCGAAGTTCGCCGATTCCTGGCCCCGCGACTGAGGCCGCGGGGCGTAGCTCGCGGCATCCGGCGCTTTGCCACGCAGTCACGCGCTCCGCACGGGTCGCACGGTCGGGGTCGCCGGGCTCGCGCGAAGCATGTGGCACGACCGGCGCCCCGGACCTCGGCCGGCGCGGGATCAGGAGATGACGGCGGGCTTCGCCTTCACCGGGATCAGCAGCAGCAGCCCCGCGCCGAGGATCAGCACGATGCCCAGGATGCCGAGGCGCGTGTCGCCCGTCAGTCCGACGAACAGCGCGAACAGGCCCGGGGCGAGGAACGACACGGCGCGACCGGTCGTGGCGTAGAGGCCGAAGATCTCGCCCTCGCGCCCCTCGGGGGCGACGCGCGCGAGGAACGACCTGCTCGCCGACTGCACCGGACCGACGAAGGCGCACAGGCCGAGGCCCACGATCCAGAACGCGGTCTGCGAGGTGCCGATGAACAGCACCGCGCTGCCGAGCACGATGAGTCCGATGAGCGAGGCCATGATGACGCGCTTGGGTCCGAACCGGTCGTCCAGGCGTCCGGCCGCGAAGGTGCTGATACCGGCGACGACGTTCGCCGCGACGGCGAAGTACAGCACCTGCGTCGAGCTGAATCCGAAGACCTGCGCGGCGATGATCGCCCCGAAGGTGAAGACGCCCGTCAGCCCGTCGCGGAACACCGCGCTGGCGACGAGGAACACCAGGACCTGTCGGCTGTCGCGCCACAGCGATCGCAGCGTGGCCCACAGCAGAACGTAGGAGCGGAAGAAGCTGACCTTCACCCGCCGCTCGCGGGCCGGGATCTCGGGTACGCGCAGCAGCACCGGAATCGCGAAGACGGCGTACCAGAGGGCGGATGCCACCACCGCCAGGCGGATGTTCCAACCGCCGTCCTTGGTCACGGCGAGGAGCCCACCGGAATCCGGATCCCCGAAGCTCTGGATGAACAGCACGAGCAGCAGGATCAGCAGCACGATGCCGCCGACGTAGCCCATGCCCCACCCGAAGCCGGAGACGCGGCCGATGTTCTCGCGGGTCGAGACCTGCGTGAGCATCGCGTAGTAGTTGACGCTCGCGAACTCGAAGAAGACGTTGCCGACCGCGATCAGAGCGGCCCCCAGCACGAGGAAGTGCGGAGTGCCCTCGACGAACACCATCGCCGCCATCGCGATCACCACGAGTCCGGTGTTGATGCCGAGCCAGAGCTTGCGACGGCCGGTGCCGTCGGATCTCTGGCCCAGGACGGGGGCCACGAGCGCCACCACGATCCCGGCGATCATCAGGGCGACGCCGACGAGGGTGGCGTTGTCGGCGAGGGCGCGCACGAGGGCGGGGTCTTTGTCGTTGCCGTCCGCGGCGGCCACGATCGCGGGGTCCACGAAGAGCTGGCTCGCCAGATAGGTGCTGAAGACGAAGGTCGTGACCACGGCGTTGAAGGCCGCGGAGCCCCAGTCCCACAGGGCCCAGGCGAGCACGGGACGGCGTGCGGAGACGTCGGTCGGGGTGGCTGCGGGGGGAGGCATGGGGGTCACGGTAGGGCCCTTCGGTGAACACCCGGTAAGGCCGGGATAAGGCCACGTCGTCGTCGACGTGCGCGTTCAGGTTAGACCCCGGCCCGCGCGTGGGCGCGGAGGAGACTACCGTGGAGTCATGGCATCCGAAACCCCCGTCGACTCCGCTGAGGCAGAGACCACCCCCGAAAAGCTCACCTTCGCCGATCTGGGACTGGATGCCGCTGTGCTCAAGGCCCTGAAGGACGTCGGGTACGAGACCCCCTCCGCGATCCAGGCGGCCACGATCCCGGTCCTGCTGCAGGGGCGCGACGTCGTCGGCCTCGCCCAGACCGGAACGGGCAAGACCGCTGCCTTCGCGCTGCCGGTGCTGTCGCAGATGGAGACCGGCCACAAGAACCCGCAGGCTCTCGTGCTCGCTCCCACCCGTGAGCTGGCCCTGCAGGTGTGCGAGGCGTTCGAGAAGTACGCCGCCCACATCAAGGGCGTCTCGGTGCTCCCCGTGTACGGCGGTCAGGGCTACGGCCAGCAGCTGTCGGCCCTGCGCCGCGGCGTCGACATCGTCGTGGGCACCCCTGGTCGCATCATGGACCACCTCGACAAGGGCACCCTCGACCTGAGCGAGCTGAAGTACCTCGTGCTCGACGAGGCCGACGAGATGCTCAAGATGGGCTTCGCCGAAGACGTCGAGACGATCCTCGCCGACACGCCCTCGACCAAGCAGGTCGCGCTGTTCTCGGCGACCATGCCGGCGCAGATCCGCCGCATCTCGGCGCAGTACCTCAACGATCCCGAAGAGATCACGGTCAAGACCAAGACCGCGACCTCGACGAACATCACGCAGCGTTACCTGATCGTGTCGTACCAGCAGAAGATCGACGCCCTCACGCGCATCCTCGAGGTCGAGAACTTCGAGGGCATGATCGTCTTCACCCGCACGAAGAACGAGACCGAGACGGTCGCCGAGAAGCTGCGCGCCCGCGGCTACACCGCCGCCGCCATCAACGGCGACGTCGCCCAGGTGCAGCGCGAGCGCACGGTCAACCAGCTGAAGTCGGGCAAGCTCGACATCCTCGTCGCCACCGACGTCGCCGCCCGCGGCCTCGACGTCGACCGCATCAGCCACGTCGTCAACTACGACCTGCCGATCGACACCGAGTCGTACGTGCACCGCATCGGCCGCACCGGTCGCGCGGGTCGCACCGGTGACGCGATCAGCTTCGTCACCCCGCGCGAGCGCCGCATGCTCACCGCGATCGAGAAGGCCACGCGCCAGCCGCTGACCGAGATGTCGCTGCCGAGCGTCGACGACGTCAACGCCACGCGCCTGACCCGTTTCGACGACGCGATCACCACCGCCCTCGAGGACACCGCGGCCATCGCGACGTTCCGCGACGTCGTGGCCCACTACGTCGCTCACCACGACGTGCCCGAGGCTGACGTGGCCGCAGCTCTCGCCGTGGTCGCCCAGGGCGACACCCCGCTGCTGCTCGAGGCCGAAGCCTTCCGTCAGCAGCGTTTCGACAACGATCGGCCCGCGCGCGAGGGCGGTTCGCGTGACGGCGGTTCGCGCGACGGCGGCCCGCGCCGCGACACCTCGGGCCGCTTCGCGACCTACCGCATCGCGGTCGGTCGTCGCCAGCGCGTCGAGCCGCGTCAGATCGTCGGCGCCCTCGCGAACGAGGGGGGTCTGCGCCGGGGCGACTTCGGCGCGATCCAGATCCGCCAGGACTTCTCACTTGTCGAGCTCCCCGCCGACCTGTCGAGCGACACGATCGGCCGCCTCGCCGACACTCGGATCTCGGGTCAGCTGATCGACCTGCGCCTCGACCAGGGTGGTCGCTCCGCCAAGCGCAGCGACCGTCCCCAGCGCCGCGACCGCGATCGCGACTGAGCCCCGGCATCCGTTCGACGCCCCCGCTGCCTTCCGGTGGCGGGGGCGTCGTGCGTGCACCGGGCCAGCGGCCCGCGCGACGTGCGCGCCCCCCACTTGAGCGCCGTCCGCGCCGCCGTTTCGGCACACGGCCTGCACGCATCGGGACATGGGCGCTCGGGATGCCGGTGCCCCGCGGCCGCGGAACGCGGAGCGCACAGCGCGCCGGGCGGTACGGCATCCGGAAGTTGAGCCGATTCATATCAACTCTCCTTGACGACCCGAAGGGCGTGCGTTAGCCTTGAGTCATCGCGGCTCAACCCGCGCAGAGACTTTCATCCAGAACCCCGAGTGCGGCAACGGCCGTGCTCACAAGCAAGGAGACACATATGCCCCGTGCAGTGGGAATCGATCTCGGTACGACCAACTCCGTCGTGAGCGTACTCGAGGGTGGCGAGCCCAAGGTCATCGCCAACGCCGAGGGTTTCCGCACGACCCCCTCGGTCGTCGCTTACACGAAGGATGGCGAGGTGCTCGTCGGCGAGACCGCCAAGCGCCAGGCCGTCACCAACGTCGACCGCACCATCTCCAGCGTGAAGCGCCACATGGGCACCACCTGGACCTTCGACGTCGACGGCAAGAAGTGGACGCCGCAGGAGATCTCGGCCCGTATCCTCCAGAAGCTCAAGCGCGACGCCGAGGAGTACCTCGGTGACAGCGTGACCGACGCCGTCATCACGGTGCCCGCGTACTTCAACGACGCCGAGCGTCAGGCCACCAAAGAGGCGGGTGAGATCGCGGGCCTCAACGTGCTGCGCATCATCAACGAGCCCACCGCGGCAGCCCTCGCGTACGGCCTCGACAAGGGTAAGGAAGACGAGCTGATCCTCGTCTTCGACCTCGGTGGTGGAACGTTCGACGTCTCGCTGCTCGAAGTGGGCAAGGACGACGACTTCTCGACCATCCAGGTGCGCGCCACCTCGGGCGACAACCGCCTCGGTGGAGACGACTGGGACCAGCGCGTCGTCGACTACCTCATCAAGCAGTTCAAGGACACGACCGGCGTCGACGTCTCGGGCGACAAGATCGCCCTGCAGCGTCTGAAGGAAGCGGCCGAGCAGGCCAAGAAGGAGCTGTCGAGCTCGACCTCGACCAGCATCAACCTGCCGTACCTGTCGCTCACCGACTCGGGCCCCGTCTCGCTCAGCGAGACCCTCACCCGCGCGAAGTTCGAGGACCTCACCAAGGACCTCCTCGACCGCACCCGCAAGCCCTTCTCCGACGTCATCCGCGAGGCCGGCGTCAAGGTCGACGACATCGCCCACGTGGTGCTCGTCGGCGGCTCGACCCGCATGCCCGCGGTCGCCGAGCTCGTCAAGAAGGAGACGGGTAAGGATGCCAACAAGGGCGTGAACCCCGACGAGGTCGTGGCCGTGGGTGCAGCCCTGCAGGCCGGTGTCCTCAAGGGCGAGCGCAAGGACGTCCTGCTCATCGACGTCACCCCCCTGAGCCTCGGCATCGAGACCAAGGGCGGCATCATGACCAAGCTCATCGAGCGCAACACGGCCATCCCGACCAAGCGCAGCGAGACCTTCACCACCGCCGACGACAACCAGCCGTCGGTCGCGATCCAGGTCTTCCAGGGCGAGCGCGAGTTCACCCGCGACAACAAGCCGCTCGGTACCTTCGAGCTCACCGGCATCGCCCCGGCCCCCCGCGGCATCCCGCAGGTAGAGGTCACCTTCGACATCGACGCGAACGGCATCGTGCACGTCTCGGCGAAGGACAAGGGCACCGGCAAGGAGCAGTCGATGACCATCACGGGCGGCTCGTCGCTCCCGAAGGAAGACATCGAGCGCATGGTGCGCGAGGCCGAAGAGAACGCGGCCGACGACAAGAAGCGCCGCGAGTCCGCCGAGACCCGCAACCAGGCCGAGACCCTGTCGTACTCGATCGAGAAGCTGATCAAGGAGAACGAGGACAAGCTCCCCGCCGAGGTCAAGACCGAGGTGCAGGGCGATGTCGACGCACTCAAGACGGCTCTCGCCGGCGACGACGACGACGCGGTCAAGACCGCGTTCGACAAGCTGAACGCCAGCCAGGGCAAGCTCGGCGAGGCCATCTACGCCTCCTCACAGGCCGCGGGCGAGCAGGCCGACCCCAACGTGGGTCAGCCCGGCAACGGTGAGACGCCGAACCCCGAGGAAGACGTCATCGACGCCGAGGTCGTCGACGACGAGCCGACCGACGAGAACAAGAAGTAAGCGATAGAACATGGCACACAAGGACGACGAACAGCCCACGGGCTCGGGCGCCGGTCCTGACGAGACGGGGCCGGAGGAGAACACCTCCGGCCCCGCGCCGTCGGGCGAGCAGTCCGAGACGCAGGAACCGGATGCCGAGGGCCTGACCATCGACGACATCCTCGGGGCCGAGCAGACGCCCGAGGCCGCCGCAGAGGGGGCTTCCTCCGACAAGGAGGCCTCGCTGCTGATCGACCTCAAGCGCCTGCAGGCCGAGTACGCCAACTACCGTCGGCGCACCGAGGAGCAGCGCGAGCGCGAGATCGAGCGCGCCAAGGGTGAGGCCGTGAAGGGCCTGCTACCCGTCATGGACGACCTCGACCGCGCCGCCAAGCACGGCGATCTGGTCGAGGGCACCCCGCTCGCGGCCATCGGTGACAAGGTGCGGGCCGTGGCCGAGCGCCTCGGCGTGGTCTCGTACGGCGCCGTCGGCGACGTGTTCGACCCGCAGCAGCACGAGGCGATCTTCCAGGCCCCGACTCCGGGCGTGACCGAGACGACGATCCTCGAGGTCGTCGAGGTCGGCTACCGCCTCGGTTCGGTCGAACTGCGACCGGCGAAGGTCGTCGTCGCCGTGCCGGCCTAGGAGGAGGACGAATGGCGAGTCAGGACTGGTTCGACAAGGACTTCTACAAGGTCCTCGGTGTCGACAAGAGCGTCAGCGCTGCCGATCTGAAGAAGACGTACCGCAAGCTCGCGCGCCAGTACCACCCCGACTCGAACCCGGGAGACGCGAAGGCCGAGGCGAAGTTCAAAGAGATCAGCGAGGCCTACTCGGTGCTCAACGACCCCGAGCAGCGCGAGGAGTACGACCAGATCCGGGCCATGGGCTCGGGGGCGCGCTTCTCGGCTCCGGGGGCCGGGGGCGGGGGCGGCTTCGACGACGTCTTCAGCCGCTTCGGCCAGGGGCGTCAGGCGCCATCCGGCGGCTTCGACGACTTCTTCACGATGTTCGACCAGCAGGGCGGCGGCTTCGGCTCCGGCCGGTTCGGCCAGACGACCGGAGGGTTCCGCGGCTTCGGCGGCCCGCAGAAGGGCGCCGACGTCACCGCGCGGACGACGCTCGACTTCGTCACCGCGGCCAAGGGCGAGACCATCACCCTCGCGGGCGAAGACAACGTGCCGTTCAAAGTGAAGATCCCCGCCGGCGTCTCGGACGGGCAGAAGATCCGTCTGCGCGGGCGAGGGCGCAAGTCGCCCGACGGCGGCGAGAGCGGCGACATCGTCGTGACCGTCGCGGTGCGTCCGCACCCGGTGTTCACGAGGGACGGACTCAATCTCCGCCTCACCGTGCCGGTCACCTTCACCGAGGCGGCGCTGGGCGCGACCATCGAGGTGCCGACGCTGGGGGGCGACCCCGTCCGCCTGCGCGTCGCCCCCGGAACGCCGTCCGGCCGCGTGCTGCGCGTCAAGGGACGCGGGATCGAGACCGCGAAGGGCTCCGGCGACCTGCTCGCCGAGGTCCAGGTCGCGGTTCCCACTCATCTCGACGACGCCGCTCGCGAAGCCCTCGAGCGGTTCCACGAGCTCGAGCCCAAAGAGAACCCCCGCGCCGACCTGATGGCCAAGGCGCGATAACATCGCGCGCGTCGCCGAGGTTCTCGGCATCCGATACGACAGGATGCCGAGAACCCGGCACCGCACCCGGCACGACGAATGAGGTGAAGACGTGTCCGAGAGAGAGATCGACGAAGACGCTCCGATCTTCGCCATCGCCGCGGCCGCCGAGCTGTCGAACATGCACCCGCAGACCCTGCGGCAGTACGACCGGCTCGGTCTCGTCGTGCCCGCGCGCACACAGGGTGGGTCACGGCGGTACTCGAGCCGCCACGTGCAGCAGTTGCGCGAAGTCGCACGCCTGTCGGGCGAGGGCATGAGCCTGCCGGCCATCGCCCGCCTGCTCGCCCTCGAGGAGCGGGTGCACGAGCTCGCCCGCCGTGTGAACGACCTCGAACGTCAGCTCACGATCGAGCGGCAGTCCCGCCCCGGGGCCCGTGTCTTCGCGGCCGGGGCGACCGGATCGGTCGTGACCCTCCGCCACGGAGCCCGCGTGCGCCGCGCCACCGACATCGTGCTGTGGCGGCCGCGCGACATGCACGGCGACTGACGCGCCGTCTTCTTCTCGGTCTCTCCCGAGCTGTCGGCCGATAACACCCGTCTTGCTCCGTCGGTACGACGACACAGGGGTGCGCCTCGGTAACAGGGCGGTTCCGCCGAGATCTCCCCGTGTCGAACTCGACGCCCGTTCTCCGGACGGTTCCCCGGGTCAGGCCGGGTCGAGTCGCAGGACCGTGGGCGACTCGCCGAGCTTCATGTCGTCGACCACCCGGATCGTGCGCGCCACCTCGTCGACCGACGCGATGACCGTGCCGAAACGCTCGCGATCCGAGCACACGGCCGTCACGGTGACGAAGTGCGAACCCGTGTCCCACGTGTAGGTGGCGAACGGTGGCGTCTTCGGATCGCTCGGGAGCGGCATCGCGAGCTTCTCGCCCACACCGAGATGGGGGTTTCGGAACGACTCGGTGTCGTCGTACTCCATCGGCATCATCGCGCGCGCCGTTCGCAGCTGGGGCGTGGCCTCTTGCAGCTGCGCCATCACGACGAGCAGCTCGGGGTCGCTCTTCCAGACCCAGACGAGCACGCGCCCGGCCGCGCGGCGCATGAGAAGGGGCGCCGCCTGGCTCAGGATCCAGGCGAACGCACCGCCGCCCGGCTTCGGAGCGGCGCCGGCGGCCTGATTGGCCTGGCTCAGCAGCATGCCGATCGCGGCCTTCCGGTGGCGGCGGCCGCGGAAGCCGAGCGAACCCGTCACGGGCACCCAGAGGTCGGCGGGGGCGTCGGCCTGCAGTCGGGACATGCGATCAGCCTACGATCCGGCGCCGGGGAGCGGGATGCCGACTCCCGGCGTTCGCGGCGGGAGAACGCCCCCATACCGGAGCGGGTGGCCGTTGTCGGAGGTCGGTGCCAGTCTGGGCCCAGCGGTCATCGCGACCGCGTCGATCTCTTCGGAGGGCTTCGTGCTCGGCAAACTTCTCATCCGCTATCTCTCGCGTTATCGCTGGTTGCTGGTCGCCATCCTGGTGTTCCAGGCGGCGTCCGCGATCGCGACGCTCTATCTCCCGCGCCTGAACGCCGACATCATCAACCTCGGCGTCGCGCGCGGTGACACGGGCTTCATCTGGTCGCAGGGCGGGCTCATGCTCGTGATCTCGCTCGGGCAGATCGTGGCATCCGTGATCGCCACCTACTTCGCCGCGCGGGCCGCGATGGCCGCGGGCCGTGACATCCGCCTCGATGTGTTCGAGCGCGTGAGCGGCTTCTCCGAGCGCGAGCTGTCGCAGTTCGGCGCGGGCTCCCTCATCACGCGCAACACCAACGACGTCCAGCAGGTGCAGATGCTGGCGATGATGGGCGCGACCATGCTGGTCAGCGCCCCGCTGCTCGCCATCGGCGGCATCGTCATGGCCCTGCAGCAAGACGTCGGTCTCAGCTGGCTGATCGCCGTGGCGGTGCCCGCGCTGCTCGTGGCGGCCGGGCTCATCATCGCGCGCATGGTGCCGCTGTTCCGCAGCTACCAGACCAAGCTCGACGCGGTGAACCGCGTCATGCGCGAACAGCTCACGGGAGTTCGCGTCGTGCGGGCCTTCGTCCGTGAGCGCATCGAAGAAGAGCGCTTCCGCGAGGCCAACACCGACATCCTCGTGGTGGGTCGCAAGGTGGGCTCCCTCTTCGTGCTGCTCTTCCCGCTGGCGATGCTCGTCCTCAACGTCACGGTGGTCGGTGTCATCTGGTTCGGCGGCATCCAGGTCGATGCCGGCGGCGTCGAGATCGGCACGCTGTTCGCCTTCATCCAATACGTGGCGCAGATCCTCGGCGGGGTGCTCATGGCGAGCTTCATGACCGTCATGATCCCGCGCGCCGCCGTCTCGGCCGAGCGCATCGGCGAGGTGCTCGACAGTCGTTCGACGCTCGAGCGTCCGGCGAATCCCGTCGAGCGACTGCCCGAACCCGGCGCGATCGTGTTCGACGACGTCGCCTTCGCCTACCCGGGCGCGGAGTCTCCCGTCGTCTCGGGGATCAGCTTCACGGCCCGACCCGGCGAGACCGTCGCGATCGTCGGCTCCACCGGTGCGGGCAAGACGACACTCGTCTCGCTCATCCCACGCCTGTTCGACGTCACGTCGGGTGCCGTGCGCGTCGGCGGTGTCGACGTTCGACAGGCCGATCTCGACGTGCTGTGGAAGAGCATCGGGCTCGTGCCGCAGCGGCCCTTCCTCTTCAGTGGCACGGTCGCATCCAACCTCCGCTTCGGACGCGAGGAGGCCACCGACGCCGAGCTCTGGCATGCCCTCGACATCGCTCAGGGTCGTGACTTCGTCGAGGCGATGGAGGGCCGGCTCGAGGGGCGCATCGCACAGGGTGGGACGAACGTGTCGGGCGGTCAGCGCCAACGCCTCGCGATCGCGCGAGCCATCGTGCACCGCCCCGCGGTGCTGGTGTTCGACGACTCGTTCTCGGCACTCGACCTCAGCACCGACGCTCGATTGCGACAAGCGCTGTGGAAAGAGCTGCCCGAGGTGACCAAGATCGTCGTGGCGCAGCGCGTGTCGACCATCACGGGCGCCGACCGCATCGTGGTGCTCGAAGACGGTCGCATGGCCGGTCTCGGCACGCACGACGAGCTGCTCGCCACGAGCGCCACCTACCGCGAGATCGTCGAGTCGCAGCTGGGGGTCGAGGCATGAGCACTCCCGACACCCTCACCGAAGAAGAGCGCGCCGAGGCAGAACTCGCCGAACAGGCGCGACTGAACTCCGGCAGCTGGGACAGCGTCGCGCCCGGGAAGGCCTCGAACTTCGGCCCCAGCTTCCGCCGCCTCGTCGGGCTTCTGCGGCCGCACGCCGCGGCCTTCGTCTTCGTATCGATCCTCGGCGCCCTCGGCGTCGTCCTCGCGGTGCTCGCACCGCGCGTGCTGGGGGATGCGACGAACATCATCTTCGAAGGCGTCGTCTCGAAGGGCCTCGCCCAGCAGTTCGCCGCCGGCACCTCGCAGGTCGAGGTCGTCGACGCACTGCGCTCCGCCGGTCAGAACGACATCGCCAACATCGTCGGCGCGATGGACGACTTCTCCGTGGGGGCCGGGGTCGATTTCGACGCGCTCCGACGCGTCATCGTGACGGTGCTCGCGATCTACGTCGGCTCGTCGCTGCTGTCGTGGATCCAGGGCTACGTGATCAACGTCATCATGGTGCGCACCATGTGGCGCCTGCGCGAAGACGTCGAGGCGAAGATCAACCGCCTGCCGCTGTCGTACTTCGACCGGGTCCAGCGCGGAGAACTCATCTCCCGCGTGACCAACGACATCGACAACATCACGCAGACGATGCAGCAGTCGCTCTCGAGCGCCCTGACCTCGGTGCTGACCGTTGTGGGCGTGCTCATCATGATGTTCACGATCTCGTGGCAGCTCGCGCTCGTCGCCCTCGTCTCGCTGCCGCTCATGGCGGTCATCTTCGGCGTCATCGGGCCGAAGTCGCAGAAGGCCTTCGGCGAGCAGTGGAAGAAGGTCGGTCGCCTGAACGCCCGCGTCGAAGAGTCCTTCTCGGGTCACGCCCTCGTGAAGGTCTACGGCCGCGAGAAGGACGCGCGCGAGAAGTTCGAGGCCGAGAACGAGGAGCTGTACCGGGCGAGCTTCACGGCGCAGTTCCTCTCGGGCATGATCATGCCGGGCATGATGTTCGTCGGAAACCTCACCTACGTCGGCATCGCCGTGCTCGGCGGACTGATGGTGGCCGGCGGGCAGATCCGCCTCGGTGACGTGCAGGCCTTCATCCAGTACTCGCAGCAGTTCACGCAGCCGTTGTCGCAGCTGGGCGGAATGGCAGCGGTCGTGCAATCGGGCACCGCCTCGGCCGAGCGCGTCTTCGCGCTTCTCGACGCCGAGGAGCAGGACCCCGACGCCGCGGACGCCCCGACCCACGTCGACGGACGCGGTGTCATCGAGTTCCAGAACGTCCGGTTCTCGTATACGCCGGAGCGGCCGCTGATCACCGACCTGTCGTTCCGGGTGGAGCCCGGGCAGACCGTGGCGATCGTCGGCCCGACCGGTGCGGGCAAGACCACTCTGGTGAACCTCATCATGCGGTTCTACGAGCTCGACGGCGGGCGCATCCTGCTCGACGGGCAGGACATCGCCGAGCTCCGACGCGACGACGTGCGTTCGCGTACGGGCATGGTGCTGCAGGATCCCTGGCTCTTCGCCGGATCGATCCGCGACAACATCCGCTACGGCCGCGAGAGCGCCACCGACGACGAGATCATCGAGGCCGCCGTGGCGACCCGCGTCGACCAGTTCGTGCACTCGCTCCCCGAGGGGTACGACACCGTGCTCGACGAGGACGCAGCCAACGTCTCGGCGGGCGAGAAGCAGCTCATCACGATCGCGCGGGCGTTCGTCGCGCGCCCGTCGGTGCTGATCCTCGACGAGGCGACCTCGTCGGTGGACACCCGCACCGAGCTGCTGCTGCAGCAGGCGATGGCCGCGCTGCGCCAGGGGCGGACGTCGTTCGTGATCGCGCACCGCCTGTCGACGATCCGCGATGCGGACCTCATCCTGGTAATGGAGCACGGCGACATCGTCGAGAAGGGCACGCACGACGAGCTCATCGCGCTCGAGGGGGCGTACTACCGCCTCTACCGTTCGCAGTTCGAACAGGCCACGACCGACCTCGACCCGGTCTCGGCGGAGGGGCAGCGCGACGGCGACCCGCAGCGCTCACCGGCGACGGATGACGCCGTGGTGGTCTCGGCGATGGCGGTGGCGGCATCCGAGGTCCCTGCCGCGGCGGGTACCGATGGTCCGCCGCGTCCCGCGCAGGGCGTCCCCGCCTCCGAGCCCCGACCCGACGAGTGACGTCACCGCTTCGCGTCAGCCCTCGAAGCCCGCTCGGTTCCGCGCCGGGCGGGCTTCGTCGTCCGTCCGGGATCCGGGGGACCGTCGGCGCCACCCGTGAAGCGGCCCGGGGCCCCCGAAATTCGCTCGGGTACAGTGGGGAAGCGCATGCACCTTCCCCTCGCCACGACCGCCGCATAGATAGGCCTCACCCCTCGTGACCACTCCTGCGACGCCCGCCGATCCTCCCGCGCCCGCCGCGTCGAGCGACTCCTCGACCGCGCCCGAAGCGGTGCCGACCCCCGATCGGCCGCTGCGGATCCTCATCGGCGCCGACACCTTCCTCCCGCACGTCAACGGTGCCGCCCGCTTCGCCGAACGTCTTGCGGCGGGTCTCGTCGCCCGCGGACACGAGGTGCACGTCGCGGCCCCCAGCGCGCAGCACGGCAAGGTCGGCACCGGCACAGAGGTCATCGAAGACCAGCCGATGACGGTGCACCGGCTGCCCTCTCACCGCTTCCTGCCGCACGACTGGCTCACCTTCGTGTTCCCGTGGCGCGCGAAGCACTACGCCCGCATCCTGCTCGACGAGATCAAGCCCGATGTCGTGCACATCCAGTCGCACATCATCATCGGTCGCGGTCTCGCCCGTGAGGCGCGCAAGCGCGGCATCCCGGTGATCGCGACGAACCACGTGATGGCCGAGAACATCCTCGATTTCACGACCCTGCCCGACGCGCTCGACCGCCTCTTCGTGAAGCTGGCCTGGGCCGACGCGGAGCGCACGTTCAAGATGACGCGTGCGGTGACGACCCCCACCCGCAAGGCGGCCGACTTCCTCGAGTCGACGATCGACATCTCGGGCGTCATCCCCATCTCGTGCGGTATCGACCGCTCCAACTACCGGCCCGACTTCACGCCGCGCGACGCCAACCGCATCCTGTTCGTCGGGCGCCTGACGACCGAGAAGCACATCGACGTCGTGCTGACGGCGTTGTCGCAGCTCGACCCCGCTCTCGATGCCACCTTCGACATCGTCGGCGGCGGCGACCAGCGCGCCAAGCTCGAGACCCTCGCGCAGCAGCTCGGAGTCGCCTCGCGGGTGACGTTCCACGGACACGCCTCCGAAGAGGACCTGCGCACGCTGTACTCACGGGCCAGTGTCTTCGCCATCGCCTCGATCGCGGAGCTGCAGTCGATCGCCACGATGGAGGCCATGGCATCCGGCCTGCCGATCGTCGCCGCGAACGCCGTGGCCCTCCCGCACCTCGTGCACGAGGGAGACAACGGCTACCTCTTCGAGCCGGGCAATGCCGAAGAGCTCGCCGCGCGCCTGACCGACGTGCTCAGTGCGGCTCCCGACGAGCGGAAGCGTATGCAGCAGGCGTCCCTCGATGCCGTCGCCGTGCACGACATCAACCGCACGCTCGACACCTTCGAGGCGCTGTACCGCGGTCGACCGCTGCCGGAGTAACGCCCGTGCACGTCGTGATGTTCGCCGACCAGCACCTCGAGTCGCTCGGCGGCGCGCAGGTGTCGATGCGGTTGCAGAAGCGCTTCCTCGAGCGCGCGGGTCACGTCGTCACGGTCGTGGCGCCGCGCCTGCATCGACCGGCCGACCACGACGCGGCCTACCTCGACCTGCCGTCGATCGCGATCACCCCTGACCGCGAGTACGCGCTGACCTGGCCGGGCGCCCGGACGGACAGATTCCTGGATGCCGAGATGGGCGCGCGGCTCCCGGTCGACGTCGTACACGTGCAGGCCGACTTCTGGGGCGCGTTCATCGGCCACCGCTACGCCGCTCGCCACGGCCTGCCGGTGGTGCACACCATGCACAACCGCGTCGACGTGGGGATCGAGGCGACCGCGCCTTTCCCCGGGCTCGTGCTGCGCGCGCTCAACGCCTGGGCGCGGCGAGTGCTTCCGGATGCCGTCGGGTCTCGCGCGAGCGCGCCGACCTCGGACGGCTCGGTCGCGTCTGCGCGAGGTCGGCGAGTGGCGCCGAGTCCGGCGACCCCGCGCCCCGCCGACGGGTGGGCGTTCCTGCGACAGCTCGCCCACCTTTCGCGAGCCGTCACCGCCCCCTCCGGCCACTTCGCCCGCCGCCTCGAGACGCACGGCGTGGCCGATGCGGTCGACGTCATCTGGAACGGCATCGACGACGATGTGCTCGACGCGGCACTGAGTGCCGAGGCGGGGGTTCGCCGGCCCGGCCGCCCGCGGTTCATCTGGCTCGGCCGCATGAGTCCCGAGAAGCGCCTGCTGCCGTTCCTCGAGGCGGTCGTCGCCTCGGGAATCGACGCCGAGGTCGAGATCGTCGGCGGCGGGGCCCAGCTGCGCGCCGCGCGACGACTGATCGAACGGTCGTCGCCCGTGGCCTCGGTGATCTTCTCGGGCCGCCTTCCCTACGCCGAGACGCTCCGGCGTCTCGGCGATGCCGACGTCGTCGTGCAGACCTCGATCGGGTTCGAGACCCAGGGCATGACGGTGTTCGAGGCGGCCTCGCTGGGGACCCCCGCCGTGGTGAGCGACCCCGACATCGCCGCCGAGCTCGGCTCGGGCGTCTGGGCGGTTCGGGATGCCACGGTCCCGGCGCTTGCGGAGACCCTGCGCCGTGCCGCGGACGACGTCGCCGCCGGCTCACCGATCGTGCCCGATCCCTCCATCGCCGAGCGGTTCCGCCAGTCCTCGCGCACAGCGGCGATGGTCGACGTGTACGCTCGCGCGGTCGCCGCGGGCCGCTAAGACGACCGGTCCGAGCGGATCGGAAGACCCCGCACGCGCGCGGACGGAGCGTGTCGCGACGCGCCGGGGTGCCGGCATCCGGGATCGGGGTGTGTTTCCCTGTCTGAGACCGTGCGCGGCGGTGACCGTCACGGTGTGGGCGCGACGGCGGGGCCGGTCGCGGCGTGCCGGGCCTCGGGGGCTGCCGCCCGCAGCGTCTCGAGCGGCGCCTGGTTCTTCGCCGCGCGGGGCTCTCGCGGGGCCTCGCCCCTCGCCGCGCGGGGCTCTCGCGGATCCGCACGCCGGGGGTCCGTGGGAACCCGGCCGTAGCCGTCGGTGCGGACGAGCCACACGGTTCCGACGATGCCGGCCAGAGAAAGGATGCCGAGGGCGATGAAGTAAGCCATGGCAGAAAAGCTACGGGTAGAGGAATGGTGCCCACGAGTGGCATGATGGACGCCTGTCGTCAGATTTCTGCCACACCGGAGGTTCGCATGCGCTCGGTCGCCGTCGTCATCCAGCCCGGGTTCGCCCCGTTCGAGTTCGGTCTCGCCTGCGAGGCGTTCGGCTTGGACCGCAGCGATGACGGCATCCCGAACTTCGACTTCCGAATCGTCGCGCCCCACCCCGGTGTCGTGCCGTCGAACATCGGGTTCTCGGTCAACGTCGAACACGGACTGGATGCGGCCGCCGACGTCGACATTCTCGTGCTCGCGCCGATACCGCGCGCGCAGTGGGGAGCCGTCGACCCGCGCGTGATCGAGGTCGTCCGTCGGGCTCACGAGCGCGGCGCCTGGTTGCTGAGCGTATGCAGCGGGTCGTTCGTGATCGCGGCATCCGGAGTCCTCGACGGCAAGCGGGCGACGACGCACTGGCGCTACGCCGACGTCATGGCGCGGATGTACCCCGGGATCGAGGTGGATCCCGATGTGCTCTACGTGCAGTCCGGGAACATCATCACCAGTGCCGGCACCGCCGCCGGGCTCGACGCGAGCCTTCACCTGCTGCGTCAGGAGCTGGGCTCCGAACTCGCCAACCGCATCGCCCGTCGCATGGTCGTGGCGCCCCAGCGCGACGGAGGCCAAGCGCAGTTCATCGCCTCACCGATCCCGATCGATTCCTCGCTCTCGCTCGCCCCGGTCACCGAGTGGATGCTGCAGAACCTGGATGCCGAGCTCTCGGTCGACCGGCTCGCGGCGCGCGCCCACATGTCGCCGCGCACCTTCGCTCGGCGGTTCAAGGCGGACCTGGGGGTGACCCCGGCCGCGTGGCTCGCGCGTCAGCGTCTGCTGCACGCCCAGCGGATGCTCGAGCAGACCGACCTGGGCCTCGATCGGATCGCCGCGGAGTGCGGTTTCGGCTCGGCCGCGGTGCTGCGCCAGAACTTCGCCCGCACGATGGGGCTGACCCCCACGGCGTACCGCGCGCGTTTCTCGTGCGGCGAGCCCGTGGCATCCGGGGCTGATGTTCCCGCGCGGGATGAGGAACCGATCCCGGCCTGAGTTCGCCGGGTTGGGTTCCGGTCTCCACGGGTCCCGGCCGGTGGTCTGGCCGGTGGGCCGGTGCGCC
Organism: Microbacterium sp. SL75; assembly: GCF_026625865.1. Taxonomy (NCBI): domain Bacteria; kingdom Bacillati; phylum Actinomycetota; class Actinomycetes; order Micrococcales; family Microbacteriaceae; genus Microbacterium; species Microbacterium sp. SL75. The sequence goes on along the minus strand of NZ_CP113067.1, from coordinate 1,092,100 downwards.
GGCCCGGACAGGTGCCCCGGTTCTGTGCCTCGGCCCGGTGTGCCTGGCTGGTGTCCTGGCCGGTGATTCGGCCGGTGGGCCGGTGCGCCGGCCCGGACAGGTGCCCCGGTTCTGCGCTTCGGTCCGGTGTGCCTGCCCGGTGTCCCGGTGTCCTGGCCCAGTGTTCTGGCCTGATGTCCTGGTGCGCCTACCCGGTGTCCCGGTGTCCCGGCCCGGTGTCCTGGTGGTCCGGCTCGTGGCACGGTCGGTGGCCCGTCTCCGGTGGGCCGACGGCCCGACGGCCCGTGCCGTCGTGCGGAGTTCGCGGCCGACGCCTGTTCCGGCGGGCGTGGCGGCGGCGTGTCGGACGGAAGTCCGCGCGACGGTCCGTGGCGACGTGTGCGGCGGGGTGTGGTTTGTGCCCGAAGCCGAGCCGCGGGGCAGGGCCGTCGGGCGGAGAACGACGCCGACACGCCGTTTCGCCGCCGCCCCCACCGGCGTGGCGCGGCAACGCTCCGCATGACGGCCCGTCTCGGCCCGCACGTCGACCTCGACGTCGACGTCGACCTCGACCTCCGCCTCGACCTCGACCTCGACCTCGACCTCAACCTCAACCTCGACCTCAACCTCAACCGGGTCTTCCCCGTGTCACGGCCCCGTCTCGGGTGCCCCGACCCCCATTGCCCCGTGACTCCCGCGCTGCTAAACTTGAGTCAACGCAGCTCAACTTTTGAGGCGGCGAACAGACTTTCAGGAGAACATATGAACGCCACACAACAGCCGGGGCAGGAGGACGCGCGCAGCGCCCTCGAGCAATTCGGCATCAACCTCACCGACCGGGCTCGCCAGGGCAAGCTCGATCCCGTGATCGGGCGCGACGGCGAGATCCGCCGCGTCAGCCAGGTGCTCACCCGGCGCACGAAGAACAACCCCGTGCTCATCGGCGAACCCGGCGTCGGCAAGACCGCCGTCGTCGAGGGGCTCGCGCAGCGCATCGTCGCGGGCGACGTCGCCGAGAGCCTCAAGAACAAAGAGCTGGTCTCGCTCGATATCTCGGCTCTCGTCGCGGGGGCGATGTATCGCGGCCAGTTCGAGGAGCGCCTCAAGAGCGTCCTCAAAGAGATCACCGAGTCCGACGGCCGCATCATCACGTTCATCGACGAACTTCACGTTCTCATGGGCGCGGGTGGCGGCGAGGGGTCGGTTGCGGCCAGCAACATGCTCAAGCCGATGCTCGCGCGCGGCGAACTGCGCCTGATCGGTGCGACCACGCTGGACGAGTACCGCGAGTTCATCGAGAAGGATGCGGCGCTCGAGCGGCGCTTCCAGCAGGTCTACGTCGGCGAGCCCACGGTCGAAGACACCGTGGCGATCCTGCGCGGCCTCAAGGAGCGGTACGAAGCTCACCACAAGGTCGCGATCGCCGACGCGGCGCTCGTTGCCGCGGCATCCCTGTCCAACCGCTACATCCCCTCGCGTCAGCTGCCCGACAAGGCCATCGATCTGATCGACGAGGCCGCCTCGCGGCTGCGAATGGAGATCGACTCCGCGCCGCTGGAGATCGACGAACTGCGCCGACACGTCGACCGCCTCAAGCTCGAGGAACTCGCGCTGAAGAAAGAGAAGGACGACGCGTCGAAGGAGCGCCTGGCGACCCTGCGCGAGACCCTCGCCGCCGAACAGGCCAAGCTCGACGACCTGCAGGCCCGGTGGGAGCGCGAGCGCGCCTCACTCAACCGCGTCGGTGATCTGAAGACCCGACTGGATGCCGCTCGCGTCGACGCCGAGCGCGCGCAGCGCGAGGGCAACCTCGAGCGGGCATCGCGACTCCTCTACGCCGAGATCCCGGCTCTCGAACGCGAGCTCATGGTCGCCGAGCGCGAAGAACCGGCGGGCGACCGCATGGTCAACGATCAGGTCACCGACGAGGACATCGCGGCCGTCATCGCCGCGTGGACGGGGATTCCGGTGGGGCGCCTGCTGCAGGGCGAGACCGAGAAACTGCTGCACCTCGAGCGCGAGCTCGGCAAGCGCCTGATCGGACAGAAGGATGCCGTGAAGGCGGTGTCCGACGCGGTGCGTCGCTCGCGCGCGGGCATCAGCGACCCGAATCGCCCGGTCGGCTCCTTCCTCTTCCTCGGCCCGACCGGCGTCGGCAAGACGGAGCTGGCGAAGTCGCTCGCCGACTTCCTCTTCGACGACGAGCACGCCATGGTGCGCATCGACATGTCGGAGTACGGCGAGAAGCACTCGGTCTCGCGCCTGGTCGGTGCCCCTCCGGGGTACGTCGGGTATGAGGCCGGCGGGCAGCTCACCGAGGCCGTGCGTCGGCGCCCCTACAGCGTCGTGCTGCTCGACGAGGTCGAGAAGGCGCACCCCGAGGTGTTCGACGTGCTGCTGCAGGTCATGGACGACGGTCGCCTGACCGACGGCCAGGGTCGCACGGTCGACTTCACCAACGTGATCCTGATCCTGACCTCGAATCTCGGGTCGCCCATCCTCATCGACCCGACCCTGTCGATCGACTCCAAGCGCGAGCAGGTGCAGGCGCTCGTGCGCCAGGCCTTCAAACCCGAGTTCGTGAACCGCCTCGACGACATCGTCATCTTCCAGGCGCTCAGCCAGGACGACCTCGCACAGATCGTCGAGCTCGCGGTCGACGCGCTGCACAAGCGCCTGCGCGAGCGGCGGCTGAGCCTCGCGGTCACACCCGATGCCCGGTCGTGGCTCTCCGAGCGCGGCTACGACCCGATGTACGGCGCCCGGCCGTTGCGCCGTCTGATCCAGACCGAGATCCAGAACCGCCTCGCCATGGCGATCCTCGCCGGAACGGTGCGTGACGGCGACGTCGTGCGGGTCGATGTGGCCAGCGACGGCGACTCGCTCGTGCTCGTCAGCACCGGCCCCGCGCAACCGGAGCCGGGCGACGACGACGTCATCGAGGCGGAGATCGTCGAGTAGCGGGAGCGAGGGGGATGCCGCGTCGAGGGCGTGGCATCCCCCCTCTGCGTTCGAGGATGCGGCGCGTCTCCCGCTCGCTCGACACTCCGTGCATAAACGCCGTCTCTGCTCGCTCGACGTCCCGTGCACGAGCGCCGTTTCCCGCTCCTTCGACCCCCGCGCAGAAACACGCTCTGCTCGCAGAAACGCGAGCAGAGCGTGTTTCTGCGCGCAAATAGCGTTTATGCGGGCGGGGGGGGATACGGCGACCCGGTCCCGGTTGCCCCGCGGGGCAGCCCGGACTCCGGATCACCCGCGCCACGCGAACGAGAACGCTCCCCGCCCGGAGGGACGCCGTACGAGGGCGGTCCTCCCGGCGGGGAGCGTGAAAGGGCGGATGCCGTGGCTCAGTCGTCGACGAGCAGCGACTCCTCGACCGTGCGACGCTGGCGCGGCGCGAGCTCGCGCTGACGCAGGCCCTCTTCGGCGGCGTCGACGTCGCCCAGGGCGCCCACCGCGATCACGGTGACGGGGGTGAAGCGGGCGTCGATGTCGAACGCCGCGCGCAGGTCGTCGGCGACGAAGCCGCCCATCTGGTGGGTGGCGAGGCCCTCGGCGTGCGCCTGCACGGTGAAGTGGGCGGCGGCCTGTCCGCTGTCGTACAGAGCCCAGGTACGAGCCTCGCCGTCTTCTGTCTCGGTCTCGGCGAGCACGACGAGAAGAGCGCCGGCCGCGGGAGCCCAGGCCTGGTTGAAGCCCATCAACGCGGCGACGACGCGCTCGTGCGCGGCGGTGCCCCGGCGCGCCACGATGAAGCGCCACGGCTGGAAGTTCATACCCGAGGGAGCCCAGCGGGCGGCCTCGAGGGCGGACCGCAGGGCCGACTCGTCGATCGGCGTCTCGGGGTCGAAGACGCGGGTGCTCCAGCGCTCGGCGAGGACGTCGAGGATGGGGGCGTCGGTGGGGGCGGTGCGGTCGAGGGTGAGAGACATGGGGACTCCTGAGAACGAGGGCTGATCCGGGACGCCGTTGACCCGAACCATTGAACGCCATGAGACGGCGAAGTGTTCCCGTGTGAACCTATAGGTCTGCCATGAGCCGCCGGTCCGCAACCGGCGGCGGCGAGGCCCCGGTGCGCGCGGCGGCGTCGGTCAGGCGTTCCACGACGCGGGACCGGCGGTACCCGCCGGGTACTCGTCGAGCGGGACCTCGCCCTTGCGCCACGCGTCGATGACCGGCTGAACGATGCGCCAGCACTGCTCGGCCGCATCGCCGCGGACGGCGAGCATGGCGTCCCCATCGAGGATGCCGGAGAGGACTTCGCCGTAGGCCTTGAGGGCGCCCTCGCCGAGGTGGGCGGAGAGGTTAACGCGCTCGAGGTCGAGAGGGTCGTCGGCGCCGTTGATGTTCAGGCCCAGGCTGATCGTGTCGGGCCCGAGCGAGAACACCATCTGGGAGGGCTCGCTCTCGCCGATGAACCCGTCGGGAAGATGCCGGACGGGCTTGAACGTCACGGTGACGGCCGGGTCTCCCGCACCGAGTGCCTTGCCCGAGCGCAGCAGGATCGGAACGCCCTGCCAGCGGGCCGTGCGCACCTCGACGGTCATCTCGGCGAGCGTCTCGGTGTCGCGCGAGGCATCGACCCCGGGCTCGTCGACGTACGACGAGAAGTGGCGGTCGCCCACGTCGCCCGCGGTGTAGCGTGCGCGGCGCGAGTTCGCGACCGGGTCGTCGTCTTTCACGTGGGTCGCGCGCAGCACCGCCGAAGTCGCATCGCGCAGATCGAGTTGATCCAGGGATGCCGGGGGCTCCATCGTGACGAAGGCCATGACCTGCAGGAGGTGGCTCTGGATCATGTCGACCAGGGCACCGGCCGCGTCGTAGTAGCCGGCGCGGCCCTCGAGGCCCAGGGCTTCGGGGAAGTCGATGCGGATCGAGGCGATGTCGTCGGCCGACCAGACGCTCTCGACGATGCGATTCGCGAATCGCGTGCCCAGCAGGTTCAGCACGGTGGAGCGGCCCAGGAAGTGGTCGATGCGGAACACCTGGTCTTCGGGCACCAGGGTCGCCAGCTGCGTGTTCAGCGTGCGGGCGCTCGCCTCGTCGGTGCCGAACGGCTTCTCGAGGGCGAGGATCGTTCCCTCGGGGATCGTCACGTCGCTGAGCGCGAGGCACGCCTTCTCGGTGACCGCCGGGGGCACCGCGAAGTACAGGGCCGGTCGGCCCTCGGCGTCGTCGAGCAGCTTCTGCAGATCGGCGGCCGTCGTGATGTCGGCTCGAGAATAGGTCGTCTCCGAGACGGAGGCGAAGGCGTCGTCGGCATCCATCGTCTGGAAAGCCTTCTCGACCACCTCGCGCCAGTGCTCGTCGGTCCAGTCCTCCATGCCCGCCCCGTGCAGACGCACGGACCGGTTCGGCTCGCGCGAGAGCAACTGGCCGAGGGCCGGGAGCAGCAGTCGCGAAGTGAGGTCGCCCGAAGCGCCCAGGATGATCAGGGTGGTGTCCGCAGCCATGGGGTCACCGTAGCGCTCGCCCCCGACATCGCCGTGCCGCTTGCAGCGGGCACAGGGAAGTCACTAGCGAGATCGATCGACACGATGTCGGCGGTACCTGCCACAATCCGAGGGTGACGACTCCGATCGAGGACTACGCGGTCCTCAGCAACTGCCGGTCCGCCGCTCTCGTCTCCTCCGCGGGGAGCGTCGACTGGTTGTGCCTGCCGCGGTACGACAGCGGGTCGATGTTCGGCGCCCTTCTCGGCGATGAGTCCCACGGTGCCTGGACGCTGCGTCCCGCCGACCCCGAGGCGCGGGCGACCCGGCGGTACGACGGCGACACCTTCGTGCTCGTCACGCGGTGGGAGACCTCGACCGGTATCGCCGACGTCTACGACGCCATGCCCGTCGACGAAGGCGTGGAGGCCCTCATCCGCCGCGTGGTCGGGGTCTCGGGCGAGGTCGATTTCGTCAGCGAGGTGCGTCTGCGCTTCGACTACGCCCGTGCGGTGCCGTGGGTGCGTCAGATCGGCGGCGGCGACGAGCACGTCATCCTCGCCGCGGCCGGCCCCGATTCGGTGACGATCCGCGGACCCCGCCTCATCGCCGTCGACACCGCCCACCGCGGCCGTTGGACGACGGAGCCGGGCCGAAGCGTCGACTCCGTCCTCGCCTGGGGCCCGTCGTGGCAGGAGCCGCCCGTCGCCTTCAACGTCGAGGCGGCGCTCGAGCGCACCCGCGAATGGTGGGCCGCGTGGGCCGACCGCGTGCAGGCCGCCGGTACCCACGCGGCGCTGGTCACGCGCTCGCTCATGGTGCTGCGCGCCCTCACGCACTCCGAGACGGGCGGAATCGTGGCGGCGGCGACGACTTCTCTCCCCGAGGCCTTCGGCGGTTCCCGCAACTGGGACTACCGCTACGTCTGGCTCCGCGACGCCGCTCTCACCCTCAGCGCCTACATCGACCACGGCTACCTCGATGCCGCGCACCGCTGGCGCGACTGGCTGCTGCGCGCGATCGCGGGCGACCCGTCCGACGTGCAGATCATGTACGGGATCGCGGGGGAGCGCGACCTGCCCGAGCGCGAGATCCCCAGTCTTCCCGGCTACGGCGGCGCGGCCCCCGTGCGCATCGGCAACGGCGCGGTCGACCAGTACCAGGCCGACGTCATCGGCGAGGTAATGGTCGCGCTCGAAGCTGCGCGCAACGCCGGCGTCGAAGAGACGACGTTCTCGTGGTCGCTGCAGCGGGCGCTCCTCGACCAGCTGGCGACCGAGGTCGACCGCCCCGACCTCGGGATCTGGGAGATGCGCGGCGAACCCCACTTCTTCACGCACTCGCGGGCGATGGTGTGGGCGGCGTTCGACCGTGGCATCCGGGCCGTCGAAGAGGGCGGGCGCGACGGCGACGTCACCACGTGGCGTACCCTGCGCGATCGTGTTCGGGCCGACATCGACGCCCGCGGTGTGCACGCGGGCGGTTGGTTCACGCAGCACTTCGACACCGACGAGGTCGATGCCTCGCTTCTCGTGCTGCCGCAGGTGGGTTTCTGCGCCTACGACGATCCGCGCATGCTCGCCACCGTCGCGCGCATGGAACAGACCCTCATGCCCGACGGATGGCTGCTGCGTTACCGCGCCACGGGCGTGGACGGCCTGACCGGCGACGAGCATCCCTTCCTCGCCTGCTCGTTCTGGCTGGTGGGGCAGTACGCCCACAGCGGCCGCCGCGACGAGGCCGTCGCGCTCATGCACCGGCTGACGGCCGTCGCCAACGATCTCGGCCTGTTGTCCGAGGAGTACGACCCCACGACCGGTCGTCAGGCCGGGAACACCCCGCAGGCGCTCTCGCATCTCGCCCTGGTGGGGGCGGCCGACGCCCTCGACGCCACGGCGCCCCACCGAGAGGCCTGAGCCCGCCCCGACCGCACCGGCACGGCCCTAGAGTCAACGCATGGACGACGACGTCGAGCTGCGCCGGCTGCGCGAGCGCGTGTACGGGGCCGAGGGGGCGTCCGCGACCCCCGCGATGATCGAGCGTCTCGCCGAGCTCGAGGAGCGGGTCCGCCGCTCCGGCTCCTCCGCCGCCCCCGAGTCCGCGGGTTCGACGCCCGCCCCCGTCGCCCCCGTCGCCGTGCGCTCCGTCCCCGGAGCCGCGGCCCCTCTCGAGGATCCCCCGACCCCCGGAGCCGCCGCCCCTGACGAGGATCCCTCGACCCCGGATGCCGCCCCCCTCACGCCCCGGCGCGTTCTGCGCCTCGTGCTCCTCTCCGTCGGCGCTCTGGCTCTGCTCGGTATCGGCATCGCGATCGGTGCGAGCGTGGCCCCCACCATGGCCGCGACCCCCAATCCCGCGTCGGCGGCCTATCCCGAGCTGACCTTCCCGCAGACGATCGAGGACGTCATCTCGGCCGACATCCTGCGCGACAGCGGGATCGACGCGGGGAGCACGCGCTACATCGCGACGGTGAGCGACTTCCGCATCTACCTCGCCCAGCCCGACGATGGCGACGGACGCTGCATCGTCGCCTTCACCTCCACCGACAATCGACCGTGGTCGGCCGGCTGCGCGAGCGGGGCACAGGAGGGAGCCGCGATCTTCGGGGTCGACGAGACCCTCACCGTCGCGATCGGGGATCCCGATGATTCCGATGTCACCGGCATCCCGATCCGTTTGTCACCGAGTGTCACGGCGTACGTGACGCAATAGCGAAGGCGAACGACGATGTTCCACGCCGATGGCGCCTACTCCGGGTTCGCGGTCGACGACCTCGAGGCGGCGCACCGTTTCTATGCCGACACCCTCGGACTCCGCGTCGAGGTGCTCGAGGGATCGGGCTTTCTCACGCTGCATCTCGGTTCCGGGGGACGCGTGCTCGTCTACGGCAAGCCCCACCACCAGCCGGCCTCGTTCACGGTGTTGAACTTCCCCGTGGCCGACGTCGAGGCGGCTGTCGACGACCTGCGCTCCCGCGGCGTCGACACGAAGATCTACGACGACGCCGACTTTCCCGCCGACTCCCGCGGCATCATGCGCGAGGGCGGTCCGCTGATCGCGTGGTTCCGTGACCCGGCGGGCAACGTCCTCGCCGTCCTCGACGAATGACGGATGGCTCAGCCCATCGCGCGGAGGTCGGTTCCGGTGGCATCGAGGCGGAAGGACTGGTCGCGGTAGTCATCGCGCAGTCCGAACGATATCTCGGGCGCCTCGACGCTGCGGTTGAAGGTCGGGCTGTCCAGGTCGGTGTCGGTCGTGCGGTGGATGAACACCGATCCGCCGTCTGTCGGTAGCCCGCTCTGGGCCGAAGCGTTCTCGATGGCCGGCCAGATGCGGTCGAGAGCCACGTCGGACCACGAAAACTGTTCCTCGGCGAGCTGGGGCTGGCTGCTCGCGGGCCCGTCGTGGCTGACGCGGCCCCCGCGGTAGGTCCACTCGTCGGTCTCGATAGCGCCGGCACGGACCGGGGCGTTCACGATCACGGCATCCGCGATCACGGTGATCGACACCACTCGATCGTGACCGATCGCCTCCTCGAGCGACCTCTCGGCGCTGAGGAGGGTGTCGGGCCGGCGCATGTCGACGCTCCACCGTCCCTCCGACCACGCGTTGACGGTCAGGCCGAGACCCTCTCGGAACGGCAGCAGAACGGCACCGGCGGCGAGGGCCGCGACCACGGCGAACAACGCGAGTCGAAGGGGACGTCCGCGGCGGCCGATACCGATGAGAGGCCCGCGGCGACGGCCTTTGTCGATGCGCGTTCCCGGGGGGATCGATCGGACCTCGACCTCGGTACGTGTCGGGATGACGAGGCGCTCGATCTCGGCGGGCGAGAGTTCCCCGTCGACGAAGGCGACCTCGGGGCCGCCCTCGAGCAGGATCGCGACATCGCGTTCGATACCGGACTGATAGGCCGGCAGCTCGATCAGCGGGACGATCGTGCGGATCGTGGTCGCCCACGCGTCGCCGGTGAGCGCGACCACCGTCACATCGATGTCGCAAACCGGCTGCTCGTTGATGAACGTCCCGGTCTGGCGAACCGAGTCGATGCGGGCGCGTCCCAGGCGGCGGGCGTCGCGAGCCTCGTGGACGGCGGCGGCAGAGGGGAATGACGCCGAGAGACCGCTCGCCAACCGGGTGACGGTGATTGCGAGGATGAAGACCGTGAGCGCGATGCCGAAGATTGGCATCCCGGTGTCCGGATTTCCGAGCAGGGCGACGATCAGAGCCCCGATCACCACTCCCAGGGCGGCGGAAGCAACAAGGCGAAGCACCCGAAAAGCCTAGACGTCCCGGGTGAGCGTCGGGAAAAGGGGGCGGGATGCCGTGGCTCCGGGAACCCGCAGAAGGGCGGGGGTCACCGTGGCCACGGCAACCCCCGCCCGGCTGACCGGACCCGAACCGGTCAGCCCCGCAGAGCCTCGCCGAGCTTGACGCGCGCCCCCATGCGCAGCAGCGAGTTGCGGTAGATGCGGGCGGCGACGCCGATCGCGAGCACGCACGAGGCGAGCAGAACGAGGAGCGAGAGCACGGGTTCCCACCACTGCGCGTCGCCGAGGTACATGCGCAGCGGCATCCCCACCGGAGCCGAGAACGGCACGTACGACATGATCGTCAACACGACGGGGTTGTCGTTGAAGAAGATCACCAGGAAGTACGGCGCCATGATCAGCATCGTGATCGGGGTGGTCGTCGCTCCGATGTCCTCCTGCCGCGAGACCATCGCGGCGGCCGCGGCGAACAGCGCCGCCAGCAGCACGAAGCCGAAGAGGAAGAAGATCGCGAACCACGCGATCGGGGCGCCGAGGGCGTCGAGCACCCCCGCTTGGCCGGTGACGGCGAGTCCCACGACCGCGACGGCGGCGAGCAGCACGATCTGCGCCATCGCGAGGATCGTGTTGCCGAGCACCTTGCCCGCCAGGAGCGCCCGCACCGGAATCGCCGAGATGAGGATCTCGACCACGCGCGTCTGCTTCTCTTCGACGACGCTCTGCGCGATGGTGCCCCCGAAGGTCGTCGCGGCGATGAGGAAGACGAGGCCGAAGGCCAGCGCGATGAAGTACCGCAGCACGTCGGCGGCGGTCGAGCCGGGCTCGAGCCGGTCGACCGGCGGGGTGTCGCTCAGCATCTGCAACAGGGTCGAGGGGACGCTGTCCTTCACCACGACGGTGAAGTCGAACGCCGAGTCCGACGAGTCCGAGATCAGGGCGGCATCCACCGTCCCGTCCGCCACGAGAGCGCGAGCGGCGTCGTCGCTGTCGGCAACCGTCACCTCGAGTCCGTCGAGGCCCGACACATCGCCCTGCGTCTGCGAGGTGACGGCGACGGGGATGCCGCTGCCGCTGGCGTTCGAAGCGGTGAAACCGCCCCAGAGCACCGACGCCAGGGCGGCGACGATGAGGATCGCGGTGGAGATGACGAATGCCTTGCTGCGCAGCTTCGAGCCGATCTCCCGCTCGGCGACCAGCCAGATGCTCTGCACCTCGCCGGGCGCGCGGTGCGGTGCGGTCTTTCGTGCCGGTGCCTGCGCGGTGGTCACGGTGCTCACTGGATGACCTCCTTGAAGATCTCGGCCAGGGTGGGCTGCTGGGGGGAGAAGCTGGCGACGTCGCCGCGTCCTACGGCTTCGCGCAGAACCCGCTGGGCGACGAGGTCGTCGTCGGCGTCGAAGAGGGCGTAGCCGCCGTCGAAATCGATCACGCGCACGCCGGGCTCGTCGCGCAGCCACCCGGTGTCACCGCGCGAGACCAGCTCGTACCGGTGGGTCGCGTGCTCGGCGCGGAGGCCCTCGCGGCTTCCCGCCGCTCGGATCGTGCCGTCGGCGATGATGACGAGGTCGTCGCAGAGACGCTCGACCACGTCGAGCTGGTGGGAGGAGAACAGCACGGCCGCGCCCTCGGCGGCCTTCTGCTGCAGGACGCCGGCGACCACGTCGACCGCCAGCGGATCGAGACCCGAGAAGGGCTCGTCGAGGATCAGCACCTCGGGCTCGTGAACGAGCGAGGCCGCGATCTGTGCGCGCTGCTGGTTGCCCAGCGAGAGCGTTTCGATGAGGTCGCCCAGGCGCTCACCGAGTCCGAGGCGCTCGAGCAGGGCCGTGGCTTTGGAGGTCGCCTCGGTCTTGCCGAAGCCGTGGAGCCTCGCGAGGTAGGCGATGTGCTCGGCCACCTTCATCTTGGGGTACAGCCCGCGCTCCTCGGGCATGTACCCGAAGCGACGGCGGTCGGAGGCGGTGACCGGGGCGCCGTTCAGCTCGACGGTGCCGGCGTCCTTGCCGAGCACGCCCAGAGCGATGCGCATCGTCGTGGTCTTTCCCGCGCCGTTGCCGCCGACGAAACCCGTGAGGCGCCCGGGGGCGACGTCGAAGCCCACCCCGTCGAGCACGCGGCGTCCGCCGTAGCTCTTGGTGATGCCGTCCAGATGGAGCACGATGCATCCCTTCTTCTCGATGTCTCCCACGCTAGGGATCCGGATGCCGCGTCGCCTCCGCCCCGGGACGGTTCTGCGTGTCCGCCGCAGGGGGGAGGGCCCCTCCACCGCGGGGCTGCGGCAAGGCGCCCAGATCACCCTCGATCGCCGAGACGACCCGCGGTGGCGGCGGTACGGCGCCCGGCCCCGCGGGCGCGGCGGCCCGGCGGGCGCGGCGGTTCGGGCGCGGCGCCCAACCCGACCGGCCCCGGCCCGGCGGGCGCCCGCGCCGCCGTCAGGCCAGACCGTGCCGGTGGGCCAGCACCACGGCCTGCACGCGGTCGCGCGCGCCGAGCTTCTGCAGCAGGTTCGACACGTGCGTCTTGACCGTCGCCTCGCCGATGAACAGGCGTGCGGCGATCTCGGCGTTGCTGAGCGCCTCGGCCACCAGCCGCAGCACTTCGCTCTCGCGCTCGGTGAGAGGCTCGGTCAGACGCAGCGGCTCGATCGTCTCGGAGGAAGTGGATGCCGGCACCTCGGCACCCTGCGAGGCGAAGCGCTCGATGACCCGGCGCGTAACCTCGGGTGCGAGCAGCGCGTCTCCGGCCCCGACGATGCGCACCGCCGAGACGAGCTCTTCCGGGCCCGCGTTCTTGAGCAGGAACCCGCTGGCCCCGGCGGCCAAGGCCGAGAAGAGGTAGTCGTCGCGATCGAAGGTCGTGACGATGAGCACCGCCGCGTCGGAGGCGGGGTCGGCGGTCAGCTGGCGAGTGGCTTCGAGGCCGTCCATGCCGGGCATCTGCACATCCATGCAGATCACGTCGGGCCGCAGGCGCGCCGCCGCCGCGAGTGCCTCGAGCCCGGATGCCGCCTCGCCCACGACCTCGATGTCGGGCTCGAGCGACAGGATCGTGCGGAAGCCGGCGCGCATCATGGCGTGGTCGTCGACCAGCAGCACGCGCACCTCAGACATGTGCCACCCCCGCCGGCGTGAGGGGCACGCGCACGCGCACGAGGTAGCCGCCGCGCGAGCGCGGCCCGATCTCGATCGTCCCGCCCGAGACGGCCGCGCGCTCGCGCATGCCGAGCTGCCCGAGCCCCGGCGTCGACGAACCGCGGCGTCCCGTGTTCGAGATCTCGAGCTCGACGGCATCCGTCTCGAACCTCAGGCGCACGTCCGCGCTGGCATCCGGCCCCGCGTGGCGGCGCGCGTTCGTCAGCGCCTCCTGCGCGATGCGGTACAGGTTCACCTGCACGAGGGGAGGGGGATCGCACGCGGGATCGCCGACGACGGTAAAGGTCGAAGGGAGCCCCGCGGCGGTGGCGTCGTCGACGAGGGCCTGGATCGAAGTCAGCCCGTGGGTGGTGGGCGCGGTCTGGGGGGCGGCGTCGCCGTCGGGCGTGCGCAGGGTCTCGAGAAGCTGGCGCAGCTCGTGCAGCGAGGCACGCGCGGAACTCTCGACGCTCGCCAGGGTTTCGCGAGCGGCGTCGGGGTCACGCGTCAGGAGCGACCGGGCGACCCCCGCCTGGACCCCCATGAGCGAGACGTGGTGGGCGACGACGTCGTGCAGTTCGCGCGCGATACGAACGCGGTCGAGGGCGACGGCCTGTGCCGCGGTCACCTCGCGCTCGGTCTCGAGCTCGGCGGTGCGTTCCTCGAGGGCCGCGCGCTCTCGCATCTGCTGGTGCGAACGGTCGCCGAAGTAATAGGCACCCCCGAAGAAGAGGGCGTTGATCCCGATCATCAGCAGTTGGTAGGCGACGAACGGCGAGAAGGCGCCGGCGCGCGAGAACGCGCCTCCGGTGATCCCCTCCACCGGTTGCGTGGCGTCTTGGAACATCACCACGAACAACCAGGCGAACATCCCCACGATGATGGCGACGCGCACGATCGTCGCGCGGCGGCGGCTCGTCTCCCACGCGCCGACCGTGTACAGCGCGATGAACATGGCGATGTTCCCGGCGTAGATCTCGGGGATGCGCAGGGTCACGGCGAGGAAGTACGCGAACGACACGATCACGGCCACCACCGACGGCCAGCGCCGACGCAACGCGATGGGGGCGGCGAGCACGAACACGTAGCCCACCGCGAGGGCGAGCGAGGCCTGCTGGTCGCCGTAGAGGCCCGACACCGACGACAACACCGCGCTGAGCAACCCGCCGAGCAGCAGCACGATCGCGAGCACGATGTCGTTCCGCTGTTGCGCGCGCGTGATCCGTGGCATCCCTCCACGCTAGAGGCGACCGCCGACACCTGCATCCCCCGCACGGCGGAGTCAAGAGGAGGGGGAATACAGGTTCGACCGTGATGCTTGCACGTGAATGAATCAGGGCGCTCGGCGCCCCCGTCGTCCAGAAAGAGGATCATCGTGACCGACTACACGATCGGCTACATCGTCGGCAGCATCTCCAGCACCTCGATCAACCGCCGTCTGGCGAAGGCACTCGAGAAGGTCGCCCCCGAGGGCGTGACGCTGAAGGAGATCCCGATCAAGGATCTGCCGTTCTACTCGCCCGACTACGACGGGAACTTCCCCGAGGTCGCGACGGAGTTCAAGAAGGCGATCGAAGACGCGGACGGCGTGTTCATCGTCACCCCCGAGTACAGCCGCTCGATCCCGGGTGTGCTCAAGAACGCGCTCGACTGGTCGGCGCGCCCCTACGGCGAGGCGTCGTTCAACGACAAGCCCACCGCCGTCATCGGCACCTCGCAGGGCGGTATCGCCACCGCCGCCGGTCAGCAGCACCTGCGCGCGGTGCTCCTGCACTACAACGCCCTGGTCCTCGGCCAGCCCGAGGGGTACATCCAGTCGACCCCCGGCCTGTTCGAAGAGGACGGCACCGTCACCGACGAGGGGACCGCCGCGTTCCTCCGCTCGATCATCGAGGCGCTGGTGACGCTGGTCGAGCGCACCGCTCCCGCCGAGGTCTCCTCGGTCTGACGCTCCCGCACGGCGGGGTCGGGGTTCGCTCCGGCCCCGCCGTCGTGCGTTGCGGGGTGCACTCTTCGCGCGCACCATGCGTTCTCGAGGGGATCGGGTACCGCGGCGGCCCCGCAGAATCGGGTGGATGCAACGGACGCGGGCCATCCGGCGCCTGAGCTCCGAATCTGTTGCCGTGGGTTCGGGTCCGGTGCCTCGCGGGCACGCCGATCGACACACCTGCGCGGGTGGATGTCTCCGGATGCCGCGACCTCGGCGTTCAGCCGAAGATCATCGGCAGGTCGTCATCGTCGTCGGCGTGCGACAGCTCGAGGTCGGCGACGACGGGGACGTGGTCGCTGGGGACCTCGCCCTTGCGTTCGTTGCGATGGATCTCGGCGCCGTGGACGGCGTCGGCGAAGGCGCGCGAGCCGAGGATGAAGTCGATGCGCAGACCCTCGTTGCGCGGGAAGCGCAGCTGCTTGTAGTCCCAGTAGGTATAGCCGGTGGGGATGAGCGGTCGCACCACGTCGGTGAGCCCCGCCGTCTCGAACGCGGCGAAGGCCGCCCGCTCGACCGGCGAGACGTGCGTGCTCGCACCCTGCACGATCGTCGGGTCGCCGTTGTCGTCGTCGGTCGGGGCGATGTTGAAGTCACCGGTCAGCGCGAGAGGCAGGTCGGGGTCGGCCGCGAGGGTGTCGGCCGTGTACTGCCGCAGCTTGTCGAGCCAGTCGAGCTTGTAGGTGAAGTGCGGGTCGTCGAGCCCGCGACCGTTGGGCACGTACAGGCTCCACACGCGGACGCCGTTGACGGTGGCGCCGATCGCGCGGGCCTCCTGCGGGAGGTCGGGCCCCTCTTTGCCCTTCTCGAACCCGGGCATGCCGGGGAAGCCGATCTCGACGTCCTCGAGCGGCTCACGGCTCGCGATCGCGACGCCATTCCACTGGTTCATTCCGTGCGCTGCGACGTGGTAACCGGCCTCCTCGAAGGCGGCGTACGGGAACTGCTCCGTCTTGCACTTGATCTCCTGCATCGCCAGCACGTCGATGTGCTCGCGCACGCAGAACTCGACGGTGCGGGTGACGCGGGCGCGGATGGAGTTGACGTTCCAGGTGGCCAGGCGCATGGCATCCAGCCTACTTTCGTGCGCCGACATCGCCGCGCGGGCGAGACGGTCGCGGCCCGTCGCGCGGAGTCGGTGGCCGACATGCCGTTCGGGTCGCCGATGGGGCGGCGTGCCGGGGCCGAACTCCGCGGGACGGCGGGCGGCGTGCCGGGTCGGTTGGTGGGCCGTCGTGCGGAGTGCGCGGGCGGCGCGCCGGGTTCGCCGCAGCAGGGGCGGAGTGTCGGGGGAAATCTCCGCACGACGGATGCCGCAGACCCGCGCCCCGCAGCGGCCCGGTCCGCGGCGGGGCAGGGCAATAGAATCGACGCCGTGACCACCGCCTCCACGCCCGAGCTCGAAGCCGACCGTCAGGCCCTCATCGGCCTCATCAAGGACGAGGCGGTGTTCCACGGCGACTTCACCCTCTCGAGCGGCAAGAAGGCGACGTACTACGTCGACATGCGCAAGCTCACCCTCGACCACCGCGCCGCCCCCGCGATCGGCCGTCTGGTGCTGGACCTCGTGAAGGACCTCGACGGCGTCGTGGCCGTCGGCGGCCTCACGCTCGGCGCCGACCCCATCGCCAACGCCGTCATGCACGAGTCGGTGCACGCCGGAACCCCGCTCGACGCGTTCGTCGTGCGCAAAGAGCCCAAGGACCACGGCCGCGGTCGCCAGATCGAGGGCGCCGATGTCGAGGGCAAGCGCGTCGTCGTCGTCGAAGACACCTCGACCACCGGCCAGTCCGCCCTCAAGGCCGTCGAGGCGCTGCGCCGCGCGGGTGCCGAGGTCGTCGCCGTCGCCGTCATCGTCGACCGCAAGACCGGAGCGCAGGCAGCGATCGAGGCCGAGGGTCTGCAGTGGCTGGGATCCATCGACCTCGATGACCTGGGCCTCGCCCCGCAGTAAGCAGTCCCGCTCCGCCGGACCCTCGGCCGGTGCGTCGGTGGGTCGACGCGCTGTTACGAGAACAGGGTGATGCGACGAGAACAGGGCGTTTCGTGGGGTTTCGTCCTGTTTTGGTGGCGTCTCCTGTTCTGGTGACGGGGTGGCGGATGCCGGCTCTTGGGCGCCCGGCCGGGGTGCAGCCGCCGGGGTGCGTCGGGGCGTCGCCGCGTTGTTACGAGGACAGGGTGGTGCGACGAGAACAGGGCGTTTCGTGGGGTTTCGTCCTGTTCTGGTGGCATCCCCTGTTTTGGTGACGGGGTGGTGGATGCCGGCCCCTGGGCGCCCGGCCAGCGCGCAGCCGCCGGGGTGCGTCGGTGCGTTGTCGCGTTGTTACGAGAACAGGGTGATGCGACGAGAACAGGGCGTTTCGTGGGGTTTCGTCCTGTTCTGGTGGCATCTCCTGTTTTGGTGACGGAGATGGCGGATGCCGGCCCTTGGGCGCCCGGCCGGGGTGCAGCCGCCGGGTGCGTCGCCGCGCTGTTACGAGAACAGGGCGGTGCGACGAGAACAGGGCGTTTCGTGGGGTTTCGTCCTGTTCTGGTGGCATCCCCTGTTCTGGTGACGGGGATGGCGGATGCCGGCACCCCGGCGCTCAGCCAGCGCGTAGCCGCCGACCGCGTCGGCGCGCCCCGCGCCGGACCCGCCTCAGGATGACCCGCCTCAGGTCGACCCGCCTCAGGTCGCCCCGACGCTCGACCCGCCTCAGCCCGGCCCGCCTCAGGCCGACCCGTCTCCCGACCCGTCGCCCGGCCCGTCGAACGGGTCTCGCCGCCCGCCGCCGCGCCGCGAACGGCGCCACTGCACGATGAAGGCCACGAGCGTTCCCGCCGTGATGAAGAAGGCGACGATCAGCCAGAGCGTACGGTCGTCCATGGTGTCTCCTCGTCGGGGTCAGAGACCCGCTTCGAGGCCTTCCTCACCATCGGCGAGGTCGGACTCGAGGGGCTCCTGGCGCACGAGCTCGGCGACCGAGCCGAGAATCTCGTCGGGGCGGAAGGGGTAGCGCTCGATCTCTCGCTGGTCGCTGATGCCGGTCATGACGAGCACGGTGTGCAGCCCGGCTTCGATGCCGGCCACGATGTCGGTGTCCATACGGTCGCCGATCATGCCGGTGTTCTCGCTGTGCGCACCGATGCGGTTGAGGGCCGAGCGGAACATCATCGGGTTCGGCTTGCCGACGATGTACGGCTCCTTGCCCGTGGCCTTGGTGATGAGTGCGGCGATGGCTCCGGTCGCGGGCAGCACGCCCTCGGTAGAGGGGCCCGTGGCATCCGGGTTCGTGGCGATGAAGCGGGCGCCCCCGCGGATGAAGCGGATCGCCTTCGTGATCGCTTCGAAGGAGTAATTGCGGGTCTCGCCCACGACGACGTAGTCGGGCGTGGTCTCGGTCATGATGAAGCCCGCCTCGTGCAGGGCGGTGGTCAGCCCCGCCTCGCCGATGACGAAGGCCGATCCGCCGGGCATTTGCGACCGGAGGAAGTCGGCGGTGGCCAGAGCCGAGGTCCAGATCGAGGACTCGGGCACGACGAGACCGGACGCCCGGAGTCGGGCACTGAGGTCACGCGGAGTGTAGATGGAGTTGTTCGTCAGCACGAGGAATGGGGTTCCCTCGGCCCGCCACTGTGCGAGCAGTTCGGACGCCCCGGCGATGGGCGTGTTCTCATGGACGAGGACGCCGTCCATGTCGGTCAGCCAGCACTCGATATCGCCTCGGGTCCGCATAAGGCCCAGCCTAGACCCGGCCACCGACACGCTCCCAGGGGTGGTGCTGCGCGGACGAGCGTGGGCGGGCCCGACCGAAAGTCGTGGCCCGCCCGACCGCGGATGCCGACTTACTTGAAGGTGTCCTTCACGTCTTCGCCGGCCTTCTTCGCGTCGGCCTTGACCTGGTCGGCCTTGCCCTCGGCGGCGAGCTTGTCGTTGTCGGTGGCGTTGCCGATCGCTTCCTTCGCCTTGCCCACGATGTCCTGAGCGGCGTTCTTGATCTTGTCGTCGAGACCCATGATCTGACTCCTCTTCGTCGTTTCGGCGTCGGCGGCGAGGGGATCTCGTCGCGACGGAGCGGGTTGCTCACCGATGAGACGCACCCCGAGCGCGATTCGTCACGCGACGTCGCGAAAAACTTCTCGCCGCGGGTATTCCGTTCACGGAATGCACCCGTGACGGACGCGCCTGATCTCGTTAGGGTCGAAGGGTGACGCGAGCCGAATGGGACCCCGAGAACCTCCCGAACCTCTCCGGGCGGTCCTATCTCGTCACGGGCGCCACTCGCGGGCTCGGCTTCTTCGCGTGCGAGCAACTCGCCGCCGCCGGCGCCCACGTGCTGCTCACCGGCCGAAACCCCAACAAGATGTCCGCGGCCAAGGCGGCCATCAAGCGTTCGACTCCGGATGCCAGCATCGAGACGCTTCTGCTCGACACCAGCAACATGGGTTCGGTGCGGGCCGCGGCCGCCACGGCCCGCGCGCGCGGGCGGCTCGACGGGCTCCTTCTGAACGCCGGCATCGTCCACCCGCCGAAGGAGCGCCAAACCGCCGGCGGCCACGAGCTCGTCTTCGCCACGAACGTGCTGGGCCACTTCGCCCTGGCCGGCGAGCTGCTCAAACCCCTCGCCGCTGCCCGCGGCCGCATGGTCTGGGTGGGCAGCATGTCGACGTCGCTCTGGCGGCACGTACCCACCGATCCCGAGCTGCACGAGGGCTACTCGCCGTGGCGCGCCTACGTGCAGTCGAAGGCCGCGACGACCGCGTTGGCCCTCGAAGCGCAGAAGAGGCTTCTCGCCCACGGCGTTCCGATCCAGAGCCTCGTGGCCCACCCCGGCTACTCGACGAGCGGCCGCACGCGCGGCGTGCGCGGCGTCAACGAGCCGAGTCGGCTCACGCGCTTCCTCGACAACCTGCAGGCGCCGATCACCCAGTCCAAGGAGCAGGGCGCCTGGGCCCTCGTCCGCGCTCTCGTCGACCCGTACGCCGAGGGCGGCGCGATGTACGGACCGGCGCTCGTCGCCCGCGGAGCCCCGCGCGTGGCGACCCCGGCCCGCCGGACGCGGGGCAGCGAGCTCGGTGCCGACCTGTGGCGCGCGTGCGAGACGGCGACGCACGTGCGCTGGCCCTTCGATCGGGCTCGGCGCGCGGCATCCTGAATCCGGCCTCGCGCCACCGCTGAGCGGAGGAGGACCGAGGGAGAACCTCACGAGGGTCCTCTACTCGCCGGATCCCCTCCCGTGCACCGGCCGCAGCTCGCGCGAGCGGTCGACGGCGCACGCCGGGCGAGCCCCCGACTCTCAGCGCGTGAGCCAGACCGAACTGCCCGCGCCGGCCGGCAGCGTCACTTCGACGCCGTCGGCGCGCACGACGTCGTCGCTGAGCACTTCGAGCTCGTGCCCGACATCGATGCCGTTCTCGACGAGCGCCCGCAACAGTTCGGGGTCGCGGTCGCTCACGCGAAGAACGCGTCCGGCGTGTCCGGCCGACGCCTCGGCGAGGAGCACGAAGGGTTCGCGGTGCACCGAGCCGTCGGCATCCGGGATCGCGTCTCCGTGGGGATCGAAACGCGGGCGGCCGAGTCGCTCGTCGATTCCCTCGAGCAGGCGGTCGCTCAGGGAGTGCTCGAGCACCTCGGCTTCGTCGTGCACCTCGTCCCACGAGTAGTCGAACTCGCGTACGAGCCAGGTCTCGATGAGGCGGTGCCGGCGGATCACGCCCGCAGCCCGGAATCCGCCCGCGGGGGTCAGCGACACCGGTCCGTACGGCCGATGCGTGACCAGACCCTGCGCGGCGAGCTTCTTGACCATCTCGGTCACGCTCGAGGGGGCCAGACCCAGCACGCTCGCGAGCTGCGAGGGCGTGATCGGGCTGTCCTGCCACTCGGTGTGGTGGTAGATCGCCTTGAGATAGTCGTCGGCCACGGGCGATTCCACAGCGTCAGCCTAACCGCCGGTGAAGACCAACCACAGGAGCAGGGCGTTGAGGGCGATGAGGAACACGGATGCCAGCACCCCGGCCGCCGTGGTCGCCGCGCGGTTGCGATAGTCGCCGAGCACATCGCGTCGACGGGTCAGGGCCACGAGCGGGACGAGTGCGAACGGGATGCCGAACGACAGCACGACCTGGCTGAGCACGAGCGCGAGGGTGGGGTCGACGCCGAGGGCGAGGATCACCAGCGCGGGTACGAGAGTGACGAGCCGGCGGGCGAGCAGGGGGATGCGCGCGTGCAGGAGCCCCTGCATGATCTCGGCGCCGGCGTAGGCGCCGACCGAGGTCGAGGCGAGACCGCTGGCGAGCAGGCCCACCGCGAACAGGGTGGCCACGAGCGGGCCCAGTCCCGCGCGCAGAGCCGCGTACGCGCCTTCGAGGCTGTCGGTGCCCTCGACCCCGGCGAGGTTCGCGGCGGCGAGCAGCAGGATCGCGAGGTTGACGGTGCCGGCGACGGCGAGGGCGATCGTGACGTCCCACCGGGTCGCTCGCAGCAGGCGCGGGGTCGAGATGCCTCGGGCTTCGGCGAGGGCATCGGCGCGGGTCTGGGCGGTCGCGTCGGCGAGGGGGTGGGTGCCGTCGCCGCGCGTGGCCGGATCGGCCCCCGCGGGTGCGAAGCGATCGCGGGCGAGGGCGGAGTGCGCGTAGATCGCGTGCGGCATGATCGTCGCGCCCAGGATCGAGGCGGCCAGCAGGACGGAGGTGCTGCCCTCGAACCGCGGAACGAGACCAGCGATGACCCCGGCGGGCTCGGGCGGGGCGAAGAACAGCCCGAAGGTGAAGCCGACGGCGATGATCAGCAGCAGCCCGATGAGCACCGTCTCGAAGGCCCGTGCTCCGCGCCGTGTCTGCACGAGCAGGAGGCACATCGAGATGACCCCCGTGATCGCCCCGCCCCACACCAGGGGGATGCCGAAGAGCATATGCAGAGCGACGGCACCGCCGATGACCTCGGCGACATCGGTGGCCATCGCTACGAGCTCCGCCTGCAGCCAGTACGCACGACGCGCCCAGGGT
Organism: Microbacterium sp. SL75; assembly: GCF_026625865.1. Taxonomy (NCBI): domain Bacteria; kingdom Bacillati; phylum Actinomycetota; class Actinomycetes; order Micrococcales; family Microbacteriaceae; genus Microbacterium; species Microbacterium sp. SL75. Next base: position 1,070,316 of record NZ_CP113067.1, on the reverse strand, counting down.
CGGCGGATGCGGTGCCCGAGCGCCTGCGGGAGGCTCTCGCCCGTGACGATGCCGAGCTTCGCGGAGAGGTACTGGATCAACCAGGCCATGACATTGCCGAGCACCACGACCCAGACGAGCAGGTAGCCGAAAGTCGCGCCCGCGGTCATGTTGCTCGCGACGTTGCCCGGATCGAGGTAGGCGACGCCGGCGACCATGGCCGGTCCGAGCAGCCAGAGTGCGCGCCCGGATGTGTGGCGGCGATCCACGGCATCCATATTTTTCGGCATCCCGAAACCGTAGCAATATTTCGGGCGACCGAAAAGTGGCGACGACGGGTGCGGCGATCACCCGTCGGGCGCGAGGCGGTCCCGGACGCGGCCGGTACGACGCGCGGCCTCGCGCCCGTGCCCTCGACCCGCGGCGGACGAGAGTGCGTCGCGGTGGGCGGCGTGTCCGCGGGGGAGGGCGCCCATCACGGGGCGGCGCGCAGCGCGCGGGTAGCCTGAGGACGTGACGCATGCCGACGAGACCGCGCCGGCGCCGACCGACGCCGCCGAGCCCCGATCCGCGCATGCCGACGATCCGGCGCCGCGGCCGGACGACGTGGCTGCGGCACCCGCGCACGGCGTCGGTCCCTGGCCCGGCGGCCCGGACGCCTGGCCCGACGACCCGCGTTACGACCGCGAGCTGCTCGAGAACGGCGACACGCGCAACGTCGTCGATGTCTACCGCTACTGGAGCATGGACGCGATCGTGGCCGACCTCGACGTCAAGCGGCATCCGTTCCACGTCGCGATCGAGAACTGGCAGCACGACCTCAACATCGGCTCCATCGTGCGCAGTGCGAACGCGTTCCTCGCGGCCGAGGTGCACATCGTGGGCAAGCGCCGCTGGAACCGTCGCGGCGCCATGGTCACCGATCGCTACCAGCACGTCCGTCACCACGAAGACGTCGCCGCCTTCACCGCCTGGGCGCGCGAGGTGGGACTCCCGGTGATCGCCGTCGACAACGTCGAGGGGTCGGTGCCGGTCGACCGGGCCGAGTTCCCGGAAGCGTGCGTGCTGCTGTTCGGCCAGGAGGGGCCCGGGCTGTCGCCCGAGGCGATCGAGGCGGCCACCGGCGTGGTCGAGATCACCCAGTACGGTTCCACGCGCTCGATCAACGCCGCGTCGGCCGCCGCCGTGATCATGTACGAGTGGTGCCGTCGCTGGGCGTGAGCTGCGCCTTCGTGACGCCACCGTGTGAAACGCGGGGTCTTTGTCGGTAACGCGCTGCCGCTCGGCGGCGAGACGGTTGTTTACTGACGGCACCCGGTTGCAAGACCCGCGGGGAGGAGGAAGCGCCCCGCCGCGAGTCGCGCAGCCTGCCCTTCGCCGGTGGCAGCCGGTGAAGGACGCGACACCGAATCACACTCCTGGAAGGAATGACCATGACGACCACGGATTCAGCGACGACGGACCTGGCGGACCGCTGGCGGGACGCACCCGCTCCACACGATAGCGCCGGCTGGATCGCGCGCGCCCGCGAGGTGGCCGACATCCTCGCCGTCGACGCGGTCGAGCGCGATCGGGCGAATCAACCCCCGTTCACCGAGGTCGCGCTCCTCAAGGCATCGGGCCTGGTCACGCTGCTCGGCCCCCGCGCGCACGGCGGCGCCGGCGAGACGTGGGAAACGGCGTACAAGGTCATCCGCGCGGTGGCCCGCGGCGACGGCTCGATCGGCCAGCTGCTCGGCTACCACTACCTGTGGGCGTGGGCGGCTCGGCTCGTGGCGACCGACGCCCAGATCGCCGGGGTCGAGGCGCTGTACACCTCGAACGCCTTTCTCTTCGGTGGGGCGGTCAACCCGCGCGACTCCGACCTCGTCATCCGCGAAGACGGCGACGATCTGATCTTCTCGGGGCACAAGTCGTTCTCGACCGGCGGCCGTGTCTCCGACCTGACGGTGCTCGAGGGCGTGCTCGAAGGCACAGACACCCATATCTTCGCCATCGTCCCCACCGCGCAGGAGGGCATCGTCTTCGCCGGCGACTGGGACAACCTCGGCCAGCGCCTCACCGAGTCGGGATCGGTCGAGATCCGCGACGTCCGGGTGCCGTGGGCGGATGCCGCGGGCTTCGTCGACAAGCAGTTCCAGCCGCTCGTCTACAACACCCTCAATGTGCCGGCCATCCAGCTCGTCTTCGCGAACTTCTACCTCGGCATCGCACAGGGAGCCCTCGAGACCGCCGCGGCGTACACGCGCGACCGCACCCGGCCGTGGCCGTACGGCGGAGACGACAAGCAGCGCGCGACCGACGAGTGGTACCTGCTCGAGGGGTACGGGACGCTGCAGTCGAAGCTGTGGGCAGACGAAGCGCTGCTCGACGCGGTGGGCGCCGAGATCAGCGCCGTCCTGCACGCTCCGCGCGAGGAGCTGACCGAGCACCGTCGCGGAGAGATCGCGGTGCGCATCGCCGCCGGAAAGCTGCGGATCGTCGATGACGGTCTCGAAGTGGCCTCGAAGGTCTACGAGCTCACCGGGGCTCGCGCGACGTCGAACGCCGTCGGCCTCGACATCTTCTGGCGCAACCTCCGTACGCACAGCCTGCACGACCCCATCGCCTACAAGAAGCGCGAGGTCGGCGAGTACGTGCTGCTCTATCAGGTGCCGGTCCCCACCTGGTACACGTGATTTCCGGGGGCGGGGCGCCCACGGGCGTCCCGCCCCGCGCTTCGTCGAGACCGGTGCCGACCACAGGACGTCAGGCGCCCGCCGTCATCCAGCGCCGCCCGCGCACCCGCAGCCCGAGGGTGAGCGCCCGCGCCACCATGTAGACGCCGAAGAACGCCGCCGCCAGCCACGCCAGGCCGACGGCCCCACCGCCGGCGAACAGCGCCACCAGCACGAGCGCCGGCGCGTAGGGCACGAGGTTCAACAGCCCCGCCAGAGCGAGGTAGCGTGCATCGCCGGCCCCGATCAGCACGCCGTCGAGCACGAAGACGAACCCGGCCAGGGGCTGTGCGACGGCGAGCACCAGCAGCGCCGGTTGGATGAGCGCGGCGATCTCGGCATCGCCCGTGAAGATCAGGCCGATGACGCCCGAGGCGGCGGCGAGCACCGCCCCCACCGCGACGCCGAACCAGATGCCCCAGGCGCTCGTGCGCGAGAGCACCCGGCCGACCGCGTCGGTGTCGCCGGCGCCCAGGGAGCTGCCGATCAGCGCTTGGGCCGCGATCGCGAGGGCGTCGAGGGCGAACGCCGCCGTCGAGAAGATGGTGAAGGCGATCTGCCATCCGGCGAGCTCGGCCGAGCCGAGCCCCGTCGCCACGGCGACCGTGGCCAGGAACGCCGCGCGAAGGCTGACCGTGCGCAGGAAGAGCCACCCGCCCGAGCGGACGGTGCTGCCGAGGCTCTCGCGCTGGAACCCGAGGGATGCCGTGTGCACCTGCGCCAGCCGCCGCGCGACGAGCACGTAGGCGCCGACCATTCCCCACTGCGCCACGACCGTGCCGATCGCCGAACCCGCGATGCCCCATCCGAAGCCGTAGATGAACAGCGCGTTGAGCAGCGCGTTGGCGCCGAAGCCGAGGCCGGCGATCCAGAGCGGAGTGACCGTGTTCTGCATGCCGCGCAACAGGCCGGTGGCGGCGAACACCACGAGCATGGCGGGCAGACCCCACATCGAGATCGCGAGATAGGTGCGCGCGTTCTCGGCGACATCGGGCGCGGCGCCGAAGAGGTCGACGATCCCGGGGGTCGCGAGAGAGCCGGCTGCGGCCAGGAGGGCACCCAGGCAGAGCGCGAGCCACATGCCGTCGATCCCGACGCGCACGGCCCGGCCGTACTCGCCCGCACCGTAGCGCCGCGCAACCGCGGGCGTCGTCGAGTACGCCAGGAACACCATGAGCCCGACGATCGTCTGCAGCACGGCCCCGGCGATCCCGAGGCCCGCGAGGGGAGCGACACCGAGGTGGCCCACCATCGCGGCGTCGACGATGAGGAACAGCGGTTCCGCGACGAGCGCGCCCAGGGCCGGCAGAGCGAGCCGCAGGATCGAGCGGTTCAGCGTCGCGGGCTGCGGGGTCGTCACGGTCCGAGCCTAGGGCGGGCCTCCGACACCGCCGCGGCGGCGCACCTGCGAGGGGCTCGGGCCGTTTCGAGCCCGCATGCATATCGGACACATATCCTGTCTCCATGACCGACACCCCCCGCTCCGGTCTCGCGCTCGACGAGCTCAGCGACGAGATCCGCCCTCAGGACGACCTGTTCCGCCACGTGAACGGCAGCTGGCTCGAGCGCACCGAGATCCCCGACGACAAGGCCCGTTGGGGCTCGTTCCACCTCATCGCCGAGCAGGCCGAGGCGGACGTGCGCACCATCGTCCAGGAGTCGCAGGATGCCGAGCCGGGCAGCGAAGCCCGCAAGATCGGCGACCTGTTCGCCAGCTTCATGGACACCGACCGCATCGAGGCCGCCGGTCGCGAGCCGCTCGCCGCGCAGCTCGACCGTGTCGACGGCGTCGCCGACATCCCCTCCCTGCTCCGGCTCATCGGCGAGCTCGAGCGCGATGGGATCAGCGGCCTGCTGACGCTCTTCGTCGAGCCCGATCCGGGCGACCCGACCCGCTACGTGCCCGTCGTCTACCAGGGCGGCATCTCGCTGCCCGACGAGAGCTACTACCGTCTTGACAACTTCGAAGAGACGCGGACCGCCTACCGTGCGCACATCGAGCGGATCCTGGAGCTCGCCGGAGTCGCCGAGGCCGCGGCATCCGCCGATCGCACTTTCGCCCTCGAGACCGACATCGCCGCGCACCACTGGTCGCGCGAAGACAGCCGCGACTCGGTGAAGACCTACAACCTGAAGACGTGGGACGACACCCTCGCCCTCGCGGGGATCGACCTCGAGCCGTGGCGCGCGGGGGTCGCCCCGGGGCACGACGAGGCGCTCGCCGAGGTCGTCGTCTATCAGCCGAGCTTCATCGAGTCGCTCGGCGCCCTGCTTGTGGAGGAGCGCCTCGACGACTGGAAGGCCTGGCTGCGATTCAAGGTCGTGCACGCGGCCGCCGCCTTCCTCTCCGAGGCCTTCGTCGCCGAGAACTTCGCGTTCTACGGCACGCAGCTCACCGGCGTCCCCGTCAACCGCGAGCGCTGGAAGCGCGGCGTCAGCCTCGTCGAAGCGGCGCTGGGCGAGGCGATCGGAAAGGTCTACGTCGAGCGCCACTTCCAGCCCGCGGCGAAGGACGCGATGGACGGACTCGTCGCCAACCTCATCGAGGCGTACCGCCGCTCGATCCAGAGCCTGTCGTGGATGACGGACGAGACGCGCGAGCGCGCCCTCGCCAAGCTCGATACCTTCGTGCCGAAGATCGGTTACCCGGTCCGCTGGAAGGACTACTCCGAGCTCGAGATCACCGCCGACGACCTCGTGGGCAACGTCCGCCGGGCGCACGTGTGGGAGCACGACCGTCAGCTCGCCAAGGTCGGCCAGCCGATCGACCGTGACGAGTGGTACATGACCCCGCAGACGGTCAACGCGTACTACAACCCGCTCATGAACGAGATCGTGTTCCCCGCGGCCATCCTGCAATACCCCTTCTTCGACGCCGACCGTGACGCCGCGGCCAACTACGGCGGGATCGGCGCGGTCATCGGACACGAGATCGGGCACGGCTTCGACGATCAGGGCAGCCGTTTCGACGCCGACGGGTCGCTTCGCGACTGGTGGACGGATGCCGATCGCTCGGCGTTCGAGGAGCGCACCAAGGCCCTGATCGCCCAGTACGAAGCGCTCGTCCCCCAGGGGCTGAGCGAGGAGCACCACGTCAACGGCGCCCTCACTATCGGCGAGAACATCGGCGATCTCGGAGGGCTCGGCATCGCGATCGCCGCGTACCGCCTGTTCCTCGAGAGCCAGGGCGAGACCGATCTGAACGGACCGGTCGTGGACGGGTACACCGGAATCCAGCGGTTGCTGCTCAGCTGGGCGCAGATCTGGCAGCAGAAGGGTCGGGATGCCGAGACCATCCGCCTGCTCACGATCGACCCGCACTCGCCGAACGAGTTCCGTTGCAACCAGATCGTGCGTAACATCGACGCGTTCTACGACGCGTTCGAGGTGACCGAGGGCGATGCCCTCTGGCTCGACGCCGACCAGCGCGTCACCATTTGGTGAGGTCCTGTTTGTTGCTCTTCTGACGCGGAAGGAGCCACGCTCGTGGGCATGCCCCCGGTTCCCGAGTCCGCCCCGCCCGACCCCGTCGGCGGGCCGGTGGAGTCGTCTCGTCGCGACGCCCCGGCCCTCCGCGGAGCCGGACGCAAGGGACCGAAACGTCTGCCGCGTCGCGCCGCCGCGGGGCGTCGGTCGTTTACGGCGACCCTCCGCTCCCTCGACGAGCTCGCCTCGTCGGGCGCCAAGGTGTCGGTGCGCATCGACGACCTCGACGGGGGCTCGACGGAGGTGCTGGCGGGCGACGACTTCGTCACTCTTCCCGTCGGCGGCCTCGGTGTCGTTCCGTTGCTCATCGAGGCCGCGGCGTCGTTCGAGTCTGGCCGTCTCGACCCGCTCGAGATCATCGATCGGGCGACCGTCCACGGCGCGGCTCATGGCGGGGTCTGGCAGCACCTGAAGGCCCCGGCACTGCCCCTCGCCGACGTGGCGGTGCTCGCGGCTTCCTCCGGCGACGCCCTCGCCGTCAATGCCCTGCTGCACCGGGTGGGCCTGCAATCGGTGCGGGCGCGCGTCGAGCAGCTGGGGCTTCGCCGCACGGCCCTGCTCGACCGTTTCCGCGACGACCGCGGCCCCGACGACGCCCCCCACCTGGCACTGTCGACGGCTCGCGAGATGGCGCAGGTGTTCGCGGGGCTCGTGAACTCCACGATCGTCTCGCCGCAGGTCAGCGCGCAGGTCGCGGAGTGGCTGAGTCTGAACCACGACCTGTCGCTCGTGGCATCCGCCACCGGCCTCGATCCTTTCGCGCACGAGAACGACCAGCACGGGCTGCTGTTCATCAACAAGACCGGGCGTGCCCCGGGTGTCCGCGCCGAGGCGGGGGTGCTCGGCGGACCCCGCGCCGGAATCTCGTACGCGCTGATCGTGAACTTCGACGACCTCTCGATCGCCCACCGCCTGCGTGCGCACGACGCCTTCCGCGTGCTCGGCGTCGAACTGATGGAGTACGTGTACTGAGGGTGATCAGGCGGTTCGCACGCGCCACACGCTGCGCGAGCAGGCCGCGAACACCGTCGCCAGCACGATGATCGCCGCGCACCCGAGAAGCACGGGGGTCGCTCCGAGCTCGTGCGCCAGGGGCCCGACCAGGATCTCCCCGAGCGGGACCGCCACGAACGATCCGACCATGTCGTACGAGTACACGCGCGACAGCGCCTCGCGCGGAACCTGCGTCTGCAGCGACTGATCCCATGCGATCGCGAACAGCTCGATCGCGGCCCCTCCGACGGCGAACGCGCCCACGAGGAGCGCGAGCGTCGGTTGCACCGCGAGGACCGCGACCGGAAGGGCGACCAATGCCATGCCCGCGACGCCGAGACCGAGGGCGTGGCGCGGGCGCCATCGCAGGGCGATCACGGCGCCCACCGCGAGACCGGCGGTCTGCGCGGCGACGACGAGTCCCCATCCGCCGCGACCGAAGGTCTCGTCGGCCACGAGAGGGCCGAGCACGGTGGTGGCCCCGACGAACGCGGCGTTGAGCACGGCGAACTGCAGCACGACGATCCAGATCCACCGGCGGCTCGCGAACTCGCGCCACCCCCCGCGCAGGTCGGCCCAGACCGATGCCGCCGCGCCGGGGTCGACGGCATCCGTTCTCGCGGGAAGGCGCAGGCGGGTGAAGAACACCGCCGCGACGGCGAAAGCCGCAGCGTCCATCGCCAGGCCCCACCCGGGGCCGACCGCGGCGACCACCACCGCACCGACGGAGGCGCCGACGATGCCGCCGCCGTTCAGACCGAGACGCAGCAGAGCGTTCGCCGGCCGCAGCAGGGCGACCGGAACGGTGTCGGGGACGAGGGCGGCCGCCGCCGGAAGGCTCACCGCCGCGACGGCGCCGTTCACGACGCTGAGCAGGATGAGGATCGGGATGCCGGCGGTTCCGGTGAGCACGAGCACGGCGATCGTGCCCTGGGTGGCGGCGGCCGCCAGAGAGGATCCCACCAGTACCGCCCCGCGGGGGAGGCGGTCGGCGAGCACGCCGCCGAAGAGCAGCATCGCGACGTTCGCGACCGAGCGGGCGGCCACGACGAGACCCAGGTCGGCGGCCGACCCGGTCAGATCGAGCACGGCGAAGGCGAGGGCGATGGGTGCGACGGCGTTGCCGATGATCGCCGTGGTGCGTGCGGCGAGCAGCCAGCGGAACGGCGCGTGGGCGAGGGGACCGGTCATCGGGGGTGCCGGAGCGGGAAGAGGGCGGTCGTCATCGACACCGGTCGCGTCCCGACGGTCCGCGGAGGTCGGGCCGCGGCATGCAGGAGAGCCGATGCCTCGCCGACGTGCCGGACGATGCGGGCCCAGACCTGCGGGTCGACCCAGAGCTCGGCATCCGCGGTCAGAGCCGGCCCATCGCTCCGGGCGCGTGCGCGGCGCCGGAGCTCGTCGATCAGCGCTTCGACGTACTCCTCTTCGCTCTCGGGCGAGCGCTCGCCGGTGTGAGCGTCGGGATCGTATCGTCGGGACGAGCTCTCGTGGCGGTATCGCCGTGCCTCTCCGCCGCGCAGCCGCACCACCTCGACGACGCGGATCAGACCCGCCCGCTCGAGTACGCGCAGGTGGTAACTGGCCGACGCCTGCGAGACGCCGAGTTCGCGCCCGGCCTCGGCGGCGCTCATCGCCGCGCCGGTGAGCAGCGACAGCAGGCGCAGGCGCAGGGGGTGCGCGGTCGCGCGCAGCTCGTCGATCCGGGACATCCCGCCATCGTGGCGCGTCCGACCGCGACCGTCAAACGTCTCTTTGGGGGTCGGGCAGATGGTCCCGCACCACGCGCCCGAGCGCAATCCCCGCTGTCGCGCCCCGACCCGCTGGGACGCTGGTGGCCTCGAAGCGAAAGAAGGGACCGAAGCCATGTCGGACACCACCCCCGCGAGCGATCCGTTCGCCAGTTCCACCGGGCCCGAGGCGCACTCCATCACCGACTGGACCGACCTCGGCCGCGAGATGTGGTCGTACCTGACCGGTCGCGGCGCCGCCGTGAACTACTCGTTCGTCGACATGACCGTCGAGGTGCCGCGCGACATCGGCCCCGACGCTCCCCGTGCGACCTGGAAGCTCAACGGCACCCTCCGCGTCACCACGAGCGACGACACCGCGGCCGGGTCCGACCCGTACCGCGGCAACTGAGGGGCGGCGCCGTCATGGTGCGCCTCGACATCGACCTCGCCTTCTCGGAGCACGAGGGACAGGATGCCGACACCCCGCCGTTCGAGGGTACGATCACGGCCGCGGGCACCGAGGTGCGCATCGTCGTGAGCGACCCCTCGCGGCTGCCCGGCAACGGCCGACGCACACTCGCCGAGCTGTCCACGGTGGCCGACGCCCTGGCATCCCGAGGCATCTCCGTGAGGCTCGAGGGCCCGGACGGGCCGATCCTGCACCTCGGGGACGTGAAGAAGAGTGCTCTTCAGCGGGCGATCACCGGGTCGCGCCACATCCGGCTGGGGTCGGTGGGGGCGGTCGCGCCGCTGCTCACCCGCCGCAACAAAGGGCGGGCGTTGACGTTCCCGATCCCGCCCGGGACGCCGCTGCCGCTGGTGCCGACGGTCAATCGCACGGTGCGACGGCGCATCACGACGACGCACTACACGCCCGGATCCGGCCGCCCGCGCCTGATCTTCGCGGTGGGCGACGCGACGTGGGACGGCTCGCGCCCGCGCGAGTTCGACCTGCTGCCGACCACGACGGTCATCGGGTCGGGCGAGGGCGCAGACCTGCGCCTGCCGGGGCTCGCGCCGGTACACGCCGAGATCCGGCACGAGGGCGACGACGAGTACGTGCTCTACGGCTTCGACGCGGTCGGGGGCGGCGGGGCGCGAGAACAGGGCCCGGGGCGTTCCGGCGGCGGTCGCATCCTGCGCACGGGCGCGCGCATCGAGCTGGGTGACTGGCGACTGGCGTACTTCCGCGCCGAGTTCGCCGACCACGGCCGACCGTACGGGGGCCGCCAGGGCGGCGAGCTCTCGGATCAGCGCAAGCAGCCGCCGCGCGGCGGCTCGGGTCCACTCAGTCGGGCGACCGATCCGGAGTAGCGCTCACGCGCCGGTCGTCCCGCGGGCCCCTTCGGCGTCGAGACGGCATTTCGCTGACGAAACCGTTGCAGCGTGCAACCGAGATGTCAGCGAGATGCCGTCTCGCGGTGGTCAGGGGCTTCTCGCGTCGGCGGAGGGGCACACGCCCGGCCGTGCTCACGGGAGCCGCACGGCGCGTGGCCGCCAGGGCGCGGCATCCGGGGTCTAGAAGACGATCGTGTGGTTGCCGTGGCGGATGATGCGGTCCTCGGCGTGCCAGAGCACGGCCCGAGAGAGCACCTGGCGCTCGACGTCGGCGCCGCGACGCGCGAGCTCGGCGGACGAGTCGGCGTGCGTCACGCGGACGGTGTCCTGCTCGATGATCGGGCCCTCGTCGAGATCGCTCGTGACGTAGTGCGAGGTCGCGCCGATGAGCTTGACGCCGCGCTCCTTCGCCTTCTTGTAAGGCTCCGCGCCGATGAAGGCCGGCAGGAACGAGTGGTGGATGTTGATGACCGGCACGCCGATCTTGTCGAGGAAGTCCGGCGAGAGGATCTGCATGTAGCGCGCCAGCACGACGAAGTCGACGTTGCCCACGAGCAGCTCGAGGATGCGGGCCTCGGACTCCGACTTGTCGGGACCGGGCGTCGAGGGCACGTGGAAGAAGGGCACACCGAACGAGCGCACGTCCTCGGCGGCCGTGGTGTGGTTCGACACGACCATGGGGATGCTCACCGGCAGGTCGCCGCGGCGGTGGCGCCAGAGCAGGTCGAGAAGGCAGTGGTCCTGCTTCGACGCGAGGATCGCCATGCGCTTCGGCGTCGACAGGTCGGTGAGCGTCCATTCGAGCTCGAAGCCCTCGCCGAGGGTCTTCGCGAGATCGGCCTCGATGTCGGGCAGAGCCACCGACAGGTTCGGGCGGTGGAACACGACCCGCTGGAAGTACGCGCCTCCGCGAGGGTCGTCGGAGTACTGGTCGAAGGCGACGATGTTGCCGCCCTGACGGGCGATAAGCGCCGACACCGCGGCGATGATGCCGGGGGTGTCGCTGCCGTGGACGATGAGGCACGCGTGATCGGGCTGCAGGTGGGGGCTCGCGGAGACCATCGGACCATTCTGCCGTGCGCGGGTGGCGTCTCCGACCACGGGTGCGGAGCGGTCTGCCCGCGCTCGGAGGGCCGAGGCCGCCCGTCCCGCTCGGGCGACGGTGAGACCGAGGTGCCCGCCCCGCGGACTCAGAGACGCACGACCACCTTCTGCGCCGAGACGCCCGCGCGCTGCCGATCGAGAGCGTCCTGCAGCGCGCCGAGGCCCTCCCCGACGACGAGCGGCGCCGGCGCCGGGCGCAGGGCCCCCTCGGCCAGCATCCGCGGCACCACCTCGCCCCAGAGGCGCGGACCCATGGCGTCGTCGCGCAGGCTGCTGCCCCAGACGAAACCCGCGCGGATGCCGAGGCGCCGGGCGCGCAGGTTCGAACGCACCGTCCCGAGCCCGATGCGAGCGAACACCGGCAGCATGGCCGGGAACAGGCGGCGGCTCCCGACGAGGGAGTCGAGCGAGATCGGCGTGCTGGCCATGGCCAGCCGCTTCCCACCCGTCCGCGACAGCACCTCGAGGCACGCGTCGGTCGAACCCGCGCCGAGAGCGACGGCGCCGACGACGGAGCGTCCGGCCACGGCCGCGACGAGGTCGTCCACCGCCGAGGGGGAGCGATGATCGACGACGTCCCCCGCGCCGAGCGAGCGCACGGTCTCGGCGTTCTTCCCGGATGCCGTGGTCACCACGTCGTAGCCGGCTGCGCGCGCCAGTTGGATGGCGTTCATGCCCACGCTGGTGGATCCGCCCCAGATCGCCACGACGCCGTTCTCGGCAGCGGACGCCGGGTCACCCGGCATCCGGAGTCCGAGATGCTGCGGCTGGAACAGGGCGCAAGCGGCCGTGGAGAGGCCGAGCGGGAAGACGGCGGCCTCCTCGTCGGAGAGATTCTCGGGGGTCGGGGCCGTGAGGCGCTCGAGCAGGGTCGTGTAGTCCTGGAAGGCCCCCTCGCGGAGCGGGTCCCTCCCGCGGTCGGTGCCGGTCGCGAGTCCGAAGACGCGCTGTCCGACGTGGAATCGCGTCACGTCCGCGCCGACCGCGACGACCTCGCCCGCCACGTCGGAGCCCAGGACGGCGGGGGTGCGCAGCCACCGATAGGTGACGCGACCGGTGCCCTGGATGACCCAGTCGACGGGGTTGATCGCCACCGCGCTCACGCGCACGAGCACCTCGTCGGCGGCCGGCATCGGGGTCTCGAGGGTGGCGGGGCTGAGCGCGGTGCGAGGGGCGGGGAGTGTCGCTGCGGCGTGGACGGGCATGGGGGCACCTTTCGTGCGATGACACGGAGTGTCTTCACTATAGACGTGATGACACCAGGTGTCGTCACGTAGGATCGCGGCATGGCCAGATGGGCACCCGATACACGAGAGCGTCTGCGCGCGGCGGCCATGCAGCTCTTCGCGGAACGCGGCTTCGAGGCGACGACGGTGCCCGACATCGTCGAGCGAGCGGGGGTGACGCGCCGGACGTTCTTCCGTCACTTCGGCGACAAGCGCGAGGTGTTCTTCGGAGATGACGAGATCCCCCGGCTCGCCGCCGAGATGCTCGCGGCCGCTCCCGCCGAGACGCCGCCCTTCGCGATCGCCTGGGCCGGATTCCAGACCCTCGCCGCCGAACGGTTCGAGCCCCGCCGCGACGAGATCGTGGCCGCGCGGCGGCTCATCGAGGCCGAGCCCTCCCTTCGCGAGCGCGATCTGCAGAAGCAGGCCGATCTGCGCGCCGCCGTGGCCGAGGGCTATCGCGCACGGGGCGTCGATGCGCTGCGAGCGCGCGTGCTCGCGGGCGTCGCGGTCGAGCTGCTGCAGACGGCTCTGGAGCAGTGGGCGGACGACGAGGCGCGCACGCCCCTGGTGCAGCACCTCGAACGAGTGCGCGACGAGATGGCGGACGTTCTCGACGCCGGTCCGTCTGCGTAGACGACCCGCGGAGGATCCGGCCTGCGCCGGGGCGCGATTCGTGCACTGGTGCGGTCAGTGCGCGCCCCAGTGCACCGATCGCGCCCCGGTGCGGAGAGTGCTCACCCCGCAACACGGGCCGGCGCACCGGTCGCGCGCCGAGCAGGACCGCCCCGCCGCCGATGTCGGTGGGCGGCGATAGCCTGGAACGCGTGATCAGCTCCCTCCGCCTCGACCGGCCGGGGTGGCGCACCTGGACGCTGTGGGGCGTGGGCGTGCTCGCCTACGTCGTGTCGATCATCAACCGCACCTCGCTCTCAGCCGTCGGGGTCGACGCGGCCGTGCGCTTCGGGGCGGATGCCTCGGCGTTGTCGATGTTCGCCGTCATCCAACTGTTCGTCTACGGGGCGATGCAGATCCCCGTCGGGCTCCTCCTCGACCGCTTCGGCGCGCGTCCGATGATCGCGATCGGCATGGTCCTGATGGCCGCGGGCCAGCTCGTCATGGCGTCGGCGGATGCCGTGGGGATCGGCATCCTGGCCCGTGTCCTGATCGGCGCGGGAGACGCGGCGATCTTCCCGAGCGTGCTGCGCGTGATCGCGACGTGGTTCCCCGCCCAGCGGGCGCCCGTGCTCGTGCAGCTGACCGGCATCATCGGTCAGCTCGGCCAGATCGTCGCCGTCGTCCCGCTGGCGGCCCTGCTGCACGCCACGAGCTGGAGCGTGGCCTTCGGCAGTGTCGCGGGTCTCGGTCTGTTGTTCGCGGTGCTGACCTTCCTGATCATCCGCAACCGTCCGCCCGAGCGCCGATCCGACCCGGTCGACACGTCCGTCGACACGCAGACGGGTGCGATCCGCGTCGTGCGGTCGGCGCCCGACCTGCGGCAGGGCTTCCGCGAGTCGTGGGCGCACCCCGGCACGCGCCTCGGCTTCTGGTCCCACTTCGCCACGCCCTTCGCGGGGACGGCGTTCATGCTGCTCTGGGGATTCCCGTTCCTCACGGCGGGCGAGGGCCTGGCGCCGGCCACCGCGTCGCTCGTGATGACCTCGCTCGTGCTGTTCAGCATCCTGAGCGGTCCCGTGATCGGGGCGCTGTCGAGTCGGCATCCCACCCGTCGCTCTCGCTGGCTCGTGCTGCCCACGGTCGTGTTCCAGGCGGTCGTGTGGATCGTGGTGATCGTCTGGCCGGGGCCGGCGCCCGTGTGGCTGCTCATCGTGCTGATGTTCGCGCTGTCGACCGGGGGACCGGCTTCGATGATCGCCTTCGACCACGCACGGACCTTCACGCCCAGTCACCGCCTCAGCACCGCGACCGGAATCGTCAACGGCGGCGGGTTCTTGGCGGCACTCCTGGCGATCCTCTTCATCGGTATCGCGATGGACGTGCAGGGGGCGGGCAGCCCCGAGACCTACTCGCTCGACGCGTTCCGCCTGGCCTTCCTCACGCAGGTGCCGCTGTGGCTCGTGGGGGGGATCGCGATCGTCATCGAGCGTGGGCGCACCATCCGTCACGTCGGCGGCGTGCTGCCGCGGTGAGCGGGACGGGCCGCGATGCGAGGATCGACAGCATGAGCGCGATCGACATCCGCCCCCTCGACACCGTCGACGGCATCCACGAGGCCGCGCGCGTGCTGGATCGCGTGTGGGGCGAGGACGGGACCATGCCCGCCAACATCCTGCGGGCGCTGGAGCACGCCGGCAACTACGTCGTGGGACTCTTCGACGGCGACGAGATGATCGGCGCGTCAGCGGCCTTCTTCGGTCCACCCGCCGAGCGGTCGATGCACTCGCACATCACCGGGATCGTCCCGGGGTATCAGGGCCGCGGCCTGGGCCGGCAGCTGAAGAACCACCAGCGCGAGTGGGCGCTCGAGCGCGGCGTCGGCCGCATCACGTGGACCTTCGACCCGCTCGTCGGCCGCAACGCCCACTTCAACCTCGCCGTCCTCGGCGCGCGCGTGACCGACTACCTCGTCAACCAGTACGGCGAGATGGCCGACGCCGTCAACCGCGGCGACGAGTCCGACCGGCTCCTCGCCGTCTGGGCCCTCGCAGAGCCGCCCGCGCCCACCCCGACGGATGCCGAGATCGAGGCCGTCGTGCCCGTGCCCGACGACATCGAGGGTCTGCGCGCCCGCGACCTGCGGGCAGCCGCCGAATGGCGTCGGCGTGTGCGCGACGAGGTGCGTGGGCACCTGGCATCCGGTCGCCGGATCGGCGGCTTCGACCGCCGGGGCTACCTCATCGTCTGAGGTTCAGGCGTCCGAGACCGGCTCGTCCCTCTCGGCCGCCGGGTCGCCCTGTCCCGGACCCGGGCGGACGGCCGCGTCGTCGCGCACGTCGATGCGCGTGACGCCGTCGTGCTCGCTGACGTCGAAGCGCGGGGCCGCGTCTTCCTCCGTCGCCTTCGGCGCGCTCGTTAGCTGGTCGTGACGGTTCTCTTCGAAGCTCTTCTCGTCGCTCATCGTTCTCACTCCTCGCCGGCCGAACGCCAGGCGTCCGACTCCATGTGCGATCCCGCCTGCGGGCCCATGTGCAGCATCCCGCCGTCGACGACCCAGCTCGCGCCGGTGACGTAAGCGCTCGCCGGCGACGCCAGGAAGCGGATCACGTCGGCGACCTCGTCGGGCTTGCCCGGGCGGCCGAGCGGGATGCCGGGGCGGTGGGTGCGATCGGCATCTTCGGCGGACATGTCGTTGATGGGGGTGGCGATCTCGCCGGGAGCGACCGCGTTGGCCGTGATGCCGTACTGACCGAGTTCGAGCGCCATGGTCTTGATGAGGCCGCCGACGCCGTGCTTGGCCGCGACGTAGGGGGCCGAGCCGACGCGGGGCTGGTGCTCGTGCACGCTCGAGACGACGATGAGTCGGCCGCCGCGACCCGCCTTGACCATGCGCTTCGCCGCGGTGTGAAGGGCCAGGAAGGCACCGTCGAGGTTGAGCGAGATGTCCGTGCGCCAGGTGTCGAAGTCGAGGTCGAGGAAGCTGCCGCCGATGCCGCCGCCGGCGTTGTTGACGAACACGTCGAGGCCGCCGAGCTCGTCGGCCATGGCGTTCACGGCATCCGGGACCGCGTCGAAGTCGGTCGCGTCGAACTGCGCGACGGTCGCCCGCACTCCGCGCTCGCGGACGGCGGCGGCCGTCTCTTCGGCACCGTCCTTGTCGGAGTGGTAGGTGACCGCGACGTTCATCCCGGCGTCGGCCAGGGCGAGCGCGGTGGCCGCGCCGATGCCCGAGTCGGAGCCGGTGACGATCGCGTGGCGGGGGGTGAAGTCGTCGCTCATGCGGCCGACGCTACGCGCGGGGGCAGGCCGACCGGCCGCCCTTGCCACGGCCGGGTGCGGACGTTATGGCCCGCACGCCCGCGAACCGTCGGCGAGGGCCCGCTAGCCTGCCCCCATGCCCCTCACGTGCCCCGCCTCCCTCGTGACCCTGGATGCCGTGGAGCTGCGCGTGCTGCACATGCCCCTCGTCTCGCCGTTCACCACCTCGTTCGGCACCGAGACGGTGCGCGAGGTCATCGTCGTCACGGCCGAGACGGCCGAGGGCCGCGGCTGGGGCGAGGTCGTCACGCAGCAGGCGCCGCTGTACTCGAACGAGTACACCCAGGGCGCATGGGACGTGCTCACCCGGTATCTGGTCCCGGCTCTGCTCGAGCGCCGCACGTTCGCGCCCGACGAGGTCGCCGGCATCCTGCGTCCCTTCGTGGGGCACCGCATGGCCAAGGCGGGGCTCGAGCTCGCGATCATCGACGCCGCCCTGCGTGCCGAGGGCCGCAGCTTCGCCTCGTCGATCGGCGCCGAGCGCGACCGCGTGCCCTCGGGCGTCTCGGTCGGCATCCAGAGCGCCCCGACAGCCCTGGTCGACACCGTCGGCGGGTACCTCGACGAGGGGTACGTGCGGATCAAGATCAAGATCAAGCCCGGCCGCGACGTCGACGACACGGCCGCCGTGCGCGAGGCCTTCGGGGCGATCCCGCTGCAGGTCGACGCGAATTCGGCCTACACGCTCCAGGATGCCGACACCCTCGCCGAACTCGACCGTTTCGGGCTCCTGCTGATCGAGCAGCCCCTGCAAGAGGACGACCTGGTCGATCACGCGACCCTCGCCCGGAGGCTGACGACCCCGGTCTGCCTGGACGAGTCCATCGTCTCGGACAAGGCGGCGGCGGACGCGCTCGCGCTCGGGTCGGCGGCGATCCTCAACATCAAGGCCGGACGGGTCGGCGGCTACGTCGAGGCCGTCGCGATCCACGATCGTGCGCGGGCGGCGGGGATCCCGGTCTGGTGCGGAGGCATGCTCGAGACGGGGATCGGCCGTGCCGCCAACGCCGCGCTGGCCGCGCTCCCGGGCTTCACGCTCCCGGGGGACATCTCGGCATCCGCCCGCTTCTACGCGCACGACATCGTCACCGAACCCGCCGTGCTGGAGGACGGGCACGTGCGGGTCCCGACCGGTCCGGGCCTGGGCGTCGAGATCGACGCGGCGGCGCTGGAGCGGTTCACCGTGCGACGCGAGAGGGTCGTGCGGTGAGGCGGCGCGGCGGTGAGAGCAGCGGCCGCGAGGGGCTCAGCGAGACCTCGGGCGAAGACGTCCCGTGGGGTCGTCCCGCGGTTGACGGCATCCCCCTTCCTCCGTTCCGGAATGCCGCCGCGCACAGGTCGTACCTGCTGTCGTTGCAGACGTTCATCGCCCTCCTCGACGAGGGAGAGCCGGCGCCCGCGACCATCGCGCTGCTCGCCGCCCTCGCCGCCGAGATCCCCCGGGACGACGCCGGGGTGTCCACGCAGTTGTCTCCGCTCGCTCTCGCCGTGAGCCTGTCGACGTTCTTCCCCGCGCCGTGGACGCCGAAGGCCCTCGCCGCCGCCCTCGCCGTGCGCGGCCCGTTCGCTCCGAGAGGGGGGTGGGGAAGCTGGGCGTGGGGCGGCGATCCCGACTATCGGGCGACCATCCACCGCGGTGGATGGTTGATCGAGCGGCACGAGCGCGGCTCCCGCACCCGAGCGACTCTGGCGCACGAGGGCGATCTGGTGCTGCTGTGGATGGACATGTTCCGCAACCGCTTCCCCTACCCGATCGCGCACATGCTGTCGACGCTGGCGGAGAGCCCCGCGGCCCTGGCCGCCGCAGCGCGCGCCACCCGCGGCGCCCATGCGGCGAACACCGCGATGCCGTACCTGCAGAACTGGCGGGCGGAGCGCGATCGGGCGCTGACCGGCGGGCCGGAAGAACACGGGCCGCTTCGATAAACTGGATGCCGCGCACTCGCGCTCGATCCCCACAACTTTCCCGACCATTGGAGCCACCGTGGCCGAACAGTCCCGCCTCGACAAGGTCATCGCCCTCGCCCGCCATCGCGGGTTCGTCTTCCAGGCCGGTGAGATCTACGGCGGTTCGCGGTCCGCGTGGGACTACGGTCCCCTCGGCACGGAGCTGAAGGAGAACATCCGTCGGCAGTGGTGGCAGACCTTCGTCCGCGGTCGTGGCGACATGGTGGGCCTGGACTCGAGCATCATCCTGCCCAAGCGCGTGTGGGAGGCCTCAGGGCACGTCGCCACGTTCACCGACCCGCTGGTCGAGTGCCTGCAGTGCCACAAACGCTTCCGCGCCGACACGATCATCGAGGACTTCGAGGCGCGTAAGAACCGCAAGGCCGAGAACGGTCTCGCCGACGTCCCGTGCCCCAACTGCGGCACCAAGGGCCAGTACACCGAGCCGAAGTCGTTCTCGGGCCTGGTCAAGACCTACCTCGGCGTCGTCGACGACGAGTCGGGCCTGTACTTCCTGCGCCCCGAGACGGCGCAGGGCATCTTCGTGAACTTCTCGAACGTGCTCACGGCATCCCGTCGCAAGCCCCCGTTCGGCGTCGGCCAGGTCGGCAAGGCGTTCCGCAACGAGATCACGCCCGGAAACTTCATCTTCCGCACGCGCGAGTTCGAGCAGATGGAGATCGAGTACTTCACCCCGCCGGCCGAGGCGAACGAGTGGTTCGAGCACTGGGTCGAGGCCTGCTGGAACTGGTTCATCGAGCTCGGCATCGACCCCGAGAACATGAAGCGCTTCGACGTCCCCGAGGACGACCGCGCGCACTACTCCGCCGGCACGATCGACGTCGAGTACCGCTTCGGCTTCCCGGGCAAGGAGTGGGGCGAGCTCATGGGAGTCGCCAACCGCACCGACTACGACCTCAAGAGCCACTCCGAGGCCTCGGGCCAGTCGCTCACCTTCTTCGACCAGGCCTCGGGCGAGAAGTACACGCCCTACGTGATCGAGCCCTCGTTCGGTCTGACGCGCGCGATGATGGCCTTCCTCGTCGACGCCTACCGCGAAGAAGAGGTGCCCAACGCCAAGGGCGGCACCGACACCCGCACGGTGCTCAAGCTCGACCCGCGTCTCGCGCCCGTCAAGGTCGCCGTCCTGCCGCTCTCGCGCAACGAGCGCCTGTCGCCGTTGGCCCGCGAGGTCGCCGACACGCTCCGCGCGGCCGGCTGGAACATCGACTTCGACGACGCCGGCGCCATCGGCCGCCGCTACCGCCGCCAGGACGAGATCGGCACGCCGTTCTGCGTCACGGTCGACTTCGACTCGCTCGACGACAACGCCGTGACCGTGCGCGACCGCGACACGATGGGCCAGGAGCGCATCGGCCTCGACGCGCTGCAGGGCTACCTGGCCGAGCGCCTGCGCGGAGCCTGACCCGCGAGAACGAGAGACCGGATGCCGTGGCCCGAGGCCGTGGCATCCGGTCTCTCGTCGTTTCGGGGAGTCGTGACAGCGCCGTGACAGCGCTCCCGCCGCCGTGACAGCGGTGCGGCAGAGCCTCCGGCGCATCCTGTCGTCATGACCACTTCCTCCACCCGCACTCCGGCCGTACGAGCCGAGGGGCTCGTCAAGACGTTCGGCTCGAACCGCGCCGTCGACGGCGTCGATCTCGTCGTCGAAGCCGGCACGGTCTACGGGGTCCTCGGCCCCAACGGCGCCGGCAAGACCACCACCATCAGCATGCTCACCACGCTGCTGCGACCCGACGGCGGCCGCGCCGAGATCTTCGGCCACGACGTCGCCCGCGAACCGCACGTCGTGCGCCAGCTCATCGGCCTGACCGGGCAGTTCGCCTCGGTCGACGAGAAGCTCTCCGCGACCGAGAATCTCATGATCTTCGGGCGCCTGCTGGGCCTGTCCCGCGGTGATGCGCGCCGCAAGGCGAGCGAGCTGCTCGAGGAGTTCGGACTCACCGAGGCCGCATCCCGGCCGCTCGCGAAGTTCTCCGGCGGCATGCGTCGCCGGCTCGACCTCGCGGCATCCCTCATCGCCCAGCCGCCGCTGATCTTCCTCGACGAGCCGACCACGGGCCTGGACCCCCGCACCCGCGGACAGATGTGGGACACGATCCGCCGGCTCGTGGCATCCGGATCCACCGTCGTGCTCACCACGCAGTACCTCGACGAGGCCGACCAGCTCGCCGACCGCATCGCCGTCATCGACCGCGGACGCGTCGTCGCCGAGGGCACGGCGCTCGAGCTCAAGGCCTCCGTCGGGCAGGCCTCGCTCGTGCTGCGCCTGCGGCCGGGCTCCGACCTCGACGCCGCCCGCGCGACCGTCGGACGGGTCCTGGATGCCACGGCCATCGTCTCTCCGGAGGCGGCGCGCCTCACGGTGCCGATGTCCGACCCCGACCAGGTCACCGACCTGCTCGTGGCGTTCCGCGAGGAGGGGCTGCACCTGAGCGAGTTCAGCGTGCAGCAGCCCACCCTCGACGAGGTTTTCCTCACCCTCACCGGCACCGGTGTGCCGACCGACGACACCGCCGCGCGCGAGAGCGCCGACGACCTGGAAGGAGCCCGCTCATGAGCGCCCTCACCGCCACCCGCGACCTGCCCCGCACCGCGAGCCTCGCGCAGACCCTGCAGAACACCGTCACGATGGCCGGCCGCGGTCTGCTGAAGATCCGCCGCACGCCCGAGCAGCTGATCGACGTCACGGTGCAGCCGATCCTGTTCACCCTGATGTTCACGTACATCTTCGGCGGCGCCATCGCGGGAGACGTGCAGAGCTACCTGCCGATCATCATCCCCGGCATCCTCGTGCAGACCGTCATCACGACCTCGGTCGTCACCGGCACACAGCTGCGCGAAGACATGGACAAGGGCGTGTTCGACCGATTCCGCTCCCTGCCGATCGCGCGCATCGCGCCGCTGTCGGGCGCGCTCTTGGCCGACACCGTGCGCTACGCCATCGCCACGGTCCTGACCTTCACGATGGGCTTCATCATGGGTCTGCGTCCGGCCGGCGGCATCTGGGCCGTGGTCGCCGCGGGCCTGCTCGTCATCGCCTGCTCGTGGGCGATCAGCTGGATCTTCGCGTTCTTCGGTGTCATCGCGCGCAGCGCCTCGAGCGTGCAGGGCATCTCGATGCTGATCCTGTTCCCGCTGACGTTCCTGTCGAACGCGTTCGTGCCCTCGAACACCATGCCGTCGTGGCTGCAGTGGTTCGTCGACGTGAACCCGGTCTCGCACCTCGTCACCGCGGTGCGCGACCTCGTCAACACGGGCACGGCGGGCTCCGACGTGATCATCTCCCTCGTCGGCGCGGCGGTGATCGTCGCGGTCTTCGCCCCGCTCACGGTGCGCGCCTACATGCGCAAGGCCTAGTCGAGAAGCGCGAGAAGGGTCTCGGCATCCACGTCCGAAAGAGCGGGACGGATGCCGACAGCGGGCGCCGGGGTCACCTCGGCGCCCGCTGCCATGCGCTCGCGCACCCACACGGCGAAGGGGGTGCGTTCGTCGGCGCCCCCGCGGACGGCGTCCGCCCGGGCGAGCGCCTCCTCGGCGCGGTCGAGGCGGTCGACGGCCGCGTTCCACCCCGCCACCGTGAGAAGCACGATGGCGATGATGGGATGATCGCGCGAGTCGACGGCGCGCGTGAGCCCCGTGCGCAGGGCTTCGCGGGCCTCATCGTGTCGCCCCAGGAGCAGCAGAGCCTGGGCTCGTTGCGCGTCGATCCACGCGAGGAACTGGTCCGGGATGCCGGGTTGTCCGGCCAGGTCCATGCGTTCCATCTCGCGCAGGGCTGCCTCGCCGTCGTCGGCGGCGATCTCGATCTGGGCCGCGGTCATGCGCGCCTGCCCCAGCGCGCGGACGGATCCATCCGCCGTCGCCGCTCGAGCGATGTCGGCCGCCCGCTGCCGGGCGTGGTCGAGACGGCCGAGCCGGAGCAGGATGCCGACCGCCTGGGCCTCCTGCTGAAGAAGATCAGGCGTGGAGGTGAGGCCGCGGATCGCGTCTTCCGAGCGGTCGATGACCGCCAGCGCCTCGTCGAGACGATCGGCGAGCACGAGCCACTCCGAGCGCAGCTGGCTGGCGAAACCCGTGCCCCACGGGTCGCCGAGCATCTCGAACATCTCCAACGCCTTCGCGCTCTCGACGCCCAGCGCATCCATGTCGCCGGCGTTCTGCGCGGCTCCCGCGCGCAGAGCGTGCAGGATCGCGCGCGACCACGGGGGAGCCTCGGCGAGCTCGTCATCGCTCACGTCGACGTGCCACGTGCGGGCGTTCTCACCCTCTCCCGCGAGGATCACGGTCGCAGCCAGCCGCAGCAGCGGGGCCACCAGTGCCGTCACCTCGGAGGGGTGCGCCGCCGCCGCGGCTTCGAGCTCGGTGCGGCGGGCAGCATACGCCTCGCCGGTCACGGTTGCGGATCGACCGAGCTCGGGGAAGGACGCGGAGAAGAGGGCGAGCGACTCGACCACCACCCGGGCCTCGCTGTCGAGCGGGGCATCGGGGTCGGCGAACTCTCCGACGGCACGGCGCAGATCGTCGCCGCGTTCGCGCACCGCCCACGGCCACAGCAGGCTGCGCAGCAGCGGGATGCCCTCTCTCCGGTCGCTCGAGTCGACGTAGGTGCGCAGGGCTGCGGCCAGGTTCTCGTCGTTCGCGTCGAACCAGGCGAGGGCTTCCCGCAGCCCTGGCCCGCGCACGTTCTGCTCCCATCGTGCAGCGAGCCGGGTCAGGACTCCAGCCGCTCGCGCGCGGAACGACGCCTCGTTCCCGTCGTCGCGCAGGCGTTCGAGGCCGTACTCGCGCACGGTTTCGAGCATGCGGAACCGACCCTCGCGTCGGACGAGCAGCGAGCGGTCGACGAGGGCGTCGAAATCCGCGGCATCCCTGTCGAAGGCGCGAGCCACGGGGGCAGCGTCGGCCGCTCCGATCCCGTCGGCGAAGACCGCGGCGACCTGCAGGGCGGTGCGCTCGCCGTCGCTGAGGGTGTCCCAGCTCCAGTCGATCAGCGCGCGTAGGGTGCGGTGCCGCTGCGAGCTGAGCCTCGGCCCGTTCGACAGGAGCGCGAAACGGTCGTCGAGGCCCTCGTCGATCTCGGTGAGGGTCAGGGTGCGCGATCGCGCGGCGGCGAGTTCGATCGCCAGCGGCAGTCCGTCCAGGCGTCGCACGATGCGTTGTGCGGTCTCGCGCTCGTCGTCGTCGGGAACACGTCCCCGCGCCGACCGCACACGCTGGGCGAAGAGCGCGTCGGCGTCCGCCGGGGGGAGCGGCCCGAGGTCGACGAACGCCTCGCCGGCGATGCCCAGCGGTTCGCGACTCGTGGTCAGCACGCGCACTCCCGGGCTCATGCGCAGCAGATCGAGAGTGGCCTCGGCAGCCTCGTGGATGACGTGCTCGCAGTTGTCGAGCACGATCACGACGCGTCGACCGGTGACGGCCTCGGCCACGCGCTCGGCTGCGGTCAGGGGTGCGCCCGCCGATTCGGGCAGGCGGATGCGACGACCCACCGCACCCGCGATCGCCGTCCATACGTCTCCCGCGGCGGCCGGGGCGAGCTCGACGACGATCGAGTCGGCGACCGCGCGCGCCGTCTCGACGGCGAGGGTGGTCTTACCCGCGCCGCCGGGACCGATGAGGGTGACGAGACGATCGGTCGTCAGACGTTCGCGGATGGCATCGAGCTCGACCTCGCGACCCACGAGGGCGGTGAGGGCCGCGGGCGTGACATCGGCAGCGGGGAACGGCCCTGTCGCGGGCGCGGGCGCGGCGGCGACCAACCGCTCGGCGTGCGATCGGTCCTCGAGCAGGTCGCGGACGAGCCAGTCGAATCCGTCGTGCGGGGTCCACACCTCACCGTTCCACAGGGCCAACGCTTCCCGCGCCGGTGCGGCATCGCTCGTGGCACGAGCCTGAGCGACGAGATCCTGGAAGCGCGTGATGTCGATCTCTGTCCGCGGCAGGTCGAGTCGATAGCCGCCGGGGGTCGATGAGACCGCGCCGGCGGGGAGCGTCCGACGCAGACGCGAGACGAGGGATTGAAGAGCGGCGCGGGGATCGTCGGGGGTGTCGAGGCCCCAGATGTCCTCCGCCAGCGCCCGGTAGCCCACCGTGGTGCCGGCGTCGACGGCGAGGCGCAGCAGGAGCGACTGCTGCCCACGGCCGGGCACGGTGGCGTCTCCCTCACCCGTGTCGACGCTCAAGCCGCCGAAGAACCGCACCCGCACGGTGTCCACCCTAGGTCGCGGGGTGCAGCGTCTCGCCCGGATCGCCCCCGTGTCCGGCCGTGCTGTCGCGCACGACGAGACGCGGGTGGGCGACTCGGACGGGATCGGCGAGGGTCTCGGCATCCCAGACCTCGACGAGCAGCTCGAGGCATGCCGCACCGAGCTCGCGCGCGGCGAGGTCGATCGAGGTGACCGGCGGTGACAGCAGGGCGTGGGCGGGCTCGTCGACGCACGCAGCGACGAGCAGGTCGTCGCCGACCCTGCGCCCCGCGCGGGCGGCGGCGGCGAGGGCGGTCGCAGCCGATCCGCTCGGGGCGATGACGACGGCGTCCACGGTGGGGTCGGCGACGATCTCCGTCACCACGGTGGCGATCTCGGCCGCCGTCGGCACGAACGACACGGTTCGTGACAGGCCGTCGAGGCCGTGCTCGCGGGCCCAGCTCTCGTAGGTTTCGGCGAGTTCCCGGCTCCACGCGGTCCCGTCGGGAGGGAGGACCGCCGCGATGCGCTGCGCCCCGCGCTCGCTCAGGTGCGCGAGCAGACGTCGCAGGGCGGCGGCGTGATCGATGGCGACGCTCGCACTCGTGCGTCCCATCCCGCCGAAGACGTGTTCGCCGCTGACCACGGGACGACCGGAGTCGAGCAGGGCTCGGATGCCGGCATCCTCGATCGAGGCGTCGACTACGACATATCCGTCGACGAACGATGCCGGGGCGCCGCTCGCGGCGTCGTCGCGATGGGGGAGCAGGATCACCGACAGTCCGCGGCGATCCGCGGCATCGACGACTCCGAAGGCGAAGTCGGTGTAGTACGGGAGGTGGGTCGTTCCCGCCGGGAGGTGGAGTCCGACGGCTCCCGATCGGGCGGTGCGGAGGTTCCGCGCGGGCATGTTCACCGAATAGCCGAGGTCGCGGGCGACGGCCGTCACGCGGTCGCGTGTCTCAGCAGACACCCCCGATTTCCCCCGGAGTGCGAAGGACGCGGCGGCGATCGAGACGCCCGCGCCGGCGGCCACGTCGTGGAGCGTCGGCTTGCGCGGGGTCACGAGCAGTGACGTTACCGGACGCGGGATCGGGGTGACCGTGCGGCGAAGTCTTGCGGGTTCGCGCACTTAAACGTTTAATGTCAGGGAAACACAACGAGCACGGACCGAAACACACGGTCCCTAGCCTCGGGTCACCGGACGCGCTCGACGACGACGCATCCCGGCCCATCCCGTGTCCGCCGCTCGCCGGCTCCCCCGAGAGGTTCCCGTGTCCACTCCCGTTCAGACCACTCCGACATCCGTCGGCGCCGCCCGGCTCCCCATCCGTTTCCCCACCGCCTCCTCGACGTTCCTCGTCGGTATCGCGGGCTACCTCGGCGTCAACATGTCGCCTTACATGATCGCCGCCGTCCAGGCCGGTATCGGTGCAGACGTGCTCACCGCGAGCTGGATCGTCACCGCCACCCTGCTCCTCACCGCCCTCGTCGGCCTCGCCGTCGCCCCCGCGTGCGCGGGACCGCGCCGCCGCCTGGTCGCGCGGGTCGGCCTGATCCTCGCGGTCGTGGGTTTCGGTGCTGCGGCGCTCCTCCCCGCCCTCGTCGTGACCGGGCTGCTGGTCGGCGGTGTCGGCGCGGGCGGGGCCGTCGCCGCCGCGGGTGCCGCGCTCGCCGCATTCCGCAACCCCGATCGCGTGGCGGGCCTGAACGGTCTCGTTAATCGCGGCCTGATCACGATCATCCTCGCCGTCGTCCCGCTCATCGGTCTCGCCCCGCTCGACGTCTTCGGGTCGATGGCACTGTTCAGCCTCATCGCCCTACTGACGGTCTCGTGGATGCCGGCGGCCCCGGCCGCCAGCGTGCACGCCGCGGCGGCGGTCGGCGAAGCCGTCCCCATCGAGGTGCCGCCCACCGGAACCCTCCGCACGGCCGCGCCGCCCTCGCGCGTGGTCACGATCGCGGGCTTCGTGCTCCTCGTGGTCTTCGCCCTGTGGGCCGCGAGCGAGGATTCGCTGTGGGCCATGGCCGGGGTCATGGGCGCCGACAACGCCGGTCTGACGCCCGAGGGGCTCAGCCTCGCGCTCAGCGGTGCCACCGCCGGCGGCCTGCTCGGCACGATCGCCCTCGTTTCGGTCGGCGATCGCCTGGGTCGAGGCATCCCGCTCGTCGTGCTGCTGGTGGCCGGCGGCATCCTGAAGATCGTCGAAGGCTCCGTGTCCGACCCGACCCTTTTCGTCGTGGTCTTCATCGCGTGGAACACGATCTACGCGGTCGCCTTCATGTACTTCGTCGCCACCGCTTCGGCCCTCGACGTCGACGGTCGGTGGTCCGGTCCGTTGCTGGCGACCTACCTCGTCGGCTCGGCGCTCACGCCGGTGATCGGCGCATCCCTGGTGGGGCTCCTGGGATACCAGGGCTTCGCCCTCACGCTCGCCCTGGCGAGCTTCGTCCTGGCCGTTCCGGCCGGCATCATCGGCGTGCTCTCCCGACGGCTCGAGCGCGCCGCGAAGGAGGCAGCATGACGCGCACGCTCTACCGCGGGGGGCGGATCTTCACCGCCCACACCGATCCGAGTCGGCAGTGGACGGATGCCATGGCCGTCGACGGCGAGACGATCGCCGCCCTCGGATCCGAGGCGCTGGCGTTCGCCGCAGACACGGTGGTCGACCTGGAGGGGGCCGTGGTGCTCCCGGGCTTCACCGACGCCCACACCCACCTGCTGATGATGGGCGCGGCCCTGGCGCAGGTGCCGCTGACCGACGCGCGTTCGCTCGATGCGATCCAGGCGCTCCTTCGCGAGGCGCGCGACGCAGCGCCCGATGCGACGGCGATCTGGGGTCGCGGGTGGCTCTTCGACTCGGTCCCCGGCGGGGCTCCGACCGCGGCGATGATCGACGCCGTCGTCTCCGACGTCCCCGTGTACCTGGATGCCAACGACTACCACTCGTGCTGGGTGAACTCCGCCGCTCTGGCCGAACTCGGCATCACTCGGGACACTCCCGACCCGCTCGGGGGCGAGATCGGCCGCGACGTCGACGGGGAGCCGAACGGCATGCTCTTCGAGACGGCCGCGACCCGGTACGCCTGGGCTCGCCGCGACTCCTCGACGACCGACGCCGAGCGCGATGCGGCGGTCGATCGCGTCATCGACGCATACGTGCGCGCCGGGGTGGTCGGCGTGGTGGACATGGCGTTCAACGAGCACGGCCTCGCCGCCTTCGAGCGGGCGGCGGAGCGGCACGGTGGCACGCTCCCGATCCGGCTCGCCGCGCACTGGCTCGTCGAGAACACGGGCGATCGCGAACAGAACCTCGCGCAGATCGACCGCGTGATCGAGCTGGTGGAGCGCACCCGATCGTCGTGGGTGCGGGTGGTGGGTATCAAGCTCATCCTCGACGGCACGATCGACGCGTGCACGGCGGCGATGGGCGCGCCCTACGCCGACGGATCGAACGCCGCACCCATCTGGCCCCTCATCGACCTCGCGCCGGTCGTGGGCGCCGCCGACGCCGCGGGCCTGCAGATCGCCATGCACGCGATCGGCGACGCCGCGAGCGACGACGCCCTCACCGCGCTCGAGCGCGCCTACGCCGCCAACGGCGAGCTGCCCCGGCGCCACCGCATCGAGCACCTCGAGTACGCCGCTCCCGGAACCGCCGAGCGGATGGCACGCCTCGGGGTCACGGCATCCATGCAGCCCGTGCACGCCGACCCGGCGATATACCCGAACTGGGCCGCCATGCTGGGCGACGAGCGCGCCGACCGAGCCTTCGCGTGGCCGGAGTACGAGCAGGCGGGGACGCTGCTGGCTTTCTCGACCGACGCCCCGACCGCCCCGTACGACGCTCTCGCGAACATGTACGTCGCGACGACCCGGGCCTCGGCGCTGGACACGTCGGTTCCGGCGGTGCATCCCCAGTTCGCCCTGCCGCTGGCCGACAGCATCGCCCACGCCACGCGCGACACGGCGGCCTCGGTGGGCGACGGTGACTGGCGCGGCCGGCTGGCCCCCGGTTTCGCGGCGGACTTCGCCGTCCTCGACGCCGACCCCTTCGCCGAGGGCGCGGCCACGCTGCTGAGCGCGCGCGTCGTGCGGACCGTGCGGGCAGGAGAGACGGTCTTCGAAGAGACGACAGGGGGCTCCGCGCCGCGCCACTGAGCTCGCCGCCCCGGTTGGGGAGGAAGGACGCGGTGGACAACCTCGGCGCCGCCCTCGCACTTCGCTAGCCTGGGGCGACGACCGACGCCGAGGGGGCACGATGACGGAAGTCGACGCTGGGGCACAACTCTCCGGGTTCGCGTGGCCGCCGGGGCCGGGCGCACTCGTCGACACCTCGCGCTGCCCGTCGTGCTTCACGCCGATCGCCGCATCCCCGTGTGCCTCCTGCGGTCTCGACCTGACCGATGCGCGCACGGCGCGTGTGCTCGAACTGTCCCAGCGGATCGTCGCGCTCGTCGACGAGCGCGCCGACGTCCTCATGCGGGTGCACCGTGATGCGGAGGCCGCGGCTGCGGCAGCCCGCGCAGAAGACGAGCGGATGCCGGCTCCCCCGGCGCCCGAGCTCCACCCGGTGCTGCCATTCCCGGTGGCGGCGCCCCCGGGCGACTCGATCGCGGCTGCGCCCGCACCGCTCTCGACGACGGCATCGGCTCCGGTCGCAGCCGCCGACGTGGTGTTCGCGCCACCGTCGGGGCCGGTGATCCCCCCGGGGCCGCTGGCCCAGCCGGGACCAGGCTCCCCGGCCGTGCCTCCGTCCGACGGTGTTCCCCCCGTGGAGCCGTCCTCACCCGTCCCCGCGGGGCCGTCCGCGCCCCGGCGTTCGAGCGTCCAGGTCTTCCTCCTGTCGGTCGGCGTGGTCCTCCTCGCCGTGGCCGCGGCCTTCTTCCTCACCGTCGCGTGGATCAGCGGCGGCCTCGTCCTGCGCTCCGTCATCATCGGACTCGTCACGGCCGCGATCATCGCCACCGCGTCGTTCCTGCGCCGACGCGGTCTCGGCGCCACCTCCGAGGGCATCGCGCTGCTCGGGATCGCTTTCGTGGCTCTCGATGTCTGGGCCGTCCGCGCCAATGACCTGGGCGGGGCGGCGAGCCTCGAACCGAGCGTGTACTGGGGCGCGACGACGGTGGTCGCGGGTGCCGCGTTCGTGGGCTGGTCGCGTCTGTCGCGCCTGCGCGCTCCGCTCTCGGTCGCCGTCGCGGCCCTCGCGGTCGGGCCCGCGATGCTGGTCGCCGGTCTCTTCACGCGCGATGCGGCCCTCGGGTGGTACGCGTGGGGGCTGGTGCTGCTGCTTCTGGCCCTCGCGGCACCGTTCGCGCCGCTCCTCGCTCGGGCTCCTCGCCCGGCGTTGACGATCGAGATCGGGGTCGTCCGGGGTCTCGCCGCCGTCGGTGCGGTCGTCGCGATGACCTCCGCCCTGATCGTCGACCCGCGCAGCACAGCGACCCCCGCGGTCCTCGGTGCGGTGCTCGCCCTCGGTCTCGCCCTCCACGCCCGGTCGTTCGCGCGCCGAGGTGCCGCGAGCCTGGCGCCGACGGCCGCGGTGGCCGCGGTCGTCGTCCTCGGGGTGGAGATCGCGGGCACGGTCGTCCGTGCGGCCGACGCGACCCTGTCGGTCACCGTCCCGGTGCTCGTCGCCTCGGCCGTCGCGCTGGGGCTCGACGCCGCCGCGCGTCGCGCCGCTCCGGGCCTCGGGCGGACGACCGTCGTCGTCGCTTCTCTGGCCGCGGCGATCGCCGCCGCCGTTGCCGCGATCCTGCCGCTGGTCGCCGCGATGAATGCTGTCGGAGCCGTGGTGGGTCGGTCGATCGTCGTCTTCGGGCGATCCGCCCTCGACCTCGATGCCCCGGATGCCGTCAGCACGGCGGCCGTGATCGCACTCGCGGCGATCGTCCTGCTCGCGGTCGCGGTCTGGCGTCTGTCGGGATCGTGGGCGCAGCGCCGCGCTCCCGCGCTGATCGCCGGGGCGGCCGTCGCCCTGCTCGCGGGACCTCAGCTGCGTGTCGTGATCCTCGTGGTCGCCTGGTACCTGGCGCTCGCCGTGGTCGCCGTCATCGTCCTCCGCCGCCGTCGCGGCGACATCTCCCTCGCCGCGGTCGGGGGTTTCCTCGCCCTCGGCGCGGGGTGGTTGTCGTCGTTCTCCTCTCCGCTCGCGTGGGGGCTGTCCAGCGTCGTGGTCGCCGCCGTGCTCGCCGCGGTCGCCGGCGCGCATCCCGGTATCCGGGTGCCGTCCACGGTCGGGGTCGTCCTGTTCCTGTCGGGGAGCGCCATCCTCGTTCCCGGGGCGCTGCGCGCCGGAGCCGACCTCGTCATCGCCGGCGCCACGCCGACCACGGTTCCTCTCGCGATGGCATCCCTGTGTCTCGTGGCCGTCGTCGCCCCGCTCTGGCGACGGCGGGGTCTCGACGTCGCGCAACGCAGCGCCGGCGTCGTCGCCGCCCTGTCAGCGATCGTGGTGGTCGCCGCCCCCGCGCTGTGGTTCCGCACGGGCACCGCGGCCGACGGCTGGATGCTCGTGTGCGCGCTGGTCGCCGCGGTCGCGTCGGCGGCTGTCCTCACGACGCCGTACCGGCCGTGGCGCGTCGCGCGACCCTTCGCGGCGGTCATGACGCCCCTGCTCGTCGCGGGCGCGGCCGGTTCTGCGCTCCGGCTGATCGAGCCGCTGCCGCTGGTGCCGGCGATCGTCTATGCGGCGATCGCCCTCGTCAGCGCCGCGGCAGCCCTGCGCCTCCTCCGCGCGGACACGTCCACCCGTGCCTGCCTCGACGCGGGGGCCGCGCTCGTGGCCGCCCTGTCGATCGTCGTCGTCCCCTCGCAGGGAGTCCGGTGGCTTCCGCTCCTGCTCGCGGCGGTGACCGCTGTGCTGTGGGCGACCGACGGCGACGGTCTCTTCCGCTCTCGCGGTCCGCGCCGGCACCTCATCTGGCTCGCGCTCGTGCTGGGCACCCTCGCGCTGTGGACGCGACTGTTCTGGCAGCAGACCGAGACCGTCGAGCTCTTCACCGTGCCGGTCGGCATCGCGCTGCTCGGCATCGCGGCCGGTCACGAGCGCGCTCGGCGGCTGGGAGGGGATCGTTCCGCGGTCACGCCCGCGGTGATCGCCGCCGCGGGAACCACCGTCGCGCTCGCTCCCAGCGCCCTCTCGGCCCCGGGAGATCTCGTCCACGTGCTGGCGGTTGCGGTCCTCTCGGCCGCGGTCCTGGTGGTCGGGGCCTGGGTACGTCCGCCGCGGACCCCCGACGAACTCCCCGTCGCGGTCGCCGCCGCCGGGGCGCTCGCGCTCGTGCTGCTCACGGTCGCGCAGCTCGTACGCCCCGTCGACCGGGGCGGCATCGGCATCGCGGATCTCGTGGTCGTGGTGTCGGTGGCGGCGATCGGCGCAGCCGCCGCGGGCGTCGCGCGACGCCCGGCCCCGTGGGCGGGGTCGTCCGCGCGCAGCGCTCTGGTCGGGGCCGCCGCACTCCTCGCGCTCGGATCGGCTGTGCTGGTCGCCGTCGACGGCGGCCCGATCGGGCGCATGATGATCGCGGTCGTGCTGCTCGGTGCCGTCGGCGTCGCCGCCCTGCGCGTGCGCCACCGGCTCGGGGGAATGCCGCTCGCGATCACCGCGCACTCCGGAGCGGGCCTCGTCGCCCTCATCGGCGTGGGGGCGGATATCCGCCCGATCGAGTGGGCGACCGTTCCTCTCGCGCTCGTGTGGATCGCTGCCGCTCTCTTCGACCGTCGCCGCCCTGTCGCCCCGGCCTCGGTGCTGTTCGCCGTCGGCGGTGCGGCGGTCGGGCTCCTGCCCTCAGCGGCGCTCGCCGACGCGTCGCTGGTGCGCGCGATCGGCGTGACGCTGGCGGCGATCGCCGTGCTGGTGGTCGGGGCTGTTCTGCTTCGCGGCGCGCTCGCCCCGCTGGCGACCCCGCTGATCGCCGTCGCCTCCCTCGGGCTGATCGTGGCCGCGTCGCTGCGCGGCCTGCACGAGCTCGCGACCGCGCTGTTCGACCTCTGGCTCGTCGCCGCGACCGTTCCTCTGGTGGTCACGGCCGTCCTCCTCCGCCGTCGGCGCACAGACGTCCTGCCCGGGCTGTCCCAGGCTCTCGCGATCGCCGCGCCCGCTGTCGCGGTGGCTCTCACCGCCACCCGTCTCTCGGCCACGGGCGAGGGCCCCCTGCGTCTGGTCGTGACGCTCGTCGCCGTCCTCGCCGTCGGTCTGTGGTGGCGGGATGCGGCCGTGCGGTGGGCCGCGATCGGCCTGTCGGCCGTCCTCGCGCTCCTGGCGATCGTTCTCGGCAGTGCCGATCCCGTGGAGGCGGCCACGGCGCCGCTCGCTGCGGCGCTCCTGGTCCACGGCATCCGGACTCTCCGTCAGCGTCCAGCGTTGCGGACGTGGCCGGCACTCGGTATCGGTCTGGCGCTGCTGCTCGTCCCCTCGCTGCTGTTCGACTTCTCGAGCGGCAACGCGCTGTGGCGCGTCCTCGCTCTCGGCGTCATCGCTCTGGCGACGCTGCTGGTCGGTGCCCGGTTCCGGTGGCAGGCCCCGGTTCTGCTCGGCGGCATCGTGCTGATCGTCCACGCCGTCGCCCAGCTCTGGCCGTGGATCACGTCGCTCTACGAGAGTGCCTCCGGCCTGTGGTGGCTGTGGCTCGGCATCGCCGGTGTGCTCCTCATCGTGATCGCGGCCACGTACGAGCGCCGCATCCGTGAGGTGAGGGCGGTCGCCCTCGCGATCAGGTCTCTCCGGTGAAGGAGGCAGCGCCTACTTCGTCGTCGCGTCCTTCGCGGCCGCTTTCGCGGCCCGCTTGGTCTCGCGCACCTTGGTGAGCGACTCCGGGCTCACGATGTCGGCGACCGACCGGAACGACCCCTCCTCGCCGTAGGGTGCCGACGCTTCGCGCCATCCGGCGCCGTCGAAACCGCGCTGCTTGCCGAGCAGGGCGAGGAAGATCTTCGCCTTCTGCTCGCCGAAGCCGGGCAGCGCCTTCAGACGCTTCAGGACGGTTCTGCCGTCAGGGTCGTCGCGCGTCCAGAGATTCTCGGCCTTGCCGCCCCAGTCCTGCTCGATCGCCGCGCACAGCGCCTGCACGCGCCCCGCCATCGACCCGGGGTAGCGGTGCACCGCGGGCGACTGCGAGAACGCGGCGGCGAAGTCGTCGGGGTCCTGGTGCGCGATCGCGCCGGCATCCATCGCCCCGGTGCGCTCCTGGATCTTCAGCGGTCCGGCGAACGCGGTCTCCATCGCGACCTGCTGGTCGAGCAGCATGCCGATCAGCAGAGCGAGCGGGTTGCTCGACAGCAGTTCGTCGGCGGCGGGGTCGTCGGTGATGCGCAGGCTCATGTGCTCATTCTCGCGCGTCTCGACGCGGGCGGGCGAGAGCGCATCTCGCTCCCGAGTCGGCGTCAGGTCGCCACCGCTACGTCAGCCGGATGCCGTTTCGTCGCCCGCCGCGGCTGCGTCG
Organism: Microbacterium sp. SL75; assembly: GCF_026625865.1. Lineage (NCBI taxonomy): Bacteria > Bacillati > Actinomycetota > Actinomycetes > Micrococcales > Microbacteriaceae > Microbacterium > Microbacterium sp. SL75. The sequence continues at coordinate 1,036,204 of NZ_CP113067.1, read as the reverse complement.
GGCTCGGCGATCCATTTCCGCGCGAAGGGCACGGCATCCATCGAAGCGAGGTCGGCGGTGACCTCGGAGATCTGTTTCTCGAAGTGCGAGACGCTGCCCGGCTTCAGTCGTTTCACGAGCGACCTGTCGACCCGGCGGATCACCGTCTCCGACACGGACGGCGCGTCTTCCTCAATCTGCAGCAGCCCCAACACGAGCGTCGCCGCCCACCGCGGAGCATTCCCGCGCCGACGTTCTCCCGCGACGACGTAGACCTCGGATGCCGGTGTGCTCACGGCATCCATCCTGCCCGACGCGCGCGTTTCGACGAGGTATCCGGCTCCTCCGCCGCCGGCGCGGAGACCCGCTCCCCACACCGAGGGCCGCGGCGCGATGAGGGTGGGAGGGCGCTCAGCCCGCGTCGGCGATACCGCGACGCTCGGCGGCCGCGGGGTCGGCGACCTCGATGCCGAACAGCGCCGAAAGAGCGTCGATGTACTCGTCGGCGCGGCCGGTCTCAGCGAGTTCGTGCGCCCGGGTGGTCGGGGTGTGCAGCAGCACGCCGACGAGGTGACGAAGCGCCTGCTCGGTCTGACCGCCCTCGTCGCCGCGGGCGCGCACGCGGGCGACCTCGGCGTCGAGCACGCCGAAGACGTGCGCGCGCAGGGCCACGACGGCGGGGGTGATGTTCTTGCGCTCGCCGACCGAGGCGAAGCGGCGGGCCGCGTCGCGCACGAGATCGCGTGCCGCGTCGGTCGCCTGAAGCTCTTCGAGTGGGGCGTGCAGGCGGATCGTCTCGAGGTCGAGCAGGTCGACGCCCGGGACGGTGGCGACATCGGGGTCGACGTTGCGGGGGAGGCCGAGGTCGATGATGAGGCGGCGCGCCGTGTGATCGACGGGGCACACGCCCGCGGCGCCGTCGACGGCGGTCTCGTACGCGCCCCGACCCGCGGCGAAGGTCGCGGCGCTGAGCACGTGGTTCTCGCTCGTGGTGCAGGTGATCACGAGATCGGCGTGGGCGACGGCGCTCGGGAAGGTCTCCGCCGAGACGGCCCGCAGACCGTGCTTGACCGAGAATTTCGCGGCCCGGCCCGACGGTGAGTAGACCGAGATGTCTTCGGCGCCCTGGTCGCGCAAGGCTGCCACGGTGGCGGCGGCGTAGGCGCCGGTGCCGACGAGCAGCACCCGCTGGGTCGACCAGTCGGCGATGCGACTGTCGGCGAGTTCGAGGCCCAGGCGTACCAGGGAGCGTCCGGCGCGGCCGATCGCGGTGGAGTTCTTCACACCGCGCTGGGCTTCGGACGCGCGCTGGAACAGGCGCTCGAGTTCGGCGGAGGTGGTGCCGAGCTGACGCGATTCGTTGAGAGCGCGTCGCACCTGACCGGCGATCTCGCCCTCGCCGACGACGACGGATTCGAGCCCGGATGCCACCGAGAACAGATGCTCGGCCACATCGCTGCCACCGAGGACGGTGTAGGAGCCCTCGAGCTCGCTGGCCGGAACGCCGGTCGCGGACTCGATCGCCGCGAGGGTGGCCTCGATGCCGAGGGCGACCGCGGCGGTGACGGGCTCGTCCATGTCGACGTACGCCTCGAAGCGGTTGCAGGTCGCGACGACGACGGCGCCCTGGACGCACTCGTCGTGCTCGGCGATCAGGGGGGCGACGGGTGTCGCGGGTACGCTGAGCCGCTCGAGGAGATCGAAGGACGCGGTCTTGTGACTCGCGCTGACGCACAGCAGCACATCCATATTCTACGCTCGCGCTCCCCGGGGTATTCCGGGCGGCCTCTCGACGTCAAGGCATCCCCCGTCTTCCCCAGGCGCGGGTGGAAGGATGGATGCCATGGCCTCCCTCGACGCGCCCCTGCTCCGTGCCCTCCGTGGCGATCGTCCCGAGCGGCAGCCGGTGTGGTTCATGCGTCAGGCGGGGCGCTCGCTGCCCGAGTACCGCGAGCTTCGTGTGGGCACCCGCATGCTCGACGCGTGTCTGACTCCCGACCTCGCGGCGGAGATCACCCTCCAGCCCATCCGTCGCCACAAGGTGGATGCGGCCATCTTCTTCAGCGACATCGTGGTGCCGCTGCGTCTGGCCGGCGTCGATGTCGTGATCGAGCCGGGTCGCGGTCCGGTGTTCGCCGACCCCGTGCGCACCGCGGACGACGTGGCGCGGATCACCGCGATCGACCCCGACGACGTCGCCGCCGCGGCCGAGCCGGTGCGCGAGGCGGCCCGGCGCGTCACCGCCGAGCTCGACGAGGCGGTTCCCCTCATCGGGTTCGCCGGTGCCCCCTTCACCCTCGCCGCCTACCTCGTCGAGGGTGGGCCGAGCAAGGAGCACCTGCGCGCCCGCGGCATGATGCACGCCGATCCCGCGTCGTGGCACCGCCTGGCCGGCTGGCTCTCGAAGGTCTCGCGCGCCTTCCTCGATGCGCAGATCGCGGGCGGAGCGCAGGCCGTGCAGCTCTTCGACTCGTGGGCGGGGTCGCTGTCACCCGCGACGTTCCGCGAGTTCATCGCTCCGCACTCGCACGCCGCCCTCGAGGGCATCGAGGTGCCCCGAATCCACTTCGGCGTCGGCACCGGCGCCTTCCTCGACGACATGCGCCTCGGCGGTCTCGCCGACGCGGTGGGTGTCGACTGGCGGATGCCGCTCGATGAGGCGGCAGCCATCGTGGGTCCCGACGTCACGCTGCAGGGCAATCTCGACCCGGCGTTGCTGGGGGCTCCGTGGCCGGTGCTCGCCGCCCATGTCGACGACGTGCTCGCCCGTGGTCGCGCGGCGCGCGCGCACATCCTCAACCTCGGTCACGGCGTGCCGCCCGACACCGACCCCGAGGTGCTGACCCGCATCGTCGCCCGCGCCCACGGAGAAGACGCGTGAGCGAGCCCCTCGACCGGCTCGTCCGCCACGCTCACGAGACGCGGGTCGTCGTCGTCGGCGGCGGCATCTCGGGTCTGGTCGCGGCGCGCGAGTGCGCGAAGGTCGGCCTGCAGGTCACGGTGCTCGAGGCGTCCGAGGTGTTCGGCGGAGTCCTCCGCAGCGCCGAGGTCGGCGGGATGACGCTCGACGTCGGCGCCGAGAGCTTCGCGACGCGCGGCGGCATCGTGCGAAAGCTCCTCGACGAACTCGGTCTGTCAGACGACATCGTCTCGCCCAACCCGGCGGGCGCGTGGGTCGCGGGTGTCCCGGGAGTCGGGGCGGCGCCGCTGCCGAAGGGCGGGGTGCTCGGCATCCCGGACAATCCCTTCGCCCCCGACGTGCGACGCGTCATCGGCTGGTCGGGTTCGTGGCGCGCGTACCTCGATCGGCTCCGTCCCCCGCTGACGATCGGTCACGCGCACAGCCTCGGAAAGCTCGTGCGGTCGCGGCTGGGTGCGCGGGTGCTCGAACGCCTGGTCGCTCCGGTCACGAGCGGGGTCTATTCGGCCCGCCCCGACGACATCGACATCGACCTGGCGGCCCCGGGACTGAACGCGGCACTGACGCGGACCGGGTCGCTCACGGGCGCGGTCGCCGACCTGCGTGCGAGCCGTGCCGCCGCGCGGTCCGCCGATCAGCCGGCATCCGACGTCCCCATCATGTCGGGCGGTGCCGCGAAACCCGCCGCCCCGGGTGGCGCGGTCGAGGGAATCGCGGGAGGCATGTCCCGCCTGGTCGACGCCCTCGTCGCGGGCCTGCGCGAGAACGGCGTCGAGCTGCGCACCGGGGTCTCAGCCCGTGCGCTGACCAAGACCGACGACGGCTGGACGATCGCGACCTCCGCCGACGACGAGCCGCTGGCGGCCCGGGCCGTGATCGTCGCCCTTCCCGAGGGGCCCGCGCGCGAACTGCTGGCGCCCGTCGTTCCGGGCCTCGAGGTGGGCGACCCGGTCGCCCCCGTCGTCGAGGTGGTGACCCTGGTCGTCCATGCCCCCGCGCTCGACCGGGCACCGCGCGGAACGGGCGTCCTCACCGTTCCCGGAAGCCACGTCGCCAAAGCGCTCACGCACTCCACGGCGAAGTGGGATTGGGTTCGGGATGCCGCTGAGCCCGGCATCCACGTCGTGCGCGTCTCGTTCGGAGCACAGGGCGAAGAGCCCGCGACCGCGGCCCTCGACGACGAAGCGGCCGCAGCCCTGGCCCTCTCGGAGGCCTCGGCGATGCTCGGCGTCGAGTTGTCGGCATCCGCTCTGCGCGATGCCCATCGGGTGCGCTACGTGCAGTCGCAGCCCGCCGCGACCATCGGACGGGCGGCCGAGACCGCTGCGGCGCGGGGCGCCGTGCGCGCGGTGCCCGGACTGGGGGCCACCGGTGCGTGGATCTCGGGCACGGGTCTCGCCCAGGTCATCCCCGATGCCCGCGACGAGGCCGACCGCGTCCGCAGCGACGCCCTCTGGTCCACCTGACCGCGATCGCCACTCGACCATGCCGCGCCGCCTGTCAAGGGTGGATGCCGATCGCGGCATACGTGACTACTGTGAGATTCGACCAGCACTGGATCGAGCGTGAGGAGACCCCATGAGGGGCAAAGCAGCACTCGTCGTCGGACTCGTGGCGGGCTACGTGCTCGGTGCACGCGCAGGCCGCGACCGGTACGAGCAGATCAAGACTCAGGCCGGCAAGGTCTGGGACCAGCCCGTCGTCCAAGGACAGGTCGAGAAGGTGAAGGCGTTCGGCGTCTCCGCTCTCAAGTCCGTCCCCGGCGTGGTGTGGAAGGGCGCGAAGTCGGTCACCGGCGCGGCGTCCGGTTCCGGCACCGTGCAGGAGCGCGCCGAGCGCGCGGGACGCGCCGCGAAGCAGTCGGCCCACGAGGTGGCCGATGTCGTCGAGGATTCCGTCGACGACGCCAAGCAGGCGGAGAAGGCGGCCACCACGCGCGCGCAGGCGGCCAAGAGCGGCTCCACCTCGTCCGGGAGCTGACGCATGACCACTCCGCGCGGATTCCGCGATCGTTCCGACGACAGTCTGTTCACCCTCATCGGCGACATTCCCGAGTTGGTGCGCAACCTCGTCGTCGCCGAGATCAACGGCGCGAAGGCGTGGGCGCAGCGCACGGCGAAAGACGCCGGGATCGGCGCCGGATGGTTCGTCGGCGCTCTGATCGTCGTCTTCTGGGCCGTTCCGGTCTTCTTCGCGTTCGTGATCGCGGGGCTGTCGTCGTGGTGGCCCGTCTGGCTGTCGGCGCTCGTCGTCTTCGGCGTGATGATCGTCGTCACCGCGATCCTCGCCCTTCTGGGCTACCTGCGCTTCAAGAAGCTCTCGAAGCGCGAGAACCCCGGCAAGGCCATCGCCGAAGACGTCCGAATCGTGAAGGAGGCCCGCGATGAGTATTGATCGTCCCGTCCCCGTTCCGCGTACCGCGGTGCCCCTCGGCATCACCGACCCGGTGCAGTCGGCCCGCGCCGAGGCTCAAAGCCGCTCTCGCGGCCATCGAGGTCAAGGCCAACGCCCCGCGTCGCGCGAGCGAGGCCGTCGAGCGCAAGGTGCAGGAGGTTCGCCGAAAGGCCCAGCAGAACCCCGGTGCTGCTGCTGCCGTCGTCGCGGGCGTCGCCTCGCTCGTCGGCCTGGCCGTCTGGGGCATCGTTCGCGCCTACACGCGCTGAGATCGCGCGAAGCGGCCCGTCTTCCTCCGGGAGGGCGGGCCGCTTCGTCGTTCCCGGGCGCCCGTGCCGGCCCGTCGTGCGGAGTTCGTCTGCGGCGCGCCGGGTTGTGCGGCCGTGTGGCGGTGAGTCTGCCGTGATCTCCGCGGGACGGTTCGGGACCGGATGCCGAAACCCTGCCGCCCGGCCCGAGGCCGGGATCCCGCCATCCCGCCTACGGCTCGTTGACGAAGAGCCCCCGCAGCAGGTCTTCGAAGTACTCGGGTGTCACGGCGATCGGGCCCGCGTAGGCGTGGTCGAATCCGGCGATCGCGTACAGCAACAGGGCCACGAACAGCGCGAGCATGCTGGACATCAACAGGTGCACCCGGAGGTTTCGCACCTCGATCAGGCCGAGGAGGATCGCGTTGAGCACCGCACCTACGCCGAGCACGATCCACAGCACACTCGGTAGCGCGAGGTGGGTGAGCGCGATGCGGTCGCGGCGGTTCTCCACCAGCAGCTGGAACTGATCGAGGGACTGCTGCACATAGAGGGTCTCGGCGGCCGTCGTCGGCTGCACGGCGCCGATCGCCCGCTGCATGGCCGAGACATTGGCATCCGTCTCGGCGGGAATCTCCAGACGCCGCTGTCGGGGCCAGTCCAGGTCGATGACGTTGCGGGCGTACTGGGTGATCTGGGCCTGCAGTTCGTCGCCTTGCGGGTCGGGGAGCAGCGCCGCGGTGCGGTACAGCGAGGCGAGCGACGACGACTCCTCGAGCACGACGCCGTCGACCTCGGTGAAGTTGCCGTAGGCCGCCGTGGCGATGAGCGCGAGGGTCACGCCGTAGAAGACGCCGTAGACGCCTACCGCGTAGCTGAGCACGCGGTCCCACTCCTCACCGCGCGGTGCTGCCCGTCGTACCCACCTCCGCAGGGCCAGCAGGATCGCGCACGAACCTCCCACGACCAGGACGATGAACAGCGGCAGCCCCAGATACATGGGGAGGTCGTACAACCACATCGGCAGGCCTCTCGAAGGGCGTACCCCGACGCCGTCGTCGCACAGTACCAACGGGGAAGCGGCTTGCGCACGTGGCGGTGGTTCGTCGGCGAGTCAACCGGTTTGGACCGCCGCCCCGACCGGACGAGACTGGGAGTATGTCCGACGACAGCTCCTCCTCTGTGTACACGTTGTGGGCGGTTTTCCGCCGCGATCCCGAAAACGCGGTCACCGCCACCGACGCGACCGAACTGGCCGATCTCGTCTCGCTCATCGAGGCCGACGGCGTCACCGTGCGCGGTTTCTACGACGTGAGCGGCCTGCGCGCCGACGCCGACCTCATGGTCTGGTTGTACGGCGAAGACCCGCAGGCCCTTCAGCGCGACCTGCGGCGCCTCCGCCGCACCGACCTGCTCAAGAACCTCCTCCCCACCTGGAACGCGATGGGCGTGCACCGCGACGCGGAGTTCAACCGCTCGCACGTGCCCGGCTTCCTCCGCGGTATCGAGGCGCAGCAGTGGCTGTGCCTGTACCCCTTCGTGCGCAGCTACGAGTGGTACCTCCTGCCCGAGGCCGAGCGCCGCGAGATGCTCATCGAGCACGGCAAGAAGGGCTCGGCGTACAAGGGCGTCATCGCCAACACGGTGGCGTCGTTCGCCCTCGGCGACTACGAGTGGCTCCTCCCCATGGAAGCGGACGTCCTCACCGACCTCGTCGACATGATGCGTGACCTGCGGTACACAGAGGCCCGTCGCCACGTGCGCGAGGAGGTGCCGTTCTACACCGGTCGGCTGGTCACTCTCGACGAGATCCCCGAGATCCTTCAGTGACCGCGCCCCTGCGTCTCGGCACTCGCCGCAGCAACCTGGCGATGACCCAGTCGCAGATGGTCGCCGATGCCGTCTCAGCGGTATCCGGTCGTCCCGTCGAGCTGGTGCCGATCGTCTCGGAGGGCGACGTCAACCGCGCCTCGCTGTCGCAGCTGGGCGGACGCGGGGTGTTCGCGAACGGTCTGCGGGAGGCGCTCGCCGCGGATCGCTGCGACTTCCTCGTGCACTCGCTCAAAGACCTGCCGACCCAGCAGCCCGACGGTCTGGTCATCGCGGCGACGCCCGCGCGGGCAGATGCGCGCGACGTGGTCGTCACCCGCGACGGCACCCCGCTGGGCGCTCTCGCCGCCGGTGCGCGTGTGGGCACCGGCTCGCCCCGTCGTGTCGCCCAGGCGCTGCGCCACAACCCGGGAGTCGACATCCACGACATCCGCGGCAACGTCGACTCGCGTCTCGCACGGGTGCGCGATGGAGAGCTGGATGCCGTGATCCTCGCGGCCGCGGGCATCTCGCGGCTCGGCGGCGACCTCGGTGGCCTTCTCGCCGAAGAGCTCGGTCTGTCGGAGTGGCCGACCGCTCCGGGGCAGGGCTCGCTCGCCGTCGAGACCCGCGACGACATCGATCCCGATATCTACGCCGCTCTCGCCCGGTTGGACGACGAACTCACCCGCGTGGCCATCACGGCCGAGCGCACGGTCCTCTCGGCGCTCGACGCCGGGTGCAGTGCCCCCGTGGGCACGCATGCCTCGCTTGCCGAGGGCGACCTGCGTCTGCGCGCGATCGTCTACGCGCTCGATGGGACACAAAGGATCGGCGTAGACCGGACGGTGCGTCTCGACCCGGGGTATGGTGGGGACACTACGGGCAGTGGCAATGGAGCGGATGCTGCCGACGACGGGGGACCGATCGCGCAAGCGACGCGAGCGGGCCGAGAAGCCGCGCGTCGGTTGCTCGAACGCGGGGCGGCCGACCTGGTACCACGAGAGTCGACCACATGAACGAAGGCCACCAGCACACGCCGAACCCCTCGACGGGCAGCGTGCCGAAACCGCTTGCCGGTCGACGCGTCCTCGTTCCCCGAGGAGGCCCCTGGGGCGACGGCGTCGCCGCGAGCCTTCGACAGCTCGGCGCCGTGCCCGTCATCGCGCCGCTGATCAACTTCGCACCCACGAACGACCAGGCGACCCTCGACGAGGCCCTCGCCGATCTCGCCGCCGGCGCCTTCGACTGGCTGACGCTCACGAGCGCCACCACCGTCGACGTGCTGTACGCCTACAAGGCGGTCATCCCCGCCGAGACGAAGGTCGCGGTCGTCGGTGAGACCACCGCGGCCGCTATGCAGGCCGTCGGCTACCACGTCGATCTCGTCCCCGAGCGCGACAACTCGGCCCAGGGCATGGCCGAGCAGATGATCGAGCTCGAGACCGAGCCGCGGAAGGTCCTCACCCTCCGAAGCGAGATCGCCAAGCCCGTGCTCACGCGCCTGCTCATCGAGGCCGGGCACGATGTCCGCAGTGTCGTCGCCTATCGCACGGTCGGGGTCCCGGTCACCGAGAAGATCGCCGGCGACGTGCAGTCGGGGCGCATCAACGCGATCCTCGTCACCAGTGGCTCGGTCGCCGAGCAGGTCGTCGAGCAGTTCCCCGAGGTTCCGGCATCCACCGTCATCGCCGCGATCGGTCCGCGCACCGCCAAAGACGCCAAGCGCGCCGGACTCAGCGTCGACGTCGTGGCCGAGACGCAGACGGTGGACTCGCTCATCGACGCCGTCGCCCGCTTTCCCCTGAACACCGACGAATCGACCCCATGAGCTTTCCCGAGCACCGCCCGCGGCGTCTGCGCCGCACCCCCGCCGTCCGTCGTCTCGCTCGAGAAACGCACCTCGTGCCCTCGCAGCTCGTGCTGCCGATGTTCGTGCGCGAGGGAATCACCGAGCCGAGCCCGATCGGTTCGATGCCGGGCATCGTGCAGCACTCGATGGACTCGCTCCGCCGTGCGGTCGCCGAGGCGGCCGAGCAGCGCATCGGCGGGGTCATGCTCTTCGGCGTGCCCGAGACGCGCGACGCCGTGGGCTCCGGGGCCGACGACCCGAACGGCATCCTGAACCTCGCCACCGAGGCCGTGGTGGCCGAGGTCGGCGACGCGGTGGTCGTGCAGACCGACCTGTGTCTCGACGAGTTCACCGATCACGGCCACTGCGGCGTGCTGCGCGATGACGGCGCCGTCGACAACGACGCCACTCTCGAGCGCTACACGGCGATGGGTCTCGCGCAGGCGCGCGCGGGCTCGGCCATGCTGGGCCTGTCGGGAATGATGGACGGCCAGGTCGGTGCGGTGCGCGAGGCGCTGGATGCCGAGGGCTTCACCGACACGCTGATCCTGGCCTACTCGGCGAAGTACGCGGGCGCGTTCTACGGCCCCTTCCGCGAGGCCGTCGACTCGCAGCTGAAGGGCGACCGCCGCTCGTACCAGCTCGACCCCGGCAACGGCCGCGAGGGCGTGCGCGAAGCGCTGCTCGATGTCGAAGAGGGCGCCGACGTCGTCATGGTCAAGCCGGCCCTGCCGTACCTTGACGTGCTCGCCGACGTGAAGGCCTCGGTCGACGTCCCCGTGTGGGCGTACCAGGTGTCGGGCGAGTACGCGATGGTCGAGGCCGCCGCCGCCCACGGCTGGATCGATCGCCGGGGCGCGATCATGGAGAGCCTGCTCGGCATCCGCCGCGCCGGTGCCGACGCGATCCTGACGTACTGGGCGGTCGAGGCCGCCCGCTGGCTGCGCGCCGAGCTCTGAGCCCTGTCTTGCGGGGTCGTCGGGTGGCCGTGAAGCGCCCGGATCCGACCCCTTTCCCCGTGCTGCCCGGAAGAATGGATGCCATGACCGATCTCAACGACCAGTGGTTCGCCCGCGCGAAGGACGTCATCCCGGGGGGCGTGAACTCGCCCGTTCGCGCGTACGGCTCCGTGGGTGGCACGCCGCGGTTCGTGCAGTCGGCCTCCGGCTCTCGGATCACGGATGCCGCGGGTCGCGAGTACGTCGACCTCGTCGCGTCGTGGGGCCCGGCACTCCTCGGTCACGCGCACCCCGAGGTGGTCGGGGCGGTGCAGTCCGCGGCATCCCGTGGTCTGTCCTTCGGCGCCCCGACGGGGGCCGAGGTCGAGCTCGCCGATCTCGTCGCACAGCGCGTGCAGGTCGGCGACCTGAAGCCGATCGAGAAGGTGCGCCTGGTCTCGACCGGCACTGAGGCGACGATGACCGCCATCCGCCTGGCGCGCGGTGTCACCGGTCGCGATCTGCTGATCAAGTTCGCCGGGCACTACCACGGGCACTCCGACGGGCTGTTGGCTGCGGCGGGCTCGGGCGTCGCCACGCTCGCGCTGCCCGGATCCGCGGGTGTTCCCGCTCCGATCGCCGCGCAAACGCTCGTGCTGCCGTACAACGATCTCGACGCGGTGCGCGAGGTGTTCGAGGTGCACGGCGAGAACATCGCCGCGATCATCGTCGAGGCCGCCTCGGCCAACATGGGAGTCGTTCCGCCGCTCCCCGGCTTCAACGCCGCGCTCGCCGACATCGCGCACAGCCACGGCGCCCTGTTGATCATGGACGAGGTGCTCACCGGTTTCCGCGTGCACCCCGCCGGATTCTGGGGCCTGCAGGCGTCGCAGGGCGAGCGCTATCTGCCCGACATCCTCACGTACGGCAAGGTCATCGGCGGCGGCATGCCTCTGGCCGCTCTCGCCGGTCGCGCCGAGATCATGGACCATCTGGCGCCGCTGGGCCCGGTGTACCAGGCGGGAACGCTGTCGGGGAACCCGCTGTCGGTGGCTGCAGGCCTGGCGACGCTCCGCCTCGCGACGCCCGAGGTCTATGCGGCGGTCGACGCCGCGGCCGCTCAGGTGTCGGAGGCGTTGGACGCCGCGCTGACCGCCGAAGGCGTCGTGCACGCCGTCCCGCGCGCGGGGTCGCTCTTCGGCGTCGCGTTCCTGCCCGAGGTGCCCCGCGACTACGCCACCGCCCTGACGCAGCAGTCGTACCGGTACGCCCCGTTCTTCCACGCGATGCTGGATGCCGGCGTCTCGCTGCCCCCGAGCGTGTTCGAGGCCTGGTTCCTCACCGCGGCGCACGACGAGGTCGCTCTCGAACGTGTGCTCGAGGCGCTGCCGATGGCGGCGAAGGCGGCCGCGGAGGCGCTGGATCCGACGCTGCTCGCGCAATAGGGATCATCCCCGAGGGGGAGGCGTTTCGTCCTTTGCGATGATGCGCGGGGCAGGCCCGGTCGCGAGGCTGGAGTCATGCTCCCCGCACGCACTCAGCCCACCGCCTTCTCGTCGCTGCTGTCGCGGCTCGCGTCGTGGTGGCCCACCTCCATGGCCCCGCGGCGTCGGCGCGCGACGTGGCAGCCGTGCCCGCGCGGCCAGGTCTGATCAGCGCCAGGTCCAGCTGAGCAGGGCCGAAAGGGCCCGGATGCCGGCCTCGCCGACGTCGCCGTACTGGCTCGCTATCGCGCGGACGGTGCGGTCGGCCCACGCGGCGAGATCCGTGGCGTCGGCGCCGGGGGTCACGGCATCCATTCGCTCGATCAGGCCCTCGACACGGTCGCGGAGGGCTCGGTCGGGGACGGATTCGGGATGCCGGCCGGGGACGGCGGAGCCGTCGGCCCAGATGTAGGCGGTGAGGGCGGTGTCGAGGGTCATGGTGTCTTCTGAGCGGTCTAGAACGGAGAGGTCTGCGGTACTACGAAGGGCCAGCGCCAGGTGAGGGCGTCCAGGGCGTCATCGGAGAGGCGGGGCATGATCAGCCCCAGACGGGCTCGGACGCGGCCGAGGAGCCCGTCATCGGAGGGCGCCACCTCGTGGAAGACGATCGATGCGGAACCGCGGACGAACGCGGCCAAGACCGGCTCGAGCGCCGGGAAATCTTTCGGGAATCGCGCCGCCACAGGGGCGACGTCGTCGATTGGTTCCGGCGTCACGCCCCACCCGGTGAAGAGCACGATCGCCTCGCTCAGCTGTGCATCGTCGACGACGGGCGCTGACGCGATGCGCTGTTCGGGGAAGCGCGCTCGGGCGTCGGCGACCGTGGCGGGATTGCGGAACCTGCTGTTGGCGGTCCACCAGGTCTGGCAGAAGTCGCACCGGTACAGGAAATCGTCGGGCGACGTCGCGACGATGAAGGCGGGCTGACCTTCGCGCATCGCCAGGTCGAGGCACGCGGGGCAGCCGAGGGGTTTCGGCTGCTCCGGGTCGTGAATGCGGGCGGAGAAAGATCGCATTAGGACTCGGTGTGGGCGCCGCTCTCTTCGTCGAGGAAGAAGAATGGCTCCACGAACTTGCCCGGGGTGGTGATGGTTGACGGCTCACCAGCCTGTGCCAGCTGCAAAAGCTCATGCACGGCGGCGACAAGGGCATCGAGAGTCGGAGGGAGATCAGCCCTCGGGTCCGGCTCCGCCAGTTGCTCGACGATGACCACCGGACGACCGTCCGGAAGACGGGTGTGGGCCACCTCGAGGAGGACGACCTCCGGGGGAAGAACCACCTCCTGCTCCGCGGGATGCGCGGAGAACGCCGCGATGTCGCGTCCGGTACGGCTGACGATGGCGGCAATCGCAGGCGTGGAAAAGTTCTCGGTCGCGATCCGCGGGTCTTTACTGGTGGCGGTGACGCCACGGGTCCATCGAGCAGGCGCGAGCTGCGGGACCGAGGGGAGTCCGTGGAACACGATTCCTGTGTAAGTCGGTAGCTTCTCGAGCGCTTGCAGGAAGCGCGTCGCCGCTTCTGCGGGATCGAACATGAGTGCTCGTGTTTTGTGCGTGTTCGTCAGCGGTGCGGCTACAGCCCCAGCGACCGGCGCAATTCGTCGTCGAAGTTGCGCGTGACGCGTTCGGATTCTGCCTTCTCTCCGGGAGTCAGGCGCACCCCCGGGCGATGCGTCCTGCGTACTTGTTCGAGGATGAAGGCGCACGCCTCCGACTCCGATGCGAAACGCGCCAGTTCAGACCACTGGCCACGATCCTGCGCCCCAACCGCGAAGGAGGACGGCCCGTCTTCCCGGAGGATCAGATCACCGGTAACAGGATCGCCGTCGCCCACGCGTGGGTGTTGAGGGCTCGAGATGGGAGCAGAGCCGAACTCATCGCGGAGCAGACCGCACAACTGCTCGAATGTCAGGTCTTGCATGCTCAATTCTCGACTTTCGTGAGGTACCCGTGTTCCTCAAGCCACTGGACGGGCTTCGGGAGGTGGAACTGAACGCCTCCACCGGGCTGCTCGAACCATGGCGCGATGGCACCGGCGCGCGGCATCCCGGACTCTTCGTCGAAGGGCTTGGCCACCCGGTACTGGAAATAAGGCTGACCGACCGAGTCCGGCGGGATCGCTCGCTCCGGGAACGGCGTGCCCGAAGGCGACGTGTATCTACCGTACGGCTCGCCGTAGCGGTCCATGATGTAGCCCTCGGGGAGGTCGACTTCCTTCGGGGCCCTCCCCGCCGACAGGTCGAACCCGTCATCCGGCGGGTAGCGCCATCCGCCCGTCGATTTGTCGTAGTTGACGCTTTCAGGGTTCCAGTACTTCTCAACGAACTCAGACTCCGAGAGGTCGCCGAAGCGCTGATATGAATCGGGGATGTTGGTGTGCCCCGGGGTTGCGTCGGTGACTTCCGAGGGACCGAGGTGATCCGATGGATTCCGGGCGACCGGCGGCGGATCGGGAAGCGGCGAGGTCGGCTCGTGCGGGTGTGCGGAAGGCGCGTCGGCGGCGGGCCTGCCGCCGGCGGCACGGCGGGGCACCTTCTCGAGGAGACTCGCCCCCTTGCTCATCAGCGCCCGCAACTCGTTCAACAGGTCCCCGAGCTTGCCGCACGAGCGCAGCAGGCCGGTGAGCTTGCCGCTGATCTTGGCGGTCCAGCTCGCAACGCGGGAAGAGACCTGGCTGATGATCCAGGGGGTGGCGAGGCCCACGGTGACGACGGCTTCGGTGGCCCACGAGATCGCCGAACCGACGAGCTGCGAAAGGATGTCGCGGACGAGGTCGTGGACGACCTGGACGATCGTGGAGGCGATCTGCAGTCCGGTGGCCATGGCGCCCGCCCATAGGCCGGAGGCGCGGATGTGGGCGGCTGCGTCGGTCTGGAACCGGCGGTAGGCCTCGATCGCTTCGCCGGCCATGTCGTCGAGGTCGCTGACGACGCGGTCGAGGTAGTCGGCGGAGCTGTTGAGCTGGTTCTGGACGTTGGTCCACGTCTGCGAGAACCCGGCGACGGCGCCGGCATCGCCCGTGAGGTCGTTGAACCAGCCCTTGATCGGCTCGAAGTGGTCGATGAGCCAGCCGAGGCCGGCGGCGATGAGCGAGCCGAGCGGGTCGATGGCGGTGGCGACGGTATCGACGACGGTGCTGAAGGCGGCGAGGCCGCCCTCGACCCAGTTGCCGGACTCGATGGCGGATGCCAATTGGGTCCCGGAATCGAGGAGCCCGGCGCCGCTGAACGGCGTCGCTGTGTCGACCGGACCGGCGACGAGCGCGTTGCTCACAGGCCCGTCTCCAACGCGCGGATCGACTCGAGCACCTTCTGCTCGTACGCGTCCATGTCGCTGCCGACCCCGACGATCTCGGTGGCGGAGCGGCGCACCATGTCTTCGGCGGCACCGATCAACGACCGAGCGGCGTCGGCCACCATCGTCGCGGGCGGCACGAGGAACGAACACAGCACCCCGAACGCCTCGGCGTTCAATCCGCCGGACGATCCTGCGTCACGGGCGACGGAGATGTCGGATGCCACGGCGCTCAATCGCGAGGCGTGCGAGCCGATGAGCTCGGAGTCGACGGCGATGCGATCAGCCACGCGCGTCAGACCCGGAAGCCCATGGGCTGGGCCGGGGGCTCACGATCGAGTTCACCCGCGAGGTGACCGACGATCGGAGAATCAGCCCCGAACGCGACCCGGGTGATCTCCAACGCCTGCTCGCCTGCCAGCACCTGAGCGCGCCCGGCGGTCTCGACGATCAGTTGCTCCAGCGCATCGGGACGCAGCTCGTACGCCGCATCGGCGAGGCGGATACCGGCCAGTCGACCCGCTGCGTCGACGGTCACCGTGACCTCGCGACGCGGAGAGGTCGCCGAAGCGCGGACCGCGTCGATGTCCGCCTGCACCTGCTGCGCCTGCGCTGCCCGAACCTGCGCTTCGGCCACCTGCTGCTCGATCCGGGCGATGGCCGCCTCGGCTTCACGAGAGGAGAAGAGGTCTGTCACTCGGGTGATCGTAGCCCTCAAGTCCATGACCTGGGTCAAAGATGTGAGAACTTTCATTTTCGCGCCGTTCGTGCTGGCGCCATCTGGGTGAGGTGTCTCAGTCTTCTATGCGCGCTTCGGGGAATGCCGCTCGAGCGGCATCCGGTGACACGGGGTTCTGGTAGCGCTGCGTTCCGATCCACCACGTCCGGCAGAAGTCACACCGATACAACAGGTCGGACGGAGACGTGGCGAGGACAAATCGCGGTTGATACGGCTTTCCGGAGTGCGACAGACCGATCTGGCATCCAAGATCATTGCCCATACACAACTCCTTTCACGTTTCTGTCTGAGGCTGGCTGCGCCGCTCATCACGCCTCGACCGAACCGGTCAGCGCAGATTGAGGAAGCCCCAGCGCCAGCCGATGGCCCTGACCGCGTCTCCCGACAGTCCAGGAAAAAGCTCCTGGATGCGCGCATGCAGCCGGTGCCGCAGCGACTGGTCGAACGGGCCCACGTCATGAAGGGTGATCGCTTCAGAAACTGCCAGAATCCGGCGGATCTCCTGCTGCAGAGAGAGCGCCTCGCGCGGACATGTCGTGATCACTGACGAAGGGTCGTCGACCGGCATGGGTGAACGCCCCTCACCGATATAGCGCACCAAGGCGTCGCTGATCACCGTCTGGTCAACGGCGCGGGCAGCCTCGGTCATGCGGGCGATCGTACCCCGGGCCCATCACCGGTAAAACCGACGGGTGAGCACGCCAGGTCGGGGGGGGAAGACTGAACCAATGCTTCCTCCCCCGCCCCGTGTCGTCGTGCTCGCCGGTGGAGTCGGGGGGCGAAGTTCACCCTCGGCGTCCGCGCCGCCCTTCGCCGGCTGAACGCTCCCGAGGCCACCGTCGTCGTTAACACGGGCGACGACCTGTGGCTCTCGGGTGTGAAGCTCCTTGTCCACCTTCAGGGTATACGAGGAGAAAGCCGGCGACAGGCATTCCGGGGGAATGCTGCGTTCCTGGAACGTGACCGACGCAGGGGAAGCAAACTTTCCTGTGTCTTCCTCTGGCCTGGCAGGTGATATTCGGGTGATCATTTCCCTTCGGAAAGAACTTCCGATGCGGGTCTTATTGGCCGCGAGGTGTCGAACCCGCCATCAGGCGGCCAAGTCCACTCCGGGTATCCGTTCTCATAGAAACCCCGGAGATGTGTATCGACAAAATTCCGCCCCGCGGTCGGCAAGGCCAGCGGGCGGCAGGCAGTGGCTTTGCTTGATCCTCGGCCTGAGGCATGCGACCGTCTGGGCGGTATTTTCAGTCGGAGATGGCTCCGCTCGCGGCCTTCCACTCCCGAAGACGCTGTTCCCGCCGCGCGCGCTGTCTATCTCCACTTGCGAGTGATTCTCGCTCCTCCTCCGGTGAATATGTAGGCGTCACGCCCAGTCCGGGCTCGAGATCTTGCCACGCCCACGCGCAGGCATCCGCCTCGCTGGCGAACGTCAGTTCCTCCCCCGCCTCGTTGAGGACAGGGCGCGCTATAGTCCGTAGGTCACCCCGCGTGGCAGTGAATCGTCCGCCCTCATGCTTCACGAGACAGATGACCGTAGGGATTGGCTTGCCGTCATGAGCTAAGGAAATGATCCGCGGCACCCCCTCGACGCCCACTCTCTCTCTCACGAGTTCTTTCAATTTTTCGTAATCCACTATTCGCTCTTTCCTACTTCGGCTTCAAGTAGCCGGCTTCAATCCACTTCGATATTCCGCCAGGAAAATAGAATTGAGTCCCTCCGCCGGGCTGCTGGAAGTCTGCTTGAATGTTCCCCACTTTGACTTCCTCGGGGAGTTCCTTGAGGACGATGAGCTCGTGTGTTTTGAAGCTTGGTGCGAGGCGATCTGGTGGGAGGCTTTGAGTAACGAATGCTGTGCCCGGAGGGGACGCGTACTCACCGATGTCCTTCAGGATCGGAGCCGGAGTAAGGCGCGTTATCGTATCGTTCTTGCTGAGTACCGTGCTGGCCGGGTCTATGGGGAGCGAGGTATCGAAGCCGTTTGATTCTGGCCATCTCCAATCCGCGTGACCCTCTCGAGTGAAGCGCCGCAAGTGAGTATCGATGAACGAATTTCCGTCGAGGTTCCCGAATGGTCTGTAGTCAGGCAGATGCGCATTTGCCGCCCACTGTTTCATATCACTCACAAGCTGGTCTCGACGTGGGTCCAGCCGACGCACACCCGGTAGGGCGACAACGGCTTCTTTCGCGTTATGAACTGCGGTCTTCCCCTTGTCGAGCACTGCGGAGAACTTCTCGGCGACCTGAGCCATTAGCGCCCGCAGCTCCGTCAGCAGATCCCCGAGCTTGCCGCACGAGCGCAGCAGACCGGTGAGCTTGGAGCTGATCTTCGCGGTCCAGCTCGCTACGCGCGACGACACCTGCGCGATGATCCAGGGGGTGGCGATGCCGACGGTGACCACGGCCTGTGTGGCCCACGAGATCGCCGAGCCCACGAGCTGCGACAGGATGTCGCGCACGAGGTCGTGAACGACCTGCACGATGGTCGACGCGATCTGCAGGCCGGTCGACATGGCTCCGGCCCATGACGCGGAGGCGCGGATGTGGGCGGCAGCGTCGGTCTGGAACCGGCGATATGCCTCGATCGCCTCGCCGGCCATGTCGTCGAGGTCGGTGATGACGCGCTCGAGGTAGTCGGCGGAAGCATCGAGCTGGTTCTGGACGTTGGTCCATGTCTGCGCGAAGCCGGCGACCGCTCCGGCGTCGCCGGCTCAGGTCGTTGAACCAGCCCTTGATGGGCTCGAAGTGATCGATCAGCCAGCCCAGGCCCGCGGCGATCAGCGAGCCGAGAGGGTCCATCACGGCGGCGACGGTGTCGGCCACCGCTCCGAACGCTGCAAGCCCGCCCTCGACCCAGTTGCCTGACTCGATCGCCGCGACGAGTTGAGTCCCGGAATCGAGCAGACCCGCCCCGCTGAACGGCGTCGCGGTGTCGACGGGGCCGGTGATCAGGGCGTTGCTCACAGGCCCGCCTCCAGTGCCCGGACGGTCTCGAGCACCTTCTGCTCGTAAGCCTCCATGTCGCTTCCCACCCCCACAATCTCGGTCGCTGAGCGTCGCACCATGTCTTCGGCGGCGCCGATCATCGACCGTGCGGCGTCCGCGACCATCGTGGCGGGTGGAACGAGGAACGAGCACAGAACGCCGAAGGCTTCCGCGTTCAGCCCGCCCGAGGAACCCGCGTCGCGGGCGACGGAGATATCGGATGCCACGGCACCCAGCCGAGACGCGTGCGAGCTGATCAGCTCGGCATCGATGGCGATGCGATCGGCCATCGGACTCAGACCCGGAATCCGGCGGGCGGTGCGGACGGCGGCTCGCGATCGATCTCTCCCGCGAGCCGCTCGACGATCGGCGAGTCCGCACCGAAAGCGGCGCGCGAGATCTCCAACGCCTGCTCGCCGGCGAGACGTTGGGCCCGCCCGGCCGTCTCCACGATCAACTGCTCCAACGCGTCGGTGCGCAGGTCGTAAGCCGCGTCGGCGAGGCGGATGCCGGCCAGTCGACCCGCGGCATCCACGGTCACGGTTATCTCCCGACGCGGCGACGTCGCCGACGCGCGGACGGCGTCGATGTCGGCCTGCACCTGTTGCGCCTGGGCTGCCCGAACCTGCGCTTCGGCCACCTGCTGCTCGATCCGGGCGATGGCCGCCTCGGCTTCACCCGAAGAGAAGAGGTCTGTCACCCCCGCGAGCGTAGTCGTTCTCCTCATGAGCGAGCAGCACCATGTGAACAATTTCATCCGCCCCGCGGGTGAAAGACTGAACCAATGCTTCTCTCCCAGCCCCGTGTCGTCGTGCTCGCCGGTGGAGTCGGGGGGTCGAAGTTCACCCTCGGCGTCCGCGCCGCCCTTCGCCGGCTGAACGCTCCCGAGGCCACCGTCATCGTCAACACGGGCGACGACCTGTGGCTCTCGGGCGTGCGGTTGCAGCCCGACGTCGACTCGATCACCTACGCCCTCGCCGGGGTGAACGACACCGAGCGCGGCTGGGGTCGCGCGGGCGACACCGAACGCGTCAACGAAGAACTCCAGGCGTGGGGCGCGGGCTGGCCGTGGTTCACGCTCGGCGACCTCGACCTCGGCACCCACCTGGCCCGCACCGGGTGGCTTCGTGACGGACACACCCCGACCCAGGTGCTCGCGCGCATGGCGGAACGGTGGCCGCTCGGCATCCGGATGCTCCCCATGACCGACAGCGAGGTCGACACCCACGTGCTGCTCGAGGACGGCGGGCGAATGCACTTCCAGGAGTGGTGGACGCGCCACCGCGCCCAACTCACGCCCCGCGCCTTCGAGAACCCCGGGATCGCGGATGCCGTGCCCGCCCCGGGCATCGCCGAGGCGATCGCGGGGGCCGATGTCGTCCTCATCGCGCCGTCGAATCCCGTCGTGTCGATCGGGCCGATCCTGGCGGTTCCCGGGATTCGGGATGCCGTCCGGGAGACGTCCGCGAAAGTCGTCGGCGTCTCGCCGATCATCGGCGGGCGGGTCGTGCGCGGCATGGCCGACGTGTGCCTGACGGCGATCGGGGTCGAGACCTCCGCCGCGGCAGTCGCCCGGCACTACGGCGCACGGTCGGCGGGCGGCGTGCTCGATGCGTGGCTGCTCGCGGAGGAGGATGCGGCTGCGGCCGCGGACGTCGAGACCGCCGGTATCCGCGCGGTGGTCGCCCCGTTGTGGATGCGAGACGAGGCGACCTCGGCCGCGATCACCGAGGCGGCACTGGGGGTCTGAAACGCGACGGTCACACTGAGCGTGGGAGGAAGCAGCAGGTCTGCGGGCCCCAATCCCCTCACCCCCCGCACAGGCTCGTACCCTCGGGCGCCGCGTCCACGACCGTCGTGGTCACGGAGCTGGAGCCGGTGGCCGTCCCCGCTGGCAAGTCGGCGACCGGATGCAGGAGAACCTGCCGTTCGCCGATGAACGCCCCGGTCTCGGGATCGATGATGATGTCCTGGCGGAAGCCGCCCTCGGTCTCGTCGCGGCCAATCGCGGTGCCGGTCCGGCCGTTCAGCGTGGCCTGCTGCTCGGTGATCGTGACGCCGGGGATGAGTGCTGCGGTGTCGTAGAACACCGAGCGCAGTTCGGCTGAAACGGTTCCCGACCGGAGGCGATCGGCGATCCACACCAGGGCCTCTCCATCGCGCGACGGTCCGGCAGCCCCGTTGTCCTGATAGATCTTCTGGAGCAGTTGCCGTGGGTCGCGAGGGAGCGCGGCGGCGGTGTCGGCATCGAGGGTGACGACGGAGTAGCCGCTCTCGGTCTTTCCTCCCGGGAACGCTTGACGTGCGTCGTGTTCGAGGCCCCCTGCCTCAGCGGCGAACGTCTCCGAGCGGGGGCCGAACGTCTGCACGGGCTCACGCGCGCACCGAACCTCGATCCAGTCAGCTGATCGGTCGGCTGGCACCCAGAGGGCTCGCAGATCGCGTTCGAGAAACGTCGTCAGGTCGCCGTCCCGGAGGTTGCCGTCGTTCTCGCGGCGGGCCTCCTCGGCATCCGCCTCGGTGGTGCCCATGGCGGCGTACAGAGCGTCGGTGCGCACCTCGAGGTACTGTCCCGGACCGACGACGGGGTCCGTCACGCTGCGTGCCGCCGCGGCGGCTGAGCCCAATACCGCCGCTGCGGCGGGGTCCGCACCGACCGGGGCGCCGAGGGCGCCGCCGAACACGAGCACCCCGGTGAGGGCGCAGGTTGCCGCCACAGCCGAACCGACCCAGATCCACCGCTGGCGTGGATGACGGCGAGCGGGGGGAGCGGCGGGCGCGTCGATTGCGCGTAACAGCGCGGCGCGGCCGCGGATCACGTCGTCAGGATTCCGCTCGGGAACGTCGGCCCGGACGCGGTTCAGCAGTGAGATCTCATCCACGGTGGTGCTCTCTTTCTCGGCTCGGAGCCGGGGTGATGTGCGGGGTGATCGCAGCGCGGACCTTTCGCCGCGCGCGGCTCAGACGTGAGCGGACCGTTCCCAGGGGAATATCGAGGGCTTCGGCGATCCCCGCATAATCGAGGTCTCCGAACGTATGGAGCAGCAGCACGTCACGGTCGCCGCGTGACAGGTCGGCGAGCGCGGTGCCGAGGTGCGGGGCGAGTCCGTCGGCATCCATCCGCTCCTCGGCGGTCTCGATGTCGTCGACGTGCACTCGTGCGATGTCGGCCGCGAGCATTCCTCGCCAGGCCCGGGCCTCGAGGCGCGAGTGCTTCTGCATCAGGACGGTGGCGATACCGAGGAGCCACGGGCGCGCGTCGAGGCCACCGGTGAACGAGGCCCGACGCGCGAAGGCGACGAGGAACGTCTCGGACGTCACGTCTTCGGCGAAGGCTACGCCGAGGCGTCTGCCGACGTA
The DNA here is from genome assembly GCF_026625865.1 of Microbacterium sp. SL75. Classification (NCBI taxonomy): domain Bacteria; kingdom Bacillati; phylum Actinomycetota; class Actinomycetes; order Micrococcales; family Microbacteriaceae; genus Microbacterium; species Microbacterium sp. SL75. The sequence continues at coordinate 1,014,202 of NZ_CP113067.1, read as the reverse complement.
ACGGTGCACCACGCGCTGGTGCCGGTCATAGAGATCGGCGAAGACGGCCCCGTGTGTCAGGGACCGCACGATGATGTCGCCGTCGTGGGTGCTCACACTGGGTATTGTCCGATTCGCGGAAAAGGTTCTCGATTCGCTCGTCGGATTTCGGGAATGCGGTCGAACGCTCGGACACCCAGCCCGCTCAGGCCGCTGCCGCCGCCAAGACCGCCGCCGTCCGCGGCCCCACGCCCAGCGCCACGGCCTCGGAGAGCTGCGCGGCGGTGTCGACGTCGCGGTGCAGCGTCGAGTCGCGCGCGACGCTCAGGTCGGTGCAGCCGAGCAGGCGGTGGCGTGCGGCGGAGTCGGGGCCGAAGGCCGAGACCCACACCGCCCCGGCGCGTGCGGTGATGAGCGTGGAGCCCGTGCCCTCGGCATCCGTGACCAGACCTCGTTCGACGGATGCCGCGCGCTCGAGCGCGGCGTCGAGATCGGCGGGCCGCAGGGCGGGGACGTCGCCGAGCAGGGCGGCGCGGGGCGAGCCGACACCCGCGACGGCTGCCCCCAAAGCAATGGCTGCGTCGAGACCGCGGGTGTCGCCCTCGGGCACGACTTCGACGGTGCGCGAGCGGCGGAACTCGGCGCGGACGCCCTCGTCGTCGGTGACGACGATGACGCGTGACACCAGATCGGCGGCGGCTGCGGCGGTGATGGTGTCGAGCGCGATGGCGCGCGCGAGGGCCTCGCGGTCGGTACCGACGTCGGTGAGACGCGTCTTGCCGACCGCGGCGGGTTTCACCGGGACGACGATCGTCCAGCCGGAGGTGTCGGGGGTGCTCATTGCCTCCATTGTGTGCCGTACCCCCGACATTTCCGCGCGGGGGTAGCGGGGTGCCGCAAAAGATGCACGGCCAGCCCCGCCGCCCGCCTCAGCTGAACCGCTTGCGCAGGCGAGGGAGGATCTCCTCGCCGTACATGCGCAGGAACTGCTCCTGGTCGTGGCCGGGGTCGTGGAACACGAGGTGGCGGAAGCCGAGGTCGACGTACTGCGCGATGCGCTCGACGTGCTCGTCGGGGTCGGTCGAGACGATGAAGCGCGACGCCGCCCGCTCGATCGGCAGCTCGTTTGCGAGCCGCTGCATCTCGATGGGGTCGTGGACGCTCATCTTCTCTTCGGCGGTGAGGGCGAGCGGCGCCCAGAAGCGCGTCTTCTCCATCGCGGTGTCGTGATCGGGGTGGTACGACACCTTCACCTCCATGAGGGTGTCGACGTCGTCGCGCGTGCGGCCCGCCTTGGCGAGGCCGTCGTCGAGGGCGGGGAGGAGCTTGTCGGTGTAGAGCTCGGGATCCTTGCCGCTCGTGGTGATGTATCCCTCGGCGATGCGGCCGGCCAGGCGCGTGGCGGCGGGGCCCGAGGCTCCGATGTAGATCGGCACCTTCTGCTCGGGGCGGTCGTAGATCGTGGCGTCCTTGACCGAGTAGTAGGTGCCCTCGTAGGTGACGCGTTCGCCGGCCCACAGCTCGTTGATGATCGCGATCGCCTCTTTGAGTCGCTGGAAGCGCTCGGGCGGCTCGGGCCACTCAAGACCGAGCGTGACCTCGTTGAGGGCCTCGCCCGTACCGACGCCGAGCACGACGCGGCCGGGGTACATCACGCCGAGGGTCGCGAACACCTGCGCGATGACGCCCGGGTGGTAGCGGAAGGTCGGGGTCAGCACCGAGGTTCCGATGATGACGCGCTCGGTGCGCGCACCGAGGGCACCGAGCCAGGGGAGGGCGTTGGGGGCGTGACCGCCGTCGTGCATCCACGGCTGCAGGTGATCGGAGAGGAAGACGGAGTCGAAGCCCATCTTCTCGGCGAGCACCCCGAAGTCGAGTAGCTCGTTCGGCCCGAACTGCTCGCTCGAGGCCTTGTAACCGAATCTGAGGGGAATGCTCATGGGTGGCTCCTCTTATGTGTCAGCTGCGCACGGGGCTGTGCGCGGGTTCGAACTCCGACCCGTCGGCGCCGGTGAGGCGCTCGCGGAACGCCTGGACGGTGCCCGGCCACAGCAGGGTCAGCCGCCCCGAACGCTCGTCGACGTACCAGTTGCGGCATCCGCCGGTCATCCAGGGAGTGGATGCCGCGGCGGCGGCGATCTCGTCTGTGTAATCCGCCTCGGCCTCGGGGCGGACGCGCAGCACCCGGTCGGGGCGGCGGTCGCGCTCGGCGAGAGCGCGCACCACGTAGGCGGCCTGCTCCTCGGCCATGAGCACGGCGGAATTGTGCCCGAGGCTGGCATTGGGGCCGTTGAGGACGAAGAGGTTCGGGAAGCCCGCGACCACGGTGGAGCCGAACGAGGTCATGCCCTCCGACCAGTGCTCGGCGAGGGTCGTCTCGTCGCCGCGGACGAGGTCGGCGTAGGGCTGCTGGGCGGCGGCGAATCCGGTGGCGAGCACGAGCACGTCGGCCTCGTGGGTCTCTCCGCCGGCGGCGGTGAGCGTGGAGCCGTCGACGCGCGAGAGGGCCGTCGGCTCAAGGGTCACGGCCTCCGAGGCGACGGCGGGGTAGAACGCGTCCGAGAGCAGCACGCGCTTGCAGCCGAAGGCGTAGTCGGGGGTGAGCGCCGCGCGCAGCGCAGGGTCGGCGACCTGCGCGTGCAGGTGTGCGACGGCGGCATCACGGGCGGTGGCGGATGCCGCGGCGTCGCCCGAACGCGAGGCGAAGCGCTGCTCGCCCTCGGCGTAGAGCTCAGCCCGTAGTCGCGCGAGGGCTCCGGGATTCTCGGCGAGCCGATCGCGCTCGGCGGCGGGGATGTCGCCGCCGCCCCGGGGCATGATCCAGGCGGGCGTGCGTTGGAACAGCGTGACGTGGGCGGCGGTGCGGGCGAGTTCGGGCACGAGCTGCACGGCGCTCGCCCCGGTCCCCACCACCGCGACGCGCATCCCCGTGAGGTCGGCGTCGTGGTCCCAGCGAGCCGAATGGAACAGCGGCCCGGGGAACGACTCGAGCCCGGCGATGGCGGGGACGTTCGGCTCGGTCAGCCGACCGCACGCGAGGACGAGGGCACGGGCGACGAGCGGCTCGGCGCCGGTGTCGATGCGCCACACTGCGTCCTCGGCATCCCACCGCGCTCCGAGCATCGGGGTGCGAAGACGCAGCCGATCGCCCAGGGCTTCGCTTTCGGCGACGCCGCGCAGGTAGTCCTGGATCTCTCCGCCGGGGGCGAAGGTGCGAGACCATCGCGCGTTCGGGTGGGCGGCGAGGCTGTACAGGTGCGCCGGCACGTCGCAGGCGACACCCGGGTAGGTGTTGTCGCGCCAGGTGCCGCCCACGTCGTCGGCGCGTTCGAGCACGACGAAGTCGTCGCGCCCGGCGCGGCGGAGGGCACCAGCCATGGCGAGGCCGGCGAACCCTGCCCCGACGATCGCGGCGTCGAGGATCCTCACGCGCGCGGCCCGTCGGCGGGGAGGGCGTAGCGGGTGCCCCCGCTCGTTTCGATGTACGGGGCGGACGGGTCGGGCAGCGGCACCGCCACCCGGTAGTCCGTCGTCCGCAGTCGGAAGGGACGCATGAGGCTTCGCGCGATGCGCTCGGCTGCGGAGACCGGCAGCTCGAGCCCGTGCTCGATACCGGTATCGGGCAGGACGCGTCCGTCGTAGAGCGTTCCGCCCAGGTCGTCTCCGCCGGAGCGCAGCAGCGCGGCCGCCGTCTCGCGACCGACGCGGGTCCACGGGATCTGCACGTGCGAGATGCTCCCCGACAGCGCGAGGCGCGACACGGCGACCATCGCACGATGCTCGTCGACCGGGCTGCGGCCCTCGACGAGCGCCACGTCGCCGCCGGGCAGGGGAATCGGTACGAACTCGGCGAAGCCGCCGGTCTCGGCCTGGATCTCGCGCAGGCGCCGCAGATGCGCGATGCGCTCCTGGGCGGTTTCGACATGCCCGTAGAACAACACCGACGTCGAGCGGAACCCCGACCGATGAGCCGCGGTGATCCCCTCGATCCACCTGTCGATCTCGAGATCGAGCGGTGCGACGAGGGCGCGCACACGCTCGCTGAGGACTTTCACGCCCGTACCCGGAACGGTGTCGACCCCGGCCTCGTGCATCGCTGCGAGGGCACCGTCGAGACCGAGACCCCCGCGCTCGGCCAGGTCGCGGACATCGGCGGGGCGATAGGCGTGGACGTGGATGCCGGGAGCTGCGCGCTTCACCGTGCGCACGAGGTCCAGGTAGGCGGCGGGATCTTCGGCGGGCACGAGCGAGCCCTGGATGCAGATCTCGGTGGCCCCGAGGGCCGCGGCGTCGGCAGCGATGTCCGCTGCGTCCTGGAGATCGAACTCGCCGCTGCCCGTGCGGCCGGCGCGCCGGAACCCCGTCGAGGTGAGGTTGCGGTTCTGCACGAGGGTCACGGGTTCGCCGACGGTGTACCGGCGGGCGTCGTCGGCGGCCGCGGTGAGCTCGTCGAGCTCAGCGCCTTCCGCGCGCAGGAGTCGTACCCAGTCGTCGTCATCGAGATCGGAGGCTTGGGATGCCGCCCGCTCGGCCAGCCGCTTCACCCCGGGGTCGTGGCCGGGGGCGCCTCCGCGAGGGGAGGAGGATTCGCCACGGGAGGATGCTTCGGCGCGTAGGGATCCTCCCGCTGCGGAATCTCCTTCCGTCGAGACGTCGTCCGTGCCCGTCGCACGGGCATCGGTGCCCCGCGGGATCACGTCGGCCGCGAGCCCCGTGGCATCGGCCAACGCCAGAACCGGCTCGCGAAGCGCCGGGTCGATCCAGCGAGTGGCATCCGCGACGTACTCGGGGTGTGCGGTGAGACGCTCGAGCAGGTAAAAGCCTCGGGTCGCGGTCTGGGCGGCGAGGTCGTCGATCTGCGGCCACGGTCGCTCGGGGTTGACGTGGTCGGCGGTGAGGGGCGAGACCCCGCCCCAGTCGTCGATGCCCGCCTCGATCAGCAGCCCCAGCTCGCGCGGGTCGGAGAGGTTCGGCGGGACCTGGATGCGCATGTCGGTGCCGAACACGAGCCGCGCGACGGCAACCGCGGCCAGGTAGTCGTGCATGTCGGCATCCGGCGCGCCCTGCATCGCGGTGCGGGGCTTCGCACGGAAGTTCTGCACGATGACCTCTTGCACGTGACCGTGCCGGTCGTCGATCTCGCGCAGGGCGACGAGCGACTCGGCGCGGTCGCGCACGGTCTCGCCGATCCCGACGAGAATGCCCGTGGTGAACGGGATGCCGGCGGCCCCGGCGTCGTCGATGACCTTCAGGCGCAGCGCCGGGTCTTTGTCGGGCGAGCCGAAGTGCACCTGCCCGGGCTCCTCGTACAGCCGGCGCGAGGTGGTCTCGAGCATCATGCCCATCGACGGCGACACCGGGCGGAGGGCGGCGAGCTCGTCGGGGTGCATGACGCCGGGGTTGGCGTGCACGAGCATGCCGGTCTCGGCGGTGATGAGTCGGGCGATGTGCGCGACGTAGTCGATGGTCGAGGCGAAACCGTGATCGTCCAGCCAGGCGCGGGCTTCGGGCCAGCGCTCTTCCGGGCGGTCGCCGAGGGTGAGGAGCGCCTCTTTGCAGCCGAGAGCCTGACCCTGGCGCACGACGGAGAGCACCTGCTCGGGGCTCATGTACGCCGGCTTGCGCAGCAGGCTCAGCTGACCGGGGGTGTCGACGAAGACGCAGTAGTGGCACCGGTCGCGGCACAGCGTGGTGAGCGGGACGAACACCTTGCGCGAGTACGTGATGACGCGGTGGCGCCCGGCGCGGTCGAGACCCTCGTCGCGCAGGGCCGAGGCGACGCGCAAGAGCGCAGGGAGCGGGGCGCCCAACAGCGCCTCGGTCTCATCGACGTCGGGGCGGTGACCCGACGAGATCGCCGCCAGAAGGTCGTTGATCGAAGCGCCTCGGGCCGGTGCGACTCGCGGCGCAGCGCTGCCCGTGCTCATTCGTCCAGGCTATCCCGCACCTCCGACATACGGGCCGCCTCGACGCGCACCGGGTGATCGTTGCGCTCCTGTGAGGTGAGGGAGGGGTGGGGGCTGCCGGACGCTGGCAGGATGGAAGGCATGGTGACCCTGCTGCTCGACTCGACGCAGCTCGAGGTCGTGCTCTCGCCGACCGAGCGTGCGATGTCTTTCCGCAAGAGCAACATCGTCGTCCCCCGTGAGCACATCGAACGGGTGCAGCTCACCGACGACGCGTGGACCTGGATCCGCGGTGTCCCGAACCCCGGGATCAACCTGCCCGTCGCGGTCGGCGCGGGTACCTGGAAGTCGGCCGGGGGGAACGACTTCGTCATCATCCGGGGTCGCAAGCCCAGCGTGGTCATCGACCTCTCCGGTCATGAGGAGTTCGAGCGCCTGGTGCTGACGACGAAGCACGGGGTCGCGTTGCTCAAGGCGTTGCGTCTCGACGTGGCATCCGAACCCGAGAACGTCGCCGACATCGTCCGCTGACGCCCGCGCCGGCCGGCGCCCGTGCTCCCAGCTCTCTCTCTCCGCTCGTTGAGTGTCCAAAACACCCGGACGGATTCTGAAAACGCCCGGGTGTTTTGGACACTCAACGGGTACCACGACGCCTGAGACGCAGCTTCCGCGAGCCAGCGCTAGGACGTGAACTGCACCACGGTGTCCCACGCGAGCTTGACGATGAGGATCGACAGCGTGACGAGGAACACGATCCGCACGAAACCGCTGCCCCGTCGGGTCGCCATGTGAGCGCCGATGAAGCCGCCGGTGACGTTCATCGCGGCCATCGCGAGCCCCAGCACCAGCAGGATCTCGCCGTGGACGCCGTACACCGCGAGGGCGGCCAGATTCGTGGTGAGGTTCGCGATCTTCGCGTTGACGCTCGCCTGCAGGAAGCCGTAGCCCAAGACGCTCACGATGAGGATGACGAAGAACGAGCCCGTTCCCGGCCCCAGGATGCCGTCGTAGAACCCCACCGCGAGACCGATCGCCGCCGCCCGCCAGGCGATGGCCACCGCCTTGTCGTGCCGCGGTTCGTGGTGCAGGCCCATCCGGGGCTTGAGCAGGGTGTACAGCGCGACCGCGATCACGGCCACGAGGACGATCGGGGTCAGCACCTCGCGGGGGACGAACCGCGAGAGCGCGGCGCCGGCGGTGGAACCCGCATACGCCCCCGCCACGAGGGGGATCAACAGGACGAGCTGCACCCTGATCTTGCGCAGGTACACCCAGCTCGCCGACAGCGTTCCGAAGAACGAGGACAGCTTGTTGGTGCCGAGGATGAACGGGGTCGCGACGTCTTTCGGAACGGCGATCACGAGCGCGGGGAGCTGGATGAGTCCGCCCCCGCCGACCACCGCATCGACCCAGCCGGCGACTCCCGCGGCGATCAACAGCAGCACGAGGGCGGCCACCGAGACGGGGAGCCACTCGGCGATCACCGGTCCATCGAGCACGGTTGATTCTCACTGACCCCGCAGCAGCCGACCAAATGCGGGGACGATGAGCGCACTCGTCGCGGGTGCGCCCCGCTCAGTCGATGTCGCGGCGCCAGGTCGTGAAGAAACCGATGACGAGGAAGACGACCGCGTACCCCAGCAGAACGAGGCCACCGACCCACCAGTCGAGAGCGCTGTTGTTGCCCGTGCCCATGGTGCCGAAGATCGTCTGCCCCACCAGGGCGTCGCTCGCGGCGCTCGGGAACCACTTGACCACATCGCCGAAGCCCTCGACGAGCCCGCCGATGGTGCGCACGATCGGTTCGATGAACAGTGTCACGGCCAGCACGATGACGATCGCGGCGACCTGATTGCGCACGACCGTGCCCACGCCGATGCCGATCAGGGCCCAGAGGGCGAACGCCAGCAGCATGCGCCCGATCAGCACCCACGTGTCGGAGGAGCCGAGCTCGGCGTCGATACCGAAGACGCTCAGCACGCCCGCGCCGGCGGCGACGGCGGCGATCGAGCCCAGGATGCCGTAGAGCAGCCCGACCACGATGCCGATGACGAATTTGCCGACGAGGACGACGCCGCGGCGCGGGGTCGACAGGAAAGTCGGGGTCAGCGTCTTGTGGCGGAACTCGGTGGTGACCATGAGCGTGCCGATGAGCAGCGGGAAGACGTAGCCGACCGCGGTGGCCGAGCTGTAGACGAGAGGCGGAACGCCGGCGCTCGACATCAGGGGGCCACTCGCTCCGGTGAGCTCGCCCGAAGCGAGCCCTCCGAAGACGAAGGCGAGGGCGGCGGCGGTGAAGCCGACGTAGGCGACGAGCACGATGCCCAGCACCCACCAGCCGGCGGTGCTGAACTGCTTGGTGTACTCGGAACGCGTGGCGGCGACGAGGCTCATCGCTGCACCTCCTGGTCGGCGGGCGTCTTCTCGGACGGGCTCTCGGGCCGGTCGCCGGAAGGTGTGGGCGCGACGATGTCGATCACACCGGTCGAGGCCACGGCGTAGGACTGGCGCGGACCGGCCTCAGACGTCAGGGGCGTCTCGGCCGCGGTGCGCAGCGTGCGGGGTGGGGCGATGACGGCGACGAGGGCGGTGGAGGGACGCGCGTCGTCGTGCGGGGCCGGTGCCTCGGAAGAGAGATCGTCGTGGCTCACCGCGGGGGCGGGTGCGCCGGTCGGTGCGGGGAAGGCGTCGAGACCCGTCGCGGGCGCCGGGGTCGCGGCATCCGGGATCGATTCGGTTGCGGGGACCGCACCCGCGCTCTCGTGCACACGCACCCCGCTCACGAGCTCCAGGAAGATGTCTTCGAGGCTCGCGCCCTTGCTCTGCAGGTTCGACAGGGCGATGCCCGCGCCGGCGGCCAGGCCGCCGATCTCGACCGGGTCGTGGTGGCGGATCGTGAAGCCGTTGCGCAGCAGCTGGTACCCGATGCCGCGCTCATCGAGCACGCGCGACAGAGCCGCTCGGTCGGGGGAGTCGACGACGGTGGCGTACTCGTCGGGGTCGGCGAGGTCTTCGATGCCGCCCTGGAACACCAGACGGCCGCGCGAGATGATCAGCAGCGCGTCGACCGTCTGCTGGACTTCGGCCAGCAGGTGCGAGGAGATGAGGACGGTGCGCCCCTCTTCGGCCAGGTGGCGCAGCAGGGAGCGCATCCAGCGGATGCCCTCGGGGTCGAGGCCGTTCGAGGGTTCGTCGAGGACGACGACGCCCGGGTCGCCGAGCAGTGCCGTGGCGAGCCCGAGGCGCTGGCGCATGCCGAGAGAGAAGCCGCCGACCCGTCGGCCCGCGACGTCGGCGAGACCGACCAGGCCGAGCACCTCGTCGATGCGGGAGGCCGGCAGCCCGGCGGCGCGGGCGTACACCTTGAGGTGGTTCGCGGCGGAACGGCCGGGGTGGAAACTCGAGGCCTCGAGGGCGGCTCCGACGGTCTGCAGCGGCGACGACAGCTCGCTGAAGTTCTTGCCGCCGATCGTCGCGGTGCCCGAGGTGGGACGCACCAGCCCCAAGAGCATGCGCAGCGAGGTGGTCTTGCCGGCGCCATTGGGACCGAGGAAGCCGGTGACCTGCCCGGGTTCGATGCGGGCGGAGAGATCGTCGACGGCGGAGATCGAGCCGAAGCGTTTGGTGAGCCCGGCGAGCTCCAGCACCTGTCCGTCGGGCATACGGCACCTTTCGTTCTGCGTGCGTTCTTCCTATCTTCCCCGATCCGGGGGCGAAAACACAGTTATCCACAGCCGAGGGCGCGGCGGACCGGCTGTGTAACGTGGCACCGTGCACGCACAGCGAACCGAAGACGTCAGCGCGGGCGACACCGCTGCCGACAGTGTCCTGGTCGGGGGTCGCGGTGGCCTCGGTCATCTGACGCTGAACCGTCCGAGGGCGATCAACGCCCTCGACCTCGAGATGATCCGCGCCCTGAACCTCACGCTCGACCGCTGGGAGCAGGACACCGACGTCGACGTGATCCTGCTCGACGGTGCCGGCGATCGTGGATTCTGCGCCGGCGGGGACGTGCGGGCGCTCCACGAGATGGTGACGGCGGGCCGCGTCGACGAGGTGCACGCCTTCTTCCGCGAGGAGTACGCGCTCGACCATCGGATCGCGATCTCGCGCAAGCCCGTGGTCGCGATCGCCGACGGCGTCTGCATGGGCGGCGGCATAGGCCTGGCCGGTCACGCGGCCATCCGCATCGTGACCGAGCGCTCGAAGCTCGCCATGCCCGAGACACGCATCGGGTTCACTCCCGATGTGGGCGGATCGTGGTTGTTGGCTCGAGCCCCCGGCCGGCTGGGCGAGTACCTCGCTCTCACCGGCGGGACGATGGATGCCGCCGACGCGGTGTACGCCGGCTTCGCCGACCACATGGTGCCGACCGCGCATCTCGAGGCGCTCTACGAAGCACTCGAGAACCGCGCCGATCCGTCGAGCCCCACCGAGCTGGTGCTGCTGTTCGATGAGACCCCGGAGCGCTCACGGCTCGAGGACGCCCGCGAATGGGTCGACGACGCCTTCGCGGCCGACGACGTCTTCGGCATCCTGGACCGCCTTCGTCGGCGTCCCGAGGTCGAAGCGCGCGAGACGGCCGAGCTGCTGGCCTCGTCGGCGCCGACCGCGCTCGCGGTGACGCTCGAGGCCGTGCGTCGAGCTCGCGAGCTGCCCTCGCTCCGCGCTGCCCTCGCGCAGGAGTACGGACTGGTCATGTGGTTCGCGCTCACGCAGCCCGACCTCGTCGAGGGGATCCGCGCGCAGGTCGTCGACAAGGACCGGTCGCCGTCGTGGTCTCCCGCGCGACTCGACGACCTTCCTCCCGAGCGCGTCGCCGAGGCCTTCGCCTACGCGCCCGAGCCCGCGCTGTGGTGATCGAGGCCTGACCTCGCCGTCCGGGCCGCACTCAGCCGCAGCGGGTTAGCCTGAGAGGCGCCGCGTCCTCGCGGCAGAACGGATGAACGCACGTGTTCGACAGTCCTATGTCGTCCTCGGCATACGAGGTGCTCCGCGTCGCGGCCGACATCGACGAAGAGGGCCTGCGCCGCGCGTATCGCGTGCGTCTGCGCGAGACGCACCCCGACACCGGGGGCGACGCCGCGTTGTTCGTCCAGGTGCAGCGCGCGTGGGAACTCGTCGGAACGCCCGAGGCGCGCAGCGCCTACGACCGGGGCCGCGGGACGGCTCCCGGGGAATGGGGCGGCGGGGTGCCGGCATCCGCTCCCTCCCGTCCGAGCGACACGCGTCCGCGCGCACGCTCGCACGGCCAGCCCGGCGGGTGGCGACGCGAGCGCTATCTCGGACTCATCCGCGAGTGGGTGGGGCGCGGCGTCGAGATCCCCGACCCCTACGACCCGGCACTCGTGCGCTCGGCTCCGCCCGAGATCCGGCACATCCTCGCCGACGCGCTCGCCGAAGAAGAGACCGCGCGCCTCGTCTCGGAACTGGGCATGGGCTACACGGTGTGGCACGACGTGTTCGCCGATCGCGACGGGCGCGACCCGGAGCAGAAGCTTGACCACCTCGTGCTCGGACCCAGCGGCCTCTACGCTCTGCTGAGCGAGGACTTCGGCGGCCCGGTGGGCGTGCGGCGCGGCGAGATCACCGGAGCGAACGTCATCGGCTCCCCGGTGACCGAGCTCGTGTCGCGGGCGCGTGTGATCGCGCGAGCGGCCGGCGTCCGCTTCAGCGGGGCGATGGTGGTGCTTCCCGACGACGCCGTGCTCGATGCGATCACCGAACTCGGCAAGGTGCGCGGAACGCCCGTGGCCCTGGTCACGCGCAGCGCCCTGACCACGCTGCTGCGGCGCGGAATCACGGGGGGTCGCGAGGTCGGCGGCACCGAACTGTTCGACATCCGCACCAGGTTGCAGCAGCGCGTGCGGCACGTCTGATCAGCGACAGGTCGCCGCTACCTGCCTAGGGTGGAGTCATGAGTACCGACGAGACCTCGGGTGCCTCGGCATCCGACGACATGAAGCGCAAGTTCAAAGAGGCGCTGGAGAAGAAGAACGGCCAGCACCGTTCGGGTCAGGCGCACCTCGACGGCCACTCCGCCGTGCAGGGCACGCACGGAGCGGTCACCAAGCGGGAGTTCCGCCGCAAGAGCGGCTGAGGCCTCCGCCCATCGTCACCCGAGGTGTCGGGGACCCCTCTCATGAGCGGCGTCCCCGGCACCTCACGCGCGTTTCAGGGGCGCTTCGAAGAACGCCAGCTCGAGCGACATGGATCGGTAGTACGCCGTGGCCATCTCGTGCCGGAGGGGAACGGATGCCGATCGTGCGGCGGCATCCGCGATGCGCGCCGCCTCGGCGGATGACACGGCGAACGTCTCGTCTCCGTAGGCCGTGAGCCAATCGGCGTAGGGATGGTCGGCGTCGAAGGTGCCCCGCCAGCGCACGCCGATGTCGGTGTACAGGACGAAGCAGGGCAGGATCGCGGCCACCAGCACCGCGTACGACCCCGCGGCCGCTGCCGCGTGCAGGTGATCGGTGTAGGCCCAGGTCGCCGGGGCTGCCTCGAGCCCGGCCGGATCGACGTGCGACTGGTGCAGCGCCGCCTCCTCGACCAGGCACGACACCGAGGCCGTCGCCCAGAACCGCTGCTCCTCGACCGTGGGAGCGAGGGCCGCCGCGCGCGCGAGCACCCGTGCGTATTCGCGCAGGTAGAGCAGGTCCTGCCCGAGGTACCAGGCGAAGGCGTCGCGGTCGAGATCCCCGGATGCCAGACCGCGCACGAACGCGCAGGCGTCGACATCGGCGCGGGTGGCGGCGGTGGCCTCCCACCGTGCGCTGCTCCAGGATCGGTCGAGGTCGAGGTGGGGGCGCAGCTCGTGCAGATGGTCGATCGGGCCGTTGCCCCGGCCGACGTGCAGCTCTTCGGCGTGTTCGAGGGCGCCGGTGAGCCAGCGCTTCGCGCGGATGAGCGCGTCGGTCCAGGGCAGGCCGTGGGCGGCGAGGGTCGCCATGGCCGACGACAGCGAGCAACCGGTGCCGTGGGTGTGCGGGGTGTCGACGCGGCGGCCCGGAACCTCGTGGACACCGGAAGAGTCGACGATGGCATCCGGGCACTGTCGGCCGTCGAGGTGTCCGCCCTTGAGGAGCACCGCGGTGTCGGCCGAGGCGGCGAGCTGCTGGGCCTGGGCGACCGCGACCCCCCAGGTCGTCGCGACGGGTTCGCGCACCAGCACCGCGAGCTCGGGCAGGTTGGGAGTGACGAGGTCGGCGCGTCGGCACAGTGCGCGCACCGCGTCTTCGGCGTTGGCCTCGAGCAGCCGGTCTCCGCTCGTGGCCACCATGACCGGGTCGAGGACGACGATCGCCGGTCGCGTCGAGGTGAGCCAGCGGTCGACGGTGGCGATGACGTCGGTCGAGCCGAGCATGCCGATCTTCACCGCGTCGATCTCGACGTCCTCGCTGACCGCGCGGAGCTGTTCGTCGAGGAACGCCGTCGGTGGCACATGGACGGAGCGGACTCCGAGGGTGTTCTGGGCGACCAGCGCGGTGACCGCGGCCATGCCGTAGCCGCCGAACGCGGCGATGGATTTGAGGTCGGCCTGGATACCCGCCCCGCCGGTCGGGTCGGTGCCCGCGATGCTCAGGACGCGGGGGATCACGCTCCTTCCTCCCACGCGGCGCGGAGATCCCGGACGACTCCGCCCGGGTGGTCGTCCTCGCTCAGCAGGGAGACCACCGCGACGCCCGCAGCGCCCGAGCGGCGGAGGGCGGTGACGTCGTCGAGGCCGATCCCCCCGATCGCGACGCACGAGAGGGAAGTGGATGCCGCGAGCTCGCCGAACCCGTCGATGCCGAGCGGTCGCGGATGATCGGGTTTCGTCGTCGTCGCCCGAATGACGCCGACGCCGAGGTAGTCGACGGTTCCGCGAAGGAACGCCTCGGCCGTCGCGAGGTGCGCCGGGGTGTTCGCCGTCCATCCGATGAGGGCGTCGGGGCCGAGCAGGGAGCGCGCGGCGTCGACGGGGAGGTCGCTCTGGCCGAGATGGATGCCGTCCACCCGGGCGCCGGCTCCGCGGGTGCCGGGCTTTTGGCCCAGGCGCTCGCGCGCGGCGAGGACGACGTCGAGGCGATCGTCGACGACGAACGTGCAGCGTCCCGAGATGACGTCGGCGAGGTCGAGGGTGCGGGCGAACAGTTCTCCGCCGCTCGCGACCTTGTCGCGCAGTTGCACCACGCTCACGCCCGCGGTGACGGCCTCGTCGACGATGTCGCGCAGGCGCGCGAACGGCACACGGTGATCGGTGACGAGGTGAAGGGACAGGTCGGCGGTCATCGCGTGACCTCGGTGTCGACGCGGACGCGTCCGTCGAGGTCGGCGGGCTCGATCTCGGCGAGCTCGTCGAGGAAGGCCACCGCGAACGACCCCGGCCCTCTCGTTCGGGATGCCGCCCGCTCCGACGCCACGGCCCAGATCACGCTGGCGGTGAGAGCCGCGTCGAACGCGGGGGTGACGGCGAGCAGGCTCGCCATCGCGGCGCCGAGGGCGCAGCCTCCGCCGGTGACCTTCGTCAGCAGGGCGCTGCCGCCGCTCACGCGCGCCGTGCGGGTGGCATCCACGATGAGGTCGGTCTCTCCCGAGACGGCGACGGTGCCGCCGGTGCGGATCGCGAGGGAGCGTGCGGCGTCGAGGGCGTCTTCGGCGGAGTCGGTGGCGTCGACCCCGCGGCCGCCGGAGCCGGTTCCCGCGAGGGCGAGGATCTCGGATGCGTTCCCGCGGACGATCTCCGGGTGCGCGTCGAGCAGCTCGTGTGCGAGGGCGGTGCGCACGGGCAGGGCGCCGACGGCGACCGGGTCGAGGACCCAGGGTGTTCCCGCGGTGACGGCCTCTCGGGCGGCATCCCTCTGCTCGCTCGTGGGGGTCCCGAGGTTGACGAGAACTCCGCCGGAGATCCCGGCGAACATCCCGGCCTCTCCGGGGATGTCGCACATCGCGGGCGAGGCGCCGAGAGCCAGGAGTGCGTTGGCGGTGAAGTTCGTCACCACCGCGTTGGTGATGCACTGCGTGAGCGGCGCGGCCTCGCGGAGTGAGCGCAGCGCTTCGGTGGGGGTGGATGGAGACGACGACGTGCGAACGACCATTCGCGACATCCCTTCGCTAGTACGAACTAGATCAGGTTCGACGGGTGTGTTCTCAGCCCTGGCGGGCACCCCGTGTCACTGCCTGGCACGCTAGCAGGTCGTCGGCCTCCGGATGCCGGTCCTCAGTCGTCGCGTGAACCCGCCGCGGCGTTCTCGGAACGCGGTGCGGTTTCTTCGTCGTCCTCGAGGCGTGGCGCGATGGGGCCGCCGAGACCGCGTCGCTCGTCGCGGCGGTCGGACCGGGAGCCCGAGCCCATGCCTCCGGCGCCCCGGCTGCCGGCGGCGCCGGCCGTGCCGCCGCCCGTTCCACCGGCGCCGGTTGGGGTTGCGGCTCCGCGGCCTCCGGCCGCGGCGGCGTTCGCGCCGGTTCCGGGTGTGCCGGTGCCGCCCGTCGCACCTCCGCCCAGGGAGCCGGTGCCCGAGCGTCCGCCGAGTCCGGCACCGGTGGCCGAGGCCCCGCTCTTGCCCAGGAGGCCTCCGCTGCCGCTGATCGTGCGTCCGGCGGCCGCGGTACTCGAGCCCGTTCCCGAGCTCAACCGGCTCAACGCAGCGGCGCCACCGCCCCCTGCGATCAGTCCCGCCGAGAGGCCCGAGCCGAGGCCTGCGCCTCCGCCGGAGATGCCACCACCGGGGAAGGAACCGCCGATCGAGCCGGGGCCGGAGATGTGTCCGGGGAGGGTGCCGATGCCGGAGATGGAGCCGTCCGGCGTGGGCGGGGTGTAGTGCGGGGGGACCTGTCCGAGGTCGATGCCGGGGCCACGGGGGGCGTCGGGAGAGGGGACGAGATGCGCCGGCGGGGGGCCGGGCGTGGCAGCGTCTTCGACGGGCGCGGGGCCACGAGGGACGGGGACACTCTCGTTTCCACTTCGGTCACCGCCGCGGAATGGCCGCTGGCCGGAATTGGTCGTGCCCGTACCGGCAGGGCCCTCCTCAAGCTCGACCGATCGCCCGCCGTCGCTGGAAAGCGCGGCCGGCGGCGGCGGCGGCGTCGGTGGCGACATGCCGTTCAGAGTTTGGCTGATGGTGGTGAAGTCACCTTGCGCCTGTTGCTCGCGTTGTTGCGCGAGGTAGGCGTTGAAGGCCTGCACCGCTCCCTCGCCAGCCAGCAGCGAGATGGGCCCGAGAAACAGCGTCGTCCCCACCGCGGCAGAACGGACGACGGTCTCCTGGCCGCCCGACAAGCTCCCGGCTGGCAACGCCGAAAGCTTCTCGCGTGCTGCGTCCCGCAGCCCGTTCGCCAAGCGGAGGGCATCGTCGAGAGTTCCCTCGAGATACGCGATCTGCTGCCCGATCGTCTCCGCCGCCGCGTCGAACTTTGCTTTCGCTGCCCCGGCGGCCTCGCCGTCGATGCCCGGCAGCTCAGCGGCGCCCGAGACAACCTCTCGGAGCGAGCCTCAACTTTTCGATGAGGTCTCGCGTCGCGGGCACGTCGAATGGTGCTCCACCTTCGGCGAGATTGATCAACGCCTGCTCGTACCGACCGGTCACGGGTGCTCAACTCTCTCTCGGGTGTCCTGCGCGACACGTCTCGTCCGACTCCTCCGAGTCACGGTGATGGCGACTAGCGCCCCGGCTGCGATGACGATCAAGCCGAGCGCGCTCAAGACGGCGATCAGCGTGATGTCCGGTCCCGCCGGACTACTCGTCGGGTCGTCGTCGGAACGGGGATGGACCTCTGTCGGAGAGGTCACCGAGGGTTCGGCCACCGGGGGATATGCGGAGCCCCGTGCGGCGGCCTGCTCGATCTGCGCGGCGGTCGGAGCCGCCTCGACTCGTCCGACCAGCAGGTTGTCGTCGGGGTATGTCGTGGCATCCACTCCGACGATATTGGCCGGCCACGCCAAGCCGAAGCCGTAACCACTGGTCCGGTCATCCGACAATTCATGCGGTTCTTTGCCGGTATTGCGGAGCAACGCCTGTACCAATTGGTTGGACGTGGCTTGAGGCGAGCGCTGCTCTGCCAGGGCGAGAGCTCCCGCGACGAGAGGCGCGGCGAAGGATGATCCTGATCCTCGCCCGGCGCTGTCCCAGCCGCCGCTCGCGCTACCCACTGTGGTGAGACCCACCCCCGGTGCGACCACGGCGGTGCGCGGATAGACCAGCGAGCGGCCGTCGTCATAGGTGTTCAGTTGGCCCGCCTCGTCTACCGCCGATGCGACGATCACGCCTTGATACTCGCGGAGTCCGGCGAGGTCTCGCGTGGTGGGGTTGGGGCCCGATGCGACCACGGCGACGCCCTTTGCGATGGCGTTCGCTATCACGTCCGAGTCTCCTGGCTCCTTCCCCCCGGCGACCGAGGTCGTGATGATATCTGCGCCGTCGTCGAGGGCGCGCTGTACGCCGAGCGCGACGGCGGTGAGCTGGTCACCGTACTCGGCGGCCGTGCAGGGCTCTTCGTCCGTCTGCGTTCCGAGGCTGTAGAACGTCACCTCGGCATCGGGCGCGATCCCGCGAATGCCGCCGGGTCCTTGTCCGCTACCGATGATCTGCGCAACCACGGTCGCGCCGTGTCCGGCCCCCACGGTGCGTTCTGTCGTGGTCGGTGAGGAAACCTCGGCGCAGAGCGGGCGAGGGTCGACCTTCAGATTGCGACCTGCGAAGACGGGGAGGTCAGGGTTGATGTTGCTGTCGATCACCGCGATCTTCACGCCGGCGCCCGTCCATCCCTCGTTGTGGATGGCTGCAACACCGTACGCTTCATACCACCATTCACCGGTATCCGTTGCGGTCGCGGGCTCCGCGGGAGCTGAGGCGAGGAGCATCGCCACAGCGGCGATACCGAGGCCCGCCATCACGCGAGTTCTCCCGTGGTGCTTCATCCGCCGAACCCTGACCGCGCGGCAGCGGCGTCGCCGGAAGGAGCGGGGACTGGTGTCGACGACACCGCCGGAGTCGTTCCGTTGGCGATGTCGTCGATGAGCGCAGCAGCGCTTCGAGCTTCACCGGCGCTGATCTGATCTCGCTCGCGGAGCAGGGAGACCGCCTGCGCGAGCGCGTCGGCGTTGCGCAGGGCGAACTCACGGACTTCCTGTACTCGTGCCGCGATTTCCGCCGCAACCCCCTCGAGTTTCTTCGTGTACGCCTCGGGAGCGTCCTCTTCGCGATTGCCGTGAACGACTGTGATCGCCGCATCGTTGGGCAGGTCGTCGCTCGCCTGTCGGATACGTGAGACGTGGTAGTCGCTCACCCCGTCGTCGACTCGGATCATTCCGACCATGTCCAGGTTCCTCTCGCGCGTGGCACGAACGGGGCCCGACCACTGGCGAGAGCGTCGCCCCCCGGTTTCGCTTACGACTCCATGATGGCGCATGGGCCGATGTGCGCAAACCGGTTATCCACAACCGCCGACACCCTCACGGGGCCGGTCGAGTAGGGCGTCAACCTTGACCCCAGTACCCGCGGTATCTCAGGCCTGCTCCCCCAGGGAGCAGCGGTTCCTCCGTGCATGCCACGCCCCGGGAGTGGGCGCTCGACGCCGTCAATAGCGTGCGGAAAACCCGCCGTCCGCGTGCAGCAGCTGACCGCTGACCCAGCGACCCTCGTCGGAGAGGAGGAAGGTTGTGATGCCCGCGATGTCGCGGGGCGTCCCGAGTCGACCCAGAGGATGGTGTGCGGGCATTGCGTCGCGCGTGGTGTCGTCCATCCATCCGGTGTCTATGGGGCCCGGATTGACGACATTGGCGGAGATGCGGCGCGGCCCGAGTTCGCGTGCGGCCGAGATGACGATCCGATCGAGAGCCCCTTTCGAGGCGCCGTAGGGCAGATTGCCGGTGGTGTGATCGCTCGTGAAAGCGACGATCGCGCCACCGGTGGCGTCGACCTGTCGGGCGAACGCGGCGATCATCAGGAGAGACGCGCGGGCGTTCACTGCGGTATGGCGATCGAGACTCTCGGCAGTGGTGTTGAGAATGCCGGATTCGATGTCGTGAGCGTGGCTCAGAACCAACGCCTACGCGTCAGAAAGGTGGGGGCATCCCGTCATCGTCGGGGTCGGGTGGGGGCGGGTCATCGGGGAGGAATCGGACGGCGGGGGAATAGGGGAGGGGCTCGTCGGCGTACGTGCGACCGGTCGGGCTGGTCCAGTGGAGAATCCCGCCGGGATGCTGTGTCACGGTCCACCGGGTGAACTGCTTCTGGGTGTGGTGGCGTTGGCAGAGGTGGGCGAGATTGGCGACGTCGGTGGGGCCGCCGAGCGCGTAGTCGCGGGTGTGGTCGACTTCGCAGCGGATGGCGGGGACGGTGCAGCCGGGCCAACGGCAGTGGCGGTCGCGGGCGCGGACGTGACGGTCTAGGGCGGTGGTGCGCTGGTAGGTGTCGGTGTGCAGGACCGCCCCGGTGATCGGATGAGTGACGACCCGGTCCCAGGGGGCGGTGGTGGCATCAGCCAAGGTTCGGGCTGTTTCGGCGTCGATGGGGCCATGTCCGATGAGCTCGGCGGGGTCGTGGTTCTCGCGGTCGGGCGTCAACATCGTCAGCGCGGGCACGATGACTTGCACGCGGGCGCGGATGGCGCCGAGGGTGCCGGGGCCGTCGTCGGTGCGGGTGGGGTCGGCTCCGGGGGAGCCGGTGAGGAGCAGGTCGGCGAGGATGTCGGCCCGTAGCTGCGCGGTCGTGCGCTCATCGGCTGACGCGTCGGGGCCGTCGAGGCGGTGGTCGATCAGGGCGCGGGCCTGGTGGGTGAGTCGGTCGTAGATACCGACCGCCAGGACCGTGGGAAGGGTCGCGACGAGGTCCGACATCCCGTCGTGCCCGGTGGTGATGCGCACGCAACGGGTGTCGCGGCCGCGGCGGTGGCGTTCAGTGAGGGTGGTGGGATGCAGTCGCTCGGCGAGGACGGCGAGGCGCGACCGCAGCCGGCCCGGACTGAGACCCTCGGCGGTGGTGACCGCGAGCGCATCGAACTCAGCCCGTACGTCGACCGGGAGAGGGGAGCCGATGTCGAGGATCACCCCCACGTGGGCACGGGTGAGGACCCCGCCTTCCCAGGCGGAGAGCGTCTCGGGGTAGGCGTCGACGAGGGCCATGGCGCGACCGATCTGGGTCTGCACGGTGCGGTCGGAGATGTTCTCTGCCGCGGCGATCTCGGATGCCACCTCTCGCAGGGCGAGCTCTGCGGCGCGGGAAGACGCGCAGAGGCCTGCCATCACGTCGAGGGCGAGGTGACCGGCTTCGGCGAGGGCGCGGGTGCGGGCTGCTTCGGCGTGGGCGACTGCGGCGCTGGCGCGTCGGACCTCGTCGACGAGGGTCGACAGGAGGCGTGGCCTGCCGGGGTTCGTCGGAGAGGTGTAATCGCGCATGTGTGCATGCTAATGGTGACCTCCGACATTGAAGTGTCTAGAAAATCCCAGATGGGGATAACTTCTTGGGGTGCCCGCCTGGGGAGGAGCGTGGTCCGGCGAAGCGGGCCGGGCGGTCGAGGAAGCGTGCGATGTAGACCGCCTCGACTGGTGTTCACGACAGGCTCATCAACCTCGTGGGAGCGCCTCGATCGGTGGCCCCGACGACCCCAACCGCCCCGGGTGAAAGCGGGTGGCGGACGGGGCGTGACTGGCCGTTCCGACGGATTCAGCCACTGGGTACGAAAGCGACCGTCGGCTCCGCGTAGCCAGCGCCGCACCACGGCGCGTGGCCCCCACCGATTGCGCAGCACCGCCCGCACGAGCTCAAGCGCCTTCTCGGGCGTCACCCCCAGATGCCGTAGCGCAGTGCGTCTGTCGCCCCCACCGATCGCGCAGCACTGCCCGCACAAGGTCGATCGCCTTCTCGGACGTCCCCCGACGTGTCGCACCGCAGCACGTCTGTCGCCCCCACCGATCGCGTAGCGCCGCCCGCACGAGCTCGATCGCGCGCTCGGACGTCACCCCGAGGCGGCGCACCGCAGCGCATCGGTCGCGCTCACCGATCCCGCAGCGCCGCCCGTACGAGCTCGACCGCGTCGTCCGCCGACACCCCGAGGCGCCGCACGGTTTCGACGTACGTGCGCGCCGCACCCGCGGCGCGAGCGGAGGCCGCATCGGCCCCCTTCACGAACGTGCCTGCACGACCGCGGGTTTCGACGTACCCCGCCTCCTCGAGCTCCCGGTACGTGCGCGCCACCGTGTTGGCGGCGAGGCCGAGCTCGGTCGCGAGCGCTCGCACCGGCGGCAGCCGCGTCCCCGCGACGAGCTCGCCGGCCTCGATCTGCGCGATGACCTGCGCCCGTACCTGCTCGAACGGCGGCGTCGAAGAGGTGGCATCCACGGAGAGTCTCATGGCTCAGTCGTTCAGGCCGAAGAGGTCGAGAGGGTGGGTGAGGCGCCACCAGGGGCTCGGCGGGTCGATGTCGCCGGTGAGCTTCACATCGACCGTGTCGGCGTCGACGGGACCGGTCGCGGTCAGCGTCCCCACGGTCGAGCCCGCCGTGGTGGTGTCGCCGAGGCTGAAGGACGTGGAGGTCTGCGCCGCACCGCCGTTCCACAGCACGACCGTGGCGTCGGACTCCGTCACGAGATCGATGTCGGGACCCCACAGCGTCTCGGCCTTGCCGACCAGCGTCCCGGCGGGCACCGAGGGCTTCGGCTGCAGTTCCTGCTCGATGCGGGCGAAGAGGTCGCGCGCGGCCTGGTTGCGGCTGTCGGGCCCGGGCTGACCGAGAACGGCGGCGTACGCGCGCACGGTGGCGGTTCCGACGGTGATGTCTTTCGCGGTGAGCAGGTTCCACGCATCGAGCGTGCCCGTCTTCACCCCGATCACTCCGGGGTCGGCCAGCAGCGCGTTGCCGTTCTTGAACGTGCCGGCTCCGGGCAGGGTCAGCTCCGGGGTGCGCACGATCTCGGCGATCACGGGATTGGCGAGCGCCCGCTCGGCCAGTGCGATGAGCGCGGCCGGGGTGGCGGTGTTGCCGGCTTCGATCCCGGTGGGGTTCACGATCGTGATGCCCTCGATGCCCCGCTCCGCGAGGTACTGGGTCGCGGCGGCCGCGAACTCGGCATCCGTCCCGAAGAGGTCTGTCGACAGGCGCTGCGCGTAGTTGTTGGCGGAGGCGATGAGCATGCCCTGCAGCATCTGCAGCTGGGTGAGGCTGCCGTCGACGGGAACGTCGAGCGACGACTCCCCGCGGGCCCGGTACTGCCAGTAGTCCGCGCTGTCGGCCTGCGTGAAGGTGTAGCTCTTGCCCTGTTCTCCCGGGGCGAGCGGCAGTCGATCGAGAACGACGAGTGCCGTGACGACCTTGGTGATGCTCGCGATCGATTCGGGAGCGCTGGCCGACGACGACAGCGTGTCGGGGATTCCGTCGAGCGCGATCGCCGCTTCGCCCTCGGCGGGCCATGCCGGAACCGCCGCCGGAGCAGCGATCGGCTGCACGGCGACCGCCCGGGTCGTCGGCATGACGGCGTTCAGCGGCCAGAGCAGCGTCGTCGCGGCGTAGGCGGCGATGATCAGCACGAAGAGCAGCGTGGGGATGATCGTTCCGGGGCGCAGCACCGGCCGACGCGCACCCGCGAGCAGGTCGACCGAGCGCGAGGTGGCCCCCGAGACGACGAACGTCGGGGTCGGTCGCGGGGCTCCCGCTTCGTCGGGATCGACCCAGAGCAACGCCCCGAGCGCGACCGGCAAAGGCGTGGCGCGAGCCTCACCGGAGGAGACCTCGGATGCCGGGGGCTCGCTCACCGCGGCATCCGCCACCGCGCCACCCTGCTCCGCCTCCCCGGACCGCAGGGCCGGGGACGTGGCATCGGGAAGCGCAAGGGCGGGGCCGAGCTCGCCCGTCGTCGACAGAGCGGGGCCGAAGTCGCCGGAGGTCGCCGCGCGAGGCGAGGAGTCCTGGGCACGCAGCGCACGCCGTGAGGCCGGGGTCTGCTCGTGCACCCGCCCACGCTACCCCGCGACACCCCTCTATACTCATCACGACAACCACGGGAGTCCGGTGAGCCGGGCTGAGAGGAAGCGAATCCACGCTTCGACCGTCGAACCTGATCCGGATCATGCCGGCGCAGGGAGGAGAGAAATGCACACGTCCACGTCTGCCCCCGCGAACCGCTCATCGGTCGCCGCGACGAACCGCTTCTCGTGGCGCGTCGTCGACATCGTCGTCGCCGCCGTCCTGGGCGTTGCGATCGGCCTGCTCTTCTGGGGTTGGAACACCGTCGGCGGCCTCTGGTTCACCGCGATGGACGGCCTCACCCCGGGTCTCGGCGGGATCGCCGTCGGCATCTGGCTGATCGGCGGCGTCATCGGCGGCCTCGTCATCCGCAAGCCCGGGGCGGCGCTGCTCGTCGAGCTGATCGCGGCGATCGTGTCGGCGCTCATCGGCAACGTGTGGGGCGTGACCACGATCTTCTCGGGCCTGGCCCAGGGTCTCGGCGCCGAGCTGATCTTCCTCGCCTTCCTCTACGTGCGTTTCACGCTGCCCGTCGCGATGCTCGCGGGTGTCGGCGCCGGTGTCGGGGCCTGGGTGCTGGAGCTGTTCCTCACGCCCAACATCGTGAAGTCGCTCGAGTTCAACCTCATCTACCTCGGTACCCTCGCCGTCTCGGGTGCCCTGCTGGCCGGTCTCGTCGGCTGGCTGCTCGTGCGCGCCCTCGCCGCCACCGGGGCGCTCAGCCGCTTCGCCGCGGGCCGGGAAGCGCGTCGCGACGTCTGATGCGGGGCCCCGCACGCGTCGACGTCGAGGGCTGGGGCTGGCGCTACGCCGGTCGCAGGCTGCCCGCCACGCGCGAGGTCGATCTCGTCATCGAGCCCGGAGAGCGCGTGCTGCTGCTCGGGGCCTCGGGAGCCGGCAAGTCGACCTTGCTCGCGGGGCTGGCGGGTCTGCTCGGCGGCGCCGACGAGGGTGAGGTCAGCGGCCGGATCCTCGTCGACGGGGGCGCGCCCGAGGCTCAGCGCGGGCGCATCGGCCTCGTGCTGCAGGACCCCGAGGCGGGCATCGTGCTGTCGAAGGTGGGCGACGACGTCGCTTTCGGCTGCGAGAACCTCGGCGTCCCGGCGGCCGAGATCCCGGCGCGGGTGGCTGAGGCCCTGGCATCCGTGGGGCTCGCCGTCCCCCTCGACCGCCCCACGAAGGCGCTGTCGGGTGGGCAGAAGCAGCGTCTGGCCCTGGCGGGGGTGCTGGCGATGCGACCGGGACTGCTGCTCCTCGACGAACCCACCGCCAATCTCGACCCCGAGGGCGTCGCCGAAGTCCGCCGCGCCGTAGAACGAGTCGTCGCGCGCGAGGGCACCACCCTCGTGCTCATCGAGCACCGTACGGCCGTCTGGGCCGACCTGATGACCCGCGTCGTCGTCCTCGCTCCGGGTGGCGGCGTTCTCGCCGACGGCCCTCCCGACCGCGTCTTCGCCGAGCACGGCGACGCGCTCGCCGCGGCGGGGGTGTGGGTGCCGCAGCGCCCGGTCGACCTTCCCGTACTCGAGCCCGCCTCGACACCGGATGCCGTTCTGCGGGCGTCCGCGCTGTCGACCGGGCGTGAGAGGCACACGGTCGTCGCGTCCGGGCTCGACCTTGACCTTCCGCGCGGTGCCGGAACCGTGATCACGGGACCGAACGGCGGGGGAAAGTCCACCCTCGCGCTGACCCTCGCGGGGCTCCTCCCCGAACTGGCGGGCGAGGTCGTCGCCGCCGAGGAGCTCTCGGCGCGCGGGGGTCGCCGCCCCTCTCGCTGGAGGTCCACGGAGCTGCTGACCCGCATCGGCACGGTCTTCCAGGAGCCCGAGCACCAGTTCCTCGCCTCGACCCTGCGCGACGAGCTCGCCGTCGGACCCCGCGCTCTGCGCAAGGCGCCGGCCGAGGTCGACCGCATCGTCGACGAACTGCTGGAGCGTCTCGATCTGGCATCCCTCGCGCTTGCGAACCCGTTCACGCTGTCGGGAGGCCAGAAGAGACGACTGTCGGTGGCCACGGTGCTCGCCGCCTCTCCCGCCGTCCTCGTTCTCGATGAGCCGACCTTCGGCCAGGACCGTCGCGGTTGGATCGAGCTCGTCGCCCTGCTCCAGCGGGAGATCGAGCGCGGGCGCACGGTCGTCGCCGTCACGCACGATGCGGACGTGGTTCGTCACCTCGGGCAGCACCGCATCCGGCTGGGGGACGCCGCGTGACCGCCCTCGCCGTCGAACGCCCGCGGACGGCCTGGCTCGACGGGGTGAACCCCGTCACCAAGGTCGCGATGGTGCTCGTGCTCGCGGTTCCCCTGCTGGTCTCGATCGACGCGGTGAGCGCGGGGACGGCCCTGATCCTCGAGCTGCTGTGCGTACCGCTGACGGGGGCGGCCTACGGAACCGTCCTGAGACGTCTGGTGCCGGTGATCGTCTTCGCCCCCGTCGCCGCGGTGAGCATGTTGCTCTACGCCCGGCCGGGCGGAACCGTCTACGGCACCTTCCTCTTCGCCACGGTCAGCGACGACTCCATCGCCCTGTCGCTGGCCGTACTGGTGCGCGTCGTGGCCCTGGCCATGCCGATCATCCTGCTCTTCGCCCGCACCGACCCCACCGAGCTCGCCGACGCCCTCGCGCAGGTGGCGAAGTTGCCCAGCCGTTTCGTGCTGGGGGTGCTCGCGGGTGCCCGCACGGTCGGGCTGTTCGTCGACGACTGGCGCACGATGAGCCTCGCCCGCCGCGCCCGGGGCCTGGGCGACCGCGGGGCGATCCGGCGTTTCTTCTCGATGGCGTTCGTGCTGCTCGTCTTCGCCGTGCGTCGCGGCACGAAACTGGCCACCGCGATGGAAGCCCGCGGGTTC
This sequence comes from Microbacterium sp. SL75, assembly GCF_026625865.1. NCBI lineage: Bacteria > Bacillati > Actinomycetota > Actinomycetes > Micrococcales > Microbacteriaceae > Microbacterium > Microbacterium sp. SL75. Next base: position 988,528 of record NZ_CP113067.1, on the reverse strand, counting down.
GGGTCCGACATCGAACGGACCTGGGCGCGTCCGTCGACACTCTCGTCTCGGGATGCCGTGGCCCTGGGCGCCTCGGTCGCGCTCATCGTCGTCGCCCTCGCGGCGGCGGTGCTGTCGGGGGCGTTCCGGGTGGTGGGGACGTAGGTCCCCGCCGGGGGGCCGATGACGTCGCGAGGGTGGCCGACGACGCGGTGCGTCATGGGCGCTCGATGCGGAGCGGGCGGCTCAGAAGACGTACTCGAAGCAGAGCGAGCGCGGCATGGTCTCGAGATACGGCTCGTACACGGGGATCGGCGTGAACCCCGCGGCGGTGTACACGCGCAGCGACTCGGGCTGCATGCGCCCGCTCTGCAGGATGACGCGCCGTGCGCCAGCGCGTCGGGCGAGGTCGACGACCTCGGCGGTGAGCGCCGAGCCGATGCCGCGTCGACGGCCCGCGGGCACGACGACGAGGCGCTTGAGCTCCCATTCGTCGCCCAGGCGGCGCAGGATGACGTGCCCGAGCGGGGTGTCGTCCGCATCGATCGCCAAGAGGGTGGCGACGACCTGCTCGGCGTGGACGGCGAGCGCCTCGGCGCGCTTCGCGGCGACCTCGGGGGAGTCCTCGGCATCGGCGTCGCGATACCGCTCGTCGAGGTCGGCGTCCAAGACGCCTCGGAGCGTCACGGCTCGGGGATCGTCGACATTCACCCTGTCGATGCGGAAACCGGGGAGATTCACCCGTCGAGCCTAGGCGTGCGCGGGAACCACGCGGTGCGGAGGGACGGTACGGCGTGGAGCAGGACGTTCGGATCCTGGGGAAAAGGAATGCGCGCCGGAGACGAACGGTTCCGACATCGACAGAATGAGCACGGGGGATGCCATGGGATTGTCGTTCGGGATACTCGCGGTGAGTGTGGCCGTCGCGGGCGCCGTGATGTTCGTCGCCATGCCGCGCTGCGGAACCCCGGGCCCCACGACGCTCTTCTTGCGGTTCGCCGCCGTCGCGGGGGTGACGGCGGCCGGTTCCAGCGCGATGTACTTCATCTACGGCGCGGGCGGTGGCATCCTGACCCTCGTTCTCGGGGACGTGGGGATGATACTCGCGCCCGCCCTGCTCATCATCGCGCTGAGCGCCCTCGAGGGGCGGCGCGCGCGGAGGATCTCGGCGGTGATCCTCGCCCTCGTGCTCGTCGTCGCCGTGGTGACCGCCACGGTGCCGCTCCCGAACTCTCTCGCGGTGAAGGCCGTCGCCCTCGCCACCACCTGCGGCGCGTGCGCCTGGGTCGCCGCCCACTCTCGCGTCGAGCCCTTCGGCCCCCTTCGCGTGATCGCGCTGGCGACTGCTCTGTTCGCCGTCTATTCGCTGTCGCGTGCGATGGTGGGCGTCGTCATCGGCTGGGACTCGCCGCTGTATCGCTACGCCTTCTCATTCGCCCCCGCGACGATCCTCGGCGCTCTCGCCGTCGTCGCGATCGGTGCGGCGGTGGTGCGCGTGCGTTTCGGTCCGCGCGTCGAGACGGAGCCCGTGCACTGTCCGGCGGGGGCGACGGTCGTCGTGGGCGATTGGAACCTGGCATCCGCCGCCTATGGTCCCGATCGCATGCGGGGGCTCGTCGCCGACCTGCGCTCCGCCGCACGCGATCTCGATCCCGGCGCCGCCGACGTGCCTCGCGGGACCGAGACCATGGTGCCCGATGCGGTCTCGGCGCTCGGCGCACGCCTGCGGAACGTCTACGGGTGGGAGCCCGAGCAGACCATCCTGCTCGTGGACGGCACCGCCGCCGGGGCGATCCGCACGCAGCAGGGGCGCTCCGCGAGGAGGGAGAGAGGCTCGTCGCGGTCCTGAGTCTCGACTAAAGTGATACTCGGTTTCAGCTTTCGAAGGAGAACGCATGGATATCGCAGGAGCATCCGCCCTCGTCACCGGCGGCGCCTCGGGACTCGGTCTCGCTACCGCGCGCCGGCTCACGGAGGCCGGAGCCCGTGTCACCGTCGTCGACCTGCCGTCGTCGAACGGCGCCGCGATCTCCGAAGAGCTGGGCGGGTCCTTCGCCGCCGCCGATGTGACCGATGCCGAGCAGATCGCCGCCGCGGCAGCTCTCGCCGCCGAGGCCGGGCCCCTACGCGTCGTCGTGAACTGCGCGGGGATCGCCCCACCGGCCAAGGTGCTCGATCGCGACGGTGCCCCTTCTTCTCTGCGGGATTTCGAGCGCGTCATCCGCGTCAACCTCATCGGCACCTACAACGTCATCGCGCAGGCGTCCGCCGTCATGGCGAAGACCCAACCGACCGGGGGCGGCGACCGCGGCGTCATCGTGAACACCGCGAGCGTCGCCGCCTTCGACGGACAGATCGGTCAGCCCGCGTACTCGGCGAGCAAGGGCGGCGTGCACGCCATGACGCTCCCCATCGCCCGTGAGCTCGCGCGCCACGGCATCCGGGTCGTGACCATCGCCCCCGGCATCATGGAGACACCGATGCTCAAGGGCCTGCCACAGGCGGCGCAGGACTCCCTCGGGCAGCAGGTGCCCTACCCGTCGCGCCTCGGCGCCCCCCACGAGTACGCGCGCCTCGTGCTCGCGATCGCCGACAACGGCTACCTCAACGGCGAGACCATCCGACTCGACGGCGCGATCAGAATGGCACCGAAATGACCGACGGCATCCTGCTCCACATCGACGACGGGCTCGCCCGCGTCACCTTCGACCGCCCCGCCTCGCTCAACGCGATGGACTTCCCTATGGCCGCGCGCTGGCGAGAGGTCGCGCACGAGGTCACCTCCGACCCCTCCGTCGGAGCGGTGATCCTGGATGCCACGGGCCCCGCGTTCTGCGCGGGAGGCGACGTGGTGGCCATGGCGACCACCGGTTCGTCGGGCGCCGAGGTGACCGAGACCGCTCGGGCGATCCACGACGGTATCCGCACCTTCGCCGAAGCGCCGCTGCCGATGGTCGCCGCCGTCCAGGGCGCGGTCGCCGGCGGCGGACTCGGGCTCATGCTGACCGCCGACTACGTCGTCGCGAGCGAGAACGCCCGCTTCGTCAGCCGCTACGCCAACATCGGGCTGACGCCCGACCTGGGTGTGTCCACTCTGCTCCCCGCCGCGATCGGCCAGCGTCGCGCGCTGCAGCTGCTGCTGCAGGACCGCATGCTCGATGCCGCGGAGGCCCGGGAGTGGGGTCTGGTGGCCGAGGTCGTGGCATCCGAAGCGCTGAGCACCCGCGTCGAGGAGATCGCGCGCTTCTGGCTCGACGGCGCGACCGCGGCGTTCGGGCAGGCGACGCGGTTGGTGCGCGTGGGCGCCGGACGGTCGTTCGGTGAGAACCTCGACGACGAGGCCGCCACCATCGGCGCCGCCTTCGATACCCCCGAGGCGCAGGCGCGGGTTGCCGCGTTCGCCGCCGCCTCCACGAAAGGACGCTCGTGACGCTCTCGGGAAAGACCATCCTCATGTCGGGCGGGAGCCGCGGGATCGGCCTCGCCATCGCGCTGCGCGCCGCCCGCGACGGCGCGAACATCGCGATGCTCGCCAAGACCGACACCCCGCACCCGAAGCTCCCCGGCACCGTGCACACCGCCGCGGAGGAGATCCGCGCGGCCGGCGGGCAGGCGCTGCCGATCGTGGGCGACGTCCGCGACGAAGCCTCGATCACCGAGGCGGTTCTTCGCACCGTGGGCGAGTTCGGCGGGATCGACATCGTCGTCAACAACGCCAGCGTGATCGATCTGTCGGGCTCGTTGGACCTCGCGACCAAGAAGTACGACCTCATGCAGGACGTCAACGTGCGCGGGACGTTCCTGCTGTCCCGGGCCGCGGTGCCCCAGCTGAAGGATGCCGAGAACCCCCACATCCTCTCGCTGTCGCCGCCGCTGAACGCCACGCCCAAGTGGCTCGGCGCGCACACGGGCTACAGCCTCGCGAAGTTCGGCATGACGATGGCGACCCTCGGCCTGGCGTCGGAGTTCGCGAGCGACGGGATCGCCGCGAACACTCTCTGGCCGCGCACGACGATCGCGACCGCGGCTGTGCAGAACGTCATCGGCGGCGACCGCCTCATGGCCGTCTCGCGCACGCCCGAGATCTACGCGGACGCCGCGTACGAGGTGCTGTGCGCTCCGTCGCGCGAGGTGACCGGGCAGACGCTGATCGTCGAGGACGTGCTCGAGCGCGCCGGAGTCACCGACTTCGGCAAGTACGCCGCCGTGCCGGGGACCCCGGACACGGCGCTGTACCCGGACATCTTCCTCGATTGATCGCGGGGTCATCCCCCGCATAAACGCCGTTCGCGCGCAGAAACGCGCTGTGCTCGTGTTTGCGTGAGCTGATCGCGTTTCTGCGCGCGTGAGGGCGGCCGGAGGAGCGAGTCAGCCCCGCGGGCGGAGGAGGCGGGGCGATCTCGGGGAGGTGAGCCGGACTCAGATCAGGCCCAGGTCCTCGAACGCATTGTGCACGCCGTCGTCGAGCACCGCCGTCGTCACCCGACCGGCGAGGCGCTGCAACTCGGCGGGGGCGTTGCCCATCGCGACGGGGGTGCCGACGACCTCGAACATCTCGACGTCGTTCCAGCTGTCGCCGATGCCGATGGCATCCGCCGCCGACAGGCCCAGCTGGGAGAGCACCGCGGTGATCGCGGAGCCCTTGGTGACGCCGGCCTGACCGATCTCGCCGTTCGAGCCGCCGGGAAGGGGGATCGAACCCGGGATGACGTGGAAGTCTTCGCCCAACTCCGCCGCCGCGTGGGCGACGGTGTCGATCGAGGGGCTGACGAACACGGCCTTGGCGACGGCGTCGCGGTCGACCTCGGACACCGGGCGGGGCTCGCGCCACAGCGGTTGTTCGGGCGGAAGGCCCTGCGCCTCGAGTTCTGCCGCGCGACGCTCGTGGCGCTCGCGCCGGTACTCCGTCATCACGGGGCCCATCCCGGGGCTCGCGTACACCCCGCCGTGCGTCTGGAGGAAGTAGTGGATGCCGTGGGCTTCGAAGTACCGCTCGAGCTCCTCGACGGCCCCGCGGGGCATGGGGCGTTCGACGATGGGGGTGTCTTCGCCGGGATCGCCGCCGCGGGTCGCGTACGCACCCCCGTTCGTGATCGCGCCGTCGAAGCCGATGGCCAGCACCTCGGGGTGGATGTCTCCTGCGGAGCGACCGGTGCAGAGCCACACGAGATGGCCGTTCTCGCGCGCCGTGCGCACGGCTGTCACCGTCGAGGGCGCGATCACCGAGCCGTGCTCGAGGATCGTTCCGTCGACGTCGAGGAAGGCGATGCGGGTCATGTGCACTCCAGAAGGGGATCGGCGCCGGGTCCTGGGACCCGGGGCCGATCCGATGAGGGGGATCAGCGCGTGAGGGACGCGCCGTTGGATCGGATGACGTCGGCGTACCAGCCGAACGACTTCTTCCGGTAGCGATCGAGCGAACCGGTGCCGTCGTCGTTGCGGTCGACGTAGATGAAACCGTATCGCTTGCTCAACTGGGCGGTGCTGGCGCTGACGATGTCGATGCAGCCCCACGAGGTGTAGCCGAGCACCTCGACGCCGTCTTCGATTGCCTCGCCGACCTGCACGAGGTGGTCGTTGAGGTACGCGATGCGGTAGTCGTCGACGACCGTCTTCTCGCCGTCGACCTCGACGAGCTGGTCGCGCGCTCCCAGACCGTTCTCGACGATGAACAGCGGCTTCTGCCACCGGTCCCAGAACTGGTTCAGCACCAGGCGCAGGCCCACGGGGTCGATCTGCCAGCCCCACTCGCTCGCCGGGAGCGTGGGGTTCGGCACGCCGCCCATGAGGTTTCCGCGGCCGGCGACCTTCTTCTCGGGGTCGACGGTCTCGGCGATCGACATGTAGTAGCTGAACGAGACGAAGTCGACGGTGTTGGTCAGATCGTCGCGGTCCTCATCGGTGATGTCGAGCTCGATGCCCTTCTCGCGGAGCGTCCGCAGGAAGTAGCCCGGGTAGGCGCCGCGGGTGTGCACGTCGCCGTAGACGAGGTTGCCGTGGTCGGCCTCCATCACGGCGACGGCGTCGTCGGGCGACGGCGTCAGCGGGTAGATCGGCATCGACAGCACCATGCAGCCGACCTTCGCGTCGGGGGCGACCTCGCGGGCGATGCGGGTGGCACGGGCGGATGCCACGAGCTCGTGGTGCATCGCCTGGTACAGCTGCTGCTCGGGAACGCCGCCCTCGGGGATCGGGATGCCGCCGCTCATGAAAGGCGCGTGCAGCAGGGAGTTGATCTCGTTGAAGGTCAACCAATACTTCACGCGGGCGCCGAACCGCTCGAAGAGCGTGCGCGCGTACCGCTCGTAGAACCCGATGAGCTCACGGTTGGTCCAGCCCCCGTACTGCTCGGCCAGGTGCAGGGGCGTCTCGTAGTGCGAGATCGTCACGAGCGGCTCGATGCCGTGCTTCTCGAGCTCGTCGAGCACGCGATCGTAGAACGCCAGGCCCGCTTCGTTGGGCTCGGTCTCGTCGCCCTTCGGGAAGATGCGGCTCCACGCGATCGAGAAGCGGTAGACGCCGAACCCCATCTCGGCGAAGAGCGCGATGTCCTCCGCGTAGCGGTGGTAGTGGTCGATGCCGATGAGCTTGAGGTTGTCGGGCGTCGGCTGCTCGCTGCGCGGACCCGAGATACCCTTCGGCATCACGTCCTGCACCGAGTACCCCTTACCGTCCTCGTCGTAAGCGCCCTCGATCTGGTTGGCGGCGGTGGCGCCGCCCCACAGGAAGCCGTCGGGGAAAGGAGTGTTCGTCATGTTCTGTGCCTCCAGGGAGTCAGCGGGCGGTGGAGAGGGAGTCGACCGAGATGGCGCGGAACAGCGTCTCGCCGTGCGAGAGGGGCCCGGATGCCACGTCGGAGACGTCGGGGTACAGGTCGCCGTTGGTGACGATGACCGGGGTGATCAGGTCGTAGCCGGCCTTCTCGATCGCGTCGCCGTCGAACTCGACGAGCAGGTCGCCCGCCTTCACCTCGGTGCCGGACTGCACCTTCAGCGTGAAGTGCTCGCCGCCGAGCTTGACGGTGTCGAGACCGACGTGGATGAGCAGTTCGACGCCGTCCACTCCGCGCAGGCCTACGGCATGACCGGTCGGGAAGGCCGCGACGACTGTTCCGTCGAAGGGCGCGTAGACCGCGCCCGAGGTCGGACGGATCGCGACGCCCTTGCCGAGCGAGCCGTCGGCGAAGGCGGCATCCGGAACCTCGCTGAGAGCGACGACCGTGCCGTCCACGGGGCTCGACACGACGGTGTCGGTCGCCGCGGCCGGTGCGGCGGGAGCGGCGGCGTCGACCGGGTCGGTGAAGCCGAGCAGGACGACCAGCACGAACGGGACGGCGATGGCCACGAGCAGACCGATGCCGAGCATGAGCATGTTGCCGTTACCGAGCAGGGCAGGAAGAGCCAGACCGGAGGGCACGACGAACGCCTTCGAGAACACGCCGCCCATCGCGATGAGCGCGCCGCCGAGCGCGCCGCCGACGACGCCGAAGGCGAAGGGGCGCTTGAGGGGGAGGTTGATGCCGTAGATCGCGGGCTCGGTGATGCCGGCGAGGAAGCCCGACAGCGTGGCCGGAGCGGCGAGCGAGCGCAGGTTCTTGTTGCGGGTGCGCACCAGCACGCCGGCGACGGCGGCCGCCTGGGCGAGCACGGCGGCGAACACGGGGCCGAGGAGCAGGATCTGACCGGTGGTCTGGTACTCGAGCTGGAACAGCGGCACGAGACCCCAGTGCAGGCCGAAGATCACGAAGACCTGCCACAGACCGCCCATGATCGCGCCACCCAGCCACGGGAGGGTCTGGAAGACCCAGCCGATGCCGGCCGCGAGGCCACCGCCGAGGAGGCTCGAGATCGGGCCGATCACGAGGAAGACGAGCGGCACGGCGACGAGCACGACGATCATCGGGGTCAGGAAGCGGCGCACCGCGCCGGGCAGGACCTTGAGCAGGAAGCGCTCGGCGTAGCTCTGCAGCCACACGATGATGATCACCGGGATGACGCTCGAGACGTAGCTGACCATCGTGACCGGGATGCCGAAGAAGGTGATGTCGGGCTGACCGTTCAGCGCCGTGATGGTCGGGTACACCAGAGCGCCGGCGATGGCGAAGGAGGTGAACTCCGACGCCTTGAAGTAGCGGGCCGCGGTGATGGCCAGCGCCAGCGGCAGGAAGTTGATCAACGCATCGGACAGCGCGTTGAGGATCGTGTAGGTCGTGCTCGTGGCATCCAGCCATCCGAAGGTGACGGCCGCGGCGACGAAGGCCTTCAGCAGACCCGTGCCCGCGAGGGCCCAGAGGATCGGCGTGAAGATCGACGAGATCATCGTGATGAACCGGTTGAAGAGGTTGCCCTTCGCCCCGCTCTCGCCTCCCTCGGCGTCGCCGCCGAGCGTGGTCTGCGACTGGATCGCGGCGTACACGTCGGGCACGTCGTTGCCGATCACGACCTGGTACTGACCGCCCGCCTGGGCCGTGGTGATGACGCCGGGCGTGGCGCGGATCGCCGCGGCATCCGCCTTGCCCTCGTCTTTCAACACGAACCGAAGCCTCGTCGCACAGTGCACGAGGGATTGGACGTTGCTCTCTCCACCGACACCGGCGAGGACCCCCGCCGCCGTCTTCGCGTGATCCGCCATCGGAACCGCCTGCCTTTCGCCGCATCGATGCGGCCTGTTCGAATGTTCTGTGGCGACGCTGCCGGGTGTTTCGGGCAATAAAAAAGACCCGAATCCGTTCATCGCTCGTCAGCGATGTGGATTCAGGTCTTGCCCGCTCGCGCGGTAACAATCCGGAAAACGTCGGCAGGGTGTGACGCCTGCGACGGTGACTATAGCACCGGGGCGTCGGGGCCGCCACTGTCGTCGGCGCGGCCCAGGCTCGTCGCGAGGCGCTCGACATGCACCGTGAGGTAGAGCACCTCCTCGTCGGTGAGGGTCGACCCGGTCGCCGCGAGGACGTAGGCCTTGACGGCCTCGGCGATGCCAAAGGCGCGGGGGTAACGGTGCTTGGCGAACTCGAAGAAAGACGAGTCGCCGCTCGAGAGCATCGCGCGGTTCACGAGCCGCTGCAGCAGGAAGCGCACGTGCAGGATGAAACGCGCGTAGTCGGGGCTCTCGGTGTCGAGCGCGACGCCGAGGCCGGTCTCGACGGTGCGCACGACGTGCTGCACCCGACGGAACAGCAGGGCCGCGGTGCCGTTGGGCTCGTCGCGCGTGGCGTTGAGCAGGTGCATCGTCAGGAACACGCCCTCTTCGGGCGGGAGCTCACGGTCGAGGGAGGCCGCGATCGAGGTCGCCATGCGCTCCGCGGCGCGTGATTCGTCGGGGTGGAGGATCCGTAGCTCGGGCATGGAGGTGCCGGGGATGCGGATGCCCTGATCGAGGCGTTCGATCACATAGGTGATGTGGTCGATGACCGCGAGCGGTAGCCGGCGCCCCAGGTCGCGACCCAGGTCGCGCTCGGCCTGGTCGACGGCGTGCAGGACCGCCTCGACGAGCGCGTACGGCGCGTCGGTGAGGAGCTTCTGGGCGTGAGCGGTGTCGCTGCCCTGCTCGAGGACGAACGTCTTCTCGACCTTCGCGGGATCGACGCGGCCCTCGTGCTTGAGCTGGAAGCCGATGCCCCGACCCATGAGCACGCGCTCGCGGCCGTCGCCGTCGATCGCCACGACGACGTTGTTGTTCAGAAGCTTCTGCACGCCGCCGGGCGGGAGGGAGACGTCACCGGCACCGGGCATGGGATGCATCCTAGGGTGCGGTCCCGCTGCGTACGCGCGTGAGGGGCGAGAACGGGACTCGTCGGGCCGAGGAAGGACCGCTCGCGCGGCGGTGAAGCGCCCAGCCGCGGCGCAGATGCGCCCGGTACCCTGGAAACCATGACTGATCAGCCCCCCGTGCGCACGACGACGCCCCGCCCGGTGCGCCCCGAGGGAGCCCCGGCGAACACCGGCATCCGCCAGGTGCGCCCCAAGACCGAAGGATGGCAGCAGGCCAAGGACGAGACCGGTCGTCCGCTGCTGCAGTTCGCCAGCCCCAAGCGCGGCAAGCCGCCGGTGCACCTCGCCGACCTCACGCACGACGAGCGCATCGCCAAGCTCAAGGAGCTCGGCCTCCCCGGCTTCCGCGCGAAGCAGCTCGAGAAGCACTACTTCACCCACTACACCTCCGACCCGGCCGACATGACCGATCTGCCGGCATCCGGTCGCGAAGAACTCGTCGCCGGAATGCTGCCGCCGCTGCTCACCGAGGTGCGCCGGCTCGAGACCGACCGCGGCGACACCATCAAGTTCCTCTGGAAGCTGCACGACGGCGCGCTCGTGGAGTCCGTTCTCATGCGCTACCCCGGGCGCATCACGCTGTGCGTGTCGAGCCAGGCGGGGTGCGGCATGAACTGCCCGTTCTGCGCCACCGGCCAGGCGGGACTGACCCGCAACATGTCGGCGGCCGAGATCGTCGAGCAGATCGTGCGCGCCAACGCCCTCATCGCCGTCGGCGGCCTGGGCGGCAAGAAGAGCTCCGACCACTCGCTCGACCGTGTGTCGAACATCGTCTTCATGGGCATGGGTGAGCCGCTCGCCAACTACGCCCGCGTCATGCAGGCCGTGCGCGTCATGGTCGACAAAGACCACGGGCTCGGCATGAGCGCCCGCGGCATCACGGTGTCGACCGTCGGTCTCGTGCCCGCGATCAAGAAGCTCGCCGACGAGGACATCCCGGTGACCTTCGCGCTGTCGCTGCACGCGCCCGACGACCACCTGCGCGACGAGCTCATCCCGGTGAACTCGAAGTGGAAGGTCGACGAGGCCCTGGATGCCGCCCGCGCCTACTTCGACAAGACCGGGCGCCGCGTGTCGATCGAATACGCCCTGATCAAAGACATGAACGACCACGCCTGGCGTGCCGATCTGCTGGCCGACAAGCTCAACGCCCGCGGCCGGGGCTGGGTGCACGTGAACCCGATCCCGCTGAACCCGACTCCGGGCTCGATCTGGACGGCATCCGAGGTCCCCGTGCAGAACGAGTTCGTGCGCCGCTTGAACGACGCCGGCATCCCGACGACCCTCCGCGACACCCGCGGCAAAGAGATCGACGGGGCGTGCGGCCAGCTCGTGGCGACCGAAGAAGACGAGGCGGCCGCGGAGGCGACGCCCGTCGGCTGAGCCCCGTCCCCGACCGACTCCCGCCGCTTCAGCCGGCTACGGCCGTAACGACCAGGTTGTCCACGTAGTGGCCGGTGGCCGGGTCCCACGCCCCCGCACACGTCACGATGCGCAGTTCCGGGGTGGGGACGGGAGCATAGATCGACGCGGTGGGGAAGGTGTCCTTCTCGACGGTCTGCAAACCGGTCACGACGAAGGTCGCCGTCGTGCCGTCGCTGCGCGATATCGACACCCGGTCTCCGGCTTCGAGCCGCGGGAGGTCGAAGAAGACGGCGGGGCCCGTGGGTGAATCGACGTGCGCCGCGATCACGGCAGGTCCCACGGCTCCGGGCAGCACGCCCTTCTCGTACCATCCGACCGCGTTGTAATCGGTGGGGGCTTCGATCCACCCGTCTGCTCCGCGATCCAGGCCGACGAGGTCGGAGTCGACGCCGATGGCGGGAATCGAGATGTGCGTGGGCGTCGCGCTAGAGGCAGCGGGCGCTGAGACCGGGTCCTGCAGCCCCGCTGCGGCCCCGCGCGCGTCGCCTGCGGCGGCGGCGCCCCCGCTGGTCGCGCCCGCCGCCGCCCCGTCGTCGCTCAGCGGCGGGCAGCCGCCGAGCACATCGTCGCTCAGCATGGCCGTGGTCAAGGCGTTCCATGCGTCGCCGTAGTACGTCGGCGTGCTCGAGGAGGTCTCGGTCATGCGCGAGAGGTCCGCGCGCGCGGCCTCGTCGCGATCGCCGCCGGCGAGGGCTGCGGCTCGAGCCGCGTAGGCGCTCGCGTGCCGATCGCCGGTGACGCCCCCGCCACCGGAGTCCAACTCGGCGGGCAGCACCTCATCCGTGGGGAGCGCGTCGGCCATCCGACCCGCGAGTGCACGGTCAGCGGGATCGCACGACTCCGCGAAGCGGATCGGCGTGCGAACGGCGTCGTATCCGTACCGCGGCTCGCCGCCGCCGCCCGCGGAGCCGGCGATCGCTACTGTGCCGTCGTCGGCGACCGTTGCCCAGTTGGTCGGCAGGGGATTCGCGTCGAGCAGAGCCGCGGTGGCTGCGCGACTGCCCTCGGCCAGTTCGTCCCACCGGGTGTCCCCCGACGCGTCCGACAACACCGCGTATGCGGCCGGCGATGCGTAGGAGGGGTTGTAAGCGTGCGGCGTCGAGGTGGCCCACGGCCCCGGCAGCAGGATGCGGCCGAGGGCGGTGGTCGCGGTCATGCGATCGAGCAGCGCCGTACCCAGCTCGACTCCTCGCTCGCGGAGGTCGTCGCGTCCGAACTCGTCGCCGGCCAGCACCAGGGCGCGCGCGGCGTCGAGGTCGGCGTCGGAAGCGGGCTGATCGTCGACGACGGAGCCGTCCTTCCACTGCCAGGACAGCAGCAGGTCGTCGCGCTGCAGGTTGTCGACGGTCCAGTCCCAGATCCGGTCGAACTGCTCCTCGTCGTCGGCGGCCACGGCCAGGAGCAGGCCGTACGCCTGCCCCTCACTCACCGTGTCGCCACCCTGATCGGTTCGCACGACGCGTCCGTCGTCGACGTAGGTCGACAGGAACGCGGATGCCGTGGCGACGGTGCGCTCGCGGGCGTCGGAGACCTGCTGCGCCGGCGCGGTGCATGCACTGAGCGTCACGACGCAGACCGCGGCGACGACAGCGGTCGCGAGGGTCTTCCTCCCGCGCATCATGCGGTGCCCTTCGAGGACCGACGGCGCAGCACCACCATCGTCGCAACGAGTCCGCCGAGGAGTGCGACGACGCCGCCGATGAGCCCAGCGGGCGCCGCGGACTGCACCGCCGTGCCGCCGCCGCCCGTGTGGATACCGCCGGTGGGCATGTCGGCGAGAGTCGCCGAGTCGGTGACCGTCCGGGCGGTCAGCGCGCCCGCGGCGTCGTCGAGCACGAAGATGGTCGAGACGCTCCCCGCGGGAAGGGCGACGGCGGAGGATGCCGTTTCGTCTGCGCCCGAGAGCTCGAGGTTCCAAGAGCCGGCGGGCACGGCGGCGTAGCCGGTTGCGGAGCCGGAGGTCACGGCCTGCGCGATCGACCGGCCCTCCGCCGTGTCGACGTCGACGCGGGGCTCGAGCGTGGACGCCTGCACGACGCGCACGCGTGCCTGGCCCTCCGCCGGGGCGGAGAGGTCGTCGTCGAAGACGGTGGTCTTCAGCTCGGCGTTGCGCCCGTATGCCGCAACGGTGATGGGCTCTCCCGCCGACACCTCCACCGACTGCTGCACGACGGGTTCGGAGTCGTCCGTGGCGTCGGAGGGGACCATCGACACGACGTACGTTCCCTCGGCGAGAGGGATGTAGTCGCTCACCGCGCCGTACGAGACGTCGTCGAGCTCGTAGACGACCGCACCGCCGGCCAGCGCGGTCATCTGCACGTCGACCGATTTGGTATCGGGCGAGAGATGCGCGACCCGGGCCCAGCCGCTCGGTGCGGCCGGTGCGGCCATCGCCGCGGGCGCCGTTGCGACGCCGAGGGCCAGGGGGAGTACGGCTGCGGCGGTCAGGGCAAGGCCGCGCAGGCCGATCCGAGACCGACGGGCGGGACGGGGGGAGGGGGAGGAGATGGTCATGGCGGATCCTTTCTTCGGGGGGAGGGGGATCGAACGGGTGAACGGGATCATGAAGCGGGACGGGGGAGCAGGTCGGTGGGTTCGTCGGGTGAGAACGTCACGATCACCCCGGCGTCCCCTCGCTCGACCGAGACCGGGCGCAGAGGACCCGCGAGCGACGAGAAGAACCGCACGACCTCGTCAGCGCCGGGAGCGTCACCGCGTGCGTCCTGACCGGCGAACGAGCTCACGACGAGCTGCCGGTGGACGCCCGAGGGGTCGCCTCCCAACTGTGCGATGTCGGCGATATCGACGCGACCGGTCGCCGCCAACTGGCCCAGCGTGAGCAGGATGCGGCCGTCCACGATGCCGGAGGTGAGCAGGTCCTGCTCCGGGCCGGGCACACCGACGTCGGGGTTCTGCAGGAGCTGCTGACCGGCGACGGATCGGGCGGCGTAGAGCCCGTCGTCCGAAGCCTGGGCCAGTGCCGCCTGGTTGCGATCGACGAGGCGCACGTCGACTTGTTGCGCGCCTTCGCCGAAGGACGCCACCACCACGCTGTTGTCGATCGCCTGCCGCACCGTGGGGAACTCGGTGGGGAACGTGCGCATCGAGTCCGTGGTGACGACGTAGTCGTAGTCGCGCCACCCGTCGGGAGCGAGCCGCTGCACGTCGGTGTCGGTGTCGGCCTTGTAGTACCAGACCACGTTCTCGCGGTCGAAGCCGGCGTCGACGAGATCGACCCACATCGCGTCGTCGACGAGCATGCGCGCGTCTCCCGGCGCGTTCTGGGTCATCCATGTCTCGGCGTCACGGAGGGGGCGATCGAGGTCGGCGAGCAAGAAGCCCCGGAGCTGCGCCGCCCACAGCGGCCCGGCCGCGAGGAGCGCGACGATCAGGCCGGAGGCCAGCGCGACACCCGTGAGGCGCTGCAGCACGGCGTCCGCGCGCAGCGTTTCGACGGCCCGTTGGCCCATGCCGGCCACGACGATCGCGGCGAACGGCAGCAGCATGATGACGTACGGCACAGGGAGGTAGCCCCCGCGGAACATGAACGCCGTCAGCGCCAGCAGAGTGATCGCCCACGGCCTCAGGCGACGAACGAACAGCGCGGCGACGGCGGCGGCCAGCGCGGTCACGATGAGCACGGCGTCGAGCTGCCACCACAGACCGATGGTCCGCGACATGAGGCTCTCGGGATCGAAGAGCGATCCGCTGCCCTCTCGCGACGACAGCTGGAAAGCGAGACCGTCCCACAGGCTCACCCGACCGGGTGCCGGGGTCACCTCGCCCTTCACCAGCGCGAACGCCACGTAGGTCAGACCGATCAGGGCGAGGACGGAGGCCGCGACCGACACCGTGTACCGACGCGTCGTCCGGTCGGCGCCCCGCCACATGAACCAGGCCACGAGCGGAAGTGCCAGCAGGTAGGTCTCTTTCGTGAGAACCGCCACACCGAAGGCCGCCGCCGCACCGGCGTAGCCGATCAGCTGGGCGCGCCGACTCATCGCGAGCAGCAGCGCACCGAGCAACCACGCGGTCGCGATGTTGTCGAGGTACACCTGACGGTGGAACTGCACCGCGAGCGGCGACAGCAGGAAGATCGCCACGGCGACGGATGCCGTGAGCCGGGCGAATCCGATGCGGCGTACGAGGCACCACAGCAGCACCGCGGCGATCGCGGTCGCAACCAGCATCGCCTCGCGGGCGGCGATCACGGCGACGTCGTATCGGTCCCACGCGTCGGTGAGCCCGGCCCACGCCGCGATCTGGATCCACCCGAGCGGCGGATGGTCGTACCAGTACGTGTAGTGAGTCAGCTCGCCGAGATTGCCGAGGCTCCACGCCTGGGCGGTGTAGGTGCCCTCGTCGTCGATGCGCTGGGGTGAGCCGCCCAGGTTGAGGGCATTGACCAAGATGCCGATGAGCAGCGGAGGCACAAGCCACGCGGCATCGACCAGACGCTCGCGCCACCGCGATCGTCGGGTCTCTGACACCCGCTCCGCTCGACGAGAGGCGGGGGCAGGGGACGTGCGATCGAGGATGGAGGTCATCGGTTCACCGCCACCGTCGTGGTCACGAGTTCGGACGTCGCGGCCGGGGCCGCGGCGGCATCCCGGTGCGCACCCGTGTGCTCGGTCTTCTCCCAGCTGCCGTCGCCCTTGAGCTGGCGAACGACCGAGCGCACGGCCGCGGCGGCGAGGAACACCTGGTAGGGAACGAGGCCGAGGACGAGACGGACGTAGTCGCGCACGCGCACTTTCTTGTCGTAGACGCGTCCGAACTCCGTCAGCCCGGCAGCCTCCGCGACGAGGGTGATCACCGTCGGCACCAGGGGGAGGAACGTGATGAGGGCGACGGGCGTCGGCACCTTGACCAGCAGGATGAACGCGATCGAGATGGGGATCAGCAGTCCGGTCGCCGCCTGCAGGAACGGCATGTTCAGCAGGTAACGGGCGTACATGCGCTGGCGCAGGGTCGGCAGTGCCTTCCATTCGCCTTTGCCGAGCACCTGCAGGAAGCCCTGGTTCCAGCGCGTGCGCTGCTTGTAGAGCGACTTCAACGTGGGCGGGGTCTCCTCACGCGTGACGTATTCGGGGTTGTAGGCGACGACGACCTTCGCGCCGTCGCTCGACAGGCGCACGCCCAGTTCGCAGTCCTCGGCCAGGCACTGGTCGTCCCAACCGGCCGACCACTGCAGCCGCTCGCGAGTGACGAAGACGGTGTTGCCCCCGAGCGGGATGAACTTCGACCGGGCGTGGAAGTGCAGACGCGAGCGGAACCAGAAGTAGTACTCGAGCACGTTGCGCAGCGACCACCAGCTCGTCTCGAAGTTCATCAACTGCACGCCGCCCTGAACCACGTCGGCACCGGTCTCCTGGAACTTGGAGTCGACGACGGTGAGCAGACCGGGGTGCACCTCGTCTTCTGCGTCGAACACGCCGACCACGTCGCCGGTGGCGATCTGCAGGGCGCGATTGAGCGCCTTGGGCTTGTTCTTGGGGACGCTGTCATCGACGACGACCTTGATGAGGTCCGGATGCCGCGCTGCCGCCTGGCGGACCACGAGCTCGGTGCCCGGGTCGTCGTGCCCGACGATCGCGATGATCTCGAAGTCGGGGTGATCCTGTTGCGCGAGGCGATCGAGGGTCTGGCCCATGACCTCTTCCTCGTGCCGGCCGGGGACGAGGAGCGTGAAGCGGTGTCGAGCGGGTCGCGGGGACGAGCTGAACTGCGTCGCCCGCAGGTCGTCGGCGGAGCGCCAGGCGTGCAGCATCCACCACAGCGTCGTCGTGGCGACGACGGTCAGGGCGAGAGCGAGCACGATGACGCCGCTGTAGCCGAGCCATTCCCCGATCGACCAGTCGGGAAGGAACCCGCCGGGGGCGGAAGTACCGGGCTGGACGGGGATGACGGTGTCGGTGACGCCGGTCGAGCCTTGACCGGGGGCGGGGGTGACCGGCGTCAGCAGGGGGTCGGGCGTCGGGTTCGGGGCGGTCTGCGAAAGGAGGGGGGACTGCAGCAACGACAAAAGAACCTCCAGCGTCCACATGGACGGTTCGAGGGCGGTAAGGGGAGTTGCGCGACGACCGGGGGCGAAAACGTCTCGCACAGGTGGTTCGGGGGCAGGCGGGGGGAATGGTTTGGACGGCACAGGGGATTGCCAGGCTCGGAGGTCGAGGCCGTACCCCGATGTCGCGTTCGAAGACGAGAACGGACACCTTCTCGACGTCACCGTCGAGCGGCGGGTCGTTCTTGGCGCAGGGGCCCGGCCCGCAGCTCATCGAGACTCCCGTCGGCGGGTTCGCCGTCACGGTGCTCGGATGAGATGCCGCCTCCCCGCACGGCGCCCCGGTGACCCACACGGTGTGGGCCGCTCAGACCGGGGGAAGGGTGCGCGGCTCCTGGCCGATCGAACTCGATATCGTCGAGGGGCCGACGGTCGCGGTCACCGCGTGGCTGGTCGACGTCGATCCGACCAGCCCGGGCTGAGCCTGCTCCCCGGCTCGCCTCGCCCGGCGGGGAATCCATGAGGGCGGCGCTGCACCGGCGTCCGCGATGCCGCAGGCTCCTACGGCGGCCTCAGCGGGCGCGGCCTGCGCCCAGCACGTGCGTGCGAAGGTCGTCGAGTGTCTGCTGCATGTGCTGGTCCATCGCGCGGCGCGCGCCCTCGGCGTCGGCGTCGCGCAGCGCCTCGAGCACGTGCTCGTGCTCGGCGATGGCGTTGTGCTGGATGACGCGGACGGCCGACGTCTGTGCGCGGCGCTCCGAGAGCACCTCGGTGAGGGGAGCGAACATCACCGTGAGGAACGGGTTGCGCGATGCGGCGAGGATGCGGTCGTGGAACGACAGGTCGGCGGCGACGAAGGATGCCAGGTCGTCGGCCTCGTGAGCGTCGCGCATCGCCGCGAGGTCGGCGGCGATGGCCTCGACCTCGTCGGGGCGTGCGCGCTCGGCCGCGAGGGCGGCCGCACCTGTCTCGAAGATGCGGCGGAGCTCGATCAGCTGCTCGGCGGCCGAGGCGTCGCCGGTCGCGGAGGTGGCGGCGAGCACGGCGCTGAGCGAGGTCCAGCGCGCGAGCGGCTGGACGAACGATCCGCGTCCGCTCTCGACGCGCACGACGCCGCGCGCCTGCAGGGTCTTGATGGCCTCGCGCACGGTCACCCGACTGACGTCGAAACGCTCGCCCAGCTCGGGTTCGCTGGGCAATACCTGATCGGCGACGAGTCGGCGCGCGACGATGTCGTCGAACAAGCCGTCGACCACCTCGTCGACACGTGAGCGTCGTGCCATGGCATCCCCCTTCCGCTCCAACCTAATCGCCGGGCCGGGGAACTCTCGTCCCCGACCCGGCGTCGATGCCGAATGCCTCAGCCCGCCAGGGCGAACACCGCCCAGGTCAGCAGGAAGCCGGCCACACCCAGGATGGTGGTCAGCACCGTCCACGTGCGCAGGCCGTCGGCGACCGTGAGGCCGAGGTAGCGCGTGACGATCCAGAAGCCCGCGTCGGTGACCATCGACAGGCCGAGCGAGCCGAAGCCCACGGCCACGGCGATGGCGGCGATCTGCACCGGGCTGTACCCGGCCTCGGCGACGCCGGCCGACAGCAGGCTGGCCGTGGTGACGATGGCGACGGTCGCCGAGCCCTGCGCGGCGCGGAGCGCGAGCGTGATGAGGAACGCCGCACCCAGCAGAGGGACGCCGAGGTGTTCGAGCGTGACCGACAGGGCGGTTCCGATGCCCGAGGCCTGCAGCACCGCGCCGAACACGCCGCCGCCGGCGACGACCAGCAGGATCGACGCGATCGGGGGCATGGAGCTCTCGAACACCTCGTTCGTGCGGGCCAGACCCCAGCGGCGACGGACCGGCAGCACGAAGAAGGCCACGATGACCGCCACGAGCAGGGCGAAGGCCGGGGTGCCGATGAAGGTAGCGATGCCACGACCGCTCGATCCGGCCGGCAGGCTGAGCGAGAGCATCGTGCCGACGAGGATCTGCACGATCGGAAGGGCGATCAGGGCGACGACGGTGCCGGTGCTCGGCGGCGCCATGACGGTTCCGTCGGCGCGGCGCGACTCGATGACCGTGGAGGTCTGCCCGAACTCCGCCATCTGGGTCGCGACCCGCGGTGCGAGGGCGTACTCGGTGCGGTTCATGATGCGCGCGACCCAGAAGCACAGGAAGCCGAGAACCGCGCAGATGGGCAGGGCGATCGCCGTGACCAGGCCCAGGTCGGCACCGAAGACACCGGCACCCGCCACGATGCCGGGGTGCGGCGGGACGGCCACGTGCACGGCGAGCATGAGACCGAACATCGGCAGGCCGAACACGATCGGCTTGACACCCGCGATCTTGCTGAAGGCGTAGAGGATCGGCACGAGCACGATGACGCCGACCTCGAAGAACACCGGGATGGCGACCACGAACGCCACGATGGTCAGGGCGATCGCCACACGGCGCGGCCCGAGGCGGTCGGTGAAGCTCTCGGCGAGCTGCTGCACGCCGCCCGACACCTCGATGAGGCGGCCGAGGATGGCGCCCAGCGCGATGATGATGAGCACCTTGCCCATGGTCGAGCCGACGCCGTTCGCGACCAGGGTGAAGACGTCACCGGCGGGGATCTGCGCCGAGATCGCCACGACGACGCTCGTGATGAGCAGTGAGACGAACGCGTGCACCTTGAACAGGATGATGAGCACCAGCAGCAGGGCGATGCCCGCCGCGGCGATGGCGAGCAGCGCACCGGTGCCGAACTCCACCGCCGGGGCGATGGGCGGGGTGTCGGCCGTGAGGATGGGAAGCATGGCGGGATCTCCTTCGATCTCGGGTGAACGTGTCGTCAGCCGTGACGACGTTCGGGGGCGACGGCGCGGATGACGGCGGAGTCGTCGTTCGAGCCCAGACCCTGGGCGCGACCGCTGAGGTAGAGCTGCTCGGCGGCGGCGGCGACCGGCGTGGGCAGGCCCACGCGACGCGCGGCGTCGCCGACGATGCCCATGTCCTTGACGAAGATGTCGAGAGCGCTCAGCACCTCGGCGCCTTCCTCGTCGTACGCCTGGAGCATGCGCGGGCCGCGGTTGCCGAGCATGAACGACGCGGCGGCACCGCCCATGAGGGCCTCGAGCGTCTTCTCGGGATCGAGTCCCAGGGCGTCGGCCAGGGCGAGGGCTTCTGCCGCGGCGGCGATGTGCACGCCGCAGAGCAGTTGGTTCACGGTCTTCAGCGCCTGGCCGTCGCCGGCGTTGTCACCCACGATGGTCAGGGTGGATGCCAGGAGCTCGAGCACGGGCGCCGCCTTCTCGCGCGCGGCGGGGGAGGCGCCGACGACGATGAGCAGGTCGCCCTGACCGGCGCGCACGGGACCGCCCGAGAGCGGCGCGTCGACGAGATCGATGCCGTCCGCCTCGAGGCGCTCGGCGACGGGACGGATGCCGGCGGTGCCGACGGTGCTGGTGAGGATGACGACCGATCCCGGGCGCAGTGCGGGCGCGATGCCGCTGTCGCCGAAGAGCACGTCGTCGAGCTGGTACTGGTCGCGCACCGCGAGCAGGACGGCGTCGGCCTCGGCGACGGCCGCGCGGGCGGAGGGGAACGGAGTGACGCCCTGCTCCTCGGCGAGGGCGAGGCGCGACGGGGCGATGTCGAAGCCGTGGACCGTGAGTCCGGTGGCCAGGCGGGTGGCCATGGGCAGGCCCATGGCTCCCAGCCCCAGGACGGCGACGGTGGAGGTGGTGGTCATCGGAGAGCTCCTTTGCGTGCGGATGGGTCAGCGGCCGGTGACGGCCGCGGGCGTGCGGGTGAGGGTGGACACGACCTGGGCGAGGGCGTCGTCGTCACCGACGTTGCCCGCGAAGACGACGTACGGGATGCCGGTGGCCGGGCCGTCGGCGGGCTCCCAGAGCGAGATGATGCCGGGCAGCATGGGGCCGCGCACCGTGGCCTGGCGCATCGCGAGCCCGTGGGCGGCGACGTCGCTGGAGGTGATGCCTCCCTTCGCCACGACGAAGCGTGGCCGGGTGCGGGCGACGACCTCGCGCACGACGTCGACGACGGCGGCCGACACGGTGCGGGCGATCCGCAGACTGTCGTCGGCGGTCGCGGCGGTGGTCACCGTGCGGGTCGTGCTGATGACGACGTCTGAGCCCTCCAGCTCGTCGACGACGCGGTCGGCGATGGCGCGGAGGTAGGCGGGCGCGCCGTCGGCGTCGAGCACGCGGGCGACGTCGATCTCGATGTCGGTGAGGTCGGGGTTCGTCTCGCGCAGGCGGGAGAGCTGGCGGGTGGTGACGGCCACGTGCGAGCCCACGACGATCAGCCCGCCCCGGTCGGTGCCGCCGTCGGGGTAGATCTCGGCAGCCGTCAGCGGCTCGCGCCTCTCGCTGCCGATGCGGGCGCGCACGAAGGGCGGTCCCACGCGTGAGAGCAGGGTCTTGCCGCGCCGACGTGCCTCGATCAGACCGACCGAGATGAGCCGCAGGTCGTCTTCGGTCACGACGTCGCACACGATCGGGGTGAGGTCCACGGCATCCTGGATCGCGTCTGCGACGGCCGTCGCGCCCGCGCGGATGGTGCCGAGGTCGAGCGTGATGACGGCGTGGGCCGGGTAGCGACCACCCGACTTCTCCTCGACCCAGGCCGCGAGGTTCGAGCTGCGGTAGCCGAACGTCGCGTCGCGGGCGAACTCCGTCTCGCCGATCGGTTGCAGGTCATCACCGTCGCGCATGTAGTGGACGCCGCCGACGGTGATGCGACCGGCATCGGGAAAGGCGGGGACGATCACGACCCCGTCGATCGGTGCGCCGCCCGCCGCCGCGACGGCGGCGGCGAGGGTATCGGTCTCGAGCGGGAAGTGCCCGCGCAGGGTGGAGTCGCCCCGGCTGACGAATTCGACCTCCACTCCCGCGGTGGCCGCGGCGGCGAGGGCGTTCTGCGCCACCTCGAGGTTGCGCAGGCGAGCGTCGTCGTCGCCGAGGCTGCGGGCGTTGGTGAGCACGTAGACGGCCGGGGCCTCGGTGGCGAACACCGCGGCGAAGTCGTCGATCTCCCAGCGGGTGAGCACGGGCAGGTCGGCGACCGATTGCGTTCCCGTCGGATCGTCGTCGAGCACGACGAGGCGGGAGCCGAGCGCCTCGGAGGCCGCGCGCACCTCGTCGGCGCTCACGGCGGCAGGGGCGGGGAATGCGCGGAGGGCGTGCGCTTCGTTCATCGTCTCACTCCTTCGTGGTGTGACCATCAGCGGTCAGGCGTCAGCCATCATATGGCTTCGAGTGTCGGATGCCAAGAGCTGTTCGCCGCGTACCCACCGATGGATGGATGCCGTTTCCCGGCCCGTCGTGCCGGTCCGCCCCGCTCGCCGCCAGACTGGGGACATGAGCGAGAACGTCGTGCGGGTGGAGAACCTGCGCAAGACCTACCGAGGGGGCCTCGAGGCGTTGCGCGGGGTGAGCTTCGACATCCGCCGCGGCGAGACGTTCGCGCTGCTCGGGCCCAACGGTGCAGGCAAGAGCACGGTCATCGAGATCCTCGAGGGCTACCGTGACCGCACGAGCGGCGAGGTGCGCGTGCTCGGCGTCGACCCGCACCGCGGCGGTCTCGACTGGAAGGCACGGCTCGGCATCGTCCTGCAGAACACCGGTGAGGCCCCGACCGCGTCGGTGCGCGAGCTGCTGGCCCACTTCGCCGCGTTCTATCCGCGGCCCCGCGACGTCGACGAGGTGATCGCCGCGGTGGGGCTGAGCGAGAAGGCGAAGGTGTCGGTGCGCAAGCTCTCGGGTGGTCAGCGTCGCCGCGTGGACGTCGCCCTCGGCATCGTCGGCCGACCCGAGCTGCTGTTCCTCGACGAGCCGACCACGGGTTTCGACCCCGAGGTGCGGCGCCAGTTCTGGGACCTCATCCGCGAGCTGCAGGACGAGGGCACCACCATTTTGCTGACGACGCACTATCTCGACGAAGCCGCCGAGCTGGCGGAGCGCGCAGCGATCATCGTCGGTGGGCAGATGGCATCCGTCGGTCGTGTCGACGAACTCGGGGGACCGTCGGCGCGTGTGCCCTTCGTGCGGTGGCGCGAGGGTGGCGAGGTGCGCGAGGAACGCACGCAGGACCCCGGGGTCGTGGTGGCGGAGCTGTACGCCCGCCTCGGCGAGCCCGAGCGGCTCGAGGTCGTGCGTCCGAGCCTCGAAGACGTGTACCTGTCGTTCCTCGGCGACGAGGCGCGTCGTATCACCGCGGCCGGGGGCGTCGCGTGAGCCGCGTGCTGCGGCTGGGCGCCGCGCGCATCGCCTTCGAGGTGCGTTCGTACTTCCGCCAGGGCGACTCGGTGTTCTTCACCTTCCTCTCCCCGTGATGATCCTGCTGATCTTCGCCGTCGCCTTCGACGCTCAGACCTTCGGTCCGCCCGGAGACGAGGTGGATGCCGCGCAGTTCTACCTCCCCGCGATGCTCGCCGCGGGCGTGCTGCTGTCGGGCTTGCAGAACATGTCGATCGACATCGCGATGGAGCGCAGCGACGGCACGCTCAAACGCCTCGGCGGCACCCCGCTGAGCCCCGTGTCGTACTTCATCGGCAAGCTCGGTCAGGTCCTGGTGACCGGCCTCCTGCAGTCGGTGCTGCTCATCGTCGTCGCCGCGGTGTTCTTCGGGGTGCCGCTGCCGACCGAGCCGGAGCGCTGGCTGACCTTCGCGTGGGTGTTCCTGCTGGGGGTGACCACGTGCGCGATCCTCGGCATCGGCCTGTCGGCGCTGCCGCGGACCGGGCGCAGCGCCACAGGCGTCGTCATCCCGATCGTTCTCCTGCTGCAGTTCATCTCGGGCGTCTACATCAACTTCGCAGCCCTCCCCGAGTGGCTGCAGAACGTGGCGAGCATTTTTCCGCTGAAGTGGCTCGCGCAGGGCTTCCGCTCGGTGTTCCTGCCCGAGGGCTTCGCCGCGGCCGAGCCGTCGGGCTCGTGGGACCACCCGCTGATCCTTTTGGTGACGGGACTCTGGCTGGTGCTGGGGCTCGCGCTCGTGCGTCTGACGTTCCGGTGGATCCGGAAGGACGCGTGACGGCGAACCCGCCCTCGCACCCTCACGCATAAACGCTTCCCGCGACCATAAACACGCTCTGCTCGCGTTTCCGTGCGCGCAAAGCGTTTATGCGTGAGGGGAAGGGATGCCGCGGCCCCGGTGCCGGTGGCCGGGTCTAGCGTGGAGGGATGGTCGGTTATCGCTATCTCGGAAACAGTGGATTCAAGATCTCGGAGATCACCCTCGGCAACTGGGTGACCCACGGCTCGCAGGTCGGTGACGACGCGGCGATCAAGACGGTGCACGCGGCTCTCGACGCGGGCATCTCGACGTTCGACACCGCCGATGCCTACGCCAACGGAGCGGCGGAGACCGTGCTCGGAAAGGCCCTCGAAGGGCAGCGGCGCGAGTCGCTCGAGATCTTCACGAAGGTCTACTTCCCTACCGGCCCCAAGGGGCCGAACGACACCGGGCTCAGCCGCAAGCACATCATGGACTCGATCAACGGATCGCTCGAGCGCCTGGGCACCGACTACGTCGACCTCTACCAGGCCCACCGCTTCGACTACGAGACCCCGCTCGAAGAGACCTTCCAGGCCTTCGCCGACGTCGTCCGCCAGGGCAAGGCGCTGTACATCGGGGTGTCCGAGTGGACCGCCGAGCAGCTGCGCGAGGGTCACGCGCTCGCCAAGCAGCTCGGCATCCAGCTCATCTCGAATCAGCCGCAGTATTCGATGCTGTGGCGCGTGATCGAGGGCAAGGTCGTGCCGGCCAGCGAAGAGCTCGGCATCTCGCAGATCGTCTGGTCGCCCATGGCGCAGGGCGTGCTGAGCGGCAAGTACCTGCCCGGTCAGCCGGTGCCCGAGGGCTCGCGCGCGACCGACGAGAAGAGCGGCGCGACCTTCATCAAGCGGTTCCTGAACGACGACACCCTCGAGGCCGTGCAGCGCCTGAAGCCCATCGCAGACGAGGCGGGTCTCGCCATGCCTCAGCTCGCGATCGCGTGGGTGCTGCAGAACCCCAACATCGCCGCGGCCCTGGTCGGAGCCTCGCGCCCCGAGCAGCTCGTCGACACCGTGAAGGCGTCGGGAGTGACCCTGGATGCCGACACCCTCGCCGCCATCGACGAGGCGCTCGGCGACGCGGTGTTCTCCGACCCCGAGAACACGTACGAGGTGTCACCCAAGGAGCGCGTGGCCTGAGTCGAGCGCGGGCGGGGCGGGCTTCGGCTCCGCCCCGCCCTTCGTGTTCCGCGGTACCGGGTCGTCCCGCGCGGAAACGCTTCCTGCGACGGGAAACGCGGTGTGCTCGTGTTTCCCGTCGCGCATGGCGTTTATGCGTGAGGGGGCGGATGCCGCGGACGCGGTGCTGGCGTCGGTGCGGGCTGCGGTGCTGGCCTGGGCGTCGGCTTCGGTTTCGGCGTCCGCGGAACCTGCTCGTCCCGCGCAGAAACGCTTCCTGCGACGGGAAACGCGGTGTGCTCGTGTTTCCCGTCGCGTACAGCGTTTATGCGTGAGGGGGCGGATGCCGCGGACGCGGTGCTGGCGTCGGTGCGGGTCGCGGCGTCGGTGCGGGCTGCGGCGTCGGCTTCGGCGTCGGTTTCGGTTTCGGTTTCGGTGTCCGCGGAACCGGCTCGTCCCGCGCAGAAACGCTTCCTGCGACGGGAAACGCGGTGTGCTCGTGTTTCCCGTCGCGTACAGCGTTTATGCGTGAGGGGGTGGATGCCGCGGACGCGGTGCTGGCGTCGGTGCGGGTCGCGGCGTCGGTGCGGGCTGCGGCGTCGGCTTCGGCGTCGGTTTCGGTTTCGGTTTCGGTGTCCGCGGAACCGGCTCGTCCCGCGCAGAAACGCTTCCTGCGACGGGAAACGCGGTGTGCTCGTGTTTCCCGTCGCGTACAGCGTTTATGCGTGAGGGGGTGGATGCCGCGGACGCGGTGCTGGCGTCGGCGCAGTGCCGCGGGGGCGACGGCAGGTATCAGGCCGGCGCGGAGCGGCGGCGGCGCCTGGCTGCGCCTCAGGCCCCGCTCAGGAGAGAACGGTGCGGGCGTCGTACCCTGTGCGAATGTCCTTTTCCGCTCACCGGCCCGGCCGTTTCGGCTCCGACGGCCGTATCGAGTTCACGACGGACGAGGAACGCGAGCAGTATCTCGACGACATCCTCGCCGCGCAGAACGCGGCGAACCGTCCCGCCGAACCCCAGGATCACACTGCCGAGCCGTGGGGCGCGCCGCCCGCCGACGACGACCCACGCTCCTCCATCGCCGCCGACCCGAGCGATACCGATCCGCTCGACGTGGACGTCGACGCCGCCGACGCCCGCGACACCGTCGTGATCGATCGCGCCGGGCGTGCGCGCGCCGACGACGAGACCGCGGTCCCGTCCGACGAGGCGCCCGAGCCCGCGGCATCCATCCCCGTGGCATCCGAACCGCGCCAGCCCCGTCTGCGCCGACACGACCCGCGCCGCCCGCGCCTGTCGCTGATCCGCCGCATGGCCGTGCTCGGCGGCGCCGACAACGACGTGCTCGACGAGGTGCCCGAAGAGGTGCCGCGCTTCGTGCAGATGTTCCTCGTGCTCGCGGGAACCGCTCTCGTCTCGTCGCTGTCGATGATGTTCGCGCTGCTGACGGGCGTGCGGGTCAGCCTCTGGCTCGCGATCCCCCTCGCGATCGTGTGGGGCCTCATTATCTTCAACCTCGACCGCTTCCTCACCTCCACGATGCGTTCGACGAAGAACATCTTCCGGCTGCTCGGCCTCGCCATGCCCCGCGTGATCATGGCCGCTCTCATCGGCATCGTCGTGGCCGAGCCCCTGGTTCTGCAGGTGTTCCAGAACGACATCGTGCGCGAGGTCAACTCCACGAACGTCACGCAGGCCCTCACGGACCAGGATGCCGTCACCAACGGCCCCGAGAAGCAGGCGCTCGACGCCGCGAGCGCGCAGGTGTCGGCGCTCGAGAACCAGGCGGCGACCGGCATCGTGACCGGCACCTCGTCGACCTCGGCCGAATCCGCCGCTGCGCAGCAGAGCGTCGACCAGCTCACGCAACAGCTCGCCGCCCAGCAGAGCGTGATCGACCAGGCGCGCGCCGTGTACCAGTGCGAGCTCACCGGCCAGGGCGCCGGAACGGTTCCCGGCTGCACCGGTGTCGCCGGCAACGGCGCGAGCTCCGATGCGGCGCAGGCGCAGCTCGCACAGGCGCAGTCGGCGTACGACTCGCTGTCGACCCAGCTCGCGCAGGCGCAGTCGACGCTCGCCGCGGCGAACTCCGCCGGCGCCGAGGCCGCCGCGTCGTCCGCCGACCAGAACAAGCAGCAGGCCGAAGACCAGCTGCCCGCCGCTCGCGCCCAGTACGACTCGGCGCTCACGGCGTACAACGCGAGGGCGTCGTCGGTCGCCGACGGCAATGCGGGAGCGGTGGGTCTGCTGAGCCAGATCACGGCCCTCGAGCGCCTGTCGGATCGCGAGCCGACGCTGCGCTGGGCGCACTATCTAATCGCAGCGCTGTTCTTCATGATCGAGCTGCTGCCCGTGCTGGTGAAGGTGCTGACCGGCTTCGGCGGCCCTTCGCTCTACGAGAAGGCCGAGAAGATGCGTGGGCAGATCGCCCTCGACCGGGTGTCGGCCCGCACCTTCCGCAAGCGCGCCGACATCATCGCCGACGGGGCGAACCGCGTTCCGGCGACCGTCTCCTGATGGTCGTATGGAGCGCGGGACTGCTGCTGTACCGGCTCGCGCCGGAGCCGCAGGTGTTCGTCGCGCACATGGGCGGCCCGTTCTGGGCGAAGAAGGATGCCGGCGCCTGGTCGATCCCGAAGGGCGAGTACGACCCCGGCACCGAGGGTGCGCTGGATGCCGCCCGCCGCGAGTTCCGCGAGGAGCTCGGGGTCGATGCGCCCGAGGTCGAGTGGGCCGAACTCGGCACGTTCGCGTATTCGAGCGGCAAGAAGGTGGTCGTCTTCGCGGGTGACGGCGCCGGCTTCACGGCATCCGACTTCACCTTCGGCACCTTCGAGATGGCGTGGCCACCCCGCTCGGGCAAGACCGCGACGTTCCCCGAGGTCGACCGCGCGGAGTGGATGGGGCTGGATGCCGCTCGCGAGGCGCTCGTGAAGGGGCAGCGCCCCGCGATCGAGGCGCTCGCCGTCGCCCTCGAGGGCCTGGGTGGCGATTGAGGCGCTCCCCGCTGGGGGTGGAGGTCGTGCGTAACTCCTGAGAAGCCGCGGCGCAGCCGGATATCCGCGCCGGTTCTCCCGGCGAACAAGCGGCCCCCTCCGCGCTTCTCAGGACTTGTGTACGCCCCGGCCATCCCCGGCGCGTGCCGCCTCCTTCGCCCGTGCCGCCGCTACCCGCGTGCCACCCCTCGGCCGCGCACGCCGCGGCGGCCGCCTCGCTCGGGCCGTGGAATGGTGCGTAACTCCTGAACGGAGGCGGCCCCGTCTCCTCGGCGCCCCGGGATACAGGGCACAGCGCCCGGCGTGCGCCGTTCTCTCAGGAGTTACGCGCGGCGACCCTCCCCGCGCTGCCGCTCCGCCCGGGGCTCCGCATCGCCTTGGGCGCCCGCGCCCCGAACGCACGAGTGTCCAGAACACCCGGACGTTTTGAAAAATCGTCCGGGTGTTCTGGACACTCAAGAGGGGCTCGGGCCCGCGCGTCGCGGGACGCGAGCCCCGCGGCGCGACCCGCTTACGGGCGGATGAGGATTTTGCCGACGCGGGGCGCGTCGCTCGCGGTGACGGCTTCGACGATGTCGTCGAGACCGAAGGTGGCGGCGACGGGCAGGGTCAGGGTGCCGTCGGCGAGGTAGCGCGACAGCTCGCCGAAGAGGGCGCCGCGGGTCTCGGCATCCATCGTCTTGCTGACGACACTGCCCCAGAAGCCCTTCACGGTGGCCTGACGGAAGATGAGGTCTCCGGCGCCGAGCTCGAGCTTGCCCGCGCCCATCGAACCGAAGATCACGAGGGTGCCGTTCTCGCTCAGCAGCGAGAGCACCTGGCCGGCGGCGGGGCCACCGACGGAGTCGACGCCCGCGACGACCCGTCCGTCGCCCACGAGGGCGAGGGCCTGGTCGCGCCAGTCGTCGGCGTCGGTCGACACGACGTTGTCGATGCCCTGGGCGGCGAGCTCCTCGACGGCGCTCTGACGGCGCACGAGGCCGACGACGTTGACGCCACGCGCCTTGGCGATCTGCGCGACCATGCGGCCGACGGCGCCGTTGGCCGTGTTCTGCACGATCCAGTCGCCGGCCTTCAGGTCGAGCGAGTGCAGCAGGCTGATGGCGCTGAAGGGCATCGAGACGAGCTGCGAGGCGACCTCGTCGCTCAGGCCCTCGGCGACGGGGATGAGGCCCGCGGCCTTGGCGACGACCTGCTCGGCCCACACCCCGAACGTGCCGCCGGTGGCGACGCGCTGGCCGACGGTCAGGTTCTCGACACCCTCGCCGAGTTCCTCGATGACGCCGACGGCCTCGGTGCCGGCGCGGGCGGGCAGCTCGGGCTTGAAGCCGTAGGTGCCGCGGATGGTCCACAGGTCGTGGTTGTGGATGGGCGACAGGAGCACGCGCAGGCGCACCTCGCCGGGGCCGGGGGTCGGGTTCTCGACCTCTTCGACGCCGACGACGTCGGCCGGCTCGCCGAACTGGTGGTGGATGACTGCGCGCATGGATTCCTCCTGTGGTTATTTTGTAACGACCGGTCTAATATAGACCTCGGGCCTGCGAATGCAACCCAGAAGACGTTAAGTGGCGAGGGAGAGAACATGGGCAGGATGCCGAGCTTCGAACGCTCCGCCGTCGTCGACGCCGCGCGCGACGTCTTCTGGCGCCGCGGGTACGCCGAGACGGGCATCGCCGAGCTCGAAGAGGCCACGGGCCTCACCCGCTCGAGCCTCTACAACGCCTTCGGCAGCAAACGCGGACTCTTCGACGCCGTCCTCTCGGCATACCTCGACGACGTCGTGCGCACGCGCCTCCGCCCCCTCGGCGGGGGAGACCCCGGCGCGCTCGAGGCCTACGTCGACGAGATGCGTTCGGCCATCGAGACCGACGCCCCGCGCGCGCGGCTCGGCTGCCTGCTGCTGAACGCGGGTTCGTCTCCGCTGGCGAGCGACGACGCCGAGGTGCGCACCCTCGTCTCGGACTACGCCGCCGAGATGCGCGCCGCGATCCGCTCGGCGGTCGCCGACCGGCGTCCGGATCTGACCCCGGATGCCGTGGACGCCCTCGCCGCGGTGTGCGCCTCGCTCGTGGTGGCCGGCCTCACCCTCGCGCGGGCCGATCGAGACGCGGCGCTGGCGACCCTGGCATCCGTCTCCTCGACCCTGGAGTCTTGGGGCTGAGTCGGCCCCCGGCGGTGTCAGCCCAGCTTCACGGCCGTGCCGTAGGCGACGACCTCCTGGAAGTTCTGCGCCACCTCGCTCGTGTCGAAGCGCATGGCGATGACCGCGTCGGCCCCGACGGCTTCGGCGGCCTCGACCAGGCGCTGCTTGGCTTCGTCGCGACTGTCCTGCAGCTGCTTGGTGAGGCCCTGGAGCTCACCGCCGAAGATCGACTTGAGTCCGGCGCCGAACTGCACGCCGATGTTGCGGGCGCGCACGGTCAGGCCGGTCACCTCGCCGTACACCTCGACGATCTGGCGGCCGGGGACATCGTTCATGGTCGTGACGAGCATGCGCCCAGTGTGGCAGGTGACGGGCCGCTCCGCGAGGGGTGAATCGAGCCGCTCTGTGTATACCTAGACGGCATGCGGGAGGCAATATATCCCCGTTTCGTCCGCGGATTGCATACACTGGAGCAATGACGGCGAGGGGGCAGCATGCGGGCGAGTGAACGCGCCTACGCGACCCTCCTCGACGAGATCCAGACCGGCACGCTGTCGCCGGGGACCGTCCTCGCCGAAGTGGAGCAGTCCACCCGCCTCGGAGTCAGCCGCACCCCTCTTCGCGAGGCGCTGCGCCGATTGGCATCCGACGGCCTCGTCGCTCAGGCTTCGGCCCGCGTGACCGTGGTCGCCGGCATCGACGCCGACGACATCCGCTCGCTCTTCGACCTGCGTCGGGCGCTCGAGACCGAGGCGGCGCGACTGGCCGCCCGGCGCGGCGATCGCGGGGAGTTCCGACGCCTCGCGACCGAGTTCGCCGCCGTCGACACCACCGACGCCGACGCGTACTACGCCCTGATCGCCCGCTTCGACGCCGCGATCGACGACGCCGTCGACAACGCCTATCTCTCCGCCGCGCTCCGGAGCGTGCGCACCCACCTCGTGCGGGTGCGGCGCATGGCGCGAGACAACCCCCTTCGCCTCTCGGCCTCGGCCGGGGAGCATGAACTGATCGCGAGAGCGATCGGCGCCGGCGACCCCGAACTCGCCGCCCACGCCGCCCATGTGCACCTGCACAACGCCCTCACCACCATCCTCGAAGCCCTCACGGAGGACCCCTCATGACGATCACCCACCACGTGCGCGTGCACCGCAGCGACGAGAACCTCGCCCGTGAGGGCCAGCTCGCCTGGGCGCTCGCCCGCGTCGCGGTCGACCCGGTGGCCGTCGACGACGACGTGGTGGACATGATCGTCAACCGCCTCATCGACAACGCGGCCGTCGCCGCCGCCTCGATCACCCGTCAGCCCGTGAGCGCTGCGCGTCAGCAGGCTCTCGACCACGCCGTCTCGATCGGCGGCTCGGGTGCCACGGTCTTCGGCTGCCTGCTCGAGCGGCGCACGAGTCCCGAGTGGGCGGCGTGGGCGAACGGCGTGGCCGTGCGCGAGCTCGACTACCACGACACCTTCCTCGCCGCCGATTACTCGCACCCGGGCGACAACATCCCTCCGGTCCTCGCGGTCGCCCAGCACACGGGGCGGGACGGCGCCGCGCTGGTCCGCGCGTTGGCGACGGCGTACGAGATCCAGATCGACCTCGTGCGCGCCATCTCGCTGCATAAGCACAAGATCGACCACGTCGCCCACCTCGGTCCCGCCGCGGCCGCCGGCATCGGCACCCTGCTCGACCTCGACCAGGAGACGATCTACCAGGCCATCGGCCAGGCGCTCCACACCACCACGGCCACCCGTCAGTCGCGCAAGGGCGAGATCTCGACGTGGAAGGCGCACGCGCCCGCCTTCGCCGGCAAGATGGCGATCGAAGCCGTCGACCGTGCGATGCGCGGCGAGACCAGCCCCTCGCCGATCTACGAGGGCGAGGACGGCGTGATCGCCTGGATGCTCGACGGCCCCGACGCGTCCTACGACGTGCCCCTGCCCGGCGAGGGCGAGAGCAAGCGCGGCATCCTCGATTCGTACACGAAGGAGCACTCGGCCGAGTACCAGGCGCAGGCCTGGATCGACCTCGCCCGACGCCTCGGCACGGAGCGCCCCGAGCTGCGCGAGCCCGCCAATGTGGCATCCATCGTCCTGCACACGAGCCACCACACGCACTACGTGATCGGCTCCGGAGCGAACGACCCGCAGAAGTACGACCCCACCGCCTCGCGCGAGACGCTCGACCACTCGATCCCGTACATCTTCGCCGTCGCCCTGCAGGACGGCGCGTGGCACCACGTCGACTCCTACACCCCCGAGCGCGCGGGCCGCGAAGACACCGTCGCGCTGTGGCACAAGGTCACCACGGCCGAGGATGCCGAGTGGACGCGCCGCTACCACTCCGACGACCCGAACGAGAAGGCCTTCGGCGGTCGCGTCGTGATCACCCTGACCGACGGGTCGATCGTCGAAGACGAGATCGCCGTCGCCGATGCCCACCCGCTCGGCTCCCGGCCGTTCGCGCGCGAGGACTACGTGCGCAAGTTCCGGCTGCTCGCCGAGCCCGTGCTGCTGCCCGACGAGATCGAGCGCTTCCTCGAGCTCGTGCAGCGCCTGCCCGAGCTGACCCCGGCCGAGGTGATGCAGCTCACCATCGTGGCGAAGCCCGGCGTGCTGGCCCTGGCACCCGCGCCGAAGGGGCTGTTCTGATGCGCGGGCCGTGCGTAACTCCTGAAGTCTGCACGGTCGGGGGCTTCGGCTCCGTGTCATTCCGCGGGTGCTGCGTCGCTGTGCCGCGATTCCTCAGGAGTTGTGCACACCCGACGGAGAAGAACTGATGCTCTACGCCCAGACCACCGCCCAGCAGAAGCGTCGCGCGCTGCGCGAGAAGCTGGCATCCGGTGAACTCGTCCGGATGCCGGGAGCCTTCAACCCGCTGTCGGCCCGACTCATCGAGCGCAAGGGCTTCGACGGCGTCTACATCTCGGGCGCGGTGATCTCGGCCGACCTGGGTCTGCCCGACATCGGCCTCACGACCCTCACCGAGGTCGCGGGTCGCGGTCAGCAGATCGCGCGCATGACGGAGCTGCCCGCGATCATCGACGCCGACACCGGGTTCGGCGAGCCGATGAACGTCGCCCGCACGATCCAGACCCTCGAAGACGCGGGGCTTGCGGGCACCCACATCGAGGACCAGGTCAACCCGAAGCGCTGCGGCCACCTCGACGGCAAGAGCGTCGTGGACGCCGACACCGCGATCAAGCGCATCCGCGCCGCGGTCGATGCCCGCCGCGACCCCGACTTCCTGATCATGGCGCGCACCGACGTGCGGGCGGTGGAGGGACTGGATGCCGCCATCGACCGCGCGAAAGCCCTGGTCGACGCGGGCGCCGACGCGATCTTCCCCGAGGCGATGCGCGACCTCGCAGAGTTCGAGGCGATGCGCTCGGCGCTCGACGTGCCGATCCTGGCGAACATGACCGAGTTCGGCAAGAGCGAGCTGTTCTCGACGCAGCAGTTGCAAGACGCCGGGGTGAACCTGGTGATCTGGCCGGTGTCGCTGCTCCGACTCGCGATGGGCGCGGCGGGCCGCGGCCTCGACGCCCTGGCATCAGAGGGTCACCTTCGCGACCAGCTCGGCGAGATGCAGCACCGCGCCGACCTGTACGACCTCATCGACTACGAGGGCTACACCCGCTTCGACGCCGACGTGTTCGATTTCACCGTCGAACGCTGACGCGGCCGCACACGAGCACGACTCAAGGGAGAGACGATGACCGACATCAAGAAGGGCCTCGCCGGGGTCACGGTCGACGAGACCGCCGTCAGCAAGGTGAACCCCGAGACCAACAGCCTGCTGTACCGCGGTTACCCCGTGCAGGAGCTCGCCGCCACCCAGCCGTTCGAAGCGGTCGCGTACCTGCTGTGGAACGGGGAGCTTCCCGATGCCGCGCAGCTCGCCGACCTGCGCCGGACCGAGCGTGCGCACCGCGCGTTGAGCGACGACGTCCGCGCCGCGATCGACCTGCTGCCCACGAGCGCCCACCCGATGGACGAGGTACGCACGGCCGTGAGCGTGATCGGCGCGCGCGAGACCGCGGGGATCTCGAACGTGATGGATGCCGTGGGCACGCCCGAACAGAATCTCGAGCGCTCGATCCGCCTGTGGGCGCAGCTGCCCGCCGTGGTCGCGTACGGTCAGCGTCGCCGTCGCGCAGAGGAGCTGGTCGAGCCCCGCGACGACCTCGACTATGCGGCGAACTTCCTCTGGATGACCTTCGGCGAGGAGGCCGACGAGGTCGTCGTCGATGCGTTCAACCGCTCGATGATCCTGTACGCCGAGCACTCCTTCAACGCCTCGACCTTCACCGCTCGCGTCATCGCTTCGACCCTCAGCGATCTGTACTCCGCGGTCGTCGGCGCGATCGGCGCTCTCAAGGGTCCCCTGCACGGCGGGGCGAACGAGGCCGTGCTGCACGTGTTCACCGAGATCGGCTCGGCCGAGAACGTCGGGCCGTGGCTCGACACCGCCCTCGCCGACAAGCGCAAGATCATGGGCTTCGGTCACCGCGTCTACAAGCGCGGCGACTCACGCGTGCCGACGATGAAGGCCGCCCTCGACACGCTCGTCGAGTACTACGGTCGTCCCGACGTCGCCGCCCTCTACGACGCGCTCGAGTCGCAGTTCGTCGAGCGCAAGGGCATCTACCCGAACCTCGACTACCCCTCGGGTCCGGCCTACGACCTGATGGGCTTCGACACGCTCACCTTCACCCCCCTCTTCGTCGCCGCGCGCGTGACCGGCTGGACCGCGCACATCCGCGAGCAGCAGGCGTCGAACGCCCTCATCCGCCCCCTCTCGGAATACGTCGGTCCCGACGAGCGCCACGTCGAGGGCTACGTCCCGGATGCCGCCGACGTCGAGGCCCAGGAGCGCCCCGAGGAAGCGGCCGGCTGATGTCGTCTCCGAAGATCGTTCTGGTCTCGGGCGCCCGCACGCCCATCGGCTCGTTCGGCGGAGCGCTCTCGGGCGTGGACGCCTACGAGCTCGGCGCGGTCGCCGTCACCGAGGCCCTGCGTCGCGCCGGCGTCGAGAAAGGGGCGGTCGACGAGGTCGTGATGGGCTGCATCGCCCAGAACGGGCCCGATGCCTACAACGCCCGTCGCGTTGCGCTCGCCGCGGGCCTTCCCACGCGCGTGCCCGCTTTCACGGTGAATCGCCTCTGCGGTTCGGGTCTGCAGGCGATCTGGTCGGCCGCCCAGGAGCTTCGCTGGGGCGGGATCGACGTCGCCGTGGCCGGTGGCGACGAGAGCATGTCGCGCACGCCCTTCCTCGAGTACGGTGCCCGCGGCAACGCACGGCTCGGCGATCGGCAGCTCCTCGACGGCACGCTCGCGATCCTCACCGACCCCTTCAGCGGCCGGCACATGGGCACGACGGCCGAGGTCGTGGCATCCCGATACTCCGTCCCGCGGACGCAGCAGGACGCCTTCGCCGTCGAGAGCCAGCGCAGAGCGGCGACGGATGCCGCGCGCGCGGCCTTCGCAGAAGAGATCGTGCCCGTGACCACGGGCGGCCGCACGCCCGTCGAGGTCTCGGTCGACGAGCACCCGCGTCCGGGTACGACCCTGCAGGCCCTCGCGGACCTGCGCCCGGCGTTCGAGAAGGACGGATCGGTCACGGCCGGCAACTCGTCGGGCATCAACGACGGCGCCGCGGCGACCGTACTGATGCGCGAGGACGACGTGCGCGAGCGCGGTCTGTCGGGGCTCGCGACGCTCGAGGCCGTGACCACCGCCGGCGTCGACCCCGAGATCATGGGCTACGCGCCCGTCATCGCGCTGCAGCGGCTGTGGGAGCAGACCGGGCTCACGCCGGCCGACGTCGACGTGATCGAGCTGAACGAGGCCTTCGCCGCCCAAGCGGTGGCGGTGATCCGCGACGCGGGCCTCGACCCCGAGAAGGTGAACCCCTACGGCGGCGCGATCGCCCTCGGCCACCCGGTCGGTGCGACGGGCGCGATCCTCACGGTGCGCGCGGCCCTCGATCTGCGCCGTCGCGACCTGGAGTACGCCGTCGTGACGATGTGCATCGGCGGCGGACAGGCCCTGGCCGCGCTGCTGCGGCGGTACTGAGTCGGGTTTCGCCCTCACCAGGCGGGCCGTCCCGCGGAGTTCGTCGGCGACATGCCGGGTCGGCGGGCTGGTGGGCGGCGTGTCGGCCGTGGGGTCCGCGGGACGGCCCGCCCAGGGCGATGCGGGCCGCGGGCGGGGGCCATCAGGTGTGCGCCGGGCGGGGTCGAATGTCCTACTGGAGGGTCACGCCCGCGGTGCTCGACGGACCAGGAAGACGTCGACCTCGTCCTCGGAGTCGAGGGTGAATCCGGCGCGCTCGTAGAGGCGGCGGGCGGGGCTGCCCTGCAGCACGTTCAGGCGCGTCGGGCCGTCCCACGGTTCCGCCAGCACGCGAGAGAGGACCTCGCCGCCCACGCCCCGACCCTGCAGAGCGGATGCCAGGTAGAAATGCTCGATCCAGCGCGACGCCCCGTCGGTGCGGACGGTGAGAGAACCGGCATCCGCCCCGTCGACGACGATGATGCGCGTGTGTTCGGGACGGAACCCGGTGCGCAGGCGCTCGCGGACGCGATGCTCGTCGAAGCGGCCGAGGCGCTCGAGGTCGGCGCGCAACACCTCGGCGCGCAGCTCGACGAGCCAGGTGATGTCGGCGGGCACGCTCGGCCGGAGGCGGATGTCCATGCGTCGAGTCTAGGAATCGCGACGTGGACGGGCCCGCGATACTGGGCGTATGAGCGTGTTCCTTCTCGGTGGCGGGCGCGATGTCGCGCGCTGCGGCGACCTGCTGCGTCCCTTCGTCCGCGAGGCGCGCGAGCGCGCCGGCGAGCGCGCTCCGGTGATCGCGCTGCTGCTCGTGCTCGAGGCCGAAGACGACACCAGGATCGCCCTCCACCGCGCCATGTTGGACGCAGCGCAGGCGGTGCCCGCCGAGATCCGCGTCAAGACGATCGTCGAGGGCGAGGTCTTCGATGCCTCGGCGCTCGCCGCCGACGCGCTGTTCGTCGGCGGCGGCCTCACCCCGGCCTACCTGGATGCTTTCGCGCAGATCCGGGATGCCGTGATCGAGCGTGTCCGCGAGGGGATGCCGTACGCCGGGTTCTCCGCCGGCTCCGTGATCGCCGCCGGTCCGGCGCTGGTCGGCGGATACCGTCTGGGCGGGGTCGAGGTCGTGTCGGAGAACGCCGGCGAGGAACTCGACGAGCTCGAGGTCCGCGCGGGCCTCGGACTGCTGGACTTCGCCGTCGATGTGCACGCCGCCCAGTGGGGGACCCTTTCTCGTCTGGTCGCCGCGGTCGATGCCGGGCTCGTCTCCGACGGCGTGGCGATCGACGAGCACACGGCCCTGGTGATCTCGGCACAGGCGGCCCCGGCCGTCCGCGGCGGCGGGCAGGTCTGGCGCGTGGAGTCCTCGGCATCCGGAGTCCACGTCCAGGTGCTCCGCGCCTGAGGCGCCGCGCTCGTCGCGAGCCGCCGGGATCTGTCTCTCGCGCGAGTCCTGACGCGGCGGAGTCCGGCGATTCCTGCACGCAACGGCCCCCACCCCGAGGGGTGAGGGCCGTTGCGGAATCCGCGCGTCAGGCGGTGCGGCGGCGACGCAGGGCGAAGGCGAGACCGCCCGCGACCACGAGGAAGCCGCCCGCGAGGGCGATGCCCCACGGCGCTTGCGCGCCCGTCGCCGCCAGGGCCCCCTTACGGACCACCTCGACCGCGAGAGCGGGGAGCACGGTGCCGTCGGCGCGCTTGATGACCACCGTGTGCGCCCCGGGTTCGAGAGTCGCGGGCACGTTCACGCGGAAGGTCACGGTGCCGGAGGCATCTGCGGCCGGGATGCCGGTGATCACGATCGGCGTGCTGTTGAGCGTGGCCGTCAGCTGCTCGCCGGCGTTCAGCCCCGAGACGGTGACGGTGAACGACCCGCCCTGCTCGACGCGCGCCGCGCTCGCCGTGATGCGCGCCGAGGTCGACGGCGAAGCCGTGGGGCTGCCGGTGGGCTGACCCGTGGGGTTGGCGGTGGGCGTCGGCTTCGGCGTGCCTTCGTCGACCGGCGTCGAACCGACCAGGTACGCCCGGCCGAGAGGTGAGGGCGCGATGGTCTTCTTCGCGGTGAAGAAGTCGACCGTGGCCTGCAGGTCGA
Source organism: Microbacterium sp. SL75 (assembly GCF_026625865.1). NCBI lineage: Bacteria > Bacillati > Actinomycetota > Actinomycetes > Micrococcales > Microbacteriaceae > Microbacterium > Microbacterium sp. SL75. The sequence continues at coordinate 949,891 of NZ_CP113067.1, read as the reverse complement.
TCTGGCCCGAGTCGGCCTTGTTCGTGCCCTGCGCGAAGACGCCGAAGTTGTCGCCTCCCGCCGCGAGGAACGAGTTGGTCACGACGCGGTACGAGGTCGTCGCGCCGATGGGCGTTCCGTTCAGTGCGATCGACGAGATCCGCGAGCCCTCGGCCGCCTTCGGGTCGTACTGGAAGGTGAAGCCCTTCGAGACGCCGAGCGCGAGCACCGGGCGAGCCGCACCCGACGGCTGCCATTGCTGCTCGAGCACCTGCTTCAGCTGCGCGCCGGTGAGCGACAGCGTCACCAGCGTGTTGCCGAAGGGCTGCACGTTGGCCGCCTCGCGGTACGACACGGAGCCGTTGTCGGAGCCGTAGAGCAGGTCGGCCCGCAGACCGCCGGGGTTCATGAACGCGATCTGCGCGTCCTGCCCGTTGAACGAGGGGTTCTCGCTCGTGGCCCAGAGGTACACGTCCGCGACGGTGTTGCCGAGCGTGGAGTACGCACCGCGATCCTCACCACCCGAGCTGTTCTTCGCGCGCGTGATGTCGGCGGTGATTGTGCCGACCTCGACCTTGCCCTTCGTGTCGGCGGTGGCCTTGGCATCCGCGACGATCTTCGCCGCAGCGGCCTGGGGGTAGGCGATGTACTGGCCCACGGTGGAGTCGTAGAGCGAGCGCACGCCGGGCGCGATCGAGACGAGCTTGCCGGTGGCATCCAGATCGATGTCGAGCGTGCCGAGGTTGGTGCCGTACGAGCCGGTCTGGATGACCGAGCGACCCCCGATGGTGCACGAATACTTCTGGTGCGTGTGCGCCGAGACGATCGCGTTGACGTCGGCGGAGGCACCGCGCACGACGGCGCCGAAGTCGCTGGATTCGGTCGCGATCGTGGTGCAGTCCGTGCTCTCCGAGCCGTCGTGGACCAGCACGATGACGATGTCGGCACCTGCCGCGCGGGCGTTCTTCGCCTCGCGGTTCACGGCCTCGGTCTCGTCGCCGAACTCGATGTCGGTGATCTTCGAGGGGTCGGCCATGCCGGCCGTCTGCGGAGTGACGGTGCCGACGAAGGCGACCTTCGTGCTGCCGACCTGCTTGATCGTGTAGGGCTTGAGGGCGGGGGTGTTCGTGCCCTTCTTATAGACGTTCGCGCCGAGAGCGAAGTCGCTCGATGCTCCCGTGTTGCCGCCGTAGGTGGGAATGACCCGCTCGGTCAGGTCGGCGAAGCCGCGGTCGAACTCGTGGTTGCCCACCGCGCTGACGTCGAGCGTCGCGGCTTTGAGGGCCTTGATGGTCGGGGTGTCCTGGTCGATGAACGACTCGAAGGCGCTCGCGCCGATGTTGTCGCCGGCCGAGACGAACAGGGTGTTCGGGTTCTGCTGGCGGTACTTCTCGACGGCGCCGGCGAGCACCGCGGCCCCGGCGACGCCACCGGTCTCCTGCAGCAGGCGCCCGTGGAAGTCGTTGATCGTGAGGATCTGCAGGTCGGGGGTCTTCGGCTTCGTCGGACGCACCTCGAACACGGTCGTGGTGCCCGAGACCTCGTTGCCCGTGACCAGCAGCGGCACGCCGGTGGGCGAGCGCAGTGCCGACACGAAGGTGATGCCCTCGGGGCCGAGGTCACCGGACGCGGCGAAGTCGATCGTGTCGTCCGCCTTCGTGGTGTTGACGTTGCGGTTGTTGACGTAGGTGACGTAGCTCGCCTTCGTCGGGTCGGTGATGTCGTAGACCATCACGCCGCCCGCGCGCTCGAGGCCGATGAAGGCGTAGGTGCGGCCGTCTACGACGCCGATGGTGACGTTCTCGGGCTCGGGGCCCTTGTCGTCGCTGCGGTCGTCGAGGGTGTTGTTGTCGTTCGAGACGTTGAACAGCTGCGGGGCGACGTTCTTGAGCTTCTGCTCGAACTGGTCGCCCGAGTCGAAGACGAGAGCGCCCTTGGTGTCCCAGATCGAGAAGGAGCGCCCGCCGTAGGCGTAGAGCTCGCTGTAGCAGCCGTCCGCTGTCTTGCCGAGGTCCGTGACGACCTTGAGGCGACCGGCGGCGTCATTGGCGGTCTGGCCCGCGAGCGGGCTCGAGGTGCAGATGGGCGCCAGGCCGTTCTTGCCGAAGGCGTTGATGCGCGCCTCGTCGTCGAAGGAGCCCCACTTGCGCCCGTCCCCTTCGTTCGCGGTGACGAGGTAGGTCGTGGCCTTGCCGTTGGTGTTCGCCGAGTACGAGGCGATCCCGTCGGGCATGTAGAGGCCCTTGAGCCCAGCGACGGTGTGGATGCTCTCGGCGGCCGTCGTGCCGTCTTTGTCGCTCGGGTCGAGTCCGACGGTGCCCCAGTCCTTGTAGCCCAAAGGCAGGATGCCGGTCACCTCGGCCTTCGTGAGATCCACCGTCGCAACGGCGTTGTTCTCCTGCAGGGTGACGTAGGCCACGGTGCCGTCGGTGGTGATGTACTCGGGCTCGAGGTTGCGCGAGACGCGGTTGGTCGACAGGGTCGCGGCATCCTGGCCCGGGGCGGCGACATCGGGGCCGAACACGCGCACCTTGGAGTCGAGCGTCTTGCTCCCGCCGGGCTCGAAGGCGCGGAAGCCGGCCGTCTTGACGGCGCTCTGCGCGGGGGCGGACAGGGCGGACGACAGCGCGATGACGCTGACCGAACCCTCGGGGTCGACCGAGAAGTCCGCCGCCGGTTCGCCCTCATTGGCGACGACGGCGTAGGAGCCGTCCTTCGAGAAGGTCACCATGTCGGGTAGAGCACCGACGGTGACCTCGCCGAGCTTCGCGCTCGCGGCATCCGTCTTGTTGGCGTCGAAGAAGACGAGGTGACCGGGGTCGGTCTTCGTCTTCGCTTCGAAGGCGATGACGCCGAGGCCGTCGTCGCGCACCGCGACCGAGTTGGCGACACCGTTCGACGAGATGTCGAACAGTTTGACCGGCTTCTTGGGGTCGCCGTTGTCGAGCACGGTCACGGTGCCGGCCTGCGCGTTGACGACGAAGAGGCGGTCGCGGTAGGCCTGGACGATCTCGGCCGCGGATTCCTTGTAGACGCCGGTGTCGTACGAGCCGACCGGGGTCACGCTGATCGCGGCGTCGGAGACGCTGTTCGAGACGGGCTGCGAAACGATCGCGGCGGATGCCGCGGTGGTACTCGACAGGGCGAGCGCGCACACCGCCGCGGTCGTCGCGGTGAACGCGGCGGCGCGGCGAAGGAAGGTCGAAGGCATGGCTGTGTCCTCGGATTCGGGTGGGGATGCGATCCACGCGGGCGGCGCGATCCTGTGGATTTTGCCTGGAGTTCGTGACGACCCGGTGAACGGGGAGGGAACGCGACGGCCGTGAACCGTCATCGGCCCGTCGGGACGGACGCGGTCGTACGCTCGTCGCATGACCGAGAACGCGCCCGCGGCGACGCCCCCGGGGCCCCACTCCGATGAGCCCCATCGCCAGGGGCTCTCGCAGAGACTGAACTGGTTGCGCGCCGGCGTGCTCGGCGCCAACGACGGCATCGTCTCGACGGCCGCGGTCGTGGTCGGTGTCGCGGGGGCCATGAGCGACACCGGTCCGGTGCTGATCGCGGGCCTCGCCGCCCTCGTCGGTGGGGCCATCTCGATGGCGCTCGGCGAGTACGTCTCGGTCTCGAGCCAGCGCGACAGCGAGCACGCCCTCATCCAGAAAGAGAGGCGTGAGCTCGCCGATGACCCCGAGGCCGAACTCGCCGAGCTCGTGGGCATGTACGAGGCCCAGGGGCTCTCGCGTGACACGGCGACGCGCGTGGCGAACGAGCTCACGGCATCCGACGCCCTCAAGGCCCACCTCTCGGTCGAGCTCAACATCGACGCAGAGGATGTCGTGAGCCCGTGGGCCGCGGCCTTCGCCTCGGCGGTCGCCTTCACCATCGGCGCGCTGCTGCCGCTCGCGACGATCCTGCTGGCGCCGGTCGAGATCCGCGTACCTCTCACCTTCGTCGCCGTCCTCATGGCGCTCGCCATCACCGGCTACGTCGCCGCGGTCCTCGGAGGAGCGCGGCGCGGGCGGGCGGTGCTGCGCACGGTGGTTGGCGGTGCGCTCGCGCTCGCCGCGACCTACGCGGTCGGCGCGTTGTTCGGGGTCTCCGCCTCGTAGTCGGTACCTCTATCAATTAATAGGACGTCCAGGTAATCTGAGGGGAGCGACGACGCCGTCGCTTTCCGAAGGAGAGCCGCATGGACACCACCCCTGCTCCCGCGCTCGACGCCCCGTCGACCGGCACCCTGAGTTCCGACGAGCGCGATGCCATCCTCGACGCGGTGCGCGACTTCGCGGCGACCGAGTTCGCCCCGCGCACCCTCGAATGGGATGCCGAGAAGCACTTCCCCCGCGACGTGCTGCGCCGCGCGGGGGAGCTGGGTCTCGGCGGCGTCTACGTCAACGACGACGTGGGCGGCGCCGGGTTGTCGCGCGTCGACGCGGTGGCGATCTTCGAGGAGCTCGCCTACGGCGACCCGACGGTCACGGCCTACATCACGATCCACAACATGGTCGCGTGGATGATCGACACCTACGGCACCGCCGAGCAGCGCGAGCGGTGGCTGCCGTCGCTGGTGGCCATGGAAGATCTCGGCGCCTACTGCCTCACCGAGCCCGGCGCCGGGTCCGACGCCGCGGCCATCACCACCTCGGCGATCCGGCACGGCGACACCTACGTGCTGACGGGGGTCAAGCAGTTCATCTCGGGCGCCGGCGAGGCGTCGGTCTACGTCGTCATGGCTCGCACGGGGGAGCCGGGAGCGCGCGGCATCAGCGCCTTCCTCATGCCCGCCGACTCCGAAGGACTCTCGTTCGGAGCGAACGAGAAGAAGATGGGTTGGAACGCGCAGCCCACCCGTCCCGTCATCCTCGACGAGGTGCGCGTGCCCGCCGAGAACCTCCTCGGCGGCGAGGGACGCGGCTTCTCGATCGCGATGAACGCCCTCAACGGCGGTCGCCTGAATATCGCCACGTGCTCGATCGGCGGGGCGCGCTGGGCGCTCGATCGCGCGATCGCCTACGTGCACGAGCGTTTCACCTTCGGCGAGGCCCTCGCCGAGAAGCAGTCGGTCGTGTTCGCGGTGGCCGACATGGCGACCGAGCTCGAAGCCGCACGACTGCTCGTGCGCGATGCGGCGACCGCCCTGGATGCGAAGGCTCCGGATGCCGCGACCCGGTGCGCCATGGCGAAGAGGTTCGCGACCGACGTCGGCTTCCGCGTCGCCAACGAGTCGCTGCAGTTGCACGGCGGATACGGCTACCTGCAGGACTACGGCATCGAGAAGGTCGTTCGCGATCTGCGTGTGCACCAGATCCTCGAGGGGACGAACGAGATCATGCGGCTCATCGTGGGTCGCAGCGTCTTGGCCGCGTGACGCGCGCGGAGGAAAGGCCCGGGCGGATGTCGGCGGGTCGTGCGAGCATGCCGGTGCGGGCTTCGCCGCGCCGATGAGACGGGAGTGACATGACGGATCACGATGCAGGGTACGAGACGATCCGCGTCGAGCAGCGCGCACGAGTCGGGTGGATCACCCTCGATCGCCCCGAGGCGCTGAACGCGCTCAACACACGGACCATGACCGAGGTCGTCGCGGCTGCCGAGGCGTTCGACGCCGACGAAGGCGTCGGCGCGATCGTGGTGACCGGCAGCGAGAAGGCCTTCGCGGCCGGGGCCGACATCAAAGAGATGGAGCAGAAGTCGGGCCTCGACATGATGCTCACCGACCACTTCGGCGCCTGGGCGCGCTTCGCCGCCGTCCGCACGCCCGTGATCGCCGCGGTCTCGGGATACGCCCTGGGCGGCGGGTGCGAGCTCGCTCTCATGTGCGATGTGATCCTGGCATCCGATCGCGCGAAGTTCGGCCAGCCCGAGGTGCAGCTCGGCGTGATCCCGGGCATGGGCGGCACCCAGCGGCTCGTCCGCGCGCTCGGGTACTACAAGGCCGCCGAGCTCGTGCTCACCGGACGCATGATCGACGCCGCCGAGGCCGAGCGCGCCGGACTCGTCTCTCGTGTGGTGGCGTCGACCGACCTGCTCGACGAAGCCGAGGCGGTCGCCCGCACGATCGCAGAGAAGCCGCTCCCGGCCTTGTACGCGGCCAAGGCCGCTCTCGACGTGGCCCTGGAATCGACGCTGGCCGAGGGCGTGCGCTTCGAGCGGCAGGCGTTCGCGGCGCTGTTCGACACCGCCGATCAGAAGGAGGGGATGGCGGCCTTCCGCGAGAAGCGGTCGCCGTCGTTCACGCACCGATGAGCGCTCAGAGCGGATCGGGCACCGGCGCGGGGTCGGCGAAGTCGCCGGCGCCCTTGCGGAAGCGCGCGATGATCCGCACCAGTGCCGTCGCGTCATCGTCGTCGAGGCCCAGATCGGCGAACACCTCGTTCAAGGCCGTCGTGGCGTCGTCGACCCGTCGACGCCCGTCCTCGGTGAGCGCGAGCAGGGCCGCACGCCCGTCGGTCGGGTGCGGTTCACGCGTCACGAGCCCGTCTCGAGCGAGGCGCTCGACCGTGTTCGTGACGCTCGTCGGGTGCACCTGGAGGCGCGCGATCGCGCTGGCCATCGGCATCCGGCCCTCTCGCGTGAAGGCGAGCAACCGCAGCATCTCGAACCGCGAGAACGACAGGTCGAAGGGCTTGAGCGCACGATCGATGGATGCCAGGAGCAACTGGTGCGCGCGGATCACCGAGGTCACGACCGTCATGCCGTCGGCGGCGGCGTCCCACCCGTGTGCGAGCCACTGGCGCTTGGCCTCGGCGATCGGGTCGACCGGTAATCGTCGCGTCATCGGTCCTCCTCGCGTTTCACGGTACCGCTCGCCCGCGGGCCGCGCTGCCCGGCGGCGGCTGAGCCCGTCGGTGCTCCGAGTCCGGCCGCTGCCGCGGGGCGGCGGCATTCGTCCTCTCACCGAAGGAGCATGATCTATGAAGATCGTGGTGCTGATCAAGGAAGTCCCCGATACCTGGGGTGAGCGTCGCCTCGACCTCGAGACCGGGCTCTCCGACCGTGCCGCGTCGGCCCCGGTGCTCGACGAGATCGACGAGCGCGCGGTCGAAGCCGCCCTCGCATACGCCGACGCGAACCCCGGCACCGAGGTCGTGGTGCTCACGATGGCTCCGGCCTCGGCCACGGCGACCGTGCGAAAGGCGCTCGCGATGGGCGCGACCTCGGCCGTGCACGTCGTCGACGACGCCCTGCGCGGTGCCGACCTGCTGTTGACCGCCGACGTGCTCGCGGCAGCCATCCGGCGCACGGGGTTCGACCTGGTCATCGCGGGCAACCTCTCCACCGACGGCGGTGGGGGAGTCGTTCCGGCGATGGTCGCCGAGGTGCTCGGCGTGCCGCAGCTCACCGCGCTGTCGAGTCTCGAGGTGACCGACGACACCGTGTCCGGTGACCGCGTGAGCGATGCCGGGACGATGCGGGTGTCGGCGTCGCTTCCCGCGGTGGTCTCGGTGACCGAGGCGCTGCCCGAGGGGCGGTTCACGACATTCAAGGGCATCATGGCCGCGAAGAAGAAGCCGTACGAGACCCCGGATGCCGTCGAGTTGGGCGTCGAGGCCGAAGACCCGGCGCAGGCCCGGTACATCATGCTGTCGGTCGCCGAGAGGCCGCCGCGAGAGGCCGGGACGAAGATCGTCGACGAGGGCGATGCCGGCGAGAAGCTCGCGGACTTCCTCGTGGCCGAGGGGGTGGCGTGATGAGCACTGCTCTCGTGCTGCTCGAGGTGCTGCCCTCGGGAGCGCTGGCGGCCTCGTCCCCCGGGCTGCTCGTGGCCGCGGACGCGGTGGGAGAGCCGGTCGCGGTGATCGCGGCCCCCGCCGGGGTGCTCGACCGCGCCGCCGGGGAGGCCGCGGAGCTCGGGGCGGTCCGCGTCCTCTCCGCCGAGGTGGACCCCGCCCTCCTGACCGGCCCGGTCGTCGACGTGCTCGCGGCCGCCGTGGCAGCCGAGAACCCCGACCTGGTGCTCGCCTCGAACGCCATCGAATCGCGTGATGCGGTGGCCCGCCTCGCGGTGCGGCTGCGCCTTCCCCTCGCCACCGACGTCGTCGGCGTCGCTCGAGACGACCTCGGGGTGGTGGCCCACCATTCGGTGTTCGGCGGTGCCTTCACCGTCGACGGCGCGCCCACCTTCGGGCCCCTCGTCGCGACCCTGCGGCCCGGGGCGGTCGAGGGGCGCCTCGACGCGCAGCCGCTCGCCGTGCGAGACCTCGAGGTGCCGGCATCCGCGATGCCCTCCGCGCGCGTCGAGGCGTTCTCCGAGACGACCGCTCCCTCGAGCCGGCCGGAGCTGCGCGGCGCGGCGACGGTCGTCGCCGGGGGCCGGGGCGTGGGATCGAAAGAGGACTTCGTCCTCGTCGAGCAGCTCGCCGACGCCCTGGGCGCTGCCGTCGGCGCCTCGCGCGCGGCCGTCGACGCGGGGTACGTACCCGCGACCGCGCAGGTCGGGCAGACGGGGGTGTCGGTCTCGCCGAGGCTGTACGTCGCCCTGGGGATCTCGGGTGCGATCCAGCACCGCGCGGGCATGCAGACCGCTCGCACGATCGTCGCGATCGACAAGAACCCCGAGGCGCCGATCTTCGACATCGCCGACTTCGGTATCGTCGGAGATCTGTTCACCGTCGTCCCGCAACTCATCAGCGCGCTCGAGGCTCACAAGAAGTAGATGGCGTCCACACCCCGCACTCCGCGTCGCGGGCTGCCGCGCGTCCCCGGTGGGGAGCCCTGGCCGCTCGCGGGCTCGGACGCGCCCTCGACGTCTTCGCCTCACGATGACGCGGACGGCCCCGCAGCGGCCGTCGAGAAGCGCGGCGCCGGCTCTCCCGCAGCGGATTCGAATTCGTCCACGGGAATCGGGTCGGAGGCACCGTCGCGCCCGGATCCGGGGCACGTGTCCGAATCCGTCGAGCTCGCGAGCCCTTCGCTCGGTCCGGAACAGCAGAGCGTGACGTCGGATGCCGCGGCGACCGGCGTGCGCCGAGGTCTGCCGCGCGAGCCCGGCGGGGAGCCCTGGCCTCCGGCATCCGGTGCTGCATCCGGTGTGCGCTCGGCGTCGGATTCGGGAGTGCGCAGCGGAATCGGGTCGGAGGCGCCGTCGCGTCCGGATCCGGTGCACGCGTCCGAATCCGCTGGGGCGTCTGCGGCGACAGTCCCCGCCGAGCCGGCTGACGGCGCGATCGGCGCGACCTCGGTGCCCGTGCCCCCGGCCGAGGCACCCGGGGCCCTCGCGCACCCGGCCCCGCGGCCGCCCCTCACCGTTGCACGCACCGTCTGGCCCGGCGCCGCGGCCCGTCGCTCCGCGACTCGCGCGGTACCCGGCGCGAAGCCCCGGGTAGCCGCCCTCGGCGACTACTCGCCCGTCCAGCTGCTCGGATCGACCGCCGTTCTCGGCGTCTTCGCACTCGCTCTCGTGGGCATCGTCGTGCTTCTCGCGCGATTCGTGCTCGCGATCGGCCCCGGGCGGGAGTTCCTCGCGGCATTCCCGGGCGAGTACCACCTGCCCGCATCCGCTCCGGTGGGGCTTCCGGCGTGGCTGAACTGGTCGCACTTCCTCAACAGCTTCTTCCTGCTGCTGATCATCCGCACCGGGTGGCAGGTACGCCGAGAGAAGAGGCCCTCGGCCTTCTGGTCGCCGCGCAACAACAAGAAGCGCCGCATCAGCCTCGCGCTGTGGTTCCACCAGGCGCTCGACATCCTCTGGATGGCGAACGGCGTCGTCTTCGTGGTGCTGCTGTTCGTCACCGGGCAGTGGATGCGGATCGTGCCGACGTCGTGGGAGGTCTTCCCCAACGCGCTCTCGGCCGCGCTGCAGTACGCCTCTCTCGACTGGCCCACCGAGAACGGCTGGGTGAACTACAACAGTCTCCAGCAGCTGTCGTACTTCGCGATCACCTTCGTCGCCGCGCCTCTGGCGATCGTCAGTGGTGTGCGTCTGTCGGGCGTGTGGCCCAAGAACGCCGAGAGGCTCAACCGTCTGTACCCGGTCGAGTGGGCGCGCAAGGTGCACTTCCCCACGATGCTCTTCTTCGTGGCGTTCATCATCGTGCACGTCGCCCTCGTCCTCGCCACCGGCGCCCTGCGCAACCTGAACCACATGTACGCCGCGCGCGGGGCGGTCGATCCCGAGGCGTTCGTGAGCGATCCCACCGGATTGCTGATCTTCGCGGCATCCCTCGTCGTGATGGCCGCGGCCTGGGTGGCCGCGCGCCCCGCGGTGCTCGTGCCGATCGCGCGCCTGTTCGGCGAGGTCAAGCAGCGCTGACGCTGCCGCGGGTCGCCGTCCCCGGGATCACGAGCCGGCGGGCCAGATCACGAGCCGATGCGCGGCATCTCGGGTCGTCTCGGGGAACGCGGGTGGTCCCTGTAACTCCCCTGGTGGCCGCTCGGGCCTCAGACGCGACCGTTCGCGCGCAGCCCCGCGGCGATGAGATCGAGGCCGAAGGTGAAGTCGTCGGCGGAGGATGCAGCGGTGAAGGGCGTATCCCGTGCTCCCTCTCGGGCCCCGGCGCTGTCGTACTGCAGGCGCTGCTGCTCGTGCCAGACGAACCCGAGGACGTAGTGCAGCACCGTGGTGGCGACCCGCCGAGCGGTGTCGGGGGCGAAGCCGTCGGCGGCGACCGCCTCGGTCAGTCGGTCGAGCGCGAGGGTCGAGCCCAGGCCCAGAGCGAGCGTGCTCGAGACGACCTCGGCGCCGTCGCGGTAGGCCAGTAGGGCATCGCGCAGGGCACCGGCCCGAGAGCGGAGGTCGTCGGAGGTGCCGGATGCCATGCGCCCCACGATCCGATCGGACAGCTCCGCGAGCAGGGACTGCTTGTTGGGGAAGTGCCAGTACAGGGCGCTGGCCTGCACGTCGAGGGCGGTTGCGAGGCGACGCATCGTCAGGTCGGGGAGGCCGTGGTCGTCGAGGATCCGCAGGGCGGTGCGCGCGACGTCGTCGGCCGTATGTCCTCGCGGTGCCATGAGTCTGAGTATAGTGAACGCCGTTCAGGTGAACAGTGTTCAGGTACCCGATCCGAAAGGCCCCCATGCGCCGCTCCCTCGATGCCACCGACCTCGCCCGCGTGGCCGTCTTCGCCGCCCTCATCGCCGTTCTCGGGCTCCCCGGGAGCTTCCCGGTCTTCGGCGGCGTGCCGATCACCGCACAGACCCTCGGGGTCATGATCGCGGGTGCCGTCCTCGGCCCGGCGCTCGGCGCCCTCTCGGTCACGGTGCTGCTCGCCCTCGTCGCGGCGGGCTTCCCGCTGCTCGCGGGCGGACGCGGCGGCATCGCGGTCTTCTTCGGGCCCACGGCGGGCTACGCGCTGGGGTGGATCCTCGGGGCGGCGGTCATCGGCCTCGTGGTGCACGCGGGCGGACGGCGGCCCGTCGTCTGGCGTACGGGTCTGGCCATGGTCTCGGGCGGGATCGTCGCGATCTACGCCGTCGGCATCCCCGTGCAGAGTCTCGTGACCCGGCTGCCGCTCGGGGAGACGGCGCTGTCGAGCCTGGTCTTCGTCCCCGGAGATCTGCTCAAGGCCGCTCTCGCGACCGTCGTGGTCTCGACCCTCGTCCGCGCCTACCCGCGGGGCTTCCGACGCGACTGGGGCACTCCGGTGCGCCCCGCGGCGATCGCCCGCGCGTGAGGCCGACGATCCGCGGAGGAACCGTCCGCTGCTCTCGCCTGGCCGCACGCCTCGACGGCCGAGACGTCCTCCGCGACGTGACCCTCGACCTCGATGCCCGCACGATCGCCGTGATCGGCGACAACGGCTCCGGCAAGTCGACCTTCGCCCGCGTCGTCGCGGGGCTCGTGCCCCGGTCCTCGGGCGCGCTCGAGGTGCTCGGGGCGGATCCGGCGACGGATGCCGCGACCCACCGCCGCCGCATCGCCCTCGTGCTGAGCAACCCCGACGCGCAGATCGTGATGCCGGTCGTGTCCGATGACGTCGCCTTCTCGCTGCGTCCCGAGCGCCTGCCGAAGCCCGAGCGGGCGGCGCGCGTGGCCGCGGCCCTCGAACGGTTCGGTCTCACCGACCTCGCGGACCGTCCCGCCTCGGACCTGTCCGGTGGGCAGAAGCAACTGCTCGCGCTTTGCGGCGCCTTCGTGCGCGACCCCGCGCTGGTCGTCGCCGACGAGCCCACGGCCCTCCTCGATGCACGCAACGCCCGCCGGGTGGCCGACCATCTGCTCGGAGACGGACGCCACCGCGCGCTCGTCGTCACCCACGATCTCGCCCTCGCCCGACGATGCGAAGCCGCGGTGCTCTTCGCGGACGGTCGCGTGCTCGCCGCCGGCGCGGCATCCGGGATCGTCGATCGCTATGAGCGGTCGCTGACGTGCTGACCGTGTATCGGCCGGGGACGGGGGTGTTTCATCGGCTCCCCGCCGGCCCGAAGATGCTGGCGGTCGCGGTGCTCGCCCTCGCGGTGGCGGTGCTGCCGACCACCCTGTGGGCCGCGGGGGTCGCGGCGGCGGCGGCGGGGGCCTCCTACGCGGTGTCGGCTCTGGGTGCTCGGGAGCTGGCCAGACAGACCTGGGCCCTGCGATGGATCGTCGTCGTCACCGCGGCGGGGCAACTGCTCTTCCTCGGCATCGAACCCGCCGTCGCGAACACCGCGCGCGTGACGGCGGCGCTGCTGATCGCGGCCCTGCTGCCGTTGACGACGCGCGCGGACGAGCTGCTCGACGCCCTCGAGCGAGGACTCGCCCCGCTGCGGCGGGTCGGAGGCGATGCCGAGCGCGCAGCGCTGCTGCTCGCCGTCACTGTCACGACCGTGCCGGTGCTGGCGCGACGGGCTGCCGAGGTGCGCGAGGCGCAGAGGGCCCGCGGTGTGCGGCCGTCGCTGCGACTCTCGATCGTGCCGTTCCTCGTGCTGTCGCTTCGGCACGCCGACCAGCTCGGCGAGGCCCTCGCCGCCCGCGGGGTGCGCTGAGTCGGCGTCGAGACCGCGGGCGCCCACCGTCGGTGCGATGCGTCCTCTTCGCCGAACGGCTGCGGTCTCGACGCGCGAGAGCGGTGGCAAGGCGCGGACGACGCGACCGCGGCGTCAGTACCCCGCGCGATGACCCGCCGCGTCAGCCCGCGGCGGCCCGCCCCGCGGCGAAGCCTTCGGCATAGGCCTCGTCGGCTCCCTGACGGAACATGTCCCGCACGGGATCGCGCACGATCGAGCGTGCTCCGGGCAGGTCGAGCTCTCCCACCAGGTCGCCGCGGCCGCGCACGACCGCCACGGGGCGGCGCGCGGCCTTGCCCTTGACGAGGTCGGTAGCCGCGGCGATCTCGTCGGCCACGCAGGGCAGGGTCACGACGAGGGGGCGGCCCTCGGCATCCACCGTTCCGCGCAGGTCTTCGAACACGTGCACGCCGCCCGCGCCGATGGCGTGATCGGTCTGGCCCTCGCGCCAGGCGCGGCCGAGCGTGTCGGTGATCAGGACGCCGACGTGGGCCCCGGTCGCGGCGCGCAGCCCGGTCGCCAAGGCGCGCGCGGAGGCGTCAGGGTCGATCGGCAGCAGCAGCACGGTGCCCTCGGGGGTGTTGCTCGCGTCGACGCCGGCGGCGGCCGAGACGATGCCCAGGGGGTTCTCGACGATCCGCGTCACGTGCCCGGTGGGGGAGGTGCGCGATGCCACGAGACGCACGGTCTCGCGCGTGATGGCGTCCTCGCGGTCCGCGGCGCGGATGATCCGGCCCTCGGCCTTCGACACGATCTTGCTGGTGACGACCACGATGTCGCCGTCGCGGAGCGACCCGTCGACACCGTCACGCAGGGGTTCGGTCGTGGCATCCAGGATCACCCGGACGAGGTCGTCGCCCGCGGTGATCTCGGGAATGCCGTCGAGGGCCCAGATCTGCAGCACGTCAGCGGACGAAGCGCACCTCGGTGAGCTCCTCACCGAGGAAGGGCTGCACCTGAGAGGCGCCGTCGAGGGTGAAGCCGTTGCGCGTGTAGAAGCGGTGCGCGCGGGGGTTGTCATCGGCGACCCAGAGGTACACGCCCTCACCGTCGTCGATCGCGGCGTCGAACAGCTGCTGGCCGATACCGGTGCCGTGGTACGCGTCGAGCAGGTAGATGAAGTACAGCTCGCGCTCGCGCGGAGCGTCGTCGTCGCGCGCCGGGCCCGAGCCGACGAAACCGACGATCTCGCCGTCGACGAGGGCCGCGTGCATGCGGTAATCCTCGCCCTGGGAGGCCCAGTGGGTCCAGAGTTCGGCCATGCGGCGAGGCGAGACGGCCTCGAGGGCGGCCTTGCTGATCAGGTGGTCGTAGGTCTCGTGCCAGCAGGTCGCGTGCACGCGGCCGAGGGCCTCGGCATCCACGTCTCTTACCGGACGGACGACGATGTCGGTTCGGGCTTCCGCAGTCATGGCGCGACTCTACGCGGGCGCTCGTCGCGGGTGAAATCGAGGCGCTCCGGCTCTCGGATGCGCTATACGCCGAGCTGGCCACCTTGTCGCTCGTCTACAACGGGATCGCCGATCCGTGGTCGGATCGCTACGCTCGCCCCTCGTGAACGTCCTCTGGCGCACCCTGCTGGTGCTCGCTCGTGCCCGCCGTCGTCTTCGTCGCGAAGGTCCCATCGATCCGAACACCGTGGCCCGCGTGTCGATCCGCGTCCTGCCCACCGACATCGATCTGCTGCGCCACCTGAACAACGGACGGTACCTGTCGCTGTTCGACCTCGGGCGGTGGGATCTGTTGACCCGCACCGGTCTGCTCGCCGCGATGACGAAGCAGGGCTGGTACGCGGTGGTCGCCGCCGAGACCATCACGTTCCGTCGTTCCCTCGAGCTCGGGCAGCGGTTCGTGCTCGAGACCCGTCTCATCGGGCACGACGATCGCGCGGTCTACCTCGAACACCGCGCGCTGGTGAGGGGCGAGATCTACGCCCGGGCGATGATCCGTGCCCGCATCCTCCGCCGTACCGGCGGCACGGTCCCGCACGACGAGCTGTTCGCCGCCGTCGGGCGCCCCGAGGGGCTGCCCGACATCGAGTCGTGGGTGCACGACTGGGCGGCGGGTTCGGCCCTGCCGTCGACGAAGCGCCCCGCGCCGAGCGTGTGGGGGTGAGGGTTCACCCCTCCTATGCGCGGCAGGGCGCGGCGCAGTCGAGACGCGGGGTCGGGGCCACCGGTGCTAAGACCGGCCCTACCGGTCCAAGCGCGCGTCGAGCCAGGCGACCTGGCGCATCCAGTGGCGGTGGCCGCCGCCCTCGTGGCCGTTGTAGGTGTACTCCTCGATCGCTGCGTCGTCGGAGGCGAGTGCGTGGAACGCCGCGAACACTCCGGACGGTAGAACGATGTCGTCCATGAAACCGACGGAGAAGTAGGCGGGCGCGCTGATGCGGCGCGCGTGGATGGCGCCGTCGATGTGCGAGAGGGTGTGCAGGGCGCGCTCGGCCTCGTCGCGGTGCACCGACAGGTACCGCGTGATCTCGGTGAAGGGTGCCGACGGCGTGCGGACGATCGCGTTCGGGATGTCGCACAGGAACGGCACGTCGGGCATGACCGCCGCCACCGCATCGCCGCTGAGGGCGGCCGCCGCGATCGACAGGGCCCCGCCCTGGCTGCCCCCGGTGACGGCCACGCGAGAGGGATCGACGCCGGGGAGCTCGCGCACCACATCGACGAGACGTGCGGCGTCGGTGTAGAGGCGGCGGTAGTAGTAGTCGCGGGGGTCGAGGATGCCGCGCGTCATGACACCGGGGAACGCAGCCGCCGAGCCGTGCGGGTCGGGGGTGTCGCCTTTGCTCCACGTGGAGCCCTGGCCGCGCGTGTCCATGATGACGTGGACGTATCCGGCTGCCGCCCACGACAGCTTCTCGCCGGGCAACCCACGGCCGCCGCCGTAGCCGATGTACTCGATGACGGCGGGGAGGACCTCGTCGCCGTGCGGCCGCACGACCCAGCCGCGGATCTCGTCCCCCGCGAAGCCGGTGAACGTCAGATCGTGAACGCTCAGCGCTCTGACGGGGGCCTCGACAGGGGTGAGGGACGCGGGGCGGGCGGACTCCCGGGCCGTGGTCAGGGTCTCGCTCCAGAAGTCGTCGAATCCCGCGGGCTCCACCAGGGAGGGGCGGTACTCGCGCAGCAGGTCGAGTGGCATGTCGGTGAAGGTCACGGCCATGGACATCGACAGTAGCGGGCACGGCAACGCCCCGACTCCACGAGGGTGATCGGGGCGTTGCGGGTGCTCAGTTCGTGAGCAGGGTGAGGCCGTAGGCGTCGAGGATCTCGTTCACCGGCTGGAACCAGGTCTGACCACCACTGCTGCAGTCGCCCCATCCGCCGGAGGTCACGCCCTGGGCTTGATCACCGGCGAGGAGCGAACCGCCCGAGTCGCCGGGCTCGGCGCACACGGTGGTCTCGATGAGACCGTTGACGGTGTCGCTGCCGTACTGCACGGATGTGTCGTAGGCCAGGATCTCGCCGCAGTGCCATCCGGTGGTCGACCCGGACCGGCAGACCGTCGCTCCGACGGGGGCGGGCGTGGAACCCTTGACCGCCACGTTGCCGCCCGACCAGTCGACGACCTCGCCCAGGGGGTTGTGATTCGGGGTGGAGACCCAGGCGTAGTCGTTGTCGGGGAACGACGAGCCCGCGAAGGTGCCGTAGTTCGTGCTCTCGCCCTGGCTGCCGCAGTGGCCGGCGGTGACGAAGCCGCCCACGACAGCGAAGCCGATCGAGCAGCGGTACTGGTTCGAGATGTAATACGCGATGCCGCCGCGCAGGTCGTCGAAGGTCTGCGGCGTGCCGCCGGCCGTCTCGACGCGCACCGCGTCGGCGTCGACGCCGAGGCCGGTCACGAAGGCGGTCACGCTGGCCTCCGAGCCCGGGAGGGCCTCGACGACGACATCGTTGGCCGCGACGTCGACGTGCCACGAGGCGACCCCGGCGGGGCGGTCTGCGGCGCTGACACGCGCGGTGACACCCTCGAGCTCGTTCAGCGAGTGCTCGGCCGCGACCGGAACGGCACCGGCGTTCGCGACGAGGGCGCGGGCGACCTCGCTGGTCGCGGCGGCGTAGACGGCGCGGCTGCTCTCATCGATCCACGAACCGGCGTAGGCGTCGCCGGCGACAGCCGAGGCATCGGCCGTGAGGGCGGCGGCGTCGGCCTGGAAGCGCAGGACGTCCTGCGCGCCGGCGACGTCGGTGCCGAGGGCTTCGGCCATGGCACCGAGCAGCTGCGTCTCGGAGGAGGGGGAAGACGCGGCGGGTGACGGTTGGGCCAGTGCGGGCGCTGCGGCCGCCGAGACGAGGATCAGCCCGAGGGCGGACGCGCCCACGGTCATTTTCGATATGCGGTTCACGGAGTGACCTTCCATCCAGGGGGATAAATGGTGTGGGTACCCGCCGGAAGTAAAACATCGTTGTGGCCGTAAAACGCAGTCGCGCAGCTTTCTTTCAGTTGCCTGTTGCTTCTGTGAAGCTTCACATCGCCCGCTCGAAACGCACAAAGTGGCGCATTCATGCATTGACTTTGCCGTTGGGAATCTCAGACACTACTCATAGTGAGCGCTCACATTCAGCGCCGCTGCACGCCGGCTGTCAGCCGGCCACCCATCGTCGAGGAGGACGATCATGGTGCTGTCACGACCCCATCTGCCCGGGGGACGGATTCGACGCGCGGGCGCGATCGCCGCAGCCGCCGTCGTCGTTCTGACCGGCCTCGTTCCGGGTGCCGCCGCGTCGGCGGCACCGCTGCCCGCGCCGCTGGCGTCGTACGACTTCGCCGCCACCTCGGGCACCGTCGTTCCCGATGCCTCGGGTCACGGTCGCGATGCGACCGTCGTCGGCGCCGGGGCGACGGTCGAGGGCGACGCCCTGTCGCTCCCCGGCGGCGCGGCGGGTTCGTCGGCGGCGTACGTCGAGCTGCCGAAGGGATTGTTCGACGGCAAGAGCACCGTCACCGTCTCCGCGTGGCTGCAGGACCGCACCGGCTCCGGCAACCAGGCCGCGATGTTCTTCGGCACCACAGAGAACCTCCCCCAGCAGTACTGGCTGCTCAACCCCGCCAATCCGGCCGGTCAGGTCAAGTCGGTCCTCACCGACGGGCCGCGGATCGCCCAGCCCTGGACCCTCGAGCGCGGGATCGCTCCGACTGACGGCACCCGCGGCATCCCGGGTCCTTCCTCGACGTCCGAATGGGCGCTTTACACCACGGTGATCACGCCCACCTCGATCACCTCCTACCTGGGCGAGACGAAGATCGGCACGGTCGCCACCTCGCGTTCGATCGCCGACTTCGGCTCCGGTCTCGTGGGCTACATCGGTCGTTCGTCCTATCCCGATCGCTCGTGGAAGGGCGGCGTGCGCGATGTCGCGATCTTCGACAGCGCGCTCAGCGACGACGACGTCAAGGCGCTCGTCGCGCAGGGCACCCCGACGAACGCCCAGGACGTCGACACCGCCGCGAAGGCCCTCTCGATCCCGGATGCCGACGACGTGCGCGGCAACGTGACGCTGCCCACGGTCGGGTCGAACGGCACATCGGTGGCGTGGTCGTCGTCGAACGCGCAGGTCGTGACCCCGACCGGCGAGGTCGCGCGACCGGCCACCGGGTCGGCGGCCGTGACCGTGACGCTCACCGCGACGGTCGCGAAGGGGTCGAGCGAGACCACGCGCACCTTCGACCTGGTCGTCCAGCCGAAGCCCGCGCAGCAGAAGCTCGAGGGCTACTTCTTCCCGTTCTTCACCGGTGAGAGCACGACAACGGACGAGGAGATCTCGTTCGCCACGAGCCGCGGGAACGACCCGAAGAGCTGGCTGACCCTGAACGACGGGCAGCCCGTGCTCACCTCGGACCAGGGCGAGAAGGGCATCCGCGACCCCTTCGTGATGCGTTCGCCCGACGGTGACCGCTTCTACATGCTGTCGACCGACCTGAACATGTACGACCTCTACAACGGCGACTTCGGCCGCGCACAGGAGGTCGGCAGCCGCACGCTCAATGTCTGGCAGTCCGACGACCTCGCGACCTGGAGCCCGCTCCGGCAGATCACCGTGTCGAGCGAGCTGGCCGGCAACACCTGGGCCCCCGAAGCCACGTGGGACGCCGACCGCGGTGAGTACGTCGTCTACTGGGCATCGAACCTGTACCCGAGCGCGTCCACCGCGGGCCGGAAGGCATCGGACACCTACAACCGCATGATGATGGTCACCACGCGCGACTTCGTCACCTTCAGCGAGCCGCAGCCATGGGTCGACGTCCAGCGCGGCGCGGGTAAGGGCACGATCGACGCCACCGTCGTGCGCGACGGCGACACGTACTACCGCTTCATCAAAGACGAAGCGTCGATGACCGTGCGCCAGGAGCGCTCGACCTCGCTCACCGCGACCGTATCCGGCTCCCTTCCCACCCCGACCTCCAGCCCCGGCTGGCAGCTCGTGAAGGAGCAGATCGGCGTCGGTCAGCCCAACCCCTGGGGCGGGACGTTCACCAACGGCGAGGGACCCACGGTGTTCGCCGACAACGCCGAGGCCGGTCACTGGTACATGCTCATCGACCAACCAAGCTACCACGGCGGTCAGGGCTACATGATGTTCGAGACCCGAGACATCGGTTCCGGGAACTGGACGTCGGTTCTGGATGCCACCCTCCCGGCGCGTCCGCGTCACGGAACCGTCCTGCCGATCAGCGCAGCGGAGCAGCAGCGGCTGCTCGCGGCGTACCCGACGGACGAGACCGCGGACTACTCGATCACGGCTGACCCGAGCCAGAACGGCGCCGAGATCGATGACGCGATGTACGGCGTCTTCTTCGAAGACATCAACAATGCCGCAGACGGCGGCCTGTACGCCGAGCTCGTGCGCAACCGCTCGTTCGAGTTCCTGCCCGTCGACAACCGGGGCTTCACCGGGATGACCGCGTGGACGCCCGTGGCCCTGGGCGGCGGTGCGGGATCGGCGAAGCCGGTCGACGACGACGAGCGCATGAACGAGCGCAACCGCACCTACCTGCAGCTCGACCTGAACAGCGGCGCGGGGACGTACGGCGTGGAGAACGCGGGCTTCGACACCGGGGTGGCCCTCACGAAGGACGGCGTCTACGACGTGTCGTTCTGGGCGCGCACCACCGCGACCAGCGGTACCCCCGTCTCGCTCGCGCTGCGCTCCGCCGACGGCTCGGTGCTGTCGAACCCCTTCACCGCGACCGTGGGCGGAGACGGCTGGGTGAAGTACCGCGGCTCCGTGACGGCGACGGCCACGACCGACGCCGCGCGCGTGCTCGTGCAGGCGGCAGGGGCGGGAACGCTCCGGCTCGACGAGGTCTCGGTGTTCCCGCGCGACACCTTCAAGGGCCGCGAGAACGGCCTGCGCAAGGACATCGCGCAGAAGATCGCCGACCTCCACCCCAAGTTCGTGCGCTTCCCCGGCGGCTGCATCGTCAACGTCAACAGCCACGAGGACTACTCGGCCGACTCGAACTGGGAGCGCGCCCGGTCGTACCAGTGGAAGGACAGCGTCGGCCCGGTCGAGACCCGAGCCACCAACGCCAACTTCTGGGGCTACAACCAGTCGCTGGGCTTGGGGTACTACGAGTACTTCCAGTTCGCGGAAGACATCGGCGCCAAGCCCGTCCCCGATGTGCCGGCCCTGATGAACGGCTGCGGTCAGGCCCTCCAGCCGACCGACCCGGCCCTGCTCCAGCGCCACATCCAGGACACCCTCGACCTCATCGAGTTCGCCAAGGGCGACGTGACGACGACGTGGGGCAAGCTCCGCGCTGACATGGGCCACCCCGCCCCCTTCGCGCTCGACCGCATCGAGATCGGCAACGAGGAGAACTACCCCGAGGCGTTCATGGCGAACTTCGTGCAGTTCCGGGATGCCATCACGTCGAAGTACCCCGACATGATCCTGATCAGCAACTCGGGCCCCGACGCCGAGGGCGCGAGTTTCGAGAAGCACTGGGAGCAGAACAGGGCCGAGAAGGTCGACATGGTCGACGAGCACTACTACCGCGACCCCTCGTGGTTCCTCTCGCACAACCAGCGGTACGACTCGTACGACCGGGGCGGACCCAAGGTGTGGATCGGTGAGTACGCCTCGCGTGACAACCGGTTCGCGAACGCTCTCTCCGAGGCCGCGTACATGACGGGCCTCGAGCGCAACGCCGACGTGGTCAAGATGGCGTCGTACGCGCCGCTGCTGGCCGACACCAGCAACGTGCAGTGGAGCCCCGACCTCATCTGGTTCGACCGCGACCAGGTGTGGGGCTCGGCGAACTACGAGGTGCAGAAGCTCTTCATGCGCAACGTCGGCGACCGGGTCGTTCCGACCACGGCGGGCGGAGACCTGGCATCCACCGCTGTCTCCGGTGCCGTAGGGCTGTCGACGTGGAGCACCTCCGCCCGCTACGACGACGTGAAGGTCACGACGCCCGACGGGAAGACGCTCTTCTCCGACGACTTCGCCGACAAGAACGACGACGGATGGACCAAGCTCGCGGGCGCGGGTTCGTGGTCGGCCGCCGACGGCAGCTACGTGCAGTCCTCGACGACGGCGAACAACACGCTGGTCGCCGGTCCCGCACTGACCGCCACCGACTACGACGTCTCGCTCAAGGCCACGAAGCTCGCCGGCGCCGAGGGCTTCCTCGTGGGCTTCGGCGTGAAGGGGTCGGCCGACTACCTGTGGTGGAACCTCGGCGGATGGGGGAACACCCGCAGCGTCGTGGAGAAGGCCGTGGACGGTGCGAAATCGATCGTCGCCGACACGGGTACCCCCCGCGTCGAGACCGGTCGGACCTATGACCTGCGCGTCCAGGTGCGCGGCGCCCAGGTGACGCTCTTCGCCGACGGCGTGCAGCAGGGGCAGTTCTCCAACACGGCGGTCGAGCCTTTCGCCCAGGTCATGACGAAGGACGAGTCAACGGGAGACGTGATCCTGAAGGTCGTCAACGCCCAGGCCAAGGCGGCGGTGACGAAGGTCGATCTCGGAGGGCTCACGGTGCTCCCGACCGCGGACGTGACGACCCTGCAGGCGGCTCCGACGGCGCTGAACACGGCGACGTCGACGCCCGTGGCCCCGAAGGCCTCACAGATGCCGGTCTCGAACTCCTTCACGCACTCGTTCGAGCCGTACTCGGTCACGTTCGTGCGGATGCACACGCGTCCGGCCGACAAGACGGCGCCCACGGTGGCCGTGACGGCCGATCCGATCTCGCCCGATGGAGCCGACGGGTGGTACGTGTCGCAGCCGACGGTCACGGCTTCGGCGACCGACGACCTCGACCCGGCGCCGCGCCTCGAGTTCAGCGCCGACGGGGGGACGACCTGGGCGACGTACACCGGCGCGGTGACCCCGGCGGAGGGGACGTGGAACCTCGCGTTCCGCGCGACGGACGCCGCGGGCAACGTCTCGGAGTCGGTGACGGCGGCGGTGAGGATCGATCGCACCGCCCCGGCGACGACGGCGACGGTGGATGCCGCGGCCCGCACGGTGACACTCCTCGCGAGCGACAGCGGGTCGGGAGTCGCGCGCCTCGAGTACCGCGTCGGCGACGCGGCGGCCTGGACGACCGCGTCCGGGGAGCGGGCGGTCGCGAGCGTCGGTGCGGGCGTGACCACCGTGTCGTACCGGGCGGTGGACGTGGCCGGCAACGTCAGCGGGATCGGATCGACCTCTGTCGGCGCGAACGCGGGAGACCCGACTCTGTCGGTCTCGGGCGACCTCACCGCCGGCGGGGTCATCACCGTGTCGGGCACGGGCTGGCCGGCGAACGCCGACGGTGAGCTCGAACTGCGCTCCACTCCGGTCCAGCTGGGCACGGTCCGCACCGACGCCGCCGGGGCGTTCCTCGTGAACGTCACGCTCCCCTCGGACAGCCCCGCGGGCGTCCACCGGGTGATCGCGCGCATCGGCGGCGTCGAGGCCGCGGTGGGTATCGAGGTCACGGCTGCCGCCACGGGCACCACCCCCGTCGTTCCCCCGGCTCGGGACGACGCTGCAGATTCGAGCACGGCACCGCTTGCGGTGACCGGTGGTGCGGTCTCGGGCGCGGCCCTCGCCCTGGGACTGCTCGCGGTCCTGGTCGGGGCGGCCCTGAAGCGCCGCCGCCGGGCGATCAGCTGACGACGGAGTCGAACGGTGCCCCGGCCGTCGCAAGGCGACCGCGGCATCCCGAACAGGGGACTGGCAAAGACGATGCCCCGGCCGCGGTGAGGTGACCGCGGCATCCCGGACAGGAGACGGGGAAACGGTGCCCCGGCCGCCGTAAGGTGACCGCGGCATCCCGGACAGGAGGCTCGAAAAAACGGTGCCCCGGCCGCCGTGAGGCGACCGGGGCACCGGGGTACCGGAGGGGGATCAGCTGGTGAGCAGGCGCAGGCCGTAGGTCTGCAGGATCTCGTTCACGGGCTGGAAGTACGTCGTTCCGCCGCTCGAGCAGTTGCCCGAGCCGCCCGAGGTGACGCCCTGGGCCTGGTTGCCGGCGAGCAGTGAGCCGCCGGAGTCGCCGGGCTCGGCGCAGACGTTGGTGCGGATGAGGCCCGAGACCGATCCCTCGGCGTAGCGCACCGTGGAGTTGTAGGCCTGGATCTGGCCGCAGTGCCAGCCGGTGGTCGAGCCCGAGCGGCACACGGTCGCGCCGACGGCGGCGGCGGTCGAGCCCTTCACGGCGACGGAGCCGCCGGAGTAGTTCGACACCGAGCCGACGGGGGTGTGGTTGGGCGTGCTGACCCAGGCGTAGTCGTTGCCGGGGAACGAGGAGCCCTGGAACGTGCCGTAGGTGGTGCTGTCGCCCGCGTCGCCGCAGTGGCCGGCGGTGACGAAACCGCCCTGCACCGCGAAGCCCACCGAGCAGCGGCTCTGGTTGTTGATGTTGTAGGCGATGCCGCCCTGGATCGTCGCGAAGGTCTCCGGGGCCTCGGCTCCGGTCTCGAGGCGCACGGCGCCCGCGGGGGCGTCGAGCGTCGCGACGAAGTCGGCCGCGGCCTGGTCGCCGCCGGCCACTACGTCGACGACGAGGTCGTTCTGCTCGACGTCGATCCACCACGAGGGGATCGCGTCGGGAACGGGGCTCGCCGCAAGCTTCGCGGCGAGCGCCTCGAGGTCGTCGAGGGAGTGCTCCGCGGCGACGGGGACGGCGCCCGCCTCGGCGGCCGCTTCGCGAGCGGCATCCGTGGTCGCCGCGGCGTACACGGTGCGCGTCGACTCGTCGAGCCAGGTGCCGGCGAAGGCGTCGCCTGAGACGGCGGCGACCTCGTCGGCGGTCCCGGCCGCGTCGGCCTGGAAACGCAGGACGTCCTGCGCTCCGGCCACGTCGGTGCCGAGGTCGGCCGCCATCGCTTCGAGCAGCTGGGCGTCGACTCCGTCGACGGCCGCGCCGGGCGATGACGTGGGGGTCTGCGCCAGCGCGGGAGCGGTGGCGGCGGTGGTCAGGAACAGGCCGAGAGCGGTGGCGCCCACGACGGTTTTCGATATGCGGTTCACGTGGAGTGACCTTCCATCCAGGGGGATAAATGGCGGGGTACCCACCGCCATGAAAACACGACCCGGACGAAAAGCGAAGGAATTCCTGTGAATTTCTGATCAGAGTGCAAATATGTCGCCCATTCGGGGGACACGCGATTCGGCCCCCGTGAGCTGCGACCCGGCCGCCGATCCGCGGGTTGCGCGGCGGGCCGCCGAGGTGCCGCGCACGCGCTAATTAGGCTGACGGGCATGAGCACGAACGACCCCGGCGCCCCCGTTCCCGCGCTCTCTCCGGGCCTTCCGGCCCGCGCCGCTCGCGTCGCCGCGACGTTCTCTCGACGAACGGTCCCCGCCTCCGTGCCGCGTCGTGGCGAACTGCCCGCCGACCCCGCCGCCGCGGCGTTCCTGGCCGCAGCGGTCGACGGCGTCTCCCGTCCGGAGTCGCTGACCTCGGCCGCCTCCGCGCTGCACCGGCTCGCCGGCGACCTCCCCGCGTCTCTCCCGTGGTTCGTCCGCGGTGCCCTGCAGCTCGGCGGAGCCGTCGCGCCCGTCCTGCCGAGTCCCGCCGTACCCCTCGCTCGCCGCGCGCTGCGCGACCTCCTCGCCGCCCTCGTGCTCGACGCGCGCCCCGAGCGGCTCAGCCCCGCGCTCGATGCGCTCGGCTCACCGGTCGAGGTGCGCCTCGTCGGTCCCGCCGTCGTGGGCGACGCGGGTGCGCGACGCCGGGTCGACGGCATCCGTTCTCTTCTCTCGCGCGAGGACGTCCCGCGGGTCTGTCTCGCGATCTCCG
This sequence comes from Microbacterium sp. SL75, assembly GCF_026625865.1. Classification (NCBI taxonomy): domain Bacteria; kingdom Bacillati; phylum Actinomycetota; class Actinomycetes; order Micrococcales; family Microbacteriaceae; genus Microbacterium; species Microbacterium sp. SL75. Next base: position 924,736 of record NZ_CP113067.1, on the reverse strand, counting down.
ATGTCGTGGTCACGCCGTCGCCGTGGGCCTTCGATGCCGAGGTCGAGCACGCGGCCGAGCGGCTGCTGCCGGTCTTCCTCGATGCGCTCGCCGCGCGCACCCACGTCACCCTCGTCGCCGAAGGACGCGACGACCTCGATCTCACCGTCGCGGTGCTCACCCGCGTGCTCGAGGAGCCGCGCCTCACCTCGCTCCGGGCCGGTGTCCAGCTGCCGGCGGCGGTCGCCGAGGTCCCCGAGGCCGTCCGGGAGCTGTCGGCGTGGGCGCGCGTGCGCACCTCCGAGGGCGGCGCCCGACTGACGCTGCGTCTGAGCGATGCCCCCATCGAGACCCCGGATGCCGTGTCGGCGGCGCGCCACGGGTGGCTCGCCCCGGCGGTCACGGCTCGAGACGACGTGGATGCCGCCCTCGTGCGCGGCCTGCGCGAGGCCCTGAGCCCGAGGGGGATCGAGGGCTTCGCCCTGGAGCTTGCGACCGCCGACCCCGAACGTGCCGCCCTCGCCCTGTCCCTCGCGACGGAGGCCGGGGCCGAGCTCGCGCTCGCCGTGCCGCACACCGCGCCGTGGACACCGGGGGAGGGGCACCTGTGGACGGCGCCGACCGCGTACCCCGACGACGTCGATGCCGTCGTCGCGCGCCTCGCCGCCCGCTACGCGATCGCGGTGGCCGGTGCCCCCGACCTGCCGCTGGCGGTGCCCGCGTCGGAGGATGAGCCCGACGAGAGCACGCCCGAGGACGCCCCCGAGACCGCATCCATCGCGGCCCGCGCTCGACGCGCCCTGGCCGCAGCCGACCTTCCCTCGCCCGCCGTGCGCGCTCCGCAGCGCGACACCGAGGCCGATCCGGCGATCCTGCGCGAGCGCGCGGCCGACGACGCCGCCGAGCCCGGACTCACGCAGGCGGTGCTGGGCATCGCGCGCGAGGCCGCGGCATCCGCCGACACCTCCGCTCTGGGCCCCGACGTGCAGCAGATGCTGTTCGGCGGACAGGCCTTCGTCGACACCGCCGTGTTCTCGGCTCGCGAGAGCGCGGAACTCGCGGGCGGCGCACCCGGGTTCCGCAATGTGCCCGACACCGACCCGACGCTCCCCGCCGACCGCGCCTGGTCGATGGCCGCCCTCGGCCGGGTCGCCGGTTCGACCGCCGGAGACGCCACGGCCGCCGCGGGACGCATCGACGACGAAGCGGGGCTCGACGCGGTCATCGACCGCGTGCGCACCGCCGCAGAGCCCTGGGGTGCGCTCGCCGCCGCCGACCGGGCCGCTGTGCTGCAGTCGGTCGCACGCAGCCTCGAGCAGCGCCGGGGCGAGCTGATCGAGGTTCTCGCCTCCGAGGGCGGGGCTCTGCTCGCCGAGGCCGACACCGAGGTGAGCCAGGCCGTCGACGCCGCCGCGTACTACGCCGCCACCGCGAAGGAGCTCGATCGCGTGCCCGGGGCCGTGTTCGTACCCGATCGGCTGAGCGTCGTCGCCCCGCGTTGGAACGCCCCGGTCGGGCTCTGCGCCGCCGAGGCCGTCGCCGCGCTGGCCGCCGGATCCGGGGTGCTGCTCACGCCCTCGCCGCGCGCACGGCGCTGCGGAGCCGTCGTGGCCGAGGCTCTCTGGGCCGCGGGGGTGCCGCGCGACCTGCTCGCCTATGTCGACCTCAACGAGGACGCCTCGGGCCGCGCGCTCATCGCCCACCCCGGCGTCGACCGCGTGCTGCTGGCGGGAGCCCGGACGACGGCCGAGCGCTTCGCCGCCTGGCGACCGGCCCTGCCCGTGCAGGCGCTCACCGCCGGGCGCAACGTCGCGATCGTCGCCCCCTCCGCCGACGTGGATGCCGCCGTCGCCGACATCGTCGCCGGGGCTTTCGCCCGAGCGGGCCAGGCCGCCACGGCCGTGTCGCTCGTCATCCTCGTCGGGGCGGTCGGTCGCTCGCCGTGGTTCACCGAGCAGCTCAAGGACGCGGTCTCGTCGTTGCGTGTGGGTCCCGCCGACGACCCGCTCTCCGACATCGGTCCGCTCGTCGAAGAACCCGCGGGCGAGGTGCGACGCGCCCTGACCGTCCTCGGCGACGGCGAACGCTGGCTCGTGGAACCGCGAGAGCTCGACCTCGGACCCGACACGGCCGGCCGCTTCTGGTCGCCGGGCGTGCGTACGGGCGTCACCGCCGGGTCTCACCTCACCCGGGCCGCGGTCGCGGCGCCGGTGCTCGGCATCCTGCACGCTCCCACCGTGACACGCGCGATCGAGCTGCAGAACGCGATCGGCTCGGGTTTCGTCGCCGGTCTCCACACCCGCGACGAGGCCGATCTCGAGCTCTGGCTCGACACCGTCGAGGCCGCCGTGCTGCGGGTCAACCGTCCCTCGACGGGGGCCGTCATCCAGCGCGAGCCGCTCGGCGGGTGGGGCGAGGCGTCCGTGGGCGACGGGGCGATGTCGGGCGGGCCGAACCGTCTCGTCACCCTCGGATCGTGGCGGCCGTCGTCAGGAGGGGCGTCGTCGTCGACCCTGCACCTGCGCGGACTCGACTCGCGCATCACGGCCCTGATCGAAGCGGCCCAACCGACCCTGTCGTACGAGGCGTTCGACTGGCTCCGTCGGGGCGCCCTCGCCGACGCCGTCGCGTGGGATCGCGAGTTCGGCCGCGTCCGCGACGTGTCGCGCCTGGTCGTCGAACGCAACCTCCGGCGTTACCGTCCGGTCGATGTCGCCGTGCGCGCCACCGCCGACGCCGCGTGGGAGGCGGTGCTGCGCGTTCTGGTGGCCGCGGTGCGCTCGGGCTCGGCCTTCAGCCTCAGTACCCCGGTGGGTCTTCCCGCCGCCGTCCGACACCTGCTGGGCGACAGCGGGGTCGCGGTCTCGGTCGAGAGCGACGCCGAGTGGTTGCAGCGTCTGGCGGGTGGCATCCCGGATGCCGCCGACGGCGATGCCGAAACCCTCGTCGTCGCCCCGCGCCCCGGGCGCCTGCGCCTCGTGGGCCCCGCCGAGACGGTGGCGACGCTGCGCGCGGCCGTTGCCGAGACGGTCGCGGGCGATGTCTCGCTCACCGTGTACGCGGACGAGGTCACGACGGCCGGCCGCCTCGAGCTGCTGCCGTTCCTGCGCGAGCAGGCGGTGTCGATCGGCGCGTTCCGCTCCGGCGCCGTCGATGCCTGGAGCGCGTCGGTCATCTGACCGGCCCCGCGACCCGCGCCCGACCCGCGCCCGACCCGCGCTCCGCGTCCGCGGCGGCCTCGCCGAACGACCGCGCCCTCGGCGGTACGGCGCCTCCGCGGGGTTTCGAAAACGTTTAGCGCGGCGCCCGCGCCGGGGTACCGTCGTCGAAACCGCGAGGAGCACCGATGACCGCTGCCCGACTGACCGTCGACCCCCGTTTCGCGATCGGCCCCGTGCGCCGGCGCCTGTTCGGGGGGTTCGTCGAGCACCTCGGCCGCCACGTCTACGACGGCCTCTACGAGCCCGACCACCCCGAAGCCGACGAGCGCGGGTTCCGCCGCGACGTGATCGCCCTCGTCCGCGAACTCGGGGTCTCGACGATCCGCTACCCCGGTGGCAACTTCGTCTCGGGCTTCCGGTGGGAGGACAGCGTCGGGCCCCGCGCCGAGCGGCCTCGTCGCCTCGACCTCGCGTGGCACTCGACCGAGACGAACGAGGTCGGCCTGCACGAGTTCTCGGACTGGCTCGAGGCCGTCGGCAGCGACCTCATGCTCGCGGTCAATCTCGGCACGCGCGGCACGCTCGAGGCGATCGACCTGCTCGAGTACGCCAACGTCCCGGGTGGGTCGGCGCTGTCGCAGCAGCGCATCGACAACGGCCGCACCGCACCGTTCGACGTGCGCGTGTGGTGCCTCGGCAACGAGATGGACGGCCCGTGGCAGCTCGGCCACCGCTCCGCCGACGACTACGGAAAGCTCGCCTCCCGCACGGCGAAGGGCATGCGCCAGCTCGACCCCTCGATCGAGCTCGTCGTGTGCGGCTCGTCGGGTGCGCAGATGCCCACCTTCGGCGAGTGGGAGCGGGTGGTGCTCGAGCACACCTACGACGACGTCGACATGATCTCGTGCCACGCCTACTACCAGGAGCACGACGGTGACGCGGCATCCTTCCTCGCCTCCGCCGTCGACATGGATCGCTTCATCGAGGCGGTCGTCGCCACCGCCGACCACGTCGGCGCGGCGCGCGGCAGCACGAAGCGCATCGGCATCTCGTTCGACGAGTGGAACGTCTGGTACATCGACCGCGTGGATGCCGTGAAACCCACCGCCATCGACGACTGGCCGATCGCCCCGCGCCTGCTCGAAGACGTGTACTCCGTCCTGGATGCCGTGGTCTTCGGCAGTCTGCTCATCTCGCTTCTGAAGCATGCCGACAGGGTGGCGTCGGCGTCTCTCGCTCAACTCGTGAACGTCATCGCGCCGATCATGACCGAGCCCGGCGGCCCCGCCTGGCGCCAGACGACCTTCTTCCCCTTCGCGATCTGCTCGCGCCTGGCTCGAGGGCGAGCGGTGCGACTACCCCTCGAGGCCCCGACGCTCGACACCGCCCGCTACGGGACGGTGCCCGCGGTGGATGCCGTGGCCACCGTCGACGACGAGGCCGGAACCGCCGCGGTCTTCGTCGTCCACAGGGGGCTCGAACACCCCGTCGCCGTCGACATCGACGTCAGCGCCCTCGGCGAGGTGGAGGTCGTCGAGACCCACCTCCTCCACGACGACGACCCCGGTGCCGCGAACACCCTCGACGAGCCCGAGCGGGTGCGGCCGCGGGCGGTCGAGACGCGCCTGGTGAACGGCATCCTGTCGGTGTCCCTCCCGCCCGTCGCGTGGATCGCGCTGTCGCTGCGGCGCACGGGCTGAGGGACGCGGGTCTCGCGGGACGACCCTCTTCGCGCGCGCAAGGCGCGAGGCCCGGGCTTTCTCGCGGGACCACCGGCGGCAGGGCGGACCGCCGCGTCGCGCCGCTCGCCTCCGCGCGCACACGCGTGCGACAATGACACCGGCGTGCTCGGACCGACCTTTCCCCGCACGGCGCCACATGCAGTTGATGGGTGCCGCGTGGGTTCGAAGGGCCACCGAGCCCCAGGACAGCGTCCGCCGCACCTTTCCTCCGAGGAGCAGAGATGTCCGCTACCCCCGTCGCCACCCCCGCCGAGGTCACGCCCGCCGAGCGCGTGCAGCAGCACCGTCGGTACCTCATGTGCCGCCCCGAGCACTTCACGGTGAGCTACAGCATCAACCCGTGGATGGAGCCCTCGCGCCCCACCGACACGAACCTCGCCGTGCGGCAGTGGCAGTCGCTCTACGACACCTACACGCAGCTCGGGCACGAGATCGAGCTGATCGACCCGCTCGAGGGACTGCCCGACATGGTCTACACGGCCAACGGCGGCTTCGTGATCGACGGGGTCGCGTACGGTCCCAAGTTCCGCTTCCGTGAGCGCGCGGCCGAGGCCCCCGCGTTCATCGACTGGTTTGCCGCGAACGGCTTCGAGGTCGCCGAGCCGGTCGAGGTCAACGAGGGCGAGGGCGACTTCCTGCTCGTGGGCGACACGATCCTCGCCGGCACGGGTTTCCGTTCCACCGGCGACAGCCACCGTGAGGTGGGCGAGGTCTTCTCGCGCGAGGTCGTGTCGCTGACGCTGACCGACCCTCGGTTCTACCACCTCGACACCGCGATCGCCGTGCTCGATCCCGTGGAGGGCCCCGGCGGCGTCGAGAAGGCGAACATCGCCTACCTCCCCAACGCGTTCGACGATCGGAGCCAGGCGATCCTGCGCGAGCGCTACCCGGATGCCATCCGCGTGTCCGACAGTGACGGTGCGGTCTTCGGGCTGAACTCCGCCAGCGACGGCAAGAACGTCATCATCTCTCCCCGCGCCGTGGGCTTCGAGGCGCAGCTGCGCGAGCGCGGGTACACCCCCGTGAAGGTCGATCTCTCCGAGCTGCTGCTCGGCGGCGGCGGCATCAAGTGCTGCACGCTGGAGCTGCGCGGCGGTTCGCGATGAGTACCACCGTCGACAACCTCGGCGCTCGTCTGATCGCCGAAGAGGGCGCGCACCTCGCCCACAACTACCACCCGCTGCCCGTCGTGGTCTCGCGCGCCGAGGGCGTCTGGGTCACCGACATCGAGGGCAAGCGGTACCTCGATCTGCTGTCGGCATACTCGGCGCTCAACTTCGGCCACGGACACCCGGCGATCCTCGCCGCCGCCCGAGAGCAGCTCGAGCGCCTGACTCTCACCAGTCGCGCGTACCACAACGACCGTCTCGGTCCCTTCGCCGCCGCGCTCGCGCAGCTCTGCGGCAAAGATCTCGTGCTGCCGATGAACACCGGCGCCGAGGCCGTCGAGACCGGGATCAAGCTCGCGCGCGCCTGGGGCTACCGCACCAAGGGCATTGCCCCGGATGCCGCGACGATCATCGTGGCGAACGGCAACTTCCACGGCCGCACCACCACGATCGTCGGCTTCAGCGACGACCCCACGGCGCACGACGACTTCGGTCCCTATGCGCCGGGCTTCGTGCACGTGCCCTACGGCGACGCGGATGCCATCGCCGCCGCGATCGACGAGAACACCGCGGCCGTCATGCTCGAGCCCATCCAGGGCGAGGCCGGTGTGGTGCTCCCGCCCGAGGGGTTCCTGCAGCGGGTCCGCGAGATCTGCACCGAGAACAACGTGCTCTTCATCGCCGATGAGATCCAGTCGGGTCTGGGACGAGTGGGCGAGACGTTCGCGTGCGATCGCGAGGGCGTCGTGCCCGACGTCTATCTGCTCGGCAAGGCGCTCGGCGGCGGCATCCTGCCCCTGTCGGCCGTGGTCGCGAACGAGGACGTGCTCGGCGTCATCCGCGCCGGCGAGCACGGCTCGACCTTCGGCGGCAACCCGCTGGCCGCGGCCGTGGGCCTGCGGGTCGTCGAGATGCTGGCATCCGGAGAATTCCAGACCCGCGCGAAGGCGCTGGGGGCGCACCTCGAGGCGTCGCTGCAATCGCTGGTCGGAAACGGCGTCACGACCGTTCGCATCGCGGGCCTGTGGGCCGGCGTCGACATCGACCCCGCGTACGGCACCGGGCGCGAGGTGGCCGAGAAGCTGCTGACGCGTGGCGTGCTCGTCAAGGACACGCACGGTCAGACGATCCGCATCGCGCCGCCGCTGACCATCCGCGCGACCGAGCTGGACTGGGCCGTCGAGCAGGTTCGGCACGTGCTGTCGGCCTGAGCGCCGAACGGCCCCGCGCCCGCGCCCGCGCCGAGGCGTGCGTGTCCCACTTCGTGCGGACCCCGTGCGGATCTTCTGCACGAAGTGGGACACGGGCCGTCGCGCCGCGGACGGGCGTCGCGCCTCTGAGCGCGCTCAGGCCACCGAGACCGTGCGTTCGTCCCAGCCTGTCGCGCCGTCGGGGGCGGGGGCGGCCACGTCGCTCGTCTGCGTCTGACCGTCGGCCGAGATCGCCCGGCACCGGATCGTGTGCGATCCGCTCGTGGCGTTCCACGGCAGGCTCCACTGCACCCAGGTGTCGGCCGAGATCGCGGTCGCCAGGGTCGCCGCCTGCCACGGGCCGTCGTCGATCTGCACCTCGACGCCCGAGACGCCCACGTGCGTCTGCCAGGCCACGCCCGCGATGACGGTGTCGCCCGCACCCACTCGAGCGCCCGACCGGGGCACGTCGATGCGCGACTGCAGCTTGACGGGTCCGCGTTCCGACCAGCCGCGCGAGGTCCAGTACCCCTCGGCCCGGTCGTAGCGGGTGACCTCGAGCTCGCTCACCCACTTCGTCGCCGAAACGTACCCGTACAGGCCCGGCACGACCATCCGCACGGGGAAGCCGTGCTCGATCGGCAGGGGTTCGCCGTTCATGCCGATGGCCAGCAGGGCGTCTCGGCCGTCGGTGAGGGCTTCGAGCGGAGTGGATGCCGTGAACCCGTCGACCGAGTGCGAGAGCACCATGTCGGCCTCGGTCGTCGGCTTCGCGCGCTCGAGGATGTCGCGAAGGGGCACCCCCAGCCAGCGGGCGGTGCCGATGAGCGATCCGCCCACCTCGTTCGACACGCACACGAGGGTTGCGACGGTCTCCTTCTGGGGGAGGGTGACCAGATCGTCCCACCGCAGCACGACCTCTTGCTCGACCATGCCGTGCACCCGCAGTGTCCAGGTCGCGGGGTCCACCTGCGGAACGACGAGGGCGGTGTCGATGCGGTAGAAGTCCGACGAGGCGGTGATGATCGGCCCGAGCCCGTCGATGCCGAGGTCGGCTCCGGCCGGGACGGGCGTGGTCGTCGCGGGCGAGGGCAGGCGCAGGGCGGAGCGCACCGCGCTGACGGCGCGCGCGCCCCCGCTCACCGCGACGGATCCGACGGCGGCGAGGGCTCCGGCCATGACGGCCACCCCCGACAGCGCGAGGACGCTGCGCCGCGAGACGCCGTCGTCGGTCGGGGCCTTCGTCGACCGTCGCCGGAGCCGGGCGACCAGCAGCCCGGCCACCAGGGCGGCGGCTCCCGCGACCAGCGACGGGAGGGGCGACAGTGTCCCGGCATCCGCCCGCGTCATCGAGACGATCGCGCCGATCACCCCGAGCGCCACGAGGACGACCCGCCCCCACGGGGCCTTGCGCCGTTCGAGAACTCCGGCGACCCCGGCGACGATCAGCAGCAGTACCGCGATCCCCACGAGCAGGGCCGCCTTGTCGCCCGTGCCGAACAGGTCGATGGCCAGGTCTTTCGCCCAGGCCGGGGCGAGGTCGATCATGCCCCCGCCGATGACGGCGAACGGGCTCGCGGTGGGCGAGACGACCGCCGCGGCGAGCTCGCCGAGGCCGGCGCCGAACACGGTGGCGGCGATCGAGGCGACGATCGCCGCGAGATCACGGCGGCGGGAAGATGCGGGGGTCACGAAGGGAGCCTAGGGAGCCCCGGGCACCCGGGCGCCGCGCGTGCGATATTCACAGGCAACCGGCACCCGTCGCCGCACGGGGTCGCAGACGGAGGGCGGTGTCAAGCTTCTATCCGAAAGTCTCCGCGATCCCCACACTGACGCGGTGAAGCACCGCGACCATTCGGCATCCCCTCTTCTCCTGTCCGACGACGCCCCCGACCTCGACGATGTCCGCGAGGCGCTGGCGGGCATGGATGCCGTCGAGGTGCCCGGCCGCGACATCGCCGCGACCCTGGCCTGGGCGACGACCGTCACCTCGCCGCGCTCTCTCGGCGCGACCTGGGAGCTGCTGGCCTCGGTCTCGGCGCGCGACGTGGCCGCCGCCCGCGTGCTCGAGCCGCACCTCGACGCCCTCGCGATCCTCGACGAGGCCGCCCGCGAGGGGATCGACGTCGACCTCGAGCCCGGCGGGTCGTGGGGGGTCTTCGCGGCGGAGGGGCCCGGCACGCGCGTAGAGGCGCGACGCTCCGCCGGTACCTGGACACTGCACGGGACCAAGCCGTGGTGCTCGCTCGCCGCCCACCTCGATCGCGCGCTCGTGACCGCGTGGGTCGACGACGAACGGCGACAGCTCTTCGCCCTCGACCTGCGCGCCCCGGGCGTCACCGCGCGGACCGGCCCCTGGCACGCCCGCGGACTCGACCGGGTCGTCAGCGCGCCGATCGACCTCGACGAAGCGGTCGCCGTCCCCGTGGGGGAGCCCGGCTGGTACCTGCGTCGGCCCGGCTTCGCGCACGGCGGGGTGGGGGTCGCGGCGTGCTGGTGGGGCGGGGCCCTGCCGCTGCGTGACGCGTTGCAGGCGGCTGCAGCCGTCGACCGCGCCGACCAGCTCTCCCGCGTGCATCTCGGCCGCGCCGATACGGCGCTCTGGGCCGCCCGCACCGTCTTGCGCGAGACGGCGGCGGTCTTCGAGGCCGGGGGTGCGGCATCCGCCGGTCTGCGTGCCGCCCGCGCGCGCACCGTGGTCGCCGACGCCGTCGAGACCACCCTCGTCCAGGCCGCGCACGCGCTGGGACCGTTGCCGCTCGTCGCCGACGAGGCGCACGCGCGGCGCGTCGCCGACCTGCAGGTCTACCTGCGTCAGCACCACGGCGAGCGCGACGTCGCGCGGATCGGCGCCGAGGTCGCGACGGGAGCGGTCGCGTGGTGAGCTTCGACCATCGCGATCCCGGCACCGACGAGAGCGTCTGGGCCGAGGCTCTTCGCCGAGACCTGCCCCCGCTCGATCTCGACGTCGACCATCTGATCGTGGTGGCCGCGCACCCCGACGACGAGAGCCTCGGAGCCGCGGGTCTGCTCGCGACCGCGGCGGCCCGCGGCATCCCGGTCGATCTTCTCGTCGTGACCGACGGCGAGGGCTCTCACCCCGATTCGCCCACCCACGGGCCCGCGACCCTCGCGCTGATGCGCCGCCGCGAGCTCTACGATGCGGCGCGCATCGTGGGGCTGGTCGGTGAACCGATCTTCCTCGGCCTGCCGGACGGCGGGACGGAGGAGTATCGGGATGCCGTCTCCGCGGCGCTGCGCGAAACGCTCGACGCCGCGGCCGGTCGGCGCGTGCTGGTGCTGTCGCCGTGGCGGGGAGACGGGCACCGCGACCACCGGGTCGTCGGCGAGATCGTCGAGCAGGTCTGCGCCGCCCGCGGGGTGCGCTCGCGGGCCTTCCCGATCTGGCTCTGGCACTGGGGCGGCCCTGACGACGTGCCGTGGGACCGCGTCGAACGTCTCGTGCTCGAGCCCCGCGCGCGCGAGGCCAAGACCCGCGCCCTCGACGCGCACCGCAGTCAGCTCGAGCCGCTGTCGCGAGCACCGGGGGACGAGGCGATGATCCACGCCGGAATGCGCGCGCACGCCGAGCGCGACGCCGAGTTCTTCGTCGTTCCGGAGCGCCCCGCCGCCCCGGCGGCCAGTGTCGGCCGGGAGTACTTCGACGACATGTACGCCCGCCACGACGACCCCTGGGGCTTCGACTCGCGGTGGTACGAGGAGCGCAAACGCGCCGTGCTCCTCTCCGCCCTCCCGCGGCGCCGCTACCGTTCGACCCTCGAGGCGGGGTGCTCGACCGGAGCGCTGACCGCGCAGCTGACCGATCGGAGCGATCGGGTGCTCGCCGTCGATCTCGCCCCCGCGGCCCTGGAACGCGCACGGACGCGTCTGGCGGGGCACGACAACGTCGAGCTGCGTCTCGCGACGCTTCCCGGCGCGTGGCCGGAGGGCGAGTTCGACCTGGTCGTGCTGTCGGAGGTGGCGTACTACTGGGCGGGAGTCGACCTCGATCGCGGGCTCACGGCGGCCGCCGCCTCGCTGAGCGTCGACGGCCACCTGGTCGCCTGCCACTGGCGGCATCCGGTCGCCGAGTATCCGCTCAGCGGCGACCAGGTGCACGACGCGCTCGCCGCCCGGGGCGACCTCGTGCGCCTCGCGCGGCACGACGAGGAGGACTTCGTGCTCGAGGTGTACGCGCACCCGGGCGTGCGATCGGTGGCGGCCGAGTCCGGACTCGTCCCGTGAGGGCGGTGGCCGTGGTGATCCCGGCGCACGACGAGGAGGCCCTGATCGGGCGCTGCCTGGCAGCGGTCGACCGGGCCGTCTCCCACGCGAAGGAGCGCACCCCCGACCTGGATGTCGCGGTCGTCGTCGTGCTCGATGCGTGCACCGACACCACCGCCGCGCAGGTGCGGCGCTGGCCGGTCGAGGCGGTCGAGATCGGCGCTCGCCGCGTGGGCACCGCGCGGCGGGTCGGTGTCGCTCATGCGCTCGGGGCGCTCTCCGCGAGTCCGGCCGACACGTGGATCGCCATGACCGACGCCGACACCGTCGTGCCGTCGAACTGGATCACGCACCAGCTCGACCTCGCCGAGGCCGGGGTCGACCTCGTCCTCGGAACCGTCCGCCCCGACTTCGCCGACCTCAGCGCCCGCCACGCCGCGTACTGGCGTGCCACGCACCATCGGGGCGCACCGCCCGGGAACGTCCACGGGGCCAACCTCGGCGTGCGGGCGAGCACGTACGCCCGGGCGGGCGGCATCCCGGATCTCCTCGAGCACGAGGACGTGGCCCTCGTCGGCGCGGCTCGGGCCCTCGGCGCGCGGGAGCGGGCGAGCGATGCGCACGAGGTCGAGACGTCCGGCCGATTCACGGGGCGCACACCCGCCGGCTACGCGGCGTTCCTCGCGCGGGTGCACGCCTGGGTCGATGCGCCACCCCTGGCGGCCCCCGGCGCCTGACGCATCGGGCGGGGGCTCGTCAACCACCTCGGCCGTCGCGCACGCGCGTCGCAGACTGATCGTCCCCCGGAACGAGAGGCACCACCATGAAGGCACTGACCTGGCAGGGCAAGCGCAACGTGAGCGTCGAGGAGGTCCCCGACCCCGAGATCCTCGAGCCGACCGATGCGATCGTGAAGATCACCTCGACCGCGATCTGCGGCTCCGACCTGCACCTCTACGAACTTTTCGGCCCGTTCATCGACAGAGGCGACGTGCTCGGCCACGAGCCGATGGGCGTCGTCGTCGAGGTGGGCTCGGCCGTGACGAACCTGGCCGTCGGCGACCGCGTCGTCGTTCCCTTCAACATCTCGTGCGGTCACTGCTTCATGTGCCGCCGCGGCCTGCAGTCGCAGTGCGAGACGACGCAGGTGCGCGAGTACGGCAGTGGTGCGGCGCTCTTCGGCTACACGAAGCTCTACGGGCAGGTGCCCGGCGGTCAGGCGGAGTACCTGCGCGTGCCGCTGGCCGACTACAACCACATCCGCGTCGGCGACGACCTGCCCGACGACCGCTACCTCTTCCTCAGCGACATCGTGCCGACCGCCTGGCAGGGAGTGCAGTACGCGAACGTCCCCGAGGGCGGCACGCTCGCGGTCATGGGCCTCGGCCCGGTGGGGCAGTTTGCCGCCCGTATCGGCGTGCACCTGGGCTACCGCGTGCTCGCGATCGAGCCCGAACCCGAGCGCCGCGCGATGGCCGAGCGCCACGGCATCCTGACCTACGACCTGACCGACACGGTGGTCGACGAGCTGATCGATCTCACCGAGGGTCGCGGAGCGGATGCCGTGGTGGATGCCGTGGGCATGGAGGCCCACGGAAACGGCGGCATCCGGCTGGCGCAGAACGCCGTGGGGCTGCTCCCCGATGCCCTCGCGCAGAAGGTCATGGACAAGGCCGGGCTCGACCGCCTCGCCGCGGTCTACGCCTCGATCGACCTCGTGCGCCGCGGCGGCACCGTTTCGTTAAGCGGCGTGTACGCCGGTGAGGCGGACGTGCTGCCGATGAAGACGATGTTCGACAAGCAGATCGCCATGCGGATGGGGCAGTGCAACGTCAAGCGCTGGATCGACGACCTGCTGCCGCTGGTCGAAGACCCCGCCGACCCGCTCGGCGTGATGGACCTGGTGACGCACCACGCCCCGCTCGAAGATGCCCCGGGCCTGTACGAGACGTTCCAGAAGAAGGAGGACGGCTGCATTAAGGTGGTCCTGCGCCCCGGCGTCTGAGCCGTGCGGCGGCGCCGCGCGCGGGTGGGAAACGTGTGCGCAACACGGCGCTGAGTAGAGTCGACGCATGGGTGACCTGTTCGACGGTTACGGCTCCACGCTGGCGCCGCGCAAGACCGCTTCCGGCATCCCGGCGTTCGACGAGATGTTCGGCGTTCCGGCGAGTCCCGGAGATGCCGCCCCCTCGCGCGAGGCGTACCGGGAGCTGTACCAGACGCTCGCGCAGATGACGCAGGAAGAGCTGCGCGGGCGCACCGAGTCGCTCGCCAGCTCGTACCTCGCGCAGGGCGTGACGTTCGACTTCGCGGGCGAGGAACGCCCTTTCCCGCTGGATGCCGTGCCCCGGGTCATCGCGTACGACGAGTGGTCGCGCATCGAGGCCGGCGTGAAGCAGCGCGTCAAGGCTCTCGAGGCGTTCCTCGACGACGCCTACGGCAATCAGCACTGCGTACGCGACGGCATCCTGCCCGCGGGTCTCATCTCGTCGTCGCAGTACTTCTACCGTCAGGCCGCGGGTATCCGCAGCGCCAACGGCGTGCGCATCCAGGTGTCGGGCATCGATCTGATCCGCGACGAGCACGGCGAGATGCGCGTGCTCGAAGACAACGTGCGCGTGCCCTCCGGCGTCTCGTACGTCATCTCGAACCGCCGCGTCATGGCGCAGACGCTGCCCGAGCTGTTCGTCTCGATGCGGGTCCGCCCCGTCGGCGACTACCCGAACAAGCTGCTCGCCGCCCTCCGCGCCTCGGCCCCGCCCGGGATCGACGACCCGAACATCGTCGTGCTCACCCCGGGTGTCTACAACTCGGCGTACTTCGAGCACACGCTGCTCGCGCGCCTCATGGGCGTCGAGCTCGTCGAGGGGCGCGACCTGCTCTGCATCGGCGGCAAGGTGTTCATGCGCACGACCCGAGGCCCCCAGCGCGTCGACGTCATCTACCGCCGCGTCGACGACGACTTCCTCGACCCGCTTCAGTTCCGCGCCGACTCGATGCTCGGCGCCCCCGGGCTCATGCTCGCCGCGCGTCTGGGAAACGTCACGATCGCGAACGCGGTGGGCAACGGCGTCGCCGACGACAAGCTGCTCTACACGTATGTTCCCGACCTCATCCGGTACTACCTCGCCGAGGAGCCGATCCTCAAGAACGTCGACACTTGGCGGCTGGAAGACCCGGGCGCTCTCGAAGAGGTGCTCGACCGTCTTCCCGAGCTGGTCGTGAAGCCCGTCGACGGTTCGGGCGGAAAGGGCCTGGTCGTGGGGCCCGACGCCTCGCCCGCCGAGCTCGACGCCCTGCGCAAGCGGCTTCTGGCAGACCCGCGCGGGTGGATCGCCCAACCCGTCGTCATGCTCTCGACCATCCCGACCCTGGTCGAAGACGGCATGCGCCCTCGCCACGCCGACCTGCGCCCCTTCGCGGTCAACGACGGCGACGACATCTGGGTGCTGCCCGGGGGCCTCACCCGCGTCGCCCTCCCCGAGGGGCAGTTGGTGGTGAACTCCAGCCAGGGCGGCGGCTCGAAGGACACCTGGGTCGTCGGCGGCTCGGCCCCCTCCCACGTGGAGTACGGGCAGGGCAACGGCGTCTCGGGACTCGTCGCCGACCAGGCCGCGGTGACCGAGGCGATCCCGATCGTCTACGACGGTCAGCCCGCCCCCTCGACGTCGCCGCGCGACCCGCGGCCCGGCTCGACCTCCGGCAAGGAGCAGCAAGAGCAACAGCAGCAGGATGCCGCCGTGCAGCACGGTCCGCAGGCCGAGCAGCAGCAGCAGTCGCAGGAGGTGCCCGGATGCTGAGTCGCATCGCCGAATCGCTGTTCTGGATCGGGCGCTACATCGAGCGCAGCGACGGAACCGCCCGCATCCTCGACGTGCACCTGCAGCTGCTGCTCGAGGACCCGTGGATCGATGAGGACACCGCGTGCCGTTCGCTGTTGAGCGTCATGGGTTCTGCCTGGCCCGAGAACGTCGACTCCGTACGCCGCGACGACGTCCTCGCCCGTCTCGCGGTCGACCGCATGAACCCGTCGAGCATCGCCTATTCGCTGACCGCGGCGCGCGAGAACGCCCGGCGCGCGCGAGAGATCGTCTCGACCGAGCTATGGGAGATCCTCAACACCACGAACGCCCGGATGCCCCGGCGCCTGCAGACCGACAAGGTGCACGAGTTCTTCCAGTGGGTGCGCGAGCGCGCGGCCCTCGCGATCGGCATCGTCGACTCCTCGACGAACCGCGACGAGGCCTGGCAGTTCTTCACCCTCGGGCGCAGCATCGAGCGCACCGACATGACCGCGCGCTTGCTGGCGACGCGCTCGCTCACCGAGGTCTCGGGCCCGTCGTGGACGACGATCCTCCGCTCGTGCGGCGCGTACGAGGCGTACCTGCGCACCTACCGCGGCATGCCGAGCGCCCGCAACGCGGCGGAGTTCCTCCTGCTCGACCGGCTCTTCCCGCGCTCGATCATCTACTCGATCCAGCGTGCCGAGGACTGCATGAGCGCCATCGACCCGCGCGCCGACCGCGTCGGTCACTCCAACACGGTGCTCCGGGCTCTCGGCCAGATCCGCAACGACCTCGAGTACCGCCCCGTCAGCGACATCCTGGCGGAGCTGCCCGAGCACATGCAGCGCGTGCAGACGGTGACCCGGGAGGCGTCGGAGGCGATCCGCTCGCGGTTCTTCCCGACGCAGGCCGAGCCGAGCTGGATCGGAGAGATCTCATGACGGATGCCGTGGCCACTGCCCGGATGACGACCTCGGGGAGCCGTCGATGAAACGTCTGCGCATCGAACACCAGACCGGGTTCGTCTACCCGGGCGACGTCGTCGCCTCGTACAACGAGGCGCGCATGCTGCCGCACTCGACCGACAGCCAGTTCGTGCTGAGCTCGTCGCTCGACATCGAGCCGTCGACCTCCGTCAACCAGTACGTCGACTACTTCGGCACGCGGGTGGCGGCGTTCGACGTGCTGTCTCCGCACGGGGCGCTCACGATCACCGCGCGCTCCCTCGTCGAGGTGCGTCCTCGTCCCATCGAACACGCCGACATCACGTGGGAGCAGCTGGCCTCCGAGGCCGCTCGCTCGATCACGACCGTCGAGCAGTTGACGCAGACCCGTCGCACGACCCCGCACCCCGAGGTGGCGGAGCTCGCCCGCTCGATCGCCGCGCAGCACGACCGGCCCGGCCCCGCGGCGCACGCGATCGCCGAGGCGATCGGCAACGCCATCGACTACATGCAGGGCGTCACGGGCGTGCATTCGACGGCGGTCGACGCGTGGGAGGCGCGAAAAGGCGTCTGTCAGGACATCGCCCACATCGCGATCGGGGCCCTGCGCGAGGTCGGCATCCCGGCCCGATACGTGTCGGGCTACCTGCACCCGAAGCCCTCCGCCGAGGTGGGCGAAGCGGTGACGGGGGAGTCGCACGCGTGGGTCGAATGGTTCGCCGGCGACTGGCAGGGCTTCGACCCGACGAACAACATCGAGATCGGCGACCGGCACGTGCTGGTG
Organism: Microbacterium sp. SL75; assembly: GCF_026625865.1. Lineage (NCBI taxonomy): Bacteria > Bacillati > Actinomycetota > Actinomycetes > Micrococcales > Microbacteriaceae > Microbacterium > Microbacterium sp. SL75. Next base: position 907,818 of record NZ_CP113067.1, on the reverse strand, counting down.
GGTCGCGGCCGCGACTACAACGACGTGCCCCCGCTCCGCGGCGTGTACGCCGGCCCCGGCAAGAGCAACCTCAAGGTCAAGGTCACGATCACGCGCGAGACCTGAGGTCCCCGGGCAGGTCCGGACGCGGGCCGTCGTGCGGAGCCTGTGCTCGACACGCCGGGAGCCGGCATCCCGGACAGGCGTGTCGACCACGACGTCCGCGGGACGGCGCGGCACGGTGGAACGGGATGCCGCGGGTCAATCCTGCGGGCCGACCGCGGATGCCGCGGCGCCGAGCAACCGCTGGACGTCGCGGTGCACGGCGAGCAGGTCCGCCGTCTCGCCGCGGTCGGCGCGGCGGGCCCACTCGTCGAGTGCGGTTCGCATCTCGAGCGCCGCGAGGCCGACGGCGGCCCGCACGGGGAGCTCGCTCAGGCCCACGCGTGCGGCGATCTCGGGGATGAAGCGGTCGGACGAGGTCGTCTCGCGGCGGATGGCGGCGCCCAGCAGTGAGGGCTCGTGACCGATCAGCCGGCGCACGCGGAGAAACCTCTCTCGCGCTCGGGCGTCCGCGTGCAGGCGCGCCAGTTCGAGGGCGAAGACGTCTCGGAGAGCGCGGGTGAGGGTGCCGATGTTGTCGCCGTCGGCTCCGACCTCGGCGAGGGCGGAGACGAAGCGCTCGTCGTCGATGAAGACGGCGTCTTCTTTCGTGCCCGCCAGGCGGAAGAACGTGCGCGCCGACACTCCCGCTCGAGCGGCGATCTCGTCGACCGTGGTGCGGGCGACCCCCTTCTGCTCGAAGAGGTCCAGGGCCGCTTGGCAGATCTCGAGGGTGGTCTCGCGTCGACGACGCTCTCGTAATCCCTCGCCGGCGGGTGCCGCTGCGGTCTCCATATCGGCTACAGTAGTCCATGTCTTATTGGCAGTAACTGCCAACTTGTCTTGAACTGCTCAGATTGGTCTCTCATGGTCGCCACCGGAACTGTCCCCACCGCCGCGCCACCCGGAAGGACCGCCGCCCGCCCGGGTGCGGTCATCGCCCTGCTGGTGGTCGCCGCCTTCGTCGTGATCCTCAACGAGACGATCATGGGAGTCGCGCTTCCCGAACTCATGCGTGAGCTCGACATCACCGCGGCCACCGCCCAGTGGCTCACCACGGCGTTCCTGCTCACGATGGCCGTGGTCATCCCGGCCACGGGCTTCCTCATCCAGCGCTTCCCCCTGCGCACCCTGTTCTTCACCGCGATGGGTCTGTTCACTCTCGGAACCGTCATCGCAGCCTCGGCCCCCGGCTTCGGCGTGCTGCTGATCGGACGCATCGTGCAGGCGTCCGGTACGGCGATCATGATCCCGCTGCTGTTCACGACGGTGCTCAACGTGGTGCCCGCGAACCGCCGCGGACGCATGATGGGCCTCATCTCGATCGTGATCTCGGTCGCACCCGCCGTCGGCCCGACGGTCTCGGGGCTGATCCTTTCGGTCTTCCCCTGGCGCGCGATGTTCATCGTGATGGTGCCGATCGCCCTCGTGGCGATCGCGCTCGGCGCCCGCTGGGTCAAGAACCTCACCGAGACGCGTCGCGTGAGCCTCGACGTGCTCTCGGTGGTGCTCTCGGCCCTCGCCTTCGGCGGCATCATCTTCGGCCTCTCGAGCATCGGCGAGGCGGCCGGCGGACACGCGCTCGTGCCGATCTGGGTCCCGCTCGTGGTCGGTGCGGTGGCGCTGGCCGGCTTCGTCGTGCGTCAGCTGCGTCTGGGCGCGACCGACCGCGTGCTGCTGAACCTCGCGGTGTTCCGCCACTCGACCTTCACCATCGCGGTCGTGCTCGTGGTGGTCGCGATGACGGTGCTCTTCGGGGTGTTGATCCTGCTGCCGCTGTATGTCCAGAACGTGCTGGGTCTCGGCACCTTGTCGGCCGGTCTCATGCTGCTGCCGGGTGGTCTGCTGATGGGGCTCATGGCGCCGCTCGTCGGCAACCTCTTCGACCGCTTCGGTGCCCGGCCGCTTGTTCTTCCGGGGGCGATCGTGGCGAGCGTGGCCCTGTGGGGCTTCGCGACCCTGTCGGTGGACACGTCGATCGGGTTCGTCATCGCCGTGCACTGCGTGCTGAGCCTGGGGCTGGCGTTCATGTTCACCCCGCTCATGACCTCGGCCCTCGGTTCGCTCCCTCGCCACCTCTACCCGCACGGCTCGGCGATCGTGTCGACCGTCCAGCAGCTCGCGGGGGCGGCCGGTACGGCGGTGTTCGTGACCCTCATGACGGTGGGCGCGGCGGCGTCGGCGGCGCAGGGCACCGGTGTCGTGGATGCCACGGCCTCCGGCATCCACACCGCCTTCTTCGTCGCGGCGTGCCTGTCGCTGGCGGTGATCGTGCTCGCGGTGTTCGTGCGGACGCCGAAGCAGGTCGAGGGCGCCGAGGCGACGCCCGCGCACTGACGGGCGGGCGGTGCGTCAGGAGCCCGTCGAGGCGCGCGCGATGAGCTCGGGGCGGTAGCGCACGGTCCGTGGCGCGGCGGTCGGGTCGACGATGCTCTCGAGGAGCAGGTCGACCGCCGTCGCCCCGATCGCGTGAGCGGGCTGCCGGATGGAGGACAGCGGGACGACCGTCGCCTGGGCGAAGTCGATGTCGTCGTAGCCGATGAGGGCGAGGTCGTCCGGTACGCGGACCGACCCGAGGATCGTGGCGCCCTGCAGCACTCCGACGGCGAGCAGGTCGTTGGCGCAGAAGGCGGCATCCGGTCGGTCCTCCGCCGGGCGGGCGGCGATCCGCTCGCCCACCGCACGACCGGCCAGGACCGTCAGTGCCGGCGTCGCCAGCACCTCGAGGGTGGCGCCCGGTACCTCGTCGAGCGCGCGGCGCGCGCCGGCGAGGCGGTCGGCGACCTGGCGGACGGAGGCCGGCCCGCCCACGAAGGCGATGCGGCGTCGACCGCGTGACAACAGGTGGCGTACGGCGAGATAGCCGCCCTCGACGTCGTCGACGGAGACGGCGGCGATGCGCGCGTCGGGCAGCTCGCCGTCGACGAGGACGAGGGGGATGCCGGCGGCGGCCAGGGTGGGTGAGGCGAGATCGCTGGGCGTGAGCAGCACGCCGCGTACGCGCTGCTCGCGGAAGAGATCGAGGTAGGCGCTCTCGCGGGCACCGTCATGGCCGCCGTTGCCGAGCAGTACCGTCATGCCGTGCTCCGCGGCGCGGTCTTCGGCGCCGCGGGCGACTTCGGCGAAGAAGGGGTTCGCGCTGTCGAGGACGATCAGGCCGATCGAGCGGCTGTTTCCGGCCCGAAGCTGGCGGGCAGCGTCGTTGCGCACGAATCCGAGGTCGTCGATGGCCTCGTGGACGCGCTCGACGGTCGCGGCGGACACCTTCTCGGGGCGGTTGAGCACGTTCGAGACCGTGCCCACCGAGACGCCGGCGGCGGCGGCGACGTCTTTGATGCTCGGCGTCATCGTTTCTTCCCGGTTGTTGACGAACGTGTGGCGTCCAGGTTACTCTCTGAAACGATTCACCGATTGGAACGATTCAACATCGAATCGTCGGGCACCGTCAGCCCCCTCCGATCCGTGGACGACCACGAAGGAGTGACATGACAGCCCGCGTTGCTTTCACGCTGCGCGTCCGAGCCGAGCTCGCCGACGCGTACGTCTCCCGGCACAGCCCGGTGAGCGCCGAGATGCTCGCCGAGATCGCCGCGGCCGGACGCCGCAACTACTCGCTGTTCCTCGACCGCGCCACCGGCACGCTGTTCGGCTACTACGAGACCGACGACGCCGCCGCCGCGCAGCAGTACCTCGCCGCCTCCCCGATCGCCGCGGCCTGGGAAGCCGAGATGGCCCCCTTCTTCGCCGACCTCGACGGCCGCCCCGACCAGGCGGCCACCCCCCTCGTCGAGGTCTTCCACCTCGCCGACCAGCTCGCGGACGCCGGATCCTCGGCATCCGCCCCGAACGAAAGCACCCAGCCATGACGACGCTGTCACCCGATGTCCTCGCGACCCTCGAGAAGCAGGCGATCGAGCTGCCCTCGTGGGCCTTCGGCAACTCCGGCACGCGCTTTCGCGTGTTCCCGACCGCCGGCACCCCGCGCGACCCCTTCGAGAAGATCGCCGACGCCGCCGAGGTCAACCGCCTCACCGGCCTCGCCCCCTCGGTCGCCCTCCACATCCCGTGGGATCTCGTCGACGACTTCGACGCCCTGCGTCGGCACGCCGAGGACCTCGGGGTGCGCCTCGGCACGATCAACTCGAACACGTTCCAGGACGAGGACTACAAGTTCGGCGCCCTCACCCACCACGACGAGCGGATCCGCCGCAAGGCCATCGAGCACCACCTCGCCTGCATCGACGTGATGGATGCCACGGGCTCGCGCGACCTGAAGATCTGGCTCGCGGAGGGGTCGAACTACCCGGGTCAGAACGACATGCGCGACCGCCAGGACCGCCTGAACGACTCCCTGCGGCAGATCTACGCCCGCCTCGGCGACGACCAGCGTCTCGTGCTGGAGTACAAGTTCTTCGAGCCGTCGTTCTACCACACCGATGTTCCCGACTGGGGGACCTCCTACGTGCAGGTGGCGTCGCTCGGTGACAAGGCGATGGTGTGCCTGGACACGGGACACCACGCACCCGGAACGAACATCGAGTTCATCGTGATGCAGCTGCTGCGGCTCGGGAAGCTCGGCTCGTTCGACTTCAACTCCCGCTTCTACGCCGACGACGACCTCATCGTCGGTGCGGCCGATCCGTTCCAGCTGTTCCGCATCCTCGTCGAGGTCGTGCGCGGTGGCGGCCTGAACAACCCCGAGGTCGCGTTCATGCTCGACCAGTGCCACAACATCGAGGACAAGATCCCCGGGCAGATCCGCTCGGTGCTCAACGTGCAGGAGATGACGGCCCGCGCCCTGCTGCTGGATCGTGACGCACTCTCATCCGCGCAGCAGGCGAACGACGTGCTCGGCGCCAACGCCGTGATGATGGACGCCTTCGCGACCGACGTGCGCCCGGCCCTGGCCGAATGGCGCACCGCGCGGGGCCTTCCCGCCGACCCGATGGCGGCGTACGCCGCCTCCGATTACCAGACCCGCATCGCCGCCGACCGTGTCGGCGGCACCCAGGCCGGATGGGGAGCCTGATCATGACCACGACCACCACCAAGCGGCCGCTCTCGGCCTGGAAAGCCACGATCGCCGTGGCGATGTCGAACTACATCGAGGCGGGCGCGATCATCGCCCTCGCCACGAGCCTCACGCTCTGGCAGGAGTCTTTCGGCTTCAGCGACGGCGTCGTCGGCGTCATCGCGGCCCTTTCGGCCAACGCCTTCGGCTCGGCGATCGGAGCCGCCATCGGCGGCCCCCTCTGCGACCGTCTCGGCCGCAAGTTCATCTACACCTACGACCTCATCGTGTTCATGGTCGGTGCCCTTCTCGTCGCCTTCTCGGGCAACGTCGGCGTGCTGCTGGCCGGAGTCATCCTCATGGGTATCGCCGTGGGCGCCGGGGTGCCGGCATCCTGGACCTACATCGCCGAGGAGGCGCCCAGCGAGCACCGCGCGGCCCATGTCGGAACCGCCCAGCTGGCGTGGTCGATCGGACCGGCCATCGGCTTCCTCCTCGCCGTCGTGGTGGCCCCCCTCGGCCTGTGGGGCTCGCGCCTGATCTTCCTGCACCTGTTCGTCATCGCCGCCGTCACCTGGTGGGTGCGGCGGGGCTTGCCCGAGTCGCGCCGGTGGAAGCAACAGCGGGAGGCGGCGACCAACGCCGGCGAGCGCATCTCGTTCTTCAGCGGTCTGGCGGGGCTCCTGCGCGAGCGGAAGAACTGGACGGCGCTGCTGTTCCTCCTCGGCGTCTACGGCCTGTGGAACACCGTCGCCGGGCAGGCGGGCATCTTCCAGCCCCGGGTCTACGACGCCTCGGGCCTGCACGACCCGGTGCAGCAGAACCTCCTGCAGGTGCTGGTGTGGACCCTCACCGCGGCCGCGACGTACTTCGGGTTCATGCGCTACGGCGATCGCGTGAGCCGGCGCTGGCTGTACTTCGGCGGAGCCGCTCTCGGCGTCGTCGCGTGGGCCGTGCTGATCTACGCCCCGCCCGGACTGGGCTCGCTGCTGTTCTTCGCGGTGGCGTGGGGTGTGTCGGCCGGACTCGGCGCGCAGGCCTTCTACGGCCTGTGGACGGCCGAACTGTTCGCGACCCGCTACCGGGCGAGCGCGCAGGGCGTGCTGTTCATGCTCGCTCGCGTGATGGTCGGACTGCTGAGCCTGGTGTTCCCGATCCTGCTGGCCCAGACCGGGCTGGCCGTGCTCGGGCTCATCATCCTCGCGCTGCTCGTGGCGGCGCTCGTCATCGGCACCGTGTGGGCGCCGAAGACCGAGGGCAAGTCGCTCGATGAGATCGAGCACGAGCGGTACGGCACCGGCGTGCCGCTGTCGACGCCCGTCCCGCCGAATCTCTGATCCGCTCCCGTCCGATCGAAGGGCTTCCCCATGACCAGTTCCCCCTCCGCCGACACCGCCGCCGCCCTCGTCGCGCGCAGCAACCGCCTCGGCTCCGACCCCAAGGTCACCAACTACGCCGGCGGCAACACCTCCGCCAAGGGCACCGACACCGACCCCGTCACCGGTCAGCCGGTGGAGCTGCTGTGGGTGAAGGGCTCCGGGGGTGACCTCGGCACCCTCACCGAGAAAGGGCTCGCCGTGCTGCGCCTCGACCGCGTTCGCGCGCTCGTCGACGTCTATCCCGGCATCGAGCGCGAAGACGAGATGGTCGCGGCCTTCGACTACTGCCTGCACGGCAAGGGGGGAGCAGCGCCCTCGATCGACACTGCCATGCACGCACTGGTCGATGCCGCGCACGTCGACCACCTGCACCCCGACGCGGGCATCGCGATCGCGACGGCCGCCGACGGCGAGGCTCTGACGCAGAAGATCTTCGGCGACGCGGTCGTGTGGGTGCCGTGGCGTCGCCCCGGTTTCCAACTGGGGCTGGACATCGCCGCGATCAAGGAGAAGAACCCGCGGGCGATCGGCACGATCCTCGGCGGCCACGGCATCACCGCGTGGGGAGACACCTCGGAAGAGGCTGAGCGGAACAGCCTGTGGATCATCGACACGGCGCAGGCGTACATCGACGAGCACGGCGCCGCCGAGCCCTTCGGCGGCGTGCGCGAAGGATTCTCCGCCCTGCCCGCGTCGGAGCGCCGCGCGAAGGCGGCGGCCCTCGCCCCGACCATTCGCGGCCTCGCCTCGACCGACAAGCCGATGGTCGGCCACTTCACCGACGCCGATGTCGTGCTCGACTTCTTGGCATCCGAGAAGGCTCCGGCCCTGGCCGAGCTCGGCACGAGCTGCCCCGATCACTTCTTGCGCACCAAGGTCAAGCCGCTCATCCTCGACCTGCCGGCCGACGCCGCGGTAGACGATGCGATCGTCCGGCTGAAGGAACTGCACGTCGCCTACCGCGCGGACTACCAGGCGTACTACGACGCGCACGCCGACGCCGACAGCCCCGCGATCCGCGGCGCCGACCCGCTCATCGTGCTCGTGCCGGGCGTCGGCATGTTCTCGTACGGCGCGAACAAGCAGACCGCCCGGGTGGCGGGGGAGTTCTACGTCAACGCGATCAACGTCATGCGCGGAGCCGAGGCCCTGTCGACGTATTCTCCGATCTCGGATGCCGAGAAGTTCCGCATCGAGTACTGGGCACTCGAAGAGGCCAAGCTCCAGCGGATGCCGAAGCCGAAGACGCACCAGGGGCGCATCGCGTTCGTCACGGGCGCGGCATCCGGAATCGGAAAGGCCATCGCCACGCGCCTCGCCGCCGAGGGCGCGTGCGTCGTCGTCGCCGACCTCGACCTCGACAAGGCCAGGGCGGTCGCCGCCGAGCTCGGGTCGACCGACGTCGCGATCGGGGTCGCCGCGAACGTGGCGGATGCCGAGGGCGTGCAGGCCGCGATCGACGAGACCGTGCTCGCTTTCGGCGGCATCGACCTCGTCGTCAACAACGCCGGACTCTCGCTGTCCAAGCCCCTGCTCGAGACCACCGAGAAGGACTGGGACCTGCAGCACGACGTCATGGCGAAGGGCTCCTTCCTCGTCTCGAAGGCCGCCGCGAAGGCGCTCATCGAGCAGCGCATGGGCGGAGACGTCATCTACATCTCGTCGAAGAACTCCGTCTTCGCCGGGCCCAACAACATCGCGTACTCGGCGACCAAGGCCGACCAGGCGCACCAGGTGCGACTGCTCGCGGTCGAGCTCGGCGAGCACGGTGTGCGCGTGAACGGCATCAACCCCGACGGGGTCGTGCGCGGCTCGGGCATCTTCGCCGCCGGCTGGGGCGCCAACCGCGCCGCGACCTACGGCGTCGAAGAGAAAGACCTCGGCCAGTTCTACGCCAACCGCACGATCCTCAAGCGCGAGGTCGTGCCCGAGAACGTCGCCGACGCGGTGTATGTGCTCACGGGCCCAGAGCTCTCGCGCACGACGGGCCTGCACATCCCCGTCGATTCGGGCGTCGCCGCGGCTTTCCTGCGATGAGCAGCGCCGAGCCGGTCGGGGCCGCGCCGATCGGAGCCGTCCGTGCCGTGGCGGCCGTGGACCTGGGCGCCACCAGCGGCCGTGTGATGATCGGTCGGGTCGGCGACGCGGTGCTCGAGCTCGAGCAGGTCGCCCGCTTCCCCAACGGGCCCGTCGAACGCGAGGACGGGTGGCACTGGGACATCGAGGCCCTGTGGCGCCACGTGCGCGCGGGTCTCGCCGAGGCGCTGCGCCGCGAGCCCTCGATCGAGAGCGTGGGCATCGACTCGTGGGCCGTCGACTACGGACTGCTGCGCGACGGCGAGCTCGTCGCCGAGCCGTTCCATTACCGTGACGACCGCACCGCGCGCGGAGTGGATGCCGTGCACGCGGCCGTTCCGTTCGAGCAGCTGTACCGCCGGAACGGGCTGCAGTTCCTGCCCTTCAACACGCTGTACCAGTACGCTGCCGATCCGCAGCTCGCTACGGCGGAGTCGAGCCTGCTCATTCCCGACCTGTTCGCGGAGCGTCTCACCGGCGAGCGGGTCGCCGAGCGTACGAACGCCTCGACGACCGGGTTGCTCGACGTGCACACGGGGGAGTGGGACGCCGCGCTCGCCGAGGCGCTCGGCACCCCCGCATCCGTCCTGCCCCCGCTCGTGGACCCCGGAGAGACGATCGGGAACGCGCCCGAGGATCTCGGGGGCCTGCCGGTCGTGGCCGTCGGCTCGCACGACACCGCCTCGGCCGTGGTGGCGGTACCGATGTCGTCGCCGCACGCGGCCTACATCTCGTGCGGCACGTGGGGCCTGGTGGGTCTGGAGCTCGAGGCGCCGATCGTGACGGATGCCGCGCGTGCGGCGAACTTCACCAACGAGGGCGGTGTCGACGGGCGCATCCGCTTCCTGCGCAACGTCACGGGCCTGTGGTTGCTCAGCGAGACCGTGCGGGCGTGGTCCGAGGCCGACGGCGCACCCGTCGACCTCGGACAACTGCTCGCGGCCGCGGCGTCGGTCGCGGCACCCGCGCGCCTGTTCGATGCCGACGACCCCTCGCTCGCCGCCCCCGGCGACATGCCCGCGCGGATCGCGGCCCTGCTCGGCGGTGCCGCCCCGGGGCGCTCGGGCCGCCCGATGTTCGCGCGAATCATCGTCGAGAGCATCGCCGAGGCGTTCGCGACGACCCTGCGCGCGGCCGAGAGGCTCGCCGAGCGCGAGATCGACGTCGTGCACCTCGTGGGCGGCGGGGCGCTCAACGCCCTGCTGTGCCAGGCGACGGCCGACCGTTCGGGCCTTCCCGTGCTCGCGGGGCCCGTCGAAGCGACCGCGCTCGGAAACGTCCTGGTGCAGGCCCGCGCGCGGGGGTGCTTCGGCGCCGACGCCTCTCTCGAAGACCTGCGGGCCCGCGTATCGGCGGCCTACCCTCCGAAGCGCTTCTCCCCACGATCCTGAAACCCCTTCCCGACCCGCCCGAGCGGGCATACGATGTGGTCAGACCACACGAAAGAGAGATCCCCCATGGTTCAGCGTCAGCTGCCGAAGGTCGGCGAGCTCCTCGAGCTCATGCAGTTCAAGAAGCCCGAGCTCGACGCGCGAAAGCGCCGTCTCGACGCGGCGCTGACGATCGCGGACCTGCGCGCGATCGCCCAGCGTCGCACCCCCAAGGCCGCTTTCGACTACACCGACGGTGCGGCCGAGGGTGAGCTGTCGCTCGACCGCGCGCGCCGCGCCTTCGAGGACGTGGAGTTCCACCCCGACATCCTCCGCCCCGCGGCCGACGTCGACACCTCGTGCGAGATCCTCGGCGGGCCCTCCGCGCTCCCGTTCGGTATCGCGCCCACCGGCTTCACGCGTCTGATGCAGACCGAGGGCGAGACGGCGGGAGCCTCCGCGGCGGCCGCCGCCGGCATCCCGTTCACGCTCTCGACCCTGGGGACGACCTCGATCGAGGACGTCAAGGCGGCCAACCCCGTCGGCCGCAACTGGTTCCAGCTCTACGTCATGAAAGACCGCAGCATCTCGTACGGCCTCGTCGAGCGAGCCGCCGCGGCGGGCTTCGACACCCTGCAGTTCACCGTCGACACCCCCATCGCCGGCGCCCGTCTGCGCGACAAGCGCAACGGCTTCTCGATCCCGCCGCAGCTGACCGTCGGCACCATCGTCAACGCGATCCCGCGGCCCTGGTGGTGGATCGACTTCCTCACCACGCCCAAGCTCGAGTTCGCATCGCTCAGCACGACCGGGGGCACTGTCGGCGAGCTGCTGAACGCGGCGATGGACCCCACGATCAGCTACGACGACCTCGACGTCATCCGCGGGATGTGGCCCGGGAAGCTCGTGGTCAAGGGCGTGCAGAACGTCCAGGATGCCGCGCGCCTGGTCGACCTCGGCGTCGACGGCATCGTGCTGTCGAACCACGGCGGGCGCCAGCTCGACCGCGCCCCCATCCCCTTCCACCTGTTGCCGAAGGTCGTGCGCGAGGTGGGCAAGGACGCGACGATCATGGTCGACACCGGCATCATGAACGGGGCCGACATCGTGGCATCCGTCGCTCTGGGGGCGAAGTTCACCCTCATCGGCCGGGCCTACCTCTATGGCCTCATGGCGGGCGGGCGCCAGGGCGTCGACCGCACGATCGCGATCCTGCGCAGCGAGATCGAGCGCACGATGACCCTGCTCGGGGTCTCGTCCCTCGCCGAGCTCGAGCCGCGTCACGTCACCCAGCTGACGCGGCTGGTGCCGGTGGCCGACCAGGCGGTCGACGCGCGGGTGTGACGCCGGCTGCGCGACCTCGATGATTCGCGCATCCTCCGGCGGTTCGGCATGGATGCGGCTGAGGTTGGGCGGATCGGTGAGGGTGCGGCGGTGTCGCGGCCGGGGTCGCGCCGCGCGAATCTCCGCGATTCGCGCATCCTCTGGTCGTTGGGGCGAGTTCGGCTGAGGATGTGCGGATCGCTGAGGGTGCGCCGGCGTCGCGGCCGGGGTCGCGCCGCGGGAGTCTCCGCGATTCGCGCATCCTCTGGTCGTTCGGGGCGAGTTCGGCTGAGGATGTGCGGATCGCTGAGGGTGCGCCGGCGTCGCGGCCGGGGTCGCGCCGCGCGAGTCTCCGCGATTCGCGCATCCTCTGGTCGTTCGGGGCGAGTTCGACTGAGGATGTGCGGATCGCTGAGGGTGCGGCGGCGCCCGATCACCGACAGAACGGCCGGCCGAACCCGAGCAGCACGCCTCCCACGGGCACGCTCTCACCCGACTCGGCCGACCACTGCTCGCCCACGTTCGTGCGCACGGTGACCCGGTCGGTGCGAAACAGCGAGTACGAACCGTCGTCCGGCACGCGGGCGGCCCGGAACCGCGGGGGGATGTCGGCGATCACGACGCGTCCGTTGACCAGCAGGTCGAAGCTGCGGGGCTCCCACCCGTCGTATGCCCAGGTCACCACCGCTCCGCCGTCGTTGTAGCAGCCGAGCGTTTCCGGACCGGTGACGCGACCCGCGGTGACGGTTCCGGATGCCGCGGACTCGTCGCTGAACGACGCGGAGGCCGGGGTGCTCACGGTCACCCCCGCTGTCGCGACGGCGACCGCGAAACCGAAGCCGCGTCGGAACAGGCGAGACCTGGCGGGTGGCGCGCGCAGAGCTCGACGGGTCGGAGGGGTGTCCTCGGGCGGCGGGGACGGGTCCTCAGGATCGTCGTCGACCCCGCGGCGCAACGCGACCGCGAGGCAGAGGGCGAATGCCGCCACGACGCCCGCGAGCGGGAGGACCTCGCCGGTGCGCAGCCACACGATCGGCATGCCGATCCCGGGCACCCGCAGCACCCCGACGCCGAGGACGGCATCGGGGTGCAGCGGGGTCGAATCGGCGTCGGGGTTGGCGTCGCCCTTCGTGACGAGATCGCCGTCGGGGCCGAGCTCGGCGATGCGGTGCAGGCGCAACCGGTCAGCCCAGTCGGGGTCTGTCGCCAGCACGACACGACCGGGAAGGAGGGCCTCCCGCGGAACGGGTCGTGACACGACGATGTCGCCCACCTCGATCGCCGGCGTCATCGACGCCGTCATCACGGTGGTCGGCAGCCACCCCAGGGCGACGGGTGCCGCCGCCCAGAACGCCAGCGCCAGTACCAGCGCCACGACCGCTCGCGCCGCCGCCACCCCCGCGATGGAAATGATGCGACCAGAGCGCACGGACTCAGCTGTTCTGGGCTTCCCAGACGAACGAGGCCGAGGCGGTTCCGCCCTGCACGGCATTGGGTGCGTCGTCGGCGAGCTTCCACGTGATGCGGAAGGTGCGCGTCTCGCTCCCGCCCCCGGTCGGGCTCCACGCGGTGACCCCCGAACCGTACGAGGAGAACGTTCCGGTGAAGCCGGAGAGGCGGCCATCGAACACCGTGCGCTGCGAGGCGAAACCGTCGCAGGTGCCGGAGCCTCCGCCGGTGCCCTGCTCCACGCGCAAGATCAGGTGATCGGCCAGGCCCGCGGTTCCCGAGACGTCCGCGGCGTAGAGGCGAACCTGCGAGGCGAGGGTGCCGGTCGAGGTGACCGCGATGCAGTTCGTCCCCCCATCTCCCGGCTTGGCGTTGCCGGCGGTGAACAGTGCGCGGCCCGCGTCGTCGTCGTCGAGCTGGACGGTCCCCGCCCGCCAGCTGTTCTGCCCGTTGGAGGTGGTGTCGGAGAAGGCGGCGTACGAACTCGTCGACACCAGCAGGCCCGCCGCGACGAATGCCGCGGGAAGGGCGATCGCGGTGGCGATGCGAGAGGAACGGCGTGTGAATTTCGGCATGATGAATCTCCCCACAAGATCAGTAAGCGAATTAGACACCGGCACGATAAAGGAGCCGCCGCGAGATGGGCCCGCGCGCCCACGGGCTTGACAGGCCCCACGGGGATATGGCATCCATTCTTCTGAATGGACTAATCGGTTCGCACGTCGCCGTCGTCGCGCCGCCGCGCACCCGTGCCGAGCGTGACGGTCGAGGCGAGCCCCAGGGTCAGGAAGGCGGCCGCGGTGAAGGCCGCCGCTCGGGTTCCGTCGCTGAACGCCGCGCGGGCGTTGATCGCGAGATCCTGCGTCTCCGGTGAGGCGCCCAGGCCCGCGATCGCGGCGCCGGCGCTGTCGACCACCTCCGAAACCACCTGGTCGCGCGGGGCCGCGGGGATCCCTCGCTCGTCGAGGGTGGATGCCAGCACCCCCGCCGTGGTCGAGAAGAGCACCGTGCCGAGGATCGCGACACCGAGCGCTGCCCCCAGCTGGCGCGAGGTTGACTGCGTACCCGAGGCCTGTCCGCTCGCCGAGGGAGGGACGTCGGCCAGGACGACGCCGGTGAGCTGCGCCGTGGCCAGGCCCACACCGAGTCCGTAGACGAAGAGGAAGGGCACGAGCGGCCCCCAGCCGGCATCCGGTCCGATGGTGAAGGCAACGCCCGCGACGCCCACGATCTCGGCGAGAAGCCCCCCGCGCACCACCCAGACGGGCGCGACCCTGCCACTGAGAGCACCCGCGAACCCGCTCGCCACGAACGAGCCGACGGCCAAGGACAGCAGCAGCAGGCCGGTCTGCAGCGCATCGAAGCCGACGACGAACTGCAGCCAGAGGGGCAGCGCCAGGATGATGCCGAACTCTCCCAGAGACACGACGGCCGCGGCGATGTTGCCGTTGCGGAAGGACGTGATCCGGAACAGGTCGAAGGCCAGCAGGGTCGAGAGTCCCCGACGCTGGCGCCGCAGGCCCCACGCGATGAAGGCGACCAGAGAGATCAGGGCCACCGCGAAGGCGATCGGGATGGGGGAGAGCGAGAGTGGCCAGGTCCAGCCGCCCACCGAGGGCGTCTGATCGAGCGTCCACCACCCGTACGTGCGGCCCTCGATGAGTCCGAAGACGAGCGGGGCCATCGTGAGCACCGAGAGCAGCGCGCCGACGCCGTCGATGCGCTGGGCCTTCTCGCTCCGGGACTCCGCGACGGTCAGGGCGACGCCGATCACGATGACGACGCCGAGGGGGATGTTGATGCCGAAAGCCCACCGCCAGGAGAACGACGTGGTCAGCCACCCGCCGAGGAGGGGACCCACCGCGGCCATGCCGCCGATGGTCGAGCCCCACACCGCGAAGGCGATGCCGCGTTCGCGCCCGCGGAAGGTGGCGTTGATGATCGACAGGGTCGTGGGCAGGATCATCGCGCCGCCCACGCCCTGGATCAGTCGCGAGAGGATCAGCAGGCCGCCGGTGGGCGCGAGGGATGCGGCGATCGATGCCCCCGCGAAGATCACGACGCCGAGCTGCATCAGCCGTCGTCGCCCGAAGCGGTCGGCGAGGCTGCCGAACACGAGCAGGAACGACGCGAAGACGAGGGTGTAGGCCTCTTGGACCCATTGCACCTCGGTCGAGGAGATCTTCAGCTCGTCGACGATCGAGGGCACGGCGACGTTGACGATCGTCGAGTCGACGATGATCAGCGACACGGCGATGCTGATGAAGACGAGCCCCGCCCAGCGGCGCCCTGCCTGTGTGTGGTTCATGTAGCTAGCTTATCTAGCTATGTCCAGGAGCGGGAGGGCTTGCGCGAGCGGCGACGATCGCCCCCGCGGCGGGGCGGCGGGGCGGCGGGGCGGCGGGGCGGCGGGGCGTCGGGGCGGCGGGGCGGCGGGGTGACGGGGCGGTGGGGCGGCGCGGCGGGGCGGCGGCGCGCTGGGGCGAGGGCGTCAGCCGCCGTGGCGTGGGCGCGGCGTCGCACGCGGCGAACGTTCGCCCGGCGGAAGCGGAATCGGCGTCGTGCCGGCGACCTCGTCGCTGAAGTCCTCGGGCTCGGCCGCGACGGTCGCGATGGGCCGAGTCTCGTCGAGCGTGAGGCGGAAGCGCTTGGTCTCGTGTCGGTGCAGACGGCCCGACATCGCGGTCCAGGTCGCGCCGATGGCGCACGCGACGACCGCCACGATCGCCGCCAGCGCGATGGCCACGCGAGGACCGAACTGCGCCGCGACCGCGCCGACGATCGGGGCGCCCACGGGGGTGCCCCCGAGGAGGATCGCCATGTACAGCGCCAGCACGCGACCACGCAGGAGGGGGTCGGTCGTGGTCTGCACGTAGCCGTTCGCGGTGGTCAGGGTCGTCACGACGCAGAAGCCGGTCAGCACGAGCGTGGCCGCGTAGGCGCCGTAGCTGGGCGCGAAGACCGAGAGGGCGGATGCCACGGCGAAGCCGCCGGAGCCGACGATCACCACCCGCATCCGGGCGCGCTCTCGTCTCGCGGCGAGGAGGGCTCCGGCAAGGGAGCCGATCGCGACGAAGGAGCTCAGGAGGCCGAAGCCGTCGGCGCCGCGATCGAACTCGAGGGCCATCGTCGAGGCGAAGATCGGGAAGTTCATGCCGAAGGCGCCGAGGAGGAACACCATCACGAAGATGACCACGAGGTCGGGTCGCCGTGCGACGTAGCGGAAGCCGTCGGCCAGGCGAGCGGGGCCGCCGCGGCGGTGACGGGCGACGAGCTCGTGCGGGCGCATGAGCAAGAGAGCGCCGAGCATCGCCAAGAAGGTGAACGCATTGACGAGGAAGACCCAGCCGGTGCCGACGAGCACGATCATGATGCCGGCGGCGGCGGGACCGATGAGGCGGGCCATGTTGAACGACGCCGCATTGAGGGCGACGGCGTTCGAGGCGTTCTCCTGTGAGACCAGGTCGGAGACGAAGGCCTGCCGCGCCGGGTTGTCGAAGGCCGTGACGACACCCAGGGCCAGTGCGAAGCAGAACATCAACGGCAGGGTCATCGCCCCGCTCAGCAGCAGGATGCCGAGTGACACCGCCAGCAGCAGAAGAGCGCTCTGCGTGCACATGATGAGCTTGCGGCGGTCGAACCGGTCGGCGACCCACCCGGTGACGCTCACCAGGAGCAGCGGGGGAGCGAACTGCAGGGCCATGGTGATGCCCATGGCGGCGGCGTCATTGTTCGTGAGCTGTGTCAGCACGACCCAGTTCTGGGCCGTGGACTGCATCCATGCGCCGACGTTCGAGACGAGGGCTCCGATGAACCAGACGCGGTAGTTGAAGATCGACAGCGACCGGAACATCGATGTGCTCATCTGTCGGCCACCTTCCTCATGATCGTCGTGGCGCGGGCCAGCGCCTGTCTTTCTTCGGGGGAGAGCTCGGCGAGAGCCTCTTCGACGAAGGCGTCTCGTCGCCGGACCGTCTCATCGACGATGCGGCGGCCGAGATCGGTGAGGTCGATGCTCACGCGGCGTCGGTCGACCTCATCGGGAATGCGGGTCAGGTATCCCGCGTCCTCCAGCAGCGACACCGTGCGGTTCATCGACGGGGCGGTGACGCGCTCGCGGTCGGCCAGCTGGCCGAGCGTGTGCGCCCCGTGCACCGTCAACGCGGCGAGGACGGCGAACTGCCCGTCGCTCATGGTGTCGACGGCCCGCTGCGCCCGAAGGCGCCGGGCGAGCCGGAACGTGGCCATGCGCAGCTCGGACGCCGCTGCGCTGTGGTCAGAACTCAAGTCGGGAAGGGGGGATTCGTCGACGCGATCATTCATATTCCTAGACGTCAGATTATCTCATTAGCCTTGCTAAAGGAACGGGCGGACCCCGTTCTCCCCGCGTCCGCCGCCCTAGACTCCCCCCATGCCCGAGTTCGTCGACGCCTATGGCATCTCGATCGTCTACGACGTCTACGAAGCGGCCGAGCCCCGGGCGGTGGTGCAGCTGCTGCACGGTGTGGGGGAGCACGCGGGGCGCTACGGCGCACTTATCGAGGCGCTCGTCGACGCGGGCTACACGGTCTATGCCGACGATCACCGCGGTCACGGGCGCACGGGGCTGCGGCAATGGAGCGGTGACCGCCGCAAGCTCGGACGGCTCGGGCCCGGCGGACTCGGAGCCGCCCGCGACGCGGTGTGGACCCTCACGCAGCGCATCCGCGCGGAGCACCCCGACCTGCCTCTCGTGCTGCTCGGACACTCGTGGGGTTCGTTCCTCGCGCAGATGCTGCTGGATCGGCATCCCGAGGCCTTCGACGCCGTGGTGATGACCGGCTCGGCCCTGCGGGTGCCCGGTTCGCTCAACGCCGGGGATCTGAACGCCCCGTGGAAGCACCTGCGGGGCTCGGGCATGCAGTGGCTGTCGAGCGATGAGCAGGTGGGTCGAGACTTCGTCGCCGACCCGCTCACGACCTCCACGCCGCTCGCGCGGCTCTTCGGTCCCCTCGAGACGGCGAAGCTCCTCGGGCGGCCGCGACGCGGCCTCGAACGCGACGTGCCCCTGCTGCTCATGGTCGGTCGCGACGACACCGTCGGCGGGCCGCGCAGCGTGCACAGACTGGCGGACGCCTACACGCGTCGCTCCGGACTGACGGATGTCACGATTCTCGTGTACCCGGGTGCCCGTCACGAGATCTTCGCCGAGCGGTGCCAGGCCGAGGTGCGGGCGGATCTGCTGGCGTGGCTCGACGAGCGGATGCCGCAGCGCCGCTGACCAGGATGGCGCACGTCGCTCTTTGTCGCGGAGTCGCTGTGTTCGTGCGCGGTCAATCGCGTGTGCTATTTCACACTTTGATAACACGTATGAACATGTACGAACACGCCGTAATTCAAGCGTTACCTCCTGCGAATTGACCCCGCGGCCGTGAACGGCCAAGCTGAAGCGGTCGATGGCGGCGCGTGGCGCCGCAAATGGGCCCTCGGGTCCCTCAATGCTGAGGAAAGCGCACACGGACGTGACGATGACAAACTCACAAATCTCAACAGAAGTAAACAACCCCAACAGGACGCCGAGGTGGGTTCAGGCTCGGGCTTCGCGCCCGGAGCGGCTCGGCAACGGCATGTTCGCCGTCCTGTTGGTGGTGCCGGGCATGGCGCTCATGGCCGTCGTCGTGGCGTATCCCCTCGTCTCGGCCTTGGTGACCGCCTTCTTCAAGCAGAGCCTGGTGCTGCCCGGTCGCGAGTTCGTCGGGTTCCAGAACATCGTCGACGTGCTGCAGGACGACTTCCTTCGCCTGCTGTGGCAGACGCTGGTCTTCACGCTCGGCACCACGATCGCCCCGTTCGTCATCGGCTTCGCGCTGGCGCTGGCCCTGAACACGCAGATTCGCGGGTCGAAGGTTTTCCGCGGGCTCATGCTCATCCCCTGGCTCGTTCCGGGGGTCGTCGTCTCGTTCCTGTGGATGTGGATCTTCAACGCCAACTACGGCGTGATGAACGCGATCCTCGAGCCGCTCGGGGTCAGCCCGCAGGCGTGGCTCGCCCAGCCCGGGACCGCGATGTTCGCCGTGATCGTGGCCAAGACCTGGCAGTCGTTCCCCTGGATGATGGTCATGCTCCTGGCCGGCCTGCAGACGGTACCGAAGGAGCTGCACGAGGCCGCCGAGATGGACGGGGCCGGTACCGTGCGCCGATTCTTCTCGATCACCGTCCCGCAGATCGGCGGGATCATCGGCCTCGTGCTGCTGCTGGAGTTCATCTGGAACTTCCAGCACTTCGACATCATCTACGTGCTCACCGGCGGCGGTCCGGCCGGATCCACCGAGACCTTCGCGACCTCGGTGTACGAGACGGCCTTCCACGGTTTCGATCTCGGTCACGCCGGTGCCCTCGGCCTGCTCTGGCTCATCCTGCTCATGGCGCTCGTCGTCGTCTACGTCCGATTCTCCGAGAGGGGCGAGAAGCGATGACCAGCACCGCACTCCCCACCGTCACCCCCGCCCCCGACGTGCCGCCCGTGGTCGCTCCGGCACCCGAGCGTCGTCGTCGCCCGAGCTCGGGGCTGCGCTCCGACCGCCCCGGCGTCCGGCTCGCGTCGTGGGTCGCGCTCATCGTCTGCGGCGGCTTCGCCCTGCTCCCGATCTACTGGCTGCTCGCCACCTCGTTGACCCCGCGGGACCAGGTCTTCTCGTACCCGCCGAAGCTGTTCCCCACCGAGATCACCTTCGACGCCTACACCTCGCTGACCTCCAACCCGCAGCTGTTCACTTACCTGCAGAACAGCGTGATCGTCTCGGTCATCACCGCTCTGCTGTCGGTGATCGTCTCGGCTTACATGGGGTATTCGTTCTCGAAGTTCCGGTACCGCGGGCGCCGCCAGCTGATGTACTTCGTGCTGGCCTCGCAGATGTTCCCGCAGGCGCTGCTGCTCGTCACCCTCTACAGCGTGTTCAGCGCCTACGGTCTGCTCAACACCTACACGGCGCTGGTGCTGTCGTTCACGACCTTCACGCTGCCGTTGTGCGTCTGGATGCTCAAGGGCTTCTTCGACACCATCCCCGACGAGCTGATCGAGGCGGCCCGGGTCGACGGTGCATCGCGCCTGCGCACGATCCATTCGATCGTGCTCCCGCTGGCCGCCCCCGGTCTGGTCGCCGCCGGTCTGTTCGCCTTCGTGCGCGGCTGGAACGACTTCATCTTCGCCCTGACCCTCGCCGGCCCCGACAAGCAGACGCTGCCCCCGGGGCTCGTCAACACCTATGTCGGTGAAGCGGCAACGGCGTGGCCCGAGCTCATGGCCGCCTCGCTCGTCGTGTCACTTCCCGTGGCGATCGCCTTCATGCTGCTGCAGCGCTTCCTCGTCAGTGGCATGACGGCCGGCGCCGTCAAGGGCTGACCGCCCTTCTCCCTTTCTTCTGCTCACCTGTCAAGGAGGACACCTATGTCAGCTTCATCGCTCCCCAACCCGTTGATCACCCGTCGTCGCGCGCTGCAGATGTTCGGCATCGGCGCCGCCGCCGCGGCCCTCGCCGGGTGCGTACCCAGCGGCAGCGCCGGTCCCGCAGCCGGCGCGGCCGGCCTGAACGGCGCCGACCCCACCGACTTCGCGTTCTCGTCGTGGTCGCTCACCGAGGAGTCGGCGAAGCCGGCGCTCGAGGGCACCCTCGCGGCCTACGAGAAGGCCCGCGGCGTCGCGATCAAGCGCACGGCGTTCCCGTACAACGAGTACATCAACCAGCTCATGCTGCAGGTCACGGGCGGTCAGTTCACCGGCGCCGCGCACGTCGACGTCGCCTGGCTCGGAAGCCTCGCGGCCACCGGCAAGCTGCAGGACGTCTCGGCCCTGGCATCCGGTCGCGGCTACACCTCTTCGGCCCTGCAGGCGGCCACCTTCGACGGCGTTCAGTATGCCTTGCCCTGGACCATCGGCGCGATCGGCCTCGTCGCCAACTCCGAGACGCTCGGCAAGGTCGGCGTCGCCCCCGATGCGTTCCCGACGACGGTGGACGAGTTCGAGAAGACCCTGGTCGCGCTCAAGGGCCTCGGAAACGGCCTCATCCCGTACGCCGCCTCGACGAAGGCCGCGCAGCTCAAGGACATCCTCATCTGGATGCAGACCTTCGGCAGCCCGCTGGTCGACGGCGACACCGTCACGATCGGCGATGACGCCAGCATCGAGGCGGTCACCTGGTACAAGGGGCTCTACGACCAGGGCCTGATCGCCGCCGACGTCGATCGCTTCGACGCGCGGAGCCTGTTCGCACAGGGTCGCGCCGCGATGTACGACGACGCCCCCGTGGGCCGTGCCGCGGTGACGAAGGAATCGCCCGACGCGAATCTCGCGAGCAAGCTCGCCCCTGTCTCACGTCCGGTAATGAAGGCCGGCGACACCCCGCGTGCCCTCGTCTGGGGCGGCGCGATCGCCGTGGTCAACGGAACGGGTGCGGCGACCGCGGGCGACTTCGCCCAGTACGCCACGTCCGACCTCGACGCGATCCTGGCCGACTACGCCCTGCGCGGTCTGCCGCCGGCGACCACAGAGGCGCTCTCGTCGTCGGAGGTCGCCGCCGACACCTTCGGTGCGCAGTTCGGCGAGCGCATCACGGCCACGGCCAGCTCGAACCCGCTGTGGAAGTTCACCGCGTACTCGCAGATCGAGTCGGCGATCGCCGACAACGTCCAGGCCGTGCTGATCGGATCCGCTTCGCCGGCGGACGCGATGAAGCGGGCCGGCGAGGCCGCGCAGAAGCTGGTCGGCTGACGTGCGGTTTCTGCGCGGAGGGAGCGCGGCGGCGATCGCCGCGCTCGCCCTCGGGCTGATCGTCGCGCCGTCGGCACACGCCGTCGGTGGGGTGCCGACGGTCGAAGAGCTCCCGTTCGCGGTCGACTCGTCGAACCAGGCGGCGTGGTGGAACCCCCTCGACGTCGTGGGGGACGTGACCTACTTCGCCTTCAACGCCCCCGCGGCCCAGGCCGCGCGGCACGAGGTGCATCTCGCCTCGCGTGCTGCCGACGGCACGTGGGCCGAGGGGTGCCTGCGCACCTCCCCGGGAGCGGCGTGCGTCACCTTCGTCGACGACAACGGTCACAACCAGCCCTCCATCGTCGTCGACGGTGACGGGGTCATCCACGCCTTCGTCTCGATGCACAACGAGCAGTGGAACTACTTCCGCTCCGACACCGCGGGCGACGTGAGCACGATGGTGGATCGCACCTCGACCATGCCCGATCTCGACGTCGACATCACCTACCCCGTGACCGCCCGCGGAGCCGACGGCGACGCGTGGGTGCTGGTGCGGACCGGGACGGATGCCGACGGTGCGCGCGAGGGCGTGCTCTACCACTACGACCGGAATGCCGGCTCATGGGGGCGCGAGACGACCATCGCCGCGGCGAAGGGCTACTCCTTCTACCCCGACGACCTCGAGGTCTCGCCCGACGGTCGCGTGCACGTGCTGTGGGAGTGGGGCCCGTTCCCCGCCGACCCCGCGCGCCACCTCGGCTCGTACGCCGTCTACGATCCGGCGACGGGGTCACTCGCGGACGCTGCCGGCGCCACGGTCCCCGGCCCGATCACCCCCGCCTCGACGGGCGCGATCGTCTGGCGACCGTTCCTCACCGGCGAGACGATCCGCAGCTACACCCCGGCGGTGCAGTCCGCGAAGCTCGCCCTCGACGGCTCCGCTCTCGCGGGCATCGGTTACCGCTTCGTCGAGAAGGACCGCACGGCCTACGACGCCCGCTTCGTGCGGTGGGACGGATCGTCCTGGATCGACGAGAAGGTCGTGGACTCCGCGGCCCTCGGCGACGGCGTCGCCACGTCGGCTGCCGTCGACCTCACCCGCGCCGGGTCGACGACGCGGCTCTACACCGTCGTGACCGCCCAGGTCTGCGGCGAGGTGCGCAGCCGCGCAATCGTCGCCGAGCGCGCCGACGCAGCCGCCGCGTGGACCTATGCCGCTGTCGGTGAGCCGCTTCTGGGCCAGCAGCGCCTGCGGGCACAGACGCGATCGACCGATGACGCCGACGTCGTCTACCTCTCCGCTCCTGCGGCGGCCCCAGCCCGTCTCACCCGCGCCGTCGTTCCTCGAGACGCGGCCGTCGGTCCCGCCACCTCGCTGTCGACCCTCGTCTCGGACCTCCGCGACGACCCGGGCGGCGTGAACGTCGCGCTGGGCGCGACGGCCACCGCCTCGTCGAGCCTGGGAGCAGACACCGGCCCCGCACTCGCCATCGACGGCGTCTGCAGCGACGCCAGCCGGTGGATCTCGGCGGTCGGTGGCACCGCTCCGTGGATCTCGCTGAGCATGACCGCGCCGGCGGCGCTCGACGAGGTGCGCGTGCGCAGCGGCTACAGCGCCGACTCGGGCTCCGCCGCCGTCCTGCGCTCCTTCGAGGTGCAGGTGCACACCCCCACGGGCTGGACGAGTCTCGGCTCCGTCACCGCGAACACGCAGCGCCTCGTGAGCGTCCCGGCCGGCGGCGTCGTCGCGGACGGCGTGCGGCTGCTCATCAGCGACCCGTCGGCATCCACCACCGACGTCGCCCGGGTCTTCGAGATCGAGGCGATCGCCGTGGACTGAGCCCGTCGATCTCTCCCCGCACCACATTCGGACGCCCCCGCGTCCCCAGGAAGGACACCCGCAGAATGCGTTCACACACGGCCGACTACGACGTGGTCGTCGTCGGCGGAGGACTCGCCGGAGTCGCCGCCGCCATCGCCGCCGCCCGGCTCGACCGGCGCGTCGCCCTCATCAACAACCGACCGGTCCTGGGCGGGAACTCCTCGTCGGAGGTCCGTGTCTGGGTGTGCGGGGCGACCGCGCACGGCAATCAGCGGTGGGCGCGCGAGAACGGCATCATCGGCGAGCTGTACCTCGAGAACCAGTACCGCAACCCCGACGGCAACCCCATCCACTGGGACGACGTGGTGCTGGATGCCGTGCGTGCCGAGCCGAACATCTCGCTGTACCTCAACACCGACGTGCGCGACGTGGCCGCCACCGGCCCCGAGGGTGCGCGCCGCATCGAGTCGGTGACGGGATGGACCATGGGAGCCGAGACCGAGACGCGCTTCGTCGCCCCGGTCTTCCTCGACTGCACCGGTGACGGACTCGTCGGCCACCTCTCCGGAGCGAGGGCGCGGCTCGGCAAGGAGTCGCGGGTGGAGTTCGACGAGGACTGGGCGCCGGAAGAGGCCGAGCGCACCTTCCTCGGCTCGACGCTGTTGTTCTACACGAAGGATGTGGGGCATCCGGTGCGCTTCGTCGCACCCGATTCGGCGAAGTCGATCCTCGAGACCCCGATCCCGTCGTCGCGCATCATCCGAAGCGGTGACAGCGGAGCGCACTACTGGTGGATCGAGTGGGGTGGCGAGCTCGACATCGTGCACGACAACGAGCGCATCCGCGACGAGCTGCGCTCGGTCATCCTGGGCATCTGGAACCACATCAAGAACTCGGGCGAGTTCGACGCCGACAACCTCGACCTGGAGTGGATCGGCAACGTCCCCGGCAAGCGCGAGTACCGCCGCCTCGTCGGCGACTACACGCTGCACCAGCGCGACATCATCGAGCAGACGCGTTTCGACGACGGCGTGGCCTTCGGGGGCTGGTCGATCGACCTGCACCCCAAAGAAGGGATGTACTCGACCGGTGCGGGCGCCGTGCAGCGCTTCTCGAACGGCGTCTTCGAGATCCCGTTCCGCTCCCTCTACTCCGCCGACGTCGAGAATCTCTTCATGGCGGGGCGCGACGTCTCGGCCACCCACATCGCGTTCGGCGCGGCGCGCGTCATGGCCACGTGCGCCGCGATGGGCGAGGCGGCGGGGACCGCGGCATCCCTCGCGCTCGCTCATCACACGAGCCCCCGCGGGCTCTACGAGAATCACCGTGAAGAACTCCGACAGCTGCTTTTGCGACAGGACGCCCCGCTCATCGGCGTGGCCGACACCGACCCGCAGAACCTCGCCGCCACGGCGCGGGTGACGGCCTCGGGCGTGCGCGGGGGGCTCGGACCCAGCGAGGCAGCTTCGGTCCGGCTCCATCCGCTCGAGCACGACCTCGGCATCGTCGTGCCCGTGCACCCGCGTCTCGACGGCTTCGACCTGCGGGTCACCGCTGAGCACGACGTCGATCTCGAGGTCGAGGTGTGGTCGACGGGGCTCCCACAGAACGTCGTCCCCGAGCACCTCGAGCACGCGGTCACCGTCGCCGTGACCGCGGGCCAGGCGCAGTGGGTGCACGCCCCGGTGCGGTGGGAGCCGCAGACCCCGGCCAACGCGGTCGTCGTCTTGCGCGCCCGACCCGGCGTGAGCGTGTTCGTGGCGGACGAGCTTCCGCCCGGCATCCTGACCCTCGTCCACACCTCGGATGCCGACGACCAGAACGTCCAGGTGAGCCTCGACGAGCTGCTCGTGCAGTGGCCGACCAAGCCGTTGCGGGGGCGGTCGGTGCAGTTCCGCGTGCCCACGCCGTCAGAGGCGCTGGCGCCCGAGCGTGCGTTCGGCGGCTACCAGCGCCCCTTCGGTGGTCCGAACCTCTGGGCCTCGGCTCCTCTGGCCGAGGGCGACGCGTGGCTCCGTCTCGACTGGGAGCGGCCGGTCGTCGCGCGCGAGGTCGTGCTGATCTTCGACGACGACCCCGACGTCGAGCTCAACACCCTCCACCACCATCGCGATCCCCACCTCGTGATGCCCTCGCTCGTCGAGGCCTACCGGGTCGAGGCGCAGACGGCCGGGGCGCAGGAATGGGTCGAGGTCGCGGCGGTGGCGCAGAACAGGCGTCGCCGCCGCCGGCACCCGCTACCCGAGGGGCTCGGCGCGATCAGCGCCGCGCGAGTGGTGGTGACGGCGACCCACGGCGCGCCGGAGGCCCGCATCGTGGCCTTCCGTGTTCAGGAGTGACATGCCGCGCGATACCGTAGCCCCCAGAACAGACCGCCCCGCGGCGCGCGCGAGCGCCGCCCGGTCCTCGACGAGGAGCCCCGCCATGACCGACACGCCCTCGGCGACGCGGCGGATCTCCCCCCTGTCGCGTCGCGAGCGCACGGGAATCGTCGCGCTGGCGGTGCCGAATCTCGAGGAACCGTACTTCGCCGAGCTGACGACCCTGCTGGCACGCGGCGCCGAGGCGCGAGGGCTGTCGATCCTCATCCAGCAGACCGAGGGTGACCACCAGCGAGAGATCGATGTCGCGAACGGGGTGGGGCTCCCGGCGACCGACGGCCTGATCCACATCCCTCGGTCTTTGACCGTCGGAGATCTGACGCGGCGCACCGACCCGGGTCCGCTCGTCCTGCTCGGCGAGCACATCGCCGTGAGCCCCTTCACTCACGTCTCGATCGACAACCGTCGCACGGCGGACCTGGCGACGGCGCACCTCGCCTCCTCCGGGTGCGGTCGGGTCGCCTTCCTGGGTCCTCGCGTGTCCCGTCCCTCGGATGCCGCGGACCAACGCTTCGCCGGCTACCGCGACGCCGTGTCGCGCCTGGGCTTGGCCGACGAGCCCGGCCTGATCGTGCCGGTCGACGCCTTCACCTCGGAAGAGGGTGCGGAGGCGCTGCGGCGTCTGCACGATTCCGGCATCGCCTTCGACGGCGTGGTGTGCTCGAACGATTCCGTGGCCTTCGGCGTGCTGGCGGCACTGAACGAGCGCGGGCTCGTGGTGCCCGGCGATGTCGCGGTGATCGGTATCGACAACGTACACGCTGCGCAGTTCTCGGTGCCGGCGCTGTCGTCGGTCGCACCCGACGACCACGGCATCGTCGAGGCGGCGTTCGCCGAGCTCGAGCGTCAGATGGCGGCTCGCCCGGGCGCCGACGTCCCGGTCCGGCACATCGTGGTCGACGCCACGGTCATCGCGCGAGCGAGCACGGCGCGGTGAGCGCGGCTGTCGCCGCCCGGTCTTCTCGAGGACGCGGGCGCGTCTCAGTCGTCGCCGTCGGCGGCCACCCACAGCTCGGCGACGTGCGCGCGCAGCGTCTCTTCGGCCTCCTGGGAGAGCCCCGCGTCGGTGACGACGAGGTCGACCTCGTTCAGGTCGACGATCGTGGTGAGTCCCACCGCTCCCCATTTGGTGTGATCCGCGAGCACGACCGCCCGGGCCCCCGCAGCGACCAGCGCGCGGTTCGTCTCTGCCTCAAGCAGGTTCGAGGTCGTCAACCCCGCGGTGAGGTCGATCCCACGGACGCCCAGGAAGACGATGTCGCAATGGAGGTGCTCGAGCGAAGCGACCGCGACCGGGCCGACGAGCGCGTCGGCGGGGGTACGGACGCCACCGGTGAGTACGACGGTCTGGGTGTAGGGCTCGTCCGCCCGGTCGGGGCGGGCGAAGACGTCGGCGACGGGCAGCGAGTTCGTCACGATCGTGAGGTCGTCGATTCCGCGCAGCTCGCGGGCGAGCGCCCAGGTCGTGGATCCACCGCCCAGACCCACCGACATGCCCGCCTCGACGAGTTCGGCGGCGCGGCGCGCGATGGCGCGCTTGCCGTCGCCGTTGCGGCGGGCCTGCGTGGCGAGGTCGCGAGAGCCGCCGATCCCGGGCTGCGGGCTGCGGGCTCCGCCGCGCACCTTGTCGACGCGGCCGTCGGCGGCCAGCACGTCGAGATCGCGCCGGACGGTCATCTCGCTCACACCGAGGGTCACGGCCAGGTCGGGAACCGAGGCGGCGCCCTGGCGGCGGACCTCGGCCAGGAGGCGGGATCGGCGTTCGGCGGCGAGCACGATCGCTCCTCTCGTTCGGGCCTCCAGTCTTCCACGGCGGTTCGCTTGTGAACGGCGTCATCGCCGATCCCGCGGGCGATGGAGCGTACGGCTTCGAGCTGCCGGCCCTGCGCGCGGTGCCACCGGTCGCCCCGCCTGCCGGATTCGCCGAGCGCTGGCGGGCCTGGGCGGCGGAGGCGATGCGGGTCGACCCCGACCCCCGCATGAGCCCCCTGGGGCGGGTCGCCGGCCGTGCCCTGTTCCTGGTCGAGCACACCGTCGCCGACGGCCTGCGCCTGCGCGGGTGGTTCGCCACGACCGTCGACGGGGTGCCGCCCCGCGTGGGTATCGTGCACGGCCACGGCTACGGCGGTCGAGAGGCGCCCGACGTCGACCGCGTCCCGGACGATGCGGCGGTGTTCTTCCCCGTCGCCCGGGGGCAAGGGGTGCTCAACGCCGGTCTCGGGGCGCCGACGCCCGCCGAGGGGCATGTGCTCCACGGCATCCACTCGATCCACGAGTACGTCCTCGGCAGGTGCGCCGTCGACCTCTGGCACGCCGGGTCGGCGCTGCGGGCGCTCGCCGGGTCCGTTCCCCTGTACTACGTGGGCGAGAGCTTCGGGGGCGGGATCGGCGCGCTGGCCCTGCCGTGGGACGACCGATTCGTCGGCGCGACGCTGATCGTGCCGAGCTTCGGTCAGTACGACCTGCGATTGCGCCTGCCGTGCGAGGGCAGCGGGGAGCGGGTGCGCGCCCACGTCGCCACCCACCCCGAGGCGCGCGAGGTGTTGCGCTTCTTCGACGCTTCGACGGCGGCGACCCACCTCCGGATACCGGTGCGTGTGGAGTGCGCGCTGCGCGACCGCCACGTTCCCCCGCCCGGCCAGTTCGCGGTCGCGAATGCGATCGACGAGGCGCCGGGCGCCGAGCTCGAGCTCGACGTGCAGCCCTACGGCCATCGCGAGTACGCCGGTCTCGACGAGGTCCGGACGCGGGCTTTCGCCGCCACGCGCGCTCACATCGACGGTGTGCTCTCGCGCCTCGTCGGAGAGAAGGAGAACTCGTGACCCAGTTCGATCTGCCCCTGGCCGAGCTCAAGGCGTTCTACCCGGAGCGCGAGGAGCCCGTCGACTTCGACCGGTTCTGGACCCATACGCTCGCCGAGGCGCGCGCGGGGGCATGGCCCGCGCGATTCACCCCGGTCGACGCGGCCGACAGCGGTGTGATCGGCGTCGAGGTCGACGACGTCGTCTTCGCGGGGTTCGCGGGACACGAGGTGCGGGCGTGGCTGCTGCGCCCGCGCGGGGCCTCCGGCCCCCTGCCGTGCGTCGTGCAGTACATCGGCTATAACTCTGGCCGCGGCTTCGCGCACCAGCACACGCTCCTGCCCTCCGCCGGCTTCGCGGTGATGGTCATGGACACGCGGGGCCAGACCAGCGGGTCGCTCCCCGGCGCGACCGCCGACCCCGTGGGCGGCGCTCCACACGTCGCCGGTCGCGTGACCGAGGGCCTCGACGACCCCGCCCGCTCCTACTACCGGCGCGTGTTCTGCGACGCGGTGCTCGCAATCGACGCCGTGCGGTCGCACCCGGCCACTGACGCGACGCGCGTGAGCGTGTGGGGCGGCAGCCAGGGTGGGGGCATCGCGCTCGCCGCGACGGCGCTGAGCGAGGGGCTGCGGTTCGCCGCGATCGACTTCCCGTTCCTGAGCGCGATGCGTCGGGCCGTCGCCATCACCGACGCCGCCCCGTACAGCGAGATCGTCACCTACCTGCAGACCCGGCGCGGCGAGGAAGAGGAGGTTTTCCGCACTCTCTCCTATTTCGACGGCGTGAACTTCGCCGCGAGGGCGAGCGTCCCCGCGCTGTTCTCGGTCGGGCTCCGGGATGCCGTGTGCCCGCCGTCGACCGTGTATGCGGCGTACAACCACTACGCGGGGGAGAAGAGCATCCGCGTCTACCCGTGGAACGGCCACGAGGGTGGCGGTCCGGCGCATCAGCTCGAGGTGCTGCGCGCGCTCGCTGTGCACGGCTGACGTGGCGCCCGGGGGCGCTGCTACGGCGTGGTGTAAACAGTGACGCTGGACGAGAGTCGGGTTCGAGACCAGCGGGCGTGACCGGCGCCGCCGCTCAGGACACCGTCGCCTCGACGGCCCGACGGAAAGAGCGCAACGCTGCTCCCCAATAGCGCCGCACGGGGAGGCCGCACGCGCGCAGAGCGGATCCGTGGTCGAGGGCCACGACGGTCGCCGCTCCGACGGCGACCACCCACCACAGGAGCAGGACGAGCGTCCGCACGGGCGTCGTGAGGGCGGCGAGCCCTCCTCGGAGCTGAGCAATCTGAAAAGCGAGGTGATGCTCTTCGTCCAGCGCGATGCGCGTGCCGATTCCGCGGATCACGGGGTCGGGCCCGGAACGCGCAAGGACGACGAAGTAGGGCATGGCGACGGCTTCGGCCGTCAGGAACAGGGCCAGCTCGGTGCGCAGCCCGAGCGCGCGCCGAAGTCGCGTGAAGATGAGGTCGGACCAATGATTGGTCAACGTGCCCGCTCCGAGGTGCTGGAGTCCGCGTCGGAACAGCGCCGAGTGTTTCTGCTCCTCCGCCACCAGGAGTCTCAGGGCCTCCCGTTGAGCGGTACCGCAGCCCTCTGCCTTGCGGAGCAGATGGAGCCCGTCGCCGCCCTCACCCAGCTCGAATCTTTGAAACGACCGCACGAGGATGGCCCGGACTCCGGTCGGTAGGCGGGCGGGAGCCTCCCAGTCGATCATCGCCTCGATCGCGTCGTGGCGTCGACGGTTCGAGGTGAAATGCGTCACCCACTTCTCGAACGCGACGTCGGACGCTGTCGTGTCTCGGTGGGCGGTCATGAGAGCAGTGTCGCAGGCGGCGCTCGAGAATCCTCCTCGACATGCACCCGGCTCCCGACGTCGAATCGGCGGCGAATATTGCACTTCAATGCAACATCTTTTGGTTGCCTTTCCGCAAAAGCCTCACTACTGTCGAACAGACCAGGACACCTCGACGACGAGTCCCCCCGACCACCCCCGGGCCGCCCTCCATCCCCCACCGGAGCGCCCCACCCCCACAGCTCCCACCCGCGGAGTCGCGCCGTCGCGCGTGCCCGGCAATCGACGTCCCTCAACGAAGAACGGACCCTCACGTGAACACTTCGGACACCCGACACACCGCCGACGTCGGCGCCTGGTTCATCGGCGCACGAGGCTCGCTCGCCACGACGGCGACCCTCGGCATCCACGCCCTCGCCGCGGAGGTCGCAACCCCCGTGGGGCTCACGACCGAGACCGACGCGGTGCGCGTCGACGAGTTCGCCGCGCTCGCCGATATCGTCGTCGGCGGCCACGACATCTCGACCACCCCGCTCGAGGAGCGGGCGCGCCAGCTCGCCGCGGGCGGCATGTTCCCCGCGGCCCTCGTCGACGCGGTCGCCGAACGCCTGCGCGAGACCGATCGGAACCTCCGCACCGTCCCCGCGATGACAGCGACCCAGCAGGAGGAGATCGACTTGCTGGCAGCCGACATCGTCGACTTCCGCGAGCGGCACGACCTGCGCGAGGTCGTCGTCATCGACGTCTCGTCCACCGAGCCCCTGCCGCCCTACCACCCGGGATTCGAAGACGACGAGCTGCTGCAGGCAGCCCTCACGACGCCGGGCGTGCGGGTGCTGCCGCCCAGCTCGCGCGCCGCCCTCGCCGCGATAGCCGCCGGAGCCGCGTACGCGGCCTTCACTCCCTCGGCATCCCTCAACCTTCCCGTCCTGCGCGACCGCGCCGAACGGGCGGGCATCGCGTACGCGGGTCAGGACGGCAAGACCGGAGAGACGCTGCTGCGCACCGTGCTGGCCCCGATGTTCACGGCTCGCGGGTTCCGCGTGCAGTCCTGGGCGGGCACGAACCTGCTCGGCGGAGGCGACGGGGCGACCCTGGCCGACCCCGAGGCGGTGCGCTCCAAGCTCGTGTCGAAGAACCGCGGTCTGCACGCCCTCGTCGGCGACGACGTCGTGACCCCCCTGCACATCGACAACGTGCCCGACCTCGGCGACGTCAAGACCGCTTGGGACCACGTCAGCGCAACAGGTTTCCTCGGCAGCCGCGTGACGCTGCAGACCACCTGGAGCGCGTACGACTCGGCTCTGGCGGCGCCCCTGGTCATCGACCTCGTCCGCGCCCTCTCGCTCGCGACCCGCGCCGGTCATGCCGGTGTCGTCACCGCCCTCGGCTGTTTCTTCAAGGACCCGTGGGGCAGCGACGTCCACGGTTTCGGCGAGCAGACCGCCCACTTCGTCTCGTGGGTGCACGAGACCGCCGCCGCCGTCGCGGCAGCTCGGGTCGCCGCACCGTGACCCGGGTCGCGGACTACCTCGACCTCGTCCGCGCCCCCGCCTCGCTCACCGTCCTCGGCGATGCCCTCGTCGGTGCGCTGAGCGCGCGCGGGCCGGGCGCGGACCGACCCCTGCGCGTCGGTGCCCTCGCGGTCTCGTCGGTCTGCCTGTACAGCGCCGGCATGGCGGTGAACGACTGGGCGGATGCCGACCTCGACGCGCGCGAACGCCCGGAACGCCCCATCCCCTCGGGGCGGATCAGCCGTGGCCGCGCCCTCGCGGTCGGCGTGTGCCTCACCGCCCTGGGGGTCGGCTCGGCGTTCGCCGCGGGTCGCGCCTCGGGCCTGGTCTCGGTCGCGTTGGCCGGCGCGCTGTGGGCGTACGACACCGTGTTCAAGCCCACCGCGGCAGGCCCCGTGGTCATGGCGGCGTGCCGGGGGCTCGACGTGATGATGGGCGCCGCGGGCCCGGGGTGGCGCTCGGCGGTGGTCCCCGCGGGCGCGGTCGCCGCGCACACCGTCGCCGTCACCGCGATCTCGCGGGGCGAGGTCGACGGGTCGACCGTGACCACCGGTCGCGCCGCCGCGGCCGCGAGCGTCGCCGTCGCGGCATCCGGTCTGCTCGGTGGGGGAAACCACCCCGCCACCGTGCTCGGGGGAGCGCGCTACCTCGCCGCGGTCCTCCCCGGGCAGTTGGCGGTCGCCCGCCGTCCCGGAGCCGGCGAGGCGCGAGACGCCACCCGCTCCGGCATCCGCGCGGTCGTCCCCCTGCAGTCGGCCCTCGCCGCCCGTGCGGGTTCGCCGCTGGCGACCGCCGCCCTGCTGGGCGTCGAGACTCTCGGCCGCTGGCTCGGCCGCCGCCGATCGAGGGGAGACATCACATGAGCTGGACCTGGGGTTACGGCACCAACGGCTTCACCGACCACCCGCTGCCCGCCGCCCTCGACGTGCTGCAGCACCACGGCTACGGGGCGGTCGCGCTGACCCTCGGCCACCCGCACCTCGACCCCTTCGCCGCCGATTGGCGTGCGCAGACCGAGGCGCTCGCCGCAGACCTGCGTCGCCGCGGCCTGCGCGTGGTGGTCGAGACGGGAGCCCGCTATCTGCTCGACCCGCTGCGCAAGCACCGCCCGACCCTCGTCGACCGCGAGGCCGGGCCGCGCATGCTGTTCCTGCGCCGTGCCGTCGAGATCGCCGCGATCCTGGGCGCCGACTGCGTGTCGCTCTGGAGCGGGGTCGTGCCCGACGACGTCTCGGTCGACCAGGCGCGCGTCCTGCTCGAGGAGCGTCTGCTCGAGCTCACCGGGTTCGCCGCCGACTCGGGCGTCGTCCTCGCCCTCGAGCCCGAGCCCGGCATGCTCGTCGAGACCGTGGCCGACGCCCTCGCGCTCCGCGCCCGCCTCGGCCACCCCGAGAACCTGGGCCTCACCGTCGACCTCGGCCACTGCGTGGTCGTCGAGCCCGAGGGAGTGGTCGGCGCCCTGCGCGCGGCGGGCGCCCTGCTGCGCAACGTGCAGGCCGACGACATGCGGTCCGCGGCGCACGAGCACCTGCCCTTCGGCGAGGGGGAGCTCGACCTGGATGCCGCCCTCTCGGCGCTGCGCGAGATCGACTACACCGGGGTGGTCGCGGTCGAGCTGCCGCGGCACGCGCACGCAGCGCCCGAGCTGGCCCGCGCGAGCATGGCCGCGCTGGTCGCGGCGGCGGAGCGCACGGCGTCCGCGGGACTCGCGGGGGGAGGAGAACCCGCAGGGGGAGAACCCCGCACCCCCGTGGCATCCTCCGTTCCCGGGTCGAGCGCCCCCGCGACACCGGTACCGCACCCCTGGACCACCCGCGCGGTCGAGCAGGTGCGGACGGATGCCACTCGTGCGCCGCGCCTGTTCGCCTCGGCGGGCCGCGAGGTGGGGCGCGATCCCCTCTCCGCCGAGCCCTTCGCGCCGAGCGCCGACGACGCCGCCCGCGCGGCCATCGTCGCGGCCCTGGCCGACAGCGGAGCCGACCCCGACGTGGTGCTCGCGCTGTACCGCCGCGGCGACGACGCCGAGCGCCGGGGCGTGCTGCGAGGGCTCGACGCGATCGAGGCGCCCCCGGCCCCCTGGCGCGAGGCCGGTCTCGAGCTGATCGCCGACGCCCTGCGCGCCAACGACACCCGGCTCGTCGCCGCCGCGCTCGGGACCTTCGCCGCGGAGCACCTCGACGACCACGCGTGGCGTCACGGCGTGCTGAAGTGCGTGTTCCTCGGCATCCCCCTCTCCGTCGTCTCGGGCCTCGGCGCCCGCGCCGACGACGAGCTCGCCGCGATGGCCGAGCGCTTCGCGGCCGAGCGCCGCGCCGCGGGCCGGCCCGTGCCCGACGACCTCTCTCTCCTCCGTGCTCGCGAAAGGGCCTGACATGCGCATCTTCGACCCCCACATCCACATGTCGGCGCGCACCACCGACGACTACGAGGCCATGTATCAGGCGGGCGTGCGCGCGCTCGTGGAGCCGGCGTTCTGGCTGGGCCAGCCGCGCACGAGCGTGGGGTCGTTCCTCGACTACTTCGACGCGCTGATCGGGTGGGAGAGGTTCCGCGCCGCGCAGTTCGGCATCCGCCACCACTGCACGATCGCGCTGAACCCGAAGGAGGCGAACGACGCACGCTGCCGCGAGGTGATGGCCGAGCTGCCGACCTACCTCGCCAAGGACGGGGTCGTGGCGGTGGGAGAGACCGGGTACGACTCGATGACCCCCGAGGAGGACGAGATCCTCCGCCAGCACCTCGCCCTCGGCATCGAGTTCGAGCTCCCCGTTCTCGTCCA
The DNA here is from genome assembly GCF_026625865.1 of Microbacterium sp. SL75. Taxonomy (NCBI): domain Bacteria; kingdom Bacillati; phylum Actinomycetota; class Actinomycetes; order Micrococcales; family Microbacteriaceae; genus Microbacterium; species Microbacterium sp. SL75. Next base: position 873,304 of record NZ_CP113067.1, on the reverse strand, counting down.
CACCCCGCACCGCGACAAGACCGTGGGCACGCAGCGCACGCTGGACGTGGTCGCCGAGTCCGGCATCCCGATGCAGCACGTGCTCGTCGATCACCTCAACGAGACCTGCGTCGATGCGGTGGCCGACAGCGGCGCCTGGATGGGTTTCTCGATCTATCCCGACACGAAGATGGACGAGCAACGCGTGGTCGCGATCATGCAGCGCATCGGCCTCGACCGCGTCATCGTCAACTCCGCGGCGGACTGGGGCCGCTCAGACCCGCTCAAGACCGCCAAGACGGGCCTGGCGATGCTCGACGCCGGTTTCAGCGACGACGACGTCGACCGGATCCTGTGGCGTAACCCCCGCGACTTCTACGCGCAGAGCGGCCGCGTGAACACCGATCCGATCGAGGGCTTCGCCCCCGCGAGCCAGGGCCCCGACCTGTTCGAGGGCAACTCAGTGCTGCGCGGCACCGCGTCGCGCCAGGGGGCGTGAGGGTGGAGCTGTCGTACTGCACCAACGTCCACCCCGCCGAAGACCTCGACGGCATCGTCCGCCAGCTCGACGAGCACGCGGGCCCGATCCGGCGGGCGGCGGGTCTCGACCGCCTCGGCGTCGGACTGTGGATGCCGGTGGGCGTGGCATCCGCCCTCTCCGGCGACCCGGGGGCCCGTGCGGTTCTCGCCGACGCCCTCGAGCGCAACGCTCTGGAGCTGCGGACGGTGAACGCCTTCCCGTATCGCGGGTTCCACGACGATGTCGTCAAGCTCGCGGTCTACCGCCCCGACTGGACCACGCGCGAGCGGCGGGACTACACCCTCGACTGCGCGCGCGCCCTCGCGGCCCTGCTCCCCGACGGCGCGGAGGGGAGCATCTCGACGCTCCCGCTGGGGTGGAGAGCGGGGTGGGATGCCGCGGCCGACCGCGCCGCCGACGAGAACCTCACCCGACTGGTCGAGGACCTCGCCGTCCTCGAGAGCGAGACGGGTCGGACGGTGCGGGTCGCGATCGAGCCCGAACCCGGCTGCATCCTCGACGACGTCGCCGACGTGGTGGCGTGGCTCGGCGCCCGCCCCCACCTCACGGACGGGGGGCGTCTCGGCCTGTGCCTCGACACCTGCCACCTCGCCGTCTCGTTCGCCGACCCCGCCGCAGCCGTCGCGGACGTCGCCGCCGCCGGCATCCGGATCGTCAAGGTGCAGGCCTCGGTCGCCCTCGAGGTGCCCGACCCCGCCGACCCGCGCACGATCGAGGCGTTGCGGCCCTTCGCCGAGGAGCGCTACGTGCACCAGGTGCGCGAGGCCGGGGGCACGCGACGGGCCGACGACCTGCCCGAGGTGCTCGATGCCGCCGAGCCGTGGCCGACCGACCGCCCCTGGCGTGTGCACGTGCACATCCCCCTGCACGCCCGGCCCGCAGAGCCGCTGCGCGCCACGACCGAGGTGCTGATCGCCGCGATCGACGCGGTCCTCGAGGCCCCCGGCGGCGGTGACGCTCACCTCGACGTCGAGACGTACACCTGGTCGGTGCTGCCCCGAGAACTGCAGCCCGAAACGCTCGTCAGCGGGATCGCGGCCGAACTGCGCTGGGCGCACACGCATCTTTCCCGCGCTCTCGCCGGGGTCCCGGCATCCGCGATCGACGAAAGGATCCGCGCGTGAACAAGGTTCTGCTGCTGGACATCGTGGGGCTGACCCCGCGCGCGCTCTCGGCGATGCCCCGGCTCTCCGCCCTGGGCCGCTCCGGCGGGCACCTGGGACTCGACACGATCCTCCCGGCCGTCACGTGCAGCGTGCAATCGACGATGCTCACCGGCACGATGCCCCGCGAGCACGGGATCGTGGGCAACGGCTGGTACTTCCGCGGTCTCGGCGACCCCCTGCTCTGGCGCCAGCACAACAGGCTCGTCGCGGGCGAGAAGGTGTGGGAGACCGCCCGCCGCTCGCGCCCCGAGCTGAGGACCGCGAACCTCGGCTGGTGGTTCGCGATGGGAGCGACGACCGACATCACCGTGACGCCGCGTCCGATCTACCACGCCGACGGGCGGAAGAGCCCCGACGCCTACGTGCGACCGGCCACCCTGCACGACCAGCTCGTCGGGGCGCTGGGGGAGTTCCCGCTGTTCCAGTACTGGGGTCCGACCGCGACCATCCAGAGCAGCGCGTGGCTGGCCGAAGCGACCCGGGGCGTGATCACCGAGCGGTGGGGGCCGGCGCCCGATCTGGCGATGGCGTACCTGCCGCACCTCGACTACGACCTGCAGCGCTTCGGACCGAACGGCCCCCAGGCCGACCACGCGGCCCGCGAGCTCGACGACGCGATCGCCCCGCTGCTCGACGACGCGGCCGACCGCGGCTACACCGTCGTGGCGGTCTCGGAGTACGGCATCGAGCCCGCCTCGCGCCCCGTCGACATCAACCGGGCCCTCCGCCGCGAGGGGCTGCTCGAGGTCTACGTGCAGGGCGGCCGCGAGCAGCTCGACCCCTGGACCTCGCGCGCCTTCGCCGTGGCGGATCACCAGGTGGCCCACGTCTACGTTCCGGATGCCGCCGACCTCCCTCGCGTCACGGCGCTGCTGCGCGGGCTCGAGGGCGTCGACGAGGTGCTCGACCGCGACGCGCAGGCGCGGTACGGCCTGGATCACGAGCGCTCCGGCGAACTGGTCGTGGTGGCCGAGCCCGGGGCCTGGTTCACCTACTACTTCTGGCTCGACGACGAGCGTGCGCCCGAGTACGCCCGGGGCGTCGACATCCACCGCAAGCCGGGCTACGACCCCGCCGAGCTGTTCTTCGACCCCGCCGACCGGCTCGCGAAGGCCAAAGCCGGGGCGAACCTGGTGAAGAAGAAACTGGGCCTGCGCTACGCCATGAGCACGGTGCCGCTCGACCCGTCGTGCGTGCGCGGGACGCACGGGCGACTATCGTCGTCGCGCCGCGACGGACCGATGCTGCTCACGAGCGACGCCGGCCTGCTGCCTGACGCCGAGTCGCTGCCCGCCGCGGGCGTGCGCGACCTCGTGCTGCGCGGGCTGGGCGTCTGAGGCGGGCGCTGCCTGTGGCGCGGGCGGTGCGCCGAGAACAGGGGATGCGCCGAGAACAGGACGTTCGGGGCGGATACGTCCTGTTCTGGTGGCATCCCCCTGTTCTGGTGACGCGCGACCCGGCCGCCCCCGCCCCCGACGAAGGTTACGGCCCGCACATGCGGAGGGGCCGGATGCCATGGCATCCGGCCCCTCGTTTCGCTTCCGACCGATCCCCCCGGATCAGCGCTGGCTGAACGCCGCGTCGAACGCCGCCCCCGACGGCTCGTACGACGACAGCTTCCGCACGAAGCCGAGCGCCTCGGGCGCTCCGACCAGGCGGTCCATGCCCGCGTCCTCCCACTCGACCGACAGCGGACCGTCGTAGCCGATCGCGTTCAGCATGCGGAACGCGTCTTCCCAGGGCACGTCGCCGTGGCCGGTCGAGATGAAGTCCCAGCCGCGGCGCGGGTCGGCCCACGGCAGGTGCGACGACAGTCGGCCGTTGCGGCCGTTGCCCAGTCGCTTCTTGGTGTCCTTGCAGTGCACGTGGAAGATCTTGTCCTGGAAGTCCCACAGGAACGCGACCGGGTCGATGTCCTGCCACACCATGTGCGAGGGGTCCCAGTTCAGCCCGAACGCCGCGCGGTGGCCGATGGCTTCGAGCGCGCGCTTCGTCGTCCAGTAGTCGTACGCGATCTCCGAGGGGTGCACCTCGTGGGCGAATCGGACGCCGACCTCGTCGAACACGTCGAGGATCGGGTTCCACCGGTCCGCGAAGTCCTGATAGCCGGCATCCACCATCGCTTCGGTGGCGGGCGGGAACATCGCGACGTACTTCCAGATGCTCGATCCGGTGAAGCCCGTGACCGTTTTCACCCCGAGCTTGGCGGCGAGGCGCGCGGTGTTCTTCAGCTCCTCGGCGGCGCGCTGGCGTACGCCCTCGGGGTCGCCGTCGCCCCACACGCGGTCCGAGACGATGTCGCGGTGTCGCTGGTCGATGGGATCGTCGCAGACCACCTGTCCTTTCAGGTGGTTCGAGATGGTCCAGACCTTCAGGCCGTTGCGCTCGAGGACGGCGAGCTTCTCCTGCACGTAGGCCTCGTCGTCCCAGCGCCAGGGGTCGAGGTGGTCTCCCCAGCAGGCGATCTCGAGGCCGTCGTAGCCCCATTCGCCGGCGAGACGGGCCACCTCCTCGAAGGGCAGATCGGCCCACTGGCCGGTGAAGAGAGTGATCGGTCGCGTCATCGCGTCGTCCTTTCGTCGGTGCGGGTGCGGGATCGGGTTCAGGATGCCGCGAAGGCGCGGTCTGCGGCAGGGGCGGCGGCGAGATCGGCGTCGACCCCGGTCCACACGCCCTCGCCCTCGGAGCTGCGCGCGACGGCGTCGAGCACCTCCTGCACGTGCAGGCCGTCCGCGAAGGACGGGGTGGGCGCGGTGCCCGCGGCGACCGCCTCGACGAAGTCCTTCGCCTGGTGCGAGAACCCGTGCTCGTAGCCGAGCATGTGACCGGTCGGCCACCACGCGGCGACGTAGGGGTGCTCGGGCTCGGTCACGAGGATCCGGCGGAAGCCCTGTTCGGCGGCGGGGGCCGTCGCGTCGTAGAACTGCAGTTCGTTGGGGCTCTCGAGGTCGAACGACAGCGAGCCGAGGGAGCCGGAGATCTCGATGCGCAGAGCGTTCTTGCGACCCAGGCGGAAGCGCGAGGCCTCGAACGAGGCGAGGGCGCCGCTCTCGAGACGGCCGGTGAACAGAGCGAGATCGTCGACGGTGACGGCTCCGCGCTCGGTGCCGGCGGAACCGGAGAGTCCGGACGCGGAAGCGAGGACGGGACGCTGGGCGACGATCGTCTCGAGGATGCCGGCGACGCGGACCACGCGCTGCCCGGTCATGAACTCGGTGAGGTCGACGGCGTGAGCTCCGATGTCGCCGAGGGCGCCGGAGCCGGCGCGGTCCTTCTGCAGGCGCCACGTGAGCGGGGCCTCGGCGTCGCTCAACCAGTCCTGCAGGTACTCGGCGCGCACCTGGCGGATGTCGCCGAGACGGCCGGCGGTGATGAGATCGCGGGCGAAGGTCGTGGCGGGCAGGCGTCGGTAGGTGAAGCCGACCATCGATCGGATGCCGCTGGCGGAGGCGGCCGCGGCGGCCTCGGCCATTCGGCGGGCTTCGTCGACGGTGTTGGCGAGGGGCTTCTCGCACAGCACGTGCTTGCCGGCGGCGAGGGCGGCGATGGCGATCTCGGCGTGCGAGTCGCCGGGGGTCACGATGTCGACGACGTCGATGTCGGAGCGGTGGATGACCTCGCGCCAATCGGTCGCACTCTCTCGCCATCCCCAGGTGTCGGCGGCCGTTTCCGTGCGGGCGTCGTCGCGCCCGACGAGCACGCTCATCTCGGGGGCGAGGGGGAGGTCGAAGAAACGAGGGGCGACGCGCCATCCCTGGGAATGCGCGGCGCCCATGAATCCCGCACCGATCATGGCGATGCGAAGGGGCTGGGTCACGATGACGTCTTTCTGTGGGGGGACGAGGGACGGGGCGCCCGCGACGAACGCGGGCGCCCCGGACCGGGTCAGGACTGGAACGAGAGGTCGATGAAGGACGCGACGTTGTCCTTCGTCACCACGGGGGCGTCCAGCACGATGCGGTTGGGAACGCTGGGGGTGATGAGGTCTCCCGCGGTCTTGCCCTGGGCGATCAGGCGTGCCAGCGCGATGCCGTCGGCGGCCTGCGTCGACGGGTAGATCACCGTCGCCTTGAGGACGCTGTCGTCGGCCTGGATGGACTCCATGGCGTTGCGGCTGCCCGCACCGCCGACCATGATGAACTCGTCGCGACCGGCCGCCGTGACGGCGGCGAGCACGCCGATGCCCTGGTCGTCGTCGTGGTTCCAAATGGCGTCGATCTTGGGGTTGGCCGACAGCAGCTGTGAGGTCGAGGCCTCGCCGCCCTGCACGGTGAAGTCCGCGGCGACGCGGGGGCCGACCTTCAGGCCGCAGTCCGACAGGGCGTCGGCGAAGCCCGCCGAGCGGTCCTGCGTGAGCGGCAGCGAGTCGATGCCCGCGATCTCGCCCACGATGGCGTTGCTGTTGCCCTCGAGCTGCGAGCAGATGTAGGTGCCGGCGCTGACGCCCATGCCGTAGTTGTCGCCGAGGATCGTCGAACGGGCGGCGAAGGGGCTCGAGAACTCGCGGTCGACGTTGATGACGGGGATGCCCGCGTTCATCGCCTTGATTGCGACCTCGGTCAGGGCGGCGCCGTCGCTGGGCAGCAGCACGATGGCATCCACGCCGTCGTTGATGAAGGTCTCGACGGCGGCGATCTGCGCGTTGACGTCGTTGGTGCCCTCGGCGACCTTCAGGTCGACGTCGGGGAAGCTCTCGGCGGCGGCGAGTGCGCCGGAGTTGATGGCGCCGAGCCAACCGTGGTCGGCGGCGGGGCCGGAGAAGCCGATGGTGACGGTGTCACCGGCGGCGGCGTTCTCCTCGGTCGTGGTGCCCTGGCCGACGATGTCCTCGTTGTCGCCGCCCGAACCGGTGCAACCGGCGAGCAGGCCGACCGAGGCGATGACGGCGATGCCGGTCAGGACGAGTCGCGAACGCGACTTCCACTGTGAGCGCATGTTTCCTCCTTGAAATGTGATGCAGCTGGGGTCATCGCGGCCCCGGGTCACTCCGGAAAGAGGGGTCCACTCTGACGCGGCTCACGCTAGCAGAAGTGTCGTCCCGGCGAGCATCTTTTGTTTTTTTATCCGCATAAGTACCGCTGGCGAGCCTTTGTGCCCGAAGAGTGCTCGCGTGCGCGCGGGAGACGGCCGCCCGCTTTCCCTCGGAACACGGGTCGCGCGACGACGAGGCGGCGTGTTATGTTCGCCGCGTGATCAAAGTTGACCATCAGTCGTCATTACTCACCGTCCGAGGCGTGACCAAGTCCTTCGCCGGCGTCCGCGCCCTGCGCGGTGTCGATCTCGACATCGTCGCCGGAGAGGTGCACTGCGTGCTGGGCCAGAACGGCGCGGGCAAGTCGACTCTCATCAAGACGCTCGCGGGCGTTCACCGCCCCGACGAGGGCGAGATCGTCTGGCTCGGCGAGAACGTCGAGATCGCCGATCCCGACGCGGCCATCGAGCTCGGGATCGCCACGATGTACCAGGAGCTCGACGTCGTCGACGGCCTGACGATCGCCGAGAACATCTTCCTCGGGCACGAGCTCGCGCGCGGCGGTTTCACCCAGCGCGCCGAGGCGGCCCGTCAGACGAAAGAGCTCCTTCGCCGACTCGGCCACGCCAACCTCTCGCCGAACACCGAGGTCGGCTCGCTCAGCGCCGCGAACAAGCAGATCGTGAGCATGGCGCGCGCCCTGTCGCACGACATCAAGCTGATCATCATGGACGAGCCCTCCGCCGTGCTCGACACCGAAGAGGTCAAGAACCTCTTCGCGGTCGTGCGGGAGCTCACCGCGGCGGGTATCGCCGTCGTCTACATCACGCACCGGCTCGAGGAGATCCGCGAGATCGGCGACCGCATCACCGTTCTGAAGGACGGCCGTACGACCGCGGTCGGCCTCTCCGCCGCCGACACCCCGAAGGCCGAACTCATCCGGCTCATGACCGGGCGCGAGGTCGCGAACGTCTTCCCGGAGCGGGTGCCCGTGGCATCCGATGCACCCGTCGTGCTCGACGTGCAGGGACTCGGACTCGACGGGGTCTTCTCCGACGTGTCGTTCTCGGTGCGCGCCGGCGAGGTCGTGGGGTTGGCGGGACTCGTCGGATCGGGCCGGTCGGAGATCCTCGAGACCGTGTACGGCGCCCGCCGCTCGAGCGCCGGCTCGGTTCGCGTGCGCGAGAAGGTGCTGCCGCGCGGGTCCGTCCGCGCCGCCGTCGGGGCGGGCATCGGGCTGTCTCCCGAGGAGCGCAAGAGCCAGGGGCTCGTGCTCGACGAGCCGATCTTCGTCAACATCGCCCTCGCCTCGATGAAACGCTTCGCCAAGGGCGGGTTCCTCGACGACCGCGCGGCGCGCAAGGTCGCGCGCGAGCAGATCGACGCCTTCGAGCTGCGCCCCGCCGATCCCGATCGACCCGCCCGCACCCTCTCGGGCGGCAACCAGCAGAAGATCCTGCTCGCCCGCTGGCTCGTGCACGGCACCGAGGTGCTGCTGCTCGACGAACCCACCCGCGGCGTCGACGTCGGCGCTCGCGCCGAGATCTACGCCCTCATCCGCGATCTCGCCGCCGCAGGCAACGCCGTCGTCGTCGTCTCGAGCGAGATCGAAGAGGTGCTCGGCCTCGCCGATGTCGTCCTCGTCGTCGCCGACGGTCGGATTCTGCGCACCCTCCCCTCCCACCAGATCGACGAGCACGGTGTGCTCGATCTCGTCATGAAAGGATCCGCCGCGTGAGCGAGCCGACCACCCCGACCCGTGCACGCACGGTCCCCACAGAGACCGGGGCCGTCGCGGCCCCGGCTCCCGCGCCGGCCTGGCGCCGCTTCCTCTCCGGTTCGGCCGGTCGAAACATCGGCCTCGTCGTCGCCCTGCTCGTGATCGTCGTCGTCGGCGCGATCACCGCCCCCGGTTCGTTCACGAGCGTCGACAACCTGCTCGTCATCCTCCGCCAGGCCTCGATCATCGGCGTGATCAGCATCGGCATGACCCTCGTGATCATCGCCGGCGGCATCGACCTGTCGGTCGGCTCGGTCATGGGCCTGGCCTCGGTCGTGGCCACCCTCGCCGCCGTGCAGGATCTCGCCGACAACCTGCACTGGAGCGTCATGGTCGTCATCGCTCTCGCGGTGGGCGTGGGCGCGGGCCTGATCAACGGCATCGTCATCGCCTACGGCAACGTCGTGGCCTTCATGGCCACCCTCGCCATGCTCGTGGGCGCCCGGGGCCTCGCCGAGATCCTCGCCGAGCGTCGCACGCTCGTCGTGCAGGACCGCGGCTTCATCACCTTCATGAACGCCGACATCCTCGGCGTCGACATCCTCATCTGGATCTTCGCGATCGTCGCGGCCCTGGGCTGGGTGCTGCTGAACCGCACCACGTTCGGTCGACGCACGGTCGCCGTCGGCGGCAACCGCGAGGCCGCGCGCCTCGCCGGCATCGACGTGCGCCGCCACACGATGTGGCTCTACGCCATCACGGGACTGTGCGCCGGCATCGCGGCCGTCATGATCCTCGGCCGCACCACGGCCGGCACGTCGACGCACGGTCAGCTCTACGAATTGGATGCCATCGCGGCGGTCGTCGTGGGCGGGACGCTGCTCGTCGGCGGCCGGGGCACGATCACCGGTACGGTGTTCGGCGTCCTCATCTTCGCGACGCTGTCCAACGTGTTCATCCAGAACAATCTCTCGTCTTCCGTCCAGGCGGTGGCGAAAGGTGTCATCATCGTGGTCGCGGTGCTCCTGCAGCAGCGCTTCTCCCGCCCGCCGGGGCGGGGCTGACGACCCCTTGTGCCGACGGCGGCTGCGTGATTCGCGTAGCCGCCGTCCGTAAGTGGATGGAATGCATTGCTACTAATGGTGTACTGAGGGCGTGAAGAGGATGACGACAGATTCGGTGCAGTCGGTCAACGGCGTGAGCCAGTTGTTCCAGCTGCTGCGAGACGGCGTACCGCGTACGCGTGCGGAACTGGCCAAGTCGACCGGGCTCGCCCGATCGACGGTCGCCGTCCGTGTCGACGAGCTCATGCGGATGGGCCTCATCACCCCGGTCGCCGACGCCGTGTCCACCGGCGGGCGTCCCCCGTCGCAGTTCGCCATCAACCCCGCCGCCAAGGTCGTCGTGGCCGTCGACCTCGGCGCGTCGCACGCCACGGTCGCGATCGCCGATCTCACCGGCAAGGTGCTCAGCGAGCGCACCGGCGAGATCGACATCGCCACCGGCCCCGAGCCCGTGCTGACCTGGCTCGTCGAGACCGCCATGGCGCTGCTGTCCGAATCCGGACGCTCGACCACCGACGTCGCCGCCATGGGCATCGGCGTCCCCGGGCCCGTCGAGCACTCCACCGGCCAGCCGGTGAATCCGCCGATCATGCCCGGGTGGGACCGCTTCGACATCCCCGGCTGGATCTACCAGCACATGCCCGTCCCGGTCCTCGTCGACAACGACGTCAACATCATGGCCCTGGGCGAGCGCAGCATCGCCTGGCCCGCCGTCGACCACTTCATGTTCGTGAAGGTGGCGACCGGCGTCGGCACCGGCATCATCTCCGACGGCCGCCTTCAGCGCGGCGCCCAGGGCATCGCCGGCGACATCGGCCACGTCCAGGTCGCGCGCGGCGCCGACATCCCGTGCCAGTGCGGCAACCGCGGGTGCCTCGAGGCCCTGGCATCCGGCCCCGCGATCGCCCGTGCGCTGCGCGCGCAGGGGATCGAGGCGCACACCGGCTCCGACGTGGTCGATCTCGTCAAGCGCGGCAACATCGACGCGATCCAGGCCGTGCGCCAGGCGGGTCGCGACATCGGCGAGGTGCTCACCACGTGCGTGAGCCTCATGAACCCCTCGGTCATCGCCATCGGCGGCTCCATGGCCCGCGTCGGCGAGCACCTCATCGCGGGAGTCCGCGAGGTCGTCTACACCCGCTCCACGCCCCTGGCCACCGAGTACCTGTCGATCGTGCAGTCGGTGGCCGCCGAGAAGGCCGCGGTGATCGGCGCGAGCATGCTCGCCGTCGAGCACGCCCTCGCCCCCGAGTCGCTGAACGCCGCGTTCCTGCGCGCCTGACCCGCCGCGGGCGGGGGGTCGCGGCCGGGCTCGGCGCGCGTACCCGACGGCGGAGTGTTTTTTCGACATGCCGGTTCGGGATGCCGGGTGCCCGGCGCGTCGTGATGGTTTCCGCCGTTGGGCTCACCGTGTTCGCCGGGGCCGGGGCGACCTGCGGTCTGGGCGCCTGTACCTAACGGCGGAGTGTTTGTTCGACATGTCGGTTCGGGATGCCGGGTGCCCGGCGCGCCGTGATGGTTTCCGCCGGTGGGCTCGGTGTGGCTTCCACGGTCGGCTGGGGGAGTCGGGTGACCCGCGAGCCGTCGGTCTCGGCGGTCGCCGGGGCCGGAGCGACCTGCGGGCCCGGCGCCTGCACCCAACGGCGGAGTGTGTGCTTGACATGCCGGTTCGGGATGCCGGGGGTCCGGTGCGTCGTGATGGTTTCCGCCGTTGGGCTCGCCGTGTTCGCCGGGGCCGGGGCGACCTGCGGTCTGGGCGCCTGTACCTAACGGCGGAGTGTTTGTTCGACATGCCGGTTCGAGATGCCGGGGGTCCGGTGCGTCGCGATGGTTTCCGCCGTTGGGCTCGCCGTGTTCGCCGGGGCCGGGGCGACCTGCGGTCCGGGCGCCTGTACCTAACGGCGGAGTGTTTGTTCGACATGCCGGTTCGGGATGCCGGGGGTCCGGCGTGTCGCGATGTTTTCCGCCGTTGGGCTCACCGTGTTCGCCGGAGGCGTCGGTCGGTCGCTCGCGGCGCGGAGTGTCCCTCTCCACGCCGCGAGCGGGTCTCAGGGCGAGCGGCGCGAGGCGCGAGTGATGGACGCGGGTGTGGTGGCATCCGGCGTACCAGGGTCGGCGCCCGCCCCGGCGGGCACGGGTTCTCGCCGGGCGTCCACACCCGTCCCGGCATCCGATCCACCCGACCCGGCATCCGATCCGCCCGACCCGGCGTCCACACCCGTCCCGGCATCCGATCCACCCGTCCCGGCATCCGCCCCCTCGGCATCCGCCCGCGCGGCGGCCACCGCGGCGGCGATCTCGCGCGCGTGAGCGGCCTTGCGTCGTCGCGCGGCGACGATGCGCCAGGCCACCAGCAGGGCGATCGCGGCGAGGATCGCGAGCGCGGTCCACGGCACGGCGGCGGTGGCGGCGGCAGCCTGCGACACGAGCGGGTCGAGGGTCGAGGGCTCGGCGCCGGCCAACGTCCGCGAGACCACCTGCGAGGTGGCCGTCACCTCGGCCGACAGCAGCACGAGGGGGACCACCCCGGCAACCTCGACGGTGCGCTGCAGCGAGCTGCCGGGGAGCAGTTCGGGGGCGTCGTCGGCCGCGGTCACGCCCGCCCAGCCGAAGGGCCCGCCCAGGGCGACCTCGACATCGGGGTCGAGCCGCGTATTGCCGGTGTTGGTGAGGGTGTAACTGACGGTCGCGGATCCCGTCTCGGCGGGGTTCGCGGTGCCGTGGTAGTCGACGAGGACGTCGCCCACGGCCAGCGCGGGTGCGAGGTCGCCCTGCACGCGCAGGTGCACGCGCGAGCCCAGGCGGCGTTCGGTGACGGTGCCGTTGTCGGCCGTCACGAGCATGGATGCCACGATGCCGGCCGCATAATCACCGGGGGCCGCGTCGGCCGGGACGACGACGGTGAAGGGGACCTCGGCGCTCGCGCCGCTGTCGAGCGTGAGCTCGGACGAGTCGATCGAGACCCAGCTGCCGAGGTCGGTGGACTCCACGCCTCCGGCGAGGATGTCGAGGGCTCCGTCTTCGGTGAGGAAGCCGTCGGCGGCGTAGACGCGCAGGGTGATCGGCTGGGAGCTGCGATTGGCGACGTACAGGGCATCGCCGACGGTGCCGCCCGGGAGGAGGTCGTAGGCGTAGTTGGGCCGGTCGCGCCCCTGAGCGGTGTCGGCGGGTTTGACGCTCCACGTCACCGTGGTCTCGGCGGAAGGAGCGGCGGCCGCGGTGGCGGCGACGGGGGTTCCCAGCAACAGCGCGAGGCCGGCGAGGAACGAGACGAGAGTACGGAGGGGACGGGGGGAGGTCTTCGCCTGGGACATGGGCGTGGCTTTCGTGTGGAGGGGTCCCGTCGGGGCCACGCTCTCGAGGAGCGCGACCCCGACGGGTGGGGATCAGCTGAGGGCGGTCAGCGTCACGGTCGCGGTGTAGGTGCCGCGGGGGGTCTCGAGCGGGAGCTTGAGATCCAGGTCGGCGCCCACGAGCGAGGAGCCGCGCTCGTGGCCGTCGTTCGCCTGCGCGAGGGTGCGCGCGACCGACAGGCCCTGGCCGCTGTCGAAGCCGGAGGGCACGGGAGCGCCGGCGACGGCGCCGCCCTGCGTCTCGAGGACCTCGGGCGTCCAGCCGAGGTACTTGCTCGACACCTCCTGGCCTCCGGCGGTGAAGTTCGACACCTGTGCGGTCAGCGACCACCCGGGGTTGCCGGCCCGGGTGTCCTGCACGCGGATCGGCACGATCTCACCGGATGCCGCGTAGTGGTCGAGGTTCTCGGTCGCAACTCCCAGGTCGACCAGGCGCGAGGTGCCCTCGATCGACCAGGTGAGCTCGCCCGAACCCTGGTCGGGGACGGTCACGGCGATCGACTGGTCGCCCGTGGGAGGAGCGGTCGGCGCCTCGCCCGTGTAGTCGCCCGTGGTCGAGCCGGCACGGACGCCCGCACCGAACGCGGCCGCCGGGGAGTTCCCGTCGAGAGCGAGAGCGCCGAACACCGTGGTGTTCGCCACGCGCAGGTTCGCGGTGTTCCCGGTGAGGGACAGGCCTCCGCCGATCGAGTTGGCGAACGCGTCGGAACCACCGTCGGCGGTGGCGCCGATGAGCACGTCGCGCGAGCTGCCGCTCACGGTGACGTCACCCTTGACGACGGCCCCGGTCATCGACACGCCCCAGCCCGCGCCGTCGACCGACACGTCGGCGCCCACCGAGGTGCGCACGATGTCGACGTAGGTGGCCTGCTGCGTGAGCAGCGAGCCCGAGATGGCGCTGTCGACGACCTCCACGTCGATGCCGCCGGCTTCCACCGAGCCCCCGACCTTCAGGTCGTTGACGTAGAGGAATCCCACGGTGGTGTCGGCGGAGTACGCGCTGATGTCGCCGGCCACGCTCGTGCCGTCGAGCGAGACGCCGTACGCGTCGGTGGCGACGACGTCTCCCGTGACGGTGACCGAGGTGGCATCCAGCCATCCGCCCGCCTCGACGACGATGTCGCCCTCGACGGTCGCGCCGCCGAGGATGCAGTCCGCGCCGCCGGGGACGATCAGGTTGCCCGAGACGCTCTGGCTGCCCAGGTCGTCGGTACAGGTGAGGTCGGCCGCGTACGCGGGCACGGCGACGACGCTGCCCCCGATGACGAGGAGGCCGACGGTGGTCAGTTTCGTGATTCTGTTCATCGGTTCTTCCTCGTCGCTCAGCCGCGCAGGGCTGCGATGTTGTCGTAGCTGCGGTCGGCGTTGGCGAGCGAGTCCCCGGGGTTGACCGGCACCGTGGAGGCGTTGTCCTGTTCGAACATGCCGAAGCGCTGGCCGCGGTCGCGCAGCTGCGACAGGAACGCCGTGTAATCGATGTTCCCGGCGCCGAACTCGACGATGTCGTAGCCGTTGGCGCTGCTCGGGTTGAGCTTGCCGTCCTTGAGATGCAGGATCGGGAAGCGGCGGGGGTCGCGCTTGATGTAGTCGATCGGCTCGAACCCGGGGTACAGGTGCTTTCCGACGTGCGCCCAGTAGACGTCCATCTCGAAGAACACCGTCTCGGGGTTGAGGTTGGCCCAGTACAGGTCGTAGATGCGCTCGTTCGTGTCGGTCGTGAAACCCCACTCCTGGGCGTGGTTGTGCAGGTAGAGCTTGATTCCCGCTGCGCGCCCCTTCTCGCCCATCTGGTTCCACGTGCCGATGGCCTGCATCCAGGCATCCTTGGCGAGGGGTCCGCCGTACCCGCCGGCGATGGGCCCGCCCTGACCCAGGTGCGGCATGCCCAGCACGTGCGCGATCTCGAGCTGCTGGTCGATGTTGGCCGGGGTGAGGTTGACGTGCGCGCCTGTCGCGCGCAGGCCGTTGTCGTCGAGCAGCTGGCGGATCTCCTGCGGGGTGATGGCGCCGACGCCTCCCTGCGTGTAGCCCGCGAACTCGATCTCCGAGTAGCCGATGCGAGCCAGCTCCTCGAACACCGCACGGAAGCCCAGCGAGCTGACCTTGTCTCGGACGGTGTAGAGCTGGATGCCGATGCGGTTGACGGGGACGAGACGCTTGCCGGCGCTGACCGGGGGAGCGGCCGCCGCGGCGCGGGCGCCGAAAGCGGTGGATGCCGAGGCGGCGGCGGGCATGGCGGCGGCGCCGATGCCGACGGCGACGGACGACGCCGCCAGGGCCTTGAGCAGGGTACGCCGGCTCATGGGTCGATCCGACACCGTGGGGTGCGCGTGGTCGTGGTGGTGACTCATGACTCTCCTTCGAGGTGGGTCCGCCCCGGGGTCGGGGACGACCGTGGGGGTGGTGGGGGCCGCGGTGCGCAACCCCCACCCGGGTGTTACTTCTTGACGGTCAGGTTCGCGCTGCCGCTGCTCTTCGCGATCCCGCTCGAACCGGTGTACGACGCCTGCACCTGGTAGGCGCCTTCCGCGCTCAGCTTGGGCAGGGTCACCTGGACGGTGCCGTCTGCGCCGAGCGTGCCGGTGAGGGCGGCGACGATCGCGTTGTTACGGCGGATGGTCACCGTGGCGTCGCCGGTCGGGACGATGCCCGTCGACGAAGCCACCTGGACCGTGGCGGTGGCCGCCACGGCGGGCTTGACCGGTGTCGGCGAGACGGCGACCGAGGTCGTCGACTTCGCCTGCGAGACCGTGAGACGACCGATGCCGGCCGAACCCTTGAAGGTCTCGTCGGCCCCGTAGGTGGCCCGCAGGGTGTGCGTGCCGACCGGGAGATCCGCCGGGAGGGCGACGACGGCGTTGCCGTCCGCGTCCAGCGTCGCGCGACCGAGTTCGGTCTCGCCGACGGTGAGCACGACCTCGCCCGTGGGGGCGCCGCCCTCTCCGCGCACCGACACCGTCACGTCGCCGGGGGCGCCGTAGGTGACGCGCGGGGAGCCGAGCGAGACGAGCGTGCGGGTGTCGACGGTCGGCTCGTTGGGAGCGTCGAGGTCGATCGTGAACGACACGGAACCGAGCTCCGAGACGTTGCCGCCGGTGTCGGTGGCCCGGTAGCGGATGTCGTAGACACCGTCCTGATCGAACGTCACCCCGTACTGCTGGTTCGCCGCGAGGTTCACCCAGGTCGCGCCGTTGTCGCGCGAGTACTGGACGCTCGCGAGCGTGCCGTTGTCCGCGGCCTGGACCGCGAAGCGGACCGGCTCGTTGAACACGCCGCCGACACCCGTCGGGCTGGCGGGGGACAGCGTGTGCGCGACCGTCGGCGGCGTGACGTCGCCGACCCCGTCGCCCACCATGGTCAGCGCGTCGACGGCGAGCTCGTCGGCCGAGGTGACGTAGAGCGCTCCGGAGCCCTCGGGGGCGTCGAAGGCGACCTCGACGTCCTGCCAGCCGCTGCCCGCGGGGATGGTCGCGGTCGCGAAGGGCTCGGCGTCGACCGCTCCCCAACGAAGCTGGACCTCTCCCGCACCGCTGGCGCGGACCACGGCACCGTCGATCCCGGCGAAGTTCACCGGGTCGTAGGCGAGGTAGTCGCCCGCTCCCAGGCCGCGGACGGCGTTGCCGCCCGAGGCGTCGGCGTCGGCGTACGTGGCGACGCCCTCGCGACGGATCGCGTGCTCGGCCTGCTGCAGCTTCGGGTTGAGGCGAACGGTCGCCTCACCCGTGGCGGGCGGCAGCCCGTTGGCGCCCGCGTCGGTGTAGGTGACCACGACCGCGCCGTACAGCAGGGCACCGGGGCCGTGCTCGGGCGAGTTCGGGTCGGTGCGGAACACGCCCGTGCATCCGGTCCCCGAGACCTCGGGGTGGGCGTGCTCGTCGTGGCCGAGACCGTAGGTCCACGTCACGCGGGAGCATTCCGTGGCGTCGCCGTCCTCGGCATCCGTCGTCGTGACCTGGAAGGGGATCGCCTGACCCCAGTCGAAGAACGCACCGTTGCCGGGGAAGGCCACGGTCACCTCGGGCGCCTGATTGCCCACCGAGATGGTGCGCGAGGTCAGGCCGAAGCGTCCGCCCGGGTCGGACACGCGCAGGCGGGCGCTGTAGTTGCCCAGTTCCGTGTACGTGTACGACGCGGTCGCGCCGGTGGCGTCGTAGGTGCCGTCGCCGTCGAAGTCCCACTCGTAGGTGAGGGTGTCCGCGTCGGGGTCGGTCGAGGTCGACGCGTCGAACTCGACGGTCAGGGGAGCCTGCGACGACGAGGTGGGCGTGGCGGTGAAACGCGCCTGGGGCGACTTGTTCCCGGCGACGTAGTCGATGCGGTAGAGACCGGCATCGGGGTTCGCGCGGAAGAAGCCGTCACCGTAGTCCAGCACGTACATCGAGCCGTCGGGCCCGATCTCCATGTCCATGGGGTTGTCGTGCGGCGGCTGGCCGAGGGTGCTCAGCGCGGCGTTGGGCAGGAAGTCCTCGATCGCGCTGACGTCGAAGGTGTCCCAGTCCAGCGTGAAGGCGGCGATGTAGTCCTGCGAGAACTCGCCCATGAAGGCCTTGCGGTCCCAGTGCTGGGGGAGCTTCGTGGGCGAGGGGTTCGTCTCGTCGTAGTGGTAGACGGGTCCGCCCATCGGGCCCTGGCCGCTGCCCGCGCCGAAGTTCACCAGTTCGTCCCACGGCTGGTCGCCGGGGTTGTCGCCGTACCAGAGGGTCGCGGGCTGCGCGGGAGGAAGGTCGGTGAGACCGGTGTTCCAGCGCGACTCGTTCTTGAGGTTGGCGGGGTCGAAGAACGCCCCCGGCGTCGCCGTGGCGAAGTCCCAGTCGTTGTACGCCTGGTTGTCGGCGTGCACGTACGGCCAGCCGGCGTTCTGCGGCTCGTCGAGGCTGATGGCGTTCCACTCCACCAGGCCCATGGGGCCGCGGCCCGCGGTCTGGGCGACGGCCTTCGTGGCGTCGGGGCCGTAGTCGCCCCACGACAGCGAGTTGGTCTCGACGTCGACCTCGATGCGGAAGGGGTTGCGCACGCCCATCACGAAGATCTCGGGGCGGGTGAGTTCGGTCCCGGGAGCGAAGAGGTTGCCCTCGGGGATCGTGTACGAGCCGTCGTCCTCGACGTGGATGCGCAGGATCTTGCCGCGCAGGTCGTTGGTGTTACCGGCACCGCGGCGAGAGTCGAAACCGGGGTTGTAGCCGGGGGCGTCGTTGTTGGGCGCGAAGCCGTTGGCGCCCGGGGTGGATGCCGGGGTGTTGTCGCCCGTGCTCAGGTAGAGGTTGCCGTCGCCGTCGAACCCGATGTCGGCGCCGACGTGACAGCACTGGCCGCGCTGGACCTCGACGTCGAGGACGACCTGCTCGCTCGCGAGGTCGAGGGCCTCTCCGTTCCACTGGAAGCGGGCGAGCCGGTTCACGCCGACCCACTGGTCCCAGTACGACTCGTCGGCTCCGGCGGGGAGGGTGTTGGGGGAGTTGCCCGCCGGGGTGTCGGCGACGCCGTCGCCGTCGGCGTCGCGCGGGGAGTAGACGAGATAGACCCAGTTGTTCTCGGCGAAGTTCGGGTCGAGGGCCACCGTCTGCAGACCGTCTTCGGAGTTGGCGTAGACGTCGAGCGTGTTGGTGACGCGTGTGACGCCCGTCGCGGGATCGGTCAGGCGCACGTCTCCGTTGCGAGCGGTGTGCAGCACGCGCTTGTCGGGGAGGACCGCGAGGTCGATGGGCTCGCCCACGTCTTTCGTGAGCAGCACGCGCTCGTAGTTGCTCCAGTCCAAAGCGCCGCCGTCTTCGCCGGTGTCGCCGGGGTCGGGGGTGCCGGGGTCGGTGGGATCGCCGTGATCGCCCCCGGGGTCAGTCGTGCCGTGGTCGTGCCCGTCGTGCGCGAAGGCCGGGACGGGTGCTGCGGCGATGGCGCCCAGGCCCAGTGCGGTGGCCGCGAGGACCGCCGTCAACCGGGACCGGACGACCGGATGCCGAGAAGTAGAGTTCATCGTGAAACAGCTCCTGTGAATGCGTTCGAGTTGTTTTCACCGGGTCGCCACACAGTCGGTCTCAACGACTGATCGTGGCGGCCCGGGCTCTTCCTGCGGTGGCGGTCGGCCACGCGCCGTGTCTGCTCCTTACTCTTCGTCGAGTGGGAGGGGTCGCCGATCACCGCCTCTCGGGCGGTTCGTGGGGCGAGCCTCGGGGGGATGAGGTGTCCGGTTGTGAGGGACGTCGCTCGTCGTCATCTTGACGGATGTTTTTCCATAGGTCAATCAAAAGTTGCGTAATGTGCACACAACAAAAGTGCGCTTGACGCGAGCCTTGTGGTTTGCTTTCGTCGCGGGCTACCATCGCCGCACGGTGCGTCTCGCGCCGCCCCCACTCGTCGGCGAAGAGGCCGGCACGGCCGAGGAGGCCCCATGCTTCATGGACTGACCGGATGGCACCTGCTGATCGTCCTCGCGGTGATCGTCCTGTTGTTCGGCGCTGCCAAGCTGCCGGCGCTGGCGCAGAGCGTCGGCAGGTCGGCCCGCCTGTTCAAGGGCGAGTTGAAGGCGATGAAGGACGACGACGCGGTACCGCTCGACCACGCGGTCGCGCCGGCGCACCCCGAGCCCCGGTCCACGGCGGTCGTCGCGGATCCGCCGCCGACGCGCTGAGCACCTCGCGACAAGGGGATCCACCCGCCACGCTGCGCTCCGCGGATCAGACGGGGTCGACACCGGAGATGTGCGCCGACGCCCGCGCCGACACGGTGCGCAGCGCCGACAGCACACGCCGCACCGCGGCGTAAGCGAGCGCGTCGGGCCGCGCCAGTGCGTCCACGTGGCGCACCAGGGCGAGGTCGGCGAGCGGTCGCAGCACCAGCCCGTCGACGGCGAGGGGCGTCGTCGTGGTGCGCGGCATGACGGCGATCGCTGCGCCGGCGCGCACGACCTCGGCCGTCACCGAGAACTCGTTGATGCGGTGGGCGACGTCGAGAGGGCGCCCCACGTGTGCGGCGAGATGGTCGAGAACGCCGGCGAGCGGGAATCCGGGGTGCACCGACACCCATCTCTCGGCGACGAGGTCGGCCGCACGCAGCTCGTCGCGTCCGGCGAGCGGGTGGTCTGCCGGCAGGGCGATGTCGAGCGGCTCTTCTAGCAACGGCACCGTGACCACGCGGTCCGCGGGCCACGGTTCGTCGTGCGCGAGGCGGTGCGCCACGACGAGGTCGTGGTCGGCGGTCAGCCCCGGAAAATCGCGGTGCGCCACATCGGCGTCGGCGAGGTGCAGTGGCGGCGTGCCGTCGAGTTCGCGCAAGAGGGGCCCGAAGAGCGCGAGTGCGGCGCTGTGGAAGGCCGAGACGCGCACGGGGCGGTCGCTCGCGTCGAGGAACGCACCCACGGCCTCTCGCGCCGACACGAGAGCCTCGTCGACCCGCGCGCCGGCGGCGGCGAGGGCCTCTCCGGCGGGCGTGAGGGCGAGGGTGCGCCCGCGCCGGGTGGTCAGCGGAACGGGCACGTGCGCCTGCAGCGCGGACAGCTGCTGCGACACCGCCGACGCGGAGACGTGCATGCGCTGCGCCACGGCGGCCACGCTTCCGCGGTCTCGGAGCTCGCGCAGCAGGCGAAGATGACCGACATCCATAAGGAAGAACTTACGACACGGTGAAGAAGGATCCCATTGTTCTTCCGCGTCGCCCGCGTCACGGTGGGGGCATGCCCCGCCGCGTCCCGGAACTCGTCGTCGACCTCCTCCTCGTCGCGGTCGCCGCGGTCTGGGGTGCCAGCTTCCTCGCCGCGAAGGAGTTGGTGTCCGAGACCGGCGTCGCCTCCGGCGTGGCGCTGCGCTTCGTCGTGGCCGCGATCGCCCTCGGCATCCTGTGCCTGATGAGACGGGAACGGATGCCGCGGGGGCGCGGCCTCGCGATCGCCGCTCTGCTCGGCTGCTCGCAGGCGGCGATCATCGGGCTCGAGACCGCGGGCGTGCACCTCACCTCGGCGACCAACGCCGGGCTCCTCATCAGTCTCGCCCTCGTCTTCACCCCGGTGCTGGAGAGCGTCGCCGCGCGCTCGTGGCTCCCGCGGACGTACTTCGTCGCGGCCGTGGCTGCGGTGGTCGGCGTGGCCCTGCTCGTCTCGGACGGCGGCCTCCGTACCCCCAACCTGGGCGACGCTCTCGTCATCGCCGCGGCGGTCGTCCGCGCCGTGCACGTCACCGCGAGCGGGCACCTCACCCGCGGCCGACACGACAGCACCCTCGCCGTCGTCTTCGTCCAACTGGTCGTGTGCGCCCTGGCCTCGTCCGCCGTTGCCGGCGCCGACCTGCCGCGTGCGGCCGCGGGGCTCTCGGCATCCGGATGGGTCGACGTGCTCTTCCTCGGACTGCTGTGCTCGGTCTTCGCGTTCGTGGTGCAGTTGTGGGCGGTGCGGCGCACCTCGGCGACCCGCGCGAGCATCCTCATGGGTACCGAGCCCGTGTGGGCGCTCGCCGTGGGTGTCGCCATCGGCGGCGAGGCGGTCGGTGCCCCCGGGCTGATCGGTGCCGCGCTGATCATCGCCGCGTCGTACGCGGGACAGGCGATCGAACGACGGCACCGCCGCTCGCGCGAGGCGGCGCAGGGTGGTGCCGTCGTCGGGCCGATCAGTTCTGCTCGGGTCTCGGTCGACGCCACCGCGCCCACGCCGTCGCCGTGAGACCCGCTCCGACCAGTGCGACCGCGAGGAGGATCGACGCGATCTCGCCACCGGTCAGGGGCAGGCCGCCCCCGGGGGATCCGGGACCCGCGCCGGGCGGTGGGGAGCAGTCGACCGTGCAGGTGGCGCTCGGCAGGGGGGTGATCTCGACGGTGATGCCGACGCCGTCGTCGGCGACGGCCGCGGGGAACAAGAGCGTGTCGCTCATGAGACCTCCACCGCCTCGCGCCGACCCTCTTCACGGGCGCGCGCCACGAGGTCGTCGAGGCGCCGGCGGGAACGGCGACGCCCGGACGCGGCGGCTGCGACGATGAGGGCGAGCCCGACCGCGGCGGCGAGGTGCAGCCACGGCACCGCCCAGACGGTGACGCTCTGCGTCACGGGCGTCGCGGCGAGCATCGAGTCGGGCACCGCGGCATCCACCGTCACGTCCTTCGTCAGCAGGAAGAGCGGCCACGCGGGCTGGGGCTCGGTTCGCACGTCCCGCGATTCGCCGGGCAGCAGCACACCGCGTTCCGTCGTCGTCGACTCCACCGCGTCGGCCACGGCGAGAGCGGTGTTCCCGGTGTTCTCCGCCGTGTACGCGTAGGTGATCGACCCCGGCGCGAAAAGGTTCCACGACGGCGTGTATTCCGCGCGGACCTCGCCGACGCCCACCGCGGGGGCGAGCTCGCCCGTCACACGGGTCGAGACGCGGAAGCCGACGCGGCTGTCCACTCCCACTTTCGTGCCGTCCGCTCCCGCGGAGGTGGAGCGAACGGATGCCGAGACCCCGGCCGCGTGATCGCCCGGGGTGGCGTTCGGTGGCACGACGATCTCGAACGAGACGACGCGCGTCTCGCGGGGAGCGAGCGTGACCGACGGTTCGATCGTGATCCAGGTGCCCGCATCGACCGAGGTGCGATCGGCCGGGAGCATCGTGAAGCGCCCGGTCTCGGTGTAGTAGCCGTCCGCCGCGTCGAGGGCGAAGGTCGCCTCGCTCTCGCTGAAGTTCTTCACGGCGAGATGCTCGGTGACGCGCTGGCCCGGATCGATCTCGACCTGCATGACCCGTCGACCGTCCGCTCCCTCGGCCGAGGCCGGGGTGACCGACCAGGTGACCGAGCCGGCGGTGTCGTCCGCCAGGACGGGAGGGGCCGCGGCGATCGCGGCCGCGGCCACGATGAGCCCGGCCACCGTGGCGGACCCTCCGCGTGAGAGCGCCGCCCTCATCGCGGCGCTCACCCCTCGAGCAGGGTCAGCGTGATGGTCGCCGAGTAGGCGCCGGGCGCGACGGTCGCCGGCGTCTGCAGCACGAGGCCGGCGGAGGCCGAGTACGCCCCACCCGCGGCGGCGGCGGAGTTGTCGGCGTTGGCGAGCAGTTCGGCGTCGACGAAGCCGCCGATGCCCGGGTCGACGGGGTCGCCGGGTGCGACGAGCGCGGAGTCGCCCGCGACAATGGTGGGATACCAGCCGAAGCTGTCGGCCGACGAGATCGCGGGCTGGCCGGCGTCGCCGGCGAAGTCGCTGATGGCGCCCATGACGTACCAGTACGCCTCCGGGTCGACATTCTCGGGAAGGCGGGTGTCGGTGACGGTGACCGTCGGCAGCGTGCCCGTGAAGGTGCGGTCGGTGCCCGACGCCTCTCCCTCGGTGAGGGTGGTGGCATCGTCGGCGACGGTCAGGGCCAGGACGCCGGGCTCGGCCGCGGGGGCGATCTCGACCTGCACGTCGACGGTGTCCTCATCGGCGGCGAAGGCGCTGCCGCCGCCCGCGGCTGCCAGGATGCCGACGCCGAGAGCGGCGACTCCGATGCGGGCCGTCAGGCCGCGACGCGAGGTGGGGGACATGGGTGCTCCGTTCTTCCACCGCGAGGCGGTGGAGTCGTCGGCGGGCGCCGGCGGGTGGTCGGGACGACCGGCGTCCCGCCGGTCGCTGAACGAGGGGGCCGTCGTTTCGGGCGGGCGCGGCGGACTCCGGGGAGCCTCGTGGCGGCGCTGTCACGGGTCGGTTCTGCGGGTTCGTTGTGACAGTAGTGCGGCTTACGCGCGGCGTCAAGCAAAAGATGACTGGCGTTCGGAAGCTCTAGGGGAGGCGCTTTTCCGGGGCAAACCAGGGCCGCGGTGGGCAGGAGCCCTTCCGTGAGCGGGACTGCGAGGGACAATTTCAGCAGTTCTTAACGGTATTTAGTCAAGTTTTGTAGACGTACCGGCAAAAGACTTCTACAGTGACCACGGTCGAGGGCGACCTGTGCGATCCGAGCGGTCGACGCCGTCCCCGCCGCTGATCCGAAGGAGCAATGATGCCCGTACCCGCTGTCTTGTCCGGCCCCCGCCGGCGCAGCACCCGCGTCGCGAGAACCCTCGTGGCCGGTCTCCTGGGCGGAGCACTCGTGGCCACAGGAGCGATCCTGCCCGCCGGTGCCGCCGTCGCCCCCGCCGTCAACACCCCGGCGGACCTGCCCAAGCAAGAACCGGGTGTGACGCTTCGCACCTACTCCACCCCGCCCCTCACCGAGCTCTGCACGCTCAAATCGGGACAGACCCCCAACGTCGACAAGCTCATGTCGACGATCGACTGGAGCACCGACGAGCAGTTCGGTGCGGGTGACAACTTCATCACGCACGCCCTGGCCAACCTCACCGTCAGCACCCCCGGCTCGTACGCCTTCCGTCTGACGAGCGACGACGGTTCGCGCCTCACTCTCGACGGCACGCAGCTGATCGACAACGACGGCCTCCACGGAGCGGAATCGGTCGAGGGCACCGTCACGCTCGACGTGGGCGTCCACGACCTCTTCGTCGAGATGTTCGAGGCCACCAACGGTCAGCAGCTCACGGTCGAGTGGAAGACGCCGGGCTCGTCGAGCTTCACCGTCATCCCGAACGACGTCCTCAGCACCGAGGCGGGCGTCGTGCGCGTCACCGCCCCCGGGACGAAGTACTGCGAGGGCAGCACCGACTCCGCCGGAGACGGTCTGCGCCTGGATGCCGTGAATCCCGACTACACGCTGGTGAACCTGCGCCCCGAGGGCTTCACCCCCAAGGTCTCGGGGCTGGCCTTCCTCGGCAACGGCGACCTCGCGGTGCTGACCACCGGCTCGGTCAACTCCGGTGGCTGGGACACCTCCACCCCCGGCAAGGTCTTCGTGCTCAAGGGCGCCCAGGCGGCCGACGGCCCCGAGGACGTCACCGTCGTCGAGGCGGCCGGCGGTCTGCTCAACCCCATGGGCATCGACGTCATCGACGACAAGATCTACGTCTCGGAGCGCTACCAGCTCACAGAGCTCAGCGACACGAACGGCGACGGCTCGTACGAGACGAAGCGCAAGGTCGCGGAGTACCCCTCGGGCAACAACTTCCACGAGTTCGCCTTCGGCCTGATCCACGACGAGGACAACTTCTACGTCAACCTCTCCGTCGCGATCGACAACGGCGGAGCCACGACCAACCCGCAGCCCGCGAAGAACCGCGGCACCTCCGTGAAGATCGACCGCGCCACCGGAGCGATCAGCTACGTGGCCGGGGGTCTGCGCACACCCAACGGCGTCGCCTTCGGTCCCGAGAACGAGCTCTTCGCGATGGACAACCAGGGTGCCTGGCTGCCGGCGAACAAGCTCGTCAACATCAAGCAGGACCGTTTCTTCAACCACTACACAAATCCCGCCGGTCCCTTCGACGCCAACCCGGTGACCCCGCCGGTGGTGTGGATCCCGCAGAACGAGATCGGCAACTCCCCGAGCACGCCCATCATGCTGAAGGACGGCCCCTTCGCCGGCCAGATGATGTTCGGCGACGTCACCTACGGCGGCCTGCAGCGCGCCTTCCTCGAGAAGGTCGACGGCGAGTTCCAGGGAGCGGTCTTCCGCCACTCCGCGGGCTTCGAGGTCGGCGTGAACCGCGTCATCGAGGGTCCCGACAAATCGCTCTACATCGGCGGCACGGGTGAGGGCGGCAACTGGGGCGAGGCGGGCAAGCTCACCTACGGTCTGCAGAAGCTCGTCCCGAACTCCACGCAGGACACCTTCGACATGAAATCGATGAAGGTCGTCGAGGGTGGGTTCGAGATCGAGTACACCCAGCCCCTGTCCGACGAGACGGTGGCGAACCTCGCCTCGGCGTACCGCGCCGAGCAGTGGCGCTACCTGCCGACCTCCACCTACGGCGGTCCCAAGATCGACGAGGAGATCCTCTCGCTGACCAGCGCCACGGCATCCGCCGACCGCAAGACGGTCACGGTCGCGTTCGACGGCCTCAAGCAGGGGCGCGTGGTGCACCTGCGCTCGCCGCAGCCCTTCGCCGCAGCCAGCGGTGACAAGCTGTGGAGCACCGAGGCCTGGTACACGCTCAACTCGCTGCCGGGCTACGTCTCGCCGGCCGACCAGGGATGGTACGAGGCCGAGGAGGCCCGCCTCATCGGCGGCGCCAAGTTCGACGCCGAGCACAGCGGCTACTCGGGCGCCGGTTTCGCCGGCGGCATGTGGCAGGCCGGTTCCGCGTTCGAGTTCACGGTGAACGCCGAGGACGCGGGCACCGTCCCGGTCAACGTGCGCTACTCCAACGGCCCCAACCCGGCCCCCGGTTCCAAGGACGTGAACCTCTACGTCAACGGGCAGAATCTCGGCCGGTGGGACTTCCCCTCCACGGGTGACTGGAAGACCTGGGCCACGATCACGCGGGACATGCCGTTGGTCGCCGGGACGAACACGATCGCGCTGAAGTACGACTCGGGCAACAAGGGCAACATCAACGTCGACGTCCTGTCGATCGGCACCGCCGACATCTGCGCTCCGGCGCAGGTCGAGGACGGGTACCGCTCGCTGTTCGACGGCACGCTCGAGAGCCTGAACGCCGGTTGGCGCATGGCGGGCCCCGGGGGCTTCGGTCGTCAGAACGACTGCAGCATCCGCGGCGAGGGCGGCATGGGGCTGCTCTGGCACAAGGCGCAGGAGCTGAACGAGTACAGCCTCAAGCTGGACTGGAAGCTCATCGCCGACCACAACGGTGGCGTCTTCGTCGGCTTCCCCGACCCGCAGAACGACCCCTGGATCGCGGTGAACCAGGGCTACGAGATCCAGATCGACGCCTCCGACGCCGCCGACCGCACCACCGGTGCGATCTACACCTTCCAGGGTGCGGATGCCGCGGCGGTCGAGGCTTCGCTCAAGCCGGTCGGGTCGTGGAACGCGTACGAGATCGTCGTGAAGGGGCAGAGCATCAAGATCTTCCTCAACGGCACGCTGGTGAACGATTTCACCAGCACCGATCCCGCGCGCGACCTGTCGCAGGGCTTCATCGGCCTGCAGAACCACGGCGGCGGCGAAGCGGTGTCGTACCGCAACGTCCGTGTCATGGAGATCGACGAGCCGGCACCTCTCGCGGTGACGGCCTCGGCCGAAGTCCGTTGCATGGCGAAGAAGGCGACGCTGACGGTGCGCGCCACCAACACCGACACGCTGCCGGTCGACGTGACCCTCGAGACGGCGTGGGGCGAACGGGTCATCCCCGCCGTCCAGCCCGGGAAGACGGTGTTCCACACCTTCACCACCCGTGCCGTGTCGGTCCCCGCCGGTGAAGCGACGGTGTCCGCGACCGGCGACGGTCGCACCGGCGAGGCCACGGCCTCGTACGCGGCCAAGAGCTGCGGCTGATCCCCCCCCGGCGCCCTCGGTGGCGGACTCGCGTCCGTCGCCGAGGGCGCTCCCCCTGTCCCAGAGGTCCCCATGCTCTCCTCCCTCGGCCGCCGCGTCAGCCGGCATCGCCTGATCGTCCTTCTCGCGTGGGCCCTGCTCGTGGTCGTCGGCGGCGCCCTCGCGGGTGACGTCTTCGACCGCACCGTCTCGGTCGCCGACGCCCCCGCCGGCAGCGAGTCGCTGCGCGCGAGCGAGCGCCTCGACGCCCTCGATCCCGAGGGCGAGATCGTCACCGCCGTCGTCCGCGGTGCGGACTTCTTCTCCCCGACGCTGCGCGACAGCGCGACCGCGGTGATGTCGTCGATCCGCGCCGTGCCCGGGGTGGCCGAGGCCACCGACGCCTACACGGCCGGCGGGGCGATCGGCGACGACGGGCGTTCGTCGCTGGTCGTCGTCGAACTCGCGCGGGGCCTCACCGGCGACGAGGCCGTCGCCACGGCATCCGCTGTCTCCGACCTGCTGAAGGGGATCGCCGCCCCCGAGGTGCTCGTCGGCGGCCCCCTCCTGGCCGAAGAGGCCTTCGTCGACCGCGCCACCGCCGACGCGGCCCTCGGCGAGAGCGTCGCGATCCTCGTCCTCGTCGTGTTGCTCACCGTCGCGCTCGGGTCGTTGCGCATCGCGCTCGTCCCCGTGGTCGCCGCCCTCGCGGCGATCGCACCGACCCTCGCGATCCTGGGCCTTCTCGCCCGCGTCGTCGACGTCAACGAGTTCGCGGTCAACGTCGTCACGATCCTCGGCCTCGGTCTCGCGGTCGACTACAGCCTGCTGGTGGTGCTGCGCCTGCGCGAGGAGCGTGCGGCCGACCCCGCCGTCCCCCTCGACGACCTGATCGCCCGTACCGTCTCGGGCGCCGGTCGGGCGGTGCTCGTGTCGGGTCTCGCCGTGACGGTGGCCCTTCTGGGCATCCTGGTGCTCGGCGACCCGTTGCTGTCGGGCATGGCGCTGGGTGGGGCCGTGGTCGTGGTCGTGGCGACCCTCGCGGGTCTCACCCTCGTCCCCGCCACGCTCTCGCTCCTGCACCGCGCCCTCCCTTCCGCCGGAGCGCGCACCTGGGCACGCCCCTGGGCCGGTCGCGCCGCGCGCGAGGGGGTGCTCGCCCGTTCCACGCGCCTCGCGCAACGGCGCCCGGGCCTCGTCGCCGTCGCCGCCGCGGCCCTGCTGATGCTGCTCGCCGCCCCCGTGGCATCCCTCGCCCTCGACGACTCCGACATCCGGTCCCTTCCCGCGGACGCCGAGGAGCGACGGGCGTACGAGGCGACGACGACCGGCTTCACCGGGATCGGGATCGAGCCCGTCACGGTCGTGCTCGACGGATCGATCCAGGATGCCGCCGTCACCGGCGTCCTCGATCGGATCGCCGCCCTGCCCGAGGTCGCCGACGCCGACGTGGTGCAGCAGCTGCCGCCCGAGGTCACCGCGGTCGCCTTCACCCCGACGGGCGACAGCGCGACGGGGCCGGCGGCGCAGAGCCTGGTCGAGGCGGTGCGCGAGCTCGACTCCCCGGTCCCCCTCGAGGTCACGGGGCCCGCCGCCTTCCTCATCGACACACGTGATCACCTGGCCTCGCGCCTGCCGTGGGCGCTCGCGATCGTCGCCGCCGCGAGCTTCGCGCTGCTGTTCGCCCTCACCCGCTCGGTCGTCGTTCCGGTGAAGTCCCTCGTGCTGGCGGGCCTCACCGTGGCCTCGACGCTGGGAGTGCTCACCGCGATCTTCGGGTGGGGGTGGGGCGCGCCCTTGCTCGGGTTCGAGCCGAGGGGCGCGCTCGATGTGACCACGCCCCTGCTCATCGGGCTCCTGGCCTTCGGGTTGACCATGGACTACGAGGTGTTCCTGCTGGCCCGCATCACCGAACGCTGGCGCTCACGCGATCTTTTTGTCGACCCGCGCTCCGCCAACGCCGAGGCCGTTCGCCACGGCATCACGCGCACGGGTCCGGTGGTGACGCTGGCCGCCGCGGCGATCTGTCTCGTCTTCCTCGGCTTCGCGTTCGGCGAGCTGGTCGCGATGAAAGAGATCGGGGTCGGGATGATCGTGGCCGTCGTCCTCGACGTCACCGTCGTGCGCGGGCTGTTGCTGCCCGCCGTGATGACGCTCCTCGGGCGCGCCAACTGGTGGCCGGGTACGCGACCGGCCGTCCCCGCCCCGCCCGCGCCGCTTCCGACCCTCGAGACCGCATCCCGCTGACATGTCGGCGTCGAGTCGACACCGTCTCGTCGGCGGGATGCCGTCTCGCGTTCCCCGCGGTCCCGGTCCGCCGCGCGCGCGGTCGCACCGCCGTAGGCTGGAGTCATGCACGGCGAGTACAAGGTCCCCGGCGGGAAGCTGGTCGTCGTCGACCTCGAAGAGCGCGAGGGGCGGATCCACGGCTTCCACCTCGCGGGCGACTTCTTCCTCGAGCCCGACGACGCTCTCGACGACATCGACGCGGCCGTCAACGGTCTTCCGGTGGAATCCGACGTCCCTACCATCGCCGCGGCCATCCGCGCGGCCCTCCCCGAGGGGGCGCAGCTCCTGGGCTTCACCCCCGAATCGGTGGCGACCGCGATCCGCCGCGCGCTCGTCACCGCCCCCGGCTGGGCGGACTTCGAGTGGGAGGTCGTCCACGACGCCCCCGTCTCGCCCCGCATGAACCTCGCCCTCGACGAGGTGCTCACCACCCGCGTGGGCGCGGGGCTGCGAAAGCCCACGCTGCGCCTGTGGGAGTGGGATGAGAGCGCCGTCGTCATCGGCTCGTTCCAGTCGCTGCGCAACGAGGTCGACCCGGCGGGCGCCGAGAAGCACGGCTTCGACGTCGTGCGCCGCATCTCGGGCGGCGGCGCCATGATGATGGCGGCGAACTCGATCGTGACCTACTCGCTGTACGTGCCGGCATCCCTCGTCGCGGGCATGACCTTCGCCGACTCGTACGCGTTCCTCGACGACTGGGTGCTCCAAGCGCTGCGCTCGCTCGGCATCGACGCGGTGTACCAGCCGCTCAACGACATCGCCGGCCCCCACGGCAAGATCGGCGGGGCCGCGCAGAAGCGCCTCGCCAACGGCGGAGTCCTGCACCACGCGACCCTCAGCTACGACATGGACGGCCAGGTGCTCACCGAGGTGCTGCGCATCGGACGCGAGAAGCTCAGCGACAAGGGCACCGTCTCGGCCGCCAAGCGCGTCGACCCGCTGCGCAGCCAGACGGGCCTTGCCCGCGCCGAGGTCATCGAGCGTTTCATCCAGACCTTCACGACTCTGTACGGGGCGACCACCGGGCACATCAGCGACGAGGAGTACGCCGAGGCCCGGGCTCTCGTCGACTCCAAGTTCGCCACCGACGCGTGGCTGCAGCGCGTCCCGTGAGCGCCGACGACCTCACCGACGCGCCCGCACCGGGCGGCGTCGAGATCCATCACGCCGACAACCTCAGCGTCACCCCGGCCTATGCCGACGGCTCTTTCGCGCTTGTGTACCTCGACCCGCCGTTCAACACGGGGCGCACGCGCTCGAAGGCGGTCGAGTCGGCGACGCGTAAGGCGCCGGTCGAAGAGGCCCCGGATGCCGAGCGGCTCGATCCCGTGGCATCCGATCCCAACATGCTCGAATTCCCCGCCGAGGAAGAGCCGCCGCCGCCGGTCGTGCAGCGCGGCTTCCACGGCCGCGAGTACGCGCGCCTGCGCGGCGACCTGCGCACCTACGACGACCGCTTCGACGACTACTGGGGCTTCCTCGAGCCGCGGCTCGTCGAGGCGTGGCGGTTGCTCGCCGACGACGGCACCCTGTACCTGCACCTCGACTACCGCGAGGTGCACTACGCCAAGGTCATGTGCGATGCGCTGTTCGGGCGCGACAAGTTCCTCAACGAGCTGATTTGGGCGTACGACTACGGCGCGAAGACCAAGCGTCGTTGGCCCACCAAGCACGAGACGATCCTGGTCTACGTGAAGAACCCGGCGAAGTACTTCTTCGACTCGGATGCCGTGGACCGAGAGCCGTACATGGCCCCGGGTCTCGTCACCGCCGAGAAGGCCGCGCGTGGCAAGATGCCCACCGACGTGTGGTGGCACACGATCGTGCCGACCACGGGTCGCGAGAAGACCGGGTACCCGACGCAGAAACCCGAGGGCGTGCTGCGCCGGATGGTGCAGGCGTCGTCGCGCCCCGGCGACAGGGTGCTCGACATGTTCGCCGGCAGCGGCACGCTCGGCGCCGTCGCCGCGCCGCTCGGGCGTCACTCGGTGCTGATCGACGACAACGCCGATGCGGTGGCCGTGATGCACAAGCGCCTGGAGCCGTACGCGAGCTGAGGCCCCGTCGCTCGCGGCTCGCTCGTGGGGTCGGTGATTCGCGCAACTTCAGTCGCGGTGGCTGTTGTGGGGGTGAGGTTGTGCGTATCGCGGAGGTGAGGGGCGCCCGCGTTGTGGTGCGCGTCGTGGCCCGTGGTCGCTCGCGGCTTGCTCGTGGAGTCGGTGATTCGCGCAGCTTCAGTTGTGCTGGCTGTTGTGGGGCTGAGGTTGTGCGTATCGCGGAGGTGAGGGGCGCACGCGCCGCATTCAGGCCCGCCGCGGCGGGTTCGGGCTCGACCGGTGTCCGATGTCGGTGCCCCCGCCTAGGGTGAGCCCATGGACTTCGGCATCTTCGTTCCCCAGGGCTGGCGCTTCGACCTCGTGGGGATCGACCCCGCCGAGCACTGGCGTGTGATGAACGCGCTCGCGCAGAGCGCCGACGACGGCCCCTGGACCTCGCTCTGGGTCTACGACCACTTCCACACCACGCCGGTCCCCAGTGCCGAGGCCACGCACGAGGCCTGGACGCTCATGGCCGCCTTCGCCGCCGCCACCGATCGCGTCCGCCTCGGCCAGATGTGCACCTGCATGGGGTACCGCAACCCGGCGTACCTCGCGAAGGTCGCGGCGACCGTCGACGCGATCTCGGGCGGCCGTACCGAGATGGGCATCGGCGGCGGCTGGTACGAGCACGAGTGGAAGGCCTACGGGTACGGTTTCCCGCCCATCGCCGAGCGCCTCGGACGCCTGCGCGAGGGCGTCGAGATCATGCACCAGGCGTGGACCACGGGCGAGGCGACCCTGTCGGGCACGTACTACGAGGTCGACGGAGCGATCGTCCAGCCCCAGCCCCTCCAGCCGGGCGGCATCCCGCTCTGGATCGCCGGCGGCGGCGAGAAGGTCACGTTGAAGATCGCGGCGAAGTACGCCTCGTACACGAACTTCGGCGGCTCGCTCGAGGAGTTCGACCACAAGTCCGAGGTGCTGCGCGGGCATTGCGAGGCCCTCGGCCGCGACGCGTCCGAGATCACCCGGTCGACGAACTTCAACACGATCGTGGCCGAGACCGAGGCCGAGGCATCCGACCGCCTGGCCGCGGTCGTCGCGCGCCTGCGCCCGCACGTGGGCGACGAGCGGGCGGATGCCATCGAGGCCGACTACCGCTCCTCCGACGCCTTCGGCACCCCGGAGCAGATCGTCGAACGCCTGCGCGAGCGTGCCGCCCACGGCCTCGGCTACGCGATCCACTACTTCCCCGAGGCCGCGTACGACACCTCGGGCATCTCGCTCTTCGAGCGCGAGGTCATGCCGCATCTCTGACCCCCCGGCGTCGGAGCGGCCCTCCGTGGCCGCAACGGATTCGGGTAAGTGCAGCGGTGAGCCCGCGGCATCCGATTCTGGTGCGCGTCTCCGATTCTGCGGCGCGCCCACCCCCGGTGAGCGCTCAGACCAGCGGGGCGACCTCGGCGTAGGCGTCGCGTTCGACGGCGGGGGCGGATGCCGGGGCACCGAACACCCGTGCCCGCCGGGTCTCGGCATCCCAGGCCGGCCACCCCGGGTCGCGGTCCCGCGCGAACGAGACCGCCGCCCCGTGCATGAGCGTGGCCAGGTCGGGCGGAGGGGTGCCCGCGATCGTGGCGACCCCGTCGGCGTCGAGGTGGTCGAACCAGAACGGGACGTCGAGGCAGTGGCACGCGACGCCGATGGTCGGCACGGGCGACGCCCACGCGAAGCGATACACCCAGGTCGGGCCCGTACCGCGCGCCCGAGCCGTCTCGAGCACCGTCGAGCGGATGACGCGGTCGGTGAAGAAGCCGCCGAGCACCGCCGCGGTTCCGCGTCTCCGGGTGCGCTCGAGGTAGGCGCGTCGTCGCGTGCGCCGCAGGCCGAGCACGGCCAGGGCGAGCGGAACCGGGACCACCCGGAGCGCGCCGGCGTAGCGCGCGGTGAGCGCCGTGAACTCGTCGTCGGTCGACCCGATCACCAGCGGTATGTCGGCGCAGGCGCCGTCGGAGAGAGCGTCGAGCGGATGCCGGGGCAGCACGTCGCCGTCGATGACCGGCCCGAGCGGCAGACCGTCGTCGAGCAGGGTCGCCAGCGACGTGATTGCCCGGGCGAGGTGCGGGGCGAGGGCGCTCCTCTGCGCCGCGAGGACGCGCTCTTCGGGCACGGAGGCGAAGCCCCGGCGGTCGGGGCGGACCCCCGCTCTGTCGGCGACACGAGCGGCGAAGCGCTCCGCCGAGGCGAGCGTCACCGCGCCGATCGCGGGCGAGATCGCCATAGCCCCCGAGAAGAGACCGGATGCCGCGGGGCTGGTCATCAGCGCCAGCACCGACCCGCCGCCGGCCGACTGACCCGCCACCGTGACCCGGGCCGGGTCGCCGCCGAAGGTGCGGATCTCGTCGCGCACCCACTCGAGGGCGGCGATCTGGTCGCGCAGGCCCCGGTTGGTGGGGGCGCCGTCGATGAGCCCGAACCCGTCGAAGCCGATGCGGTACGAGATCACCACCGTGATCACCCCGTCGCGCGCGAAGGCGTCGCCGTCGTACCAGCGGCTCGCGGGGGAGCCCGAGGTGAAGCCACCGCCGTGGATCCACACGAGCACCGGGAGGGCGGCATCCCGGTCCCGGTCCGCCGGAGCGAACACGTTGACGTTCAGTGTCGCCTCTCCCGGGACGCTCGGCTCGGGGATGAGGGTGATGCCCGTGTCGCCTCGCTGCGCGGTCGGTCCGAAGACGGTGGCGTCGCGCTCGCCCTCCCACGCGTCGATCGGCACAGGAGCGGCGAAGCGCAGCGTTCCGACGGGAGCCTGAGCGAACGGGATGCCGAGGAACACGGCGGTGGTGCCGCGCCGGAAGCCGCGGACGGCGCCCTTCGAGGTGTGAACGAGCGCAGCGGCATCCATGTCTTCATCCTGCCCTCGCGCAGCGGTGGTGCTCCACCCGCGCAGCGCGCCAGCGCGACGGTTCGCCGGTGGGGGCCGTCCGTCGTAATCCGTTCCGTCCCCGACCGGGTGGTGCCGGTGCCTGGCGCACCTTTCGACCCACGCAGAAACGCGATCCACGCGCAGAAACGCGAGCAGAGCGCGTTTTTGCGTGTGAATCGCGTTTTTGCGTGAGGGGTCCGGGCGGGGTGGGGCCCGCCGCGTGCGCAGGAGCTGGCGTCGTGGCCGGAACCGCCGGAGGGTCAGGCGTCGCGGCGCGCGCCCTCGGAGGCCGTCACCGTGAAGATGTTCGGAGCACGGAAGCCGGATGCCGCGAACGCGGCGCGCAGCGCGGCCGTCGCCGCCGGAACGAGTCCGGTGGGGATCAGTGCGATCGCCGCTCCGCCGAAGCCGCCGCCGGTCATGCGCGCCCCCAGCGCCCCCGAGGCGAGTGTCGTCTCGACGGCCAGGTCGAGCTCGGGGACAGAGATCTCGAAGTCGTCGCGCATCGAGACGTGCGAGGCGACGAGCAGGTCGCCGATCGCGGTGGGGCCGTCGGCGTCGAGGGCTGCGACCGTGTCGAGCACGCGTTGGTTCTCGGTGATCACGTGGCGCACGCGGCGGAACGTGACCTCGTCGAGGATCTGTTCGGCGCGCGGGAGGTCGTCGACGGTGAGATCGCGCAGAGAGGAGACGCCGAAGGCTGCGGCTCCGCGCTCGCAGGCCTCGCGGCGCTCGCGGTACCCACCGGTGGAGTGCGCGTGCTCGACGAGCGTGTCGGTGACGAGGATCGACAGGCCGGCGTCGGCGAAGCCGAGGGGCACCGCGCGCGTGGCGAGGGTGCGGCAGTCGAGGAAGGTCGCGGCGTCGGCGACGCCCAGCATCGAGGCCATCTGGTCCATGATCCCGGTGGGGGCGCCCACGGCGTCGTTCTCGGCGACGCGGCCGACGCGAGCGAGGGCGACCTTGTCGAGACCGGCCGTCCACACGTCGTTCAGGGCGGAGGCCACGGCCCCCTCGATCGCGGCCGAAGACGACAGGCCCGCGCCCACCGGCACGTCCGAGGCCAGAGCGATGTCGAGGCCGCGGGCCGCGGCATCCGGAGCCTCCCGCAGCAGCGCCCAGGCCACACCGAGCGGGTAGCCCGCCCAGTCGAGGCCACCGCCGGCGATGCGCGCGTCGAGGTCGGCGAGCGAGACCTCCACGGCGTCGGGAGCGAAGGTCGAGCGCACGCGGATCACGTCGTCGTCGCGCAGGGCGACGGCGGCCGCGGTGCGCTGGGCGATCGCGAAGGGGAAGACGAAGCCCTCGTTGTAGTCGGTGTGCTCGCCGATGAGGTTGGCGCGGCCGGGGGCCGACCACACTCCGACCTCGGCGGCGTCGGTCAGCGTGGTGAGCAGGGCGCGGGCGTCGTCGACGGCGGTCATGCCGTCACCTCCGGAACGGTGTCGAGGGCGGCGCGCAGGCGCTCGGCCTGCGACTCGGGGGTCACGTCGCCGATCCAGGCGCCCATGGCGGCCTCGCTTCCGGCGAGGTACTTCAGCTTGTCGGCGGCGCGGCGGGGCGAGGTGATCTGCAGGTTGAGGCGCACGGCGTCGCGGCCCCGTCCGACCGGGGCCTGATGCCAGGCCGCGATGTAGGGCGTGGGCGTGTCGTACAGCGCGTCGATGCCGCGGAGCAGCCGCAGGTAGAAGGGGGCGAGTTCGTCGCGCTCGGCGTCGGTCGTCTCGGACAGGTCGGCCAGGTGGCGGTGCGGCAGCACGTGCACCTCGATGGGCCAGCGGGCGGCGAAGGGCACGTACGCCGTCCAGTGCTCGCCGCGCAGCACGACGCGCTCGCCGGCTTGCTCGAACGCGAGGATGCGTGCGAACAGGTCGTCGGAGGTGCGCGAGATCGTGTCGAGCAGGCGGTGCGTGCGCGGGGTCACGTACGGGTAGGCGTAGATCTGGCCGTGCGGGTGGGGGAGGGTGACGCCGATCTCTTGCCCGCGGTTCTCGAAGGGGAACACCTGGCGGATGCCGGGCAGAGCCGACAGCGCTGCGGTGCGATCGGCCCAGGCCTCGATCACGGTGCGGGCGCGGGTGCGCGAGAGCGAACCGAACGAGCCCTCGTGCTGGGGGCTGAAGCACACGACCTCGCAGCGGCCCACCGAGGTGCGGGTGCGGCCGAGGCCGAGGTGTTCGAGGTCGTCGTCGCTGCGGGGCGGATCGACGGCCGCCGGGGCATCGCCGATCGCGGTGTCGAGGGCGGGGCCGAACGAGGGCGACTTGTTCTCGAAGACCGCGACGTCGTAGAGCGAGGGGATCTCGGACGGGTTGGTCGGCGTCTGCGGCGAGAGCGGGTCGAGGTGCGCGGGCGGCAGGAACGCGCGGTTCTGCCGATTGGATGCCACGGTGATCCAGTCGCCGGTGAGGACATCCTGACGCATGGTGGCGGTGGCGGGCCGGGGGTCGAGCGTGCGGGCGTCGACCGAGCGCTCAGCGCCGAGAGCCGTGCCGGGGTCGTCGAAGTACATCAGTTCGCGACCGTCGGCGAGACGCGTCGAGCGCTTGATCACGCCGGCGCTGAGGGTCTGCGCGGAGGGGGTGTCCGTGTTCACGATAACACGCTACATCTGGGCCGTGATATCGTCAACATAGGGGGAGCGATGCGCGTATCCATGGCCGATGTGGCCGCGAAGGCCGGGGTCTCGGCGCAGACGGTGTCGCGCGTGGTCAACGGCAGCCCCCGCGTCGACCCCGCGACGCGGGCGCGGGTCGAAAAGGCCATGGCCGACCTCGGCTACCGCATGCACCGTGCCGCGCGCGCGCTGCGCACGGGCCAGACCTCCACGATCGGACTCGTCGTGTCGACCCTCGCCTCGGTCGGCAACTCGCGCATGCTGCAGGCCATCTCCGAGGCCGCAGCCGCTCGCGACTACGCCCTGGCCGTCGTGACCGTCGGTGAACGCGGCATCCACGAGGCTTTCGCCCGACTCCGCTCCCAGGGCGTCGACGGCGCCGTCGTGCTGAACGAGGCGACCGAACTCGCGCGCGATGCCGAACCCCCCGCCGACCTGCACCTCGTGGTCGTCGACTCCCCGCCCGACGAGCGCTTCTCGATCGTGCAGACCGACCACGCCGGGGGAGCGCGTGCGGCCACCGCGCACCTGCTCTCGCTCGGGCACGCGAGCGTGCACCACGTCGCCGGTCCCGCCCGTTCGTTCGCCGCCGCCGAGCGCGAGCGCGGCTGGCGCGACGCCCTCGCCGACGCCGGGGTGGCAGCTCCCGCACCCGTTCGGGGCGACTGGACCTCGGCATCCGGGCATCGCGCGGCAGTGCATCTCAGTGACGCCACCGCCGTCTTCGTCGCCAACGACCAGATGGCGCTCGGCGTTCTGCGCGCTTTCGCCGACGCGGGTCGGGGCATCCCCTCCGACGTCGCCGTGGTGGGCTTCGACGACATCGTGGATGCCGCGGAGTTCCGCCCCCCGCTGAGCACGGTGCGCCAGGACTTCGACGCCCTCGGCGGTCGCGCCGTGGCCGCTCTCGTCGCAGCGATCGAGGGGGGAGCCCCCGTCGTCGAGACGGTGCCCGCGGCCCTCGTGGTGCGTGCGAGCAGCGGGGGCAGGTGACGAGTCAGAGGTGGTACACCTCGTTCGCTCGGTGGTACACTGACCGCATGCCGACCACCCGACCGCGCACGCAAGTGACGCACACGCGAGCGGTCGAACAGGCCCTGGAGATCGCGCGCTCTCGATGGCCCGACGAGTCGCCCAGCGCTTTGCTCATGCACCTGGTCGTGCGGGGTGGGCAGGCGATCCAGGATGAGCAGTCGCAGCGTGAGATTGATCGTCGCGCCGCCGTGGACGCGGCGGTCCAGCGACTGGCGGGGATCTATCCCGACGGGTATCTCCACGAGCTCCGCGGGGACTGGCCCGAGTGATCGTTCTCGATGCCGGAGTCGTCATCGCCCTGTTCAGCCCCGACGATGCCCACCACGACCGGGCGAAGGCTCTCTTCGCCCGACAGGCGGGGCCCTTCCTCCTGCATTCGCTGACCGTCGCGCAGACCCTCGTCGCCGCCGCACGTGTCGAGCGCGAGGGGGAGTTGTGGGACGCCCTGCGCAGCCTCGGGGCAGAGGCCTCGGGGCAGAGGTGGCGGCGATGGGGCCCGATGAGCCCCTGCTGCTGGCGCGATTGCGTGCCACGCACGCAATGAATATGCCCGACACGTGCGTTCTCGCGGTGGCGGTGCACCGGCGCGTACCCCTCGCCACCTTCGATACGCGACTGGCCGCCGTGGCCGACGAGATGTCGCTCTTGTTCTCCGTCGACTGACCCGGCGCAGATCCCCTCGTCTTGCTCGGCGCGCCTGGCCCTCTGTCCGTTGCGGGGCGAGGACGCACTCCCGGATGCCGCGGAGCCCGTGATCGCGACGCCGTGAGGCGCTGCCGTCGGTCAACCCAGAGCGATGCTCGCGGTGGTGCGGACGGTGCGAAGCGGCGAGGCCGCCACCCACACGACGGTGAGGGCCACCCCGACGCAGCCCGCGGCGATCCCGGCTCGGGTGCCCAGCGCTTCGCCGACGAGGCCGCCGAGGCCCGCACCGATCGCGACGACGCCGTACGAGATCCACCGTACGGTCGCGTTGACCCGCCCGAGCAGGAGGTCGGGCGTTCGCAGCTGCCGCAGGGTGAGGGCCACCACGCTCGAGAGCGAGGTGCCCGCGCCGTTGACCGCGAACACGCCCACGAGCACGCAGACGATCACGGGCGTCGACCACGCGGCATCCACGAACGGTAGGGCGCCGAGCACGAGGCTCTCCGCCCCCGCGCAGGCGATGAGCACCGGTCCGACGCCGAAGCGCCGCACGCTCGCGGGGGCGGCCGCAGCGCCCACCACGGCTCCCACCGCGCCGAGGCTGAAGACGAGGCCGAGATGCCCCGCCGTCAGGCCGAGCTCGCGAACGGCGTGCACGAGGAGCAGCACGGTGATCCACTGGGCGAACAGGTTGTAGATCGCCGAGAAGCCCACGAGCGAGACCAGGTAGCGGTCGCGTCGCACGAAGCTCAGTCCCTCTCGCAGTTCCGCGAGGGCGCCGCGCCGCTCGCGGAGGGGGTCGGGCTCCCCGGCGCGGATGCCGATGAGCGCGACGGCCGAGACGGCGTAGGTGACGGCCTGCGAGAGGAGGGCCCACGGGGCGGTGAGGGTCTGCACGAGCCACCCGCCCAGACCCGGCCCGCCGACCTGTGCGGCCGAGGCCGTCGCCTGTAACCGGCCGTTCGCCGCCTCGAGTCGGTCGCGGGCGGCGACCGTGGGCAGGAACGATTGGTAGGCCACCTCGAAGGCGACGGTGAAGGCCCCGATCACGAAGATGAGCCCGAGCAGCACGGGAAGGGTCAGAGAGCCGCTCACGGCAACGGCGACGAGCACGATGATGAGGGCTGCTCGAGCGGCATCGGCGGCGATGAGGACGGGTCGCCGCCGCCGGCGATCGACGATGACACCGAGGGGGAGCGCGAGCAGAAGGAACGGCAGCCACCGGGCGACCCCCACCAGTCCGGCCTCCGCCGCCGTCGCGTGCAGCACCACCACGGCCAGCAGGGGAACGGCGAGGTCGCCGATCTGGCTGCCCACGGCCGAGGTCGTCTGCGCCAACCAGAAGCGGTCGAAGTCGCGACCCAGACGTTTACTAACGTGTGTTTCCGTCATCACCCGTTAACAATGTCGGTCGCGAAGTAACGCGTCAACAGCTTTTCGCGCATTAGGCTGTCGGGTATGGGCGCGACGACGTTTCCGCGGGTCGGGGGCCACCCGGCCTTCGACCTGGTCGACACGGTGCACTGGCGACTCGACGACGCCCGCGCGATCGACACGCTGCCGGACTTCGGGGCGGTGCTCGAATGGTGCACCGAGATCGGGCTGATCGCCGATCCGGGCATCGTCCGCGCGACACCCCGAACGGCCGCGGCGGAGCACGCCGCGATCATCGCGCTGCGCGAAGCCGTCTACGAGGCCGTCTTCGAGGACTCTCCGGATGCCGTGGCCCTCATCGCCCGTGAGCACGTCGACGCTCTGCGCCGTTCAAGCCTGGAGCGCGGCGACGACCGGTGGCAGTGGCATCCGCCCGCCGATGTGACCGGTCCGCGCGCGGCGATCGCCCTCCTCGCCCACGACCTGCTGACCTCCGATCTACGCGCGGCGCGCCAGTGCGGCGACGACGCGTGCGGCTGGGTGTACCTCGACACCTCCCCCCGGCACAACCGCATCTGGTGCACCGCCGCCGGCTGCGGCAACCGCAACCGCGTCAAGCGCCACCACGCGAGATCGCGCGTCTGAGGGAAACCGCCGTCAGGCCTCGGCGCCCCACGGCATCGGCCGCTCGGGATCGCGAGAGCTGTCGTCGGGCAGGGGCGGAAGCGCCTCGCCACCCGCGCGGATGCACAGCCACCGCAGTTCGCTGTCGCCGCCCGGGGTCGCGCGCCAGGTGCGCCAGACGTTCTGCCCGACCCGCACGACGCTGCCGGGACCGACGTCGACCACGTCGTCGTCGAGGCCCATCTGGCCGCGCCCCTCGAGGAAGACGTACAGTTCCTCGACCCGGGTGTGCGTGTGCCAGTAACCGGCCTCTTCTCCGGGCAGCAGAGCGTTCGCCGTCATCCCGATGAACTGCATGGTCAGCTCCTGGTCGACGACGCGCCGCCCGTCGCGGGAGCGCGCCGGGGCGAACCCCCCGAAGTGGTCGCGCCAGTCGTCCAGCCCGCCGATCTCGGTGACCTCGTAGTCGCTCATCGGTTCTCGCTTTCGTTCGCGGGTTCGGTCAGCTGCCAGCCCTCGGCGGTGCGCCGGTAGATCGTGCGCAGGTGCCGGCGGTCGGGGGAGCCCTGCCAGAACTCGACCCGGTCGGGGACGAGTCGCCAGAGGACCCAGCCGCCCGGCTCGATGCCGTCGCGGGCGGCGGCGGACCGAGCGGCGAGGTCGGCCGCGCTGTCTTCGGCGGAGGCCTCGACCACTCGTCCGCGCACGCGCACGGCCCGCAGCACCGCCGGCCACCAGAAGTTCAGCGCCGCAGCGGGCTGGGTGGCGAGTTGCGCACCCTTGGCGGAGGCGCGCGGACCGGCGAAGGCCCACCCCTGCGGCCCCAGGTCCTTGAGGATCAGCGTGCGGGCGTCCGGGATGCCGTCGGCATCGACCGTCGCGAGGGTGG
The DNA here is from genome assembly GCF_026625865.1 of Microbacterium sp. SL75. Taxonomy (NCBI): domain Bacteria; kingdom Bacillati; phylum Actinomycetota; class Actinomycetes; order Micrococcales; family Microbacteriaceae; genus Microbacterium; species Microbacterium sp. SL75. The sequence goes on along the minus strand of NZ_CP113067.1, from coordinate 831,822 downwards.
CGCCGTGCGCCTCGGCGACGCCGGCGTCTACGGCCTGCCGGATCCACCGCTCGAACAGGGCCTCCGGTGCGGCGGGGAGTGCCTCGGCATCCTGCTCGGGGGGAGTCCCGGTGAGGGAGGGGATCGACCGGAGCCACGCAGCCATCGTCATGCCCCCATCCTGCTCCTCCCGGGCACGCGCCTCTCCCGCGTGAGGCTCCAAGAATCGTCGCTTTCGGCGCTCCGGACGCGACAAAGGCGGCGCCTCACGCGCGAGCAGGCACGAAAGGCGCGACGAGGACAGGGGATGCCACGAGAACAGGCCGACCCGCGCGGGATCGGCCTGTTCTCGGCGCACGCGCCTGTTCTCGTGACGGACTACTCCTCGAGCTGCCCCAGCGACGGTTCGGCGACGAAGCGGGCGACGGTCTCGATCGCGTGCTCCAGCTCGAGCACGACGATCTCGTTGGCACCCGCACGGGTCGCGGGACCCGGGATGTAGAGCGTGTTCTGCGGCACGTTGTTCCAGTACCGCCCGAGGAAGAAGCCGTTGACGAAGGCGTAGCCCTTGCCCCACGAGGTGGTGTCGAGGAACAGATCGGCGGGCGCGTCCAGGTCGAACGAACCGCGCAGCAGCACGCGGCCCACCGAACCGGCTCTTGTTCCTTCCGCGGCTTCCAGGGCGACGGGCGTCGCCGTCCAGCCCGTGAGCGTCTCGCCGTTCAGGGTGACGGGTCCGAATAGCCCCTTGGCCTCGCCGAGGCGATCGGCGTAGTTCACGCGGCCCTGGTCCTCGACGAGGACCGTGAGCCGAGCACCCGCGGGGATCGTGAGGGCGCGCTCGTGCAGCGTCCGCGAGAGTCGACCCACGGGAGTGTCGTCCACGTGCACCCACGCCAGATCCCGCACCTCGCCGAACACGAGCGCCGCGGGACCCGAGAACGCGGGCAGCTCCACGTCGTACCGCACGAGCGGGCCGAGGTGGGCGATCTGCTCGAAGCTCGGCGGGTCGTCGGCGATGGCCACGGGCCCGGGGGCCGGCATCCAGTCTCCTTCTCCCGACAAGCCCACCTCGAAAGCGGGTGCCTGCGGGCGGGGAGCGGGGACGACCTCGGGCACCGGGGCGTACTTGGCGATGACGTCGCGGAAGGCGTGGAACTTCGCCGTCGGGTGGCCCGACTCGTCGATGGGGGCGTCGTAGTCGTACGAGGTGACGATGGGGTCGAAGCGGCCCTTGTCGTTCGCGCCGTTCGTGGTGCCGAAGTTCGTGCCGCCGTGCACCATGTAGATGTTCACCGAGGCCCCGGCGGCGAGCAGCACGTCGAGGTCGTGGGCGGATGCCGCGGGGTCGGTCGTGTGGTGGATGCTGCCCCACCAGTCGAACCAGCCGTCCCAGAACTCGCTGCACATGAGCGGGCCGGTGGGCTGGTGCTCGCGGAGGGTCGCGAGGCGCTCCTCCGACCGCGAGCCGAACGAGCCGGTGAGGTGGAGGCCCGGCAGGCTCCCGGCCTCGAGCATCCACGGCATCGGCTGGTCGACGGTCGTCAACGGGACCGTGATGCCGGCGTCCTCGGTCACGCGCACCAGCTCGCGCAGGTACGTCTTGTCGGATCCGTAGGCGCCGTACTCGTTTTCGATCTGTACGAGCACCACATTGCCGCCGCGATCGATCTGGCGGGGCGCCACGATCTCGTAGACCCGGCGCAGGTACTCCGACACCGCATCGATGAACTGCGGTTCCGAGCGACGGATGCCGATGCCCGGCGTCGAGGTCAGCCACACCGGCAGTCCGCCGTTGTGCCATTCCGCGCAGATGTACGGGCCCGGGCGCACGATCGCGTGCAGGCCTTCCTCGGCGATCAGGTCGAGGAAGCGGCCGAGGTCGTTCCACCCCGTGGCATCCCACTCCCCGCGAACGGGCTCGTGGGCGTTCCACGCCACGTAGGTCTCGATGGTGTTGAGCCCCATGGCCTTGGCGGTGCGGATGCGGTCGACCCAATGTTCGGGGTGGATGCGGAAGTAATGCAGCGTTCCGGAGATGACCTGGTGGGGCTTCCCGTCGAGCAGGAAGTCGGTCTCGCCGATGGAGAAAGTCGTCACGATGTCTTTCGGGTTCTCAGGGGATCAGTCGACGAGGCGCGCGCGCAGGCGTACCCACGACAGAGCGGGGAGGGTGAAACGCAGGATGCCGTCGTCGCCCACCTCGACGTCGAGTCCGACGGGGGCGACGGGCTCGCCGTCGGCGGAATTGGTGGTGTGGCGGTCCCCGCCCTCGGGGATCGTGACGACCACGGCTTCGACGGCGTCGACCCGGCCGAGGTCGAGCTCGACCGGGGTCGGGGCCTCGAGGTCGCGGTGCACGAGGAACACCGACACGGTGTCGCCGTCGACGGTGGCGACCGTGTCGACGGCGTCGACCGGGCCGAGCCGCGGGGTGTCGATGGTAGCGCCGTCGACACGCGGGACGACGACGCGACCGGATGCCGCCTTGGCCGTGAGGGCGAAGGGGTGGAAGGTGGTCTGCCGCCAGGCTGCGCCGCCGTCGGGCTCGGTGCGGATGGGGGCGATGACATTCACGAGCTGCGCGAGGTTCGCCATCGACACGCGGTCGGAGCGGCGGATGAGCGTGATCAGGAGCGAGCCCACGACGACGGCGTCGGTCACGGTGTAGTCGTCTTCGATCAGGCGCGGCGCGATCGGCCAGTCGCCCGTGAACACGCGCGGCTTGTCGACCTCGTTCCAGCGGGTCTGGTTCCAGACGTTCCACTCGTCGACGCTGATGCCGATCGGGCGGCCGTCGGGGGTCGTCGCCCCGACCTCGTCGATGATGTCGGCGACCTCGCCGATGTAGCGGTCCAGGGCGACTCCGCTGGCGAGGAAGCTGGCGGGGTCGGCGGGGTCTTCTTCGTAGTACGCGTGGACCGAGATGTGATCGATCAGTCCCGCGGTGTGGCGGAGCACGGTGCGCTCCCATTCGCCGAACGTCGGCATCTCGTGATTCGAGCTGCCCGCGGCCACGAGCTCGACCGTCGGGTCGATGAAGCGCATCATGCGTGCGGTCTCGGCGGACAGGCGGCCGTACTCGTCGGCGGTCTTGTGGCCGATCTGCCAGGGGCCGTCCATCTCGTTGCCCAGGCACCACAGGCGGATGCCGAACGGGTCTTCGCGGCCGTTGTCGCGGCGGCGGTCGCTCAGCGCGGTGCCGGCGGGGTGGTTGGCGTACTCGAGCAGGTCGGCGGCCTCGGCCACGCCGCGCGTGCCGAGGTTGACCGCCTCCATGACCTCCAGGCCCGCGGCATCCGCCCACTCGGCGAACTCGTGCAGGCCCACCTGATTGGTCTCGGTGCTGTGCCACGCGGCATCCAGCCGAACCGGACGCTCTTCGCGCGGGCCCACACCGTCCTCCCAGCGGTAGCCCGACACGAAGTTGCCGCCGGGGTAGCGCACGACGGTGGCGCCCAGCTCGCGCACGAGCTCGAGCACGTCGGCGCGGAAGCCCTGGCCGTCGGCGGTGTCGTGCCCGGGGGAGTGGATGCCGTCGTACACGCAACGGCCCATGTGCTCGACGAACGAGCCGAACAGGCGGCGGGGGACGTCGGCTCCGACGGCGGTGCGGTCCACGACGATACGGGTGGGGGAGGTCATTCGGGTCTCTCCTGGCGAGGGAAGGGAAGGGGCGGGCCGCATGCGTGCACGCGGACCCGCCCCCGGGGAACTGCTTACTTGTTGACCGAGAAGCCCTGGTCGTTGCCGTACTGGACGAGCTGGTCCTGCCACGCGGTGAGGCCCGCGTTCAGGTCGCTCTTCTTCGAGTAGGCCTGGCCCACGGTGTCGCCGTAGATGCTGTTGGCGTACACCTGGAAGGGCAGGTAGCTCCAGCCCTCGCGGACCTCGCTCGAGGCCTGCGTCAGCACCTGGTTGATCTGCTGGCCGCCGAAGTAGTCCGACTTCTTGTCGACGAAGGCGGGGTCGCTCAGCTGCGCGGTGGTCGAGGGGAAGCCACCCGACTCGGCGAAGATCTTCAGGCTCTCGTCGTCGTTGTTGAGCCACTTGAGGAAGCCGGCCGCGAGGGCGGGGTTCTTGCTCTGCTTGGTCACGGCCTGGCCGCCGCCGCCGTTCTCCGCCGTCACGGCCTTGCCGTCGTAGGTGGGGATGGGGGCCACGGCCCACTTGCCCGAGCCGTCCTTGACCGAGGACTCCAGGACGCCGGGCATCCAGGCGCCGATCACGAGAGAGGCGATCGAACCGTCACCGAGGCCCTTGAACCACTCGTCGCTCCAGCTGGGGGTGTTGGAGATCAGGCCGCCTTCGATGAGACGGTTCCAGTTGTCGGCGAACTTCTTCGAGCCCTCGTCCTGCAGGTCGATGGTGACGTCGGTGCCCGAGGTCTTGAAGGGCGTGCCGCCGGCCTGCCAGATCATGCTGGTCGTGAAGCCCGAGTCGCCGTTGTCGGCGGTGATGTACTTCGTCGGGTCGGCGGCGTGCAGCTTCTCGCCCGCGGCGACGTACTCGTCCCACGTGGTGGGGACGGCGATGCCGTACTGGTCGAAGACCGACTTGTTGTAGAAGAGGGCCATGGGGCCCGAGTCCTGCGGCAGGCCGTACAGCTTCCCGTCGAAGTTGACCGAGCCCCACGGGCCGGTCGCGTAGTCGCCCTTGAGGTCGGCGAAGCCGTACGACGACAGGTCGACCAGCGAGTCCGAGAGCGCGAACTGCGGGAAGGCGTAGTACTCGATCTGCACGACGTCGGGAGCGCCCGAGCCCGCCTTGATGGCGTTCTGGAGCTTGGTGTACTCCTCGGTGTTCGTGCCGGCGTTGACGTAGTTGACCTTGACCTTGGGGTACTTCGCCTCGAAGGCCTTGACCTGCGCCTCGGCCGAGGGGGTCCAGGACCAGTACGTGATCTCGCCGCCGGCCTCGAGGGCCTTCTCGATGTCGTCGGCCGATCCGCCGGCAGCACCGCCGGCGTTACCGCCCGAGCACGCGGTCAGCGCGCCGACCGTCAGGGCGGTGGCGGCGACGGCGAAGACGGCCCGCCGAGCGGCGGTGCTCTTGCGCATGAATGTCATCGGTTCCTTCACTTCGTTGTTGTGGATTCGGGGCCGAGGCCCCGGGGGTGTTGTGTGTTCCGGGGCAGGACGCTCCGGTGGTGTGGTGTTGCGGGTCATCCGGGGGGATACCCCGGTCAGGGGGAGCTGGGGGTGATCACTCCTTGACGCTGCCGGCGGTCAGACCCGACTGCCAGAAGCGCTGGAGCAGCAGGAAGGCCGCGACGATCGGGATGATCGAGAGCAGCGATCCGGTGATCACGAGGTTGTAGATGGGCTGCGCGGCGACGCCGGTCGCCTGCGCGTTCCACTGGTTGAGGCCGACCGTGAGCGGGTACCAGGCGGGGTCGCTCAGCATGATCAGCGGGAGGAAGTAGTTGTTCCACGTCGCCACGACCGCGAACAGCAGCACCGTGACGATTCCCGGGGTGAGCAGGCGGATCGAGATGGTGAAGAAGGTGCGGAACTCGCCCGCCCCGTCCATGCGGGCGGCTTCGAGCAGCTCGGTGGGGATGGCATCCGTCGCATAGACCCAGATCAGGTAGAGACCGAAGGGGCTGATGAGCGAGGGGATGATGATGGCCCACGGGGTGTTCGTGATGCCCAGCTGGCTGAACAGCAGGAACGTCGGCACCGCCAGAGCGGTACCCGGAACGGCGATCGCACCCAGGACGACGGCGAAGACCGCCTTGCGGCCGCGGAAGTTGTACTTCGCCAGGCCGTAGCCCGCGAGGGTGGCGAGCAGGGTCGCGCCACCCGCGCCGACGACGACGTAGAGCAGCGTGTTGCCGAGCCAGCGCAGGAAGATCCCGTCGCGGTAGGTCAGGGTCTGCACGATGTTGTCGCCGAGGGCGAAGTCGCTGCCGAACCACAGGCCGAACGTCGAGAAGAGCTCGGGCTGGGTCTTGGTGGAGTTGATGAGCAGCCACGCCAGGGGCACGAGCGTGTACAGCAGGTAAAGCGCCATGACGATGCTGAGGACCACGGACTTCTTGCTGTGCGTGGGGGAGCTGCGCGCGAAGCGGCGGCGCGTGCCCTGGCGGGAAGTGGTCACGGCCACGGTGTCGGTACGGGGTGCGGTCGCGGTGGTCATCGCGCCTCCTGACGGGAGCCGCGCAGCTGCACGACGTAAGCGATGACGGCGGTGATGACGCCCATGATGATGGCGATCGTGGCCGCGTAGTTGTACTGCTGGCCGGCGAACGAGAGGTTGTAGGCGTACATGTTCGGCGTGAAGAACGTCGAGATCACGTTGGGTGCCAGGGGCTTGAGGATGTTCGGTTCGTTGAAGAGCTGGAAGCTGCCGATGATCGAGAAGATCGTCGCGATCACCACGGCGCCGCGGACGGCGGGGATCTTGATCGAGAAGATCGTGCGCCACGCACCCGCTCCGTCGATGGATGCCGCTTCGTACAGCTCGTTCGGAATGGTCTTCAACGAGGAGTAGAAGATGAGCATGTTGTAGCCGACAAACTGCCAGGTGACGATGTTGCCGATCGACAGCAGCATCCACTCCGGCAGGAATGGCTGCACGACCTGTCCGCCGAGGAGGTCGTTCAGGTTGCGGGTCAGACCGAACTGGTCGCCGTAGATGTAGCCCCACATGAGTACGGCCACGACGGCGGGCACCGCGTAGGGCAGGAAGATCACCATGCGGTAGAAGCCGGCGGCGTGGAGGCGCGCGCTGTCGATGGCGAGGGCCGCACCGAGCGCGAGCAGCAGCATGATCGGCACCTGCACCACGAGGAAGAGCAGGACGCGTCCGAAGCCGTCCCAGAACTTCGCGTCGCCGAAGGCGGCGATGTAGTTGTCGAGCCCCACGAAGGCGTTGCCGCCGATCAGCTGGTCGCGGAACAGGCTGAGGTACACCGAGTACGCCAGCGGTGCGAGAAAGACGAGCGCGAAGACCAGGGCGAACGGGAGGACGAACAGCCAGCCGCGGTCGTCGATTCGGGTGCGCCGCTTGCGCCGGGGGGTGCGCAGGGCGGGCGGGGGTGCCGCGGTGGTCGTCATCGTCCAGTGCCTCTTCGTTGGTGCGCATTTCGGTCGGGTGGCCGAGATGTTGACGTAAACATAACTCGACACCGCTAGTGTGTCAACGTCAACATTCCGAGGGAGCCTGCATGAGCGAGACGACGACGACGTCGACCGCGATCCCGACACGCGAGCGGCGGCGCGAGGTGTCGATGGCCGACGTGGCGGCAGCCGCGGGGGTGTCGGGTCAGACCGTCTCGCGCGTCGCCAATGGCCGCACCAACGTCGACCCCGAGACGCGCCAGCGCGTGCTCGATGCGATGTCGACCCTGGGGTACCGCCCGAACAGCGCCGCCCGCGCGCTGCGTTCGGGGCGCTTCCGCAGCATCGGCGTGATCATGTTCTCGCTGAGCTCGTACGGCAACACGCGCACCCTCGACGCGTTGGCGTCGATGGCCGCGGCATCCGGATACTCCATCACCCTCATCACCGTGCAGTCGGCGTCTCAGTCCGATGTGTCGGGGGCGTTCCTGCGCCTTCACGAGCACGCGGTCGACGGAATCGTGATCTTGATCGAGACCCACCGGCTCGGCGAGAACGAGCTCTCGCTGCCGACGGGGCTGCCGGTCGTCGTCGTGGATTCGAGCGCCGACTACCCCTACGCCGTCGTCGACAACGATCAGGCCCAGGGCGCACGCCTGGCCACCGAGCACCTGCTCGATCTGGGGCATGAGAGCGTGTGGCACGTGTCGGGACCGCCCGAGTCGTTCGCCGCGGAACGTCGCCGCGACGCATGGCGTTCGGCCCTCGAGGATCGCGGATGCCGTGTGCCCGAGGTGCAGATCGGCGACTGGACGGCCGAGTCGGGGCATCGCATCGGGCGGGAGCTCGCGGAGGATCCGGCCGTCACCGCCGTCTTCGCCGCGAACGATCAGATGGCGCTCGGCGTCATCCGCGCGCTGCACGAAGCGGGACGCGACGTGCCACGCGAGGTCAGCGTGGTCGGCTTCGACGACATGCCGGAATCGGCGAACTTCTGGCCGCCGCTGACGACCGTGCGCCAGCGTTTCGAACGCGTCGGCGAAGAGGCGATGAGCGCCCTCATCGCCGACATCGAGGGCGACGCGGGCGAGCACACCCGCACCCTGGTGCCCACGTCGCTGGTGGTTCGCGCCAGTTCCGGCCCGCGCCCCTGACTCGCGCGATCGGGTGCGGCCGCGCCGGGCGACACATTCCGCGCACCCGTTGCGGTCATCCATAGCGCTCCCTTAGGCTCGGTGTTGACGTCAACATGTTGACGTCAACACCCCCCACCTGAGGTCGCACCGCTGCGGCCGGATCGGAATGACGATGAAGTCAGCTCGACTGTTGTCGATGACCTGTGCCGTGGCGCTGGCCGCCGGCGCGATCACCGCCACGGCCGCCGTGGCACCTCCGCCCGCCGAGGCGGCCGCCGCCGCCCCCGTGCGCATCACCCCCAACCCCGCCACCGCCTCCGAGAAGCCGTTCGAAGGGTGGGGCACGAGCCTGGTGTGGTTCGCCAACGCGACCGGCAACTACCCGGCCGACGTCCGCCAGAAACTCTTCGACGCCGTCTTCGGCGACGACGGGCTGAACCTCAACATCGCGCGCTACAACATCGGCGGCGGCAACGCCTCCGACGTCCCGTCGTACCTCCGCCCCGGCGGCGCGGTGCCCGGTTTCTGGAACCCCGACCTGAAGGCGACCGATGCCGAGGGTGCGATCACGTCGAACTACGCCGATCGCGAGCGCTACAAGGCGGCCTGGAACCCCGACGACCCCGCCGCCTACGACTTCACCAAGGACTCCGCCCAGCGGTGGTGGCTCGACGCCCTGAAAGGTAAGATCACCCACTGGGAGGCCTTCAGCAACTCCCCGCCGTACTTCCTCACGCAGAGCGGATACGCCTCGGGCGGCATCAACAACGCCACGAGCGAGCAGCTCGCCACCGCCGACATGGACAAGTTCGCCGGCTACCTCGTGAACGTCGTGGACGAGCTCGAAAAGGCCCACGGCATCACGTTCGACACCATCGACCCGTTCAACGAGCCGAACACGAACTACTGGCAGACCCAGATCCCCGACGGCGCGACCTGGCCGACCGGTGGGCGCCAGGAGGGCGCCCACATCGGGCCTCAGGCGCAGGATGCCATGGTCAAGGCCCTCGCGGCCCGCCTCGGGCAGTCGAGCACCACCACCGACGCCGTCATCTCGGCGATGGACGAGACCAACCCCGGGATCTTCGCGACCAACTGGAACACCTGGTCGGCGCAGTCCAAGAGCCAGGTCGACCAGCTGAACGTGCACACCTACGGCACCGACGGTCGACAGGTCGTGCGCGACATCGCCAAGGCCGCGGACAAGCCGCTGTGGATGAGCGAGGTCGAGGGCAACTGGACCGCCCAGGACAAGGGCTTCGTCACCGACGACATCGAGAACGGTCTCGGCATGGCCCAGCACATCGTGGGTGACCTGCGCGAGCTCGAGCCCGACGCCTGGGTGTTCTGGCAGCCCGTCGAAGACCTCTACAACATGGAGAAGGTCGAGAAGCTCAACTGGGGCAGCGTCTTCATCGACTTCGACTGCAACGCGCAGGGGCAGTCGGAGCGTCGACTGAAGGACGGCGACGCCGACCCCTCGTGCCGGGTGCTGACGAACGAGAAGTTCAACACGGTGCGCAACTTCACGCACTACATCGCGCCCGGTGACCACCTCATGGCCACCGACAACGCGCAGTCGACCGCGGCGATCGACGCCGACGGACAGGGCGCGACGATCGTCCACGTCAACGCCGAGGCCGCCGAGCGCACCGTGCAGATCGACCTGCGCGATTTCGGTACCGTCGCCCCCGGTGCGACCGTGACCCCGATCGTCACGACGCAGTCGACGGCCGACGCGCCGTCGGTCAACGCGTTGAAGACGGGGCAGCCGGTCGCCGTCGACGCGGCATCCCGCACCGCGACGCTCACCATCCCCGCGAAGTCGGTCGTGACGTTCGAGATCGACGGCGTCTCGGGAGTCTCTCCCGACGCCGCCGCGTTCCGAGACGGTCAGACGGTGCAGCTGTCGGGCCTGCAGAGTGGACTCGCCCTCGACGGCGGCTCGACGCTCGCCGTACGGACCCCCGCCACCACGGCCGACACCGCCCGCGCCCAGTCGTGGACCGTTCGCACGATCGACGGCAAGGGCACCAACCGACACCGGTTCACCCTGCAGAACGGGACGGGGAAGTTCCTCGCCTCGAGCGGCACCAGCACCGCCCTGGTGGATGCCGATCCGGCCGCGGCCGCGTCGAACCCCGCACTGCAGTGGATGGCGTCGACGACCGACGGCACCTACTACTCGATACTGAACGTCGCAGCCGAGCGCGTCCTCGACGTCAACGGAGCGAGCACCACCCCCGGCGCGTCCGTCGGACTGTGGACCTCGAACGGCGGCGGCAACCAGCAGTGGCGCATCGCCGGGACCTCGGTCGTCGGGGCGGAGCCGGTGACGGTGGCGACCGCCGTGGGCGTGAGCCCGACGCTCCCGAGCACCGTCGACCTCCGTTACGCCGGTCGTACCCTTCGCAGCGCCGTGGTGAGCTGGCAGCTCGATGGGGTGGACTTCTCGCGCGTCGGAACGGTCCAGGTGCGAGGGACCGGCACCGACCTGTTCGGCAACGCCTTCGAGGCCACGGCCACCGTCGAGGTGGGGCCCTACACCGCCACGCGGCCGGCATCCGTCACCGTTCCCGCCGGGAGCGCGCTCGACGTGGTGCGGAGCCAGGCCGACGGCAGCGTGCAGGCGGAGCTGAGCCCCTCGGGCTCGGGCTTCTGGGTGCCGGTCCAGTGGAGCTGGGACGGACTCACCGACGCCTCCTTCGCCCAGACGGGGACCGTCGGCGTGACGGGCGTGGCCACCGGGCCCAGCGGCGAGAAGCTCGACGCGCGCCTGACGGTGATCGTCACCGCGGCGTCGGAGCGCAACGTCGCCCCGCAGAGCCAGCCGTCGGCGACCTTCACCGAGAGCTCCCAGTACGGGGTGGGCAACACCATCAATGGCAGCTCCACAGACAAGGGGTGGTCGAACTGGCGTTCGGGCACGAAGAACGAGCAGGACACGCTGAGCTACGCGCTGAAGCAGCGCGAGACGCTCACCCACGTCGCCGTGCAGTTCTACCGCGACGGCAACACCATGAGCTGGCCCGCGACCCTGCGGGTGGACCGTCGCGTGAGCGGCGGGGACTGGATCCAGGGAGACCTGGTGACCGTGCCCACCCCCTCGAGCGGTGCGCCGAAGGTCGATGTGCCGGTCGCCGGCGCTGCCGACGAGGTCCGCGTGGTCATGAACGCCCGTTCGCAGACGCACATGATCGTGTCCGAGGTCGAGATCTTCGCGGCGGCCCCGGCTCCCGCGGGTATCGCCGATCTCGCCCGCCTCACCGTAGGTGACACGCCGGTCGAGGGGTTCGCCCCCGACGTGCTCGATTACACCGTCTCGTCGACGGGTGCGACCTGGCCGGCCCTGCACGCCCTGGCCGTCGACGAGGACGCGAGCGTCGTCATCATCCAGCCCGGTGCGTCCGAGTCGGCCGACACGGCACGGCTGGCGGCGCTCGCCGCGACCGGCGGCGTCGGAACCGTGCAGGTCACGGCCCCCGACGGCACCTCGCGCACCTACTCGGTCACCGTGAACCGGACCGTCGGCGTCACCAGCGTCACCGTGACGGGCGAGCCCCGCGTGGGCTCCACCCTGCGGGCGACGGTCGTGACCGATCCGGCCGAGGCGGCCGCGGCGTACTCGTGGATGCGCGACGGCGTCGCCATCGACGGTGCCACCGCCGACAGCTACGCGCTGACGGCGGCCGACGAGGGGCGTCAGATCACCGTCGAGGCGACCGCGACGGCGGCCGGCTTCGCGGCGGGCACCGCTCGATCGGCGGCGGTCGTCCCCACGGCGGCGGTGTCCGACCCGGGGACGGGCGGCGGAACGGACGGCGGATCGGGAACCCCGGGCGCCGGTACCGGCTCCACCGGACCGGGGGCCGGAGCCGGTGACGGCTCGCCGGCGAGCTCCGCAAACACCGGAGCGGGCTCTGCGGCGAACGGGCGCGACCTGGCCACCACCGGCCAGAACACCGAAGGCGTGCTCGTCCTGAGCATCGGCGCGCTCGTCCTGCTCCTGCTCGGAGCCGGGGCGGTCGTGCTGCGGCGTCGCCGCTCTCGCGTGTGACTCTCTGAAACCGAAGGCCGTGTCGGTCGCCTCCCCGCGACCGGCACGGCCTTCGGCGTCGCCGAGGGGCCGGGGTGCCGGCATCCCTTCCCCTTCGCGCACATCCGTGCAACCCCGAGCCGTGCGGCCCCGACCCGGGGGAGGATGGATGCATCCGCATCGACCCTCCTGAGGAGAACCATGCACGTCAATGCCTACGCGGCGTCGTCCGCGACCTCGCCCCTCGAGCCCACGACCATCGAGCGTCGTGACGTCGGCCCGAAGGACGTCCTGATCGACATCGCCTACGCCGGCATCTGCCACTCCGACATCCACACCATCCGCGGCGAGTGGGGCAACGTCCCCTACCCGCTGACCGTGGGCCACGAGATCGTCGGCACGGTCGCCGAGGTCGGTTCCGAGGTCACCAGCCACAAGGTCGGCGACCGCGTCGGCGTCGGCTGCATGGTCAACTCGTGCCGCGAATGCGAGAACTGCCTCGCGGGCGAGGAGCAGTACTGCGAGAAGGGCAACATCGGCACCTACGGGGCCAAGGACGTCGACGGCACGATCACCCAGGGCGGCTACAGCGAGAAGATCGTCGTCGACGAGCACTTCGTGTTGCGCGTTCCCGAGTCGATCCCCTACGACAAGGCCGCCCCGCTGCTGTGCGCCGGCATCACGACCTACTCGCCCCTGAACCACTGGAACGCGGGCCCCGGCAAGAAGGTCGCCGTCGTCGGTCTCGGCGGTCTCGGTCACATGGCCGTCAAGATCGCCCACGCCATGGGCGCCGAGGTCACCGTGCTCTCGCAGACGCTCAGCAAGAAGGACGACGGCCTCAAGATGGGCGCCGACCACTACTACGCGACGAAGGACGACGAGACCTTCGAGAAGCTGAAGAAGACCTTCGACCTCATCATCAACACCGTCAGTGCCCCGCTCGACCTCAAGCAGTACCTCGGCCTGCTCGCGCTCAACGGCACGATGGTCAACGTCGGCGCCCCGCCGGAGCCGCTGCCCATCCAGGTCTTCACCCTGTTCACGAACCGTCGCTCGTTCGCCGGTTCGTCGATCGGCGGCATCCGCGAGACCCAGGAGATGCTCGACTTCTGCGCCGAGAACGGCATCGCGCCCGAGACCGAGCTCATCTCGGCCGACCAGATCAACGAGGCCTACGAGCGCGTGCTCAAGAGCGACGTGCGCTACCGCTTCGTCATCGACGCGAAGACCTTCGCGCCCGCCTGACCCCGGCTCCGGCCCCGGATGCCACGGCCCCGACGTTCTCGAGAGCGTCGGGGTCGCGGCGTTCCCGGCGTTCCGCCTGAACTCGTCGGCTCGTCGTCTCGTCGCCCCGGTTCGGCCCGCGCGCGTACCGTCGTGCGGAGTGCGTGCCGGACACGCCGGCTACGCGCCTCGGCATCCCGGCGTTTTCCCTCCGGCTCCGCCCGAAGGTACCGACCGGCTCCGCCCGACGGCGCCGACCGAGTCCGCCCGACGACGCAGTCCGCGGGCGGGCACCGCGCGTACCGTGGTGCGGAGTGCGTGCTGGACACGCCGGCTACGGGCCTCAACATCCCGGCGTTTCCCGGCCGACTCCGCCCGACGGTACCGACCGACTCCGCACGGCGGCTCGCCCGGCGACGCGCCACACGCGAAAGCGGCGCCACCCCTCGGGGCGACGCCGCTTCCGGCTGCGAAAGACTCAGGCCTGGCCGAGTGCCGCCGAGACGACGGCCCGCGCCTCTTCCTGCACCGCGCGCAGGTGCTCTTCGCCGCGGAGCGACTCGGCGTACAGCTTGTAGACGTCTTCGGTGCCCGAGGGGCGGGCGGCGAACCACGCCGACTCGGTCTGCACCTTGAGCCCGCCGATCGCCGCGCCGTTGCCGGGCGCGTGCGAGAGCTTCGCGGTGATCGGCTCACCCGCGAGCTCGGTGGCGGTCACGGCATCCGGAGACAGCTTCGACAGAGCCGACTTCTGCGCGGGCGAAGCCGGGGCATCGACGCGCTGGTACGCCGAGGCGCCGAACTCGCTCTCGAGCTCCGCGTAGCGCTGCGAGGGAGTCTTGCCGGTGACGGCGAGGATCTCGGCGGCCAGCAGGCAGAGCAGGATGCCGTCCTTGTCGGTGGTCCAGACGGTTCCATCCTTGCGCAGGAACGACGCTCCGGCCGATTCCTCGCCACCGAACGCGACGGAACCGTCGAGCAGACCGGGCACGAACCATTTGAACCCCACCGGGACCTCGAGCAGCGTCTTGCCGAGTGAGGCGGCGACGCGGTCGATGATCATCGACGACACGAGCGTCTTGCCCACGGCGGCGTCGACCGGCCAGTTCGGGCGGTGCGAGAACAGGTAATCGATGGCGACCGCGAGGTAGTGGTTGGGGTTCATCAGCCCGGCGTCGGGGGTGACGATTCCGTGGCGGTCGGCATCGGCGTCGTTGCCCGTGAGGATGTCGTACTCGTCACGCGCGGCGACCAGCGACGCCATGGCCGAGGGAGACGAGGGATCCATGCGGATCTTCTCGTCCCAGTCGAGGGTCATGAACTTCCAGGTCGGGTCGACCTCGGGGTTCACCACGATCAGGTCGAGCCCGTACACCTCGGCGATGAGTGCCCAGTACTCCACCGACGCGCCGCCCAGCGGGTCGGCACCGATGCGGACGCCGGCGCTCTTGATGGCATCGACGTCGATGATGGATGCCAGATCGCGCACATACGCGTCCCGGAAGTCGTACTGGCCCAAGCCGTCGAGATCGATGTCGGCGTGACGCGTGCGCTTCACGCCCTCGAGGCCCGCGGCAATGAGCTCGTTCGCGCGGTCGGCGATCCAACCGGTGGCGTCGGTGTCGGCGGGGCCGCCGTGCGGCGGGTTGTACTTGAAGCCGCCGTCGCGGGGCGGGTTGTGCGAGGGCGTGACGACGATGCCGTCGGAACGGCCCGGGTCGTCGGCGGCCAGGTCACGGTTGTACGTGAGGATCGCGTGGCTGAGAGCAGGCGTCGGCACCCAGGCATCGCGCGAGTCGACGCGCACGTCGACGCCGTTGGCGACCAGCACCTCGATGGCGCTGCGTTCGGCGGGCAGCGACAGCCCGTGGGTGTCGCGGCCGAGGAAGAGCGGACCGGTGATGCCCTGTGCGGCGCGGTAGTCGACGATCGCCTGGGTCGTGGCGAGGATGTGGTCCTCGTTGAAGCTCGTGCTCAGCGACGACCCGCGGTGACCGCTGGTGCCGAAGGCGACTCGCTGCTCGGGCACCGCGGCATCCGGCTTGCGGTCGTAGTACGCCGCGATCAGTTCGTCGATGTCGATGAGATCGGATGCCTCTGCGGGCTGCCCTGCGCGACTGCTCATACGTCCAGTCTGCCCGCTGCATCCGACATGCGCACACGTCGTGACGCATTCCGAGCGAATCCGTCGGTGAGCGGCCTGCGTGACGCGGCTAGGCTGAGCCGGTGCTGCCCGACACAGACTCCGCGCCCGCCCGCCGTACCTATAGCTACCTGGGGCCGGCCGGAACCTTCACCGAGGCCGCCCTCGCCCAGGTTCCCGAGGCGCGCGACCAGATCTGGCGGCCCGTCCGTAACGTCGGCGAAGCACTCGCCGATGTGGTCGAGGGCCGTTCGGATGCCGCGATGATCGCGATCGAGAACTCCGTCGACGGCGGCGTCTCCACCGCGCAAGATGCCCTGGCCACCGTGCCCGGACTGCGCATCGTGGGCGAGTACCTCGTGCCGGTGAACTTCGTGCTCGTCGCACGCCCCGGAACGACTCTGGACGACGTATCGCTGATCGCCGCGCATCCCGTGGCCTACGCGCAGTGCCTCAAGTGGCTGAGCGAGAACGTGCCCGCGCACGCGCACCTGCCGGCCGAGAGCAACGTCGCGAGCGCCCTCGGCGTCCTCGACGGCACGAGCGCCGCCGACGCGGCCATCGCCGCTCCCGGAATCGTCGCCCACCACGACGTGACGGTGCTCGCCGAGAGCATCGGCGACAACCCGAACGCGGTGACGCGCTTCGTGCTCGTGAGCCGCACCGTCGCCCCCGCGCCTCCCACGGGCGCCGACAAGACGTCGCTGATCGTCGAGCTGCCCGAGGATCACCCGGGTGCCCTGCTCGAGCTGCTCGAGCAGTTCGCCACGCGCGGGATCAACCTGAGCCTGTTGGCATCCCGCCCCATCGGCGACGCCCTCGGCCGCTACCGCTTCGTGATCGACGCCGATGGCCACGTGCTCGACGAACGCATGGCCGATGCGCTGCTGGGTCTTCGCCGTTTCAGCCCCAAGGTGATCTTCCTCGGGTCGTACGCCCGCGCCGACCGGGCGATCGTCCGCTACCCGCAGCGCTACAGCGACGACGTGTTCGTCGAGGCGCGCGACTGGCTGCGCGGCCTGCTGAGCGGCGAGCCCGAGGCCTGACCCCGGTTCTGCCGCTGCCGCCGGAACGCCGCCCCCGGGCCGTCGTGCGGATGTCGTGTTCGACATGCCGTCTCCGGATGCCGTGACTCGGCGTGTCGTCGGCGGCCTCCTCCGGACGGCCCGTCCCGCCGAGGCCCACGCCGGGTTCTGCCGCCGCCGCCGGGACACCGCCCGCGGGCCGCCGCCCCGGGCCGTCGTGCGGACGTCATGTTCGACACGCCGTTTCCGGATGCCGTGAGTCGGGGTGTCGTCGACGACCTCCGCCGGACGGCCCGTCCCGCCGCGGCCCGCGCCGGTTCTGCAGCCGCCGCCGGGACGCCGCCGCCCCGGGCCGCCGCCCCCGGGCCGCCGTGCGGACTTGTCGTTCGACACGCCGTCTCCGGATGCCGTGACTCGGCGTGTCGTCGACGACCTCCGCCGGACGGCCCGTCCCGCCGCGGCCCGCGCCGGTTCTGCAGCTGCCGCCGGGCCGCCGCCCCGGGCCGTCGTGCGGACGTCGTTCTCGACACGCCGTTCCCGGATGCCGTGACTCGGCGTGTCGTCGACGACCTCCGCCGGACGGGCCGGGCCGCCGCCCCGGGCCGTCGTGCGGACTTGATGTTCGACATGCCGTTTCCGGATGCCGTGACTCGGCGTGTCGTCGACGACCTCCGCCGGACGGCCCGTCCCGCCGCGGCCCGCGCCGGTTCTGCAGCTGCCGCCGGGCCGCCGCCCCGGGCCGTCGTGCGGACGTCGTTCTCGACACGCCGTTCCCGGATGCCGTGACTCGGCGTGTCGTCGACGACCTCCGCCGGACGGGCCGGGCCGCCGCCCCGGGCCGTCGTGCGGACTTGATGTTCGACATGCCGTTTCCGGATGCCGTGACTCGGCGTGTCGTCGACGACCTCCGCCGGACGGCCCGTCCCGCCGCGGCCCGCGCCGGTTCTGCAGCTGCCGCCGGGCCGCCGCCCCGGGCCGTCGTGCGGACGTCGTTCTCGACACGCCGTTCCCGGATGCCGTGACTCGGCGTGTCGTCGACGACCTCCGCCGGACGGCTCGTCCCGCTGCGGCCCGCGCCGGTTCTGCAGCTGCCGCCGGGCCGCCTCCCCCCGGGCCGTCGTGCGGACTTGATGTTCGACATGCCGTTTCCAGACGCCGTGACTCGGGGTGTCTTCGGCGGCCTCCGCCGGACGGCCCGTCCCGCCGACGCCCGCGCCGGTTCTACAGCCGCCGCCGGGCCGCCGCCTTCGGGCCGCCGCCCGCGGGCCGCCGTGCGGATCTCCCGCTCGACATGCCGTTTCCAGACGCCATGATTCGACGTGTCGCCGACGACCTCCGCCGGACGGCCCGTCCCGCCGCGGGTCAGGCCGCGACGGTCGCGGGAGCCGCGATCAGCTCGAGCGTCTGCGCGCGGCCCTCGGACGTCTCGCCCTCGTACGCGCCCGCCACGGGCGACACCATGATCTCGTCGACCCCGTGCTGTGCGGCGAAGGCGCTGAGCTGCGAGCGCACGTCGTCGCCCGTGCCGACGAACCACTTCTGCCGGGTCGAGGCCATGATCGACTCGGTCATCGCGTCGAACGGGTTGGCCTTGGCGGCCTCGATCGTCTTGAGCGGCGTGAGGGGGCGATTGGTGCGCAGGCGTGCCATCATCCGCAGCTGCGGGATCGCGCGCTCCTCGGCCTCCTCCGAGGTGGGAGCGGCGACGACGTTCGCGGTGACGAAGGTGCGGGGGCCCTCACCCGACTCGTTCGGCACGAACTGGTCGCGGTAGAGCTGCAGAGCGTGTTCGAGGCCCTCGCCCGCGAAGTGGTTGGCGAAGACGTACGGCAGACCGAAGCTCGCTGCGAGCTGCGCGGAGTAGTCGCTCGATCCGAGCAGCCAGACCTGGGGGATTCCGGATGCCGCGGGCGTGGCCTTCACCTGATACTCGGTGCCCGAGGTGAAACGAACGGTGGCGCCCTCGGGGGAGGTGAGCGCCATGATGTCGGTGACGTGGTCGGGGAAGCGCGAGACGTCGCTCGTGGTACCCGAGCGGTTCAGCAGCTGAGTGATGACGGGGTCGCTGCCGGGGGCGCGGCCGATGCCGAGATCGATGCGGCCCGGGGCCAGGGCCTCGAGGGCGGCGAACTGCTCCGCGACGATGAGGGGCGAGTGGTTGGGCAGCATCACGCCGCCCGAGCCGACGCGGATGCGCGAGGTGCGCGCGGCTGCCGCGGCGATCAGCACCGGGGGAGTGGTGGATGCCACGGAGGGCATGTTGTGGTGCTCGGCGAACCAGTAGCGGCGATAGCCGAGACGGTCGGCGCGTTCGACGAGGTCGAGCGCCGCACTCACCGCTTGGGCACTGGTCTGCCCGTGCCGCACGGGTACGAGGTCGAGAACGGAGAGGGAGGGGATCGCGTCGTTCACCTTCAGGGCAACGCGGCGACGGCATCCGATATTCCTCCGTGTCAGTGCGGAGCCCCGCAGAGGCGCCGTGTCGTGAAGGCCGGGGGAACGGCATCCATCCTCAGCCTTCTCTCAGAAAAAAGGCGTGACGAATGCGCGGCCCGCCGCGTCTCATCTATGACATCGCGGGACACACGGTCCCGGAACGACGGAAGGAAGCGAACATGGCCGAGAACACCACCACCGCCACGACCACCCCCGCCACGACCACCCCCGCCCACAAGGACGGCGGCTCGACCGTCATCGTCGACGCCGTCGTCGCCAAGGTCGCCGGCATCGCCGCGGCCCAGGTTCCCGGCGTCCACGCCCTCGGCGGCGGTGCCGCTCGCGTCATCGGCAACATCCGCCAGGCGGTCGGCGCCAAAGACCACGCCCAGGGCGTGAGCGTCGAGGTCGGCGAGACCGAGGTCGCCGCCGACATCTCGATCCAGGTCGACTACCCCGAGCAGCTGCAGCGTGTGGCATCGGACGTGCGCGCGGCCGTCCACCAGGCCATCACCGAGCTCGTGGGTATGAAGGTCGCCGAGATCAACGTGACCGTGGTTGACGTCTTCATCCCGGGCGATGACGACGAAGACCAGGCCGACGAGCAGCGCGTCAACTGACAGTCGTTCCGAGAGGGGCGTCGCCGAGAGGCGGCGTCCCTTTCGCGTACCCGGATGCCGGCTCCCCGGCACTCCATGAAAACTGCTTCCGCCTCTGCCTCGGCTAGGTGAGCGGGGGTTCACCTGGCACGGATCGATTCGACCTCGGTCGGCGCACGGGCACTCATCGGTGGCGAGCCGCGCGGAACGGCGCCCGGCCGGACGAGACCCCGGGTGTCAGCTCCCGTGCCGCACCTGGGCGTACGCGTCGAGCGCGCGTTTGCGCGTTTCGCCGAGGTCGACCATCGGCTCCGGCGGGTTCTCGTCCAGGTATTCGGGTGCCCACTCGCGCACGTACTGATCGTGCGCGTCGAACTTCTTGCGCTGTGTCTCGGGGTTGAACACGCGGAAGTACGGGGCGGCATCCGCTCCGCTTCCCGCGACCCACTGCCAATTGAAGGGGTTGCTCGCGGCATCCGCATCGACCAGGCAGTCCCAGAACCACTGCTCGCCGTGTCGCCAGTCGATCAGCAGGTTCTTGATGAGGAAGGATGCCGTGACCATGCGCACGCGATTGTGCATGACGCCGGTGTGCCAGAGCTGGCGCATCCCGGCATCGACCACGGCCACCCCCGTCTTGCCCTGCTGCCAGGTCTCGAGGTGGGAGCGGTTCAGCTTCGGCCAGGGGAAGGCGTCGAAGTTGCGACGCCAGTTCACCGTCGCGATGTCGGGCGAGTGGAACGTGACGTGCCAGGCGAACTCCCGCCACACCAGCTCGGACAGGAAGCCGCCCGCGCTTTTCGCATGCTCACCCGATCCCTTGTGTTCGAGGGTCTCGTGCCACACCTGGTACGGGCTGAGCTCGCCCCAGCGCAGGCGCGGGGACAGGTTCGAGGTGGCGCCGCCCGCGAACTCGTCGCGATACTTCGAGTAGTCGCCGAGGTCGTCGTCGAGGAACTCCTTGAGACGCGCCTTCGCCGCCGGTTCCCCGGGCTCCCAGGTCTCGCGCAGACCTCCGGCCCAGTCGGGCTTCGACGGCAGCAGGCCCCATGACGACAGCTCGTCGGAGTCGACGGATGCCGACACCCCGGGCACCTTGCGTGCCTCGGGCATCGGCGGACGCGGGGCCGCGAGCTTCTGTACCGCCCGGGCGAACGGGCTGTAGACGCCGTAGGGCTTGTCCGACTGCGTACGCACCGTCCACGGTTCGTACAGCAGGTTGGCGGCGAACGAGGCGACATCGACCCCCTCGCCGCGCAGCTTCTCTTTGAGGCCCGCGTCGATCTCGCGCTCGACCCCGCCATAGCGCCGGTTCCAGAACACCGCGCCGGCTCCGACCTCTTCGACCACGGCCGGGAGGACCTCGGATGCCTTGCCCCGGCGAAGCACGAGGGTGCTCCCGCGTTCCGCGAGGCGCTCGCCGAGCGACGTCAGCGACCCGTGCAGCCACCACCGCGCCGCCCCGCCGATCGTGCGAACGCCATCGGACTCCTCGTCCAGCACGTAGAGCGCGATGATCGGTTCGTCGCGGTCGAGGGCCGCGCGGAGCGCCGGGTTGTCGGTCAGGCGCAGGTCGTCACGGAACCAGACGATCGAGGGCGAAGCCATTCCCCGACGCTATCGATCGCGGCATCCGGCTCTTCGGGCTTGACACCCGCCGTGCGATCGCGCCGCCCGCCGCTCGGCTGGACCAACGAGATCACGTGACCTGGCGCCCCGACGCGCGGCTGAACCGGCGAGATCACGTGACCTCGCCGACGCCACGCGCCGTGGCGCGTGCGTTCGGCCAGATCACGTGATCTGGCGCCCCGACGCTCGGCTGAACCGGCGAGATCACGTGACGTCGCCGACGCCACGCGCCGTGGCGCGTGCGCTCGACCAGATCACGTGATCTGGCGCGAACCCCGCCCGGTCAGAGCGTTGAGGTGTCGTGGCCCTTCGGCAGCGCGACCACGAGCCCGCCCGCGATGATGCGGGTGTAGATGCGCGTCGCCTCACCGAACTCGTCGCCGTCCAGCTCGATCGGCTGCGCGGGGGCCGTGGCCAGTTCGATGCCGGTGCCACGGAGGTAGCGCACCGAGGTGTCCTTGCGACGCTCGAGCACGCGGCGGCCGGCGCGGAATTTGCGCAGCACCGAGTTGTCCCACACGATGCTGCGCCACACGCCCAGCCAGCCCAGCACACCGCTCGGCTGGAGGACCGCCACGTCGAGGCGGCCGTCTGCGACGGAGGCATCGGGGATGAGCGCCACGCCACCCTGCAGGGCCCCGCAGTTCGCGAAGAGCACGCTCTGCACTTTCGCCGAGTGCAAGCGGTGTCCGTCCAGCTGGTACATGACGCGGAACGGCTTCGCCGAGACGAGCGAGCGCGCCGCTCCGTCGACATAGGCGACCCAGCCGACCTGCTTCTTCAGATCGTCACGCGTGTTCTGGATCATCGCGGCGTCCAGGCCGATGCCGGCCATGACCGAGAAGCCGTGCTCTTCGACCTCGCCGTCGACGCGTCGGATGCGGGCGATGCCGGTGTCGATGGAGAGGATGTCGCCCTCGAACGTCGCGCGGATCATCGCGTCGGTGTCGGTCAGCGGGAGGTTGAGGTTGCGGGCGAGCAGGTTCCCCGTGCCGCTCGGGATGATCGTGAGCGGGACGCCCGTCGAGGTCAGAGCCTCGGCCACCGCGCGCACCGTGCCGTCGCCGCCGGCCACGAGCACGGCGTCCACCTTCTCGTCGAGAGCAGCGCGGGTCGCGTCGTCGCCGAGGTCGTCGACCGTCGTCTCGTAGAACAGAGGCTCGGCCCAGTCGGCGGCGACCGCGAGCTCGGCGACGCGCGCGCGCAGCGTCTCGGGTTCGACCTTGGTGGGGTTGTAGACGAGGGCGGCGCGCTTCTTCTGGGTCGGCTCGGCATCCATGGGTGCCTCGTCGCCCTCGGCGTCGACGCGCTGGGTCTTGCCCGGCGTCTCTTCCGAGGTGTCGGGGGCGACGTCCTCGGGCTGGCGGATGACGTCGTCCGGCTCGGCCGCGTCCTTCGGGTGGGGGGCGTCTTTGCGTGGACGGTCGCCGACGTCGTCGCCCAGGCGCGCGGCGTGGAAGTGGTCGTCGGAGCCCTCGGCCGCGGCGGCATCCGCCTTCACCTCGGCGGGGGCATCGGCGGAGACTGTTTCGGGAGCGTCCGCGTCGTCACGCGGCTCGTCAGGGGCGGCCATGGCATCCACCATAGGTGCGTGCTCGGTCCCGCCACCCCTAGCCGGGCGGGCTTGACGGAGGGATGCCGAAGACCCATGTGCCGCGGAGATGAGCCTGTCGTCACGCGCTGCGGCACCCGCAGCGCGTGGTCGGGACGACGCAGGATCCGCCCCGGCGGCGACCATAGGATGGACGCGTGATCGACCTGACTCTGCTGCGTGAAGATCCCGAGCTCGTGAAGCGCTCCCAGATCGCCCGCGGGGAGTCGCCGGATTCGGTGGACGAGGCCCTCGCCGCCGACCGCGACCGCCGCGCCGCCATCACCGCCTTCGAAGAGCTGCGTGCGGCGCAGAACGCGCACGGCAAGCGCGTCGCGCAGGCACCGAAAGACGAGAAGGCCGCGCTCGTGGCAGAGGCGAAAGAGCTCAGCGAGCGCGTCAAGACCGCTCAGCACGCCGTCGCCGAGGCCGAGGTCGCCGCCGACGCCGCCCTCGGCAAGATCGAGAACATCGTTCTCGAGGGAGTGCCCTCCGGAGGCGAAGAGAACTTCGTCACGCTCCGCACCCACGGCGAGATCCCCGCCTTCGACTTCGAGCCGCTCGACCACCTCGCCCTCGGCGAGAAGCTCGGCGCGATCGACATGGAGCGCGGCACGAAGGTCTCGGGCAGCCGCTTCTACTTCCTCACGGGGATCGGCGCGCGTCTCGAGCTCGCGCTCATGACCCTCGCTCTCGACCGGGCGTTGCAGGCCGGTTTCACCCCGATGATCCCTCCGACGCTCGTGCGTCCCGAGGTCATGCGCGGCACCGGGTTCCTCGGCCAGCACGCCGACGAGGTCTACCACCTCGACAAAGAAGACCTCTACCTCGTGGGAACGAGCGAGGTTCCCCTCGCCGGGTACCACATGGACGAGATCCTCGATCTGGAGCGCGGCGCCAAACGCTACGCCGGGTGGTCCACCTGCTACCGCAGCGAGGCGGGCTCGTACGGCAAGGACACCCGCGGCATCATCCGCGTGCACCAGTTCAACAAGCTCGAGATGTTCGTCTACACCGACCCGGCCGACGCCGAGGCCGAGCACGAGCGCCTCGTCGCCCTGCAAGAGGCGATGCTGCAGGACCTCGGTCTCGCCTACCGGCTGATCGACGTCGCGGCCGGCGACCTCGGCTCGAGCGCCGCGCGCAAATTCGACATCGAGGCGTGGGTGCCCACGCAGGGCGCCTACCGCGAGCTCACCAGCACCTCGAACTGCACGACTTATCAGGCCCGTCGCCTCGACACACGTTTCCGCCCGGACGGCGGCAAGACGCAGCCGGTCGCCACCCTGAACGGCACCCTGGCCACGACCCGCTGGATCGTGGCCCTGCTCGAGACGCACCAGCGCGCCGACGGGTCGGTGACGGTGCCCGAGGTGCTGCGACCGTACCTCGGCGGTCTCGAGGTCATGGAGCCGATCGCGTGACCGACGAGGCCGCCCTGCCCGATACCGGTGTCGTCGAGAGCACGCCGAAGCAGGAGGCGGCCGACCTGGTCGCCGATCTGGCCGATGAGGCGCCCGCGGGGCGCATGCTGATCGCCCTCGACATCGACGGCACGGTCCTGCTCGAAGACGACACCCTGAGCCCCGGGGTCGTCGAGGCGGCGGCCGGAGCTCAGGCTGCCGGCCACGAGGTCATGCTCGCCACCGGTCGCAGCTGGGACAGCACCCGCCCCATCATGGATCGCCTCGGCATCCGTCCCGAGTATGCGGTCTGCTCGAACGGTGCGATCGTGATGCGCCGGGTCGGAGACGCCGACGCCGCCGTGTACGAGCGTGCTCATGTCGAGACGTTCGACCCCACAGAGGTGCTGACACTTCTCGGCGAGCACCTGCCCGATGCGCACTTCCTCGTCGAACTGCCCGACGGCTCGCGACTGTTCACCGACTACCTCGACGACTGGAACCTCCAGGGCGCGAACAAGGTGTCGTTCGCCGAGCTCTCGCTTCAGCCGGTCTGCCGGGTGGTCGTGGTGGCGCCCGAGCAGACCGACCAGGATTTTCTCGAGCTCGTCGAGCGCATCGGCCTCAGCCAGGTGTCGTACGCGATCGGGTGGACCGCGTGGCTCGACATCGCCCCGCAGGGCGTGGACAAGTCGACCGCCCTCGAACTCGTGCGCGGCTGGCTCGGCATCGCACCCGAAAGCGTGCTGGTGATGGGCGACGGCCGCAACGACATCGAGATGATGCAGTGGGCGATCCGCAACGGCGGTCGCGCGGTCGCGATGCACCAGGGTCCGCCCGAGGTGCACGCCGCAGCCGGCGAGGTGGGCCTCTCGGTCACCGAGGGCGGCGTCGCCGCGATCCTGCGCGCTCTCTGATCGGTCGGCACCCGGCGGTGCGCCGACCGGCCCCCGCGGGGTCAGACCCGCGCGGAGCCGCTCGCGACGTGCGCGGCGCGGTCGGCGAGGTACGCGGTGCGGTCCACGACGGTCGCGGGGCGACTCGCCGCCCGGTGGTCGACGACGCGCGCCGCTTCCCACGCGACGAGACCGATCGGGGGCAGCAGCAGCAGTGCGGTCGCCCAGGCGGCTTTGAGGCCGACGGACGCGTGCGGGTCACGGATGACGACGATCGCGGCAAGGATGGATGCTGCGTAGACCAGCGCGAAGACGGCGAGAACGATCTGCGCGGACAGTGTGGTGACGACCATGATGACCTCCTCAACTCGAACGGCCCGGCGGGTCGTGGGGTGATGTTCCCGGTCTACGCCGGTCGCAGGGAGGGTTCAATCTCTGCGCGCGCGTGCGCAGCAAGTCCATAACTGCGGCGTATGCGACACTTAGACGCCGCGCGAGCCCCACGCCTCTCGCGCGGCGGCACGCAGGGTGTGCGCGTCGGAGCGGTCCAACGCCCTCCGACTGCGCGCGAGGGCCGCGCGGGCGGCATCCCGGAAGACCTCGGCCCGGTCCGGAGCGGATGCCGCGAGCGAGGCGAGGCACTTCTGCAGGCGCACCTGTACCTCGACGTCGGCCGCTCCGTCGCGCGCCAGAGGGCGGAAGGCGTCGTCGACGAGGTCCGTGAGGTGCGGCGCGGGGACGAACACCCGCTCGAACGCGACGGACGGATCGATCTCGACGGCGAACGCTCGGGAGAACACTCGCTGCAGGGCGGCGATCACCTCGATCGCCGTTCCGGGATCATTGGTCGCGGCCGAGAGCGCGCGGCTGCCGATCTCGGTGAGGGCGATGACCCCGAACCGCGGGTCCTGTTCGTACGTCCGGTGGTGCTCGATGCGGAACGCCCGGCGCACCGCCGCCTCGACGGCGTCGTCGACTCGGCCGGCGACGAGGGCGACGGGCACGCGGGCGTCGGCGATGCGTCCGGGTGTGGCGTGCACGTGCACTTCGAGATCATGCTGGCGGGCGACGCGGTCGAGCCCTGCGACGTCGACATGAGTGACGTATCCCACCTCAGTGGCATGCACGGCGACGGCTCCCGAGGGCGGCGCGATCGAGGGGCGAGCCCCCAGCGTCGGCCGTTCCGCGTGCCACTCGAGGGAGGCCGTGGCGGCTTTCTCCACGCGGTCGATGACGTCGGCCATCCGCCCGAAGGTCGACAGGTGTGAGATCCATCTCAGCAGGGTGAAGACGACGATCCCGATGACGACCAGTGTGCTGACGAAGAGGATCGCCCGCCCTTGCGGGTGGTAGTAGCCCGTCGACAGGGCGACGATCCCGACGAGCGAGAAGGTGAAGGCGCCGACGAAGGTCGACACGGCGTTCTGCGACGTCGTGTCGGCGATCAGCAGGGGCGTCGAGCGGGGGGTCGCCGTCGTCGTCGCCGAAGAGAACGCCGTGACCATCGCCGTCACCGAGAAGGTGCTCACCGTGAGCATCGCCGTGGCGATGATCTGCAGCAGCGAGCCCACGGCATCCTGGCCCAGCTCCAGACCGAACTGGAACGGCAGGAGCGGTCCGAGAAGACCCGCGGCCAGGGCCACGACGACGCCGATGACCGTGAAGAGCGCCGCGCGCACCCACACCTGCCTTCCGAGTCGGAGGAAGAAGGATGCCAGCGGGCCGCGGGTCGTCATCGCCATGACGTCGACGCTATCCGGCGCGTCCTCCCGAACGCGGGGGCTGGACGAGACCCTTCACGCACCTGAGAAAGCCGTTTGATGTGCCTATGGATATGCGATGGAAATGTGCGGCAACTTGTCCGACATGCTGCCCTGTCAGAGTCGGGGCACCCCTCACGATCTCCGGATGCCGAGAGGCCTGCGCGGCCCGTGATCGTGCTCGTTCCATCACCCGAGGAGCCTGCCCCCCATGTCTTCACACAGCCCCGTCCCACGCCCGAGAGCGTCACGCCGTCTCGGCGTCGTCCTCGTGGCGGCCCTGGCCCTCTTCGGGCCTCTGGCTGCCGCGCCCGCGGCTCACGCCGCGCCTCCCGCCGCGACGCTCTCGCTCGCGCTGAGCCCGACGAGCGTCACCGCGGGCGAGTCGTTCGTTGCCACCATCACGGGGGCGGCGGTGAGCGACCTGTACTCGTACGACCTGGAGCTCACCTACGACCCCGCGTTCGTCGAGCCCGGCGCCGACGCGCCCACCGGTCCCGCCGGCGGATTCACCTCGAGCGTCACCGGGCCCGGCACGCTCACCGTCTCGCACACGCGCCTCGGGTCGTCTCCGGGACTCTCGGGGGCGAGCGATGTGGTCCTGGCATCCGTCCCTCTCCGTTCTTTCGCGGCGGGGTCCGCCCTTGTCCAGCTGTCGTCGGTGCGTCTGGTGTCGTCGACCGGAGCGGTGGTGACGGCGACCGCCGTGGCATCCGGAACCGTCGTCATCGCGGCAGTGCCCGCTCCCGTGCCGCAGCCCTCGGTGTCGCAGCCGTCGTCTCCCTCGGCCTCCGCATCGGCCACGGCCACCCCGGCGCCCGCGGCCCAGGGCCCGGGTGACCTCGCGACGACGGGGATCGATGCGACCCCGTGGTTGATCTCCGGCGCCCTCGGTGTCGCCCTCGTCGCCGGAGGCGCGCTGATCGTGCTCCGCCGTCGTCAGGCGGTGCGCGAATGACCGCGTTCCGCTCGTCCGTCCCCTCTCGTGAAGGATCCGTCATGACCCCCCTGGCCCGCCGTGTTCTGGCCGTGTCCGCCTCGCTCGGCGTCGTCGTCGCCGGGGCCGTCGTCGCTCCGGCCGCTGCCCTCGCCGCTCCCGCTCCCGCTCCCGCTCCCGTCGAGGCTCCCTTCCAGGCGCCGTATTACACCGAGCTCGACGTCACCGGCGATGAGCAGGTGACCACGGCTGACCTCGAGGCCCTCGCCCCGCACCTGGGAACGACCTCGAGCGATGCCGGATGGGCGGATGCCGCGCGCTTCGACCTCGACGACGACGGTGCCGTGACGGCATCCGACCTCGCTCTTCTCTCGGAGCGCATCATCTACGACGACGGCCCCTTCCAGATCGTCGAGGCCGACGCGGTGGCGATGCAGGCGGCGATGAACGCCGGTGTCATCACGTCGGTGTCGCTCACCCAGCAGTACCTCGACCGCATCGCGGCGTACGACAAGGTCGTTCGTCCCGCCGGTGTGCGCCCGCTCAACTCGATCATCACGACGAGCGAGGTCGCGCTGAAGGCTGCCGCGGCCGCCGACGCGATCCGGGCCGAGAAGGGCATGACCGGAATGCTCCTCGGCATCCCCGTCGCCCTGAAGGACAACTACAACACCGTCGACATGCCCACCACCGCCGGCTGCGGCTGCTGGAACGGCAACCAGACCTCGACCGACGCCACGATGGTGAAGGGCCTCCGCGCCGACGGAGCGGTCATCGTCGCCAAGGCCTCGATGGACGAGTTCGCCATCAACCTGTCGTCGCAGTGGTCGGCCTTCCAGCCCAACGGAACGGCGCTGACCGTCTCGAGCCCCTACGACACCACCCAGACCTCCGGCGGCTCGAGCGGAGGAACGGGAGCGGCCATCGCGGCCAACCTTGCCGGCATCGGCTTCGGCACCGACACCGGTGGGTCGATCCGCATCCCCTCGACGTACAACCAGCTCGTGGGCGTGCGTCCGACGGTCGGTCTCGCCAGCCGCGACGGCATCGTGCCCCTCGCGCTCTCGCAGGACACGGGTGGTCCGATCGCCCGTTCGGTCCAGGATGCCGCGATCGCCCTCGACGCGGTCGTCGGCGAAGACGCGGGTGACCCCGTCACCGCGCGGCAGGCCGGCAAGGTGCCGGAGACCTACACGTCGTACCTCGACAGCGGGTCGCTGAATGACAAGAAGTTCGGGTACTTCCCCCGACTGGTGGGCACGAACACATCGACCGTTGCGGCGTTTGAGAAGGCGGTAGACGCGCTGGAAGCGAAGGGGGCGACGGTCGTCGAGCTGACCCCACCCACCGGGTTTGACGCCATCGTGGGCGAGGGCAGCGGCAGTGGTCCGGAGTTCAACCACGACCTGCAGAACTACATGAACGCGTACCTCAACCCCTCGGTGAGCGCGCGGAGCCTGCTCGCGATCTCGCAGTCACCGAACATCGTTCCGACTCGCGCGAGCAACCCCTACGGTCAACGCGCAGCCGTGACGGAGTCGACCTACCAGGCCTGGGCTGGTCCGCAGGGGTCGCACACCCTGCAGCTCGCCAAGGGCAAGCAGATCATGACCGATTTCATGAACGAGCAGAAGCTGGATGCCATCATCTATCCCAGCGCGAACGCCTACACCGTCGTCTCGACCGCCAACATGCGCTTCAGCCCCAACACGGGCTTGCCGGCGGTGACGGTGCCGATGGGACAGGTCCTGACAAGTGGAGGAACGGCCGGTGGAGTGAATCTGGAATTCCTCGGTCGCGACTTCTCCGAGGGGCCGTTGCTCGGCTTCGCCTACGGCTTCGAGCAGGCGACCCACGCCCGCACGACGCCCGCTCTCTACGGCCCGCTCGGCTGAGCTCGGCCGGCGGCCCCGGGTGCACGTTCGCCCGGGGCCGCCGCGCTCACGTCCCGTCGTGTCGCGCCGCGTTCGCGGCTCGGTAGACTCGGTGCGTTCAGGAGGGTTGTCCGAGCGGCCGATGGACCTGGTCTTGAAAACCAGTGGGCAGCAATGTCCCGTGGGTTCGAATCCCACACCCTCCGCCACGACGAAGGCGGGCCCCAATCGGGCCCGCCTTCGTCGTCTTCGCCCGCCGCGATACCTGCCTGTTACGAACGCGCATGAAACGCCCGATCCTCACGGCATTCACAGATCGCGGTCCCTAGTATTACCCCGACCTCTCGCCGATTCGTCGAGGTCGACGTGCTGCCGGGCCGGTGGCATCCGTCTCGAAAGGACCCGAGTGAGCAAGACCTCCACCCCGCGCGGTCAGCGAACCGTCGCGCGTCACGGGCGACTCACGTCGCCGGGCCCTCTGTCTCAGCTGTTCCGCGGTGTGGCGATCGCCCTCGCCGTCCTCTTGGTCTCGGGCGGCGCCGTCCTCGCTTACGCCGCGGTCGACCTCACCCAGAGCTTCACCGCCGACGCGGTCGAGCTGAAGGGCCAGCCGGCCGTTCCGCCGGACCTCGGAGAGCTCAAGGGCGGCGTGAACATGCTCCTCGTCGGTACCGACGAATGCGAGCCGAGCTTCGCCCAGCTCTTCGGCGACCGTTGCACCGGCGCCGACTCCGAGGGCAGCCTCAACGACGTCAACATGCTCGTGCACATCTCTGACGCGCCTCGCCGCGTCACGGTCATCTCGTTCCCTCGCGACCTCATGGTGCCGATCCCCTCGTGCACCGACAAGGACGGCAACGAGACCTCCGCGATGAGCAAGCAGCAGATCAACTCCGCGTTCTCGTACGGCGGACTCTCGTGCGTCGTGCAGACCGTCTCTGAGCTGAGCGGTCTCGAGATCCCCTTCGCCGCGAAGGTGAGCTTCGGCGGCGTCATCAACATCACCGATGCGATCGGCGGCGTCGACGTCTGCATCGCCAACGGCATCAAGGACCGCTACACCGGCATCGACTGGCCCGCCGGCATGCGCACGGTGCAGGGCCTCGACGCTCTGCAGTTCCTCCGTACCCGTCACGGTGTCGGCGACGGCGGCGACCTGGGCCGCATCTCGAACCAGCAGCAGTACATGTCGCGTCTGGCGAACAAGCTCAAGAGCCAGGACGTGCTGTCGAACCCCGCGACGCTCTACAAGCTCGCCTCGACCGCGCTGCGCAACGTCGACCCCTCGACCTCGCTGACGAACCCGCTGACGCTCGTGCAGATCGCCTCCGCGGTCAAGGACGTGCCGTTCAACGAGATCGTGTTCATCCAGTACCCGACGTACACCGACCCCTCCAACCCCAACCGCGTCGTGCCCGATCGCACCGACGCCGACACGCTGTGGGCGGCTCTCTCGGCGAATCAGCCCCTCGAGCTGTCGGGCAATCTCAGCGACGGCAACGGCGTGGTCGTGGACAAGAATGCGACGCCGGCTCCCACCCAGACGCCCGCCCCGGTAGAGACCGCCAGCCCGACGCCGACCGCGACCTCTCAGGCCTCGCCCGCGCCCACGTCGGACGCGATCCAGCTGCCGAGCGGCATCGCCGGACAGACCGCCGCGCAGTCCACCTGCTCGAACGGAAACGTCCGCGGCTGAGCCTTGCCGCCCGGCATCTCGAACGTGGTTCGAATGCCGGGCGGCATCCGGTTAGTATGGACCGGTGTGCTCGCGCCGTCAGGCGTCGATCACCTGGAGACGTCGCATAGTCAGGCCTAGTGCACCACCCTGCTAAGGTGGAGTCCCCGTAAGGGGACCGAGGGTTCAAATCCCTCCGTCTCCGCAGAAAAAGCCCCGGCGCGCCGGGGCTTTTCTCGTTCCTGTCGTCCGCCCTGTCTGCCAAAGGGCGCGTCGGTCGAATGCAGGTACGGGCTCAGCCGGGGCAGCGGCGACGAGTTCCATCGCGCTCGCGTGCACGACGGCCGAGGCCACCTCTCCCCGCTTTCCGCAATGGGCTCGGCGGACGACGGATGCCGTGGCATCCCACCTCGAGAAGCCTGACGGTCAGACCGCCCCGGGGCATCACCGTCGAGCGGAGCCGTTCAGGCGCCTCCGAACCTCTCCGTTCGCACGTGGGCGGGATCATGTCCGGCGTCGATGAGCCACCTCGCGACGGCCTCGACGAAGGGGGTCGGGCCGCAGACGTAGATGCGCGGCCGCTCGTGTGGGGAAAACGCGGCGCTGCGCAGGCTTTCGGGTGTCACTCGGCCGGGGGGTACCGACGACCCGGTCGGCGCGCGACGGGTGTAGACCATGTCCCGACGGAAGCGGTCGTCGGTGAGGGCGGTCAGCTCGTCCGCGAAGAATACGTCTCCGGGAGAACGCACCGAATACAGCAGGCGGAACGGCGCGGGGTCGTCGCTCGCCGCGTGCGCCGACGCCATCGCGAAGAGGGGCACGACGCCCGAGCCTCCGGCGATCAGCTGCACGGGCGAAGGGTCGTCGGAGGGATGCCAGATGAAGAACGCGCCGAGGGGACCGTGCACCTCGATCTGGTCTCCCGCACGGAGGTCGTGCACGAGGAAGGGCGATACCTCTCCCTCGGGCACCTCGTCGACGGCGAGCACGAGACGCGTGCCCGCGCCCGACGAGGCCAGGGAGTACGAACGAGACGCCTGGTAGCCGTCGGGCGCCGTCAGGCGGACGTCGACGTGAGCGCCCGCGTCATTGCCGGGCCAGGTGGGCACCTCGAGCTCGATGCGGCGCGCCGTCGTGGTCTCGGGATGCGAGTCGACGACGGTTGCGACGTGCCAGGCGGGGGAGCGGCGGGTCACCCGTAGCGCTCTTCCCGCCACGGGTCGCCGTGCGAGTGGTAGCCGTTCTGCTCCCAGAACCCGGATTTGTCGTTCGGCATCGTAACGAGCCCCTGCGCCCACTTCGCGCTCTTCCAGAAGTACAGGTGGGGCACGAGCAACCGTGCGGGTCCCCCGTGCTCGGGGGTGAGCGGTGCTCCGTCGGCTTCGAAGGCGATCCAGCTCTTGCCGCCGAGCAGGTCGTCGAGCGCGATGTTCGTCGTGTAGCCGCCGAAGGAGTGCACCATCGCGTAGCGGTGCGAGGTCTCGACCTCGGCGAAGAGGCGGTCGAGCGAGACACCC
This sequence comes from Microbacterium sp. SL75, assembly GCF_026625865.1. NCBI lineage: Bacteria > Bacillati > Actinomycetota > Actinomycetes > Micrococcales > Microbacteriaceae > Microbacterium > Microbacterium sp. SL75. The sequence goes on along the minus strand of NZ_CP113067.1, from coordinate 798,895 downwards.
CGCCAGGGCATGTCGAGTTTGGTCCAATGCGTGACGCAGTGGATGTCGACGGTGATGTCCTCCACCCCGAGCGCCTCGAGTTCGGCGTGGGTCCAGCGGTGCACACCGTTCTCCGTACCGATCGCGAACTCCCACGTCTCGTCGGCGACGACGGGGGTCGGGCCGGCCGAGAGCACGGGCCAGTCGCCGACGAGCGTCTGCCCGGGCGGAAGCCGCGGATCGCGCTCCCGTCGCCGGCCCGAGAACCCTCGCGTGATGAACGACATACGACCCCCTGCTGCTCGTGTTGGCCTCACCCTAACCACGGGCGTGCGCGGAACACAGCGCCTGGACAGGAGGAGAATCGGCGAGCGGGGGACCTGACGCCGCGGAATGTCCTCCGCTCGCACGATCCCCCCCCCCGCGCGAAGCGACCCCGCGCGCCACCCCCGTCGAGGCGGCGCCCCGGCCCGATAGGGTCGTGCCTGCGGTGCGCATGCGCCGTGCCCCTCGCACCCCCGGGAGAAGCGCATGTCGGTCGGTCTGCTCGCCGTCGTCGATGACATCCTCAGCGCCGCCATGCGCGCCAGCGCGAAGACCGCCGGGGTCGTGATCGACGACGCCGCCGTGACTCCGCAGTACGTGCAGGGGCTCACCCCCGCGCGCGAGCTGCCCGTGGTCTGGAAGATCGCGCTGGGCAGCATCATCAACAAGTACGTGATCATCATCCCGATCGCACTCCTGCTCACCGCCTTCGCGCCGTGGGTGCTGCCGTACCTCCTCATCATCGGCGGCGGCTTCCTCTGCTTCGAGGGTGCCGAGAAGGTGCTCGAATGGTTCGGCGTCAGTCACGGCGAGCACGGCGCCGACGAGCCGCGCGACGAGAAGAAGCTCGTCCTCGGTGCCGTCCGCACCGACCTCATCCTCAGCACCGAGATCATGCTCATCGCCCTGTCGAGCCTCGACCCCGACTTCGGCATCTGGATGACGCTGGGGGCCTTGCTCGTCATCGGCCTGGCCATGACGGTGGTCGTCTACGGCGCGGTCGCGCTGCTGGTGAAGATCGACGACATCGGTCTGCGGTTCATGAAGAGCCCGTCGCGGGGCGTCCGTCGTTTCGGTGCTCGGGTCGTGGCATCCATGCCCGCGGTCTTCCGCGTGATCAGCGTGATCGGCACCGTCGCGATGCTGTGGGTCGGTGGACACCTCGTGCTGCAGAACCTCGCCGAGACGCTGTGGTCAGGACCCTACGACGTGGGCCATCTCGTTACGCACGCGATCGAGGCCGCCGGTCCCGTGGTGGTGTGGATCGTCGAGACCGCGATGTCGGCTGTCTTCGGGCTGATCCTGGGGCTCATCATCGTGGGCGTCGTGACCGGCATCTCGCGACTGACGCGACGCGGCGCAGCCGCGCACTGATGCTCACCCGCGGGCGGTCCAGAAGCCCCCGCACAGTTCCATTCCCGCCGCCGTACGCGCCGCCCGGCGCGGTCAGTCGTCGAGGCGCGAGTGCTCGCCGAGGCGGTGCCACGCGCGGTTGTGGTAGACCAGCGCCGCACCCGGCTCGCCCGGCTCGAGATCGCGCTCGACGTCGACCTGCAGGGCCTGAGCGGCGATGACGGTGGAGCCGCCGGCATCCATCCGGCTGACGACCTTGCACCGCAGCCACGCGCGCACGCCGTGGTAGACGGGCTCGCCGGTGGACAGGCGCGACCAGGTGGAGGTGTCGGCGAAGCGGTCGAGGCCGCTGGTGGCTCCCGCGCGGGCGAGAGCGATGTCTTCGGCGTCGAGCAGGTGCACCACGATCGTGTCGGCGGTGACGATCGTGGGCGTCGCCGACGAGAGCGCGGACACCGAGAAGATCAGCAGCGGCGGGTCGGCGCTCACCGACGACACCGACGAGGCGGTGAGGGCGACGGGGCCGTTCTCGCCGTACGCGGTGATGACGGCGATGCCGCCGGGGTGGCCGCGGAACGCCCTCTTGAAGTCGTCCGCCGAGACCGAGGTGCCGATGGCGGGGGTGCTCTCGGGGGCGCCGTGCGGAAGCGAAGTCATGTCTACGACGGTAGGCGTTTCCGCGGCGGATGGGCCCGCGGGGTGCAACACGACGAAACGCTGACAGCGATCACGCCGAGCGATCCCTCGCTGGTGTGAGGCTTCACATTTATCGATCCGTGATTTTCTGCGGCGTGAAATTGCTTGACACATCGCGACCTGTGAGCGCTAACATTTACACACGGCTCACCCGAGGGGCTGCATCACATGACCGGCATCGGAGCCGGCGAAACGAGGAGGTTTCATCATGAAGGCGAACAAGATCATCGCGGGCATCGCGCTCGTCGGCGCGATCGCGTTCACGGCGACCGGCTGTGCCGGTGCGGGCGGCGGCGGAAACGCCGGTGGCGGCAGCGGCGACAAGATCACGGTCGGCTTCGCCCAGACCGGCTCCGAGAGCGGGTGGCGCAGCGCCAACACCGAGTCCATGAAAGAGGCGTTCAGCGAGGCCAACGGCTTCAACCTCGTCTTCAACGCGGCCGACAACAAGCCCGAGGCGCAGATCGCCGCCGTCCGCAGCTTCATCAACCAGGGTGTCGACGCCATCGTGCTCGCCCCCATCGTGAGCGACGGCTGGGACGACGTCCTGAAGGAGGCGAAGGATGCCAACATCCCGGTGATCCTCGAAGACCGCACGGTCTCGGCATCCGACGACCTCTACGCGAGCTGGATCGGCCTCGACTTCAAGCAGGAGGGCGAGACCGCGGGCAAGTGGGCCGCCGAGAACTTCGGCTCGACGCCGACCAACCTCGTCGTGCTCGAGGGCACCACGGGCTCCTCGGCCGCCACCGACCGCGCCACCGGCTTCAACGAGGCGATCAAGGGCACCGACATCAAGGTGCTCGACTCGCAGACCGGCAACTTCACCCGCGCCGACGGCAAGACCGTCATGGAGGGCTTCCTCCAGAAGTACGGCTCGCAGATCAACCTGCTCTTCGCGCACAACGACGACATGGGCCTCGGCGCCCTCGAGGCGATCAAGGCCGCGGGCCTCAAGCCCGGCACCGACATCAAGATCGTCACCATCGACGCGGTGAAGGACGGCATGACCGCCCTCTCCAACGGCGAGTTCAACTACATCGTCGAGTGCAACCCGCTCCTCGGTGAGAAGACCGCCGAGGTCGTGAAGAAGGTCGTGGCCGGCGAGTCCGTCGACAAGAGCTACATCGTCGAGGACCAGGCGTTCGACCAGGAGCAGGCCAAGAAGGTCCTGGACAGCCGCCCCTACTGATCCGCAGGGATCCGTCGTCGACTCCCCTCGACGACACCCCGGCATCGACGGAACATCCTCCCCGGCGTGCGGGGTCGGTATCCACCGGCCCCGCACGCTCCCGATCCGAGAAAGCGATCGACAATGACATTCGAACGGGTCGCCGTGCAGACAGCCGAACGGGCAGCCGTGGTCGCGATGCGCGGCATCAGCATCCAGTTCCCCGGGGTGAAGGCGCTCGACGGCGTGGACTTCACCCTCTACGCCGGCGAAGTGCACTCCCTCATGGGAGAGAACGGCGCCGGAAAGTCCACCCTCATCAAGGCCCTGACCGGCGTGTACGGGATCGACGAAGGCGTCATCCGCGTCGGCGGGACCGAGCGTCAGTTCCGCGCCACCGCCGACGCCCAGGCCGCGGGCATCGCCACCGTCTATCAAGAGGTCAACCTCTGCCAGAACCTCACCGTCGGTGAGAACGTCATGCTCGGCAACGAGATCCGTCGCGCCGGCATGGTCGACTGGAAGGCCACGCACGCCGCGGCCGCCACCTACCTCGCCGAGCTGGGCGTGCATATCGATACCCGATCGATCCTGGCCAGCCACTCGATCGCCGTGCAGCAGCTGGTCGCGATCAGCCGCGCCATGGTCGTCGACACCAAGGTCCTCGTGCTCGACGAGCCCACCTCGAGCCTCGACCGCGGGGAGGTCGAGCAGCTGTTCGGCGTCATCCGGGATCTGCGCGACCGCGGCGTGGCCATCCTCTTCGTCTCGCACTTCCTCGACCAGATCTACGAGATCTCCGACCGTCTCACGGTGCTGCGCAACGGCACCCTGGTGGGGGAGTACCCCGTCGCCGAACTCGGCCGCGAGCAGCTCGTCGCGAAGATGATCGGCCGCGAGCTCGGTGAGCTCGATGCGATCTCCGCCAGTGCCGAGAGACCGATCGACCGCACCGGAACCCCGGTGCTGCGCACTCTGTCGCTCGGGCGCAAGAACGCCCTCGAGCCGGTCGACCTCGACGTCTACCCGGGCGAGGTCGTGGGGCTGGCCGGGCTCCTGGGCTCCGGCCGCACCGAACTCGCCCGCCTGATCGCCGGCGCCGATCGGCCCGACGACGGCACCGTGCAGGTGTCCGGCTCGGGCGCGCGCACCGGGTCGCCCCGTCACGCTCTCGACCGCGGCATCGCGTTCTCGTCCGAGGACCGCCGTGCCGAGGGCATCGTCGGCGACCTGACCGTCGCCGAGAACATCGTGCTCGGCATCCAGGCCCGCCGGGGAGCGCTGCGCAAGATCAGCGCGGCCGAGAAGCAGGCGGTCGTCGAGGAGTACATCACCGCCCTCGGCGTGCGCCCGGCCGATCCCAACGCCCTCATCCGAAACCTCTCGGGCGGCAACCAGCAGAAGGTGCTGCTGGCACGATGGCTCGCCACCGCCCCCGAATTGCTCATCCTCGACGAACCCACCCGCGGCATCGACGTCGGTGCGAAGGCCGATATCCAACGCAAGGTCGCCGAGCTCGCCGAGAAGGGCCTCGCGGTCATCTTCATCTCGTCCGAACTCGAAGAGGTCCTGCGCCTCGCGCAGCGCGTGGCCGTGTTGCGCGACCGTCGTAAGATCGGCGAACTGGCCACCCGAGACGTCGACCTCGACGCCCTCGTGGCCTACATCGCCGAGGGGCAATCCGAGTCGGCGACCGCCGAAACGCCGCACGCCGCACCCGAGACACCGTCGTCCGATCGGGAGAAGATCGCATGAAGAAATTCCTCACCCACCGCCTCGTGTGGCCGATCGCGGCTCTGCTCGCGCTCATCGCCATCAACACGATCTCGCGGCCGTCCTTCCTGAGCATCACGGTGCAGAACGGTCAGTTCTACGGGTCGCTGATCGACATCCTGCGCAACAGCGCGCCCCTCATGCTCGTCGCCCTCGGGATGACCCTGGTCATCGCCACTCGCGGCATCGACCTCTCGGTCGGCGCGATCATGGCCGTCTCGGGGGCCGTCGCGCTCACCGTCATCGAGGCCTCGCCCGACCCCGGCAACCTCGGGGTGGTCTTCACCGCGATCGCCGCAGCGGTCGGCGTCGCCCTGATCCTCGGTGTCTGGAACGGCTTCCTCGTCTCGGTGCTCGGCATCCAGCCGATCATCGCGACGCTGGTGCTCATGCTCGCCGGACGCGGGGTCGCCCTGCTCATCACGGGCGGCTTCATCACCACGATCAACAGCGATCCCTACAAGTTCATCGCCGGCGGGTACGTTTTCGGCCTCCCCTTCGCGTTCTTCGTCGCGATCTTCGCGGTGATCGTCGTCGGCATCCTCGAACGGCGAACGGCCCTCGGCATGCTGACCGAGGCGGTCGGCATCAACCCCGAGGCCAGCCGCCTGGCGGGTGTCCGCTCGCGCGGCATCATCTGGGGGGCCTACATCGCCAGCGGCGCCCTCGCGGGCATCGCGGGCATCCTCTACAGCTCGAACATCATGGCCGCCGACGCCAACGCCGCCGGTCTCTACATCGAACTGGATGCCATCCTCGCGGTCGTTCTGGGCGGTACCTCGCTCGCGGGGGGAAAGTTCAGCCTCGCCGGCACCGTCGTGGGCGTCTTCACCATCCAGACGCTGAAGAGCACCATCACCTTCCTCGGTGTTCCGCCCGCGGTCAGCCCCGTGTTCATGGCCGCGGCGGTGCTCATCGTGGTGCTGCTGCAGTCGAAGCGCTTCCGTGCCTACTTCCACACGGCCGGGCGCAGCGCGCTCCGTCCGATCACCCGACGTCCTGACGCAAAGGTGCTGTCCTGATGGCCACTCTCACCGAAGAACGACGCTCGACGTCGTCGCCCGCGGTCTCGTACCGTCGCTTCCTCAGCCGTCACATCTCGTGGGTGCCCGTCTTCGCCGCGGTCGTCATCCTCGTCGTGATGATCGCCGGGGCCATGTGGTACTTCCCGAACTTCCAGCTGAACCGCATCATGTCGTCGATCCTGCTCGACAACGCCTACCTGCTCGTGCTCGCGGTGGGCATGACCTTCGTCATCCTCACCGGCGGCATCGATCTGTCGGTGGGAGCCGTGATGGCGTTCACCGGCATCCTGTGCGCGAAGATGCTCGGCGACGGCGTCCCGGTCGCGGTCGCCATCCCCGCGATGGTGCTTATCGGCGCGGCGATAGGCCTGCTGATCGGCGTGCTGGTGCAGTTCTTCGACGTGCAGCCCTTCATCGCGTCGCTGATCGGGATGTTCCTCGCTCGCGGCCTGGCCTTCGTCGTCAGCCTCGAATCGATCAAGGTCGACAACGAAGGGCTGCTGTGGCTGCAGTCGACGCGCTTCTCGTTCGCGGGCTGGTACATCACCCCGACCGGCATCATCGCGCTGCTGACCGTCGCGCTCGCCGCGTTCGTCCTGCGCTACACGCGTTTCGGACGCACGGTCTACGCGGTGGGCGGCAACGAGCAGTCGGCTCGCCTGATGGGCCTTCCCGTCGTCCGTGCCAAGCTGTCGGTCTACGTCATCAGCGGTGTGTGCGCGGGCCTGGCCGGTATCGTCCTGACCGCGTACTCGGGCGCCGGCTACCCCCTGAACGGCGTAGGCACCGAGCTGGACACCATCGCCGCGGTGGTCATCGGCGGCACGCTGCTGACCGGAGGCAGCGGGTTCGTCCTCGGCTCGATGATCGGCGTCTTCGTCTACGGGCTGATCCGCACGATCATCTCTTTCTCGGGAGCAGAACAGTCCTGGACGCGCATCACCGTGGGCGCCCTGCTGCTGCTGTTCGTGGTCGTGCAGCGCGTGATCGTGTCGCGCTCCGCCCTGAGTCGTTGACTTCCGGCCGGGGCGGCGCGGAACACGCTCCGCCTCGGTGTTAGCGCTCTCGCCCCGACGCGGGCATGATTGACCCCATGCCCGCCGCCGTCGCCCCGCCCCTTCTCGAGGTGCGCGGGGCGTCGGTGCGTTTCGGCGTCGAGTCGGCGCTCTCGGGCGTCGACTTCCGGCTGCAGGCCGGCGAGGTCCACTCGCTCATGGGCGAGAACGGTGCCGGCAAGTCGACGCTGATCAAGGCGATCACCGGAGCCCTCCGCCTCGACAGCGGCCAGATCCTCATCGAGGGTGCGCCCGTGCGACTGTCGTCCCCCGCCGAGGCGCAGGCGGCCGGCATCTCGACGGTCTACCAGGAGATCGATCTCCTCCCCAATCTCACGGTGGCCGAGAACATCTCCCTCGGCCGCGAGCCCCGCAAGTGGGGCATGATCGACCACGCCGCGATGCGTCGTCGGGCCACATCCGCCCTGGCGTCTCTGGGTGTCGAGGTGGATCCGGCCTCGATCCTGTCTTCGCATCCGCTGGCGATCCAGCAACTCGTCGCCATCGCTCGCGCGGTCTCGGTCGACGTCAAGGTGCTCGTCCTCGACGAGCCGACCTCGAGCCTCGACGCCGACGAGGTCGCCGAGCTCTTCCGGGTCATCCGCGAGCTGAAGGACACCGGCATCGCGGTCGTGTTCGTCTCGCACTTCCTCGACCAGGTCTACGAGATCTGCGACCGCGTCACGGTCCTGCGTGGGGGCCACCTCGTCGGTGAGTACGCCACGAGGGAGCTGTTGCGCATCGATCTCGTGGAGAAGATGCTCGGTGCCGCCGCGGACGTTCTCGCGCCCCTCGGCCAGCGCACCGTCGATGACAGCGAGGGTCCCGCTGTCGTCAGCGCACGCGGCCTGAGTGCCGGCTCCCGACTGCGCGAGGCCGATCTCGATCTCGCCGAGGGGGAGGTGATCGGGGTCGCGGGTCTTCTCGGTTCCGGCCGAAGCGAGCTGGCCCGGGCGCTGACCGGCGTGGACCAGCCGGGATCGGGCGAGGTGCTCGTCGATGGTGTGTCGGCGCGATTCCGTTCGCCGCGTGAGGCCATGAGTCGCCGGATCGCCTATTCGTCCGAGAACCGTCGCACCGAGGGCGTCATCGGCGACCTGAGCGTCCTCGACAACATCAGCCTCGCGCTGCAGGCTCAGCGCGGAGTGCTGCGGAGAATGAGCACGGCGCGGCGTCGCGAACTGGCCACCAGCTGGGTCGAGGCTTTGCACATCCGCCCCGCCGACATCGATCGCCCGGTCTCGACGCTGTCGGGCGGCAACCAGCAGAAAGTGCTTCTCGCGCGCCTGCTCGCTCTCTCACCCCGCGTGATCGTCCTGGACGAGCCCACGCGGGGCATCGACGTGGGCGCCAAGGCGGAGATCCAGCGGCTCGTCGGTGAGCTGTCCGACAACGGGCTCTCGATCATCTACATCTCGGCCGAGCTCGACGAGGTGCTGCGCGTGGCGCACTTGGTGGCGGTCATGCGAGACGGAGTCCTCGCGCAGATCGTCCCCGCCGTCGATCTCACCCCCGATGCCCTCCTGGCTCTCGTGGCGGGGCACGAGAGTCCCGGTGAGGCGGTCCATGGCTGACGACAAAGCGGCGCGTACGGCGAACATCTTCGATGTGGCCCGCCTGGCGGGCGTCTCGCATCAGACGGTCTCGCGCGTCCTGAACAACATGCCGAACGTGCGCCCGGCCACGCGCGCGCGAGTCGAGCAGGCCATCGCGCAGCTGCGGTACAGCCCGTCGCCGGCCGCCCGGGCCCTCGTCACGCGCCGGACCCGCACCATCGGCCTCGTCACCCCGGGCAGCGTCGACTACGGCCCCTCGTCGATCGCGATGAACTTCAACTTCGCGGCCCGCGCCGCGCGGTACAACGTCGACGCCATCAGCTCCCCGCAGGGCGACGCCGTGGCGGTGAGAGCGGCCATCGACGGGCTCTTGAAGCAGCGAGTGGATGCCATCGTGCTCATCGTTGTGGACACCGAGGTGCTGGCATCCGTGCAGGCCCTCGACCTCGACATCCCGGTCGTGGCGTCGGCGACGACGAGTCGGCCGCACCCGCGCCTGGTCGCCATCGACCAGTACCGAGCGGCCCGGAGCGCGGTACGACACCTGCGCGAGGCGGGCTACGGCCCGATCCGCCACATCGCCGGCCCCGCTCGAAACCCCGACGCCGTCGAGCGCATCCGCGGGTGGCGCGAAGAGCTCGCGTCCTCGCGCAGCGAGTCGATGGACCTCGTGCACGGGGACTGGTCGGCCGAGAGCGGATACCGCATCGCCGGTGAGGCCGACATCGCCCCGGGCGAGGGCATCTTCGTCGCCAACGACCACATGGCGATCGGCGTGCTCTCGGCTCTGCGCGAGCGTGGGCTGCGCGTGCCGGAGGACGTCGGTGTCGTCGGCATCGACGATGTCCCGGAGGCGGCATTCCTCTACCCGTCCCTGACGACGGTGCGGCAGGACTTCGCGGCCCTCGGAGAGATCCTCATGCAGAAGGTGCTGCTGGCCGTCGAAGACCCCGACACCGTGAGCGAGAGCACCCCCCTTCCCACGCGACTCATCGTGCGCGACTCGGCGCCGACCGTACGTCCCACCGGCTCGCGTCGCTCGCGCTGATCGCGCCGACGCGTCCCGCGGGCGCGGATGCTCGAGCGATCGATGGGCCAGAGGGAGGTCTCGGCCGCGAAACGCGAGGCCGTGACATCGCTCCCACGGCCGGCGGGTGAGGCTGTTGACGTAACCATGCTGGTCATCGCGTGGTGTGAGCGCTAACATGCGAAGGGCCGTCGAAGACGACGGTTCCTGCAATGACGCACCCCGAGAGGACCCCCCGTGACCCCTCACGATCGATTGGCGACCCCGCGCCGCCGTTCCCGTTGGACGCTCGCCGTCCCGGTCATCGCCGCCCTGGTCGCGGCACCCCTCACCGTCCCCGCCATGGCCGGCGCGGTCGCCGCCGACGCGAGCCTCGTGGTGGCATACCCCCTCGACGAGACCACCGGCACCGTCGCCCGCGACGCATCCGGCAACGGACGCGACGCCGCCTTCGAGGGCGGGCCGACGCTCACGGGCGCCGACGGCGTCCGTCTCGACGGCGACGACGATGACATCAAGCTGCCCGATGGCATCCTCGAGGGGCTCGATTCGATCACGGTCAGCACCGACGTCATCGTGCGGCCCGAGCAGAGCGGCAATTACTTCATCTGGGGCCTCGGCAATACCAAGGAGTGGTACGGCAACGGCTACCTCTTCGCCACGGGCAACCCGGCGCGCACGGGAATCGCCCTGGGTAACTGGGAGACCGAGCAGAAGGCCGAGAGCACCGATGCCCTCGAGCGCGGCGTCTGGAAGACGCTGACGTACACGCTCGATGCGGGGTCGAAGACGTCGCGTATGTACATCGACGGCGTGCAGATCGCCGAGAACACCAACACCACCACGCTCCCGAGCATGATCGGCGGCGGTGCCACGACCGCGAACTACCTCGGTCGCTCCACCTACACCCCCGACAAGCGCCTGGCCGGAAGCCTCCGCGACTTCCGTATCTACGACCGCGCCCTCTCCGCCACCGAGGTCAAAGCCCTCGTGAAGACGCCCGAGGACAGCACGGCGGTGCAGTCTGCGCTCAGCGCACTGACGGTGACGAACGTCGACGACGTCCGCGGCAACCTCACCCTCCCCGGGTCGTCGCAGGGGCTCCCGGTCACCTGGACGACCTCGGATGCGAAGATCGTCACCGCCGACGGCGTCGTCACGCGCCCCGCGGCCGACACGACCGTGGCGCTCACGGCATCCGTCACGAAGAACGCCGTCACCCAGACGCGCGACTTCTCCGCGACCGTCCGTAAGGCGGCGCAGATCGGGCCGTTCGAGGGGTACACGTTCGCGTACTTCACGGGCAACTCCGTCGCGGGCGAGAACATCTACTTCGCCGCCAGCAACGGAAACAACGCCCTGTCCTGGACCGAGCTCAACAACGGGCAGCCGACGCTCACCTCGACGTTCGGCGAGAAGGGCCTGCGCGATCCGTTCCTCATCCGCTCTCCGGAGGGCGACACGTTTTACCTGATCGCCACCGACCTCTCGATCGGCCGCGACGGAAACTGGGATCGCGCGCAGCGCACGGGGTCGAAGTACCTCGAGGTGTGGGAGTCGCACGACCTCATCACCTGGAGCCCCCAGCGCCACGTCAAGGTCTCGCCGGACACGGCGGGGAACACGTGGGCGCCCGAGGCGTACTGGGATGAATCGCTGGGTGAGTACGTCGTCTTCTGGGCGTCGAAGCTCTACCCCGAGAGCGACCCGAACCACACCTCGAACGTCGCCAACAGCATGCTGTACGCCACCACCCGCGACTTCGTCACCTTCAGCGACACCAAGGTCTGGCAGGGCGGTATGTCGCGGATCGACTCCACCGTCATCAAGGCCGACGGGGTCTACCAGCGCTTCACGAAGGATGAGGGCGCGGGCACCACCGGCTGCAGCGACATCATCCAGGAGAGCTCGTCGGTGCTGACGGCACCGCTCGACCAGTGGAAGCCCGTCACCTCGTGCATCGGCAAGAACGCGGGTACCGGCGCCGTCGAGGGGCCGAGCATCTTCAAGTCGAACCCCGGCGACGTCAACGGCGACAAGTACTACCTGTTCGTCGACGAGTACGGCGGACGCGGCTACATCCCGCTCGCGACCACCGACATCGCCAACCCGGACTGGCAGGTCCCGGCGTCGTACCGTCTGCCCGGCAGCCCGCGGCACGGCACCGTCATGCCCGTCACCCAGGCCGAGCTCACGGCGCTCCGTGCGAACCTTCCGCAGCCGCTCGCGGCCAACGAGAAGGGCGAGCTCCTGCGCTACGACTTCACCGACGGCTCCGGCTCGACCCTGCACGACCGCTCCGGTGCGGGGCGCGATGCGCAGATCAAGGGGAATGCCGTCTGGGATGACGCCGCCCTCACCTTCGACGGGACAGACGACTACGTCGATCTCCCCGACAACGTGCTGGCGGGGACGACCGACATCACGGTCCAGGCGGAGATGCGCGTCGACGCGGCGCAGAAGAACCCGTACTTCCTGTACGCGTTCGGCAACACCGCTCAGGACGGCACCGGCAACGGTTATCTGTTCGCGACGGGCGACAACCAGCTCCGCGGAGCGCTCACGACGGGCAACTGGTCGCGGGAGCAGAACGCGCAATCGGCGTCGGCTCTGCCGCGCGACCGGTGGGTGAACGTGACCTACACTCTCAGCGGCTCGACGGCACGTCTCTACCTCGACGGCCAGCAGGTCGCCGAGAACACCAACGTCACGGTGCGCCCCGGCGATATCGGCGGCGGTCGTACCCTCGCCAACTACATCGGGAAGTCGGTCTACAACGCCGACAACCTGCTCCGCGGCCGGGTGCGCGAGTTCGCGCTCTACAACCGCGCGCTGTCGGCCGACGAGATCGTCGCGCAGTCGGGCAACGGATCGATCCTCGGGGCGGTGAGCCTTCAAGACTCCAGCGTGCTGAAGGTCGCGCCGATGGTCGACGCCGACACCCGGACGGTGACGTTCCCGGTCAAGCCCGGCACCGACCTGACCACGCTGCGCCCGACCTTCGCCACCGCGACGGGAACGACCGCGACCCCGGCGTCGGGGACGCTGCGCAACCTCAGCTCGCCGGTGACGGTCACGCTCAAGACGTCCGGCCAGGCCGACACGGCGTGGACGCTGACGGCCGTCGAGATGAAGAGCCCGGTCCTGCCGGGGCTGTACGCCGATCCGAACATCGCGGTGTTCGGTGACACGTACTACATCTACGCGACGACCGACGGTACCCCTGGCTGGGGCGGCAACACCTTCTACGTCTGGAAGTCCAAGAACCTCGTGGACTGGACGCGTTCGGACAAGCCGTTCCTGACCCTCGACGGCGCCGCGGGCAATGTCCCGTGGGCCACCGGCAACGCGTGGGCTCCGACGATCATCGAGAAGGGCGGGAAGTACTACTTCTACTTCAGCGGTCACGAGCCCACCGACAACCGCAAGGAGATCGGCGTCGCCGTGGCAGACAGCCCCGAGGGGCCGTTCACCGCGGAGTCGCGGCCGATGATCACCAACGCCGAGAGCGTCAACAGCGGTCAGGCGATCGACCCCGCGGCGTTCAAGGACCCCCAGACGGGCAAGTTCTACCTGTTCTGGGGCAACGGCCGGCCGGTCTACGGAGAGCTGTCCGACGACATGAAGAGCATCAAGGCGGGAACGATCAAGCCGATCAGCGGCCTGCCCGACTTCCGCGAGGGGCTCTTCATGAACTTCCGGGACGGCACCTACCATCTGACGTACTCGATCGACGACACCGGGTCGCCCGACTACCGCGTCGGCTACGCCACGTCGACGAGCATCGACGGACCGTGGACCTACCGCGGCATCCTGCTGCAGAAGGACCCCTCGCAGGGGATCCTCGGACCTGCGCACAGCTCGATCATCAACGTGCCGGGAACCGACGAGTGGTACATCGCGTACCACCGCTTCGCGATCCCCGGAGGGGGCGGAACCAACCGCGAGACGACGATCGACCGGGTCCCGATCGGTGCCGATGGGCTGTTCCAGACCGTGAAGCCGACGCTGACCAGCGTTGCTGCGCGCGAGGTCCCCACCGAGTCGAACCCCGAGCCGAGCCCGTCGCCGAGCGGCCCGCCCACGGCGAGCCCGTCTCCCACGCCGCCTCCGACCGGTACGCCCACGGCCCAGCCGACCGCCTCACCGACGACAGCTCCGGCGGCCCCCTCGGTCTCGGTATCGGCGTCGACGGTCGAGCGCGGTGGCACGGTACGGGTCACGGTCACGGGCCTCGGAGCCGGCGAGCAGATCACCGCCGAGCTGCGCAGCACGCCGATCCGCATCGCCGGGATCCCCGTCGCCGATGCGGCGGGCCGGGTCAGCTTCGACGTTCGCATCCCCGCGGACCTCGAGGCGGGCGCGCACTCGATCGTGGTGTTCGCGGCGGACGGCTCGGTGATCCAGCGAGTGCCGATCACGGTCGTCCCGCGGGGTCAGCTCGCCGCGACCGGCGCGCAGGGTCCGTTGGGCGCATCGCTGCTCGCGGTCTTCCTCCTGGTCGGGGGAGCGTCGGTCTGGGCAATGCGTCGACCGCGGCGCACGGTGTCGTAAGCACCCGAGAGGGGCGACGAGAAGGGGTCCGGATGCCGCGACATCCGGGCCCCTTCTCGTGTTTCGCTGACGCCGGGCGGCGCGTGCGGGAGTGCGGTCCGAGAGCACCCGTCGCGGGCGACGGCTACGACAGCGGCGAATCCCCTCTTGACCGTGTGGCGATACCGATCTACCGTGTGTGTCGAACCGGTTCGACAGATGAAACGGTGATCCCCTCGACGACGAGAGAAGAGTTTCCATGAGGCCGACTCGACGGCGTGCCGTACGCGCGCCCATCGCGACCGTCACGGCAGGGCTGGCCGTCGCCGCCCTTGCCATCGGTTCCCCCGCCCACCCCCAGGTCGCTCAGGCGGCACCCGCCGCCGATTCCGGCAGCCATGTCATCCTCGACTACGAATTCGACGCAGAGACCGCCGTCTCCTCGACCGTGAAGGACGAATCGGGCAAGGGACGCGACGGCGTGCTGACCAACCCGGGCTCGGCGCAGCTGGTCGACGGTCCGGCGGGAGGCAAGGCTCTGCATCTCTCCGGCGGCGCAGCCGGATCGAGCACGGCGCCGTTCATCACGGTGCCCTCGGGACTGTTCCAGGGGCTCACCTCGACCACGATCTCGACGTGGGTCAAGTGGGATGGCGGTGACGCCTTCCAGTGGCTGTACACGCTCGGCAAAGACAAGGACAACGCCGCCTTCTACACCCCTCGCTTCCAGGGCGACGACAAGGCGCGCTCGAGCATCAAACCCACTGCACAGGGCGAGGTGGGAGCTTCCGGATCGACGGCCCTGCCATCCGGCGAGTGGCACCTGGTGACCACGACCATCGACTCCGAGGCGCTCGTGTACTACCTCGACGGCCTCGAGGTAAGCCGCACCCGGGTCGGAGCCGATGTGTCGACCGCTCTCTTCGACGCGTCTTCGCCCGACTCGGGCTTCATCGGTCAGCCCTTCTGGACCGGGGTCCACCCCTTCTTCGCCGGGGCGATCGACGACTTCCAGGTCTACGACACCGCTCTCTCGGCGGCCCAGGTACGCGCGCTCGCCAGCACCGCGGCACCGAAGCCCACCAAGGTGCTGCAGACGAGCGTCGACGTGCAGACCGACGTGGGTAAAGCCCCCGACCTCCCCGGGGTGAAGGCCGAGTTCGACGACGGCCAGCAGCGGCTCGCTCCCGTCACCTGGGCCCAGGTCCCGGCATCCTCCTACGCTCAGCGCGGCGTCTTCGTCGTCACCGGTACGGTGGACGGGACCGACACCGCGGTCACGGCCACCGTCCGGGTCACGACGCCCGACGAGTTCTCGATCGACGTCGGGGATCGCACCGGCGCATTCATGGGCGGCGCGTCGGGAACGCTCTACGGCCTGTACGGTCCCGGTCTGCCCTCGAACAACCTCATCGACGGCATCCAGCTGCGCACCGTCTCCACCAAGGCCCAGGACGGCCCCCAGCACCCCGGCGCCGACGCGCTCGAGGTGGTCAAGCCGCTCGCCGACTCCTCCAACGGTGACGTCTACATCTACATGACCGACATCAACCGCGGCTTCCCGTACGAGGTGCCCGGCGACGACGGCGCAGCGAAGGAGGCCTGGTACCTCGATTCGATCGGCGCGCAGGTCGACCAGGTGCTGCAACTGCCCGAGCAGTACCGCAAGCGCATCGTCTTCGTGCCCTTCAACGAGCCCGAGGGCAATATGTACGGCAACGGCGCTCAGTCGTTCTGGGGCCAGAGCTGGCTCGACAACCCCGACCGCTTCTTCAGCGCGTGGGATCGCGCCTATCGGCTCATCAAGAGCAAGATGCCCGATGCGCGCATCGGTGGGCCGAACACGAGTGTGCTGTTCGACCAGGACTACGGGTTCCTGCAGCACGCGATCGCCAACGACACGGTTCCGCAGGCGTTCACCTGGCACGAGCTGAGCAACCCCGCCACGATCCGCGACTCCGTCGCGAAGTACCGCGGATGGGAAGACGAGCTGTTCGCCGGCACGAAGTGGGCCGGTCAGCACCTGCCGATCAACGTCAACGAGTACGCGTTCAACTACCACACGTCGGTTCCCGCGCAGATGATCCAGTGGATCTCCGCGATCGAGGACTCCAAGATCGACGCGGACATCGCCTATTGGAACATCGACGGCAACCTCAGCGACTCGGCCGTCCAGTCCAACCGCGGCAACGGCCAGTGGTGGTTGCTCAACGCCTACGGCAACATGACCGGCGACACGGTCACCGTGCACCCGCCGCGTCCCGGAGAGAGCTACACGCTGCAGGGGGTGGCCACCGTGGACGACGCCGACAAGAAGGTGCATGCCCTCCTCGGCGGCAGCTCCGGCGATCAGAACGTCTACTTCGACCGTCTGCCCGACTACCTGTCGGGGACCGCTCGCGTCCAGGTGCGCGACATCCGCTGGACCGGTCAGATCGGCGACTCGGGCGAGCCGCAGACGGTCGCCGAGTTCGACGCCCCCGTGACGAACGGCTCGCTCGGCCTCCGGTTCGGTCAGGGCGGCCTTCCGCAGCTGGGCACCGACTCGGCGTACGAGATCATCGTCACCCCGGGCCAGAACGCCTCGAGCCCGGCGCAGTCGCCGGTGTCGTGGCGTGGCGTCTACGAGGCGGAGGACGCCCGCTTCAGCGGAGCAACCCCCGAGATCAACGGTCCCGAAGGCACGCCGAGCAACGTGGGCGGCTTCTACACCTCGGGGACGAAGGACGTTGGGGGGATCCGCGGCGGATCGAATCTGCAGATCTCCTTCGACGTCGACGTGCCCGCCGCCGGCTCCTACGACCTCAGTGTTCTCGCCAGCGCGTACAACAAGGACCAGCTCAACCTCGCGCAGGGGCCGGTGAACATGTTCGTGACCGTGAACGGCGGCGCCGAACAGGAGATCTACGCGGAGCTCGGATACAAGTGGGTCGTCTGGAATCACAGTGACACGACGGTCGACCTGCAGGCAGGCAAGAACACCATCACCATCGCGGCGAAGAGTCTCGACGGGACCAAGCAGACCGTCGGTACGGCGATCATCGACAAGATCGACCTGACCCAGCCCAACCCCGGGTACACGCCCATCTACGAGGCCGAGAACGCCGTCCTGCACGGCGCCGCGGCCGCGTACGACAAGGCGGGCGTCTCGGGATCGGGGTACGTGCCCGTCGCGAGCGGCGAATCGGTCACGTTCTGGGTCTACAACGCCGACGACTCCGAGAAGTCCCTCGAGGTGAAGACCCTCGGAGGCGGCACCGCGACCCTGCGCGTCAACGGTGTGGACCTCGGTACGGTGTCCGACACCGCGGTGATCCCGGCCTTCCTCGTCGGCGGTATCAACAAGGTGGAGGTCGTCGGGTCGTCCGGGACCCTTGCCCTGGACCGCGTGGCGGTGCGGGCCTCGAAGAACGAGCTGGCCTCGCAGACCATCGAGGCGGAGGCCGGAACCCTCGCGGGCTCGGCGAAGGTTCAGGACCTCTCGCTCGCAAGCGGCGGCAAGGCGGTCGTCGGCATCGGCGGCGCCCCCGGCAACGGCAACAGCCTCACCCAGAAGGTGACGGTCGCCCAGGCGGGGACCTACGCGATGACCCTGCGCTACTCGAACGAGGAGCAGTCGCCGTCCTCGCACTACAACCCCGATCCCGTGGCCCGTCGCGCCGACATCACCGTCAACGGCGGCCCGGTGCAGAAGGTGCTGTTCCCGCAGAGCTACAACGCCAACCAGTTCTGGGATCTGACGGTCGAGGTGCAGTTGCAGGCCGGGGAGAACTCGATCCGCTTCGCATCGGAGGAGCAGCCGGACTTCAACGGCGTCACCTACATCTCCGAGCGGTACCCGACCCTGGGGCTGCGCTCCCAGTGGGCGCCGAACCTCGATCGGATGACGTTCACGGCCCTCCACCCCGATACGTCTTCGGCCCCGACCCTCTCGGCGGGGGCCTCCTCGGTCGCTCAGGGAGCGACGGTGACCGCGTCGGGCACGGGCTTCACCCCGGGAGAGAAGGTCGAGTTCGTCCTGCACTCCGACCCGATCGTGCTCGGTGAGGCGTCGGCGGATGCCGCGGGTGCCGTGTCGGCGACCTTGACGGTGCCCGTATCGGCGCCCGTCGGCGACCACCGGCTCATCGCGACGGGGGCGATCTCGCAGCGCTCGGCGACCACGTCTCTCGCGGTGACCGCCGCGAGCGCCGGCGGCTCGGGCGGGGGCGGAACGGGTGGTACCGGCTCCGGTGGGACCGGTGGCGGGGCGTCGTCGGGGGGAGCGGCGCCCTCGGGCGCCGGCGTCTCGGCCTCCGGATCGCTCGCCATGACGGGCTCCACCTTCGTCGGCTTCGGCGGTCTGCTCGTCGGGGCTGCGGCTCTCGCCGCGGGTGCCGCGCTCATCGCCCGCCGAACGGAACGTGCGAGCAGCTGACGGCTCGATCGCAGGACGCCCCGGGGACCCGAGCCCCGGGGCGTCCTCGCGTCGTGCGCGGGCACCCGCGGCGGTGACCTGAAGGCGGGTGAAATACCCCGCGTTCGACTGCAAAACTGTTTGCTGTGGTCCGATTACGGCGCTACACTAGTCGAACCGGTTCGATGATGAAGGGGGTGCAGAGATGACCACCATCGGTGACGTGGCCAAAGCTGCGGGCGTCTCACGCAGCACGGTCTCGTACGCGCTCTCGGGCAACCGTCCCATCTCGCGCGAGACGCGGGAGCGCATCGATGCCGCCATCTCCGAGCTCGGCTTCACCGTGAACGCGGGGGCGCGAGCTCTCGCCACCTCGCAGACCATGGTCCTCGGGCTGCTACTGCAATTCCACGAGGACGAGTTCCCGCCGGCCATGCTGCAGTACATCTTGGCGGTGTCCGATGCGGCGCGCGAGCTCGGATACGACATCCTCATGGTCACCGATGGCGACGGTCCGGGGGCGATCCGTCGCATCACGTCGTCGAACATGGTCGACGGCGTCGTGCTCCTCGACGTCACGCACGACGATCCTCGCCTCGACGCGCTCCGCCAGGCGCGCCAGCCCGGCGCGCTCGTCGGTCTGCCGCGCGACACGGAGGGGCTCGACGTCTTCGACCTCGACTTCGGTGAGGCCGCGCGCCTCACCGTCGATCACCTCTACGGGCTCGGCCATCACGACATCGTGCTCGTCTCGCCCCCGCGGCACGTCTTCGAGCGCGGTGGCGCCTACGCATGGCGGTTCCGCGATGCCGCCCTCGAGCGGGCCGCGCGCTACGGGATCCGTATCCATGCCCACTACGGCGAGTCGCAGCAGCCCGCGATCGAGCGCAGTCTCAACGCGATCCTCGACACCCGAACCGACGCCACGGCGCTCATCGTGCACAACGATGCCTCGATCGCCGCGCTCCCCGGGGTGCTGCGCGAGCGCGGCACCGTGGTTCCCCGAGACCTGTCCGTCGTCAGCCTCTACTCGAGAGACTTCGGGCGCACCTTCCTGCTGCCGTACACGGCAGTCGAGACCTCCCCCGACGGTCTGGGACGCAAGGCGGTCCAGCACCTGGTCCGGCGCATCGCCGACCCCGACTACGGGCCCCCCGTCGTCGGGTTCATCGAGCCCGAGCTGACCGACCGGGGGAGCACCGCCTGACGGGGCGGAAGACGCGCCCCGTTCCGTCGGTCCCTCGTCGAACCGGTTCAACGCGTCGCTTGAACGACAACGTAGTCACATTTCAGAGAGGAAATCGCAAGTGAGCACGACAATCACCCGTACCCGCGCTCTCGGAGCGCTCGCCATCGGCGCCGTCGCCGTCGGTGTCCTGGCCGGTTGCTCCAGCGGAGGCTCCGGCGGATCCGGAGACTCCGGCGGCAGCTACACCTTCTGGGACCCGTACCCGCAGTACGACGCCACCTCGGACTGGGCCAAGGTCATCGACAAGTGCGCGGCCGACGCCGGAGTCACCGTCGAGCGCACCGGCTTCGACACGAGCGATCTGACCAGCAAGGCGCTTCTCGCAGGCCAGCAGGGCGACTCTCCGGACATCCTCCTCATCGACAACCCCGCGGTCTCGACGCTGGTCGAGGCGGGCATCGTCACCGCAACCGACGAGAACGGACTGCAGGTCGGCGACGTCGCCGAGAACATCCTCGGTGCGTCGGCCATCGACGGGAAGACGTACGGCGTCCCGATCGGGGCGAACACCCTCGCCCTGTACTACAACCCCACCGTCCTCAGCGCCGCCGGCGTCGATCCCTCCTCCATCAAGGATTGGTCGAGCCTCAACAGCGCGATCGAGAAGGTCGTGGCATCCGGCAAGAAGGGCATCACCTTCTCGGGTATCGGCACGGAAGAGGGCAGTTTTCAGTTCCTGCCGTGGTTCTGGGGTGCGGGTGCGGACCTGACGCAGCTCGACTCCTCGCAAGCGGTCTCCGCCGTGCAGCTGTGGACCGACTGGGTCAAGAAGGGCTGGGCGCCGAACTCGGTCATCAACAACACCCAGACCACCAGCTGGCAGGAATTCGAGACCGGCGACTTCGGCTTCGCCGAGAACGGCACCTGGCAGAAGGCGGGAGCGGCGAAGGCCGGTTACCAGGTCATCCCGATCCCGTCGGCCAAGGGCGGCGCAGCCCCCGCTCCCACCGGCGGTGAGTTCCTCACCCTGCCTGTCCAGAAGGACTCGGCCCGTTACGCCACCTCGGCCAAGATCGTCGAGTGCCTCACCAGCACGGCGAACGTGGTCGGCACCGACAACACGCTCAACTACATCGCGGCCACGCCCGAGGCGCAGAAGGAGCAGCTGGCGAAGGACCCCTCGCTCGAGCCCTGGGTCGAAGCCGTCGGCGCGGCCAAGGCCCGCACCGGAGACAACCTCGGTGTGAAGTACCCGATCATCTCCGAGCAGCTCTGGACCGCGGTGCAGAACTCCCTCACCGGCGCGCAGTCGCCGCAGGACGCCCTGAAGGCCGCCCAGCAGGCCGCCTCGTCCAAGTAATCCCATCCATCGAAAGGGGTACGCCGACATGACCGCGACGCAGATCACTGCCTCGACGGGCACCGGCGACGCCGGGAGGGCGGCGGCGCGGTCCGCCGTCCTCCCCGCCCCCGGCGGCCGCCCGCGGCGCCGGGGCCAGTGGACGGCGTGGGCGTTCCTCGCCCCCGTCGTCATCTATCTGGTCGTCTTCTACGCCTATCCGCTCTATCGCAACCTCGACCTGAGCCTGCGCGACTACACCGTCCGCTCGTTCATCGACGGCAACGCCCCCTTCGTCTGGTTCGCCAACTACGTCGCCGTCTTCCAAGACGCCACGTTCTGGCCCGCGCTGGCGAACGCGGCCACCTTCACGCTCGTCTCCATCGCGTTCCAGTACACGATCGGCATGGCGCTGGCCGTGTTCTTCTTCCAACGTTTCCCGCTGTCGGCCACGCTGCGCGCGCTGTTCCTCGTGCCGTGGCTGCTGCCGCTGCTGGTCTCGGCCTCCGCGTGGTCGTGGATGCTCAACTCGGACTCCGGAGTGGTCAATGCCGCGCTCGGCGCGGTGGGCATCGATCCGGTGAACTGGCTCACCTCCCCGCAGTGGGCACTGGTGTCCGTGCTGATCGCGAACATCTGGATCGGGGTGCCGTTCAATCTCGTCATCCTCTACAGCGGCCTGCAGAACATCTCGACCGACATCTACGAAGCGGCATCCATCGACGGGGCGAACGCGTGGCAGAAGTTCTGGCGCATCACCTTCCCGCTGCTGCGCCCCGTCTCGGCGATCACGATCCTGCTGGGGCTGGTCTACACGCTCAAGGTGTTCGACATCATCTGGATCATGACGCGAGGGGGCCCGGGCTCCAGCTCCACCACCTTCGCGATCTGGTCGTACCGGCTCGGCTTCGGGTCGGCCCTGCCCGACCTCAGCCCCGCGGCGGCCGTCGGCAACCTTCTCATCGTGATCGCCCTGGTCTTCGGGCTGATCTACATCCGCGCCCAGCGCCGTCTGGAGGTCTGATGAAGCGTCGACCGTGGTGGATCACCCTCGTGGGTGTGATCCTGACCGGGATCATGCTGTTCCCGATCTACTGGATGATCAACGTCTCGCTCACCCCCCAGGGCGATATGCGCAAGTCGCCGCCGGATCTGTTCCCCCTCGCCCCTACCTTCGAGGGATACCAGAGGGTGCTCTCCGACCAGTTGCCCTACCTCGGCACCAGCTTCGTGATCGGTGTCGGCACCGTGGTGCTGACGCTGGTGCTGTCGGCACCGGCGGCCTACGCCCTAGCCAAGCTCCGTCCCCGGGGAGGCAACGTGCTCAGCTTCGCGTTGCTCATCGCGCAGATGATCCCCGGGATCATCATGGCGATGGGGTTCTACGGCATCTACCTCAATGCCGGGATCCTCAACACGGTGCCCGGGCTGATCCTCGCCGACTCCACCCTGGCGGTGCCCTTCGGGGTGCTGATCTTCACCGCCTTCATGCGGGGTATCCCCGATGAGCTCCTCGCCGCCGCCCGCATCGACGGGGCGGGCACCTGGCGCACGTTCCGGTCGATCGTCCTCCCGGTCAGCCGCAACTCGATCGTCACGGTCTCGCTGTTCGCGTTCCTGTGGTCGTGGTCCGACTTCATCTTCGCCTCGACGCTGAACAGCGGCGGCAAGCTCCAGCCGATCACGATCGGCATCTACCGGTACATCGGCAACAACAACCAGGAGTGGAACGCCATCATGGCGACCGCCGTCGTGGCATCCATTCCCGCCGCCGTCCTGCTGATCCTCGCCCAGCGCTACGTGGCGGCCGGTGTGACCGCCGGCGCGGTCAAAGACTGACCCCTGAAAGGCCTCTCGTGTCCCTCTCTTCTCTGCCGTCGTTCGACGTGCGCGAAATCCCCTTCAGCCGTCGCGGTTCGTGGATGAACCTGTCTCCCGTGATCGGGCTGCACCGCCGCGTGCGCGACATCCATCTGGTCTCCCACCTCACCGGCATGCACGCGGTGCTGCGTCTGACGCTGAGCCGGGACGGTTCCTTCGTGGATGCCGAGACCGTGGCAGACCCCTCGGCTCTGTCGTGGCTGGTCGAGGGCGAGGTCGTGGCCTCGGCGGTGTTCGAGTCGAACGACGTGGTGCGGCTGGCGGGTACGGGGGTCGACCTCGTCCTGGCGGACGCGGCAGAGGAGCTCACCCCCTTCAGCGGCTCGTACTTCTTCCGAGAGCCCCGCGACCGATCGTGGGTCTTCACCTCGTACGAGACGGGGAGGCGCTACCGGGTGACCGTGCTGTCGGGGACCGCGGCGGCAGAGGGGGAGGAAGCCCTCGGGCAGAACGCCCGCTCGATCACCGTGGGCGGCGTGGCCGGTTGGGAGGTCGCGATCGAGCAGATCGAGAGCGCGGCCCCGGTGTTCACCTCTCTCGAGACCTTCGCCGAGGTGCAGCGGCGGGTCGTCGAGGAGTTCGAGGAGTATCTCGAGGCAGTGGCGGGCTGGCGGAGCGAGGACACACCCGCCGCGGCGCTCGCCGCCTACGTGCTGTGGTCGGCGACCGTCGTCCCCGCCGGCTTCGTCACTCGCGAGTCGGTGCTCATGTCGAAGCACTGGATGGACAAGGTCTGGAGCTGGGACCACACCTTCAACGCCCTGGCCCTCGCGCCCGGTGCGCCGGAGCTCGCCCTCGACCAGTTCCACGCCCCGTTCGACCACCAGGATGCCGCGGGTGCCCTGCCCGACTCGATCACCCACTCCGAGGTGCTCTACAACTTCGTCAAGCCCCCGATCCACGGGTGGGCGCTGACGCGCCTCCGTGAGCGGCTGCCCCGTCCCCTCGACCGGGCGGAGCTCGAAGCGGTGTACGCGCGGCTCGCGCGCTGGTCGCGGTTCTGGCTGGACTCCCGGACGGCCCCGGGTCGCTCGCTGCCCTATTACCAGCACGGCAACGACAGCGGCTGGGACAACTCCACCGCCTTCGACCACGACCGTGTCGTCGAGGCGCCCGACCTCGCCGCTTTTCTCGCAGTCCAGCTCGACGTCGTGGCAGATCTCGCCGACGAGCTCGGGCTCGACGAGGGCGCCCACTGGCGCGACGAGCGCGACCGGGTCGAGCGGGCGCTGCTGGCCGAGCTGCGCGACGAGGACGGCTTCTTCGCCGTCGGCGCCCTGAGCCGCACCCGCAGCAAGCGCACCAGCCTGCTCACCCTGCTGCCGGTGCTGGCCTCCCCGCGTCTTCCGGGCGACGTCGTCGACGCCCTGGCCGCCGGAATCGAGGCGCATCTCACCGAATGGGGGCCGGCGACCCAGCTCGTCGACACCGCGGAGTACGAGAGCGACGGCTACTGGAGGGGCCCCATCTGGGCCCCCTCGACGATGCTGATCGAGGAGGGGCTCCGCCGCGGGGGCCGGATCGGCCTCGCCGACACGATCAGCGAGAGGTTCCGGGCCCTGTGCGAGCGGTCCGGGTTCGCCGAGAACTTCGACGCCCTCACCGGTGAGGGGCTGCGCGATCGGGCCTACACCTGGACCGCGAGCGTGTACCTCGTCTTCGCCCACGATCACGTGGAGCGGCGCCGAGCCGAGGAGGCCGAGGGTATCGAGGCCCGGGCGTGAGCACCGTCACCGAGCACTTCTCCATCGAGGGGGACCGCCTCGTGTGGCGGGGCGATGGCGAGACCGTGGTGGTCGAGCCGTGGGGGCGAGACAGCGTGCGCGTGCGCGCGCGTCTCATGCACGACGTGCTCGATAACGACTGGGCGCTCCTGGCCGCCGATCCCGTGTCCGCGACGATCGAGATCGAGGGGGAACGGGCGACGCTGAGCAACGGGCGGCTGCGCGTGGTCGCGACCTCGCGCAGCGGCATCCAGCTGCAGACCGGATACCACCGCAACTTCTGCCACCTCGCCTTCTTCGACGCCTCGGGGCGCCTGCTCTTCGCCGAGAGGGATGCGGGAGGCTCGTTGGCGCTCGTCGCGCGCGAGCATCGCCCCATCGCGGGAGGCGACGTCAGGCTCACGGCGTCGTTCGACACCGCCGCGGACGAGCACCTGTACGGCATGGGGCAGTACCAGCAGGACGTGCTGGATCTGAAGGGCAGCTCCCTCGAGCTCGCCCACCGCAACTCGCAGTCGAGCGTGCCGTTCGTCATGTCGAGTCGTGGCTACGGCTTCCTCTGGCACAACCCCGCGATCGGGCGCGCGACGTTCGCGACCAACGGCACCCGGTGGGAGGCCGAGTCGACCGAGCAGCTCGACTACTGGGTGACCGCCGGCCAGACCCCGCGCGAGATCGCCCGGGCCTACGCGGATGCCACGGGGCACGCGCCGATGATGCCGGAGCGCGGGCTGGGGTTCTGGCAGTGCAAGCTCCGGTACTCCTCGCAGGAGGAGCTGCTGTCGGTGGCGCGCGAGCACGCGCGCCGCGGTCTTCCCCTCGACGTCATCGTCGCGGACTTCTTCCACTGGCCGAGGATGGGGGACTTCCGCTTCGAGCAGGAGTTCTGGCCGGATCCGGCGGCGATGGTGCGCGAGCTCGACGAGCTCGGCGTCGAGCTCATGGTCTCGGTGTGGCCGCAGGTGTCGCTCGAGAGCGAGAACTACGCGCTCATGAAGAAAGAGAACCTGCTCGTGCGCGCCGAGCGCGGGCTCGACGTGCAGATGTCGTTCGAGGGGCCGAGCGCGTTCCTCGACGCCACCAACCCCCGCGCCCGCGACTTCGTGTGGCAGAAATGCCGCGACAACTATGCGCGCCACGGCATCCGCACCTTCTGGCTCGACGAAGCGGAGCCCGAGTTTGGTCTCTACGACTACGACAACTACCGGTATCACGCCGGTCCGGTGCCGCAGGTGGCAAACCTCTACCCCCAGCACTACGCTCGCGCTTTCGCCGAGGGACAGTGGGCAGACGACGAGACCGAGGTCGTGAACCTCCTGCGCGCCGCCTGGGCGGGGTCTCAGCGCTACGGCGCCCTCGTCTGGTCGGGCGACATCGCCTCGACCTTCGCTGCGTTGCGGGCGCAGATCACCGCCGGGATCCACATGGGGGTGGCGGGTATCCCGTGGTTCACCACCGACATCGGCGGCTTCCACCACGGCGATCCCGACGACGAGGGGTTCCGCGAGCTCTTGGTGCGCTGGTTCCAATTCGGCGCGTTCAGCCCGGTGATGCGCCTGCACGGCGACCGCCTGCCGACGACCCCGGTGCACGCCGCCGACGGCTCGCGGCGGTCCCCGAGCGGCGGACCGAACGAGGTCTGGAGCTTCGGCGACCAGGTCACGCCGATCCTGGAGCGGTACCTGTTCGCGCGGGAGGCGTTGCGACCGTACCTGCGAGAGGTGATGCGCGATGCGCACCGGGACGGGCAGCCCGTGCTGCGCGGGCTGTTCCACGAGTTCCCCGCCGACGAGCGCTCGTGGACCGTGAAGGACCAGTACCTGCTCGGCTCCGACCTGCTCGTGGCCCCCGTTCTCGAGGCCGGTGCGCGCACCCGCCGCGTCCTGCTGCCCGAGGGCGCAGGCTGGACCGACCTGTGGACCGGCGCCGTGCACCTCGGCGGGGGAGAGGTCGAGGTCGAGACTCCTGCCGACCGCGTCCCGCTGTTCGTCCGCAACGCCGCGCACCCCGAGATCTTCGAGGCCGTGCGTCGCGCTCTGATTCCGTCGTCGGGACGGTGAACGACAAGACCCCGGATGCCATGGCATCCGGGGTCATGTTCTTTCGAGGTCGCGTCAGCGCAGCAGCGGCACCGCGCCCACGAGAACGCCCACGGCGAGCATCACCAGTGAGACGATCGTGGCGCGCCACAGCACCTTCTTGTGGTGGTCGCCGAGGTTGACGCCGGCGAGCGAGACGAGCAGCAGGATCGCGGGCACCAGCGGGCTCTGCAGGTGCACCGGCTGCCCGGTGATCGAGGCGCGGGCCATCTCGACCGGGGCGATGCCGTAGTTCGCCGCACTCTCGGCGAGCACGGGCAGGATGCCGAAGTAGAACGCATCGTTCGACATGAAGAACGTGAACGGGATCGACAGCACCCCGGTGATGACGGCGAGGAACGGGCCCATCGACGAGGGGATGACCTCGGTGATCCACGAGGCCATCGCCGTGACCATGCCGGTGCCGTTGAGGACGCCGACCAGGACGCCGGCCGCCAGCACCATCGACACGACGCCGACGATCGAGGGCGCGTGAGCGACGATCTCGTCGGCCTGCGCGCGGAGCTTGGGGAAGTTCACGATGAGGGCGATCGCGGCGCCGACCATGAAGACGAAGGCCAGCGGGAACAGGTCCATGACCAGCAGCACCATGACCGCGGCCGTCAGGGCCAGGTTGAACCAGATGAGCTTCGGGCGCAGCGTCGCGCGGTTCGGGTCGAGCATGGTGTCGGCCATGGCGGTGTCGGCGGTGTCGACCAGTTGCGCGGCGGCGACGGCGTCGCGACCGCCGCGGACGGTGACGATGTTGCCGGTGCGCAGAGAGGCGACCGCGCCGGGCTTGGATTCGGCACCGCGGAAGATCTTCGGGGCGCCGAGTCGGCCGAAGCCGCCGGGCTCGTCGATCCTGGTGGTGTCGACGGTGCCGGCGAGACGCTTGCGCTCGGACAGCCCGAGGAACCAGGCGAAAGCGAGCGAGACGACCAGGCCGGCCAGCAGTGAGGGGATCATCGGCACGAAGACGTCGGTGGGCTGCAGGCCCAGGGCGGTCGCGGCGCGGACTGTCGGCCCACCCCACGGGACGATGTTCATCGTGCCGTTCATCAGTCCCGCGACGCAGGTGAGCACGACGGGACTCATACCCAGACGCAGGTACAGGGGCAGCATCGCCGAGGTGGTGATGATGAAGGTCGTCGAGCCGTCGCCGTCGAGCGAGACCGCCCCGGCGAGGATGGCCGTGCCCAGCACGATCTTGGCCGGGTCGTTCCCCAGCACGCGCGTGATCACGCGGATCAGCGGGTCGAAAAGGCCGACGTCGATCATGATGCCGAAGTACATGATCGCGAACATCAGCAGTGCCGCGGTGGGCGCCATCTTGCTGATCGCGTCGATCACCATGTCGCCGAGGCCGAGACCCGCCCCGGCGATGAGACCGAAGACGGTGGGGACGACGATGAGAGCGACCATCGGGGTCAGGCGTCGGGTCATGATCAGGGCCATGAACGACAGGACCATGAGGAAGCCCAGGGCCACGAGCACCCCATCGGCGGGCGTATAGGCCACCGGGTACTCGGCGGCGTCCGCCGCAAGGATCAGGGGGGTCATCGCGACTCCTTCGTCGTGACGGGCGCGGCTCTCGCACTCGATCCGGCGAGGTTACGCACGACGAGCCTCCCGGCGCGTGCTTGCTCGCATTGCGGACGGTTATGCGCGTACCGTGTGTTCTGCGCATTTCGCGCACGAGAGTCGAGGCGGGAGGTGCGGATGCGGTTCGCCACGCGCATGCTGGTCGTGCAGGTCGCCACGCAGGTGGCCGTCGTCGCCGTGTGCACCGCCGTCTTCGCCTGGCTCGGCGTGCAGCAGCTGAAGGCCGAGGCCGATTCCTCGGCGCTGAACATCGCCCGGTCCGTCGCCGAAGCCCCCGAGGTGCGCGACCTCGTCGAGACCTACTCCGCCGATCCCGGGACCCCGGATGCCGCGGGCTTGCGCGACGGCCTGCTGCAGCGGTACGCCACCGACGTCACTACCCGCACGGAGGGCCTGTTCGTCGTGATCACCGACGATCACGGCATCCGTCTCGCCCACCCCGATCCCGACCGCCTCGGCGAGGTGGTGAGCACGAGCTTCGCGGACGCGCTCGCGGGGCGAGAGGTGGTCACGTGGGAGACGGGAACGCTCGGCGAGTCCGCCCGCGCAAAGGTGCCGGTCTACGCGCCCGGCGGGGGATCCCCGGTGGGGGAGGTGAGCGTGGGCTTCGAGCGGGCGAGCGTCTTCGACGACCTCCCGGCCCTGATCGGCGGGATCGCCGTCGCCGTGGCGCTCGCCGTGGCGATCGGCGCCGTGGTCGCCCTGTTCATGCGTCGCCGCCTCGAGCGGCTCACTCTCGGCGTGCAGCCCGAAGAACTCGTCTCGCTCGTCCAGACCCAGACCGCCGTTCTCGAAAGCGCCGATGAGGGGGTCGTCGCCCTCGATGACGCCGGCGTCGTGCGCGTGTGCACGGCCGCCGCCGAACGGCTTTTCGGAGTGAGGGATGCCGTGGGTCGGCCGGTGCGCGATCTCGGACTGCCCCCGGCGGTCGCCGCGGCTCTGTCGGGCACCGGGGCCTCGAGCGGGCTCCCCCTGGGCGACCGCGTCGTGTTCATCGACGTGCGACCGGTGCGGCGCGGGGCCCGCTCCTTCGGCCGCGTGGCGACGCTGCGCGATCGCACCGACGTCATGGCCCTGTCGGGGCGGCTCGACAGCGTCCGCGCGATGAGCGATGCCCTGCGCGTGCAACGGCACGAGAACGCCAACCGGCTGCACGCGGCGGTGGGCCTGCTCGACGCGGGGCGCGCGGGCGAGGCGCGCGCCTTCCTCGCCGATCTCGTCGACCGGGGCTCGGTCGACTGGGCGGTGCCCGGGATCGACCTCGTGGGCGATGCGATGCTGCAGTCGTTCCTGGGGGCGAAGGCCCTCTCGGCCCGCGAGCGCGGCGTGGTGCTGCGCGTCGCCGACGAGACGTTCCTGCGCACTCCGATCGACGAGGTCGAGGACGTCGTGGCCGTCCTCGGCAACCTCGTCGACAACGCCGTGACGGCGGCAGCGGCGGCGCCGGCACCCCGAGAGGTCGAGGTGGCGGTGCTCGGCGACGGGGATGCCGTCGTGCTCACGGTCGGCGACACGGGGGCGGGTATCGCCGACCCCGAGGCCGCCTTCCTCCCGCGAGAGCGGAGCGACGACCCTTCCGCGGTGCACGGACTCGGCATCGGCCTCCCCCTGTCGCGCGAGTTCGCCCGTCGGCGCGGCGGCGACGTCTGGGTCGTCGACCCGGGAGGCGACGGTCACGGCGCCGTCGTGGCCGCGAGACTGCCCGGCGTGACCCGAGGAGAAACCGAATGACAGACATCCGCGTCCTCGTCGTCGACGATGACTTCCGGGTCGCGGGACTGCACCGCGACGCCGTGACCGCGCGCCCGGGGTTCGTCGCGCTCGAGCCCGCGCGCACCGTCGGCGAGGCCCGCGCCGCGCTCGCCGCGCACGCTCCCGACCTGCTGCTGGCCGACGTCTACCTCCCCGACGGCGACGGCATCGAGTTGGTGCGCTCGGCCGGCGTCGACGCGTTCGTCCTGTCGGCGGCGACGGATGCCGCGACCGTGCGCCGGGCGTTCACCGCCGGGGCCCTCGCCTTCCTCGTGAAGCCCTTCGACACGCGGGTGCTGGCGGAACGCCTCGACCGGTACGCGCGGTACCGCAACCTCCTCGCGAGCCCGCGGCCCCTGTCGCAGGACGACATCGACCGCGCAGCCTCGGTCATGCGCGGGGAGCGCGAGGGTGCCTCTCTCGCCCGATCCGCGACCGAGCAGACCGTGCTCGCCGCCCTCGGCGCTGACGAGGCCTCGGCGACCGAGGTGGCCGAGCGCATCGGCGTCTCGCGCGCGACGGCGCAACGCCACTTGACCGCCCTCGCCGAGAGGGGCCTCGTGCAGGTGAGTCTGCGCTACGGCACCACCGGTCGCCCCGAGCACCGCTTCCGCGCCGGGGGCTGACTCGCGCAGGCGGCACGATTCTTCGACACAGCGCGGGGTAGAGGTGGCTGAGCGTGTCGACGTCACCGGGCGTGCTGCGGAGCCCGGTCCCTTCGACAGGCTCAGGGACCTCGGTGCGCGGGTCCAGGGACCTCGCGCCGCGGCCCGGGCGCGAGGATCAGCGCGCCGCGCTCAGGCCTCCAGTACCGCCCACCCTCGCGGTCCCAGCTCGATCCGGCCGTCCGCCGGCGCGCCCTCGCCCGTGACCAGCTGCCGTCCGTCGGCGACCGGCAGCGATACGGGCTCGTCGCCGATGTTCAGCGCCACCACCACGGCGTCGTCTCCCACGGCCGTGCGCAGAGCGATCGCCGTGTTCGTCACCTCGATCACGTCGGTGTGCGCGCGCCAGAGCCATGGTTTGCGGCGCCGCAGCGCGATCAGTTCCCGGTGCACCCGCAGGATGCCCTCGTCGGGGTCGACCTCGTCGGGGCGCGCGGGGAACTCCGGGCGCACCGCATCGTCGCCGCCGAGCCGCTCCTCTTTCACCCCGGTCCACCCGAACTCGTCGCCGGCGTACACCGAGGGCGTTCCCGCGACGGTGAACAGCACCGCGAGGGCGTGCGGCACGAGATCCGCGCCCACCGCCGAGGCGATACGGCTGACATCGTGGTTGCCGACGAAGGTCTGCGGGGCGTAGGTCGACAGCAACTCGTCATGCCGCTCGACGGCATGGCTGAGCTCGAAGAGGTTGCCGTCGGAGATGCCGTGCCAGATCCCCTGCCACAGCTCGTACTGCGTCAGCGAGTCGATAGTCGATTCCCGCACGATCTGCGGACCGTCGCCGTGGATGACCTCGCCCAGGAACCATGCGTCGGGGAAGCGCTCGCGCACCCGCGGAAGCACCTGGGCCCAGAACGACGACGGCACCGCGTACGCGGCATCCAGTCTCCATCCGTCGATCCCGTGGTCGAGCCAGTGACACATGACCTCCACCACGAGATCGACGACGTCGGCAGACGCGTGATCCAGCGCGACGAGGGCGTCGTGCCCCTCGAAGACCTCGGGCTCGAAGCGCCCGTCGACCCACCGCCCCCGGAACAGGCTCGGCCCGTCCTCCCGCAGGTCGCGGAACGCCGGGTGCCCCCGCCCGACGTGGTTGAAGACGCCGTCGAGAAGGACCCGGATGCCACGCCCACGCGCCGCGGAGACGAGTCGGTCGAGATCAGCGGTGTCGCCGAGTCGTGGGTCGATGCGGAGGTGGTCGACGGTGTCGTAGCCGTGTGTCTCCGACGCGAACACCGGGCCCAGGAGCAGACCGTTGAGCCCCAGCTCGATGACGTGGTCGAGCCACGGGTCGAGGCGGTCGAGACGGTGCACCGGGTCGGCATCCGGATCCACGCCGTCACGGATCGGCGCACCGACGAATCCCAGCGGGTAGACGTGCCACCAGATGACGTGTTCGGGCCACGCGGGCATGGATTCTCCTCGGCCCGGCGGGTCGGCGCCGGCGCAGTTCGACGCTATCCCTCCGTCGCCGCGGCGACGCGGGGGGTTGTGGGGGCGGATGCCGGGGGTCACGCTCGCGCGCGGTCGTCCGGGAGGGAGAAGACCGGCAGGTCGAGGGCGTGATCGCGTGCGGCGTCGACGGCGGCGGCGACCGCGCCGATCGAGACGATGTCGGCGCCGAGGGTCGAGGCGACGATCGCGGGGGCGGGGAGGTCGAGCGCGCGCGGGAGGGCGTCGATGGCGGCCGTGATGATGGGGGCCGCGCCCGCGGCGATGGCGCCGGAGACGATCACGCGATCCACGTCGAACAGGCTCCCGAAGATGCCCACGACGCCCGCCAGGGCGCCCCCCACCTCGCGAGCGACGGCGAGGGCTCCTGGATCTCCGGATGCCGCGAGGTCGAGCACGCTCTTGGCGTCGATCGCCGCGGGGTCGATGTCGTGCAGGGCGCTCTGCGCGGGCAGCGAGCCGGAGCGCAGTGCCGCCCGCGCCGCCTCGACGCAGCGGGGCGCGAGCCCCTCGGCGCTGCCGACGCCCTCGACGCGGTCGAAGGCTACGGTCTCTCCCGCGCCGCCGTGCTTTCCGCGCAGGAGGTGCCCGTCGAGGCAGATCCCGGCGCCGAAGCGTTCACCGGCCAAGAGGGCGACGAAGTCGTCGCAATCGGCGGCCGCCCCGCGCGCGTGCTCGGCCACCGCGGCCAGGGTCGCGTCGTTCTCGACCCGCACCACGGGCGACCAGCTCTGGAAGGTGTCGATGAAGCCGGGGTTCATCCGTTCCCAGAAGCGGTCGTGGTGCACGGGGGAGCGGCCCTCGCGGTCGACCGGGGCGGGAACCCCCGCGCACAGCGCGACGATCTCGGAGCGATCGCGTCGTGCGCGTTTCAGGGTCGCCTCCACGGTCGCCTCCGCCGCGCGTCGGCGCCGTTCGGGCGAATCGCGCTCGGGGTCGACCGTCAGGCGCGAGGTCGCGAGCGTCTCGCCGCGCAGGTCGGCCACCGTGGCCGTCAGATGCCCGCGTCCCGCGTCGACCCCCACCACGACGCCCGCCTCGGGCCGGAAGGCGAAGCGGCGCGCGGGGCGCCCCTTGGAGTACTCGCCGACGGCGCGCGCGTTGGGCATCTCCGCGAGCAGGCGCCGCGCGGTCAGCTCGTCAAGCACGTCGATGGCGGTGGAGCGGGTCACCCCGATCGCGGCGATCACGTCGCTGGCGGTGAAGGCGTCGACCTGCCAGGCGTGGCGCAGCACGGCGTCGAGGCTGTGACGTCGCAGCGAGGGCGTCGCGGTCACGGCATCCATCGGCATCCGCCCTCTCTTCGCGTCGGGCGGTCGCTCTTGACCGCCGTGCGTTCCCCCTGCAATACTGCCTGCACGACATTGATTTGGCGACTAGATTTAGTCATCAACACAACATATTCGCAATGCGGCGGAGGAGGAACCAGGTGTCGACGAAGACCAGGGCGACCCGGCGGTGGGTCGCGGCGGCCGCGGTGGGGGTGCTCGGGGCGAGCCTGCTCGCGGGCTGCTCGGCCGATGGGCGCGAGACCATCCGCTTCACCTTCAGCAAACGCGAGGCGCTCTCGTTCATGAACGACGTCGTCGCGCAGTACAACGCCTCTCAAGACAGGGTGCGCGTCGAGATGGACAGCTCCGGCGTCGACGTCGTCTCGGCCAGCTTCGTCCGCGGCAACCCGCCCGACATCATGCTGGCGAACTACAACTACGAGGTGGCCCGGTTCGTGCAGCGCTGCGCCCTCTCCGACCTCAGCGGCACCGCGGCGGCGGCGAGCGTGCGCGAAGACTTGCAGCCGCTCATGGACCAGTACGGCTCGTGCGCGGGTCGCACCAGCGCCCTGCCGTACTCGGTGATGGCGGCATCCGTCATCTACAACACGCAGATCTTCGACCAGCTCGGCCTGTCGGTCCCCACCACGTGGGGCGAGCTCCTCGAGGTGTCCGAGACCCTGAAGGCCAACGGCATCACCCCATTCTACGGCACCTTCAAAGACGACTGGACCGTCGCCCAGGGCTGGTACGACTACTCCGTCGGGGGCTCGCTGGACGTGCTCGACTTCTTCGACTCCCTGGCCGCCGAGGGCGATCAGGTCGGCCCCGACTCGTCGGTGTCGTTCGCGAAGGACTTCACCCAGCCCATGGACCGCATGCTCGAGCTCGCGACGAACTACACGAATGCGGATGCTGAGAGCCGGGCCTACGGCGATGGGAACCTCGCCTTCGCACAGGGGCAGGCGGCGATGTACCTGCAGGGGCCGTGGGCGCTCGGCGAGATCGCTAAGACCGCGCCGGACCTGCCGGTCGGTACCTTCCCCCTGCCGATGACCGACGACCCCGACGACCTCAAGGTGCGCGTCAACATGGACCTCGCCGCCATCATCCCCGAGGCATCGCATCACCAGGATGCCGCTCGCGACTTCCTCGAGTACCTCTACCGCCCCGAGGTGATCGAGGCCTACAACGAGTCGCAGCTCGGCTTCGCGCCCACGGCGGACGCCCCGTCGCCGAGCGACCCGCGCGTGGCGGGCATGGTGCCGTACTACGACGAAGGCCGCATCTACCAGGGCGCCTCGGTGCTCGTGCCCAAGACGATCCCCACCTTCAACTACGCGCAGGCGATGATCTTCGGCGCAGCGCCCGAGACCACCCTGCGCACCATGGACGAGGACTGGTCGCGCCTCGCGTTCCGCCAGCCCCCGGCCTCGACGAACGATGCCGCTGGCGAGGAGGCCGCGCGATGACCACCACCACCACGATCGTCACCGGGGGCAAAGCGACCGCGCGTCGCAGCTCCCGCCGGATCGAGCCGATCTATTACCTGTTCCTGCTGCCGACCCTCGTGCTGTTCACGCTCGCGATCACGGTTCCGGGTCTCATCGGCATCTTCTTCAGCTTCACGGACTCCATCGGGCTGGGGGAGTGGAGCTTCACGGGCCTGACCAACTACATCGCGATCTTCAGCGACCCGGCGATCCTGCAGGCGTACCTGTTCACCTTCGGCTTCTCGGTGGCCACGGTCATCGTGGTCAACGTGGCCGCGTTCCTGCTCGCGGTCGGGCTCACCTCGCAGATCCGGTTCACGAAGGCCCTGCGGACGGTGTTCGTCATCCCGATGGTGATCTCGGGCATCATCATCGCCTACGTCTTCAATTTCCTCTTCAGCAACTCGGTGCCCCAGGCCGGGGCTGCCCTCGGCATCCCGTGGCTCGAGACGAGCCTGCTCGCCAACCCCGACCTGGCGTGGGTGGCGATCGTGATCGTCACCGCCTGGCAGGCCGTGCCCGGCACGCTGCTCATCTACATCGCGGGGCTCCTCTCCGTCCCCGGCGACGTCTACGAGGCCGCGGGCCTCGACGGGGCGAGCAAGACCCAGCAACTGCTGCGCATCACGCTCCCGCTCGTCGCGGGGTACGTAGTGATCAACATCATCCTGGGCTTCAAGGGCTTCCTGAACGCCTACGACATCATCGTCGGGCTCACCGGCGGAGGCCCCGGTACCGCGACCCGCAGCGTCGCGATGTCGATCATCCTCGGCTTCAACGGCGGCGACTACGCGTATCAGATGGCGAACGCAGCGCTCTTCTTCGTCGTGGCCATCGTCATCTCGCTCCTGCAGCTCTCGCTGACCCGGGGAAGGAACACCCTGTCATGACCGCTCTCAACCAGCCGGCCCTCGCCTTCGAGCAGGCCGAGCTCGCCGTCCCCGATCGTCAGGGCCCCCAGGCTCCCCGCCGCCGTCGTCGCGTCGGCATGGAGCGCATCAACTGGTCGACGACGACGATCCTGGTGCTCTGTTCCCTCACCGTGCTGCTGCCGTTGTACGTCACGGTCTCGATGGCGCTGAAGAGCGGCACGCAGGTCGTCGACGGCAACGCGTTCTCGTTCCCCTCGCCGCTCAGCTTCGACGGCTTCGTCCAGGCGTGGACGCTGACGAAGTTCCCCGTGGGCCTGGCGATCTCGCTGCTGGTGACCGCCGGCACGGTCGTGGCGACGATCGTGCTCGCCGCCTTCGCCTCGTACGCGATCGCGCGCAACTGGGACCGGAAGCTCTTCCGGTACTCGTTCTTCTACCTGCTCGCGGCGATGTTCATCCCGTTCCCCGTCGTGGCGCTTCCGCAGATCCAGCTCACCGGTCGGGTGGGGCTCGACAACCCCGTCGGCGTGATCATCCTCGCCACGATGTTCCAGCTGAGCTTCAGCGTGCTGCTGTTCACGGCCTTCCTCCGGTCGATCCCGCTCGAACTCGAAGAGAGCGCACGCATCGACGGGGCGACGACCTGGCAGACGTTCTGGCGGCTCATCTTCCCGCTCCTGGCCCCTATGAGCGCCACCGTCGGCATCTTCGCCTTCCTCTACGCGTGGAACGACTTCATGATGCCCTCGCTCATCATCAGCGACCCGGCGCTGCAGACCCTGCCGGTGCGGCAGAACCTCTTCCAGACGCAGTTCAGCAACAACTACAACGTCGCTTTCGCGTCGTACCTCATGGCCATGGCCCCCGCCATCATCGCCTACCTCTTCACCCAGCGCTGGGTGATGGCGGGCGTGACCCAGGGCGCCGTCAAGGGCTGACCGACCACCCCCCCTCGAAAGGAAAAACGTGACCACCGCCGCACCCTCCGTGCAGACCCGCGAACTCAGCGCAGCCCCCGACTGGTGGCGCCAGGCCGTGGTGTACCAGGTGTATCCCCGCAGCTTCGCCGACACCGACGGCGACGGCCTGGGCGACATCCGCGGAATCACCTCGCGCGTACCGTATCTGGCAGAGCTGGGGGTGGATGCCGTCTGGCTCAGCCCCTTCTACCCCTCCGATCTCGCGGACGGCGGCTACGACGTCGCCGACTACCGCGACGTCGACCCGCGGCTGGGGACCCTGGCCGACATGGACGAGCTCATTGCGCAGCTGCACGCCCATGGCATCCGGGTCGTCGTCGACATCGTGCCCAACCACACGTCCGACAGGCACGCCTGGTTCCAGGAGGCGCTGGCCGCGGGCCGCGGGTCGGCGGCGCGTGCGCGTTACATCTTCCGTGAGGGCACCGGGCCCGACGGCGGGGAACCGCCCACCGACTGGGTGTCGATCTTCGGCGGCTCGGCGTGGGAGCGGGTGGAGGACGGGCAGTGGTACCTGCACAACTTCGACGTGTCGCAACCCGACCTCGACTGGTCGAACCCCGCGGTGCGCGCCGACTTCGTCACGACGCTGCGTTTCTGGAGCGACCGGGGAGTCGACGGCTTCCGCATCGACGTGGCGCACATGCTCACGAAAGACCTCAGCGAGCCGCTGCCCTCCCGCGCCGAGCTCGAAGCGCTTCCGCAGGACGGCTCCCACCCGATGATCGATCGCGACGACGTGCACGAGGTCTACGCCGAGTGGCGCGCGGTCTTCAACTCGTACGATCCGCCGCGGACGGCGGTCGCCGAGGCGTGGGTGCACCCCTCGCGGGTGCCGCTGTACGCGAGTGCCGACAGCCTCGGGCAGGCGTTCAACTTCGACCTGCTCGAGGCCGACTTCGACCCCGCGCAGTTCCGCCGCATCGTCGCCGACAACCTCGCGCTCGCCGCGGAGTCGGGATCGTCGACGACGTGGGTGCTGTCGAACCACGACGTCGTCCGGCACGCGACGCGCTACGGGCTGCCCGATGCCGAGCGCGGGGACGACGGACGCCCGACGCTCAAGCACGGCAACGAGTGGTTGCTGTCCGGGGGACAGTCGCCGACGCTCGATGCCGCGCGCGGAGAGCGCCGAGCCCGCGCCGCCGCGATGTTCGTCCTGGGCCTGCCCGGTTCGGCGTACCTGTACCAGGGTGAGGAGCTCGGTCTGCACGAGGTGGCCGAGATCCCCGACGCCGCGCGGCAGGATCCGACGTTCTTCCGCAGCCCCGGCATCGATCAGGGTCGGGACGGATGCCGCGTGCCCCTGCCGTGGAGCGCGACCGGCCCCGCGTTCGGCTTCGGAGCGGGCGGCGCGCACCTGCCGCAGCCGGAGTGGTTCGGCTCCTACGCGGTCGACGCGCAGGACGGCGATGCCGACTCGACGCTGACGCTGTACCGGCGCGCTCTCGACCTGCGGCACGAGCTGCAGACCGACGAGCAGCTGCGGTGGATCGACGGCACTCCCGGCGAGGTCGTGGCCTTCGAGCGCCCGAACGGCTGGACGGTCGTGACCAACTTCGGCAGCGAGCCGGCCGCCCTCCCCTCGGGTGACGTGCTGCTGTCGAGCACGGCGCTCGAGGGCGACCTCCTGCCCGGTGAGACGACGGTCTGGCTCCGCCGCGCCTGACGCCTCACGCACGCCCCGGTACCGCGAGTGCCGGGGCGTGCGTGCGCTCACGCACTGCCTCGATGATGTCGAGCGTCCGACACCTCCGGGACGAGCCCTCGGACGATCCGGATGTGTCGGACACGCGACGTCGTCCGCAGATCGCCCGATCGTTCAGGAACGCCGGATGGACTCGCGGACCACGACCGGCATGTCGACGAGGTGGTGCCCCGCGGGCGGGCCCCCGGGCGACAGGAGCAGCTCGACGGCGCGACGCCCCATGTCCTCGTGCGGGAGGCCGATGGTCGTGAGCCCCGGGCGGAGGTAGGCGGCGAGCTCGTCGTTGTCGAACGAGACGAGCGAGACGTCCTCGGGGACGCGGAGCCCGGCATCTCCGAGGGCCTGGAGGGCGCCGAAGGCGAGCCGGTCGTTGAGGCAGACGATCGCGCGCGGCCGCAGGCCTCTCGCGAGCAGGCGCGCGGTGAACTCGTACCCGGGAGCGGGCTCCCACAACCAGATCGATTCCTCGTGGAGGAAGCGCGCCCCGGCATCGGCCATCGCCGCCGAGATCCCGCGGACGCGGGCGGCCACGGTGGCGGAGCGGAAGAGGTCCCGTTCGGCCTCGGCGTCGTATCCCAGCAGCAGGATGCCGTCGCGGATCCCCGCGTCGACGAGAAGCTCGATCGCCCGCCGGCCGCCGGTCTCCTCGTCGGGGAGCACGCTGCAGCGATGCACCTCGTTGGTCGCGTTCAGCATGACGACGCGCAAGTTCGAGGGGAGTGGCGGGACGAAGGTCTCGCGTGCGCGCATCGAGGCGAAGATGATGCCGTCGACCTGGCGGTCCAGCAGTGCCGACACCGCCTCGGCCTCGCGCTCGGGCTCGCCGCCGGTCTCGGCCACGAGCACCACTTGCCCCGCTGCCTCGGCCGCACCGAGGGCGCCCTTGATCAGTCCACTGGCGAATCGGGTCGTGGCGACCAGGTCGGAGACGAATCCGACCGTGTGCGAGGTGTCGGTGCGCAGTGCCCGAGCGGCCATGTTCGGGCGGTAGCCGAGCTCGGCCGCCGCGGCGTGGACGCGTTCGTGAGCGTCCTGCGACAACCGGGTGTCGGGTCGGCCGTTCAGGATCATCGACGCCGCCGCGGGAGACAAACCGGCCAGGCGTGCGACGTCGGCCAGCGTGACCCTCTTGCCCATCGATGCCCCCGTTCTGCGGCCTCGATGCCGCGGTCACGATCTTCGCAGCGATCTTGACAGCGCCGTGGAGGTCTGTATAAATAATCCTGCTAAATCCTTTCAGCAAGGGTATCGCACCAGAAGTCCCGACGCCGGAACCGCCCGAGCGCCGGCACCGCAGCATTGACGAAGGAGTCGACATGAACACCCGTTTCCCGCGCCGTCGCCGAGGGGTATCCCTGGCGCTGCTGACCATCGCGGGCCTCACCGGCGCCGCGCTCACCGGTTGTGCTCCCGGAAGCGCCGCCCCCGCCGCGCAGAACGACGTCCAGGTGAGCACCGAGCTGACGAGCGACCCCGTCCAGCTCACGATCGCCGATGAGACGGGCTTCCCGGTCACCGACAAGCTGACCGAGGAGTTCACCAAGCAGCACCCGAACGTGACCTTCACGATCAACCGCGACACGTTCCAGAACCTCACCGCGAACGCCCCGAAGCTCCTCGCCAGTGCGACGCCGCCCGACCTCATCCGCCTCCCCACGCTCGGCGACACGGTCCGCGACGGTCTGGTCGCGAACCTCGACCCCTATTTCGACGCGTACGGATGGAGCGCGTGGCCCGCGTCTCAGCTCGCTCCCCTCCGGATGAACGACGACGGCGTGCGCGGTTCCGGCTCGCTGTACCAGCTCGGCCTCGGCTACAGCATCACCGGGATCTACATGAACACCACCTTGGCCGCGCAGGTGGGCATCGACTCTCCGCCGCAGACACTGGCCGAGCTCGAGGCCGACATGGCGAAGGCGAAGGCCGCCGGCATCCTGCCGATCATGGCGGGCGACAAGGACGGCGTCGTCAACTTCGTCGTGCAGGCCGCGATGAACCAGTACGTCGACAAGGACAAATTCCTGTCGTGGATGTTCAACGAACCGGGAGCGCGCTACGACGAGTCCGGAAACGTCGAGGGTGCCGAGCTGGTGCGCAAGTGGGCGGACGCCGGATACTTCCCCTCCGACATCAACGCGATCGACTACTTCACCTTCACGAGCCGGTTCTCCGGCGGAGAGGGCCTCTTCACCTTCAACGGCAACTGGGAGGCCGCGAACTATCAGAAGGCACTCGGCTCGAACGTCGAGTTCTTCTTGGTGCCGCCCGCAGAGGCGGGAGCCGACCACGTCGCGATGGGGGCGGCGAACTCGTTCTCGGTCGCGGCGAAGTCGCCGCACATCAACGAGATCGTCTATTTCCTCAACTGGGTGCACACCGACCCCACGGCCCGACAGATCATCGTCGATGTCACGGGGGCG
The DNA here is from genome assembly GCF_026625865.1 of Microbacterium sp. SL75. Classification (NCBI taxonomy): domain Bacteria; kingdom Bacillati; phylum Actinomycetota; class Actinomycetes; order Micrococcales; family Microbacteriaceae; genus Microbacterium; species Microbacterium sp. SL75. The sequence continues at coordinate 757,854 of NZ_CP113067.1, read as the reverse complement.
TCGCCCGGTGGCGACCCGGCGCAGGACCTGCCCACGGTGGAGTCCGGCTCGCTGATCGAGAACGCCCTGAAGATGTCCGCGCAGATCGGCGCCGAGAACGGGCAGGTCGACTTCATGGCCAACACCACCGCGGGAATCTACGCCGGCTCGATCATCCCCGAGTCGCAGCTGCTGGTGACCAGTCAGATCACCGGTCAGGACTTCGTCGACCGCGTGCAGAAGTTCTACGAGAGCGAGGTCGGCAAGTAATGACCGATCGTGCGGTCGCCGTCGCGGCGGCCCCTCGACCCGACGGCGCCCCTCCGGCGACGACGACCGCACCTCCTCGTCGGGCTGCCGCACGCGCGGTGGCCCGACGGGCGGCCCGCACCGGATGGCTGCTGCTCGTGCCGGCGCTGGGGTTCTACGTCGCGTTCGTGGTCTGGCCGCTCCTCCAAGGCGTGCAGTACTCGTTCTACGACTGGAACGGTATCGGCGTCGCCCGATGGGTGGGCTTCGGCAACTACCTCACCGTCTTCACCGACCCCGACCTCCTCGGCGCCATCCGCAACGCCTTCATCCTGATCGCGTTCTTCACCGTGATTCCCGTGAGCCTGGGACTCGTCCTGGCCACGCTCATCCGCGGCATCCGATACAAGGGATTCGCGGCGGCCGCGCAGACCGTCCTCTTCCTCCCGCAGATCATCCCGCTGGCCGCGGCGGGTATCGCCTGGTCGTGGATGTACGCCCAGACCGGTGCGATCAACCAGATCCTCGGAGGGGTCGGCCTCGGCTGGATCACGCGGCCGTGGCTCGCCGACTACGGCACCGCCCTCCCCGCGGTGGGACTCATCGGTTCGTGGGTGCTGACGGGCCTGTGCACCGTGCTCCTGCTGACCGGCCTCGGCAAGATCGACGTGTCGCTGTACGAGGCGATCCGTCTCGACGGCGCCGGATGGTGGCGCGAGTTCTTCACCATCACCCTGCCCGGGTTGCGTCAAGAGATCGCGGTGCTCGTCACCGTCACCGTCATCGCCGCGCTGTCGAGCTTCGACATCATCTACACCTCGACCCAGGGCGGTCCGGGACGGGCGACCCTCGTTCCCGGCCTGTCGATCTTCCGCATCGGTTTCACACAGAGTGACGTGGGCCTGGCCTCCGCCTTTGGCATCGTGCTCATGGCGCTCGTGCTCGTCGTGGTCCTTCCCATCCAACGCCTCTCGAGAGCGAGCGACTCGTGATCGCCAGCCGCACCGAGCGCCTGCTCGGCATCCTCCTCCTCAGCGTCGCCGCGATCGTGACGCTCCTGCCGCTGATCAGCATGCTGTCGGCCGCCCTGCAGCCGGCCGACCGCAACCCGACGGGGCTGACCTGGCCGACCGATCCGCAGTGGGGGAACTTCGCCACGGCCTTCGAGACGGGTCACGTCTGGCAGCTCATGGGTTCCAGCCTGCTGATCGTCCTCGGAGTCGTGCCGGTGAGTCTGGTGGCCGCGACCCTCGCCGGATTCGCGCTGGGATCCCTTCAGGTGCGCTTCGGTCGCGGCATCCTGGTGTTCTTCGTTCTCGGGCTCACCATCCCGTTCGAGGCCCTGATCATCCCGCTGTACTACCAAGCGCAGTCGTTGGGCACCGTGAACACCCCGTGGGCGGTGATCTTCCCCCTGATCGGGCTCTACATGCCCTTTGGCGTCTTCTGGATGCGCGCCCACTTCATCAACGTGCCGCGCGAGCTCTCCGAGGCGGCGCGGGTGGACGGCGCGTCGATCTGGCGCGAGTTCCGCAGCATCCAGCTGCCGTTGGCGGCCCCCGCTCTGTCGGCCCTGGCGATCCTGCTGTTCATCTGGACGTGGAACCAGTTCCTGCTTCCCGTCGTCCTCATCGCCGACCCACTGCAGCGGACGGTTGCGGGCGCCCTGACCTTCTTCCAGGGCCAGTACTCGCTGAGCATCCCGCTGCTGAATGCGGGGGCCCTGATCATCATCACTCCCGCCGTCCTGCTGTTCCTCGTCTTCCAGCGCCAGTTCATCCGCGCCCTCGTCCAGGGCGCGGTCAAGGGCTGAGCGCTCCCACCATCTCGAAACGGATCCCCATGACGTTCACGCTGCCCGACCACTGGGTCTGGGACTTCTGGCTCGCCCACGACGGCGACACCCACCACATGATGTTCCTCCAGGCGCCCATGAGCCTCGGCGACCCGGATCTGCGCCATCGCAACGCCAGTGTCGGCTACGCCACCTCCGACGACCTGCGCTCGTGGACCGTCCACGGGACGGTGCTGGAGCCGTCGGGCGGTCAGGCCCCCGACGCCACGGCCACCTGGACGGGCAGCATCGTGCGGACGGATGCCGACTGGCGCATGTTCTACACCGGATCGCGGTTTCTCCGCGAGGGCGAGATCACGAACGTCGAGACGGTGCTGGCCGCCGCCTCGGACGACCTCGCCGCATGGACGAAGGACCCGGCTGTGGTCGTCTCCGCCGACCCCCGGTGGTACGAGACGCTCGCGCACGGAACCTGGCACGAAGAAGCCTGGCGCGATCCGTGGGTGTTCGCCGATCCGGACGGGGACGGCTGGCACATGCTCGTCACCGCTCGTGCGCGGGAGGGTGTCTCGCGCGACCGCGGGGTGATCGGTCACGCCTGGTCGGCCGATCTGCGCCGTTGGGAGGTGCGGCCTCCGCTCAGTGCCCCGGGCGCGGGATTCGCCCACCTCGAGGTGCCGCAGGTCGTGCACGTCGAGGGACGGTGGGTCCTGCTGTTCTCGTGCGACTCCGCGCATCTCGCCGGAGCGAGAGAAGGGCAGGTCGGCGGGATCTGGGCCGTCGCCCTCGACGATCCGCGGGGGCCGTATCCGGTGGAGCGCGCCACCCTCGTGACCGACGAGAGCCTGTACAGCGGTCGCATCGCGCAGGACGCCGAGGGTCGCTCCGTCATGCTTGCTTTTGAGAACACGAGCTCCGACGGGGTCTTCGTCGGAACGCTCTCCGATCCCGTGGCGGTGCGATGGAACGACGACCGCCTCGAGACCGAGGGAGCGCTCCGGTGACGGCTGTGGAGGGCACCGTCGCCCCCGGGTTCGAGGCCGTCGCCGACGCGTTCGCCGCCGCCTTCGAGGGGCTGCCCGAGATGGGCGGCGCTCTCGCTGTGCGCGTGGAGGGTCGCAGCGTCCTCGACCTGTGGGGCGGCGTGGCCGACAGTCGCGACGGTAGACGATGGCAGCGCGAGACGCCGTCCGTGGTGTTCTCCTGCACCAAGGGCCTCATGGCGATCCTGGCGGCGCGGCTGGTCGCGTCGGGCCGTCTCGACCTCGATGAGCCTCTCAGTGCGCTCTGGCCCGAGTTCGGTGCGCGCGGGAAGGACCGGGTGAGCGTCGGTGACGCCCTCGCCCACCGCGCCGGAGTGTCGGCTCCCAGAGAGGACGTCTCGCGCGCGCAGCTCCTCGACTTCGACGCGATGGCGGCTCTGCTCGCGCGACAGCAACCCTTGTGGCAACCGGGCGAGGGATGGGCCTATCACGCGCTCACCCACGGCTGGATCTCCGGAGAGATCGTTCGTCGCGCCGGCGCGACGGAACCGGGAGCGGCCTTCGCCGAGATGGCGGCGGCCGTGGGCGGGGGCGCATGGCTCGGGATGCCGCCCGAGGTCGCGGCATCCGTCGCGCACCTGCGCGTCGGGCCCACGCTGGCCGCTCATGTGGCCCGGCAGCGGGAGGGGCGGGAACCCGCGACCACCGACTGGCTCGAGCGGGCGATGACCCTCGGCGGCGCGCTCCCCGAGACGCTGGTCACCGATGACGACGGCTTCAATGCCGACGACGTCCGCGCCGCGGTCATCCCCGGCGCCGGCGCCATCGCCACCGCTCGTGCCGTCGCGGCGATGTGGTCCGCCACCGTCGCCGTCACCGAGGGCGTCCGCATCCTGGACGACGAGACCCTTCGGGTGGTGACGCGGGAACGGACCGCCGGTCCGCCGGTCTTCGCCGCTCCTGCGCCGTGGCCGCGGTGGGCGGCCGGCTTCCAGCTCGACTCCGAGGCCCGCCGTTACCTGGGCCCCACGAGCTTCGGGCACGATGGAGCCGGTGGTCAGGTGGCGTTCGCCGACCTCGACTCCCGGATCGGATTCGCCTTCGTGACCAACTGGATGGAGGCCGACGATCCCCGCGCGACGCGCATCGTCGACGCGCTCCGCGAGGTCGTGCGCTGATCGGGATTCAGCGCACCCGCGCCCACCCGTCCTCGCGTCGCTCGATGGCCCCGGCCGCTGCGAACGCCTCGAGCCACCCGCCCATCGGCCACACGCCCCACCGTTCGTGGAAGGTGGCGCCGTTGCGCAGGATGTCGTCGAGATGCTGCCACGGGGGAGAAGACACCGGATGCCACTGGTGGTACGCGTCCGCGCCGCCCACCCAGAGCATCTCGATGTCGGCCGCTCGCGCCGTCCAGGCGAGGTCGGTGTCTTCCGCGCCGTACCCCTCGTAGCCCGGGTGAAACCCCCCGATGCGCTTCCACGTCGCGGGGGTGACGGCGAAGGACAGCGACCAGAACAGGTCGTACTCCTCCGGGGTCGCTCGGCGGGTCGCACCGGCGGGCAGGGCGGGCCGGGCCCGGTGGGGACGGGTGAGGAAGGGCAGATCGGATGCCGTTTCCGGCCGCTGCACGCTCACCAGGTACGTGACCGCTCCCGAGAGGACGGCGTCGGGGTTGCTCGAGGCCGCGGTCCGGTATGCGGAAAGCAGGTCGGCGCCGGGCAGGCAGTCCACGTCGAGGAAGACGAGCAGCTCGGCCCCTGCCTCGATGGCCGCCGCGGCGGCACGGTTGCGACCTTCGCCGACGCGGAGCCCCGTCGACCCCGGTGGAACGTGCAGCGTGAGGGTGCCGGCATCCGGGACGTCGGTCGGCGGTGTCTCATCGAGCCAGACCTCGACGCGCACGATGTCGTCGGCGACCTCGGCGAGCACGCGTCGTTGGCGGTCCAGGTGCTCCCGCCGGGATCGCGAGGCGACCGTGAGGACGGCGGTCTTCACGGCAGCGCCGCCTCGATCGCCGCGGCCATGCGCGCGGCCGCTCCGTCGACCTGCCACCGCGACCAGTCGGGGTCGTCTCCGGCGGCGAGTTCGACGAGCGCCACGAGACCCGCGGCGTCGATGCCGCTGCCGCCCTGCCGGGCGAGCCCCCACCGCTCGAGCGCTGCGGCCGTGTCCCGCTGCTCGTCGAACGGGCGCTCCTGCGCGACGACCACTGCACGCGCGCCCGCTGCAGCCAGATCCGCCACGCTGTTCTGCCCGGCGGCGCTCACCACGACCGTGCTGCGTGCGAGCAGCGGCCACGGATCGTCGACCCGGGAAGAGGGGTCGTGTCCCGCCGAGGTGACGTCCCATCCCCGCTCGCGAAGCCGTGCGACGGCATCCTCGCGGACGTGCTCGTCGACCACCCGGCCCAGCAGCAGCACCGACCGTTCCTCGCGCGGTGCGTCGCGTTCGCGTCCGTCGAAGCGCGAGATCCCGCCCGTCCAGACCACGCGATCGGCGTGCGCCGTCAGTGCGTCGGCGCAGACGGCGCCGCGCGGCCAGGGCGCGAGGATGGCGTCGGCGAGGTCGTAGGCGAGCGCGTGCGGCGCGTCCGTGCGCGTCCCGGGCTGCGTCATGGCGAGGGTGCGCAGTCCGAGCAGGCGCGCGAGCGCCACGACCTCGACGCTCACGTCCACCACCAGGGCCGTCACGGACCGTTCGGCGGCGGTCGAAGCGATGAGTGCCAGACGGTCGCGATGGCCCGGGTGATCGTGCGGTGCCCAGTGCAGATGACCGCGCACCGTGGGGTCGGCGTCTCGCGGATCGGCCGTCGACCCATCGGCCCGGGGGAAGGGGTCGGCATCCGGGGGCAGTTCGATCCAGTCCACCCCCGCAGCAAGGCCCGCCGGGCGGGGCATCGACGAGAAGGCGACGACGGGCGTCCGCAGGTGCGGGGTCACCGCGAGGAACCGCGCGACATGCCCGTAGCCGTGATGGTGGACGTACCAGCCGATCACCACGACACCGCCGGCACCCTGCGCGCGGCGGCGGGCTGCGCGACGTGGGTGAGCACGCGCTCGACCTCGCGGTGCCGGTGAGCGAGGGAATGCTGACGTACCGCGGCTTGGCGTGTCCACACGCGCGTGAGCGGCTCGCGAACGCCCTCAGCGGCGAGGTGGGCGGCGGCCTTCCCGAGGGCGACGATGTCGCCGGGCATGACCGTCGCCGAACCCGGCATGCCCGCGAGCACCTCGGAGACGCCGCCGATGTCGAAGGCCGCGACGGGAGTCCCGGTCGCGAGGGCCTCGGCGATCACGAGCCCGAACGGCTCCTCCCACATCGGCGTCACGAGAGCGACCGCCGAAGACCCGACCAGGCGGCAGAGATCGGCCTGGTGAAGCGGGCCGACGTATCGCGCGTGCACGCCGAGACGGGGGACGATCTCCTGCTCGAAATAGTCCACATCGCCGATCCGCCCGGCCAGCACGATGTGCGCATCGGCCTCGCGCGCCGCCTCGATCGCCAGGTGGGGGGCCTTCTCGGGGACGACGCGCCCCGACCAGACCCACGAGGGTCCGCCCGCACCGCGGATCCACTGATCGGTGTCGACACCGTTGGGGAAGACGAATGCGTCGACGCCCTCGACCGACCAGGCGCGCGCGGTGGCCTGGCTCACGGCGACGAACCGATGGGAGGCCTCGGACACCTCGGCTGCCGCCTCGAGCAGGGCCTCCAGCGGAGGCGTGTGCAGGGTCGTGACGACGGGGATGTCGGCCTCGACGCTCCAGCGGATGGGAGCCGGGTGCAGGCTGTGGTTGTCGACGACGTCGAAGTGATGGCGGTCGGCGATCAGCCGGTCCCGGGCGGCGTCGAAGGCCGCGTCGACGGCTTCGGCGTATCCCCGCGGGTACTCGGTGTCGGAGGAGTGCTCCGGCCGCGTCCACTCCGGCGCGGGAAGGCGGAACTCGGGCACGTCGTCGAGGAAGTCGGAACCCTCCGCCGCGCACAGGGTGACCTGGTGTCCGCGGGAACGGAGCCAGCGCACCCGATCCCAGACGGTGGCCTCGAGGCCGCCCGCGTGTGGTTGTCGAAGCGGGTAGCGCGACGGCGCGACGACCAGCACGCGCAGCGGCCGCTGCCCGCGGATCACGCGGCCACCTCGGCGGCGAGCACGCGGCGATAGACGGCGAGGTGCGCTGATCGCACGTCCTCGAGCTCCGCGGAGCGCTCGCTGCGTCGGCGCAGGACTTCGCCCTCGCGTCGAGCGGAACCGGGCGTGGACCACACCTCGTGCGTGGCGTCGAGGATCGCTCGCGCGAGGGACACGGGCTCACCCACGTCGAAGGTGTGGAAATCGTCCGGATGCTGAGCCGCGACGTGTCCGATGCGCGTACCGATCACTGGGACGGCCAGGTCGTAGCAGAGCTCGGCCCATCCCGACTGCGTGCCGTGTCGGTAGGGCAGCACGCACGCGTCGAGGTCGGCGAGCCAGCGGGCGAGCGCGTCGTCGTCGAGACGGGGCCCGCGCTCGACGCGGACGCCCTCGGTCCCCGCGGCCAGCAGATCGATGGATGCCGCGGCCTCCTCGTCGCGTACCCGCTCGTTCACCCGCACGACGGCCTCGACGCGCGCTCCCTGAGCGCGCAGGTCGGAAATGGCCCGCACGAGCGTGGCGGTGGTTCCGACGCCGTCGATGTTGGGGCGGAGGTCGCGCAGGTGAACGCCCACACGGGTGGTGTCGTGGGCCGATCCGGTCGGACGCGGATCGTCTCCGAGGAGGGTCGGATGCGGGATCACGGTCGTGGCGCGGTGCGCGATCGTGTGCACCTCGGCCCCGGCGGTGTCGGTGAGGGTGATGAGCTCGTCCGCTGCGGCGGCGAGCACGGCGAGCGAAGCGCGGTGCTCGTCCTGCGCGCTCAGCTGGGGGTTCTCCAGATCGTGCACCGTGTAGACCAATGGCCGACCGAGGCGGCGCAGGGTCGCGACCGTGTCCTCGAGTTCCGCGGGGCTGTACGACTCGATCCCGAAATGCACGTGGACCAGGTCGAAATCTTCGACGTTCGCCTCGAGCCACGCCGGCAGCAGGACCTGCGGGGGCCACCACTGGCCGGCCGGAGCTCCCGGCGGCGGCGGGTCGGCCAGCACGCGAACGTGGTGCGGATCCGCGATGGCGGCGACGTAGGGATGGGCCGAGGGAACGGCGGCGACTCGAATGGGGGTGACGACGATCTTCTCTCCTCCTCGTGATTGCGTGCGTGACGGTGCGCGTACCGCATCGCCAGGCACATCGCAATGCAACGGGGCGGTTGGGACGACGACGACACCGACGGATACGTTCACATCATGGGTGCGGAGAGGGCAGGCGCGACAAGCCTTGCGGACCACGGCGACGCGGTGATAGCGCGTCGTGTCCACTACGCCGAGTTCTTCGGCGACGCACCCGCCCCCGACGGCTACGGCGTCGTCGTCGGCAACTGCCAGGCCGAGTCCCTGCGGCTCGTCATCGCCTCCGAACAGCTGCCGGCCGTGCGGATCCCCGCCGTGCACGAGCTCGACGCCGCCGAAGCGTCCCGTCTGCACGCTCTGCTCGCGGGGGCGTCCTTCCTCGTGTCGCAGCCCATCCGTGACGACTACCGCGGCCTCCCGCTCGGCACCGCGCAGTTGCGGGCTTCGCTTCCTTCCGGCGCCCGCGTGGTGCTCGTTCCCGCTGTTCGCTTCGCGGGTCTGCACCCGTTCCAGGCGGTGCTCCGACTCCCCGCGTTCCCCGAGGACCCGCCCCTGGTGGCCTATCACGACGTCCGCACGGTTGCCGAAGCGGGTGGGCTGAGCGTGCCCGCGCACCTTCCCGCCTCGGCGGTTCGCGCTCTGGCCGACGCCTCCGTTGCGGAACTGCGTCGCCGCGAGGCCCTCGGCCTTGACGTCGCGGCATCCGACCTCTTCTCTCCCGTCGTCGAAGACCTCGCGCGCACGGTCAATCACCCCGGCAACGCCCTCTTCCTACCCCTGGGGGAGCGCATCGTCGAGGCACTGGGCTCGCCCGGACGCGTCGTCGACCCGGGGCGGCCGATCCTCGCTTCGGTGCGCGCGCCCCTCGAATCGTGGGTCGTCGACGCGTGGAACCTCGACGCCGCACCTCGCCCCGAATGGATCGTGGCCGGCGAGACCGTCTCGGCCGACGCCGTGCGCCGCGCCCACCTCGCCTATTACGCGAAACGTCCCGCCCTTCTCGCAGCCGTCGTCGACCGTATGGCCCCGCTGCTGCGCATCTGGAGCGCCGCCGCATGAGTTCGAAGATCTCGATCCCGGATGCCACCCTCCCGGTGCTCCTCGTCCATCCCGGCCCGCACGGTGTCGCGGTCTACGCCCGGCAGATCGCGGCCGAAGTCGTGGCGGCGGAGCCGCACGCGCGGATCACGACCGTCGATGCTCTCGCCGCCCTCCCCGAGGGGACGCCGGTTCACGCTCACGTCACCGACCGCCTGTGGGGAGCATCGCCCGAGGAGGCGACGCACGCGCTCACGGGCCTCGCCGCCCGGCATCCGCTCACCGTGACGCTGCACGACGTGCCGCAGGAATCCGACGGCGAACGCAACCGCCCGCGGCGCCGAGCCTTCTATCGCGCCGTGACCGAGGCGTCGCGCGGGGTCGTCGTCAACAGCGCCCATGAGCGCGAACTGCTGCGCGAAGAGGGCGTCTTCGACGGCCCGGTCGCCGTCGTGCCTCTCCCGGTCGATTCCGTGGCCGTGCCGCTCGCAACGCCGGAGGTCGACGACTCCGTCGGCGTCCTCGGATACTTCTACCCCGGCAAGGGCCATGACGAGGCGCTCGAAGCCGCTGCGACCGCGGGGCTGACGCGACTGACCGTGCTCGGACGGGCCTCCGACGGCCACGCGGGCGACCTCGACGCCTTCGCGCGACGCGCCGGCGCGCGGGGGGTGTCGGTGGAAGTGACCGGGTGGCTCGACGACGCCGAGATGGCCGACCGGGTGCGTCGCATCGCCGTCCCGGTGATCGCGCACCGTCATGTCTCGGCGTCGGGCTCTCTGGCCTCGTGGATCGGCTGGGGACGCCGTCCTCTCGCCGTCCGCAACCGCTACAACGACGAGATGGCCGCGCTCCGGCCCGGCACCGTGACCCTCGTCGAGCCGGACGCCCTCGCGGCGGCGATCTCAGCCGCCCGTGACGACGAACCCTCCACGTGGCACGGCCAGCACCCTGTGCCTTTCGAACGCGCTGACGCCGCCCGCGCGTACCTCCGCTGGTGGAGCGAGGTCACGTCATGACGGGGGACACCCCCTGGAACGACCGGATGCCATGGGTGCCGGGCAACCGCTGGGACCTGGTCGCACACCTCGAGCCCCAACCGCCGCGCGTGAGCGTCATCGTCACCCATTACGCTCAGCCGGCGGAACTCGCCCGCACCCTCGAGGCTCTCCGCCGACAGGATCACCCGCGCAACCGTCTCGAGATCATCGTCGCCGACGACGGCTCTCCCGAGGCGCCGTCGGTCCCCGAGGGCGTCCTGCTGGTTCGTCAGGAGGACCGCGGTTTCCGCGCGGCCGCGGCTCGAAACCTGGGAGCCGCGGCCGCGTCGGGCGACGTTCTCTGCTTCTTGGATGCCGACACCAGCCCGGAACCCGAGTACGTGCGACGAATCTCGCGTCTTCCCGCACTCCTGTCCGAGGCGGTGACGGTGGGGCGCCGTCGACACGCGGACTTCGCGGGCGTCCCGGCCCAGATCCCGGTCGAGGAATGCGGTCCCGCACGGGAACTCCCCGAACCGGCCTGGCTCCGAGACGCGTACCAGCGCAGTCAGAACCTCCTGCTCGCCGACGACCGGTCCTATCGGTATGTCATCAGCGCCGTCGTGGCCTGCTCCCGATCATTCTTCGAAGAGGTGGGCGGTTTCGACGAGACCTTCTCGTCGTACGGAGGAGAGGATTGGGAGTGGGCGCACCGATGCTGGCAAGCCGGCGCGGTTCTCGCGCATGTTCCGGATGCCGTCGCCTGGCACGACGGCCCGGACTGGGCGGGCCGGGGGGACTCCGAGCGCGAGGCCGAGGGCAATCGGCAGTCGATTCAGCTGGTGACGAAGATCCCCGTCGATGGGTCAGCGGCACGAGGTCTCCTTCCCGCGATGCCCGACATCGAGGTACGCGTGCCGGTGACGACGACCGCGGCCGCGTTCGTGTGCGCCGACTCGCTCCTTGCGGCGCTGCCTCGAGCCGCTGTCGTGATGGCTCCCGTCCCGGATGCGGCCGCGCTGCGCGCTGACCCCCGCGTTCGCTCCACCGTCACCGAGGACCCGCGCGTGAGGGTGGAGCTGGAACACCCGGTGGTCGTGTTGCGTCCCGATGCGCTGAGCGATGCCCTCGCCGTCCTCGGCGAAGGTGACGTGGGACGAGTGCATCTGCGGTCTGCGGAGGGGGTGCCGCTCGGGTCGGCGACGAGCCGCCGGGCCCGCGCCAGGAGCATACGGTGGAGCACGAGGTTGGGGCACGCAGAGACCACTCGCGTCATCGAGGGCATGCACGTCCTGCGGGCGGAACCGTCGGTCGAAGCGTGGCTCGGCGGGTGGGGCGGAGCGCCTCGGTTCCTCTGAGCCCACCGACTTCCGCGGAATTTCGCGGAATGAGCTTCGCGACACGCCCGGGAAGCGTATGAGTTCGACCGAACCCGGGGTCGCACGTAAGCTCTTACATGTTCGCCCCACAGGGGAGAGCGGAGCGGCCGAAAGGCCCCGCGTCCTCTCAAGTGGCGAACCACCCCCAACACCAACACTTGAGAGTTTCGACTCTTTGGTCTACAGTTGGGATCCTGCCACTCGGCACACAAACTCAGTCTGACTGCTTCTTCGTGAAGCTCAATTGCGCTGATCTGGTTGCCGAGTCCGCAGGTCAAATGAAGTGAACCGCCTCACGGGTAGGTCGAGAGATCGTTTCTGTGGGTGCGTCCGTTCCTTGAGAACTCAACAGCGTGCACTTGTCAAATGCCAATTTATTCCTCGTCGGTCTGACTTTTGTTGGATTGCGAGAAATTCCTTTGGATCAAAGACCAGCCCTTCCGGGGGTTGGCATATGAATTCGTCAGTTTTGATGTTTTCTCTTTGGTCAGTTTCAAACTCGCTATGACTGTCGTTTTCCCGGTGGTTGTATGCATTTCTTTTTTACGGAGAGTTTGATCCTGGCTCAGGATGAACGCTGGCGGCGTGCTTAACACATGCAAGTCGAACGGTGAAGCCAAGCTTGCTTGGTGGATCAGTGGCGAACGGGTGAGTAACACGTGAGCAACCTGCCCTGGACTCTGGGATAAGCGCTGGAAACGGCGTCTAATACTGGATATGAGACGTGATCGCATGGTCGTGTTTGGAAAGATTTTTCGGTCTGGGATGGGCTCGCGGCCTATCAGCTTGTTGGTGAGGTAATGGCTCACCAAGGCGTCGACGGGTAGCCGGCCTGAGAGGGTGACCGGCCACACTGGGACTGAGACACGGCCCAGACTCCTACGGGAGGCAGCAGTGGGGAATATTGCACAATGGGCGGAAGCCTGATGCAGCAACGCCGCGTGAGGGATGACGGCCTTCGGGTTGTAAACCTCTTTTAGCAGGGAAGAAGCGTAAGTGACGGTACCTGCAGAAAAAGCGCCGGCTAACTACGTGCCAGCAGCCGCGGTAATACGTAGGGCGCAAGCGTTATCCGGAATTATTGGGCGTAAAGAGCTCGTAGGCGGTTTGTCGCGTCTGCTGTGAAATCCCGAGGCTCAACCTCGGGCCTGCAGTGGGTACGGGCAGACTAGAGTGCGGTAGGGGAGATTGGAATTCCTGGTGTAGCGGTGGAATGCGCAGATATCAGGAGGAACACCGATGGCGAAGGCAGATCTCTGGGCCGTAACTGACGCTGAGGAGCGAAAGGGTGGGGAGCAAACAGGCTTAGATACCCTGGTAGTCCACCCCGTAAACGTTGGGAACTAGTTGTGGGGACCATTCCACGGTTTCCGTGACGCAGCTAACGCATTAAGTTCCCCGCCTGGGGAGTACGGCCGCAAGGCTAAAACTCAAAGGAATTGACGGGGACCCGCACAAGCGGCGGAGCATGCGGATTAATTCGATGCAACGCGAAGAACCTTACCAAGGCTTGACATATACGAGAACGGGCCAGAAATGGTCAACTCTTTGGACACTCGTAAACAGGTGGTGCATGGTTGTCGTCAGCTCGTGTCGTGAGATGTTGGGTTAAGTCCCGCAACGAGCGCAACCCTCGTTCTATGTTGCCAGCACGTAATGGTGGGAACTCATGGGATACTGCCGGGGTCAACTCGGAGGAAGGTGGGGATGACGTCAAATCATCATGCCCCTTATGTCTTGGGCTTCACGCATGCTACAATGGCCGGTACAAAGGGCTGCAATACCGTGAGGTGGAGCGAATCCCAAAAGCCGGTCCCAGTTCGGATTGAGGTCTGCAACTCGACCTCATGAAGTCGGAGTCGCTAGTAATCGCAGATCAGCAACGCTGCGGTGAATACGTTCCCGGGTCTTGTACACACCGCCCGTCAAGTCATGAAAGTCGGTAACACCTGAAGCCGGTGGCCTAACCCTTGTGGAGGGAGCCGTCGAAGGTGGGATCGGTAATTAGGACTAAGTCGTAACAAGGTAGCCGTACCGGAAGGTGCGGCTGGATCACCTCCTTTCTAAGGAGCATCTGGCACTCGGGTTTCGGTTCGAGTGTCCAGGCGCCAGTTCAACACCGAATGTGTGTTGCTGGTAGCTCATGGGTGGAACATTTGATGGGGTGCTCATGCCGATGGTTCGGGTCTAGTACGCAGCTTGCTGTGTGAACGGTTCGGGTTGGAGGGGTGGGTACATGCACGCTGTTGGGTCCTGAGGGGCCGGGCGCTGGTTGCGCTAGTCGGAAGGCTGGTGTGGTTGGTGGCTGTTCCTCGTGGGCCTTCCCTGCTGTCACGGTTGTGGCGTGTGGGGTGGGTACCGCCCGTACTTTGAGAACTACACAGTGGACGCGAGCATCTTCGACATGACCTTTTGGTTGTGTCGTGAAGATGATCTTAAAGATCATTAGTCAATTTTTGACGATTCAACTCATGTGATTTCAAGTCTTTAAGAGCAAACGGTGGATGCCTTGGCATCTGGAGCCGAAGAAGGACGTAGCAATCTGCGATAAGCCTCGGGGAACTGATAAGCGAGTTTTGATCCGAGGATGTCCGAATGGGGAAACCCCGCCAGGGCGCGTGCGTACCTGGTGACTCCCGCCTGAATATATAGGGCGGGTAGAGGGAACGTGGGGAAGTGAAACATCTCAGTACCCACAGGAAGAGAAAGCAAAAGCGATTCCGTAAGTAGTGGCGAGCGAAACCGGAAGAGGCTAAACCTAGCGTGTGTGATAGCCGGCAGGCGTTGCATGTTGGGGGTTGCGGGACTTTTCTGATTGTTCTGCCGAATGATCGACGTGACAAGAGGGTATAGACGAACGGTTTTGAATGGCCGGTCATAGAGGGTGCGAACCCCGTAGTCGAAATGCCTGTTCTTGGCGTGAGAAGTATCCCAAGTAGCACGGGGCCCGAGAAATCCCGTGTGAATCTGTCAGGACCACCTGATAAGCCTAAATACTCCCAGATGACCGATAGCGGACAAGTACCGTGAGGGAAAGGTGAAAAGTACCCCGGGAGGGGAGTGAAATAGTACCTGAAACCGTTTGCTTACAAACCGTTGGAGCCTCCTTAGTAGGGGTGACAGCGTGCCTTTTGAAGAATGAGCCTGCGAGTTAGCGATACGTGGCGAGGTTAACCCGAGTGGGGTAGCCGTAGCGAAAGCGAGTCTGAATAGGGCGATTCAGTCGCGTGTCCTAGACCCGAAGCGAAGTGATCTATCCATGGCCAGGTTGAAGCGACGGTAAGACGTCGTGGAGGACCGAACCCACTTAGGTTGAAAACTGAGGGGATGAGCTGTGGATAGGGGTGAAAGGCCAATCAAACTTCGTGATAGCTGGTTCTCTCCGAAATGCATTTAGGTGCAGCGTTGCGTGTTTCTTGCCGGAGGTAGAGCTACTGGATGGCCGATGGGCCCTACAAGGTTACTGACGTCAGCCAAACTCCGAATGCCGGTAAGTGAGAGCGCAGCAGTGAGACTGTGGGGGATAAGCTTCATAGTCGAGAGGGAAACAACCCAGACCACCAACTAAGGTCCCTAAGCGCGTGCTAAGTGGGAAAGGATGTGGAGTTGCTTTGACAACCAGGAGGTTGGCTTAGAAGCAGCCACCCTTGAAAGAGTGCGTAATAGCTCACTGGTCAAGTGATTCCGCGCCGACAATGTAACGGGGCTCAAGCACGCCACCGAAGTTGTGGCATTGACATTTTTGGTAGGCCTTCGTGGTCCAGCCGTGTTGATGGGTAGGAGAGCGTCGTGTGGCGAGTGAAGCGGCGGGGTGACCCAGCCGTGGACGCTACACGAGTGAGAATGCAGGCATGAGTAGCGAAAGACGTGTGAGAAACACGTCCTCCGAAAGACCAAGGGTTCCAGGGTCAAGCTAATCTTCCCTGGGTAAGTCGGGACCTAAGGCGAGGCCGACAGGCGTAGTCGATGGACAACGGGTTGATATTCCCGTACCGGCGAAGAACCGCCCCAGTCAATCCAGTGGTGCTAAGAGTCCTAGCTCACGCTTTAGCGGATCCCTTCGGGGTGAGGCGGGTGTGTGTGAACGCTCGACCCCATGCTGGTGCGGCTAGCGTATTAACAGGTGTGACGCAGGAAGGTAGCCCAAGCCAGGCGATGGTAGTCCTGGTGCAAGTGCGTAGGCCGACTCTTAGGCAAATCCGGGAGTCATGAGGCTGAGACACGATGCGGATAAAAAGTGGGTGATCCTATGCTGCCAAGAAAAGCATCGACGCGAGGTTCTAGCCGCCCGTACCCCAAACCGACTCAGGTGGTCAGGTAGAGAATACCAAGGAGATCGAGAGAATCGTGGTTAAGGAACTCGGCAAAATGCCCCCGTAACTTCGGGAGAAGGGGGGCCATCCACTTATTAGGACTTGCTCCGAAAGGGTGTGGTGGCCGCAGAGACTAGTGGGTAGCGACTGTTTACTAAAAACACAGGTCCGTGCCAAGTCGCAAGACGATGTATACGGACTGACGCCTGCCCGGTGCTGGAAGGTTAAGAGGACCGGTTAGCCGTAAGGCGAAGCTGAGAATTTAAGCCCCAGTAAACGGCGGTGGTAACTATAACCATCCTAAGGTAGCGAAATTCCTTGTCGGGTAAGTTCCGACCTGCACGAATGGCGTAACGACTTCCCAACTGTCTCAACCGCGAACTCGGCGAAATTGCATTACGAGTAAAGATGCTCGTTACGCGCAGCAGGACGGAAAGACCCCGTGACCTTTACTACAGCTTGGTATTGGTGTTCGGTGTGGCTTGTGTAGGATAGGTGGGAGACGGTGAAGCATTCACGCCAGTGAGTGTGGAGTCATTGTTGAAATACCACTCTGGTCACTCTGGATATCTAACTTAGGACCGTGATCCGGTTCAGGGACAGTGCCTGGTGGGTAGTTTAACTGGGGCGGTTGCCTCCCAAAATGTAACGGAGGCGCCCAAAGGTTCCCTCAACCTGGTTGGCAATCAGGTGGCGAGTGTAAGTGCACAAGGGAGCTTGACTGTGAGACTGACAGGTCGAGCAGGGACGAAAGTCGGGACTAGTGATCCGGCAGTGGCTTGTGGAAGCGCTGTCGCTCAACGGATAAAAGGTACCTCGGGGATAACAGGCTGATCTTGCCCAAGAGTCCATATCGACGGCATGGTTTGGCACCTCGATGTCGGCTCGTCGCATCCTGGGGCTGGAGTAGGTCCCAAGGGTTGGGCTGTTCGCCCATTAAAGCGGTACGCGAGCTGGGTTTAGAACGTCGTGAGACAGTTCGGTCCCTATCCGCTGCGCGCGTAAGAAGTTTGAGAGGATCTGACCCTAGTACGAGAGGACCGGGTTGGACGAACCTCTGGTGTGTCAGTTGTTCCGCCAGGAGCACCGCTGATTAGCTACGTTCGGGATGGATAACCGCTGAAAGCATCTAAGCGGGAAGCCGGCCTCAAGATGAGACTTCCATACCTTTATGGTGAGAGGCTCCCAGCCAGACTACTGGGTTGATAGGCCGGATGTGGAAGCGTAGTAATACGTGAAGCTGACCGGTACTAATAAGCCGATGACTTGATAACACACCTGTTTTTGGTGCTTGCGTCCACTGAGTGGTTCTCGATGTACGGTCGGGAACTCAACAATGATCATGTCGTTGTTGGTTTGTGAAACATCAATAGTGTTTCGGCGGCCATAGCGAGAGGGAAACGCCCGGTTACATTCCGAACCCGGAAGCTAAGCCTCTCAGCGCCGATGGTACTGCAGGGGGGACCCTGTGGGAGAGTAGGACACCGCCGGACTTCTTTTCAGTCGAAATGGCCACCCAACGTTGGGTGGCCATTTCGCATTTACGGGCACTTTTTCCCGGGAAGGACAGTCATGTCTACGGACGACGCGAACGATCGCAGGAGCAACGAAGGGCGCTCGGGCGACCGCGCGTCCGGGCGTGGACAGTCCTCCCGTGGCAACGATTCTTCGTCGCGGAGCGACCGCCCGTTCCGTCGCGACGGCGAAGGTTCGGGTCGTGCGCGTCGTGAGGGTGACTCGCGTCCGTTCCGCCGTGAACACGATGGTGGCGCGCGCCCTTCCGGTCGCGACGGTGGCGGCACGGGTCGCCCCGCGCGTGACGGTGATCGTCCGGTTCGTCGCGATGGAGATCGGCCTGTTCGTCGGGATGGGGATCGTCCGTTCCGTCGCGACGGCGATCGGCCTGTTGGTCGGGAGGGTGACCGTCCGGTTCGTCGTGATGGGGATCGTCCGTTCCGTCGCGACGGCGATCGGCCTGTTGGTCGGGAGGGTGACCGTCCGGTTCGTCGTGATGGGGATCGTCCCTTCCGTGGTGACGGGGATCGGCCTGTTCGTCGGGAGGGTGACCGTCCGGTTCGTCGTGATGGGGATCGTCCCTTCCGTGGTGACGGGGATCGTCCGGTTCGTCGCGATGGTGATCGTCCGTTCCGTCGCGACGGCGACCGGCCCGTGCGTCGGGGTGGGGATCGACCGTTCCGTCGGGAGGGTGACCGTCCGGTTCGTCGTGATGGCGACCGGCCCGTGCGTCGGGATGGGGATCGACCGTTCCGACGTGATGGCGAGCGGCCCGTTCGTCGCGACGGTGACCGTCCGGTGCGTCGCGACGGCGATCGCCCCGTGCGTCGGGACGGGGATCGTCCCGTCCGTCGTGACGGGGATTCCCGCGGCTTCTCCGGCACGGACCGTCGTCCGACGGGCGACCGTCGTCCGGGTGCCGGGGCGCCCCGTAGGTTCGACCGCGAGGACTCGCGGGCCACGCGGCCGCCTCAGGACCGTCGCGAGCGCGGCCCCGAGATCCCCGAGGAGATCACCGCCTACGATCTGCCGGGCGCGGCGCGCAACGAGTTGAAGACCCTCAGCAAGGACAACGCCGACAACGTCGCCCGCCACCTCGCGATGGCGGCTCGCGTGATCGACGAGGACCCGGAGCTCGCCCACCAGCACGCGCTGGCGGCATCCCGGAGCGCGGGACGCGTTGGCGTGGTCCGGGAGACGGTCGCCATCACCGCTTATGCGGTGGGGGACTTCGCCCTGGCGCTTCGCGAGCTGCGCACGCACCGCCGCATCACGGGCTCCGACGACCAGCTCCCGCTCATCGTCGATAGCGAGCGCGGTGTCGGTCGCCCGGATCGTGCGCTCGAGGAGGGCCGCGCGGTCGACCGGTCGACGCTGTCGGTCCCGGTGCGCGTGCAGCTGGCGATCGCCATGTCCGGCGCGCGACTCGACCTCGGCCAGGCTGATCGCGCTCTGCAAGAGCTCGAGATCCCCGAGGCCGACCCTGACCGCGCGTTCGAATGGAGCCCCGCTCTCTTCTCCGCTCGCGCTGCGGTGCTCGAAGAGCTCGGACGCGCGGACGAAGCCGAAGAGTGGGAACGTCGGGCGTCGATCGCGGCCGACGCGCTCGACGCGGCTGCCGGTGTCGCCGACCGCGAGGTGATCGTCGTCGAGGAGATCGAGCTCATCGATGACGAAGGCGGTGTGGATGTGGCATCCGGAGTCATCCCCCTCGAGGAGGACCGCCAGGACTCGGTCGAGTCCGGAGGCGACGAGCACGTCGTCGACGTCGACGGAGAAAGCACCTCCGTCGACGCGAATGCCGACGGACGCGACGACGTGTCGAGTGACGAGGAAGACGCGCGATGATCTTCGGGCGCAGCACCCCTCCGCCGACGCCCCTCGACGGCATCGACGTCGTGCTGGCCGACCTGGACGGTGTCGTGTATGCCGGGCCGGGTGCTCTCCCGCACGCGGTCGACAGCCTGAACCGCGCCCAGCAGGAGGGGCGCCGGCTCGGGTACATCACCAACAATGCTTCGCGTACCGATGCGTCGGTGGCGGAGCACCTCACCTCGCTCGGGTTGCGTGTCGCTCCGGATGACGTCACGACCAGCCCGCAGGCGGCGATGCGTCTCATGCGCGATCTGGTTCCCGCGGGTTCGACCCTGCTGGTCGTCGGCGGAGAGGGCCTCGTCGTCGAGGTCGAGAAGGCGGGATTCGTCGTGACGCGCAGTGCGGACGACAATCCGGCCGCCGTCGTCCAGGGGTTCGCGCCGGACGTCGGGTGGGTCCATCTGGCGGAGGCGGCCTACGCTCTGGCCACACCGGTCGAACAGGGGGGCATTCCCTGGGTGGCGACCAACTCCGACTGGACCATTCCGCAGGCTCGTGGCATCGCACCGGGCAACGGCACGCTCGTGTCCGCCGTGCACACGGCCGTCGGCAGACTGGCGACGATCGCCGGCAAGCCCGAGCGACCCATCTTCGACGTCGCCGTCGCCCGTACGGGCGCGCAGACGCCGCTGTTCATCGGTGACCGTCTCGACACCGACATCCAGGGTGCGCGCACCGCGGAGATGCGGTCCCTGCTGGTGCTGACGGGGATCGATCGTCCCAAGCAGATCCTCGCGGCACCGCCCTCGCAGCGCCCGGACTACATCGTCGAAGACCTCCGGCAGTTGTTCGAGCCGTACCCCGTCACGGTCGTCAAGGGCGAACGTACCCGCGTGGGCGACGCGATCGTCGAGATCGACGGCGTCGATCTGCGGATCGTGAACGACGGAGGTCGCCAGATCGACCTCCTGCGCGCGGGGGCCGCAGCCATCTGGAACAGCGGGCGGGCGATCTTCGGCTTCCGGGTTCCCGAACAGCTCTACGCGGACCCGTTCCGCGTGCGCTGACGTCGGTAGCATGGCATCCATGTCCGACAGCTCCGCCCCGGATGCCGCCGGGCTCATCGATCGGCTGCGTCTCATCGAGGAGCAGCCCCTCGACACCCGCGCGGCCGCCTACGCCGCCGTGCACGAGGAACTGGCTCGACGCCTCGAGTCCGCACCCGCCGATCCGTCCTCGCCGTCGTGACCTCGCGCCTCGACGCCGAACTCGCCGCGCGGGGACTCGCGCGCTCGCGCTCGCACGCGGCGCAGCTGATCTCGGGCGGCCTCGTGACCGTGAACGGACGCGCGGTGGTCAAAGCGGCGGCTCAGGTCGAGGCCGAGAGCGTCATCGAGGTCGCCGGCGCGGACCACTACGTCAGCCGCGGCGCTCACAAGCTGCTCGCGGCTCTCGACGCCTTCGGCCTGGAGGTGCGGGATCGCGTCGCCCTCGACATGGGGGCATCGACGGGCGGCTTCACGCAGGTCCTCCGCGAACGTGGGGCGCGACCGGTGATGGCCGTGGATGTCGGGCACGGACAGTTATCCACCGTCATTGAGGCGGACCCCGACGTGGTGTCGGTCGAGGGGTATAACGTGCGGTTCATGACCGCCGACTCTCTCGCCCACGCCACCGGCGTCGCCGAGCGCGCCACCGTGGTGACGGGGGATCTCTCTTTCATCTCGCTGGAGCACGTGCTGCCCGCCGTGGTCGCCACGGCAGCACCTGACGCCGACATCGTGCTGCTTGTGAAGCCGCAATTCGAAGTGGGGCGTACGTCGGTGAAGGGCGGGCTCGTGACGGACCCGGCGCTGCGGTCGGATGCCGTGCACGGCGTCCTCTGGGCGGCATGGGATGCGGGGCTGAAGACCGCGGGTCTGATCGCGTCCCCCGTCGTCGGCACGCATGGCAACCAGGAGTACGTCGCGTGGTTCTCGGCCACTCGGGGCAGCGACCCCTCAGAATGGGAGAGCACCGTGACCCGACTGACCGGAAGCCGATGACCCCCAGCGATCGCCGAATCCTCCTCGTCGTCCACGCGCGCCGTGACGACACCGTCCATGCCGCCGAGCGCATCCTGACCGCCGTGCGGTCGGCCGGTGCCACACCGGTGGTGTCCGCGGAGGACCGGCCCGAACTGGCGGAGCGGCTTTCGCTCGACGGCGTGCAGACCCTCGGCGTCGACGTGGGTATCGATGAGGTCGAGCTGGCGATCGTCCTGGGCGGCGACGGTACGATTCTGCGGGCGGCCGAGGTCGTCCGCGGCGGAACGGTCCCCATCCTCGGGATCAACATGGGCCACGTCGGTTTTCTCGCCGAGATCGAACGCGACGACATGGACGACGCCGTGCGCCGGGTGATCGACCGCGACTATGTCGTGGAAGAACGTCTCGCTCTCGCCGTGCGTGTCCTCGACGCCGACGACGAGGTCATCTTCGAGACCTGGGCCCTGAACGAGGCCACCGTCGAGAAGGCCAGCCGGGAGCGGATGCTCGAGGTCGTCATGGAGGTCGACGGACGACCGCTGTCGTCGTTCGGGTGCGACGGCATCGTCGTGGCGTCCCCGACCGGGTCGACCGCCTACAACTTCTCGGCCGGGGGGCCCGTCATCTGGCCGACGGTCGAGGCCATCGCCGTCGTCCCCCTCTCGGCACATGCTCTGTTCGCCCGCCCGCTGGTGGTCAGCCCCGACGCCATGGTGGCCGTCGAGGTGCTCGAGCGCACCAGCGGCAGCGGCATCCTGTGGTGCGACGGTCGTCGCTC
Source organism: Microbacterium sp. SL75 (assembly GCF_026625865.1). Lineage (NCBI taxonomy): Bacteria > Bacillati > Actinomycetota > Actinomycetes > Micrococcales > Microbacteriaceae > Microbacterium > Microbacterium sp. SL75. The sequence goes on along the minus strand of NZ_CP113067.1, from coordinate 735,795 downwards.
GCACGAGCTGCCCCCGGGCGCCCGCGTGATGGTGCGCCGTTCGTCGCGCCCCGTCCGCCTCGCACGCCTTCACCCCGCGGCCTTCACCGACCGCCTCGTCCGCAAGTTCCGACTCCCGGTCACGGGATGGCGTGGGATGCCCGGGGGTGCGGCGTGATCGAGGAGATGCGGCTGCGCGACCTCGGGGTCATCGCCGATGCGACGCTTCCGATCGGGCGGGGCTTCACCGCGATCACCGGTGAGACCGGCGCGGGAAAGACGATGGTGGTGACCGGCCTGGGACTGCTGCTCGGCCAGCGCGCGGATTCCGGCGCGGTGCGCAAGGGGGCGGCTCAGGCTGCCGTCGAAGGCGTGTGGCTCGTCCCCGAAGAAGGGGTGGTGGCCGCGCGCGTACGCGAGGCCGGCGGCGACGTCGAGCCCGTCGGCGGCGGGTCCGCCGAGCTCTATCTCGGACGCACCGTCTCGAGCGAGGGGCGTGGCCGAGCCACCGTCGGCGGCCGTACGGCCCCCGCGGGGGTTCTCGCCGACCTGGCCGACGACCTCGTGGTCGTGCACGGGCAGTCCGACCAACTGCGTCTGAAGTCCTCGTCGGCCCAGCGCGAGGCCCTCGACCGCTTCGGCGGTGAGCCCGTCGGCGCCGCTCGGACGGCGTACCGCGCCGCCTGGGACGTCTGGCGCAGGCTGGATGCCGAACTGACCACCCTCACCGCGGACCGCGATGAGCGGGCGCGCGAGGCGGAGCGACTGCGCGCGGCCATCGCCGAGATCGAGGCCGTGGCTCCCGTCGCCGGCGAGGAGGAGGAGCTGGCTCGCCGAGCCGAGCGCCTCGCCAACGCCGAGGACCTGCGCGTCGCCGCCGTGACGGCGCACGCCGCTCTGTCGAGCGAGGACGGCGCACCCGATGTCGTCACGCTTCTGGCAGAGGCCCGCCGAGCCCTCGAGCGGATCTCGGGCAGCGATGAGGCGCTCGCGGAGATCGGCGCGCTCGTCACCGATCTCGGGTACCGCGCGACCGATGCCTCCGTCGCCCTGTCGGGCTACCTCGCCGATCTCGATGAGTCCGGCCCGCACGAGCTGGCCGCGGTGGACGAGCGGCGTGGCGTGATCGCGGGGCTCGTCCGCGCGCACGGTTCCGTGGACGCGGCGATCTCGTTGCTCGAGACGGGCTCGGCCCGCCTGGTCGAGCTCGACGACGACGGCGACCGTCTGCAGCGGCTCGAGACGCAGCGCGACGCGGCCGCCGCCGAGCTCGACGCCGCAGCTGAGGCGTTGACCGCCGCGCGACGCGAGGCCGCCGAACGGCTGAGCGCTGCCGTCACCGAGGAACTGCACGCGCTCGCTCTTCCCGACGCCCGTCTGAGCGTCGACGTGGCGCCCGCGACCCCGGCCGGTCATGGCCGCGACGAGGTCGCGATCCTGCTCGCTCCGCACCCGGGCGCCGACCCTCGGCCCGTCTCGCGGGGGGCGTCGGGTGGAGAGTTGAGCCGTGTCATGCTCGCGATCGAGGTCGTCATCGCGGGTGTCGACCCCGTTCCGACCTTCGTCTTCGACGAGGTCGACGCCGGTATCGGCGGCGCAGCAGCGATCGAGGTCGGCCGTCGTCTCGCCCGGCTCGCCGAGTCTTCGCAGGTGATCGCGGTCACGCACCTCGCCCAGGTCGCGGCCTTCGCCGGGAACCACCTGACGGTCGTCAAGGGGAACGACGGAGCGGTCACGGCATCCAGTGTCCGACGCTTGGACGGTGCGGAACGCGAAGCCGAGATGGCCCGCCTGTTGTCGGGGCTCAGCGATTCGGATGCCGCTCTGACCCACGCCCGCGAGCTGCTGGAGACCGGGCGATCCCGATGAGGCGACCGACGAGGACGAGCCGGGCAGCCGGTGGCCCTCGTCGTCGACGGACGGGTCTGATCTGACATTCGCCGCCGGTCCGTTCTCTTCGGCGGCGACGTCGAGCTGACGCTTTCGCCCTCTGTGCGCTCGTCTCCACCGCTGTGGTCGGCACACGCCGACGCGGCATCGTCACGCGAACGTGACGTGGATGTCGGAGGGGGGTGCGACACTCGGAGTCGAACCCCCACACGCGACTGATAGGATCGAAGCCCGTGATGCAGACTTCGGACGCGGGACAATCAGACGGCACGACTTTCACGACGAAGCACATCTTCGTCACCGGAGGTGTCGTCTCCTCCCTGGGAAAGGGCCTGACGGCGGCAAGCCTCGGCAACCTCCTCACGGCTCGCGGTCTCCGCGTGGTCATGCAGAAGCTCGACCCGTATCTGAACGTCGATCCCGGAACGATGAACCCGTTCCAGCACGGCGAGGTCTTCGTCACCGATGACGGCGCCGAGACCGATCTCGACATCGGCCACTACGAGCGCTTCCTCGACATCGAGCTGAGCCAGGCGGCCAACGTCACCACCGGCCAGATCTACTCGCAGGTCATCGCGCGCGAGCGTCGGGGCGAGTACCTGGGCGACACCGTGCAGGTCATCCCGCACATCACCGACGAGATCAAACGCCGCATGCGCCTTCAGGCGAGCGAGCAGCCGCAGCCCGACGTCATCATCACCGAGATCGGCGGCACCGTCGGCGACATCGAGTCGCAGCCCTTCATCGAGTCGGCTCGTCAGATCCGCCACGAGCTCGGACGAAAGAACGTCTTCTTCGTGCACGTCTCGCTGGTCCCCTTCATGGGAGCCTCGGGAGAGCAGAAGACCAAGCCCACCCAGCACTCCGTCGCCACCCTGCGTTCGATCGGTATCCAGCCCGACGCGCTCGTACTGCGCAGCGACCGGCCGGTCACCGAGTCGAACAAGCGCAAGATCGCGCTCATGTGCGACGTCGACGAAGATGCCGTGGTCAACGCGATCGACGTCCCGAGCATCTACGACATCCCCTCGATGCTGAACGACCAGGGCCTCGACGGGCACATCGTCGACGCCCTCGACCTCGACAAGGCGAGCGACGTCGACTGGTCGCGCTGGCAGCGCGTCCTGCAGGCGGTGCACAATCCCAAGCACGAGGTCACGATCGGTCTCGTCGGCAAGTACATCGACCTGCCCGACGCCTACCTCTCGGTCACCGAGGCCATCAAGGCCGGTGGTTTCGGCCAGGAGACCCACGTGAAGATCACGTGGATCCCCTCCGACCAGTGCGAGACGCCCGAGGGCGCCGCCAAGGCGCTGGGCGCGGTCGACGGCATCATCGTTCCGGGCGGCTTCGGCATCCGCGGCATCGAGGGCAAGCTCGGAGCCCTGCGCTTCGCGCGAGAGCAGGGCATCCCGACGCTCGGCATCTGCCTGGGCCTGCAGTGCATGGTCATCGAGTACGCGCGCACGGTCGCCGGTCTCGACGGGGCGTCGTCGAGCGAGTTCGATCCCGACACCGCGCACCCGGTCGTGGCGACGATGGCCGAGCAGGTCGACATCCTGCAGAGCGGCGACCTGGGCGGCACGATGCGCCTCGGGCTCTACCCGGCAGCCCTCTCGGAGGGATCCCTCGCCGCGGAGGTCTACGGATCGAGCACCATCTCGGAGCGCCACCGCCACCGCTACGAGGTCAACAACGCCTACCGCCAGCAGCTGAGCGACGCGGGCCTGGTGTTCTCGGGCGTGAACCCCGATCTCGACCTCGTCGAGTTCGTCGAGCTGCCGCGTGACGTGCACCCGTACTACATCGCCACCCAGGCCCACCCCGAGCTGCGCTCGCGGCCGACCGAGCCGCACCCGCTCTTCCGCGGTCTCGTCGCGGCGGCATTGGATCGTCACCGCTCGAGCGAGCTGTTCGACGTCGAGGAGGACTGACGTGGAGGAGCTGCGCGACGAGAAGGTCGACCTCGAGCTGGTCTCGACGGACCTCGTCTACGAAGGCGCCGTCTGGGACGTGCGCTCCGACACCGTGCGGTACGGCGACGGCGAGATGACCCGCCAGTACGTCGAGCACCCGGGTGCGGCCGCGGTCGTCGCGCTCGACGACGACGAGAACGTCGTGCTCATTCAGCAGTACCGCCACCCCATCAAGGAACGCGACTGGGAGATCCCGGCCGGTCTCCTCGACGTGGCCGGCGAGCCTCCTCTCGAGACGGCGAAGCGCGAGCTGGCCGAGGAGGTCGACCTCGAGGCCGACCGCTGGCAGCATCTCGTGTCGATGCACACCACGCCCGGAGGAAGCGACGAAGTCGTGCACCTCTTCCTCGCCCGCGGCCTGCGCAGCGTCGAGACCGACTACGAGCGGGAGCACGAGGAGTCCGACATGCGCGTCGAACGCGTGCCTCTCGCGGACGTGATCGACGGAGTGCTCGCGGGACGCCTGCGTAACGGCATCCTGGCCACGGGCGCTTTTGCCGCCGCAGAAGTGCTGCGCCGCGAGGCGTCCACCCGCTGACGTGGAACTCGAGCGGGCGGTCGAGGCCTACCTCCGGCACGTCGCGCTCGAGCGCGGTCTTTCCGACCACACGGTGTCGGCCTACCGCCGTGACCTCGGGGTGTACGTCGAGTGGCTTCGCGCGCGCGGCCTCGGCACCGTCGAAGAGGTGACTCCCGCCCTCGTCGCGGACTTCGCGGGGGAGCGGGCCTCGACGGAACCGCCGCCCGCGTCGTCGTCGCTCGCTCGTCTGCAATCGTCGGTGCGCGGATTGCACCGGTTCCTCGTGCGGGAAGGTCGGGTCGACGCGGACCCGAGCGGCAGACTTCGCCCCCCGAAAACTCCGCGGCGGCTCCCGAAGGCGCTGACCGTCACGCAGATCGACGAGCTCCTGGATGCCGCGGGTCCCGCGCCGGGATCAGCGGACGCGTCCGCGGCGGAGCCGTCGGCGGTCCGCGACCGGGCCCTGCTCGAGCTGTTGTACGCGACCGGGGCGCGCGTCTCGGAGATCGTCCAGCTCGACGTCGACGACACCGCCCACGGAGACCTTCTGCGCGTGCGCGGAAAAGGCGACAAGGAACGCGTGGTGCCGGTGGGGTCGTACGCGCAAGCCGCGATCGAGGCCTACCTCACCCGGGTACGCCCGGCCTGGGCGGCGAAGGCGCGTGCGACGCCTCGGCTGTTCCTGGGCGTGCGCGGTGCTCCGCTGTCGCGCCAGAGCGCCTGGCTCATCATCCAGGCCGCGGCGGAGCGCGCGGGACTGACGGCACACGTGTCGCCGCACACGCTGCGCCACTCCTTCGCCACCCACCTGTTGCAGGGCGGTGCCGACGTGCGGGTCGTGCAAGAACTACTCGGTCATGCCTCGGTGTCGACGACGCAGATCTACACGCACGTGTCGGTCGACGCGCTCCGCGACGTGTACGCGACGTCTCACCCTCGGGCGAGATAGGGACGGCATCCGGCGCCTTCGGCGGGTGAGGGGACCGGGGCGGTGCGGGTACGGGGCCCGACGGCGCCCTGAGACACTAGAGGGATGACCGCCACCCTCGTCGCACAGGGCCTCGCCGGGGGCCACGGACACCGCACGCTCTTCGACGGCGTCGACCTGACGGTCGCACCGGGAGACGTCGTCGGTGTGGTCGGGGCGAACGGGGCCGGTAAGTCGACTCTGCTGCGCCTGCTCGCCGGCGTCGACGAGCCACAGGCGGGAACGGTCAGCCTCGCTCCCGCCGACGCGTTCGTCGGCTGGCTGCCGCAGGAACACGAGCGCGTGGACGGAGAGACGGTCGCGCAGTACATCGCCCGACGGACGGGCGCCGCCGAGGCGACCCGCGAGATGGATGCCACGGCGGCAGCGCTCGGCGACCCTGCGGCTGTCGGAGCCGACGACGCCTACGCGACAGCCCTCGAACGATGGCTCGCAAGCGGCGCCGCCGACCTCGACGAGCGGATGCCGGTGGTGCTCGCCGACCTGGGGCTGGAAGTCGGTGCGGATGCCGAGATGACGGGTCTGTCCGGAGGCCAGGCCGCGCGCGTCGGTCTGGCAGCTCTGCTGCTGTCGCGTTTCGACATCGCCCTGCTCGATGAGCCGACCAACGACCTGGACCTCGACGGGCTGGAGCGTCTCGAGACGTTCGTGCGCGGGCTCCGCGGCGGCGTCGTGCTCGTGAGCCACGATCGCGAGTTCCTCGCCCGTTCGGTGACGCGCGTGCTGGAGCTCGACCTCGCGCAGAACTCCCACCGGGTCTACGGCGGCGGGTACGACGCGTACCTCGAGGAGCGCGCCACGCTGCGGCGTCAGGCGCGCGAGAAGTACGAGGAGTACGCCGACACCAAGGCCGACCTGGTCTCGCGCGCCCGCACGCAGCGGGAGTGGTCCAGTCAGGGCGTCCGCAACGCGATGAAGAAGTCGCCCGACAACGACAAGATCCGCCGCAAGGCCGCCACGGAATCGAGCGAGAAGCAGGCGCAGAAGGTGCGCCAGATGGAGAGCCGGATCGCCCGTCTCGACGAGGTCGAGGAACCGCGCAAGGAGTGGCAGCTCGAGTTCACGATCGGTTCGGCACCGCGGTCGAGCTCGGTCGTCTCGACCCTGTCGGGCGCGGTCTTCCGCCAGGGCGACTTCACCCTCGGTCCTGTCTCGCTGCAGGTGAATGCGGGGGAGCGCATCGGTATCACGGGGCCGAACGGTGCCGGAAAGTCGACGCTGCTGCGTGGCATCCTGGGCCGTCAGACGCCGGACGAGGGATCGGCGAGCCTGGGCGCGAGCGTCGAGATCGGCGAGATCGACCAGGCCCGGTCGCTGTTCGTGGGAGAGCGAGCGCTCGCGGAGACGTTCGAGGGGTTCGTGCCCGAGATGAACGCCGGCGAGGTGCGAACGCTGTTGGCCAAGTTCGGTCTCAAGGCCGACCACGTCACGCGTCCGGTCGACGGGCTGTCGCCGGGAGAGCGCACGCGCGCGGGGCTCGCTCTGCTGCAGGCGCGCGGGGTGAACGTGCTCGTGCTCGACGAGCCGACGAACCACCTCGACCTGCCGGCGATCGAGCAGCTCGAGCAGGCGTTGGAGTCGTACACGGGGACGCTGCTGCTGGTCACGCACGACCGACGCATGCTTGCGGCGGTGCAGACCGACCGTCGCTGGCGCGTCGAGGCGGGGCAGGTCACGGAGCTGTAGAGCGGTCAGGGCACCCGGCCCCGGTGCGCTGTCCGGCCTCGTCGAGCGTGCGCCGGCCGCCGGCCCCGGTGCGCTTGGCCGGCGGGGCCGACCGTGCCTCCGGGCAGCGGCCCCGGCCTAAGATCCGAGGCGCGGGGCGGACGCCGCCGAGCCCGCCGATACTTACGCAGAAACGCTTTCCACGCCTAGAAACGCGTGCAGCACGTGTTTCCGGGCGCAGATCGCGTTTATGCGTGGGGAGGGGGCCGAGTCAGCGGCCTTGGCGCTTCTTGTAGGGCTTGGGCTCGCCCTTCACGATCGGGGCGCGGCCCTTGCCCTTGTTCGCCTTCGCTTTGCCGCCGCCGGGAGCCTTCTGCCGGGGCGCCGCGGGAGGAGCATCGGCGATGCGACGGTGGGCCTCCTCGAGCAGCAGCTCACCGGCCGGCAGCAGCCGCGTGGGCGCCGTGCGCTGCACGAGGGGTTGGCCGACCTCCTCCTCGAGCTTGTCGACGGTGGTGTACAGCGAGGCGAGGGGGATACGCAGCTTGTCGGCCGCGCGCGGGAAGTGCAGCTCCTCTGCGAGGGCGGCGAACCGGACGAGGTGCTCGAGCTTCATGGCATCCATTCTCCCGTGTTGCGAGGTGCGGTGTTGAGCGTCCAGGACACGCCACCTCGCGCGGGGCGGAGGCGGCGTGTCCTGGACACTCGACGGGAGGGGACGACGGAGCCGCGGGTCAGGCGGCGGCCGCGGCGAGGAAGCGGTCGGCGGTGCGCAGCGACAGGGCCATGATCGTCAGCGCGGGGTTGGCCGCGATGGCGGAGGGGAAGACCGAGTTGTCGCAGATCCAGAGGTTCGGGATCTCGTGCGAGCGCCCGTCGGCGTCCACCACGCCGTCGGACGGGTCGTTCGACATGCGGCACGTGCCGATGGTGTGCGCGGTGCGCGCGAGGACCATGGTCTCGCGAGCCCCGGCGGCCTCCATCACCCGCAGCATGAACGCGGTGGCGTGCTTGTCGATCGCCTTCTCGTTCTCACCGGCGGTGAAGCTCACCCGAGCGCGGGGGATGCCGAACTCGTCGGTCTCGTCGACCAGCTCGAGCCTGTTGTCGTCCGACGGCAGGCAATCGGCGTTGATGCCGATACCGGCCATGAACCGTGACTGATCGAGCCGCTGCATGAGCTCGGGACCCCAGAGGCCGCCGCCGCGCACGAGCGTGGTCGAGAAGGTCAGGGGCATGACGCCGAGGCTCTGCACGAGGTAGCCGCCGGCGAAATCCGCATCGGCGGGACGCATCATGTCCTCGCTGATGAGCGACGAGGGGTATCCGCGGTGCCCGCGCACCGGCTCGTCGAACCGCCCCCACACCTGGGTGGCGCCGTGGGCGAGGAAGTTGCGGCCGACCTGGCCGTTGTCGTTCGCCAGGCCCGTGTGCAGCAGCAGGCGCGGCGTCTCGACGCCCCCACCGGCCAGGACGAGTGCGCGACAGCGCTGGCGACGATCGACGCCGCCCTTGCGGTACACGACCGCCTCGACACGGCCGCGGGCGTCGAGCTCGATCCCGTGCACCATCGACTCGCTGCGGATCTCGGCACCGGCCGCGACCGCCGCGGGCAGATATGTGTTCGCGGTGGAGGCCTTGGCATCCACCCGGCAGCCCTGGTGGCATTCTCCGCAGTTCACGCAGGCGCTGCGCTCGCCGTGGTGGTCTTGCAGTCGTGCCCGCGTGAGCACCGCCGCGGGCGCGTCGGCCCAGCGGACGCCGAGGGCCTCGCAGCCCTTCGCGACGAGATTCGCCGGGGCGTTGCGCTTCGCCGGGGCGTAGGCGTATCGGCGCGACGGATCCCAGGGGTACGGGGTCGGTCCGGACACACCGATGTCGCCCTCGACGCGCTCGACGTAGGAGAGCAGTTCGTCGGGGTCGACCGGCCAGTCACGGCCCACACCCGACTCGGTGCGCAGCGCGAGGTCGCGGCGATCCGGGCGCGGGGTGAACGCGCCCCAGTGCAGCATCGAGCCGCCGACGCCGCGTCCGCTGTTGTTCGGGCCGAAGGCCGTGGGGTCGTTGCCGCCGCTGAGTCGTTCCGACATCCAGTTGATCTCGACGGCCTCGGTCTCGTCGGGGGTGAGGTCGTCGAGCGAGAAGTGCCGCCCCGCCTCCAGCGCCACGACGGTGAGTCCCTTGCGCGCCAGCTCGGCGGTGAGGGGGGCGCCGCCGGCACCGGTTCCGACCACCACGATATCGACGATCTCGTCGTCGGTGTAGGTGCGCATCGCTTCGAGGTTCATGCCGCGTCTCCCGTCGCGATCGTGCCGCCGACGTTCGCCGGCTCCCAGTCTTCGCGGCGTCCGAGACGCAGCTCCACGTATCCGCGGATGGGTCTGCCGCCGGTGGCGAAGCCGTCGTACCCGACGCGCGCCATGCTCGCCGGGTGCGCGAGCCACTGCCGGACCAGGTCGTTCCGTACGTCTTCGAGCCACGTCTCGAGCTGAGCGGAGTCGAAGGGACCCTCGGCATCCGACTCTCCCTCGACGGCGGCGCGGAAGGTCTCGGCCCGCTCGGCGGGATCGGTGGGCCAGGTGGTCGCCAGTTGGTCGAGCCCGGTGCGGTACGCCTCGACGTCGACGGGGAGGTCGGCGTTGCGCCAGCCGTCCCCCTCGCCGCGGGCGAGCTGCGCGTCGACGCGTCCGGCGATGTCGATGGCCGGCCCGTCCTGCGGAACGACGAGGTCGGCGATCTCGCGCAGCAGGGTCAGCTGCGCCAGGTTCAGCGCCGCGGGAGCGTAACCGCGGTCGTCGGGCATGCCACGGCGGGCCAGAATGCCGCGGACCCGGTCGTCGACGCGATCGCCCGCGATCAGACGGGCCCAGTCCTCCGGCACCACGGGTCCGACCCGCACCTCGTCCGCGATGAAGCGGGAGATCGCCTCGGCCGCCTCGGCCGGGCGCTCCAGCGGGATCATGTGCCCCGTGTCGGGGAGGGCCCTGAACCGCGCGCGGGGGTAGACGGAGGCGAGCAGCTCGGGCTGGGCGGAGGCGCCGAGATCGGCGTCGTCGGTGCCGGCGAGCACGAGCACGGGCAGGTCGAGCGTTTGCACCTCGACGGTCGCGTCGACGCGGCTCCCCGTCTCGAGCCACGCGCGCCACGCGGTGGGCGAGGTGCGGCGGAGGTCTGCGAGGGCGAGCGAGTGCGCCCCGGCATCGAGGGGTTCGGCCGTGTTCTGGTCGATGAAGGTCTCGGCGTCGTGCTCGGAGATGGCTCCTTCGTCGACCCACGAGAGCATCCGCTCACGACGCTCCTCGTCCATGGGTTCGGGGCGTGGCGGAGAGGGCGCCATCAGCACCATGCCGTGCAGCCCGAAGAGAGGGGCCTCGCCGCGGAGCACGCGCGCTGCGACCAGAGCGGCGATCTTGCCGCCCATGCTGTGGCCGCCGAGCATCCACGGACCGTTCGCGTGCTCGGAGAGGTGCCGGACGACGTGGTCGACGGTCTCGTCGAGCGTGGCGTCAGGGGCGCTCGCGGCGGAGCCGAAACCGGGCAGGTCGATGCCCTGCACGCGCACGTCGCCCGCGAGCTCGTCGGCGAGACGGTCGAAGGATCCAGAGCTGGCCCCCAGCGCGTGCAGCAGGTACAGGGTGAGGGGTGCCCCGTCTGTGGCGGGAGCGGATTCGGTGGGCATGCACTCACGCTCGCTTACGAGAGGGGCCGCGGAGGGTCGCTTGCGCAACGGCACGATTTGCGCAAGCACCGCGGCGGGACGATCGGCGGTGCGGGGACCGCGTACCGAACTCCTGAGAAGCGGCGGCCCTCGCCGCGTGGTGCGGGGCCGCCACCCGGTATGCGAGGTCGGGCCGCGCGGACCTCAGGAGATTCGCACACGACGATCGCCCCGTCCGCACGCGGCGGGCCGGGGCGATCGGGGCGCGCGGGTTACGGCGTGACCATGCCGCCGTTGACGTTAAGGGTCTCGCCCGAGACGTAGCTCGACTCCGCAGAGGCGAGGAAGACGAACGCCGGTGCGATCTCTGCGGGCTGACCGGCGCGCTGGTACGTGCTCTCGTCGTCGAAGTGCTCCATCTGGTCGTCGGAGACGCCCTGGCTCACCTGCAGCGCCGACCAGGTGGGCCCCGGCGCGACGACGTTGACCCGGATGCCGCGCGAGGCGAGCTGCTGCGCGAGGCCCTTCGACAGATTGTTGATCGCGGCCTTGGTCGCGGCGTAGTCGAGGCGATCGGGCGCGGGAACATACGCCTCGAGCGAGGCGGTGTTGATGATGGTGCCGCCCTCGGGAAGGTGGGCCAGCGCCGCCTTCGTGATCCAGAACGGGGCGAACACGTTCGTGCGGAAGGTCTGCTCGAACTGCTCGTCGGCGAGGTCGTCGACCTTCTCGACCATCACCTGCTTGCCAGCGTTGTTCACGACGATGTCGAGACCGCCGAGTGCCTCGGCGGTGCGGGCGACGAGCTCGCGGCACGCGGCGGGATCGGTGATGTCGGTCGCGATCGAGACGCCGGTGCGGCCGGCATCCCGGATCTGCTCGAGGATGTGGTCGGCGTCGCGCTGTTCGTCGGGCAGGTGCACGATGGCCACGTCGGCTCCCTCGCGGGCGAACGCGATCGCCACGGCGCCGCCGATGCCGGAGTCTCCGCCCGTGATGAGGGCCTTTCGCCCGACCAGGCGGCCGAGCCCGCGGTAGGTCTTCTCGCCCAGGTCGGGTACCGGAGTCATATCCGCCTGGACGCCGGGCTCGGGCTGGTGCTGCACGGGCGGCTCGACGCGCGCGTAGCGAGTGACGGGATTGTCGAAGGTGAACTGATCGCGATCGGAGGTCATGTTTCGACGTTAGGCAGAGCCGGCGCTGCGGTGCGCGGCCTTGACGGGGGAGCGGATGCCACGCAGGCTCAGGACACCCCGCCCCGGTCGACGAGACGCGTCGACACAAGGTGCGTGTGGGATCCCGTCGCGGGGTCGGCTCCCCGCGCCAGCAGTGTCTCGGCGGCGCGCGTGCCGAGCTCCGTCACGTCGTAGTCGACGATGCGGATGCGGCGGGGGAGCAGGCGGGAGAGCTCGAAGTCGTCGAAGCCGGCGATGGCGACCTCGGCGCCGCGAGGCAGGATCGCCTCGAGAGCCCCGATCGTGACGCGGTTGTTCGCGCAGAAGACCGCCGTGGGCGGGTCGGCGGAGTCGAGGAGCCGGTGCACCGCGTCACGGGTGACGGCGGGGGTGTGCAACCCGTCGACGACCAGGGCGGGGTCGAGCGTGAGACCCGCGGCGGCGAAGGCCTCGCGTGCTCCGGCGAGGCGCTCGACCATCGTGTAGATCTCGGCGGAGTCGAGCAGGACGGCGATACGGCGGTGCCCGCTCTCGAGCAGCTCGGCGACGGCTGAGCGAGACCCGCCGCGGTTGTCGAGCAGGATCGCGTCGGCGGGGACGCCGCTGCCGGGACGGTCGAGGAAGACCACCGGCGTTCCCAGCTCCACCTCGCGGGAGAGGTAGGAGTGGTCGGCCGCGGTGGGCACGACGATGAGGCCGCCGATCTGACGCTGGCACAGATCGAGGGCGAGGGTGCGTTCCAGATCGGCATCCTCTTCGCTGGATGCCATGACCAGGTGCATGCGCTCGCGCGTGGCGATCGCCGAGACGGCGGCCGCGACCGCCATGTAGAACGTGTTCGAGAGGTCGGCGGCGACGAAACCGATCGTGTCGCGGTTGCCCGATCGCAGGCTGGCGGCGAGGGAGTTGCGGTGGTAGCCGAGCCGGCCGACCGATGCGAGCACTCGCTCGATCATGGCGGGGTCGACGTTCGGCTCCCCGTTCACCACGCGCGAGACGGTCTTCAGGCTCACCCCGGCGTCGGCGGCGACGTCGATCATGGTGGGCCGACCGGTCTTGCGCATGCGTCTCCTCGGGTGGTGCCGCGCGGGGTCGGCACCCTTCGAGCATACGGATACCGCCGGTGGCGCCGGAGAACGAGGAAGAGGGGGTGTCCGCACGCGGCGGGCACTCCCTCTTTCCGTCGTCACGCCTCGGGCGTAACCTGCGCACCCGTCTCGTGCGAGGCGATCGCCGCGGCGAAGAGGCGGTGGGTCAACGCGGCCTCTTCGGGGCGGACGCAGCCGAACCCGTCGCCGAGCTCACCGACGAACTCGGCGAGGAAGGCCGCCCACATCTGCAGGATGGCATCCGAGAACCCCGACTCGAAGTTCGGGCCCGTCACCGTCGGCCACACCGACTGGCTGCCCGCGTCGATGCTCTGCCAACTCTGCTCGCGGCCGATCCCGGGAACGTCGACGAAGGCGAACACCTCGACGCGCTTGGGGTTCTTGGTGCTGAAGCGCACGCCGCCCGACATGCCGATGGCTTCGAACTCCCACGTGTTCTTCTGCCCGGGCGCGATGCGCTTGGTCTCGGTGGTGAGGGGGAACGGGGCGCCGTCGTGGCGCGCCCACGAGTGGATGACCGCGTTGTCCCAGGTGTCGCAGGGCTGGAGCGTGCCGTCGGGGCCGGGACGCTCGGTGACGATGTCCTGCAGGATGCCGACGACCTTCTCGGGCGTCCATCCCAGGCGCAGCGGCACGTGCCACGTGTGCATGCCGAGGTCGTTGAGCACACCGGCGTCGCCGCAGAACTGCTTCTGCCGCTTCCAGTTGAGGGGCTTGTTCACATCGATGTCGCTCGAGTGCAGGAACGTGCATTTCGCCTCGACGATGCGGCCCAGCGCGCCGGAGCGGACGTAGTCGACCGCCCACTGCGCGCCGGGGAAGAACGGCATCTCGCTGGAGACGCGGACGAACGACCCGGGCGTTTCGTCGATCGCGGCGACCACCGCGTCGGCGGCTGCGCGGTCGATACCGAAGGGCTTCTCGGCGAGGAGCGCCTTGCCGGCGCGGACGGTGTCGACGTAGAGGCGCTCGTGCAGGTCGTGTCGCACGGCGATGTACACGACGTCGACGCGGGGGTCGGCGAGGAGCTCGTGGTGGTCGGTCGTGGTGAGCTGCACCGTGTCGATGCGCTCGAAGAACGACAGCGCCGCCGGGTTGATGTCGCAGACCGCGACGAGCTCGGGCTCGGCGGGGTGGTCGATGAGAGCGGGCCAGCGCCGAAGCGCCGCGGCGATCTCGCGCCCCATGAGGCCGCCGCCGATGATGCCGACGCCGATCTTCCTGCCGGTCATGCGCGGTCTCCTTCGTCGGTGCCGCCGATGAGGGCGAGGGCCTCGTCGACCGAGGCGTCGTCGTGCACCACGGCCATGAGGGCCGCGGTGATGCCGGCCGGGTCGCGGTGCTGGATGACGTTGCGACCGTAGACGATGCCGCGAGCACCCTGCTCGAGCACCGCCTTCGTGCGCTCGAGAAGCGTGCGGTCGTCGACCCGCCCCCCGCCGCGCACCAGCAGGGGGGTGTCGCCGGCGGCCTGGATGACCCGGTGGTACTCGGTGATGTCGTCGGTGGGGTCGGCCTTGATGAGGTCGGCACCGAGCTCGCGTGCCTGGCGGACGAGGGTGACGACCTTGGCGGTGTCGCCGTCGACGCCGTAGCCGCCGGTGCCGGGCTTGGTCTGCATGACGAGCGGCTCGATCATGAGCGGCATCCCGTACTTCTCGGCGTCGCTGCGCAGGGCGAGGATCGAGCGGATGCACTGCTCGCGCACCTGCGGTTCGCCGGGCAGGTCGAGCAGGTTCACGCACACGGCGACGGCGTCGAGGCGGACGGCGACCTCGATGGCATCCGGGACGTGGATGCTGTGCAGCGGCGTCTCGAGCGGGTCGCCGTAGACGTTGGCGATGTCGGTGCGCAGCACGAGTCCGGGCTTCTGCTTGCCGGGGACCGACTGCAGCAGCGGCGCCTGGCCGAGCGTGAGCTGCACGGCGTCGGGACCGGCGTGGACGAGGGTCGCGACGGTCTTCGCCATGTCTTCGATGCCGGTGAGGAACGAGTGTTCGTGGAAGGCGCCGTGGTCGACGGCGACGTCGAGGGCGCGGCCGGAGCGCGCGTTGAAGAGGCGGTTGAGGCGGGGTTTCGACATGGGGTGTGGGTCTCCGAAGCGTCGTGTCGGGGCGCGGCTCTGCGCTCGACGGTCAGTATGCGGGGAGCAAGACAACGTTGTCAATCACTGCTAGCGTGAGCCGCGTCACGGCGAGGAAGGCGGGGCTCATGGGTGAGCTGTACGGGCGGTCGATCGAAGGCGCGCGACGGCGCGTGGGTTCTGCCACGGCCCTGGCGGCCGTGGAGGCGTCGGTGCGCACGGATGGGCCGGATGCCGGAACCCGGCGCCTGCGGCTCATCGCCGGCGACCTGGACGTCGAGCTGCTTCCCGACCGCGGGCTCGATCTCGGCCAGGTGCGACACCGCGGCGTGCCCCTGGCGTGGGTCTCGCCCACCGGTTGGCCGCGCCCGGGGGCGAGCGGTTTCGGCGCGGCGTTCGGCGGCGGTCTCGTAACCACCTGCGGGCTGCTCTCGTTCGGCCCGCCGTCGGTCGACATCGAGGGGGAGCATCCGCAGCACGGTCGTTACAGCGGACTCTCGGCATCCGTCGTCCGGGCCGAGGCGGGGCATGACGCCGTGGTCGTCGAGGCCGTGGTGGTCGAGGCGACCGTTCTCGGCGCGCACCTCGAGCTGCGGCGGAGCGTGCGGCTCCCGCTCGGCGAGGGGCGCATCGAACTGCGCGACGAGATCGTGAACCGCGGCTCGCGCGAGGTCGAACCCATGGTGCTGTACCACGTGAACCTCGGTTGGCCGCTGGTGGACGCGGGCACGGTCCTGCGCTCGCCGGCGGAGAGTGTGCGCGCGCGCGACGTCGCCGCGGAGGCGGGGTTGTCGTCGTGGGCGGAGTTCCCCGAGCCGTCGGCGCGCTATCCCGAGCAGGTATTCGCGCACCAACTGCCGACCGATCGCCGCGTGAGCGCTGAGGTGGTCGCGGTGTCGGGGCTCGGCATCCGGATCTCGTTCGACACCGCCCGGTTGCCGGGGATGTTCCAGTGGCGGGTCGCTCAGAAGGACGGGGTGGTGCTCGGGGTGGAGCCGGCCACGGCGCCGACGATCCTGGGTCGAGGTGATGCGCGAGCGCGCGGGCTGCTGCGTCCGCTCGCGCCGGGAGCATCGTGGGAGCTCGGTCTCGACATCGATGTCATCGAGATCCATCCGTGACTTGACAACGTTGTCCCGTCGGGCTCATGCTTTCTCCATCGAGGCCCGCCCCAGGGTTCCCTCCCGAATGACAACGATGTCGGAGATGCGATGACGCACGATGAGCGACGGACCGTGACCGCGGTCGCCGAGGCCGCGACGGCCCGCCCGCGCGCTCGGCTCATCGACGTCGCGACGGCAGCGGGCGTGAGCCCCAAGACCGTGTCGCGCGTCATCAACGACGAAGCCGGCGTCCTCCCCGGAACCCGCGACCGCGTGCTGCAGATGGTGCGCGATCTGGGGTTCGTCCCCGACCGCAGCGCCCGCGAGCTCAAGCGTCGCGAGGCCGACACGATCGGCATCCTGATCGATGCGATCAGCGACCCGTTCTTCGCCGCCTTCGTGAGCGTGGTCGAAGAGCTCGCGATCGCCGAGGGCCTGAGCGTGATCTTCGCCAGCACCGGCTACGACGCGGCGCGTGAGACGGCCCAGCTCGACCGCTTGACCGGCCACCGTCTCGCCGGTCTCATCGTGGCGCCGGTCGCGGTCCCCGCCGCGGTCCTCGCGGGACTGCGCCACCGCTGCCCGGTGGTGACCGTCGACCGCGTGCGCTCCGGGATCGACTCCATCGTCATCGACGACTTCGGGGCCGCGGCCGAGGCCACCGCCGCCCTGCTCTCGCACGGCCACCGTCGCGTCGCCTTCATGGGCGAGGACGTGCCGTACCCCACGGTCAGCGACCGCCTCGCCGGGTACCGTTCGGCGCTCGAGGCGGCGGGCGTGGCGTTCGATCCCTCGCTCGTCGTCACCCACGAGCGATTCCGTGCGGGAGAGGCCGCCGAAGCCTCGCTCCTGCTCGGGCGCCCCGACGCTCCCACCGCCCTGCTGTGCGCGACGAGCCTCGCCGCGATCGCGACCGTTCGGGCGATCCGTGCGCGCGGACTCCGGATGCCGGCGCTCATCTCCTTCGGCGACTTCACCCTCGCCGAGGTGCTCGAACCCGGCATCACCTACGTCGACCACGACCCCCGTCTGCTCGGCGCGGCGGCCTTCCGGCGCCTGCGCCACCTGGCCCTGCATGCCGACGACGCCCCGACCCGCACGGTCGTGCCCACGCGCCTCGTGCCCCGCGGTTCGGGCGAGGTGCCCTTCGCCGGATCGGTCGAGCGCAGCGGAACCGGATCCGTCTCGGCATCCGCTCCGATGGCGTTGCATCCGTCCGATTCCGTGACCGCGGCGCGCACGTCGCCCGCGGTGGTCGCCCTCGTCCACCCCGAGCCGCCCGGCGCTGTCGCCGTCCCGGCCGCAGCCACCCTGGGAGCCCCCTCATGAAGCCCGTCCTGCTGCCTCCCCATCCCGTGCAGCACTTCTACCTCGGCGGCGACCGCATCGCCGCGCTGCGGGGCATCGTCCCCGAGACCGACCGGCAGCCCGAGGAGTGGCTCGGATCGACCGTGTCGCGCTTCGGCTCCGACACGGTCGGTCTCGCCGTCACCGACGGCGGCGACTTCCTGCGCGACCTCGTCACCGCCGATCGCGGGGCCTGGGTGGGAGCCCGCGGCGGACGCGATGCCGCCGATCTCGGCATCCTGGTCAAGCTGCTCGACGCGCGTCAGCGCCTGCCCGTCCACGTGCACCCGGATCGGGGTTTCTCGACCGCGCACCTCGACTGCCCGTACGGCAAGACCGAGGCCTGGTACGTGCTCGAGACCGAGGACGACTGCGCCGTGCACGTCGGCTGGAACCAGACCGTCGACCGCGACGAGCTGGACCGTCGCCGCGACGCGCAGGACAGCGAGTGGATGCTCTCGCGCATGAACCGCGTGGTCGTGCGCCCCGGCATGGGCGTTCTCGTCCCCGCCGGCACCGTGCACGCGATCGACGGAGGCATCTTCGTCGCCGAGGTGCAGGAGCCCACCGACTTCTCGATCCTGCTGGAGTGGTCGGTCACGACCTCGACGCGCGAGGAGTCGCACCTCGACCTCGGATTCGACGCGGTGATGCCCGCGGTCTCGACCCAGAAGCTGGATGCCGAGGCCCTCGGCGCCCTGATCAGCACGACGGGCACGACGCCGGCGGGGGCGGACTTCCGCTCGCTGCTGCCCGCGGTCGCCGACCCCTACTTCCGCCTCTTCGACGCGGCGGGGGAGACCGCGGCGCGCGAAGCCGGGTTCGCGGTGGTGCTGGTGCGCGAGGGATCCGGCGCGCTGGTGTCGGACGCCGGATCGATAGACATCGAGCGCGGTCAGGTCTACGCCGTGCCGTACGCCTTCGGTGCCTGGCGCCTGTCCGGCGAGGCCGAGGTCCTCATCGCCGCTCCCGGCGCCGGCTGGCCCGGCACCCTCCGCGGAGGTGAGGTGCGATGAGCGACTACGTCGTCGGCGTCGACATGGGCAGCACCAGCACGAAGCTGCTCGTCGCCACCCCCGAGGGGCGCCAGGTGCTCGTGGTGAGCCGCCCCTCGCCCTGGACCAACCTCGACCACGGTCGGGCCGAGATGCCCGCCCACCGCGCGATCGCCCTCGTTCGCGAGCTCGCCGTCGAGGCCGACGCCCGTCTCGGCGAGGGCTACCGCGTCCTCGCGCTCGGCGTCTCGGGCATGGCGGAGGCGGGGGTGCTGCTGAATGCCGCAGGCACCGCGCTCGCGCCGATCATGGCCTGGTTCGACCCGCGGGGTGCCACCCAGATCGTCGCGACGCCCGAGGAGTTCCGCGCCGAGTTCCCCGGTCGTACCGGCTTGCCGGTGGGGCCGCTGGCCTCCATCGCCAAACTCCTGCACCTGCGCGACAGCGGGATCGAGCTCGCGGGGACGACGTTCCTCAACGTCCCCGAGTTCGTCGTGCACGCCCTCGGCGGCCCGCGGGTGGCCGAGTACTCGCTCGTCTCGCGCACCGGTCTCATCGACCAGGACGACAGCACCCCGTGGCAGGCCGCCCTCGACGTGCTGGGCGTCGACGAGTCGATCCTCGGTGCGCGCGTGAGCGCCGGAGAGGCCGTCGGCGTGCTGACCGACGACACGATGCCCGCGGGCTTCCGAGGCGCGGTCCTCACCATCGCCGGCCACGACCACCTGGTGTCCGCCGTCGCCGTCGGAGCCACGCACACCGGCCAGCTCTACGACTCCATGGGTACGGCCGAGGCCCTCGTGCGCGTGCTCGACGACACCCTCCCCTTCGCCGCGCGCGAGCGCCTCGCCCACGCCGGCATCAACTGCGTGCGCCACGTCATCCCGGGCAAGTACGTGCTGCTCGCGGGGACGAAGTCGGGCCTGCTCATGCGTCGCGTGCTCCAGCTGCTCGGGATCACGGATGCCACGGGCCGCGCGGTCGTCGACGAGGCCGCCCTCGCCCTTCCCGTCGACGGAACGCTCGCCGATGGGGGCCTCGAGGTCTCGGGCGCTCGCAACGACGACGGTGTTCTCAAGATCGTCGCCCAGAGCGACGGGCTCAGCCCCGCCGAGCTGTTCGCGGCGAGCCTGCGCCACGGCAACGACATGCTCGCCGAGTGCATGGCGGCGATGGACCGCGAGGTGGCCCCGCCGACCTCGACGGTGCTGACCGGGGGCTGGTCGACCATGGCATCCGTCGTCCGCTCGCGTTCGGCGCTGCTGCCCGAGGTCACCGTCTCGACCCACGACGAGGGCACGGCCTACGGGGCGGCGCTGTTCGCCGCCTTCGCCGCCTCGACGGAACCGTTCGACACGGTCGCCTCGACCTTCCTGTCTTCGTCCCTCATCCTCACCAACGAAAGGAGCTGACGATGTCGTCAGTCACAACGGCCGTCCCGGTGCTGCAAGCGCGCGGTCTCTCGCGTCAGTTCGGTCACGTCCGAGCCCTCAACAACGTGGACTTCGAGGTCTACCCCGGTGAGGTCACCGCCCTCATCGGCGACAACGGCGCCGGCAAATCCACCCTCGTGAAGGCCCTCTCGGGCAACCTCGCGGTCGACGAGGGCGAGATCCTCTTCGACGGCAAGCCGATCGAGATGAGCAACCCGCAGATCGCATCGTCACTGGGAATCGAGACGGTCTATCAGGACCTCGCTCTCGCTCCCCACCTCGACCCCGTGCAGAACATGTACCTCGGCCGCGAGATCCGCCGCCCCGGCCTCGCCGGAGCCCTCGGGTTCATGAAGACGAAGGACATGGCCGTGGCCTCGCGGGCCGCGTTCGACGAGCTCGGCGCCACCGTCCGCTCGCTCTCTTCGCCGGTGGGGGAGATGTCGGGCGGTCAGCGTCAGGCGATCGCGATCGCCCGCGCCGTCCACTGGGCCGGACGCCTCGTCTTCCTCGACGAACCGACCGCGGCCCTCGGTGTGCGTCAGACCAAGAACGTCCTCGAGACCATCCGGCGCGTGCGCGACAAGGGCATCGCGGTGGTCCTGATCTCGCACTCCATGCCGCACGTGATGGAGGTCTGCGATCGCATCCAGGTGCTGCGCCTGGGCACCCGGGTCGCGAACGTCGACGCGAAGAACACCTCCATGGAAGAACTCGTCGGGCTCATGACCGGCGCCGTCACGAAGGACGACTCCAAATGAGTACTCGGACACCCCCTACCGAGACCGTGGCCATCGGCACGTTCGAGGAGAACAAGCCCCGCTTCTTCACGGGACTGCTCAAGGCGCAGGCCTTCCAGATCCTGATCATCCTCATCGTCATCGTGCTGATCTTCAGCGCCCTGGCGCCGGACTCGTTCGCGCAGTGGTCGAACTTCCGCCTCATCATCCAGAACGCCTCGATCCTCGCCGTCCTCGGCGTCGGGATGACGTACATCATCATCACCTCGGGCATCGATCTCTCGATCGGCTCGGTGCTGGTGTTCTCGGGCGTCGTCTCGGCCCTGACGATGCGCGCACTCGGCGGTGAGGGCTGGGGCGTGGCGACCATCGGCATCCTGGTCTCGATCCTCAGCGGCGTGTGCTGGGGCCTGTTGAACGGCTTCCTCATCGCCAAGGCCAAGATCCCGCCGCTCATCGTCACGCTGGGTTCGCTCGGTATGGCGCTCGGTCTCGCGCAGATCCTCACCGGCGGCGTCGACATCCGCGACGTGCCGACCGTACTGACGGTCTCGATCGGATACGGCAATGTCTTCGGGTCGCTTCCGATCATCAGCGTCATCGCGCTCGTGGTCGTGGTGATCGGCGCCGTCGTGCTGCACTTCACGAAGTTCGGGCTCTACACCTACGCCGTCGGCTCGAGCGAACTGGCCGCCCGCCGCGTGGGCGTGAAGGTCGACCGCCACCTGATCTCGGTCTACACGCTGTCGGGCGCTCTCGCGGGTCTCGCCGGCATCCTGGCCCTGTCGCAGTTCTCGACCACCGCCATCGCCGGTCAGTCGCAGACCAACCTCAACGTGATCGCGGCCGTCGTGATCGGTGGCACCTCGCTGTTCGGCGGCGTCGGCACGATCTTCGGGACCGTGGTCGGCCTCTTCATCCCCGCCGTCCTGCAGAACGGCTTCGTCATCACCGGCGTGCAGCCCTTCTGGCAGCAGGTCGCGGTGGGCGCGGTGCTCATCACCGCCGTCTACGTCGACCAGGTGCGCCGCACCGCCGCGACCCGCGGCAACACCCAGAGCCTCTGGCGCAAGTTCGTCAGCGGAGGACGCCGCGGCTGAGGCCCGGCATCCGAATCCCACCAAGAGAGAACGGTCATCACAATGCAGTGGAACAACAAGGTTCTCGCGTTCGCCACCCTCGGCGCCGCAGCCACCCTCGTACTCGCCGGGTGTTCCGGCGGCTCCTCGTCGGGCTCCGCCTCGGGCGGAGACGGCGGGTACAAGATCGCGTTCGTGCAGGGCGTCGCCGGAGATGAGTTCTACATCTCGATGCAGTGCGGCATTCAGGATGAGGCCGCCAAGGAAGGCGCCACCGTCACCACCCAGGGCCCCGAGAAGTTCGACCCCACCCTGCAAAAGCCGATCGTTGACGCCGTGGTCGCATCGAAGCCCGATGCGCTGCTGATCGCCCCCACGGATGTGTCGGCCATGCAGGCGCCGATCGCGGCGGCCGAGGCTGCCGGGATCAAGGTCGTCCTCGTCGACACGACGCTGGAAGACCCGTCGGGTGCCGTGTCGCAGATCTCGAGCGACAACGAGGGCGGCGGGGCTGCCGCGTTCAAGGCGATCCAGGATGCCAACCCCAACGGCGGCAAGGTGCTCGTCGTGTCGGTCGACCCCGGCATCTCGACCACGGACGCCCGAGCGAAGGGCTTCGAAGACGCCGTCGCAAAGGACAGCAAGTTCGAGTCGGTGGGTGTGCAGTACTCGCACAACGAGCCCTCCACCGCCGCCGAGATCGTCACCGCCGCCCTCCAGAAGGACCCCGACATCGTCGGCATCTTCGCCGCGAACCTGTTCGCCGCCGAGGGCTCGGCCACCGGCGTGCAGCAGGCCGGCAAGCAGGGCTCCGTCACCATCGTCGGCTTCGACGCCGGCCCCGCCCAGGTCAAGGCCCTCGAAGCCGGCACCGTCCAGGCCCTCGTCGCCCAGGAGCCCGCCACCATCGGCGAAGACGGCGTCAAGCAGGCCATCGCCGCGCTTAAGGGTGAGGCGACGGAGGAGAAGATCCAGACCGGCTTCACCATCCTCACCAAAGACAACATCACCACCGACGGCAAGGACGCGGTCTACAAGTCCAGCTGCTGATCCACCCGGATGCCGGGCCCCTCACGCCGACGCGGGGGTCCCGGCACCCCCCCCGTCAGACGCCTCAGGGGGTCAGGACTCCTCGCTGTCCAGACACTCACGTTCGCGCCCCTCGTCCTGTCGTGAGGGGCCGAGAACTGTCGCCGCGGGATGTCCCAGGCGACAGAAGACGACCCCTCACGCGGAGGGGCGACCCGAGAGAGAGACCGCCGTGCCGCTGGCCGCCATGCCCGAACTGCTCGCCGCGCACCGCGCGGTCGGAGCCTTCAACTTCATCACCCTCGAGGTCGCCGAGGCCATCGTCGCCGGGGCCGAGGCCGCCGGGGCGGGCGTGATCCTCCAGCTCTCGCAGAACGCCATCGCGTTCCACGGCGGCATCGGCCCCGCGGGAGCCGCCGCTCTGCGACTGGCCGACGCCGCGTCCGTGCCGGTCGTCGTGCACCTCGACCACGCCACCGACGAGCCGCTCGTCGACGAGGCGTTGGCGGTCGGGATCCGGTCGGTGATGTTCGACGCCGCCCATCTGACGGATGCCGAGAACCTCGAGCGCACCGCCGCCGTCGCCGCCCGTGCGCACGCCGTGGGAGCCTGGGTCGAGGCCGAGCTCGGCGAGATCGGCGGCAAGGGCGCCCACGCCCCGGGCGTACGGACCGACGTCGCCGAGGCCGCGCGATTCGTCGAGGCCACCGGGGTCGACGCCCTGGCCGTGGCCGTCGGCAGCGAGCACGCGATGCGCGAACGCAGCGCCCTGCTCGATGAGACCCTCATCGCGGAACTCGCCGCGGCCCTGCCCGTGCCTCTCGTCCTGCACGGCTCCAGCGGGGTCGCCGACGCCGGGATCGACGGCGCCGTGCGCGCGGGCATGCGCAAGATCAACATCGGCACGCACCTGAACACCGTGCTGACCGCGGCCGTGCGCGACGAGCTCGAGCGGGATCCGGATGCCATCGACCCCCGCCGCTGGCTCGCCCCGGGGCGCGCGGCGGTCGCCGCGGAGGTGCGGCGCCTGCTCGACGTCATCACCGGGCGCGTCGCGACCGGCGTCGACGGCACCGGTCTCGGCGCCGCGGGGATCCGCGCGTGAGCGGCATCGTCACGCTGACCGCCGCGGGGGCGATCGATGCCACGTACCGCGTCGGCACCCTGCGCCGCGGTGCTTTCGCCCGCGCCGACAGCTACACCCGCGAGGTGAGCGGCAAGGGCGTCAACGTTTCGGCCGCCCTCGCCGCGGGAGGAGCCCGCACCGCCGCCGTGGTCGTGCTCGGTGCCGACGACGTGCGCTTCGCCCGGTGCGGACTCACCGCCCCGCTGCTGCGCATCGTCGAAGTGCCCGGCGCCACCCGCGTGAACACCTCGATCATCGACGCCGAGGGGGCGACCACCAAGGTCAACGCGCCCACCCCGCCGCTGTCGTCGGGGGCCTGGGCGGCCACGCTCGCGGCGCTGCGCGAAGAGCTGGCGCTCCAGACCGCCACGTGGCTCGTGATCTCGGGGAGCCTGCCGAAGCTCTCCGGATCTGAAGAGCTGGTCGAGCTGGCAGCCGTCCGCGCGGCCGCTGGGGAACACGGTGCGCGGGTCGCGGTCGACACGAGCGGGCCGGCGCTCGACGCGCTCCTGGCCGAGCCCGCGGGCATCGACCTGCTCACCCCGAACGCCGAAGAGCTGTCCGCCGCGGTGGGGCGCCCCCTCGCCACACTCGGTGAGGTCATCGCCGCCGCCCGGGAGATCGTCGAGCGCGGTGTCACCACGGTGCTCGCGAGCCTCGGCGCCGACGGGCTGGTCGCCGTGACCGCCGACCGCGCCGTGTTCGCGCGGGCCGATGCCCCCTTCGTCGCCAACACCGCGGGAGCGGGCGATGCCGCCCTCGCCGGCTTCCTTCTCGGGCTGACGCGCGAAGCCACCGCCACCGCCGCGGGAGACGACCCCCTCGCCGTCGCCGCCGCATCGGCGGCGGAGTGGGGAGCGCACGCCGTCGCGCACGCCTCGACCCTGGTCGCGGGACCGCCGCACGGCATCCGGGCTCTCGTCGAAACCGATCCGGACCTGACGCGGGTCCTCACCCCGGAGGGCGAGGAGTGATGTCCCTGCCGCACCGTTCGAAGGACGACGCATGACCCTCGCCACCCCCGAGATCGCTCCCGAGGTCGCCGCGGCCGTCGCCGACGTCTCGCGCATCCGCACGCGCGCGATCGACCGCGTCGCCTACGCCAACGACGCCTCGCACTATCTGCTGACCCCGGATGCCGTCGTCGTCGCCGCCGATGCGGCGGAGGTCGCCGGGGTGCTGCGCGCAGCCACGGAGTCGGGAACCCCCGTGACCTTCCGCTCCGGCGGCACGAGCCTGTCGGGGCAGTCGTCGGGTACCGGGCTCCTCGTCGACGTGCGCCAGGGCTTCGGGCGCATCGACGTGCTCGACGGCGGCCGGCGCGTGCGCTCGCAGCCCGGGGCGACCGTGCGTCAGGTCAACGCGCGGCTGCTGCGGCACGGCCACCGTCTCGGTCCCGACCCGGCGAGCGAGGCCGCGTGCACCATCGGCGGAGTCGTCGCGAACAACTCCAGCGGCATGGCGTGCGGAACCGTCGAGAACTCGTACCGCACGCTCGAGGGGCTCGTGCTCGTGCTGGCCTCGGGGACCGTCGTCGACACCGCGGAGCCTGACGCCGACGCCCTGCTGCGCGAGCGTGAGCCGGCTCTCGTCGAGGGCTTGATGCGTCTGCGGGAGCGGGTCGTGAGCAACCCGGCGAGCGTCGCCCTCATCGAGCGGCAGTTCGCGATGAAGAACACCATGGGCTACGCCCTCAACGCCTTCCTCGACTTCGATACGCCCGCGGCGCTGCTCGCGCATCTGGTCGTGGGGTCGGAGGGGACGCTCGCGTTCGTCGCCGAGGCGACCTTCCGCACCGTGCCGATCCGTCCCGCGATCGCCACCACCCTCGCGGTGTTCCCGACTCTCGACGCGGCGACCCGGTCCCTGCCGGCGCTGGTGGCGACGGGCGCGGCGACATTGGAGCTGATGGATGCCACTTCGCTCCGCGTCGGACAGCGTCTGGCCGGGACGCCCGCCGCCATCCACGGATTCGAGGCGACCACGCAGGCGGCGCTGCTGGTGGAGTACCACGCCGACGATGCTCTCGCGCTGAGGGAGCTCGCCGGCGCGGGCGCGCGCGTGCTCGCCGAGGAGCCCCTGCTCGACGCGGCCGTGTTCTCGAGCGACCCCGTGCAACGCGCCGCGGCCTGGACCTTCCGCAAGGGCCTGTACGCCTCGGTCGCCGGTGCCCGGCCGAGCGGCACGACGGCTCTGCTCGAAGACGTGGTCGTGCCGGTCGAACGTCTCGCCGACACCTGCGAGGGGCTGCAGGAGCTGTTCGCGCGTTTCGGCTATGCCGACAGCGTCATCTTCGGCCACGCCAAGGACGGCAACATCCACTTCATGCTCACCGACCGGTTCGAGGGCGCCAAGGCTCTCGGCCGTTTCGAGGGCTTCACCGACGCGATGGTCGACCTCGTGCTGGGGGCGGGGGGCAACCTCAAGGCCGAGCACGGCACGGGTCGGGCGATGGCTCCGTACGTGCGCCGGCAGTACGGCGACGAGCTGTACGAGGTGATCGTGGGGCTGAAGCGTCTGCTCGATCCGCGCGGCATCTTGAATCCGGGCGTGATCGTCGACGACGACCCCGGCGCGCACATGCGCCACTTGAAGGCGCCGGTGTCGATCGAGCCCGAGGCCGACCGGTGCGTGGAGTGCGGATACTGCGAGCCGGTGTGCCCGAGCCGCTCGCTCACCCTCACGCCGCGCCAGCGCATCGCGGTGCGCCGCGCCTCGACCGCGGCCCGCGAGCGCGGCGACGGCGCCCTCGTCGCGGAGCTCGAGAAGGACTACGACTACGACGGCGTGCAGACCTGCGCCGTCGACGGGATGTGCCAGACGGCATGCCCGGTGCTCATCAACACCGGGACGCTTATGAAGCGCTTCCGGCGGGAGGATGCCAATCCCGTGCTCGCCGCCGGATGGTCGGCCGCGGCGGCGGGGTGGGGTGCGGTGACCCGGGCCGGGTCGTTGGCGCTCTCGGTCGCCGACAGGGTCCCGCTCCCGCTCGTGAGAACGGCCACGGATGTCGCCCGCGCGGTGCTCGGCACCGACACGGTGCCGCGGTACTCGGCGGAGCTGCCGGGGGGCGGCGCGGCCCGGCGCGCGCTCGGGCGCGTCGTGGGGGCCTCGGGGGTCGAGCCCTCGGCGGTGTTCCTCCCCGCGTGCGTGGGCAGCATGTTCGGCCCGGCGGACGGTATCGGGGCGACCGAAGCCTTCGTCTTGCTGCTCGAGCGTTCCGGCCGCGCCGCTGTCGTCCCGGAGGGTATCGAGTCGCTGTGCTGCGGTACGCCGTGGTCTTCGAAGGGTTATGCGAAGGGCCACGCCACGATGTCGGCCCGCGTGCGCGCCGCCGTGCGCGCGGCCACCGGCGACGGCGTGCTCCCGGTGGTGTGCGATGCCTCCAGCTGCACCGAGGGGTTCGCGGCGACGCTGCGCGAGGACGGCATCCGAGTGGTGGATGCCGTGGCCTTCGCCGCCGCCGAGCTGCTGCCCGTGCTGTCGCCGACCCCGGTGGCGGAGCTCCTGGCGCTGCACCCGACGTGCTCCTCGAAGCAACTCGGCATCGACCCCGCCCTCCGCGCGATCGGCGAGGTGGTGGCATCCGAGGTGCGTGTTCCCGATGCGTGGGGCTGCTGTGCCTACGCGGGGGACCGCGGCATGCTGCACCCCGAGTTGACGGAGGCCGCGACCGCCCCCGAGGCGTCGGAGGTCGCCGCGTGGGGCGCGGACGCCTTCGCGTCGTGCAACCGCACCTGCGAGCTGGGCATGACCAAGGCGACAGGGGAGTCGTACGTGCACGTGCTGGAGCTGCTGGAGAAGGCGACGCGGTGAGGGGACGCGCTCGAACGGGCGCGTCCCCTCTCGTCGCTCACTGCGAGGCGGGCAACTCCGCGGCGCTGTCGCGGTCGGCATCCAGGGTGCTGCTGTCGATCACGAAGCGGAAGCGGATGTCGTTGGCGACCATCTCGTCGAAGGCCTCGTTCACCTGCTGCACGGGGATGACCTTCACCTCGGCGGCGATGCCGTGCTCGGCGGCGAAGTCGAGCACTTCCTGCGTCTCGGCGATGCTGCCGATCAGCGAGCCGGCGATCGTGATGCGGTTCATCGAGACGAAGCCGAAGTCGATGCCCTCCTCGTGGATGGGCTCGAGCATGCCGACCGTCACCAGTGCACCGTCGTGGCGGATGAGCGACAGGTAGGGCTTCATGTCGAACGGCGTCGGGATGGTCGACAGGACGAAGTCGATGCTCGAGGCGTGGGCCTCGACGGCATCCTCGTCGGTCATGTCGATCACGTCGTCGGCGCCGAGGGCCCGCACGGCGTCGGCCTTGTCGGGGCTGGTGGTCAGCGCGATCACGCGGTCGGCGCCGCGCGCCTTCGCCAGCTGCACGGCGAGGTGGCCGAGCCCGCCGAGGCCGGCGACGGCGACGACGCTGCCGGGACCGATGTTCCAGTGCGCCAGCGGCGACCACGTCGTGACCCCCGCGCACAGCAGCGGAGCCGCCTGCTCGAGCGGGATGGCATCGGGGATGCGCAGCACGAAGTGCTCGTTGACGACGATCTCGTCGGAGTAGCCGCCGAGGGTGACGTTCCCGGTGTCGGGATCCTGGCCGTTGTACGTGAAGATCGCGGGCGGGTTCTGGTACTGCTCCTCGTCCACGCCGCGCTGGGACTCGTCGCCCCAATAGACGAGGCAGCCGACGCCCACGCGGTCGCCGACGGCGTAACGGGTCACCGCGGAGCCCACCTCGGCGACGGTTCCGGCGATCTCGTGCCCCGGGAGGCAGGGCCAGAGCGTCGCGAGGGCGCCGCCGAACTCGTCGCGCGCCTGGTGCACGTCGGAGTGGCAGACGCCGCAGTAGGCGATGTCGATGCGCACGTCTTCGGGGCCCACCTCGCGGCGGTCGAAGGTGAAGGGCGCCAGGGGGGTGTTCTTGTCAGGGGTGGCGTAGCCGATGTTGCGGGACATGATTTTCCTCAGGTCGGGGCGAGTGCGTCCCCACACGGTAGGAAAAGCCCCTGACGAGAAACGGCCCCTGGTGTTTACGACGGATACCGGTAGCATTTGCGGCCGGCCGGGCCCCCGACGGACGTGAGAGGGCATGCCGCGACGCGACACGGGTCACCTCGTCGTCGGCGAGGGGAATGCCCGGGCGTAGATCTGGCGGAGCGCGTCTGTCGCCGGGCCGCTGTCGCAGTCGGAGATGTACTCATCGGCGGAGGCGATGAGGTACGACTCTCCGGCCACGAACAGACCTGCGCCGTCGGGATTGGCGGGATCGTGCTGCTGGGGAACGGTCAGCGTGCGTCCGGGGGATCCGGCGAACACCCGGGTCACCTCGAGGGTGACGTCGTCGCCGACGACGGTGATCGCGGTGGCCTCGTAGGCGGTGTCGGAGTCGCGCAGGCTCTCGACGCTCGTGGGCGCGCAGGACGCAGAGGTCTCGGAGGGTCCGGGGGCTTGCACGGCGGGCGTGGCGACGAGGCCGGCGATGAGCAGGCCGGCGGCAGCGGTCGCGGCGGCTCCGATGGAGGCTCCGGCGAACAGGCGACGCCGACGCCGGGGGGCCGGTTCGCCGGTGCCGCCGAGACCGTCGCGCTCCGCGGCAGCGACGATGCGCCGGATACGTGCATCATCGAGGGGCTGCTGCCCGCGGCCGGGGTCTGCGTCGCGGAGCAGTGCTCTCAGGTCGTCGTCGTTCATCGGTCTCCTCCTTTCGTGGTGGTGGGTCGGTGGGATCGGTCCATTTCCTGTCTGAGCTTCTTCTTGGCTCGATGCAGGCGGATGGTGGCGGCGTTGACGGAGATGTCGAGGACCGTCGCGATCTCGGGGGGTGCGAGCTCTTCCCATGCCCACAGGCGCAGCACTTCCGCGTCGGTCGTGGAGAGTCGGGCCAGGGCGTTTCGCAGGCAGTCCGCTCGGGGATCTTCTTCGGGCCCGGCGTCGACGGCGTCGGCGGGTGGGTCGATGGTCGTGATCTTCTCGACGACGCGCCACTGGCGCCGTGTCGACCGTTCGGCGGTGCGCAGACAATTGCGCGCGGTGACATACAGCCAGGGCAGGGGCTCATCGGGCACATCGTCGAAGCGCCGCCAGAGGACGAGCATGGTCTCGGAGAAGACGTCTTCGGCGGTCTGCGGCTCGGTGCGTCGTCGCAAAAATCGCAGAACGGCGTCACCGTGCATGCGTACGAGCGACTCGTACGCACGAGAGCGGTCCGGAGAGAAAGGCTGCACACCTTCATCATGTCCGGCCGCGGCGGTTTCTTTCACGGCGGACGAAGCGCACCCGCAGGCGCTCTCGGCTCTCGCCGACCGTTCCCAGGAAACCTCCAGGAAGTTTTCTCGCGGATCGTGAAAGACGGATCGCGGTCACGGCCATTCCCTCGGTACAGGCCGCGATCATCACTCGTCCACCAGGGGCGGGGCGCGGCATACCGACCGAAAGGTGCAGCTCATGCGCATTCGAACCCTCACCGCCGTGACCGCGTCGATCCTCGCCGTGGGCCTGATCAGCACCGGTGCCGCCGCCTACGCCGCCGCCCAGGCAACCCCCGCCTCCGATCAGAGCACCTTCATCGACGGCGTCCCCGCCCCGCAGGACGACACCTTCATCGACGGTGTCCCCACCCCGAGCCAGGATGAAGACGTGACCCCCGACAACGAACAGGGCATCGTGCTCGACGGTCAGCCCGCCCCGCTGTTCCTCACCCCCGCCGACCTCGCCAAGGGCCCCGTGACGCTGGCGCCGGGTCAGTCGCTGATCGTCGTGCTCGACACCGAGAACGGGGGGAGGTTCACCGGCACCGGCGGCACCGAAGACAACGCCGTGGCCACGTTCGACGCGGCCACCACCGGCGCCACCGACGACGACGCCTCGTTCTACGCCGCATTCTCCGGCGAGAAGGTCGGCACCACCAAGGGGTGGATCGCCGGCGCCGACGGACAGCGCACCACGTTCGACATCATCGTCGCCGCCTCCTGACAGCGGCTCATCCGAGGGTCGGCGGAGTCATCCGCCGGCCCTCGTCGCTGTCGTAACGGCGGCCTCTTCGCACCGGCTCAGGCCGGCACCAGTCGCAGCGCCCCGGATGCCGCGACCTCGAGGCGCACGGCATCCAGTCCGTCCACCACGAGGTCGGCACTCAGCTCCTCCTCGGTCGTCGTGCCGGTCAGGGCGAGGACGGCGCACCCTGCCGCGCGGGCGGCGACGATGCCGGCGGGCGCGTCCTCGACGACGAGGCAGCGCCCCGGGGCGACACCGAGGCGCATCGCGGCCGTGAGGAACGGCTCGGGGTGAGGCTTGC
Organism: Microbacterium sp. SL75; assembly: GCF_026625865.1. Taxonomy (NCBI): domain Bacteria; kingdom Bacillati; phylum Actinomycetota; class Actinomycetes; order Micrococcales; family Microbacteriaceae; genus Microbacterium; species Microbacterium sp. SL75. Next base: position 704,608 of record NZ_CP113067.1, on the reverse strand, counting down.
CGTTCTCGACGTCGTCGACCGTGACGAACACCGCGGGCCGCTCGTAACCGGCGGCTTCCAGTCGGGCGGTGGCGATCGGCACCGACCCCGACGTCACGATCGCCCGGCGCTCGGCGGGCACCGACGCGAAGAACACGGCGGCGCCGCGGACGGGCGCCAGGCCCACGGCATCCGTCACCTCTAGCTCGGTGACGTGGGCGAGCGCCTCGGTGTGGCGCTCGGCGGGCAGCAACAGGCCGACGAGCGTGCGCGCGGGCTGGCCGTGATTGGCGTGCAGGGCCTTCATGGACACACCGAAGTGTTCGGCGAAACGGCGCCATGACCGCACCACGGATGCCGTGGAGTCCACCAGCGTGCCGTCGAGGTCGAAGAGCACGGCGTCGAACTCGCGCGTGAAGATCTCGGCGCCCGCATCGATCTGCCGCCGGATACCCAGCGACGGCAGGACGCGGGCCAGCTGCTGCGCCGTCGACAGCTCGGCATCGACGGTGGTGACCGGGATCGAGGGGGCCACGGGGGCGGTGTCGGGGCGGTGCGCGTCGCGAGAGGCCCCGCGCGAGGAGCGACGGGATGCCAGCACGGCGGGGTCTCCGTCGACGTGCACGACGTGGGGCTCGGCGGGGGCGAGGGCGGCGACCAGCGCGTCCCACTCGGTGCCGCCCGAAAGCTCCGCGGTGAAGGGGGCGACGACCACCACGCGGCCGGCCGTGGCCAGGGCGTCGGCGGCGGTGGCCCGGAGGGCGGCGTAGCGCCCGGCGCGGATCGCGGGGGCGTGCGGCGAGGTGAGCCAGTGCGCGCCCAGCACCTCTTCGGGCAGCGCGTCGAGCAGCGGCGTGGTCACGCTGTCGAGGTCGACGAGCGGCGCGCGCAGGGTCTCGGCGATCGCCCGCCCGAGCGTGCTCTTGCCGCTGCCGGCGGTTCCGGCGACGACGACGGCGAGCAGATCGGGTATTTGACACGGCGACGGCATACCCCCACCATAGACGTAGCAAGTCACCGGTGTCATGCTTGAAATTCCGGGACTCGGAGAAGTTCCGGAAAGGACGGCCGCTCATGCGAGACACCGGTGACATGGTTTCGAGGTCGGCGCGCCTGCACGGCGGACTCGACCTCGGCAGCACCGCGATCAAGATGCTCGTCATCGCCGACGACGGCAGCGAGATCGCCGGCGTCCAGGTGCCCACGCCGTGGCGCGTCGGCGAGGGCGGGACCACCGACATCGTCGCCGACGACCTGCTCGGCGCGATCCGGACGCTGATCGCTCTGATCGATGCGCAACTCGCTCCGCTCGCCTCCGCCCCGCTCGCCTCGCTCGCCGTCGCGGGCATGGGCGAGACCGGCATCCTCATCGACGCCGAAGGCCGGGCCGTCGCACCCGGCTTCGCGTGGTTCGACCCGCGCGGGCTCGCGCAGATCGCCGCATTCCCCGCCGTGGTGCGCGAGGAGTTCGCGGGGCGGACGGGTCTGCCGCTCGGTGCCCAGGTGAGCGTCGCCAAGCTCGCGTGGCTGCGCGATCAGGGCACCGACCTCACGGGCCTGCGGTGGCTCGACCTTCCGGAGTTCGTCGTCGCGGCACTCGGGGGCGACACCGCCCTCGAGCTCTCGCTCGCCTCGCGCACCGGCCTCATCGACCAGGACTCCGGCGCCGCCTGGCCCGCGATGCTCGACGCGCTGGGCGTCACCGCCGACCTCCTGCCGCCGCTGCGCGGGGGCGGACTGCCCTGGGGCACGGCATCTGGGGCCTTCGGCTCCCGTGTCGCCGGGGCCGCCCTCACGGTCGCCGGCCACGACCACCTCGTCGCCGCGCAAGCCAATGGGACCCTGGATGCCGACGGCTACCACGTCTCGCTCGGCACCGCAGAGGTGTTGCTGCGGGTGCTCGACGCGCCCCTGGGCTTCGCGGCGCGTCAGCGCCTGGCGGACGCGCTCATCAACGAGGTGCGCCACGTCGTGCCCGGTCAGCACGTGCTCGTCGCGGGCGTGAAGACCGGACTGCTGCTGCGCCGGGTCCTGCACGCCGCCGGCATCAGCGACCGCGCCGGTCGGGATGCCCTCGACGCCGCGGCCATGGCGTTGCCCCTCGAGGGGGAGCTGCCCGCGGGGGCCGTCGAGGTCACCGGCGCCCGAAACGACGACGGCGTGCTGCGCCTGACCCTCCACGCCGAGGCATCACCCGCCGAGATCTTCCTGGCGGCGCTGCGTCACAGCAACGACGAGGTCGCCCAGCTCATCGCCGCGATGGACCGCGAAGTCGCTCCTGCCACCCACTCCACCCTGACCGGCGGTTGGGCGGGGATGGCTTCGGTCCGCCGCGCCCGCGCCGAGGTGCTGCCGAAACCGTCCCTGTCCACCCGCGAGCAGGACGTCGCGTGGGGAGCCGCCGACATGGCGCGGCGCCTCGTCTCGGCATCCGTCCCCTCCTGACCAGACCTCCGCGCGGACCCGCGCGCGAAGACCCCAGAGAAGAGAGATCATGAACGAACTCACCACGCTCGAGCGCCGTGCGCTCCAGTCGATCAGCACCGCCGACGGCCACATGCTCATCGTCGCCGCCGACCAGCGCAACGGCATGAAGGCCGCCATCAAGGACGCCCCGAACGGCTCCGAAGCGATCACGCGCGAGGAGCTCGCCGAGGTGAAGGCCGACCTCGTGCGCCACCTCGCCAACCACGCCCCCGCGATCCTGCTCGACCCCGAGGTCGCCCTGCCCCAGATCGTCGACGACGGCGTTCTCGACCGCGAGACCGGCCTCGTCGTCGGCCTCGACGCCTCGGGATTCGAGACCGTGGACGCGCTGAAGTACACGCGCTTCGTGCCGGGTGTGACGCCCCGCACCGTCCGCGACATGGGCGGCACCGTGGCGAAGATGCTCTACTACACGCGCCCCGACAAGCAGGATGCCGACTCCCGCGTCGCGCAGGAGATCCGCGACCTGGTCGCCGCGTGCGAGGCCGAGGGGCTGCTGCTCATCGTCGAGCTGCTGACCTACCAGCTCGAGGGCGAGAGCGACGAGGAGTACCGCGCGAAGTTCGCCGACCTCGTCGTCGACGGCGCCGCGCTCGCCGTCGCCTGCGGCGCGAAGATCCTCAAGCTGCAGTACCCCGGCTCGGCCGAGGCCAGTGCCCGCGTGACCGAGGTCGCCCAGGGCGTGCCGTGGGCGGTGCTGTCGGCCGGCGTCGATCACGAGACCTTCATCGAACAGGTGCGCACCGCCGTCGCGAACGGCGCCTCGGGTGCGATGGCCGGCCGGTCGCTGTGGAAGGACAGCCTCTCGATCGACGCCGACCGTCGCGAGGAGCTGCTCACCGGTCGTGCCCTGCCGCGCCTGCGCGAGCTCGCCGACGCGGTCGACGGCCGCTGACGTGACCACGCCCGCCCGGGACGCGGCGAGCTGCCCGCGGGTGCACGCGGGGGAGCGTCGTCGCGGGCCCGGGCGGGCGGGTTCCACCCGCCGCCGGATAGGGTGGCCTGTCGGAGCAGCCCCCCGTCCGAACCCCTATCCCGGAGGTGCCTCGTGACCACCATGCGCGATGTCGCCCTGCGCGCCGGGGTGAGCACCAAGACCGTGTCGCGCGTCTTCAACGACGACCCCCACGTGCTGCCCGACACCCGCGCCCTCGTCGAGGCCGCGATGCGCGAGCTCAACTATGTGCCCAACGCCCTCGCGACGACCTTCCGCGCGGGGCGCGCCTCGGTCATCGGGGTGGCCGTTCCCGATGTCGTCGACCCGTTCTTCGCCGCGATCGCGCGCTCCGTCGAGGACACCGCGCGACGCCGGGGGCTTTCGACCCTCGTGACCAGCCTCGGCGAAGACCCGGCCGACGAGCGGCCCGCGCTCGAGTCCCTCCTCGGCCGTCAGCTCACGGGCCTCGTCATCGCGCCGGTCGGCACCGACCACTCCTGGCTCGAACGCTGGCGCGGCCACACCCCGATCGTGTTCGTCGACCGCGCCCCGGTGGGCCTTCACACCGACACCTTCACCGAGAACGACGAAGCCGGCGCGCACGCGGCCACGGCCCATCTGCTCTCGCACGGTCACCGCCGCATCGCCTACGTCGGCGACATGGTGCACCTCTCGACCGAGACCAAGCGCGTCGAGGGCTGGCGGCGAGCGCTGCGCGAAGCCGGGGTCGACGTCGATGAGCAGCTCATCGCCTCGCAGGTGTCGGACCGTGAGTCCGCGGCATCCGCCCTCGACCGCCTGCGCGCGCTCTCGGACCCGCCCACCGCCGTGTTCTCCGCGAACGCCCGCTCGTCGATGGCCCTCGTGCACGTGCTGCGCGGGCAGGCGATGCCCTTCGTCGGCTTCGGCGATTTCCCGATGGCCGACACCCTGACCCCCTCGGTCACGGTGGTGGACCAGGATCCGCGCCGCATCGGTGCGCTGGCGGCCGAGCGCGTCTTCGCGCGCCTCCAGCCCGACGCCGGTCTCGGCCTCGATGAGCTGACGGTGATCGACGTGTCGCTCATCGAACGAGAGTCCTGCGCGCTGTGAGGCGCTCCCGCGACTAAGGGGTGCGGTGACCGCCACCCGGACGGTCTCGGAGACGACACCTCTCGGCGACTCTCGCGGGGTCTCGCCCGGCTGGGCGACGCTCTGCCCCGAACCGGAGAGCGAACGGGCGCGGCACCCCCCAATGGTGCCGCGCCCATCGCCGACGGACCGGAAAGCCTCTTCCGACCTCTCGCACGCGAGGGTTCCCCCACGGACGCCTCGCGTGCGGTCTTCATCCATACAAGCACAGGGCTTCGTAAATAGCACCCGGCCTCGGGTCGTAAATACGATCATCCGGTGGCGGTCGAGGGCGTCTACGATCGAAACGTGGGTCGCGGCGCCGTCGGACCACCCTCGCGGTACTCCCGTCGAGTGGTGGCGAATGTGGACCGCCTGCGTCGGGCGAAAGGCCTGACGGTGGGTGAGTTGATCAGTCGCGCCGGAATGACGAAGAGCTATTACCAGTCGCGTGCCGGCTTCTCGCTGCCCTACAACACCAACGACATCGAAGCGCTCGCCGCCGCCCTCGGGGTGTCCCCCGAAGAGGTCGCGAACCCCGAGTCGGCTCCGCGGGTCGAGATGCGGGTTCCCGCGGGCCCGCTCGCCGCGCGAGTCCGCCGGCTCGTCGCCAGCCAGGCGGCTCGCGAGAGCGATCTCGTCGATCACCTCGACGAGATCGATCCCGCGTCGGCCGAGAGCGCCCGGGCCCTGCTGGCCGCGGCCACCAACACGGTCGTGCTCGACGAGGAGGTGCTTCGCCTCATCACGCAGTGGGCCGACGTCCCCACCGAGTACCTCACCGACTACACCGACGACGCCGTCACCGACCGCACCGATGCCGAGCTCGAGTTGCGCGACGCCATGCGCGAAGCCGGAGCCAGCAGCATCCAGTTCCGCGCCCTGGGGGAGATGTCGCCCGACGCCCTCCGCGCGATCGCCCACTCCCTGCGCGGGAGGCCGCCCGCGACATGATCGGCCGTAAGGGGGGACGGGGATGACGGAGACGGACGAGACGCTCGATCGCGTGCACGCGCGCGTGGAGCACGCGCTTCAGCGTGCCGGCCTGACCCCCGGAATGACCTTCGACGAGGTCGTCCACGCGGTGGAGCGGGCACTGGAGATCCGCCTGCGCGTCGTGCGAGAGGTCGACACCACGGGGTGGGGGACGCTGACCGGCTTCCTCACCTATTTCGCCGACCGGCGCGAGGGCAGCATCCACGTTCGAGCCTCGGATGCCGTGATCTACAGCCAGTTCGCCGCCTCCCACGAACTGGGGCACCTGCTCGACGACGCGCACTGCTCGGGAGCCCTGCACGAGCGCTCGTCGGTCTCGCCTCACGACAACCCGCGACTGACCACGCCCGAGTACGAGGCGGAGCTGGTCGCCGAGCACGTCGCGCACCGCATCGCCCGTCTGCTGTACGCCTCGCCGAGGGTGGCCGAGTCGTCGTGGTGACCGTGATGCTCATCGACGCGGCGCTCGCGGGCCTGCTGCTCGTGGTCGTGCTGCGGGCGCGGGTCGCCTGGCGTCAGCCCCGAGCGCGCATCGCCTGGCTTGCCGCACTCGTCGGCTCGATCGCCCTGCTCACCCAGGGCACGATCATCCCGCTCGGCCTTCTCGACGGCCTGCTCGGTGGCACGAACGTCCTCAAGCTCGTGCAGAACGTGCTCACGATGGTGGCGCTGTGGCTCGGCATCCAGGCCGGAACCGCTCCGGTGACGGCGCGCATCCGCACGCTGCGGTGGGGGTTCCCCGGGTTGCTCGCCGCCCTCTTCGCCGTCGTCTTCTTCGTCGCGATGCCCGAGCGCGGGACGTCCTCGTTCCGCTTCCTCGAGGACTTGGCGGTGACCTCCACCGGGGCCTGGGCGTACGGGGTGCTGCACATGGCGGGCATCGCCCTCGTCGGCCTGCTGCTGTTGCGCTCGGCCCGCGGGTCGCTGCCGAGAACGCGCGTGTTCTTCCGCGTCGGGGCCGTCGGGATCGTGCTCGGGTGTCTGAGCGAGATCCTCGATCTCACGCTGACGCGTTTCTTCGAGCCCGACGCCGTGGTCAGCGCACTGTTCGACCCCCTGTTCTACCTCGGCGTCGTGTCGTTCGTGGTGGGCATCTTCGTGGCATCCCGCACGACGGCGAAGATCCGTCGACGGGGCGAGGACCTGCTCGCGCGGCTCGAGCCGATCGCGCGCGAACGCGGTGTGCACTCGTTCCCGGGGCTCCCCGCGGACGCCGTCACCGACACGCGCCTGCACGCCCTGCGTGTCGCCGTCGAGGACGACGCGATCGCCACCTCGACGCCGCTCGCCCCCGCGCAGCGCGCCCTGCTCGACGACATCGACGCCCACCTGACCCGCCGAACCACCGGAGCCCGTTCATGATCCGTTCCCTCGCCGTCGGAACCGGCGTCGCCGCCGCGACCGTCGCCGTCGCCCACACGGCCCTCGCCGGCTACGTCGCCCGCCGCCTCATCGCGCCCAAGGCGCCGAAGGTCTACGCCCCGATCACGCTCGCGGGCGACACCGTCACCGTGCCCGCCACGCCGGAGAGCCGCGAGCCGGGAACCTACGGTCTGTGGCTCGATGACGGCCGGCACGTCGTCGTGGGCGAGCCGCTCCGCATCGAGAGGGACCGTGTCATGCGTGCGCTCGCGTCGCGGCCGGACGGGCTCGAAGACGGGGATGCCGTCGCCACCTGGACCTCGCAGAGCATCGGCGCCCCCGAAGAGGTCGGCCCCACCCGCCATGTCTCCGTGCCCCTGCGCCGCGGCGGTGTCGCGGAGGCCTGGGAGATCGGCGACCGCGAGAGCACGGACGGCCGATGGACGATCCATGTGCACGGCCTGCGCTCGAGCCGCAACGGCGCTCTGCGCTCCGCCCCGGCGGCCGTGGAGGCGGGCTGGATGTCGCTCGTCGTGTCGTACGCCGGCGACGAGGAGTGCGCCCCCGCGGACTCCCTCCCCTCGACGCTCGGCACGCGCGAGTGGCGCGATGTCGACGATGCGATCTCTTATGCGATCGAGCAGGGAGCGCGGGAGATCGTGCTGGTCGCGTGGTCGATGGGCGGGACGATCGCGATGCTCGCGCTCGAGCAGTCGGCGCACCGCGACCGGGTCACGGCCCTCGTGCTCGTCGCCCCCGCCCTCGACTGGACGCGCGTCGTCGAGAACGCCGTCGCGGGTGCTCGCCTCCCGCGCTCGGTCGCCGGCGCGTCGATGCGCATCCTCGGCAGCAGCCTCGGCGCGAAGGCGCTGGGACTGATCGAAGCGGTGGACGCTCCGGCGCTCAACTGGGTCGACGGGCCGCGTCCGGCACCCCGGGTGCCCACGCTGATCGTGCACAGCCTCCGCGACCCGGTGGTGCCGGTGAGCGGGTCGCTCGCCTACGTGAAACGGCATCCGGGTGCCGAGCTCGTCGCGTTCGACGCGACCGGTCACTGCAACGAGGCGAACCAGGACCCCGCGCGCTTCCACGACGCGATCGCCGGATTCCTGCGGGGCCTCACCCGCGACTGAGGGGCGGGACCCGGCGACTCGTGCGCGGTGATCAGGCCGTCAGCGCGGCGATCGCGCCGCGGGCGCCGCGCTCGGCGAGCGACGCGCGGGCCGACAGGTAGGCCTCGCGCAGACGGGCGTCGCGACCGAGGTCACCGAACACCGGAGCGTAGTCGAGGAGCGCCGCGGGATCATCGGTGACGATCGCGCGGAGCTCGTCGAGGCGGCTGTCGACGGCGGGAGTCTCCTCGCCCGTCTCGGTGCGGCCCTCGAGGAACACGCTCCACCCCGCGAGCACGAGGGCGCAGTGATCGATGCTCCCGCCCGAGGCGAGCTGTTCGCGGACGACGGGCAGCAGGAACTTGGGCAGGCGGTCGGAGCCGTCCACGACCTGACGCGCGAGGGTGTCGCGGATCGCCTCGCTGCCGAAGCGGGCGAGGAGCTGGTCGCAGTACGCGTCGAGGTCGATGCCCGGCACGGGTCGGAGCGTCGGGATCGCTTCCTCGTGCATGTACCCCCGCAGGAAGTCGACGAACAGCGGGTCGGTGCACACCTCGTGCACGTAGTGCGCCCCCGACAGGATCCCGAGATAGCTCATCGCCTGGTGCGAGGCGTTGAGCAGCCGCAGCTTCATCAGCTCGTAGGGCTCGACGTCGTCGACGAGTTGCACACCGACCTCGTCGAACGGCGGTCGGCCGGCGGGAAAGGCGTCTTCGAGCACCCACTGCTCGAACGACTCGCTTCTCACGGGCCAGCGGTCCCGGATGCCGAACTCCTCGGCGACCGCGGCGCGCGTCTCGTCGGTGGTGACCGGGGTGATGCGATCGACCATCGAGTTCGGGAACGACACGTTCTTGGAGATCCAGCGACCCAGCTCGGGGTCGAGACGCTCGGCGAAGCCGCGGAGGGCGGCGCGGGCCACGCGTCCGTTGCCCTGGATGTTGTCGCACGACATCACGGTGAAGGCCGGGATGCCGGCATCCCGCCGCCGACGAAGACCCTCGGTGAGCAGGCCCATGACGCTGCGGGGAGGGACGGCGCCGTCGAGATCGGCGAGGGTCGCCTTGTCGCGCGGCGCGTACTCGCCCGTCGCATCGTCGACGCCGTACCCGCCCTCGGTGATGGTGAGCGAGACGATCGCGGTGTCGGGATCGGCGAGCTTGGCGGCGACGGCCTCGGGGTCGTCGGGCACGAAGAGATACTCGACGATCGATCCGACGACGCGCGCAGCAGAGGTGCTGTCGGGCGCGGTGGTGACGAGCGTGTAGAGGTCGTCTTGCGCCGCGAGCGCGTCGCGCATGGCCGCATCGACCGACAGGACCCCGACTCCGCACAGACCCCATTCGGTGTGGCCGGCTTCGAGCAGTCGGTCGAGATACATGGCCTCGTGCGCCCGGTGGAAGCCGCCCACACCGAAGTGCACGATGCGCGAGCGCACGGCCGACCTGTCGTACGTCGGAACGGAGACGTTCGCCGCGAGGGAGGGGAGGGCGGCGGCGGTGAGGTCGGTCATGCGGGGCTCCGTGTGTCGGGAAAGGGGGCGAGCGGGTCTGGTGCGGAACCCGCCCCAGACCGAGATCAGAAGTGTGGATGCCGGGACCCGGGCAGTCGCTCCGGGTCCCGGCATCCGGGATCAGACGTCAGCAGCTGGACTTGTAGACCGCGTCCTTGCCGTCGGTGGTGATGTTGTCTTTGGTGAGGATGGTGAAGCCGGTCTGGATCTTGGCTTCGGTGGTTTCGCCCTTGAGGGCGGCGATGGCCTGCTTGACGCCGTCTTCGCCGATGGTGGCGGGCTCCTGGGCGACGAGGGCCTGGACGGTGCCGGCTTCGAGGGCCTTGACCTGGGCGGGGCCGGCGTCGAAGCCGACGATGGTGACGGAGCCCTGCTTGCCGGCCTGCTGGACGCCGGTGGCGCTTCCCTCGGCGGCGAACAGGTTGGCGGCGAAGATGCCGACGATGTCGGGGTCCTTCTGGAGGGCGGCGGTGACGATCTCGGCGGCGGTGGAGGGCTCGTTGTGCGAGTACTGAACGCCGACGGATTCGAACTTCGAGTCCTTCTTGACGGCGTCTTCGAAGCCCTGGGCGCGGGCGTCGGTGGTGGAGACACCGGGGTCGGTGGAGACGACGAGGACCTTGCCGCCATTGGGGTTCGCCTTCTGGATCGCCTCGAAGGCGGCGGCGCCGCCGCCCTGGTTGTCGGAGGAGATCTGCGACACGGCTCCCGAGGGGTCCTCGAGGGTGGTGTCGACGAGGACGACCTTGATGCCCGCGGCCTCGGCTGCGGCGATCGGCGCCTGCATGGCCGAGACGTCGGTCGGGGCGATGAGAAGGGCGTCGGGCTTGGAGGCGACGACGGCGTCGACGATGGGCTTCTGCAGGGTGGGGTCGAACTTCTCGGGGCCCTGGGTGGTGACGGTGGCGCCTTCTTTGGCGGCTTCGGACTGGATGCCGCACTGCATGGAGATGTAGAACTCATCTCCGGCGACGCCCTGCACGAACGCGATCTTGTAGCCGTCGGCACCGCCGGACGCACCGCCCGAGGCCGAGCCGCCCGAGCAGCCCGCGAGGGTCAGCGTCGCCGCCACACCGAAGACCGTCAGGGCGGTCGCCTTGTTGTTCCACTTCATTGTGTTCACCGTTCTTTGTTCGGGTTGGTAAGGGGGTTGAGAGGGAAGGGATGCCGCAGCGGTTCAGCCGCGCCGGCCTCCGCTGAGGAACTTGCGCCAGAGGCCCTGCGAATTGCCGCGGGTCGCGGCCGTCCGGCGGACCTGGTCGACGTAGACCGCCGCGATCAGCACCGCGCCCACCGCGACCTGCTGCCAGAAGGGCTGCACGCCGGTGATGACGAAGCCGTTCTGCAGCACCGCGGGGATGAACAGGCCGACGACCGTGCCCATGATCGTGCCGACGCCGCCGAAGAGCGACGTTCCGCCGATCACGACGGCCGCGATCACGTTGAGGTTGGTCTGCGACTGACCGGCGATGGCGGTGGTCGAGAACTGCGAGAGCGACAGGATGCCGCCGAGCCCCGCCAGGGCGCCCGAGATCGTGTAGATCTTGATGAGCTGGGCGTCGACCTTCACGCCGACCCGTCGGGCGGCGATCTCGCTCGAGCCCACCGCCAGCGTGTAGAGACCGAAGCGCGTGAAGTGCAGCACGACCGCGCCGATCAGGACGACGACCAGCGCGATGACGCTGATGATCGGGACGGAGCCGAAGACGTTGCCGTAGCCGATCGAGACGGTGAGGACGGTGGGGACGTCGCGGATGTCGACGCCGCCGGTGAGGATCTGCGCGAGACCGAGGGCCATGCCGAGCGAACCCAGGGTCACGATGAGCGGCGGGATCTTCGCCTTCGCGATGAGGAAGCCGTTGAACAGGCCCCAGCACACGCCGCTGAGGACGGCGACGATGATTCCGACGGTCGCGACGCCCCAGCCCTCACCGCCCATCGCCCTCATGGCGAGCGCCGAGACGACGCCGGAGAACACCAGTACCGAGCCGACGGAGAGATCGATGCCGGCCGTGATGATCACGTAGGTCATGCCCACCGCGAGCACGGCGAGGATCGAGGCGTTCTGGATGATGAGGCGGAAGTTCGACCACTGCGCGAACGAATCGGGAGCGATGATGCTGAAGACGATGATGATCGCCAGCAGCACCAGGAGGATCTGGAACGCCTGGGTCCGCAGGGCTGCGACGACGGGGTTCGTCTTCTTGTTGTCGTCGAACGTGCCGATCGCGACGGTCTCGGTGGGGGGAGTCTTGAGGCTCACTTCTGGTCGTCCTTCGTGACGGCGCCGGTCATGAGCCCGACGAGTTCTTCCATGGAGGTGTTCTTGGCGTCGACGTTCGCGACCCGGGTGCCCAGACGCAGCACCTGGATGCGGTCCGACACGTCGATGACGTGCGGCATCGAGTGCGAGATGAAGACGACGGCGATGCCCTTGTCGCGGACGCGTCGGATGGTCTCGAGGACGTTCTTGGTCTGGCGCACGCCGAGTGCCGCGGTCGGTTCGTCGAGGAACACCACCCGCGAGGCCCAGTGGACGGCGCGGGCGATCGCGATCGCCTGACGCTGACCGCCCGACATCTCGCCCACCGGCGAGGTGAGGGAACGCACCGTGGCGCCGAGCTCGTCGAACGCCGCGCGGGAGGCCTTCGCCATGTCCTTGGTCTTCATGAAGCCCAGGGCCCCCGCCACACCGGGGCGGCGGATCTCGCGGCCGAGGTACATGTTCTGCACGGGGTCGAGGTGGGGCGCGAGCGCGAGGTCCTGATACACCGTCTCGATGCCGAGGCTCGAGGCGATCTGCGGGTTCGACATGTCGATCGGCTTGCCGTCGAAGAGGATCTCGCCCTCGTCGACCGCGAGGTTGCCCGAGAGGGCCTTCACGAGGGTGGATTTGCCGGCGCCGTTGTCGCCGATCAACGCGGTGACCTCACCGGGGTAGACCTCGAAGTCCACGTCGTTGAGGGCTCGGACGGATCCGAATTGGCGCGACAGGCCGCGCGCCTGCAGCACGGGCACGGTCGTGGTGGTGCTCATGAGGAAGCTCCTTCGTGGGGACCGACGGGGGCATCGGAGACGGTGACGATGAGATCGGCGCGGTGGCGGCCGCGTTCGACGACGAGCGCGTTACGCTCGTCGACCTCGCGGACCCAGGCGACGGCCTCGTCGTGGGGATGGTCGTGGGAGAGGCGGCGGGCGATCAGTCGCTCGCGGCGGGCGTGCGCCTCGATGTCGAGGAACCACACCTCGTCGAGGCGGGGAGCCACGGCATCCCACCCGAACTCGTCGTGCAGGAGGTAGTTGCCCTCGGTAATGATGAGCGGCACGTCGGCGGGCACGAGGACCGCCGAGCCGATGGACTCCTCGAGTCCGCGGTCGAAGCGCGGGGCGTACACGGCGTGACCGGCGCGGATGCGATCGAGCAGGGCGACGTAGCCGTCGACGTCGAAGGTGTCGGGCGCACCCTTGCGGTCGCGTCGGCCGAGCCGGAGGAGTTCCTCGTTGGCGAGGTGGAAGCCGTCCATGCCGACCAGGACCGCGTCGTCGCCGAGAGCGGCGAGAAGGGCGTCGCTCACGGTGGACTTGCCCGCGCCAGGCGTTCCGCACAGACCCAGCACGCGACGCTCGCCGGTGGCCACCAGCTGCCGTGCTCGCTCGACGAGGTCGTCGAGGTGCACGGCTGCGGCCGTGGTCGGCGCGGCGTTCTCCGAGGTGGGGGTCACGGCGGTGTGGTCCTTCCGGGGACGCCGCACGTCGAGTGTGCTGCGTCGATGAAGCGGTTCCGGCGAGCGATCGCCGGTCGAACTCCGGTTACGCTAAGCCCACCGTGACACCGGTGTCAACACCCGTGATCAATTCGTCATGACACCGAAGTCATCCGCGTGATTCTGTGGTTATCATGGGCCGCGACGACATCGCCGTCGTCCTCGCCTCCAGGACCTTCGAAAGAGCCCTCCATGACCGAATTCACCGATCGCACCATCCTCGTCACCGGAGCCGGCGGCGGCATCGGCGGAGCGACCGTGCGCCATCTCGTCGCCGCCGGAGCGACGGTGCTCGCCGCCGGTCGCGACGCCGACAGCGTCGCTGCGATCTCCGCCGAGACGGGAGCCGAGCCCATCGTCTTCGACCTCGAGTCGGAGGAGCAGATCCGCACCGCGATCGAGGGACGAGACCTGTACGGCGTCGTCAACTGCGGAGGCTGGGGAGGCGAGATCGCCACACCGATGGAGACCGACATCGATGTCTTCGACAAGGTCATGAGCATCAACGCGCGCGGCTCACTGCTGGTCACCAAGTACGCCTCGCGCGAGATGATCCGCGTCGGCAAGGGTGGTGCGATCGTCAATGTGTCGAGCCAGGCGAGCCTCGTCGCCCTCACCGGCCACATCTCGTACGGGTCGTCGAAGGCGGCGCTCGACAACATCACGCGCGTCTCGGCACTCGAGCTCGGCGGCTACGGCATCCGTGTGAACAGCGTGAACCCGACGGTCGTGATGACGCCGATGTCGGCCTGGTACTGGGGGCGCCCCGACATCGAGGGCCCCTTCCTCGAGGCCATGCCGCTGCACAAGTGGGCCACCGAGGACGACATCGCCGCCCCCATCGTGTTCTTGCTCGGCGACGGTGCCGGCATGATCTCGGGCGTCTCGCTCCCCATCGACGGCGGCTACTCCAGCCGCTGATCCCGGATGCCACGCAGGCGGCGCCGCGGTGGGCGGCGTCGCTTTCGCGGTTCGGGGCGGGCGCGTCGCGTATCCTCCGGGATTTGCGCAAACTCAGTCGGGTTTCCGGCCTTGGGGGCTGATTTTGTGTGGGTTGCTGAGTGTGTGCGGATTGCTGAGTGTGTGCGGGCGCCGAGTGTGGGTGTTGCGCATCCTCTGGGATTTGCGTGAGCTCAGTCGGGTTTCGGGCCTTGCGGCTGATTTTGTGTGGGTTGCTGAGTGTGCGCGGGCACCGAGTGCGGGTGTTGCGCATCCTCTGGGATTTGCACGAGCTCAGTCGGGTTTCAGGCCTCGGGGCTGACTTTGTGCGGATTGCTGAGTGTGTGCGGACACCGAGTGCGGGTGTTGCGCATCCTCTGGGATTTGCGTGAGCTCAGTCGGGTTTCGGGCCTTGCGGCTGACTTTGTGTGGGTTGATGAGTGGGTGCGGACACCGAGTGCGGGTGTTGCGCATCCTCGGGGATTTACGCGAACTCAGTCGGGTTTCGGGCCTCGGGGCTGACTTTGTCCGGATTGCTGAGCTTGTGCGGGCCCGTCCCGGGCTACAAGCCCAAAGTCCGCCGCAGGTAGTCGTTGCGGAAGACACCGCGCGGGTCGATCTCTCGCGCCACGGCGAGGAAGTCGCCCGAGCGGGGGAGGGTCGACAGGATCCGCTCGCCGGGCATCGTGAACGCCTTGCCCCAGTGCGGGCGGGCGTCGAAGGGTGCGAGCGCCTGCTCGATCGCGGGGAGCACCGCCAGGACGCCGTCGGTGTCGTTGCGCCACGTGAAGTGGATGACCATGACATCGCGCTGGTACGCCGGGCTCAGCCACAGCTCGTCGGCCGCGACCGTGCGCAGCTCGGTCACGAGCAGCTGATCGTCGAACGTCGAGGCGAGGGCTCGCACGGCCGCCAGGGCCTCGCGCGCGGAGGCGAGGGGCACGAAGTACTCGCTCTGGATCTCGTCGCCATCGCTCGGCAGGGCGTCGGCACGGAAGTGCGGAAGGCGCGTGTGCCACGGGCCGGGCGTGCCGCGCGGGGTGGTGTTGTCGACCGTGCGGATGCGGCCGAGGTGGATGTCGTCGCCGACGGCTCGGCCGCCGATCTCCTCGACCCACGACGGCGCGCCATCGTCGCTCTTCGCCCACACGAGGTCGTGCTCGGGATCGCCCCAGGTCGTGAAGACGCTCACGCTGCGCGAGCCGCCGAACACCCCCTCGATGTCTCCGACGATGTCTTCCCAGGCGACGCCGGTGTAGGCCTGCTGCGTGACCTCGTACGTGGGTTCGGTCTGCAGCTCGACGGCGGTGACGACGCCGAGGGCGCCGAGGCTGAGGGCGGCGGCGCCGAACCACTCGTGCGTGTGATCGATACGGTGCGTGCGGCCGTCGGCATCCATGATCTCGACGGCGCGGAGGGCGCTGGAGAGGTTTCCGTTGCGCACGCCCGAGCCGTGGGTGCCGGTGGCGGTGGCCCCCACGATCGAGATGTGGGGGAGCGAGCCGAGGTTGTGCAGCGCCCGCCCCTCGGCCTCGAGGACGGGCGCGAGTTGCGCGAAAGTGACGAGTCCCTCGACGCGCACGCGGTCGCCCACCATCTCGACCCGCGTCGGCAGGCGTTCGAGCGACACCAGGGACGCATCGGAGTCGGCCACGTCGTTGAAGGTGTGCCGCGTGGCCTGTACGCGCAGAGTGCGGGCGGATGCCACCACCTCGGCGAGCTCGTCGACGTCGCCGGGCAGCAGCACTTCGGTCGCGCGGTAGCGGTGGTTGCCCGACCAGGTGGTGCCGGCGTCACGTCGTTGGGTCACGCCTCCATCTTGCACCGAGCCGCCGACATCGGGGCCGGTACGCCGACGTGTTCGCCGCGGCGCTCAGCGTCCCGGGAACAGCTGCGCCTCGAACACCGCCTCGGCCGCGCCCACGAGCAGGCGGTCCTCGCCCAGCTCGGCGACGGCGAGGCGCAGACCCTCGGCGCAGGCCGGGACGGTCTGGGCGCGCACGGCGGCGTCGAGGGCGTCGAGGTCGCGAGCGGCCAGGACCGCAAGGAACCCGCCCAGCACGATCACCGCCGGGTTCAACACGTTGGCGGCGTTCGCGAGCGCCGTCGCGAGGATGCGCCGCTGCCGGGCGACTTCAGCATGAGCGGCGGGGTCGGTGGTGGATGCCAGGGCGGCAGCCAGGGCTGCATCGTCACCGCCCTCGAGGCCCACGGCCGCGAGCAGGAAGGCGCGGCTGACCTCGTCCTCGAGCACGCCGTCGGGTGCGCGCCGGTCGGCCGTGTCGGCGATGCCGGGCCGGTTCTGGCCGAACTCCCCGGCGTAGCCGCCCTCGCCGCCGAGCGGGACGCCGCCGACGATCACCGCGCCGCCGATGCCGCTCGCTCCGCCGTTGAGGTAGACGACGTCGTGCGCGCCGCGCGCGGCCCCGAAGAGGTACTCGGCGAGGGCGCCGAGGGCTGCGTCGTTGCCGACGTGGGCGCGAACGCCGGTGGCGTCGGCGAGCATGACGCCGATCCGCGCCTCGATCCAGCCGAGGTGGGGCGCCTCGCGGACGACGCCGTCCGACGCGCGGACCGGCCCGGGGACGGCGGCGCCCACTCCGACGATCCGGGTGTCCGCGAGCGGTCCGCGGTGCCACGCCGACAGACGATCGGCGACGAGTTCGGCGACGCGCCTCGGGGTCAGCAGGGCCGTCTGCTCGATGCGTTCCCGCACGACGACGGTGCCGTCCAGGCTGATCGCGCCGACGTCGAGCGCGTCGACCTCGGGGTTGACCGCGAGGGCGACGACACGGGGGTCCGGCGTCACGATGGGCGACGGTCGGCCGACCCGGCCCTGGGCGTCGGAGGCGCGCTCGACGACGAGTCCCGCGCGCTGCAATTCGCCCACGAGGTCGGCGATGGTCGAGCGGTTGAGTCCCGTCGCCTCGGTGAGGGCGGCGCGGGAGCGGGGGCCCTCGCGATGCACCGTACGCAGCACGAGCGCGAGGTTGGCGCGGCGCATGCCGTCGCCCCGGCTGCCCGCGATGACCATGGGACCACTGTGCCATGGGCGAACGCCGCGGTACGGCTGCGCGCCGCTCCGGCCGAGCCTCGGCTCCGCGCCGATTCGGCAGAAACGCGATCCGCTCGCAGAAACGCGGTGTCCACGTGTTTCCGCGCGCGGATCGCGTTTCTGCGCGGGGCGCCGCCTGGTGCGGGGCGCCGCCTGGTGCGGGGCGAGGCCTGGTGCGGGGCGAGGCCTGGTGCGGGGCGCTGCTCCGGATCGGCGCGCCGGGCGCCGGGATTCCCACCCCGGGCAAAGCGGACGGTGCCAGGATCGGAGCATGGACCTCTCCGGCATCCCGATCACGACCATCCGTGGCGAGCAGACGACCTTCGGCGCGTTGACCGACGGCAAGGCCGCCCTGGTGGTGAACGTCGCTTCGCGCTGTGGTCTCGCGGGTCAGTACGAAACCCTCGAGGCGTTGCACAAACAGTACGGCGACCGCGGCTTCACGGTCATCGGCTTCCCCAGCAACCAGTTCCTGCAGGAGCTCAGCGACGACGACAAGATCGCCGAGTACTGCTCCGCGACGTGGGGCGTGACGTTCCCGATGTCGGAGAAGGTGAAGATCAACGGGCGCAACGCCCATCCGCTGTACAAGGAGCTGACCTCGACCCCGGATGCCGAGGGCAAGACCGGCCGCATCTCGTGGAACTTCGAGAAGTTCGTCGTCGCCCCCGACGGGCGCGTGACCCGCTTCAGCCCGCGTACGCAGCCCGACGCCCCCGAGGTCGTCGCCGCGATCGAAGACGCGCTCCCGCGCTGAGCGGGATCCGAACCGCGAAGGAGTCTCCGTGGCAGATGCCGTCGTCCTCGTCTCCGGTGGCGCCGCCGTCACTCCGTACACCGACCCGGAACGCGCCGCGGCGACGGGCCTGGCCGCGGGCAACACGCTCACCGCTCTGCGCGATCACTTCGTCTCCGCCGGCGTCGCGGCCTTCACCGCTCCCGCCCGGATGGGAGTGGGGACGGTCGAGCGGGATGCCGGGTGGCAGGGCTTCGACGACGTGCCCCTCGTCCTGCCGGCCGAGGTGACGGTCAACGCGGTCGGGGCCGTCGACGACGCGGGTGTCGCGCTCGCCGCGTTCGTCCGCTGGCTCCGCGACGAGCACGGGCTCGGGAGCGTCGATCTCGTCGGCCACTCGATGGGCGGACTGTTCTCTCGGGCGGCGATCCGCGAGCTCCGAACCGACGGACCGCGCATCGACCGGCTCGTGACGCTGGGAACGCCGTGGGACGGTGCCGTCCTCGGCGACGCCGTGGCGGGAGACCTCGCCCCGGCCGATGCCCACGGCGACCCCGCGACGACGGCGATCCTCGAGCAGGCGCTCGCGTACGCGGCGGCCAACTCGCAAGGGGCGGCCGAGCAGGTGTCGCGCCGTTTCCTGCGGGGGTGGAATCAGACGCAGGCGGGTGTGCTCGACGGCATCCCCGTCACCGCGATCGGCGCGGGTCACTTCGCGGCCGCGACCGAGCCCGCGCAGCTCTGGCCGCACGACGGGCTGGTCTCGCTGCGAAGCGGCCGGGCCGACGACGTCCCCCTCGAGGTGGTGCCCGTCATCGACCGGCACTCGTTCCCCGACCACGTCCACAGCATCTTCTTCGCCGACGGGTTCGGACTGCCGTGGGAGCGCGCCCTCACCTGGGATCCCGCGGTGTTCGCCGTCGTGGACTCGGCCCTGGGAATCTGAGCCGAGCGCTGGACGCCACGGCATCCGGGGTATATGTTGTGAGCACCAACAAACCCGAGGTGCGTCACCGCGTGCCCGTGCGTCCATGCGAAGGAGCAGGAATGCCCACCCCCACCCGCGATGACAAGTTCTCGTTCGGACTCTGGACCGTCGGCTACAACGGCACCGACCCCTTCGGCGGCCCCACGCGTGAGCCCCTCGACGTCGTGCACGTCGTCGAGAAGCTCGCCGAGCTCGGCGCCTACGGCCTGACCTTCCACGACGACGACCTCTTCGCCTTCGGCTCCACCGACGCCGAGCGCCAGAAGCAGATCGACCGGCTCAAGGGCGCGATGAAGGACACCGGCATCATCACGCCGATGGTCACCACCAACCTCTTCTCCGCCCCCGTCTTCAAGGACGGCGGCTTCACCTCCAACGACCGCCAGGTGCGCCGGTTCGCTCTGCGCAAGGTGCTGCGCAACCTCGACCTCGCCGCCGAGCTGGGCGCCAAGACCTTCGTCATGTGGGGCGGCCGCGAGGGCGCCGAGTACGACTCCGCGAAGGACATCCGCCAGGCGCTCGAGCGCTACCGCGAGGCCGTCAACCTGCTCGGCGACTACGTCACCGACAAGGGCTACGACATCCGCTTCGCGATCGAGCCCAAGCCGAACGAGCCCCGCGGCGACATCCTGCTGCCCACGCTCGGTCACGCGATCGCCTTCATCGACTCGCTCGAGCGCCCCGAGCTGGTGGGCCTGAATCCCGAGGTCGGTCACGAGCAGATGGCGGGCCTGAACTTCGCCGCCGGCATCGCCCAGGCGCTGTATCACGGCAAGCTCTTCCACATCGACCTCAACGGCCAGCGCGGCATCAAGTACGACCAGGACCTCGTGTTCGGCCACGGCGACCTGCACAACGCCTTCGCCCTGGTCGACCTGCTCGAGAACGGCGGCCCCGGTGGCGTGCCCTCCTACGACGGCCCCCGTCACTTCGACTACAAGCCCTCGCGCACCGAGGATGAGACGGGTGTCTGGGACTCCGTCTCGGCCAACATGAACACCTACCTGCTGCTCAAGGAGCGCGCCGCGGCCTTCCGCGCGGACCCCGAGGTGCAGGAGGCGCTCGAGGCCGCCAAGGTCGCCGAACTCGCCCAGCCGACGCTCAACGAGGGCGAGACCTACGACGACTTCCTCGCCGACCGCTCGGCCTACGAGGACTTCGACACCGACGCCTACCTCGGCGGCAAGGGCTTCGGGTTCGTCCGCCTGCAGCAGCTCGCCACCGAGCACCTGCTCGGCGCGCGCTGAGCCTCTCGGGCCTGGATGCCGCGGCATCCAGGCCCGTCCCGGCTCGCCGTCGGCGCGGGCATCACGCCCGTTCCGGCGCCGTGCACCCGCCTTGAGTGTCCAGAACACCCGGACGATTTCGAAATCACTCCGGGTGTTTTGGACACTCAACGGAGGGGTTGGGGCTCGGGCAGGGCCCCGGCCCCGGCCCGGCGCGTTACGGGCTGCGGCCCAGAGACAAAACCACACGAGCCGCGCCGACGAAGGCGTGGCGGACAGAAGGGCAGAGCATGGCGCTCGTCATGGGAGTCGACTCGTCGACGCAGTCGTGCAAGGTCGTCGTCGTCGACGCCGAGACCGGGAAGCTCGTGCGCGAGGGGCGCGCCTCGCACCCCGCCGGGACCTCGGTCGACCCCGAGGCCTGGTGGAAGGCGCTCCAGGATGCCATCGCACAGGCCGGCGGTCTCGACGACGTCGCGGCGGTGTCGATCGCGGGTCAGCAGCACGGCATGGTCGTCCTGGATGCGGAGGGCGCGGTGATCCGCGACGCCCTGCTGTGGAACGACACCCGGTCTGCGCAGGCCGCTCGCGACCTCATCGACGAGGTGGGCGCGGAGGCATTTGCCGAGCGCACGGGCGCCGTGCCGGTCGCCTCGTTCACCGGCACCAAACTGCGTTGGTTGCGCGACGCCGAGCCCGAGAACGCCGCGCGAGTCGCCGCCGTCGCGCTCCCGCATGACTGGTTGACCTGGCGTCTGCGCGGCTTCGGCCCGGGGAACGCCGTTCTCGAGGAGCTGGTCACCGACCGCTCCGATGCGTCGGGCACCGCCTACTGGGGCGCCGACGGCTACGACCTCGACCTCTTCCGTCGCGCTCTCGGCCACGATGCGCTGCTGCCGCGCGTGTTGGGGCCCTGGGAGAGCGCCGGCACGTTGACGGGTGGCGCACTGGTCGGCGCCGGTGCGGGCGACAACGCCGGCGCCGCTCTGGGATTGGGGGCGGGTCCGGGCGATGTCGTGGTGTCGCTGGGGACGTCGGGCACGGTGTTCGCCGTCGCCGAGGCCCCCACGCGTGACACGACGGGCGCCGTCGCCGGTTTCGCAGATGCGACCGGCCGTTTCCTGCCGCTCGTCGCGACGCTGAACGCGGCGCGTGTGCTCGACGCGATCGCGGGTCTCCTCGGCGTGACCCACGAGGAGCTCGGCGCCCTCGCCCTGCAGGCCGAGCCGGGCGCCGGCGGTGTCGTGCTCGTTCCCTGGTTCGAAGGGGAGCGCACGCCCAATCTCCCGAACGCCAAAGCCTCCCTGAACGGGCTGACCCTGGCATCCACGAACCGACCGAACCTGGCTCGCGCCGCGATCGAGGGCATGCTCAGCGGGCTGGCGGCCGGACTCGAGGCGATCCAGGCGCAGGGCGTCGAGGTGCGGCGGATCCTGCTCGTCGGCGGGGCGGCAGCCAATGCGGGTGTCGCGCGGATCGCCGCCGAGGTGTTCGACGCCGACATCGTCGTGCCGGCCGCGGGGGAGTATGTCGCCCTCGGCGCGGCGAGACAGGCCGCGGGCGTTCTCGCGGGTGGTCCGATCGAATGGACGGTCGCGACGACACGCGCGGTCGAATCAAACCACCGCGAGCTGATCCGCCGCAACTACGAGTCAATCGCCGCCCTTCGTGCGCGAGAGTAGACGCGGGCCCGTCGGCGTCTTGTAAGGGGGGCGTCGGCGGGTTCGCCCCGTCTACGGGAGCGGTCTCATCGGGGGTGGCGTGGACGCTCTCGATCGCCTGTCGATGTCGTCGTCCCGCTCCTACCGTCGCGCCATGTCCCGCGTTCGTTCCCATGCGCCCGCGATGGGGGATCCCGGTGCGCGGTGTCATCGCGCCATCGCACAGCGAGCGGCGCCGGTGAGCCGAGGGGGGTGCGCGCCGCTACTGTGAGGGACCATGAGCGGCGAGGTCGGGGGCAAGCGCATCGGCGTGCGCGAGGTCGCGGCCGCGGCGGGGGTCTCGACGCAGACCGTCTCGCGTGTGCTCAACGGCTACGCCGGCATCCGTGACAGCACGCGCGAGCGCGTTCTCGCCGCGGTGGCCGACCTCGATTACCGCGTGAACAATGCCGCGCGAGCGCTCGGCACGAGTTTGACGCGCACGGTGGGGGTCGTGGCATCCGATGCCGTCCTGCACGGGCCCTCGGCGGGCATCGCCGCTCTCGAACGGGCGGCGCGGGCGCGCGGGCGGTGGATCTCGACCGCGTACACCGACTCCGACGACCCCGCCGACATCGACGCCGCGGTGCGGCACCTGCTCGCCCAGGGAGTCGACGGGGTCGTGCTGGTCGCAGCGCACGGGGTCACTCCTCTCGAGGGGTACGACGTGCCGATCGTGCCGCTGTACGGCGCCTCGGGCACCCGCCAACGCGATGCGGCTGCCCTCGTCGTGGATCATCTCGCCGACCTCGGACATCGCTCGATCGTCGAGCTCGCCGGACCCTCCGACTGGCGCGAGGCCCTCGCCCGCACCGCGGGGGTCGCCGACGCCGTGACCCGTCGGGGGCTGTCGCTCGTCGGCCGTGTCGAGGGGGATTGGAGCGCGGCCTCGGGCTCGGCGCTTGCGGCTGAGGTCGCCGCGCGGGTCGCCGCGGGGGCCACGGCTGTGGCGGTCGCCAACGACCAGATGGCGTTGGGGCTCGTCGCCGGTCTCGCTGCGCGAGGGGTGCGCGTCCCCGCGGACGTCTCGGTGACCGGGTTCGACGACAACCCGGATGCCGCTTTCTACACGCCCGCGCTCACCACGGTGCGCCTCGACGTCGAGGGCGAGGCCGAGTACGCGGTGGCCGCTGTGCTCGGGCATGCGGCGGAGCTCCCGGCGGAGCCGGAGTTGGTGGTGCGGGACTCCACGGCCCCTGCGGGTGGTCTCCGCTCGCGACACGGGTCGGTGACCGAGCGAAACTCCTGAGTTTCGGGGTCGAGGCTGCGGGGAAGCCTCGAAATCGTCGGGTGGGGCGGGCGGGCTCCTTGATCGCTCAGGAGTTCGGCTCATGAAGCTCTCGCGCCGCGGCGATGTTACCGGTAACATTGCGATGCGAGGGCGCCGCGCCCCGCCACCCGAACCACCGTCGAAGGAGACCGCGTGTCCGACGCCGCCCCGTTCACGCCCGAGGTGCAGCAGGCGATCGACGCCGTGCGCGCCGACGTCGCCAAGCTGCACGCCGAGCTCGTGCGCTACAACCTCATCGTCTGGACCGGCGGCAACGTCTCGGGTCGCGTGCCGGGTGCCGACCTGTTCGTCATCAAGCCCTCGGGCGTCTCGTACGACGACCTCGCTCCCGAGAACATGATCCTCTGCGACCTCGACGGCAACGCCATCCCCGGCACCCCCGGTTCCGAGCGCAGCCCCTCGAGCGACACCGCGGCCCACGCCTACGTATACCGCCACATGCCCGAGGTCGGCGGCGTCGTGCACACGCACTCGACCTACGGCGTCGCGTGGGCGGCCCGCGGCGAAGAGATCCCCTGCGTCATCACGGCGATGGCCGACGAGTTCGGCGGTCCCATCCCGGTCGGCCCCTTCGCGATCATCGGCGACGACTCGATCGGTCGCGGCATCGTCGAGACCCTGCGCGGCCACCGCTCGCGCGGCGTCATCATGCAGAACCACGGCCCCTTCACGATCGGCACGAACGCGAAGGATGCCGTGAAGGCCGCCGTCATGCTCGAAGACGTCGCCCGTACCGTGCACATCGCGCGCGAGGCGGGCCCGCTCATCCCGATCCCGCAGGACAAGATCGACGCCCTCTACAACCGCTACCAGAACGTCTACGGACAGAGCACGGACGACCGCCGATGAACGCGCACATCACTGACGGCCGGGCCAGCCTCGGCATCGAGCTCGGCTCCACCCGCATCAAGGCGTGCCTGATCGGCCCCGATGCCGAGGTGCTGGCGACCGGATCCCACGAGTGGGAGAACGTCTACGCCGACAAGCTCTGGACCTACTCGCTGGATGCCGTGTGGTCGGGCCTGCAGGCCGCGTACGCCGCACTGGTCGCCGACGTGCAGCAGCGCTTCGGCGTCACCCCCGAGCGCTACGCCGCGATGGGTGTGTCGGCGATGATGCACGGCTACCTCGCGTTCGACGCCGAGGGCGAGCTGCTCGCCCCCTTCCGCACGTGGCGCAACACCAACACCGGTGTCGCTGCCGCGGAACTCACCGAGCTGCTAGGCGTGAACATCCCGCTCCGGTGGTCGATCGCTCACCTGCACCAGGCCGTCGTCGACGCCGAGCCCCACGTGCCCGAGATCCGCTTCCTCACCACCCTCGCCGGCTACGTGCACGGGAAGCTCACCGGCGAGAAGGTCCTGGGCGTGGGGGATGCCTCGGGCATGTTCCCCATCGACTCCGCGACCCGCGACTACGACGCCGAGCTCGTCGCCCGCTACGACGCGCTCGCCGCGGGGCGGATCCCCGCCCTCGAAGCCCTGCTGCCGAAGGTGCTCGTCGCGGGTACGGCTGCGGGCGCCCTCACCCCGGAGGGAGCCCAGCTCCTCGACCCGACCGGAACCCTGCGTCCCGGCATCCCGTTCGCTCCTCCCGAGGGCGACGCGGGCACCGGTATGGTCGCCACCTGCGCCGTCGCTCCCCGCACGGGCAACGTCAGTGCCGGCACGAGCATCTTCGCGATGCTCGTGCTCGAGCGCCCGTTGAGCCGGGTGCACCACGAGCTCGACCTCGTCACGACGCCGTCGGGCGATGCGGTCGCCATGGTCCACTGCAACAACGGCGCGAGCGAGCTCGCCGCCTGGGCGGACATGTTCACCGCGTTCGCCGCCGCGGCCGGCACCCCGGTGACGCCGGATGCCACGTACACGGCGCTCTTCGAGGCGGCGCTGAACGGCGAGGCCGACGCCGGCGGGCTCCTCGCGTACAACCACCTCGCCGGAGAGCCCATCGCGGGCCTCGACGAGGGGCGCCCGCTCGTGGTGCGCACGCCCGACAGCCGCCTGACCTTGCCGAACTTCATGCGCGCGCAGCTGTACGGCGTCTTCGGCACGCTCGCGCTCGGCATGGACGTCCTCCACGGCGAAGGCGTGCAGCTCGACAAGATGTACGCGCACGGCGGCATGTTCCGCACTGCGGGAGTGGCCCAGCGCTTCCTCGCGGCGGCTCTCGACGCACCCGTCGCCGTCGCCGAGACGGCCTCCGAGGGCGGCGCGTGGGGCATGGCCGTGCTCGCGGCCTACGTCGCCGACGAGTCGGGTCGCGACCTCGACACGTGGCTGCGCGAGACGGTGTTCGCCACCGCCCCGATCGTCACCGCCGAGCCCGAACCCGCCGATGTCGCCGGCTTCTCGTCCTACCTCGACCGCTATCGCGCCGGACTCGCCGTCGAGGCCGCCGCCGTGGCATCCCTTTGAAGACCCCTCACGAAGGAAAAGACATGACCCGCACTCCCCTCAAGAACGACCTCGGCGGCTACGAGGTCTGGTTCGTCACCGGCAGCCAGAACCTCTACGGCGAAGAGACGCTGAAGCAGGTCGCCGAGCAGTCGCAGGCCGTGGTCGAGGGCCTTTCCGGCCTGCCGGTGAAGGTCGTCTGGAAGCCCGTGCTGAAGGACTCCGACAGCATCCGACGCATGGCGCTGGAGATCAACGGCCGCGACGACGTCATCGGCGTGATCGCCTGGATGCACACCTTCAGCCCCGCGAAGATGTGGATCTCGGGGCTCGACGCCCTGCAGAAGCCGCTGCTGCACCTGCACACGCAGGCCAACGTCGAGCTGCCGTGGAACGACATCGACTTCGACTTCATGAACCTCAACCAGGCCGCCCACGGCGACCGCGAGTTCGGGTATATCCAGACGCGCCTGGGTGTGTCGCGCAAGACCGTCGTCGGTCACGTCTCGAACCCCGCCGTGCGCCAGCAGATCGAGGACTGGGAGCGCGCCGCCGCCGGCTGGACCGCCGCCCGCACCCTCAAGCTCGCCCGCTTCGGTGACAACATGCGCTTCGTCGCCGTCACCGAGGGCGACAAGACCGAGGCCGAACTGCGCTTCGGCGTGCAGGTCAACACGTGGGGCGTCAACGAGCTCGTCGAGGCCGTCGAGCAGGCATCGGATGCCGACATCGACGCGCTCGTGCAGGAGTACATCGACAGCTACGACGTCGTCGACGAACTGCTCCCGGGCGGCGCGCGTCATCAGTCGCTGCGCGACGGCGCGGCGATCGAGCTGGGCCTGCGCTCGTTCCTCGAGCAGGGCGGCTTCGGCGCCTTCACCACCTCTTTCGAAGACCTGGGCGCGCTGAAGCAGCTTCCCGGTCTCGCGGTGCAGCGCCTCATGGCCGAGGGCTACGGCTTCGGCGCCGAGGGTGACTGGAAGACGGCGATCCTCGTGCGCGTCGCCAACGTCATGGGTGCGGGCCTGCCCGGCGGCGCCTCGCTCATGGAGGACTACACCTATGACCTGGTGCCCGGGTCGGAGCGCATCCTCGGCGCGCACATGCTCGAGGTCTCGCCCTCGCTGACCACGAAGAAGCCTCGCCTCGAGATCCACGAGCTCGGCATCGGCGGCAAGGACGACCCGGTGCGCCTGGTCTTCACCGCCGACGCGGGTCCCGCGCTCGTCGTCGCGATGAGCGACATGCGCGACCGCTTCCGCCTGGTGGCCAACGTCGTCGAGAACGTCGACGCGCCCGACCTGCCGAAGCTGCCCGTGGGCCGCGCGGTCTGGAAGCCCGCCCCCGACTTCGCGACCTCTGCCGGCTGCTGGCTCGCCGCCGGTGCCGCTCACCACACCGTCATGACGACGGCCGTGGGCATCGAGGTGTTCCGCGACTTCGCCGAGATCGCGAAGACCGAGCTCGTCGTCATCGACGAGGACACCACGGTCCGCGGCTTCCAGAGCGAGCTGCGCTGGAACCAGGCGTACTACCGCCTGGCCCAGGGCCTCTGATCCCCGCCGCCCCGGGAGCGCGAGCCCCGGGGCGGTGCGGCACGTGCCCGTTCCGTTCGCTCGGAACGCGCCCCGCTCGCCGAGGTGCCCCTTACCGCCTCGGCGAGCGGACCGTGCCCCGGATCCCTGGTGGCGGTGGGCTGCCCGGGATCCGGGGCACATCTCGTTCGCGGGGTGCGCGCTCCGCGCGTGAGCGCCCCGTCCCGGTCTCGGTGGGTTCGTGTCCCGGATCGTGCGGCCTTCAGGGTGCTCGGGCCGCCTTTTTCGGGACATGGATGCCGTGGCATCCGGGGTCGCGGCGTAAGCCGACCGATCAGGGCGACGCCGTCGGGGCGTAGGACGCCGGCGCCGCGCGGGGGCGGCCGAAGCGGCACGGACCTGGGGAGCGACGAGCAGGCGAGGAATACCCGCCGAGCAACCACGGTTGCCCCTCGTTCACCTCGACCGATGGGAACCCTCGTTTTGACTGACTCCTCACATGCCCTCGTGGTGGGCGCGACCGGTATCGCCGGCGGCGCCCTGCTGGATCGACTGATCGACGACGGCTGGGAGGTGACGGCGCTGTCGCGACGGGCCGGGGCGGCGCGACCGGGAGTGACCTGGCGGTCGGCGGATCTGCGCTCGCTCGAGGCGCTGACGTCGGCGCTGCGGGGTGTCCCGGTCACGCACGTCTTCTTCACCGCGTGGTCGCGGCAGGACACCGAGGCCGAGAACATCGCCGTCAACGGCGGAATGGTGCGCGATCTGCTCGCGGCGCTCGCCGACGCGCCGGTGCGGCACGTCGCTCTGATGACCGGGTTGAAGCACTATCTCGGCCCGTTCGAGGCCTACGGCCAGGGCGAGATGCCCGACACCCCCTTCCACGAGGACGAGCCGCGCCTCGACGTCGACAACTTCTACTACGCGCAAGAGGATGAGCTCTTCGCCGCGGCCCAGCGTCAGGGATTCACCTGGTCGGTGCACCGCTCGCACACCGTGCTCGGGCACGCGGTCGGCAACGCGATGAACATGGGCCTCACGATCGCCGTGGCCGCGGCGATCAGCCGTCACACGGGTCGCCCGCTCGTCTTCCCCGGCAGCGAGACGCAGTGGAACGGCCTCACCGATGTGACCGATGCCGATCTGTTGGCGAATCAGATGGTGTGGGCGGCGACTCATCCCGAGGGCGCCGACGAGGCCTTCAACACGGCCAACGGCGACGTGTTCCGCTGGCGCTGGATGTGGCCGCGCATCGCCGCAGACCTCGGAGTGGAGGCCGAGGGCTTCGACACCTCCCCCCGACCGTTCGCGCAGCAGATGGCCGACGCGGCACCGGTGTGGGCCGAGATCGTCGCGCAGCACGGTCTCGTCGAGCCCGACCTGGAGCGCGTCGCGTCGTGGTGGCACACGGATGCCGATCTCGGACGCGACATCGAGGTGATGACCGACATGTCGAAGAGCCGCCTGGCGGGCTTCACCGAGCATCACCGCACGCGCGACTCGTTCACGCGCTTGTTCGAGCGGTATCGTGCGGCGCGCCTGATCCCCTGAGGTCGCGGACGCCCTGGCATCCGCCGGCGCTCGGCCCTACAGCCGCTGCCCCAGCGCCCACAGGCGGTCGGCACGCCCCGAGATCGCCTCCGACAGCGCGAAGGCCTGAGAGTCGGTGAGCGATGCCACGTAGTCGACGATCCCGCGGGAGCGCGCGAGGCGTTCGGCGTCGGCATCCGAAGGGCGACGTTCCGCGGGCAGGGTCGCGTACTGCTCGCGGGCCAGGGCGATGAGTTCGCGCAGACGCCGCGGGGTGCGCGCGCGATCGAGGTCGTCGTCGAGCCACTCGCCCAGCGCCCGCACCGACCGCGCGAGGATGCGACTCATCCCGCGCTGCTGGATCGCCAGGTCGGGGCGGCTCAGCACGAAGCGCTTGTGCACGAATTTCAGCACCTCGACGTGGTGCCAGGCCCAGGGTGACAGCACGACCGGCCCCGCTCGGGGGGTGTCGAGGGGGCGCAGACGCGCCGACTCCTGGAACCGGCGGATCCACCGATCGGTGAAGGCGGCGAGTCGGCGCTCGGCCGTCAGCGAGCCGTCGAAGGGGCGCGCGAGCAGGTCGGTGACCATCTCGGCATCCACGTCGCTGACGGCGGCGAGGAAGGCCTCGTCGTCGGCGATCCACGGGTCGTCGCGGCGCATCTTTCTCCGCAGGCGTTCGAGGCCCGCCCCGGGCATGAGCTCGGCGCGCACCTCGGTGTCGTCGCGGTCGCGCCACTCGAGCACGTCGTCGAGCCAGCCGCGGAACTCCGCCGCGATGGGCGCGTGGTCGAGGATCCCCGCTCGGTAGAAGTCGTCGACGTCGTGCACCGAGTACGCGATGTCGTCGGCGAGATCCATGACGGCGCCCTCGATGCTCTGGCGCAGGGGTTCGGCATCGACCCCGTGCCGGGCCTCGACGAGGTCCTCGAGGTCGAGGTCGTACGCCGAGTACTTGTGCACCCGGTACGCGCCGTCGGGAGAGCGACGGATGCCGCGGGGCGGGCCGATCCGCTCGACGTCGGCCGCGTCGACCGACGGCGCCCACGGGTACTTCGCCGAGGCGGTGCGCACGGCCGCGGTGAGGTTGAGTCCGCGGGGGGCGTTCTCGACGACGTCGAGAGCGGTGAGGATGCGGTAGGTCTGGGCGTTGCCCTCGAAGCCGTCGGGCAGGCCCAGTTCCTCGCGCGCGAGGCGGTCGAGGGTGGTCTCGCCGAGGTGGCCGAAGGGCGGGTGCCCGAGGTCGTGGGCGTAGGCGGCGGCCTCGACGACCGTGGCGTTGCAGACGTCGCCCTCGCCGGCCTGCCGCGAGCGCGTGTTGAGCTGCAGGGCGACGACGCGTGCGATCGCGCTGACCTTGAGCGTGTGGGTCAGTCGATTGTGCACGGGTGCCCCGCCGATCGACGGCGACACGACCTGCGTGACGGCCGACAGCCGCGAGAAGTACGGCGAGAACTGGATGCGCTCCAGGTCGATCGACCACGGGTCGGCGCGAGCGTCGTCGTGGTCGGGATGCACACGGGATGCCGGGTTGCCGACGACGGCGCCTTGGTCGACGTCCACGCGCTCCGGGCGCGCGGCGAATGCCGGGGGAGTGGTCTCGTTGTGGAGCAAAGCGGTCCTCTCGCGGCGTCGACGACGTGGATCCACGCTAACGCGCCGTCTCGGCCGTGTCGTTCCCCGTTGACGGCGGTGGTTCTGGCGGCGAGGGCTCTCCTGCGTGGGGCGAGAGAGACGGCCGCCGCTCCCGCGGCCCCCCGTCGGTCCCTTGCGGGGTGGCCTTCAGCTCGGCAGGGGGCTGCGGTCAGGTTGTGGAAGGCGGAGTCCCGTGGCGGGCCGAATCGCAGAGAGTCACCCCTGGCGGGAGGTCTCGATCGTCTTCTCTGCGGCATCCAGGCCGGCCCGCAGGCCCTCGATGAACCCCGGAAGGAAGGGGGGCTGGAACGACGGGCGCGTGACCACCAGGATCTCCCGATGCCAGGGCTCGATCCCGGCAGGAGGGTGCACGATCTGTACGCGAAGGCCCCGCTCGAGTCCCGCGGCGACGACGGTGGCGGGCACCACGCTGACCGCGAGGCCCTCGCTCGCAAGAGTCAGCAGGCAATTCGGGTCCGAGCTCTCGAAGGCCACGTGGAAACGAAAGCGCAAGCGCTCCGACCAGGAGCCCAGAAGACGTCGATCTCCCAGAGAGCGATGCCCGAGGGCCCAATCCTTGTCGACCAGTTCCTCGAATGTCAGACCCGCCTCCGGCGCGGCCACCAGCAGCATGGGCTCCCTGCGCACCAGCGTCACCGTCAGCGGATCGTCGGCCCGCGGCGAGTCTGCGGGCAGGTACCGGTAGCCGACGAGCAGATCGAGCGCCCCGGATCGCACGAGGGGGATGGCATCCGGCGTCTCCATTTCGCGAACGTTCACACGCGGCCAGGAAGGGTCCTTCTGCAGGGACGAGAAGACGCGCGGAAGCAGGTACTGCAGTGCCGTTCCGTGCGTTCCCAGCGTGAGATCGGGGGCCTCGGAGCGGCTTATCGAACGCAGGCTGTCGGAGAATTCGGAGTTGGCGATCAGCAGCGGACCGGTGGCCGCCAAGAGGGCGCGGCCGGCGGCCGTGATGGCGATCCGACTCCCGGGTCGGCGGACGAGCAGTTCCACCCCCAACGCCCGTTCGAGTCCGGCGATGTGCTGGGTGATCGCCGACGGCACGTATCCCAGTTCCGCGGCTGCGGCCGCCATGGAACCGTGTTCCACGACCGCCGTGAAGCTGCGCAACCAGCGGAGGTTCATCGGGTCATTCATGAAGTGTGAACTCTCCCTTTAGAAAGCATCAGTTTACGCGAACGGGTCGAGAGGCCACGATGGACGACAGCGTCGCTCGTTGCCCCGGCCGGGGGACAGAGCCCGCACCCCGATGCACCGGTCATGCACCCCGCGAAAGAAGAGTCATGAAGCCCTCCACGGTCCCCTCGACGCTGGATGTCGACGACATCCGTTCGCACTTCCCCGCGCTTCGTGGCGGCACCGCGTTCTTCGACAGCCCCGGCGGGACACAGACTCCGACCAGCGTCGCTGCCGCCATCGGCGAGGCGCTTCTCGCTCCGCTCGCCAACCGGGGTCTCGTCACTCAAGCCGAACGCAACGCCACGAGCATCGTCGAGGCGTGCCGGTCCGCACTCGGAGATTTCTTGAACGTCCCGAGCCAGACGGTCGTCTTCGGACGAAGCGCGACGGCGCTCACCTTCGATCTTTCTCGGGCCATCTCGCGGACGTGGAAGGCCGGTGACGAGGTGGTCGTCACCCGGCTGGACCACAACTCCAATGTGCAGCCCTGGCTGATCGCGGCCGAACGCACCGGAGTGACCGTCCGATGGGTGGACTTCGACCCGGCGACCGGAGAGCTGTCGACGGATGCCGTTCGCGAGCAGCTCTCGGAGCGCACCAGGCTGGTGGCGGTCACCGCCGCATCCAACGTCCTCGGCACCATGCCGGACATCCCCCGGATCGCCGAGGCGGTCCATGGCGTCGGAGCGCTGTTGTACGTCGACGGCGTGCACTACGCCGCACACGCGCTGGTGGATGTCCCCGCGCTCGGTGCGGACTTCTTCGTCTGCTCGCCGTACAAGTTCCTCGGACCACACTGTGCGGCCGTCACGATGCGATCGGATCTTCTCGGCCAGCTGCAGCCCGACAAGCTGGCGACCTCGCCGAACACCGATCCCGAAAGATACGAGCTCGGCACCCTGCCCTATGAGCTGATGGCCGGCACGACGGCCGCGGTCGAATTCATCGCCGCGATCGGCGGCCCCGAGGGAACCCGCCGCGAACGCCTCGTCCGAGCGGTCGAAGCGATCGACGAGCACGAGACCGATCTGCGAGAAGTCATCGAGACCGGCTTCGCCGCCTTCGACGACCTCACCGTGCACTCGCGTGCCGCGCGTCGGTCTCCGACCCTGTTCATCTCGGTCGCGGGCGGTCGCGATCAGGAACTCGCCCGTTTTCTCGCGAGCCGCGACATCAATGCCCCGGCCAGTCACTTCTACGCCATCGAGGCCTCACGACGACTCGGACTCGGCGATGGTGGTGCTCTCCGTGTCGGGCTTGCGCCATACAACACGCGGGATGACGCCGACCGGCTCCTGAACGCGACGGCGGACTTCCTGGCATCCCGCCGGCCGTGAAAACCCGAACCCGGCGCCCACGCCGGGCGGCACCGTCGTGACCGTGGCGCTCGCCGGGAAAACGCAGCTCCCTCTTATACGCCTCGATGCTGACCGACGCAATCGTCCGAGTCGCCGAGCGCTCGAAAAGTACCCGGGTTAGCGTTGCGAACATGACGCTGAATCATGTTCGACGCGGGAGTGGCAGCCCACTGCTGCTGGTGCACGGCCTGGGCGCAGGCTGGCGATCTTGGACTCCGATCCTCGATGAGCTGGCCCGGCACCGTGAGGTCATCGCCATCGACCTGCCGGGATTCGGTGAGACACCGCCGCTGTCCGGTGACGTCTCGATTGCCACGCTGGCCGACTCCGTCGCGGACTTCATCCGCGAGCAGGGACTGGAGGGGGTCTCAACCGTCGGGCAGTCGATGGGCGGCCGAATCGTGCTCGAGCTTGCGCGGCGCGGAGTGGGCGGGGACAGCGTCGCTTTGGACCCTGGCGGGTTCTGGAGTCCCCGCGAGCGCGCTGTCTTCGCCGCCACGCTGCGGCCGTCGATCGTGCTGGTTCGCGCATTGCGCGGCGTTCTGCCCGCCTTGCTCAGTAATCCCGTCGGACGGACGGTGCTTCTGGCGCAATTGTCAGCGCGACCGTGGGTCCTTTCGCGGGAAACGGTGCTGCCGGACGTGCGCGGACTGGCCGATTCCCCCTCGGTCGGAGCCGCCATGAATGCCCTCACCAAGGGCCCCCTGCAACAGGGCGCCCCCGCGGGCACGGTACCCGGCCGGGTCACGATCGGGTGGGGTCGGCGCGACCTGGTGACCGTGCCCAAACAGGCCGATCGCGCCATCCACCTGTTCCCCGACGCTTCGCTGCACTGGTTCGAACGATGCGGCCACTTTCCGCAGTGGGACGTTCCCCACGAAGCGACACGACTCATCCTCGACAGCACCAGCTGAAGCGCGGGGCTGCGTGCGTCACCGGTCGCCACTGCTCGCCGCGCGGTTCCGAGCAGGTGCAAAAACCGGTGCGAGAGCCGATGCGGTGGTCTGTCTCGCACCCCGCCCGCGCCGTCAGCCCCGCCGCACCTCGACCTCGACGATCCGCGCGTCCTCGACGCCCAGCTCGTACGTCGGCCCGACGATCCGCAGCGCCACCGCTTCGTCGACGTCGGCGCACGAGGACCCGAGCCGCAGCTCCACCTCGCCCGCCTCGACGACGCGCCGCATCGAACGGTCGCTGTAGGCCAGCCGCGAGGCGGGCACGGTGAAGCGCACCTCGGCGCTTTCGCCGGGCGCGAGCTCGACCCGCGCGTACGCCACGAGCTGCGCCACCGGGCGTGTCACGCTGGCCACCGCGCGGTGCGCGTACACCTGCACGACGTCCGCCCCGTGCCGGTCTCCGGTGTTCGTCACGCGCGCCGACACGGTGAACGCGTCACCGGCGCGCACCTCGGCAGAAGCTCCGGATGCCGACACACCGGCGCCCCGCTCAACGCTCAAGCCGACGCCCTCGGCAGGTGCCGCTCCGGCGGACGCGACCCCGTCCGCCCGCAGCTCGCCACGCTCGAACGACGTGTACGACAGCCCGAACCCGAACGGCCGCACCGGAGTCGGGTCGGTGCTGGTCACCCCCGAGGGTCCGCCGAGCAGCGGGTGCAGGTACGAGTACGGCTGCGCGCCTGCCGAACGGGGGAGCGAGACGGGCAGACGGCCCGAGGGAGTGGCATCCCCCGCCAACAGCGCTGCCAGCGCCGGCGCGCCCTCCTCACCGGGGAAGAACGCCTGCAGCACCGCGGCGGGACCGCCCGCGGTGTCGAGCGCCCAGTCCAGGGCGTACGGACGGCCCGTCAGCAGGACGAGTACGACAGGGGTTCCCGTGGACACGACCGCCTCGACGAGCTGGCGTTGCACGCCCGGCAGGTCGAGGGAGTCGGCGTCGTTGCCCTCGCCGACGGTTCCGCGCCCGAAGAGCCCGGCGCGGTCGCCGACGACGACGATCGCCACCTCGGCGTCGCGGGCGAGGGCGGCCGCCGTGTCCAGACCCGAGAGATCGGTCCCCTCGACCGTGCATCCCTCGGCGTACGCGATCTCGCCGAAACGCTCGACGAGGGCTTCGCGCACGGTCGGCAGTGAGAAGCCGAGCGGGAAGCTCGGGTGGTGAGCGAGCACGTGGTTCGCGAACGAGTAGCAGCCCATCAGCGCGTCGGTACTGTCGGCGTTCGGGCCGATCAGCGCGATCCGTCCGGGTGAGGCGAGCGGCAGCACGCCCTCGTTGCGCAAGAGTACGACGGACTCCTCGGCCAGACGGCGCGCGAGCGCGCGGTGCTCGGTGTCGTCGAGGTCGACCGCGGTCGGGGCCGCGGAGAAGTCGGCATCCAGCAGCCCGAGATCCTCCTTCTCGGCCAGCACGCGCAGGACGGCACGGTCGACCACGGCTTCGGGGAGGGCTCCGGATGCCACCCGCTCGGCCAGGTGCGGATACGCGTCGGGCCCCGGGAGTTCGACGTCGATCCCCGCCTCGAGGGCGAGTTGCGCGGCCTCGCCGCGGTCGGCCGCGATCCCGTGCATCGATCGGAGGAACTCCACGGCGAAGTAGTCGGAGACGACCGTGCCGTCGAAGCCCCAGCGTCGGCGCAGCAGATCCGTCAACAGCTCGGGGTTCGAGGCCACCGGTACGCCGTCGATCTCGGTGTACGAGTTCATGACGCTGCGCACCCCGCCGTCGCGCACGGCCATCTCGAACGGGGGGAGGAAGACATCCTGCAGCTCGCGCCGACCGGCCGACACGGGTGCGTGGTTGCGGCCGGCGCGTGAGGCGGAGTAGCCCACGAAGTGCTTGAGTGTCGCGTGCACGCCCGCCGCCTGCAGCCCGCGCACGTAGGCCGTTCCGATGGTCCCGACGACGTAGGGGTCCTCGGCGATGCACTCGTCGACCCGGCCCCATCGGGCGTCGCGTACGACGTCGAGCACCGGCGCCAGGCCCTGGTGAACCCCCACCTCGCGCATCGATCGACCGATCGCGGATGCCATGAGTTCCACGGCATCCGGATCGAAAGAGGCTCCCCAGGCGAGGGGGGTGGGGAAGGTCGCCGCCTTCCACGCCGCGAAACCGGTCAGGCACTCCTCGTGGACGAGCGCCGGGATGCCCAGGCGCGTCTCGTCCTGCAGGCGGCGCTGTTCGCCCCACAGCCAGGCGGCGCGCTCGACGGGGTCGACGGGCCGCGTGCCGTAGACGCGCGTGAGGTGGCCGAGCCCGTGAGCGGTGGCATCCACGTAGGCGGTGGAGGTGACCTTCTCGCCCGAGAGCGGGGCGACGACCTCGTCGCCCTGGTCGACCCAGTACCCGACGAGCTGGGCGAGCTTCTCGTCGAGGGTCATGTCGGCCACGAGGGCCTTCACCCGAGGGGTGATCCCCCGTGTGCGGGCAGCGCCGACGTCGGTGTTCTGAATGGTCATCGTGGGATCAGCCCTTCACGGCACCGGTGAGTCCGCCCACGATCCGTCGCTCGAACACGCTGAAGAACAGCAGAGCGGGGATCATCGACAGAGAGGTGAAAGCGAGTACTCGGGCGGTGTCGACCGAGTACTGCGAGGCGAACGCCTGGGTGCCCAGCGGCAGCGTGTAGGCGGCCTCGTTGTTGAGGATGAACAGCGGCAGCATGTACGAGTTCCAGCTGTTGACGAAGGCCAGGATGCCGACCGTCACCACCGCGGGCACCGCGAGAGGCAGCACCATGCGCCAGAAGAAGCCGAGACGGCCGAGCCCGTCGATCGAGGCGGCCTCCTGCAGCTCGCTCGGAATGGCGGCGAGGAACGGCGACAGGATGATGATCGTCAGGGGCAGGGCGAAGGCGATCTGCGGCACGATGACGCCCGCGAGCGAGTTCGTCAGGCCGAGATTGCGCACCAGGATGTACAGGGGCGTGATCGCGACGGTCATCGGGAACATCAGGCCCGCGGTGAACAGGGCGTACACGGCTCCGCGCCCGCGGAAGCGGTACCGGGCCAGGCCGTAGGCCGCCATCATGCCCAGCGCGACGACGAACGCCGTCGTCGCGATCGCGGCGATCGCGGAGTTGCCGACCTGGCCCCAGAACGCGGGGCTCGCGAGCACGTCGGCGTAGTTCTGCCAGTTCCAGGTGGTGGGAAAGCCCGAGGGATCCACGGTGATCTCGGCGTTCGAGCGGAAGCCGCCGAGGATGATGTAGACCACCGGGGCGAGCATCATCCCGATCAGCAGCAGGGCGACGAAGCCGACGAACACCGAGCTGCCGCGGTTCGCTCCGGCGGGGCGTCGGCGCGGGGTCCTCCCGCCGCGAGGGGTGACGAGGGTGGCGGTGGCGGTCATTTCGAACCTCCCGTGAGAGCGCCGGCCGTGTCGCGCCGCAGCACGAAGCGCTGATAGACGAGGGCGACGGCGAGCGAGATGAGGAACATCACCACGGCCACGGCGCTGCCGTACCCGAAGCTGCCGGCATTGCGACCGTTGGCGACCATGTAGGTGGCCATCGTGGAGGTCCCCGCCGTGGAGGCGACGTACTGGCCCCAGACGATCCAGACGAGGTCGAACAGCTGGAGGGAGCCGATGATCGACAGGAACGCCCAGATGCGTATCGTCGGTCCCATGAGGGGCAGGACGATGTGGCGCTGGATCTGCCAGTACGAGGCACCGTCGATCGCGGCGGCCTCGCTCAGCTCCTCGGGAATGCCCTGGAGACCGGCGAGGAAGAGGATCACGGCGAAGCCGATGTACTTCCACGTGATGATGATGAGCAGCGTCCAGATCGCCAGCGCCGGATCGGAGATCCAGTCCGCGCGGAGCGAGCCGAGCCCGATCTTCTCCAGAGCCCCGTTGAGCGCGCCGCCCGACTGCAGCATGAGGCCCCAACCGAGACCCACGACGACCTCGGAGATGACGTAGGGCACGAAGATCAGCACGCGGATGAGCGACTGCGCGCGCATCTTGCGATTCAGCAGCAGCGCGAGGCCCAGCGCGAGAGGTCCCTGCAGCACGAGGGATCCGACGACGATGAACGCGTTGTGGCCGAGGGCTTCGTGGAAGGCCGGGTCGGTGAGGATGGTGATGTAGTTTCGCAGCCCCACGAAGTCGACGGGAGCGCCGAAGCCCGACCACTTGTAGAAGCCGTAGTAGGCGGCGAGGGCGACGGGCAGGATGACGAACGACACGAACACCACCAGGGCGGGGCCCAGGAGGATCGCGAGTTCGCCGCGGATGCGCCAGTTCTCGAGCCGCCGCCGCGCGGTCGGCCGCCCGGCCGAGGGGGCGCGTGTGGCGCCATCCCCGGCCGGGCGGCCTGACCCGGCGTCGGTCGCCGAGGTGGCGAGCTGGGTGGTCATGGTCGGCGTCCTCAGCGGGAAGCGGCGGCGTTGACGGCGTCGACGATGCCCTGCGGGCTGCCCTTGCCGGCGAACAGGTCGACGACGGCGACGTTCAGGGCGTTGCCGACGTTCTGTCCGTACAGGGTGTCGAGCCAGACCGAGACGTAGGGGGCGTCGGTGTACGCCTTCAGCGCGGACTGCAGGGCGGGGGTGGTGACGGCATCCGTCGCCTCGCTCGAGGCGGGGATGGTCTGGAAGGCCGCGGCGTACTTCTCCTGGTTCTCCTTGTTGACGAGGAAGTTCAGGAAGTCGGTGCACTGCGCGGGGGCGTTGACCCAGCACGAGTAGCCGTCGACGCCGCCCATGATCGCGCCCTCTTCGCCCTTGCCGCCGGGAACCTCGGGGAAGGGGAACCAACCGAGGTCGGCGAGGGGCTTCTCATCGGGCGTGAGCGAGGCGATCACGCCGGGGTTCCAGGCACCCATGAGTTCCATGGCGGCCTGGTGGTTGGCGAGCAGGCCCGCCGACGAACCGGCACCCTGCTGGGCCGCCGTGGTGAGGAAGCCGTCGTTGAAGGGCTGGGTCTTCAGGAACGACTCGAGGTTCTCACCCGCCTGCAGCCAGCACGGGTCGTCGAAGCTGCGGCTCTGCGCCGCGGTGTCCAGGACGTCCTTCGAGCAGGCGCGCAGCGCGAAGTTGTAGTACCAGTGGGCCGCGGGCCAGGCGTCCTTCGCCCCCACGGCGATCGGGGCGACGCCCGTGGCGCGGATCTTCGCGTCGGCGGCCTGCAACTCGTCGATCGTCTCGGGGGCGGCGGAGACGCCGGCCGCGGACAGGAGATCCTGCGAGGTGAAGATGCCCGAGGGGAGCACGGCGACGGGCATGCCGTAGTTCTTGCCGTCGACCTCGAAGGCGCCGAGCGAGTTGCCGAGAGCGGTCTTGACCTCGGGCGTGATCTTGTCGGTGAGGTCCATCGCCTGGCCGGCCGCGACGATGTCGGCGAGCTTGCCGCCGCCGCGAGCCATGAACAGGTCGGGGGCGTCGCCCGAGTTGAGGGCGGTCTGGAGCTTGCCGTCCATCTCTTCGTTCTGCAGGGCCTGGATCTCGATCGTGACGCCGGGATTCGCCGCCTCGAACGCCGCGGCCGTGTCTTCCCAGTACTTCTTGCCGTCACCCGTGGTGGAGTTGTGCCACAGCGTCAGCGTGACCGAACCGTCGGCGTTCTGGCCGCCGCCGCCCGCGGCGCAGCCACCGAGGGCGAGTGTTCCGGCGACGGCGAGGGCCGCTCCGGCGAGGATTTTGCGCGTGTTCATGTGATTCCCGTTTCTCTTCGTCGAGGTGCGCCGTGGGACGCGTCGGTGTTCGGCTGCTTCGCCGTTCGTGCGCTTCTCGGGGTCTGCTGCCCGCCGAGGTGTCAGCAGTGTCGCCCGGGTCTCGCGCGAACGTCAAACGTTTTCGAAAATGTTTTCCACGCTATGGTCGGATGCCATGACGAGGCGCGCGACCATCCACGACGTCGCCGCGGCGGCCGGGGTCTCGGTGGCCACGGTGTCGAAGGCGGTGAACGGGCGCTACGGGGTGTCGCCCGAGACCGTGGGGCGGGTCCTGGACGCCGTGAAGACCCTCGGGTACGAGTCGAGCCTCGTCGCCAGCAGCATGCGCTCGCGCCGGACGGGCGTGATCGGCGTGCTCGTGGCCGACATCGAGCCGTTCTCCGCCGAGATCCTCAAGGGAGTCGGGGGAGCCCTGTCCGACACCGGGTACGACCTCTTGGCCTACACGGGCGCGCGTCGCGACGGCGAGGGCTGGGAGCGCCGCTCGCTGAGCCGGCTGAGCGGCACGCTCATCGATGCGGCGATCATCGTCACGCCCACGGTCGTCAACGTCTCGGGAGAGGTGCCCATCGTGGCCATCGACCCGCACACGGGCCGGGGAGACCTGCCGACCGTCGAGTCCGACAGCTACACCGGCGCGCAGCAGGCCGTGCACTATCTCGTGCAGCTCGGTCACCGGCGCATCGGCTTCATCGCGGGGCGGCCCGATCTGCGCTCCGCGGTCGCCCGCGCCTCGGGGTACCGCGCGGGGCTCGCCGCCGCGGGGATCCCGTTCGACTCCGCGCTGGTCGGCGTCGGACGCTACGAGCAGGACGTCGCGCGCGAAGCCGCCGAGGCCATGCTCTCGCTCGACGACCCGCCCACGGCGGTGTTCGCCGCGAACGATCTCTCGGCGCTGTCGATCATCGAGGTCGCCGCCGCGCGGGGGTTGAGCGTGCCCGGCGATCTGTCGGTGGTCGGTTTCGACGACGTGCCCGAGGCCGCCCGCGCGCAACCCGCCCTGACCACGGTCCGCCAGCCGATGAAGCGCCTCGGCGCCGAGGCCGTGCGGATGGTGCTCGCGCTGCTGGCCGGGGAGACCCTGCCCGAGACGCACATCGAACTCCCGACGCGCCTCGTCGCGCGGGCGACGACCGCGCCGCCGCGCTCGCGCTGAACCGCGTGGGGCCCCGGCATCCGGTGCCCGCCCGCGTCGAGTGTCCATGACACGCCGCGCGGGACCGTGCCGACGCGGCGTGTTCTGGACACCCGACGAGTTCCTTCCCGGGGCGCGCGAAACGCCCGCTCCGCCCGTCGCGCGCCGCACCACCCCGCGGCTCGGGTACCGTCGAGGTGTGCCCACTGCCAGCAGTAAAGACGACGAGGTCGACCTCCTCATCGACGCCTGGTCGCAGTTGCTGCCCGACGTCGACCTGACGCCCCTCGACGTGATGTCGCGCCTGCGCCGCGCGGCCTTCCACCTGTCGAAGCTCCGCGCCAAAGCCTTCGCCAGCGCCGACATCGCCGTCTGGGAGTTCGACGTTCTCGCCGTGCTCCGCCGCGCCGGCACCGAGCTCAGCGCAACGCGCCTGATCACAGCGACCATGATCGGCAGCGCCGCCATGACGAACCGCCTCGACAAGCTCGCCGAGCGCGGACTCGTCAATCGCCGCCCCAACCCCTCCGACGGCCGCGCGATCCTCGTCGCGATCACCGCCGAGGGCATCGAGCGCGTGGACGCGGCGATGACCGAGCTCGTCCGCCTCGAAGCCGACGCGCTCCGCGATGTCAGCCGACACGACCAGGCCCTTCTCGCGAGCGCTCTGCGCGTGCTCGCGGCGGGCGAGACGCACGAGGCGTGATCGACCTCGTCGCCACCGTGACCCGACGCCCCGTCGTCCTCGACGGCGGCCTGGGCACCCTGCTCGAGGCGCGCGGCAACGACGTCACCTCCGCGCTGTGGTCGGCCCGCGTGCTGCGAGACGAGCCCCACGAGGTGCGCGCGGCCCACGCCGAGTTCGTCGCCGCGGGAGCCGAGGTCGTCATCACCGCCTCGTACCAGCTGAGTTTCGGGGGAGAGATCCCGGATGCCGAGGTCGAGGCGCTCCTGCGCCGCTCGGTGTCTCTCGCGCGAGAGGCCGGCGATGTGGCGGTCGCGGCCTCCGTCGGCCCGGTGGGTGCCCTGCGCGCCGACGGCAGTGAGTACACCGGCTCCTACGGGCTGAGTCTCGACGAGCTGCGCAGCGCGCATCGCCGCCGCTTGCACGTTCTCGCCGAATCGGGTGCCGACCTCCTCGCCGTCGAGACCATCCCCTCCGTTCTCGAAGTGGAGGCGCTCGCCCTCGAACTCGATGATCTCGGTGTCCCCGCCTTCGTCAGCGTCTCCGCCGACAGCACCGGTTACGCGCACCGAGGCGCCCGCGCCGAGGCCCTGCGCACCGCGGCATCGGTCTCGAGCGTGCTCGCCGTGGGCGTCAACTGCTGCGCGCCCGAGACGGTGCTTCCCGCGCTCGCCGAGGCTCCCGGCATCCCGCTCCTGGCGTATCCGAACACCGGTGAGAGGTGGGACGCCGCCACACGCACCTGGCATGGCGGTACGGCGCCCCTGGCCGACGCGGCACCTTCGTGGGTCGCCGCCGGCGCGCGTCTGGTGGGCGGTTGCTGCCGCTCGACGCCCGCCGACATCGCGGCGATCGCGGCCGCGGTGCGCTGAGGCCGCGATCGGGTGCGCAGCCCGACGGTTCGGGGCTCTCGGTTGCTCTCGGACCTGTTGCGGAGCAGCCGTGCGACGGCACCGGTCGATGACGCGGCCGAGGCAACGCGCGTGCGGGTGCGAGCGCTCAGACGGTGATCCGCGGCCGCCGCCGGGGTGTCGCGTCGGTGAGCAACTCGACCTCCTCGGGGCGCCAGCCGTAGTCGGCGGCCAAGCGCTCCCGCAGCGCGGATATCGCCGACGGCACAGAGATCTCCACGCCGTGCAGCGAGTCGACGGTCGAGGGGTCGAGATCTCGCGCGGCCCGGCGCAGATCCAGCAGCAGAACGCGGACGCGTTCGCGGCCGAAGGCGGCGGTGGCGAGATTCCAGTCGCCGATCGAGATCGAGGCCCCCCGGCGGCGGCCCCCGGCGGTGGCACCCGCGGAGGGCAGGCCGATGATGACGATCGAGACGCCGGTCAACAGCATCGCCGAGATGCCGGCCACGATGACACCGGTGGGGGAGAACACGGGGTCGAACGAGTCGCTCTCGAGCGAGAGGACGCCACGAGCCGTGGAGTACAGCGCGTATGCGCCCATCGCGGTGGTGAGCACGAAGCGGGATCGGCGGGGCAGCGCGCTCGCCCGGAACGCCAGGACGGCGCAGAGGCCGCAGGCGAGGGCGAGGGTGAACGCCTTGATCGTCGTGACCGCGGCGGGCGCGAGGGTGAAGCCCAGGGCGGCCACGGCGGCGACGGCCACCGCGATCGGCAGGGATCGGGTGAGGGGGCGATCGGGCGTCACGACGAGGGCGGCGCACAGCAGTGCGGGGGCGAGGATCATCGTGGTGTCGGCGGCGACCCGGGTCAGGTCTCCGGCTCCGTTCGACGCCATGATGTCCAGCACGGCCGCACCGACCGAGACCGCTCCCGAGAGGGCTCCGACCCTCAGGAACACACCGAGAGCGCCCGCGCTGCCGATACGCGGGAGGATCACGCAGATCACTCCGATCGCCAACACCACGCACATGACGGCTACGCCGATCGACAGCACCATGAAACCCCCCGGGGTCTCATCATGGCGGCGCCGTCTGGTACGCCGGCCGTCTTGACGGCGGCCGTGCCGGGGACTATCGACCCGGGCGGGGTCAGTCGAAATCCGCCGCCAGGGCGTTGCGGTGGTACTCGAAGATGATGCTCGTGCGGGTGGAGGCCACGCTGTGCCGGGCCGAGAGGTGGTCGACGACGAAGCGGCGCACGGCCGAGGAATCGTCGACCGCGATGTGCACGAGGAAGTCGTCCGCCCCGCCCAGGAAGAACAGCTGGATCACGTCCGGATGGCGGCGGATCTCGTGCGCGAACGCGCGAATGCTCTCCTGACGCTGCCCCGGTCGTAGCGTCACGCCCACGATCGCCTGCAGGCCCCGGCCGAGACGGCTCTGGTCGACGGCGGCGTGGAAGCCGGTGAGCAGACCGCGGTCGATGAGCCCCCGCAGTCGGGTATGAGCGGTGGATGCCGCGACCCCGAGCGCCTCGGCGAGCGCGGCGTTCGTCATGCGGGCGTCGGCGGACAGCAGCTCTATCATCCGGGCGTCGAGCGGGTGCAGATCGTCCCCGGCCATCGCAGATCCTTCGTTTCAGAGGACCGAAGAAGCCCTCGGTATCCGATGATATCGCCGTCCTCGCCGTAAATACCGACCTTTCTTCGGGGAAACACCACGGAAACACGCTTTTCTGCGATTCTCTCCGCAACGCTCATCCGCTCGAGGAGGAACCCATGCGCGTCTGCGTGCCCACCGAGATCAAGAACAACGAGAACCGCGTCGCGATGACACCCGCGGGAGTCGATGCGCTCGTCCACCGCGGCCACGAGGTGCTCGTCCAGGCGGGCGCGGGCGAGGGCAGCGGCTTCGCCGACGAGCAGTACCGCGCCGCGGGCGCCGAGATCGTCGCCACCGCCGACGAGACCTGGGCACGCGCCGAACTCCTGGTCAAGGTCAAGGAGCCCATCGCCCCCGAATACCGGTTCCTGCGCGCCGATCTCACCCTCTTCACCTACCTGCACCTCGCCGCCGATCGGCCGCTGACCGATGCGCTCATGGCCGCGGCGACCACGGCTGTCGCCTACGAGACCGTGCAGACCGCCGATCGCGCCCTGCCGTTGCTGGCGCCGATGAGCGAGGTCGCCGGACGCCTGTCGATCATCGAGGGCGCCCACCACCTGCTGCGCGCCTCGGGTGGCCGGGGTCTGCTCCCCGGCGGTGTGCCCGGCACCCCGCGGGCCAAGGTGGTCGTCATCGGCGGCGGCGTCGCCGGCGAGCACGCCGCGGCGAACGCTCTCGGTCTCGGTGCCCGTGTGACGGTCGTCGACATCTCGCTGCCCAAGCTGCGTCAGCTCGAGGAGCGCTTCGGCGGCGCGATCGAGACCCGCGCCTCGACCCGCCTCGAGATCGCCGAGCAGCTGGCCGACGCCGACCTCATCATCGGCTCGGTGCTCATTCCCGGGGCCGCCGCGCCCAAGCTCGTCACCGACGACATGGTCGCGGCGATGAAGCCCGGCTCCGTGCTCGTCGACATCGCGATCGACCAGGGCGGCTGTTTCGAGGGCTCGCGTCCCACGACGCACGACGAGCCGACCT
Source organism: Microbacterium sp. SL75 (assembly GCF_026625865.1). Classification (NCBI taxonomy): domain Bacteria; kingdom Bacillati; phylum Actinomycetota; class Actinomycetes; order Micrococcales; family Microbacteriaceae; genus Microbacterium; species Microbacterium sp. SL75. Next base: position 659,818 of record NZ_CP113067.1, on the reverse strand, counting down.
TCCGTGTCCACGATTCGCTGTACTACTGCGTCGCGAACATGCCCGGCGCGGTGCCGCACACCTCGACCCGGGCCCTGTCGAACGCCACCCTGCCCTACATCACGCGCATCGCCGACCGGGGGTGGGAGGCCGCGGCATCCGCCGATCCCGCCCTGGCCAAGGGCCTGAACGTGCGCGCCGGCGTCGTGGTGAACGAGGGCGTACGCGCGGCGTTCGACCTCTGATCCGCGTCCCCGCGGTGGACACTCGACGAGGGCGGGCCGCCGCTAGCCGCGGAGCCAGGCGTAGGTGATCTCGGGGCGGCCCTGGCCGCCGTAGCGGGGTTCGCGGCGGACGCGACCGACGTCGGCGAGGTGCTCGAGGTAGCGCCGGGCGGTGACGCGCGACATGCCCTCGCTCTCGCCGACCTCGGTCGAGGACACGGCGCCGGAGGCCGTGCGCACGCGCTCCGCCACGGCCTGCAGCGTCTCGTCGCTCAGGCCCTTCGGCAGGGTCGGGGCAGCGATGGTCCGAAGCGTGCCCAGCAGCGCGTCGACCTCGGACTGCGTCGCCTCTCCCGCCGCGCGATCCAGGCCCTCGACGTAGGACCGGTACGCCTCGAGACGCTCGCGGAAAGCGGCGAACGCGAAGGGCTTGATGAGGTACTGTACGACGCCGATCGAGACCGCCGCGCGCACGGTCGCGGCATCTCGAACCGCGGTGACGGCGATGATGTCAACGCGAGACCCCATCGCGCGCACGCGTCGGGCGACGTCGAGACCGGTGCCGTCGGGCATCGTCATGTCGAGAAGGACGAGGTCGATACGGCGCTCGGGATCGCTCAGGGCGGTGAGCGCCGCGCGGGCTCCCGCGGCATGACCGGCGACCTCGAAACCGGGCACTCGAGCGACGTAGGCGGAATGCAGCTCCAACGCCAGCGCGTCGTCGTCGACGACCAGCACCCTGATCACGGCGCCACCTCCTCGGCGACGGCGGGAAGGAAAACGCGCACGGTCGTGGGGTCCTCCACCACCTGCAGCGTGCCGCCGTGCGCCGCGACGATGTCGCGCACGAGGGCGAGACCGACACCGCGGCCTCCGGCGGAGTGCGCCGGCTTGGTGGACGCGCCGAACGCGAAGGGATCGGCGAGCGCGGGGTCGAACCCGGTGCCGCTGTCGGACACCTCGAGCACCACGTCGCCTCCGCCTGCGCGAAGCGCCGCGTGCACCCAGCGGGGTTCGGCGCCGGCCGCCGCGGCATCCAGAGCGTTGTCGACGAGGTTTCCCACCACCGTCACCGCCTCGGCCGCGGGGAGCGGCAGCGCGGGCGCCGGCTCGGCGACGTCGAGGTCGAGGTGCACGCCGCGCTCGGCGGCCTCGTCGAGTTTGCCCAGCAGCAGGGCGACCACCACGGCGTCCTCGTCGTCCGAGACCAGGCGGTCGGCGAGCTCCTGACGTTCGCCGGTCGAGGCCACGATCAGACGGCGGGCTTCGTCGATGCGCCCGAGCTCGAGCAGGGCCAGCAGCGCGTGCAGGCGGTTGCCGTGTTCGTGGGTCTGCGAGCGCAGGGTGTCGCTGAGCGTGCGGACGCCCTCGAGCTCGCCGAGCAGCGCCTGCAGCTCCGACCGGTCGCGCAAGGTCATGACCCGACCGCGTTCCGGAGCGCGCCGGCCCGCCAGATCGCGCGCCTCCTCCTGGTTGACCAGCAGCACCCGCTCCCCGTTGACGACGGTCTCTTCGACCATGCGTCGACCGCTCGCGATGGCCTCGGCGAGGCCGGCGTCCATCTCGATCTCGCGGGGGTCGAGCGATACCTGCCCCGAGCGGGCCGGGGGCAGGCCCAGCAGGTCGGCGGCCTCGTCGTTGTAGAGCACGATGCGCCCGGCGCGGTCGGTGACCACGAGCCCCTCGCGCAGTGAGTGCAGCACCGTCTCGTAGCTCTCGACGAGACGCGACAACTCGGCGGGCGTGTACGAGCCGGTCACGCGTCGTGCGCTCTGTCGGACGTAGAGGGCTCCCAGTATCCCCATGCCGACGATGGCGGCGGATGCCAGGACGATCAGCGGTGCGCGAGCGGCGAGGTCCTGCTGCACGGCGCCGAGCGTGACGCCGACGGCGACCAGGCCCACGATGTCGCCGCTCTCGTCGCCCCCGTCGCGGATCGGCGCGATGGTGCGCACCGAGGGCCCGAGGGTTCCGTCGTAGACCTCGGTGTGCGTCTGGCCGGCAAGCGCCTCCGATCGCGAACCGAGGTACTGCTCGCCGATCTCGGACCTGTTGCGGTGGGTGAGACGGATGCCGTCGGGCGTCATGATCGTGACGAACGACAGGTCGGCGTCGGGGAGGATCTGCTCGACCATCGGCTGCAGGGCGCCGGAGTCGCGCCGCACGACCAGAGCGGCGACGTCGGGCTCGTGCGCGAGGGTCTCGGCGACGGAGCGGGTGACCTTCTCGGCCTCACGCTGGCCGGAGTCGTTCAACTGCACCGACAGCAGCGCCGCCAGCACGCCGGCGACGAGCACGACGACGCCCAGGGACACCAATGCCAGGCGTCCACCCACGCTCAGTCTCATCACCACGCCCTTCTCCGCGCTTGCCGTGAACAATACGACCACAAATCGCCGACGCGTCCGGCGTCGATCAAAGTCGTCACATCGACCGGCGCCCCCGCCGGACTCAACAAAGGCGTTAGAAAAGGGGAAGTCGCTCATGGCACTCTCACTCCGCACCACACGCGACGGCAGGCCGCGTAAGAAGATCGACCGCAACCACTGGCTCTACATCTCCGTCATCGTCGCGGTCGTGGCCGGTGTCATCGTGGGCCTGGTCGCCCCGCAGTTCGCCACGGCCCTCGAGCCCATCGGCAAGGGCTTCGTCAGCCTCATCAAGATGATGATCGCCCCGGTCATCTTCTGCACGATCGTCGTGGGAATCGGCTCGATCGCCAAGGCCTCCACGGTCGGCAAGATCGGCGGCCTGGCGATGGTCTACTTCCTCGTCATGTCGTCGTTCGCCCTGATCATCGGCCTCGTCGTCGGCAACATCATCCACCCGGGCGAGGGACTGAACATCGCGGGCGCCCAGTACGACGCCCCCGCGGCCGAGGCGACCTCCACCCAGGAGTTCATCCTGGGCATCATCCCCACCACGTTCTTCTCCGCCTTCACCGGCGGCAGCATCCTCCAGGTGCTGTTCATCGCCCTTCTCGTCGGCTTCGCCCTGCAGGGCATGGGCGAGCGCGGCGTGCGCATGGTCGAGGGCATCCGTAACTTCCAGGTGCTCGTCTTCCGCATCCTCGGCATGATCCTGTGGCTCGCCCCCATCGGCGCCTTCGGTGCCATCGCCGCCGTCGTCGGCAAGACCGGGTTCCAGGCCGTGATCAGCCTCGGCATCCTGATGGGCGCCTTCTACATCACGTGCTTCCTCTTCATCGCCGTGGTGCTCGGCACGCTGCTGTACGTCGTGACCCGCGTCAACATCTTCACGCTGATGAAGTACCTGGGCCGCGAGTACCTGCTCATCGTCGGTACCTCGTCGTCCGAGGCCGCTCTTCCCCGCCTCATCGCCAAGATGGAGCACCTCGGTGTCTCGAAGCCCGTCGTGGGCATCACCGTCCCGACCGGGTACTCCTTCAACCTCGACGGCACGGCGATCTACCTCACGATGGCCTCGCTGTTCATCGCCACCGCGATGGGCTCGCCCATGTCGATCGGTGAGCAGATCGGTCTCATGATCTTCATGATCATCGCCTCGAAGGGCGCCGCCGGCGTCACCGGCGCCGGTCTCGCCACCCTCGCCGGTGGTCTGTCGGCCTACCGCCCCGACCTGGTCGACGGCGTCGGCGTCATCGTCGGCATCGACCGCTTCATGTCCGAGGCCCGCGCCGTCACCAACTTCACGGGCAACGCGGTGGCCACGATGCTCATCGGCGTGTGGACCAAGCAGTACGACGGCCAGCGCGTCCGCGAGGTGCTCGCCGGCACCATCCCGTTCGACGAGACGATCCTCACCGGTCACGACCACTCGGCGACTCCCGCGGCGGATGCCAAGGAGCAGGCCTCCGCGGAGGTCGGCGCGGGCCCCGCGGCCACCGTCGACACGCAGTCGCTCGACGCTTTCCGCGCTCAGGCGGAGGCGGAGACGGCGGCACGGGGTCGCTCGTGACCCTGACGCACGACACCTCGGCGGGGGCGGCTTCGGCCGCCCCCGCCCCGGCGCGTGTCGACCTCGCGCGCACCTGGATGCTCCGCTCGCCGCTGGCGGGCGGTCTCGAGACCGCGGCCGACGTACTCGTGATCGACCTCGAAGACGGCCTCCCCGCGGGGCGAAAGGCCGAGGGCCGGGACCGCGCTCGGCGGGCCGCTGTCGACGCCCCGGTGTGGTTGCGCATCAGCGCCGCCGGGACGCGCGACGGAGAAGCCGATCTCGCGCTGGGCCGTGACCTCGACGATCGCCTGGCCGGGGTCGTCCTGGCCATGTGCGCCGGTCCCGACGACGTGGCTCACGTCGCGGCATCCCTTCCGGCCGGCACCCCGATCGTCGCGATGGTCGAGTCGGCCGCGGCGCTGCTGGCGGCACCGGCCATCGCCGCCCACCCCGCGACCCGTCGCCTCGCTTTCGGCACGGGCGACTTTCGTCGCGACACCGGGATGACCGCCGACCGCATCGCGCTGTCGTGGCCGCGCGCCCAGCTCGTCGTCGCCTCGGCCGCGGCGGGTATCGCGGGACCCATCGACGGCCCGTGCGGCCCGGTCGAGCAGGCTCGGGATGCCGCGCTCCACGCCGTCGCGATGGGCTTCACCGGCACGCTCGCGCTGAGGGATGCCGCCATCCCCGGCGCCCACGCCGGCTTCACACCCGCACCCGCCGACGTGGAAGCCGCCCGGTCGCTGCTGTCGACGACCCCCGATGGTCCCGTCGACGGCTCGTACGCGCCGGCACTCGCTCGGGCCCGGGCGCTGCTCGAGCGCGCGGAGGCGCTGGCAGCGCTCTGACGGCGCGGCGGGTCCGCGGCCCCCCCCGACCGCCCCGCGACATCGCACGGTCCTCCGAGACGACGCGGCGTTTACATGCCGAAGCGGGTGCGCAGGCGCCGATCGTGTGATCCAGACGTCAGCCGGGGAAAGCAACGCCGGTCAGGAGCGCCGGAACCAGCGCCGCCGTCGTTCCGGCGCCGCCCGTGCCGCCGCCTCCACGCGTGCGCGACGTCGTTCGATCCAGGCCGCCACCTCGGCCTCGACGTCCACCGTCGGCGTCACCACGGGCGGGCCGCCCTGGAGCTGCCGCCGAGCCTCGACCACGCGGCGGTTGAAGTCTTCGACCGCCTCGCGCACCTCGGGTTCGCGGGCGATGGCATCCAGTCGCTCCGCCAACTCGGCGTGCTCGACGCGCAGGGTCAACGCCGGAGGGCCGAGACCGGTGAGCTGTTCGGTCTCGATCTTGCGACGGATCCACCAGTCGGGGTCGTGCGAGCTGCCGAGGTCGGGGAGGGGCTTGCCGGCGCCGGGGAGGTTGTCGAACTCGCCGCGGCGGATCGCCTGTTGGATCGAGGTCTCGACGAAGGCGGCGCGCTCGGCAGCGGTCGAGCCCAGCGAGGGTCCCTCGGGTTCGGCGGATTCGGGCGCGAGACCGGCCTCGCGCAGCTGCCGGTCGAGCCGGTAGCGTTCCGCGGCCTGGCGGGCGTCGTCGCTCACGCGGCCTCCCGTCCGTCACGCTCCAGCCGGGCCAGTCGCAGCCGCGCCATGTCCTGGGCGCGGGGGCCCGAGCCCAGCGCGCGCTCGGTGACACGCAGGATCACGCGAGTCAGCGTCAACACGGGAAGAGGCCAACGCCGCACCCCGAGCATCTTCCGGTAACGACCGGGGATGGTTGCCACCGCTGCGGCGAACAGCACGCGGTAGGACAGACCCATGAGCCCGGAGAACGGCGGCTTGCGCAGGAACCTCACCACGTCGGCCACGCGTTCGTCGCCGCGCAGCTCGCCACGGTCGGCGAAGCCGTCGATCTCGGCGCGGAGATCTCGTCTGGTGAGGGGCGGGTCGACGACCCGCATGAGTCGACCGGCGGTGGCCCAATCGGAGACGTACGCGTCGGGTCCGCCGGGAATGGGCTTGCGCGACACCTCGTGTCCGGCGAGGAACGCGTCGGTGGAGGCGAGGTGCACCCATCGGACGAGGTCCGCCGCCTCGGCGGTGTACGCGCGTTCGCTTCCGTCGCCGCCGACGTACTCGCCCTCCACGCGGCGGTGAAACCTCCCGACGCGTGCGGTCTCGGCATCCGCCTGCGTCCTCGACCCGTACGTCAGCGTGATGACCCAGCGCACGGTGCCGGTGAGGCGACCGATCGGATCCTCGCGATAGCGCGACCAGTCGTGCACGCCGGCGAGCGCTCCCGGGTGCAGGGCCTGGAGAAGAAGGGCCCGGATGCCGGCCACGAGCGTGCCCATCCCGGCGTGCACGGTCCACGCGGGGCCGTTCTCGACGAAGTAGCCGGTGTCGTCTCCATCGGCGATCGCGCGGACGTAGGGGGCCATGCCGGTGGGATCTCCCGCGAGAGCGACGAGGATCTTGCCGCGCAGCGACTGGATCCAGCCGGGAGCGGAAGAGGAGGCGTCTATCGTCACCCTTCCAGCGTGCCACCGTCTGAGCGGGTGGGCTCCGTGAGAGGGATCAGTGTCCCTCGTGCGAGATGACGGGAACGGTGCCGTCGTCGCGCAGGAGGACGGCGTTCTGCGTGGCCCCGAGAGCGGGGGTGACGACCACGGCGATGACCGCAGCGGCGACGAGCAGTCCGACGACGCTCATCGGCTGGGCGGTGCGCGTCGGATTCGGACCGCGGCTCACTCGGCGAAGATGAACGGCCGCGGTGGCACCCACGACGACGAGCAGGGCGCACGCAGCCGTGACGCCGAGGATGCTCGTGTGAGCGGGAGCTGCGAACATCAGGCCCGCCGTGAGGGCGAGGGCGACGAGCGCTCCCGCCAACGTGATGCGGGGGACGACGAGACGGCCCGTCGACAGCGTGGCCGCTCCCCACGCGAGGCAGGCCAGACCGAGGACCACCATCCCGATCCCGAGGCCGCTTGCGACGGCCCCGGAATCGGGACGGATGATGGCACCCGCGCCGAGGGCGGCGGTGATGAGACCGGCCCCCCACGCGGATACGGAGGGCCACGACCTCACGAAGGTCGCAGCAGTCATGCTCAGACCGCCGCGGTACGCGGGACGTTGCGCTCGGTGCCGAGGCCGACACCCAGCAGCACGACGGCGCTGGCGAGGTGGAGGAAGTGGTCGGGCACGTTCAGCGCGAGGATGTTCGCGGCGGTGCCCACGAGGAAGAAGCCCACGATGCCGAGGAGCAGGTAGACGGCGCCGACGGTCGTGTTGACGCCCTTCGCTGCGCGAGCGTTGGCGAGACCGGCGACCAGCAGTGCGGCACCGATCAGGAGGTGGGCGATGTTGTGGAGCGGGTTGACCTCGAAGATGCCGAGGAGCAGTCCGCCCTGTGTGGCGATGAAACCGACCCCGCCGGTGACGGCGAAGCCGAGCAGACCGACGAGCAGGTAGACAGCGCCGAAGACGGTGGCCACGAGACGGTTGGGTGATGAGCTCATGATGAACCTCCCAGAGTGTTGGCAGCGACCGTCCGGCCGCCTCATCACATCTTCGGAGACAACGCTCGATTCGGATTGGGCTTTGCGCACACCTGGGTGTTTCCTGTATGCATCCGGAAATGACAGAAGGCCCCCGAGTACTCTCCGAGGCCCTCCGCAACAAAACCGACCATAGGCAGTCCCGCCGCGCGGATGGAGGGGATTGCATTCGGGTCGTTGTTCACTTAGAGGCGAAGCTCACCTGAGCGATCGGTGCGCCCCGGACGATAGCCTGGACGGGGAGGTCACGTGGGGCGCACGAAGGAGGCCATCGCCGAGGGGCTGTCGATCGCGACAGCCGCGGCGCGGCTCGCCGTGCGCAACCGGATCCTCGTCGACACCATCGCCCGCGGGGGCCACTTCGACGGCGAGGTCTTCGCCGAGCTGGCCCGCGAGACGCTGCGCTCCCTCGCCGACGAGCAGGACCAGGCGGCGGAGCGGGTCACCCATCAGCGCAAGCGCGCGTGGGGCCGGTTCTCGGATTCGTCGGGCACCCACGATTACCGCGACCGTGACACGCGCAACCTGCGTCGTCGTGCCAAGCAGTCCCGCGGTGTCGCCAAGGAGCTGCGCGCCCTCGCCGACGATCCCGAGCGGGTCAAGGTCCTGGTCGCCGACGCCCGTATCGCGGCGTGGGGCGACGTCGAGGCGAACCTCAGCCAGCGTCTCGACGTCGAGGGCATGACCGCGGACGCCGATCCGGATTACGCCCGAATGCGCAAGGCGCGCATGGACGCGCTCCGCATGGTCGACCTCGCGCGTCTCGCCTCGCAGGCGAAACGTCGAGCGAAGGACCGGGCTGCTGCCGACGAGGCGGGGGCGACGAAAGATTCACCCGAGCCCGAGACGCACAAGGGCGGCAAGAAGAAGAAGTCCGCCGCGCGCTGACCCCGGTTCCGCGCGCGCCCGGGGTAGCCTCGGCGCCAACGGAAGGCGGATGCCATGGCACGACGACGATTGGGACGCGCGAAGCGCGTCGCTCGGCCGGGGTACGCCCTGGTCGCGGTGAGTGCACGCGACGCGAACGGCTTCGTGCACCACTACGACGAGATCGAGACGCCGCTCGGTTCCCTCCACGAGGCCGTCGCGATCCTTCAGCTGCACTCGACCGCGATGGATGCGGCCCATGCGGAGGAGGCGGCCTCGGCCTGAGGTCCCGCGGACCGGCTGGGTTGTCGGCATCCGGGCAGAGAAAAAGCCCCGGCGGAATCTTTTCACGCCGGGGCTTCTCTTACTGTCTCAACACAGTGTGCGCCCGAAGGGACTCGAACCCCTAACCTTCTGATCCGTAGTCAGATGCTCTATCCATTGAGCTACGGGCGCAGGGCCTCCGCGCGAAACGGCGCGCAGGCCGTGGTCCAGCATAGCCGGACCCATCGGAGACGTCTAATCGGCCCGGAACGGCGTGCATCCCGGGCGTGGCGCAGTGGTGACGAGCAGGTGTCGCGACGGGGCGCGACGTACGCTGGCCGCATGAGCGCATACACCTCCGCGTTCGAGCTGTTCTCCATCGGGATCGGACCCTCGAGCTCCCACACCGTCGGCCCCATGAAGGCCGCCCTCCATTTCGTCGCGAGACTCGAGGATGCCGGCGTCCTCGAGCGGGTGGCATCCGTCTCGTGCGCGCTGTACGGCTCGCTCGGAGCGACCGGCATCGGCCACGGCACCCCCGACGCGGTCGTCGCGGGCCTGCAGGGGCTGGACCCCGAGACCGTCGATCCGGATGCCGTCCGGCGGGCGTGGTCGGACTGGCCCGAGGGGCAGAGTCTGGCGCTCTCGGGCCGGCACGAGATCCCGTTCGGCAAGACCGACATCGCCCTCGAGCCGCGCACCCGACTGCCCGGCCACCCGAACGCGATGACGCTCGTCGCGCGCGACGGGGACGGCGCCGTCGTTTCGGAGGACACGTTCTACTCGATCGGCGGCGGCTTCATCCGTCGCGAGGGCGAGCCCGCGCGCGTGGCCGCGACACCGGTGCCGCTCGACTTCGACGACGCGGCGACCCTCATCGAACTGTGCGACGAGCGCGGCATCACGATCGCCGAGGCGGCACGCCTGAACGAAGCCGCGCTCCGCTCCGACGAGGAGATCGCGGCCGGGTTGGATCGCATCTGGGATGCCATGGCGGCGTGCGTGAACGCCGGGCTCGAGAACGATGGTGTGCTGCCCGGCATCCTGAAGGTGAAAAGGCGAGCCGCGGTCATCCGGGGCCAGCTTGATGCCATCGAGGCCGAGGGGCACCGAGAGCTTCCGGGGGAGTGGCTGGGCGCTTTCGCGCTCGCGGTCAACGAGGAGAACGCGGCCGGTGGGCGCGTCGTCACGGCCCCCACCAACGGTGCCGCGGGGATTCTGCCCGCGGTGGCGATGTACTGGTGGCGGTTCTTGGCCGACTCGGGTCTCGGTGCCGGCAACGCGGTCACGCCCTACGGCGAGCTCGTGGGCAGTGCGCTGCTCGGCTACGACGGGCACGCGGTGACGCGCGGCGAAGTGGCGGGATGGGACGACGGTGACGTGGCCGAGGCCAACCGCCGACGCGGTATCCGCCGGTTCCTCCTCACCGCGACGGCGCTGGGGTCGCTCTTCAAGGCCAACGCGTCGATCTCCGGCGCCGAGGGCGGGTGCCAGGCGGAGGTCGGCTCGGCGTGCGCGATGGCCGCCGGGGGCCTCACCGCGGTGATGGGCGGGACGAACCGGCAGATCGAGAACGCCGCCGAGATCGCGATGGAGCATCACCTCGGGCTCACGTGCGACCCGGTGGGCGGCCTCGTGCAGATCCCCTGCATCGAGCGCAACGCGATCGCCGCATCCACGGCCGTGACGGCGGCGCGGCTCGCGCTGCGGGGCGACGGGTCGCACTATGTGTCGCTGGATGCCGTGGTCGAGACGATGCGTCAGACCGGTATCGACATGTCGACGAAGTACAAGGAGACCAGCGAGGGCGGCCTGGCGGTGAACGTCATCGAGTGCTGAGGCGCCGGCTCGGGGTCAGTCTCGCCCGCGCAGCTTCGCGGTGAGGGTGTGCAGCTGAGCGAGCTCGTCGTTGTCGAGGCGGGCCATGCGCTCGGCGATCGACCGACCGTGCGCCGCGGCGAGGCGGCGGAAGGCGACGGCCCCGTCCTCGGTGGCGGTGACCAGGGATCCGCGGCCGTCCTCGGGGTCGGCGCACTTGGTCAGCAGACCCCGTGACACCATGCGCTCGACCAGGCGCGAGACGCTGGGCTGGCTGATGAGCATGTTGCCGGTCACGTCGCGCAAACGCGCCGTCATGCGGGGCGCCCGCGTGACGGTGAGGAGCACGTCGTACTCGGCCTGGGTCAGTTCGGTGCTGTCGAAATCCGACCGGATGTCTTCGAAGACTTCGTGCTGAGCGCGAAAGAGGCTCTCCCAGGCCTGCACGGCGAGACGGCGATCGGTCATACGTTCAGCGTAGGGCCGTCGGCGACCCGTTCGCCGCGCGTGCCGAGCAAGAGTAAGGGCCGGTCGGAGAGGCTTCCGACCGACCCTTGTCCCTGCACCAAGAGTGTCCTGCAATCACATGTCGGTAGCTGCCACAGCAAAACAACTACCGTGCATGCACTCTATAACGGTGAGGTAACGGAGGGGAAGAGGGTGTCGTTATATTTTCGTGATCACTTTCGAGCGGTCCGACCTCAGCGGCCGCGCACGTGATTCCACTGCGTGATGACCTCGGAGCCGTGCTCGAAACCGAGCTCACTGACGGCGGAGGTTCCCAGCACGAAATACCGGCCGCCCGCGGCCGTCAGGCCCAGCCATGTGCCGGCGAGGGCGCGGAGGAAGTGCGCGTGCGAGAACACCAGCACCTGTTCTCCCGCGCGCACGCGCGGGCGCAGGTCGTCGAGGAGGGATTCGGCGCGAGCCGTGACCTGTTCCACCGTCTCGCCCGGGGTGGCGCCGGCGGGGGCGCCCGCCTGCCAGATCGTCCACGGGCGGCCCAGCTGCTCGACGATCTCCGGCGTGGTCAGTCCCTCGTACGCGCCGTAATCCCACTCGACGAGGCGCGGCTCCGGCTGCGCGTCGGGGTAGCCCGCACGACGGGCGGTCTCGACGGCGCGCTGCAGGGGGCTCGTGAGCACGAGGTCGTAACGGCGGGTCGCCAGGAGGGTGCCCGCCAGCTCGGCCTTGTAGGCGCCCGTCTCGGTGAGGGGGATGTCGGTGAGGCCGGTGTGCTTGCCGGTGCGGCTCCACTCGGTTTCGCCGTGGCGGACGAGCACGAGGCGCCCGTCGGGTTCGGTCAGATCGTCGTCCTTCACGTCTTCATCCTGCCTCGTGGGCGTCCGCAGGGGGCATCCGACGGCGAGGAACGGACGAAGGGCCGGTCGGGAGATTCCCGACCGGCCCTTTCCTGCACCAGAGTGTCCTGCAATCACATGTCGGTAGTCGCCACAGCAAAACAACTACCGTGCGAGCACTCTATAACGGTGAGGTAACGGGGTGGAAGCGGTTCGTCGGCGTTCATTTCTCTTTCATAGGTCGCGTTCGTAGGGGCTCCTTCCTCCCCAGCTGCGGCGTCTCGCGATCCCTCCCCACAAAGCCCCTTCCGGCTCAGAGGATGTCGGAGGTGCTCGCTAGCATGCACACATGCACTCGCCGACGCCCGATCCCGCCGAATCCGCGGGTTCGGGCGTGCGCGAGGCACTCGTGGCCGAGGCCCTCGCTGCCGATGCCGCCCTCGCCGCGGCCGAGGCTCGGCGCACGCGGGCATATGCCGCTCTCGGTCAATACGGTCTGACGCGCGCCGCCGAGCAAAGGGCGTCGGTGCGGGCGTCCGACATGGCGATGAGAGAGATCGCGTCGGAGGTGGCCGCGATGAAGCACCTCTCCGACCGGACGGTGCAGACGCACATCGGTCGAGCGCTGCAGCTCGTCGACGACTACCCGACGGTCGTCGACGCCTGGGAGGCTGGTGCGCTCACCCGAGCCCATGTGCGTGTCGTGACGGATGCCGGAGCCGCCCTCCCCGAAGATCGTGTGCCGGAGTTCGACGCGCTCGCCGCGAGGCTCGCCGCCGAGCTCAGCCCCGGGCGGTTGCGCTCGCGGTTGGCCGCGCTCGCCGAGAAGCTCAACCCGACGACGCTGACCGAGCGGCACCAGCGGGGCCGCGAGACAAGGTGCGTCCGCGTGGTGCCGGGTGTGGACGGCATGTCCGACCTCATCGCGACCCTTCCTACCGTGCTCGCGGTGGGGATCTACGACCGGCTGACGCTGCAGAGTCGCGCTCTGATCGACGCGCGAGAAAGCGGCGGGCTGCGGGGTATGAGCGGCGCGGCGGCGGCCGGGCTGCCCGCCGGGTCGGCCGCAGATGCGACCGCCGTGCCGTCCTCCGGGCCCGCCGCCGCGGCATCCGCTCTCGACGAACGCACGACCGATCAGCTGCGCGCCGACATCCTGGCCGATCTGCTCCTCGCCGCCGCTCCGGTTGCCGACCCCACGCGCTCCGGGGACGGCCCCGGTGTACTCGGCGCAATCCGCGCCCGCGTGCAGGTCGTCGTGCCGGCCCTGTCGATGCTGCGGCCCGAAGAGGAAAGCCTCGACCCCGCGGAACTCGTCGGTCACGGTCCCATCGATGCCGAGACCGCCCGCAGCCTCGCCGCATCCACGACCGTTCCGTGGGACCGTGTCATCACCCACCCGATCTCGGGATGCGTGCTCTTCACCGACACGTACCAGCGGTCTTCGGCAATCGACCGCCACCTCCGCGCCCGCGACCGGCGCTGCCGGTGGCCCGGTTGCGCCGTCCCCGCCGCGCGGTGCGAGGTCGATCACACCATCGATTGGGCGTCGGGGGGAACCACTCGCGTCGACAACCTCGCCCACCTCTGCCAACGGCATCACTCGCAGAAGCAATTCACCCGCTGGAAGGTGTCGCAGAGAGCGGGCGGGATCCTGGAATGGACCTCTCCGTCCGGTCGTGTCTACGCGGACGAACCGCTGCCGTACGCGCCCGCCGTGCGATTTCTGCCCGACGATCCCTCGCCGCCCGACGACGAGCCAGCTCCGTTTTGAGAAGTGCCGTCGAACTCGCCCAGGGCCAGCGGGCGCGACCAGGCCATCTCGCGCTCGAGCTGGCCCGTGCTCCGGAACAAGCGCACCTGATGGGTGTCAGCCAGCACCGCGGCCAAATCGTCACGATCGGCGGGGTGAAATCCCACGCTCTGCCAGAAGGGCCCCGAACGACGGCTGAACAACCATGCGCGCGAAGCCCCCTCCTCGGCGGCCCGCGCGAGAGCGAAGCGTGCCAGGCCGGTGCCGCGCCCCCGAGAACGCCCTTCCGGGATGACCGCCACGCTGCGGATGAGGGCGTGACGGCCGTCGCCGCTCAGCTCGTACCCGGTGCTGCCGACCACGGCGCCGGCGGGGTCGCGCTCGACCCACAGGCGGACGCCCGCCGCATCGAGACCGCTCAGGGTGAGATCGACGCCCCCGAGGAAGTGCGTCAACGCTCCGACGTCATCCGGTCGGCACCGTTCGAGGCTCATTCTCTGAGTCAATCAGCCCTCCCGCCGAGCGCGAACCGCGCGCCGCCCGCCTGGGAGGATGGGACCGTGACCCACGACATCCGCCTCATCGCCGTCGACATGGACGGCACCCTGCTCGATGGCGAGGGGAACGTCCCTGCGCCCCTGTGGGAGCTCCTGCCGCGGCTGGCGGAGCGCGGCGTCGCCTTCGTTCCCGCCTCGGGGCGGCAGCTCGCCACACTGCAGCGCTCGTTCGGCGACGCGGCCGGCGAGATGACGTTCATCGCCGAGAACGGTGCCTACGTCGTGAGCGAGGGCGTCGAGGTGTCATCCGACACCATCGATCGCGAGATCGTCGAACGCGTCATCCGGCACCTTCGCGACCTCGTTCAGCGGGGGTTCGATCTGGGCGTCGTGCTGTGCGGAAAGCGTTCGGCGTACATCGAGCGCAGAGACGATGCCTTCCGTGCCGAGGCCGACACGTACTACGCGGCTCTCGAAGCCGTCGATGACGTGCTCGCGGTCGACGACGACGTTCTGAAGATCGCGATCTACGATTTCGCCGTCGCCGAGCACAGCGTCGCGCCCGCCCTCGAAGAGGTCGCCCGCACGCACCGGGTCGTGGTGTCGGGGCGCCACTGGGTCGACATCATGAACCTCGACGTCGACAAGGGTGCGGCCCTGCGCCGCCTGCAGCACGCGCTCGACGTGACGCCGGCACAGACGGCCGCGTTCGGCGACTACCTGAACGACCTTGAGATGCTGGATGCCGCGGACTGGTCGTACGCGATGCGCGAGGCCCACCCCGAGGTCGTCGCCCGCGCCCGCTACCGCGCTCCCTCGAACCTCGACCACGGCGTGCTCACCACGATCGACGAGCTGTTCCCCGACGCCTGAGCGCTCGGGCACCCGGCGCCTTCCGCGCCGTCGCGAGGTCGGGGAGGGTCTCGGCGGGGTCTTCGAGCTCCACCGGCGGGCGGAGGTGCCCGATGAGCGTCGCCAGCGGTCATGAACTACTCTGACCTGCGGTCGCCCGAAACACGCGGGCTCGACGACGAATGCGAGAAGCCCCATGAACCGACCCTCGGGTCCCTCCGTCGAGACCGCCGGGTCGTCCGAGCCGCGGCAGCTCCGCCGGGCGATGAGCGCTCGGCACCTCGTCATGATCGCTCTCGGCGGTGTCATCGGGTCGGGGCTGTTCCTCAGCTCGGGATACACGATCGCGCAGGCGGGTCCGCTGGGCGCCGTGCTCGCGTACCTGCTCGGCGCGTTCGTCGTGTGGCTGGTCATGGTGTGCCTGGGTGAGCTCGCGGTGACCTATCCCGTCTCGGGCTCGATCCATATCTACGCGGCCCGCACCATGGGACCCGCGACCGGCTTCGCCACGGCATGGCTGTACTGGCTGTGCTGGGTGGTCGCTCTCGGCTCGGAGTTCACGGCATCCGGGATCCTCATGCAGCGATGGTTCCCGAACGTCGACGTGTGGGTGTGGTGCGTCGTCTTCGCCGCCATCCTGTTCACCCTCAACGCGATCTCGGCCCGCGTGTTCGGCGAGACGGAGTTCTGGTTCGCCCTCGTCAAGGTGCTCGCGATCGTGGCGCTCATCGTCCTCGGCGGCATGGCGATCTTCGGCTTCACCCCGCTGTCGTCCGAGCCGCACGAGGCGGTGCTGCTGAGCAACTTCGTCACGCCCGAGGGGCTGCTGCCCGCCGGTCTCGGCGGGGTGCTCATCACCTCGCTCGCGGTGTTCTACGCCTTCAGCGGCGCCGAGATCGTCGGAGTCGCGGCGGGGGAGACCAAGGATCCGGCCCGCAACATCCCCCGGGCCCTGCGTTCGACCGTGCTGCGCTTGCTCGTGCTGTTCGTCGGCTCGATCGTCGTCATCGCCGCGCTCCTTCCGTACGACAAGGCGGGAGTGAGCGAGAGCCCGTTCGTCGAGGTCTTCGACATCGTGGGCGTGCCCTACGCCGCCGACATCATGAACTTCGTCGTCATCACCGCCCTGCTCTCGGTCGGCAATAGCGGGCTGTACTCGTGCGCGCGCATGCTGTTCTCCCTCGCCGAAGAGGGGTACGCGCCGCGCGCCTTCACGAAGCTCACGCGCCGTGGCATCCCGATGGTGGCGCTGCTGGTCAGCCTCGCGATCGGACTGGTGTCGCTCGTGACGAGCGTCGTCGCCGCCGAGACGGTGTACATCGTGCTCGTCTCGATCGCCGGCTTCGCGGCGGTGGCGGTGTGGATGGCGATCGTCGCCGCGCAATTCTTCCACCGGCGCCAGTTCCTGCGCGAGGGCGGCGACCTGTCGACCCTCGCCTACCGCACGCCGATGTACCCGCTGGTGCCGATCCTCGCGTTCGTGCTGCTCACCGCGTCGATCGTGGCGATCGCGTTCGACCCGAACCAGGTCGCGGCGCTGTACTTCGGCATCCCGTTCGTGGGCCTGTGCTACCTGTTCTTCTGGCTGCGGTACGGACGCAAGGGCCTCACCCCCACGCGCCGCGACGAAGAGGCGCCCCTCGCCTGAGTCGAGACGGGCTGTACGCGGCGTCTAGTCCGCCCGCTCCCGAGCGCCGGAATGGCGGATGCCGGGACCCCGCCGCCCGCAGTAACGTCGCCGCAACACCGAGCACGCGGGAGGGCCCATGGAAACCGTCGATACCGTCGTCGTCGGGGCGGGGGTGTCGGGGCTCGCCGCCGCTCGCCTGATCGCGCGGGGTGGACGCCGGGTCGTCGTGCTCGAGGCCCGCGACCGCGTGGGCGGACGCGTCTTCACCGACCGCTCCGGCGGGCACGTCACCGACCGCGGCGCCTCGTGGATCCACGGCATCGTCGACAGCCCGGTCGCCGAGGCCGCCCGAGCCTTCGGCATGCCGATGGTCGAGTTCACCGTCGGCGGGTACCAGCCCGATTCCCGGCCCCTCGCCTACTTCGACGCCCACGGAAAGCGACTCGGCTCCGAGGCGGTGCGGCAGTACGCGGCCGACATCCGCGCGCTCAACGCGACGCTGATCGAGGTCATCGGCCGGGCGGAGCCCGAGGCGACCTATGCCGAGGCGGTCGAGCGGGCTCTCGCCGCGCAGGACTGGACGGACGAACGCAAAGAACGCGTGCGCGAGTACAACGACCGCCGGGCCCAGGAGCAGTACGGCACCGGCATGAGCGAGCTCGGTGCGCACGGCCTCGACGACGACACCGTCAATGGCGACGAAGTGGTCTTTCCCCGCGGCTACGACGAACTCGCGACCCATCTCGCCGCGGGCCTCGACGTACGCCTCGAGCACGTCGTGTCGCGCGTCCAGCGTTCGAGCGCCGGCGTCGTGGTCGAGACGGATCGCGGAGCCTTCTCGGCGCGCGAGGTGGTCGTGACGGTCCCGGTCGGAGTCCTTCACGCGGGCGATCTGTCGATCGAGCCCCCTCTCCCCGGAGCGCCTCGGCGAGCCCTCGGGCTGCTTCGCATGAACGCGTTCGAGAAGGTCGTGCTGCGCTTCGCCGAACGGTTCTGGGATGCCGGGGTGTACGGCATCCGTCAGCTCGGCGACGAGGGGGAGTGGTGGCACTCCTGGTACGACCTCGGCCGGCTCCACGACGAGCCCGCTCTGCTGACCTTCGCGGCCGGTCCCGCCGCGGTCGCTACGCGCACTTGGACCGATGACGAGATCGTCGCCTCGACGATGGTCCAGTTGCGCCGGCTCTACGGCGATGCCGTTCCCGAGCCCGAGAGCGCGGTCGTCACGCGCTGGCAGGACGATCCCTTCTCGCGCGGGTCGTACGCGTTCATGCTCCCCGGTTCCGTCGGAGCCGACCACGACGATCTCGCCGAGCCCATCGACGGCGTCCTGCACCTCGCCGGGGAGGCGACCTGGGGCGACGACCCCGCGACGGTCCCCGGCGCGCTGCTCTCGGGGCACCGGGCGGCGCAGAACGTGCTCGGCGCCGAGATCCCCGTCAGCGACCTCTGGGCCGAGGCCGTCAGCGCGGGTCGGGTCCCGTCGCGACCGGGAGCTCGGGGTGGTTCGACCACTGGCTCCACGAGCCCGGGAACAGCCGCGGTTCGAAGCCCGCGAGGCTGAGCGCGACGGCCTGGTGCGCGGCGGTCACTCCCGAGCCGCAGTAAACGCCGACGCTCGCGCCCTCCCGGGCGCCGAGCATGCGGAATCGCGACCGCAGGTCGTCGGGCGAGCGGAACCGTCCGTCGTCGCTCACGTTCTCGGTGGTCGGCGCGCTCACCGCTCCCGGGACGTGTCCTGCCCGAGGATCGATCGGCTCGGTCTCCCCGCGGTACCGCTCGCCGGCTCGCGCGTCGAGAAGGAGTCCGTCGACCGCGAATCCGGCGACGTCCTCGAGTGCGAGCGACGGCAGAGCCCCGTAGGAGAGCTCGACGGATCCGGGCGCGGGGGCTTCGGCATCCCCTTCCTCCAACCGATGGCCCGCATCGGTCCATGCGCGCAGGGCGCCGTCGAGCAGACGCACGTCGGCGAACCCGGCGTAGCGCAGGAGCCACCAGGCCCGGGCGCTCGCCATGTTCTTCGCGTCGTCGTAGACCACGACGGTGTCGCCGGGATCGATTCCCCAGCGGCGGGCCGTCGCCTGCAGATCGTCGATGGAGGGGAGCGGATGCCGCCCCTCGGTGACGGGAGCGTCATGGTCGGCGAGGTCGTGATTGAGGGCGACGTACAGCGCCCCGGGGATGTGGCCCGAGCGGTAGTCCGGGCGCCCGTCGGGGCGGTCGAGGCGCCACCGCACGTCGAGCAGGCGGACGGGTCCACCGTCGTCGTAGCGGCCGGTGGCCAGGGCGTCGTGCAACTCTTCGGCGGTGGTGAGGATCGCGGCCATGCGTTCAGTCTGCCGTCTCGCCGTCCGTGGCGCCGCTCCGGGTTCGTCCGTCGGCGACCCGGGCCTGCGCCCGGTCGTGACGCGAGGCCACGGGGACGATCATGGTCGCCTTTGGAAGGCCCATGGGCGGGGTGGCGACGTAGATGGTCTCGGCGCGTTCGACGACGTGTGTCTCGTGCCAGATGCCGACGGCGCCGGGCGCCGAGCGGGCACGCTTGTTGAAGCGCGTCCACGCCGGCCGGTGTTCCTGCGACGGCGCCGACGCGTAGGCATAGAGCTTGTCGAGCGACGACCAGTACTGCACGAGGTAGGGCCCGCGAGAGCCGAGCAGCATCGTGAACCCGAGCAGCCCCGACTCGGGGTCGGTGGCCAGCTCGGTCAGCATCTTGGGCATGTCGCTCATCAGCGGCATCCACTGGTCTGGTCTCCACCACTTGTTGATGGTCATGCCGATGTGGAAGACGACGAGCTCGTCGTCCCACTGATGGGTCATTCGGCCGGGATGAATAGCTGGCATGGCTCGTCCTCACTGGATAGTGTCACTATCCAGTGTTAGATAAAGTGACTATCCAGTCAAGAGGGGGGTGCATGCGGATCTCGGAACTGGCGGAACGCAGCGGAGTGCCCGTCGCCACGATCAAGTACTACCTCCGCGAGAAGGTCCTGCCCGAGGGGGAACGGTCGTCGCCGACGCAGGCGTCGTACGGCGAGGCGCACCTCCGGCGTCTCGGGGTCATCCGCGCCCTGGTCGATGCAGGAGTCGGCATCGCGGGGGTGCGCAGGGTCGTCGCCGTTCTCGAAGACCCGCCCGAGAACCCCTACGACCTGCTCGGCGCCGCCAACGCCGCAGTCACGCCGGCCTTTCCGGAGGGCATGGACCTGCGCGAGGCGAACGCGCTGCTGACGCGGATGGGGGGATCGCCGCAAGCGTGTTTCCCCGACCAGGTCGCGGCCGTCGCCCACGCGCTCTCCGCTCTCGAGCGAGCGGGCTTCACGGTGCCGCCGTCCGTCATGGATGCCTACCTCGAGCACTTGTCTGCCCTCGCCGAGGCCGAATTGGCTGCAACTCCCGACACCTCGCTCGAGGATGCCGTGCGTTATGTCGTGCTGGGAACGGCGCTCGTCGAGCCACTCATCCTCGCCCTGCGGCGCGCGGCCGAGCAGATCGCGGCCTCGCGACGCTTCGGGGCGCCAGGGGACTAGGCGCGGGCCGGGATCGAGCGCCGCGCCGGCGTTGTACGGTCGAGGGATGCCCGTCACCGTGCACCGTTCGCCCGTCGCCGACATGGCCCCGCTGACGCTCTACCGCATCCTGTGGATGCGTGTGGCTGTGTTCGTCGTCGAGCAGGAGGCCGCGTACCCCGAGATCGACGGGCGCGACATCGAGCCCGGTGCGGAGCTGTTCTGGGCGGCGGACGGCGACGACGTCCTCGCCACGCTCCGCGTGCTCCGCGAGCCCGCCAATACACGCATCGGACGCGTCGCCACCGCTCCCGAAGCTCGAGGCCGCGGCATCGCCGCCGACCTCATGCGCGCGGCGATCGAACTCCTGGATGCCGAGGCCCCCGGCATCCCGATCCTGCTCGATGCCCAGGCCCACCTCGCATCCTGGTACGGGAGGTTCGGTTTCGTCGTCTCGGGAGCGCCCTTCGCCGAGGACGGGATCCCGCACGTGCCCATGCGGCGCACGCACCTCGCCACCGAGCGCCTGGTCCTGCGGGAGTGGACGCGCTCCGACGACGATCGAGCCTTCCTCTTCGACATGTACCGCCGGCCCGAGGTGCGGCAGTACCTCGGCAACGGTCGGGTCATGGCGGATCCGGTCGAGGTCGACGGCCTGCTCGACCGCTGGCAAGGGCTCGGCGAGGGGATCCTCGGCGTGCGGGCCGTCGAGACCGCCGGCGGTGAGCGGGTCGGCTCGGTGCTGCTGAAGCGCATTCCGTGGTCGAAGACCGTCGCGGGCGGTCGCGACGAGGAGATCGAGATCGGCTGGCACCTCCATCCCGATGCGTGGCGACACGGGTACGCGACCGAGTCGGCAGGCGCGGTGCTCTCCCTGGCTCATCGGCACGGGATCGATCGGGTCATCGCGTGACCAACCCGGCGAACACCGCCTCCGGCGGCGTGGCCGAGCGCATCGGTATGGGCGCCGAGGGCGTGACGCGGGACTACTACGACGCGACGTGCAAGCTCTACGTCTCGGACGGGCGCGTGTAGGGTCGTCTTCCCGCCGGTCGAGAAGCAGGCCTCGAGCGGCCCGAGGACCTCGCCGACGCTCGACGACGTCTTCGGGACTCCCCATCGAGGACCGTATCCGCCGGCGGTGTCCTACCGGTGAGACCTCAGAGCTGGATGCCGTTGTCTTCGTCGTTCACGCCGACATTGCGGCCGCGACTCGATTCGTAGGCGATCAGCCACCCGACCGACACCGCGGCGGCGATGACCATGCCGAGCCAGATGTTCTGCCAGACCAGGCCGAACAGCACGCCCAGACCGAGCAGCAGCAGACTCCCGAGCACCCAATAGGTGCGTCCGCGCGGCCAGCCCGTTCCTGTCTGCATCATGCGCCCCAGCCTAGGGGAGGGCTTCGTCGCCCTCGCCGACGGTGCCCATGCAGACGCGATCCTGAGGCGATCGACCAGAGTCACCGGCGCGGTGGACGACGACCTCAACGGTCGCGGTGGTCTTCGGGATGAAGGCGCGGGCCGCGGCGCGGCTCGAGCGCCGATCCGGCGTAGATGAGACGGATGACGCGCTGACGGTGCCCCGCGAAGGGTTCGAGCAACTCGAGCATGCCGTCGTCGTCGGTGCGATGCCCCGTGAGGGCGAAACCCACCTGGTGCGCGAGATGGTAGTCGCCGACGCTCACGGCATCCGGATCGCCGAAAGCGCGGATGCGCGTCTCGGCACTCGTCCAGATGCCCACCCCGCGCAGGCTGATGAAGACGCGGTCGCGGGCCTCGCCGTCGGAGGCCGCGCTCGCCGCGCGCACGATCGAGGCGCCTCGACGCGACGTCTCGACGATGGTGCGGGACTGCGGCGGCTCGAGACCGGCGCGATGCCACGCCCACGAGGGGACGAGTCGCCAGCCGTCGATGTCGGGCGGGGCGAACATGGGGCGCGGGGTCGGCCCGGGGGCGCGCTCGCCGTACCAGGTGACGATGCTCCGCCAGGCGGAGAAGGCCTGCAGGCTCGTGACCTTCTGCTCCATGATCGCGCTGACGAGCGCGTCGAAGACGAGATCGGTCCGGCCGATGCGCAGATCGGGGTGCCGGCGATGCCACTCGGAGACGGACGGATGCCGCGACGCGTCGAACCCGTCGGGATCGTCGTCGCGGCCGCACAGGGCGGGCAGCTGGTCGAGGGCCCACTCGGATCCCGCTCCCCACGCGGCGGCGCGAACGGTGCCGTTCGCCGTCTGTCGCAGGGCGACGGTCGCGACTCCCATCGGGGTGCGGCTGGCCCTCCAGACGATGCCTCCTGCCGAGAGGGGAAGCGATGCGGCGAAAGTGGGGTCGTTTCGTCCGTGACGCTGTGCGAGGACCGCACGACCCACATCCGTGGGTACTGCCGGCCGGTACTCCGACTCGATCGGCTTCTCGACCGGGCCGCCGAGCTCGCGCGACGCGTGCCGCGTGCGCACCCCGGTCGATCTCATGCCGTCACCCTACGTCGCCCCACCGACATCGCGGCATCCGGGCGACCGGTCGGGCCGTCGCTCAGAAGCGGTCGGGCGAAGGCGTTCCGTGGCCGTAGCGGATCGACACGTCGGCGTGACGGTCGAAGCGGTACCCGACGCCGCGCACGGTGCGCACGATGTCCTCGTACACGCCGAGCTTGGCGCGCAGACGCCGCACGTGCACGTCGATGGTGCGCTCGCCCGGGGCGTCGTCGTCGGTCGAGCCCTCCCACAGCGAGGCCACGAGCTCGGTGCGCTCGATCGTGCGGCCCTCGCGGAGCACGAGGTACTGCAGCAGCTCGAACTCCTTGAACGTGAAGGCGGCAGACTCGCCGTCGATGAGCACGCGCTTGCGCGAGATGTCGACCACGACGCCGCCGGGCGCGCGATCCTCCTCGGCGGGCTCGTCCTTCGTGCGGGCGACAGCGGACGGCTCGTGCAGCGCGAGGCGCACGACGTCGACATCGCGGCCGCCCGAGCCGACGGGGGCGAGGGCGACCGTGGCGTAGGTCTCGGCGGCGGGGGCCAGCTCGCCGAGAGTGCGACGCAGGGCCTCGACGAGGGTTCCGAGGCTGACGCCCGCGGCGGCGGCCTTCGCCTCGTCGATGCCGACGTACAGAGCGAATCCGCGCGGGGCGGTCGTCGCGGGAGCGGCGGGGCGCGGGGCGGGTGCTGCCGGGCTGGCCGCGGCCGGGGTTGCGGCGCGGGCGGCGAGGGGGCGGATGGCGGCGGGGCGGTCGAGAACAGCGGAGATCGACATGAGGAGAAAGTCCTTGAGAGTGTGAACCCGGGCGTCAGACACAGCGGGGTTCGACGGGAGGTAGAGGCCGAGGGGCCGGAGCGCGGTGACCGGAGTGCGCGTGATCGACGCGGACGTCAGGAGACCGGGGGATGACGTCGGTGTTCAGAAACCGAGGTGATCCGGGCGAGGGTCGCTGTTAGCGGCACATTCGACAACACATCGCAACGCGGCCGGGCATCATCATGCCGGCAGTCCTGTTCGCCTCCCGGGCGGACAGAGAACGCGCGTTGAGAGTCATGGGGGGATTATGACGCAGGACGTCGGACTTCGTCAAATCGCACGAGGTGTTCGAGTATGGAGCATCCTGCTCAGATCGGATGGCTTCCAGAGGCCTCGGACCGTGCAATCTGCGCTAACGGAGCCAGGGGGTCGTCATCGGCGTAGCCTCTCGACCATGGCCGATCTGCTTTTCGCCGACGACAAGACCGCGTCCCGCTACACCCTGCACAACGGGGACGACCTCGTCTCCGTGCTCGACTACCGCGACGACGGACGCACCGTCGCTCTCACGCGCGCGTTCACCATCCCCACCTTCCGCGGCCACGGGTACGCGGCCGTGATCACGGAGCGGGCGGTCGATGCGATCGAGGCGGCGGGCGACCGTGAGATCCTGCCCGTCTGCTGGTACGTGGGGGAGTGGTTCGAGTCGCACCCCGAGCGCGCGGGCCTGCTGCACCAGCGCCCCGCGGGCTGAATCCGGCGCCTACGCAGCCCGTGCGCGGTCGTCAACCCCTGCCCGGTCGGATGCCGGTGAGACGAAGCTGTATCCGGAGAAAGGGGAAGTCATGACAGACGACCGCGACCTGCCCGAGGGCGTCATCGACGCCGACCCCGCCGGTGGCTGGGAGAGCGGCGCCGTCGCAGACGGCGAGACCGCAGAACAGAACGAGCACGCGAAGGGCTCGCCGCGACTGAACGACGCGGAGCCCTCGGACCCCATCGAGGGGGATGCCGCCAGCCAGGGCATCGACCCCGATCTGAGCACGGAGGACTGACATGTCGGATGACACCCGGGCGCCCCAGCCCAGCAGCGGCCCCGACGGCGGCGCCGACGCGGCGGACTCGGTGGGCGGCGCTGTCCACCAGGACCGCAAGCTCTCGCACCCCGATGAGCAGTCGGAACCGGCGATGGACATGCATGCGACCGACGACACCGCCCGTATCCAGGGCGTCGTCGTGCAGACGCGTGCCGACGTCGGAGACAAGAGCGAGGAGCGGATCGCCGACGTGCTGCGCCAGCGCTTCCTCGACATCGGTCTCGACCTGGGCGACGACCGTATCCGGGCCCTGGCCGCCGAGGTCGCCGGCTCCTGATCCAGCGGTAGCGCCTCACCCCGGGAACACCCGGCGGTGAGGCGTTTTCGCGTCTGCGGGGAGAGTGGTCGGGCGTTTGCTGCGAGCCGATGTCGGAGGGGCGACGTACCGTGTCTGCATGCGGATCCTGCACACCTCCGACTGGCACATCGGGCGCTCCTTCCACGGGCACTCGACGCTCGACGCACTGGGCAGCGTCCTCGAAGCCCTCGTCACGCAGGTCCGCGAGCACGCGGTCGACGTGGTGATCGTCGCGGGCGATGTCTTCGACTCCGCCGCCCCCTCCGCGGCCTGCTACCCGGTCCTCTCTTCCACCTTGGCGGCGCTCGCCGATGCCGGCGCACGGGTCGTCGTCACGAGCGGCAACCACGATTCCGCCGCCCGCCTCGGTTTCCAGTCCGCTCTCCTTCGGAAGGAGATCACGGTCGTCACCGATCCGCGTTCCGTCGGCACCCCGGTGACCGTCGACGACGAGCACGGTCCCGTTCACATCTACGGCATCCCGTACCTCGAGCCCGCCATCGTGCGCCATCTCTGGGACGGCGTCGAGCTGCGCAGCCAGGCGCAGACGATGCAGCACGCACTCGACCTCGTCCGCGCCGACCTCGGCGAACGCGGCGGGCGCTCGGTGGTCGCGGCGCACTGCTTCGCCGCGGGGGTCGATGCCACCCCGGGAGTCGAACGAGAGATCCGACAGGGCGGCCTCGACGTCGTCCCGCTCCCCGCGTTCGACGGGCCCGACTACGTCGCCCTCGGCCACATCCACGGTCGTCAGCAGTTGTCCGATCGCGTCCGTTATGCCGGCGCCCCGGTGCACTACAGCTTCGGCGAGGCAGGAAAACCCCGTGGTTCGTGGCTCGTCGACCTCGACGCCGAGGGGCTGGCCGACGTGACCTGGCTCGATCTGCCGGTGCCCCGTCCGCTCGTGACGCTTCGCGCCCGCCTCGACGAGCTGCTCACCGACGAGAGCTTCGCAGGCCACGACGAGCACTGGGTGCGCGCCGAGTACACCGATTCCACGCCTCAGCCCGATCCGATGCGGCGACTGCAGTCGCGCTTCCCCTGGTGCGCGACGGTGGTCCATCTGCCCGCCGAGACGCAAGCCGACGACGGCGCCGGGTACGCGCGACGTGTGCGCGCCGCACGCGACGACGCGGAGATCGTCGAGACGTTCCTCGCTCACGTCCGTGAAGGAGAGGGGGCGTCCGAAGCCGAACGTGCGCTCATCCGCGACGTGCTCGACGCGCGGTCCGTCGCGGAGGCGAACGCATGAAGCTCCACAGCCTCGTCCTCGAAGGGTTCGGTCCGTTCCTCGAGGCGCAGACGGTCGACTTCGACGCGTTCACGCCAGACGGCATCTTCCTCATCACGGGGCGCACGGGCGCCGGCAAATCGAGCGTGCTCGACGGTGTCTGCTACGCCCTCTACGGAGGCGTGCCGCGATACGACGGCGCCGACCGCCGGTTGCGCAGCGACCATTGCGAACCCGACGACCCCACGCGCGTCACGCTCGAGTTCAGTGCGGAGGGGGAGCGGTGGCGCATCACCCGCTCGCCCGAGTTCGAACGTCCGAAACGGCGCGGTGGGGGGACGACGAAAGAACCGCACCGCGCCCTCCTCGAGATCCTCGCCCCCGAGGGCTGGACCGGAGTGGCCGCACGGCCCGTCGACGTCGCCGCGCGCCTCGACGAGATCCTGGGCCTGACCCAGCAGCAGTTCCTGCAGGTCATCCTGCTGGCGCAGAACCGGTTCGCCCGATTCCTGCTCGCCAAGAACGACGAGCGCCTGAGCCTGCTGCGAACGCTCTTCGGCACGCGCTCCTTCGAGCAGTACGCGGCGAACCTCGAAGAGCGTCGCAAGAGCGCGGCGCAACGTCTCGCTGCCGAGGGCGTCGAGGTGGCGACGCTCCTCGACGAGGCGGAGCGTCTTGCCGGTGAACTCGAGCCCGAAGACGACCTCGTCGCCGCCGAGATCGCCGAGACCCCGGCAGGTGCACCCGTCAGCGTGAGCGAACGGCTCGTCCGCGTCGTTCGAGCCGTGGAACGCGCCGACTATCGCGTCGAGACCGCCGCGCGAGAGCGCGACGACAGCGATGCGCGACTCGATCGAGCCTTGGCCGCTCAGCGGGAAGCGGCCACGCTCCACGAACGCCAGCAGGACCGATCGCGACTGCGGGACCGTCTGGCGGTTCTCGAGGCGGACGAGTCGCGCATCACCGCCGCGCGCGAGGAGTCGCGCTGCGCGGCCGAAGCCGAGACGATGCGGGCCGCGATCGATGCGGCCGAGATCGCACGGAAGGCGCTCGTCTCCGCCGGGGACGCCGCCGACACGGCGAAAGAGAAGGCGGGACGGCTCGCGGAACCGCGTAGCGCGGACGCCGCCGTCGAACCCTCGACGGACACGACGGCAGGCCCCGTCCCTTCCGGCGGAGCCGCCCTCGATCGGGCCGTACTCGTCGC
Organism: Microbacterium sp. SL75; assembly: GCF_026625865.1. Taxonomy (NCBI): domain Bacteria; kingdom Bacillati; phylum Actinomycetota; class Actinomycetes; order Micrococcales; family Microbacteriaceae; genus Microbacterium; species Microbacterium sp. SL75. The sequence goes on along the minus strand of NZ_CP113067.1, from coordinate 632,626 downwards.
CCGCGACGACGAGCTCACCGCGCTGCTCGCGCGGGGACAGTCCGCTCTGAGCGCCGAAGCCGAGCTCGACGTCCTCGAGGCGGAGCTCGATCGGCTCACGACCCTGGTCGCCCGGACCGCCGCCGATCGCGATGCCCTCGTCGAGGGCCGAGCCGAGGTTCCCGAGACCCTGCGTGCTCTCGACGAGCGCCTCGAGCAGCTCGCCGGCGCCGAGACCCGCAAGACCACCGCGACGAGCGCGCGTGACGAGCTGGTTCGCCGCGTGCAGGCCGCGCGCCGGGCGGCGCAGCTGCAAGACGAACGCGATCAGGCCGACCTCGCATCTCTGGTGCGCGCCGACGAGGTACAGCGCGCCGTCGACTCGTGGACCAGCCTCCTGCGTCGCCGACTCCAAGGCGCGGCCGTCGAGCTGGCCCATGACCTCGTCGACGGAGAGCCGTGCGCCGTGTGCGGTGCACGGGAGCACCCCGCTCCCGCTCGCGGCGACGAAGAGCCCGTGACCGATGACGAGATCACCGCAGCAGAAGACCGCAAGAACGCGGCGGTCGAGCAGGACCGCCTCGCCTCCGACGCGGCTCGCGTCGCGCGTGACGCTCACGCTCTCGCCGCAGCCCTCGCGGGCGGAGAAAGCGTCGAAGCCCTCGAGGAGAGGTTCGCTCAGACCGATGAGGCGCTCGCGGCGGCCTCGGCCGAGGTCGCCGAGCGCGAGAGCCTCCAGGCGGAACGGGCGCGCGTGGCCGACCTGGATGCGGCGGTCGCCTCGCGTATCGACGCTCTCGCGAGCAGGCTCGCGAGCACGCAACAGGATCTCGCTCTGGCCGAGCAGAGGGTGACGGGTCTTCGTAGCGAGGTGGCCGCCGCGCGGGGAGACTTCGACAGCGTGATCGCGCGCCAGCGCGATCTGCGTTCCCGGCGAGATGCGGTGCGCGAATTGGTCGCGGCAAGAGACGCGGTCGAGGCGGCGACCGCGCACGAGCTCGAGGCGGCGGACACCGTCGCGTCGCGCGTGAGAGAGAGCTCCTTCGCCGACGTCGACGCCGTGGTCCGGGCGCTCCGGCCGGCAGCCGATCGCCGTCGCCTCGATACCGCCATCGCCGAACACGATGCGGCGAGTGCCTCGATTCGCCAGCGGCTGCTCGAGCTCGAGCTCCTTCTGGTCGATGCCCCCGATGAGCCCGTCGACCCCGCTCCGTACGCCGAGGCCGTCGCCCGGGCCCGTGAGGTCGTCCAGCGCACCACCGCTGCGCACGCGTCCGCTCGAGCTCTTGCGGAGCGGCTGAGAGGGCTCGCCCAGCGCGCCGACGACGCGCACGCGGCTGTGGCGGCGCTTTCCGACGAGCACGCCGTGATCGCTCGACTTGCCGATACCGTCGCCGGGCGTGCGCCGAACACACGTCGCATGACCCTCGAGACCTTCGTGCTCGCCGCCGAGCTCGAAGAGATCGTCGCCGCTGCCAATCTCCGCCTCGATCACATGTCATCCGGTCGCTACCGTCTGCAGCACAGCGACGCGCTGGCAGCCCGCGGTGCGGCGAGCGGACTGGGACTCGAGGTGGTCGACGCATTCACGGGCCAGAGCCGACCCCCGCAATCGCTGTCGGGTGGCGAGACGTTCCTCACCTCCCTGGCCCTGGCCCTCGGCCTCGCCGAGGTCGTGACGGCGCGAGCGGGCGGCATCCGACTCGACACGCTCTTCATCGACGAAGGCTTCGGCTCGCTCGACGACGACACGCTCGATCTCGCCATGCGCACCCTCGACGAGTTGCGGCAGGGCGGCCGGACCGTCGGGGTGATCAGCCATGTTGCGGCGATGAAAGACCAGCTCCCCGCGCAGCTCCATGTCGCGGCCACGCCGCGTGGGCCGAGCGTGATCCGGCAGGACGCCCCGGCGCTGATCGGCTGACGCCGAGATCGGGACTCGAACCCGCGTCCGCTCGGGTGGTGCGGGATCGCGGGGCACGGCGCCCCGCCGGGCCATTCGACAGGCTCCCGCTCTAGGCTGGGCTCATGCGCAAGAGCACCCTGTGGACCATCCTCGGCGTCGTCGTCGCCGTGATCATCGCCTGGGTGCTCGTGAACATCCTGTTCTCGCTCATCGCGTTCGTCTTCCGCTTGATCGCCGTCGCGGTCGTCGCATTCATCGTGTTCCTCGTGCTGCGGGCGGTCTTCGCCCGCAGAGACGTCGACTGACGCGTTCGGTCGCGGGAGCCGCGGCGCCCCGCGGCGCAAGCCCGGAGGCGGTGTCCGAGACCCGGAGTACCGTCGGCAGCGATGACTCCTCCCTCCACGTCCACGGATTCCGCCCATCCCCCCACACGTGACATCGTGCTGTCGCAGAAGCACCGGTGGCGCGCCTACTGGGTGGCGGTCGCTGTCGCCGCGCTCACGATCCTCGACCTCACGAAGGTCAACGTCGCGCTCCCGTCCATCGAAGCGGCGCTGAACGCCGGCCCCACCGAGCTGCAGCTCGTGGTGTCGGGCTACATCCTCACCTTCGGTCTGGTGCTGGTCCCGGCCGGGCGCCTGGGAGACCTCCGGTCGCGGCGCATGCTCTTCCTCGTCGGCCTCTCGCTGTTCCTGGTCACGAGCCTCGCGTGCGCCCTCGCGCCGAACACGACCGTGCTCCTCGTCGCCCGCTTGCTGCAGGGAGTTGCGGCCGGCATCCAGATGCCTCAGGTTCTCGGTCTCGTGCAGCAGCTGTTCCAGGGCAAGGAGCGCGGCCGCGCCTTCGGTCTGTTCGGTGCGACGATCGGCATCGCGACGGCCTTCGGCCCCACACTGGGCGGTCTGCTCATCGCCCTGGGCGGAGACACCGACGGCTGGCGGCTCATCTTCTGGATCAACGTCCCGCTCGTGGCGATCGTCATCGCGCTGGCGGCGTGGCTGCTGCCCGACACCCGAACCAGGTCCCACCGCAAGCTCGATCTCGATCCGGTCGGCGTCGTGCTCTTCGCGTTGACGATCCTGTCGTTGATGTGGCCGTTCCTGTTCACCACGGGGAGCCCGGACGACAACCCGCACCGCTGGTGGTTCCTGGTGGCGTCCGTGATCTTCGCCGCGGGGTTCGTGTTCTGGGAACGTCGATACGGGGAGCGGGGACGGATGCCGCTCATACCCTTCGCGATCTTCTCGCTCTCGTCGTACCGCAACGGTGTGCTCATCTCGACCGCCTACTTCTCCGCGATCCCCGCCATGTTCCTCCTGGGAACGCTCTTCCTCCAGGGAGGCCTGGGCCTGGAGCCCGTGTTCGCCGGTATGGTCACGATCGGTTTCGCCGTGGCATCCGCGTGGAGTTCGTGGATCGGCGGCAACCTCGTCACTCGCCTGGGGCGTCCGCTCGTGGTCTGGGGAATCGTGGGCATGGTGGCCACGGCGGGCGGGCTCGTGCTCGTCGCGCTCTTCACGCCGCCCGGATGGACACCCTGGGCGATGGCGGCGGTGATGACCTTCGGTGGCTTCGCCGGCGGTCTCGTCATCTCGCCCAACCAGACGCTCACCCTCGCCGACATCCCGGTCAAGAGCGGCGGCGTCGCGGGATCCGTGGGTCAACTGGGCCAGCGCATCGGCACGGCCGTCGGCACGGCGATCGCCCTCGCCCTGTTCTACGCGACGGTCTACCGCGAGCAGGGGAGCGTCGATGACGCGGCGGTGCTGTACCACGACGCCTACGCGTCGGGGATGATCACGGTGGGCATCTTCCTCGCGCTCGCGCTCGTCGTCGGCGTCACCGATCTCGCGGGGCGGGCGCGGTCGGGGTCGCAGACGCCCTAGGCGCGTGCGATCCCCGGGGCGGAATCAGACGCCGTAGCGGGCGCGGATCTCCGCGCGCAGCTCGTGGCTGCACCGCTCCACGACGTCGTCCCACAGCTCGGTGGCGCCGTCCTGCGCGCGATCCGACACGGCGCGCAGGATGCGGATGGGCACGCCGAACTGGCGGGCGACCCAGATGAGCGCGTACGACTCCATGTCGACCAGGCGGGCACCGAGACCGCGAATGAGGCGCACGGCCTCCGCATCGTCGACGAAGTGGTCGCCGGTCGCGATGACGACGCCCTCGGACCCGGTCTCGACACGGGAGGGCAGCGACACATGCTCTCCGAAGGTGCCGTCCAGGCCCTTCACGTCGTGCTGGATTGCAGCCGCGATGTCGTAGATGCCGCCCTCGACGTCGTCATCGATCGCTCCCGCCGTGCCGACGACGACGATCTCGTCGTAGTCGCCCTCGCAGAGCGCACGCGTCAGCGCGTAGGCCGCGGGGATCTTGCCCACCCCGGTGAGCAGACGATCGAAACCGGGGATCTCCGCCTCGAAGGCGGTGAGTTCGGACGCATGGGCGGCGACGAGGAGCTTCACGTCCTCATTCTCGCCCACGGCGGGTGTCGGCGTAGCGAGTCCCACCGCGAGGAACGCCCGCCGTAGGGGGGAACACGCTGCGCGCGGATCCCGGTACGGCGGGCGTTCCTCGGCCGAGGGGGCGAAGGCGCGGGCTGTGCCCGCGCATCCCGCCCCGCGCCCTGCTCAGCCCTGGGCGGGCTCGGACACGGCCGAGAGGTGCGCGATCTCGTCGGCCGTCAGCTCGAGAGAGGCGCTGGCGAGGAGATCGGCGACCTGCTCCACCTTCGAGGCGCTCGCGATGGGAGCGGCAACGCTCGGCTGGGCCCGCAGCCAGGCCAGGGCGGTGGTGGCGATGGAGGCGCCGTGCGCATCGCCGACCTCTTTGAGCGCGTCGATCAGCGCCAGTCCGGCCGGAGTGGCCAGCTTCGCGGCGCCTTCCGCCCGGGGCGAGGTGCCGGTGGCATCCGACGAACGGTACTTGCCGGTGAGGAATCCGCTCGCGAGCGCGTAGTACGGAACGAGCGACATGCCGTACCGCTCGGCCACGGGCACGATCTCGCTCTCGACATCGGTGCGGTGCACGAGGTTGTAGTGCGGCTGGACGGCGACCGGGAGATCTGCTCCGGAGGCCTCGGCGAGCGAGATCCATTCGCCGATGCGCGCCGCGGTGTAGTTCGACACCGCCACGTAGCGCACGAGCCCGTCGCTGACGAGGTCGGCGAAGCCGGCGACGGTCTCTTCGAGGGGCGTCTCGGCGTCATCGAAGTGGGCGTAGTAGAGGTCGATGGTGTCGATTCCGAGGCGCTTCAGCGAGGCTTCCGCCGCGGCGCGGATGTTCTTCGCGCCCAGTCCGCGGAACTCGGGGTGCTGGCTGACCTTGGTGGCCACCACGACGTTCTCGGGCTTGCGGGAGGCGAGCCACTCGCCGATGAGGGTCTCACTCTCGCCGCCCGAGTTGCCGGGCACCCAGGCGCTGTAGGCATCGGCGGTGTCGATGAAATTGCCACCCCCGGCATGGAAGGAGTCGAGCACCGCGAACGAGGTGTCTCGGTCGGCGGTCCAGCCGAAGACGTTGCCGCCCAGTGAGAGGGGGAGGATGTCGAGGTCGCTGCGTCCGATACGCGTCATGATGCCCTTCCTGTCGAAATCGGTGACAGGGAGGTCAACGATCGTCGTCGGAGGGCATTCCCACGACGCGCGGGTTCAGCTGCCTCCGGAGAGGATGCCGATCAGCCCGCTGACGAGGAGCCACAGGCCGATGCCGGCGCCGGCGATCCAGATGACGACGGTGCCCGCGGGGTACTTCTTCTTCCCGTCGGGGCCGCCCGGGGTCTCGGGAGCGCTCACGAGCGCACCATCGTGATGATCGAGACGATGAGCACGGCGAGACCTCCGATGACGGCGATGGCGGCGATGACGGGCCCTCCGCCGGCGAGGTAGGCGGCGACGCCCAGGGCGAGGAAGAGCACGGCCAGCACGATGCCGACGATCTGGTAGACGCGATAGCGCCGCCCGACCGGCGTCGTCCTGTGTTCGCTCACTGTTCCCCCTCGACTTCCAGGCTACCGAAAACCTGTGCGCTTCCTGAGCCGGTATCCGGGGAATCGCCCGAGTGTCCAGATCGCGGCGTAGCGTGGGCGCATGCCGCGCCCCGTACCCGACCCCGTCCGCCCCGGTCAGGAATCCGTGTGGGACTACCCTCGGCCCCCGCGGCTGGAGCGCGTCCGCAAGCGCGTGCAGATCGACTTCGGCGGCGTGCGCATCGCCGACACCGACGACGTCGTCCGGGTGCTCGAGACCAGTCATCCGCCCGTGTACTACGTGCCGATCGCCGCGTTCGGCGATGCCCTCACCCTCGGAGAAGGCGCCTCGTTCTGCGAGTTCAAAGGCGGCGCCCGGTACTTCGACGTGCACGGGGGAGGGGGAGCGGTTGCGCCGCGCGCCGCCTGGAACTACCCGCACCCCATGCCGGGGTACGAGCTGCTCGAGGACCGCGTGGCCGTCTACGCGGGCCCCATGGACCGCGTCGTTCTCGGCGGCGAGACGGTGAAACCGCAGCCCGGCGGGTTCTACGGCGGCTGGGTCACGAGCGACCTCGCGGGGCCGTTCAAGGGCGTCCCCGGTTCGATGGGCTGGTAGTCCGCGTCGCCAGGGCCGGGGCGTGCCCCGAGCGGATGCCGTGGCTCAGTCGCCGCGGAAGGCCTGCGGCACCGCCGCGTGCAGGTCGGCGAGCCACGCGCGAGCGTTGCCGTCGGAGGGGGCGCGCCAGTCTCCGCGCGGAGAGAGCGAACCGGCGGGCGACACCTTCGGCCCGTTCGGGATCGCGGTGCGCTTGAACTGCGCGAACCCGAAGAAGCGCTTCAGGAACACCTCGAGCCATCTCGCCACGGTGACGAGGTCGTACGCCGGGCGCTCTTCTTCGGGGTAGCCGGGCGGCCAGGCGCCGGCATCCGGATCATTCCAGGCGTGCGCCGCGAGGAAGGCGATCTTCGACGGCCGGAACCCGAAGCGCAGGACGTGGTACAGCGTGAAATCGTGCAGGTTGTAGGGGCCGATGCGGTCCTCGGTGGACTGCATGCGGCCGTCCTGCCCCGCGGGCACCAGCTCGGGGCTGATCTCGGTGTCGAGCACGGCCTGCAGCACCTGGACCGTGTCGTCGCTGAGCTCTCCCGAGGAGATCACCCAGCGGATGAGGTGCTGGATGAGGGTCTTCGGCACCCCGGGGTTCACCGAGTAGTGGCTCATCTGATCGCCCACGCCGTAGGTGGACCACCCGAGCGCGATCTCGGACAGGTCGCCGGTGCCGACGACGATCCCGTCGTTCTGGTTCGCGAGACGGAAGAGGTAGTCGGTGCGCAGCCCCGCCTGCACGTTCTCGAAGGTGACGTCGTGCACGGGTCGTCCCGCGGCGAAGGGGTGTCCCATGCGCGAGAGCATCTCGGTCGCCGCGGGACGGATGTCGATCTCTTCGATCGAGGCGCCGACGGCCTCCGCCAGGGCGATCGCGTTGCGCTTGGTCTTCTCGCTCGTCGCGAAGCCGGGGAGCGTGTAGGTGAGGATGTCGCTACGCGGACGCCCCATCCGGTCCATGGCGCGCGCGATGACGAGAAGGGCGTGCGTGGAGTCGAGTCCGCCGCTCACCCCGAGCACCGGCCGCGGGTTGCCGATGGCCTGCAGGCGCTGGACGAGCCCCGACACCTGGATGTTGAAGGCCTCGTAGCAGTCCTGCGCGAGGCGAGCGGGGTCGTCGGGGACGAACGGGAAGCGGTCGACGGCACGGCGCAGACCGAGATCGGTCGCCGGTGGTGCGAGCTCGAACGGCACCGTGCGGAATGCGGGGGCCGTGGTGCGGCGGTTGTCGTCGAACGTGCCCTGGCGCAGGCGATCCTGACGGAGCCGGTCGAGATCGACGTCGGCGACGCTGCGCCGCGGCCCGTCGGGGAAGCGCTCGGTCGTGTCGAGCAGCTGGCCGCTCTCGTAGATCATGGTCTGGCCGTCCCAAGAGACGTCGTTGGTCGACTCGCCCTGGCCCGCGGCCGCGTAGGCGTAGACGGCGAGGCACCGCATCGACTGCGATTGCGAGAGCAGGTTGCGGTCGTCGGCGCGCCCGATCGTGATGGGGCTGCCCGAGAGGTTCGCAAGCACCGTGGCCCCGGCCAGTGCCGCCCCCGATGACGGCGGGATCGGAACCCAGACGTCTTCGCACACCTCGGCGTGCAGGGTCAGACCGGGCACGTCGACCGCATCGAACAGAAGGTCGGGTCCGAACGGCACCGTCTGGCCCGCGACGCGGATGTGCTGCCCGGCCTGGTCGTCGCCGCGGGCGTACCAGCGGTGCTCGTAGAACTCGCGGTACGTGGGCAGGTACGCCTTCGGGGCGACGCCGAGCACCCGGCCCCGGTGGATCACGACCGCGCAATTGAACAGGCGGTTGCCCTGGCGCAGCGGCGCGCCCACCAGCAGCACCGGAAGGAGGTCTGCGGATGCCAGGAGCAGGCGCTCGAGGGCGGTCTCGACGGCGTCGAGCAGGGGATCCTGCATGACGAGGTCGTCGATCGCATAGCCGGTCAGGCACAGCTCGGGGAAGACCGCGACGGCGACCCCCTCGGCGTCGCAGGCGCGCGCCGATTGGAGCACGGCGTCGGCGTTCGTGGCGGGGTCGGCGACCGCGACGGGGATCGTGCACGCGGCGACGCGCGCGAACCCGTGCCGGTACACGTTCTCGAACGGCAGATCGGTGATCACCCCCTCAGTCTGTCAGCACCCTCCGACGGTGGGCAGTCCGGTTGCGAGAGCGACCTCCCCGTGGACGGTCGGCGGCCGATGTCGGCGGCCCCGGTTAGCGTGAACACCATGCGGTACATCGAGCAAGACGGGCGGATCGTCTGGAGCGCCAGCGACCTCAAGGCGGCGGCCGAGTGCGAATTCGCGTGGCTGCGCGCGATCGACGCCAAGATCGGACGCACCGCCCCCGTCGACGACCCCGAAGACGCCACCCTCGAGCGCGCGGCGCGGCTGGGTACGGCACACGAGCTGCGCGTGCTCGACGACGACCGCGCCCGCTTCGGCTCGGCGGTGCGCGAGATCCCCGCGGCGCGATCATCCGACGCCGAGGCGCTCGCCGAAGCCGTGCGCCTGACCGACGAGGCCCTCGCCGACCCGTCCATCGAGGTGGTCTATCAGGCCGCGTTCGCCACCGAGGAATTCGTCGGGTTCGCCGACTTCCTCGTGCGCGAGCCCGAGGCGTCGTCCGATGGAACACGCCGATGGATCGTGCAAGACACCAAGCTGGCGCGCCGCGCGCGCGTGACGGCGCTCATGCAGCTCGCCGCCTATGTCGATCAGCTCGATCGTCTCGGCGTGCCGCGCTCCGACGAGGTGCAGCTGCTGCTCGGCGACGGGTCGACGAGCACGCATCGCCTCGACGATCTGCTCCCGGTCTTCGGCCTCCGCCGCGAGCGCCTGCGCGCCCTGATCGCCGACCGCCGTGTCGACCTCGGTACCGCCGGACCCGTGATCGCCTGGGGCGACCCGCGCGGCGATCTCGGGGTCATCGCGTGCGGCCGATGCGCCACTTGTGAGCTCGAGGTCGTCGCCCACCGCGACCTTCTGCTCGTCGCGGGCATGCGGCCCGTCCAGCGCGACCGGTTGCGGGCGGGCGGCATCGAGACGATCGATCAGTTGGCGGTCGCGCCCGCGCCGCCCGCGGCCATGAGCGTCGACACCTTCGTCTCGTTGCGCACGCAGGCGCGCCTGCAGCTCGACAGCCCGGCCGGCATCCCGGGCGCCGACCAGCCCGCCCACGCGGTGCCCACGTTCGAGATCGTCGCGCCCAAGTCGCTGGGCGTGCTCCCGCGGCCCGACCACGGCGACCTCTTCTTCGATTTCGAGGGCGACCCGCTGTACACCGAGGGCGTCGGCGAGCACTGGGGCATCGACTACCTCTTCGGGTGGGTCGACACCCGCGAGGTCTACGGAGCGCTCTGGGCGCACACCTTCGACGAAGAGCGAGCCGCCCTCGAGCGTTTCCTCGACATGGTCGCGCTGCGACGCCAGCGGCACCCGGGCATGCACATCTACCACTACGCCCCCTACGAGCCGACACACCTGCTCACGATGGCCGCCCGCTACGGCGTCCGCGAGGCCGACGTGGATCGGCTCCTGCGCGACGGCGTCTTCGTCGACCTCTACCCGGTCGTGCGTCGAGCGCTGCGGGTGGGGTCGCGCTCGTACTCGATCAAGAAGCTCGAGCCCCTGTACATGGGCGACGACGTGCGTACGAGCGACGTGCAGCGCGGCGACGACTCGATCGTGAAGTACGTCGAGGCCCGCGCGCTCGCTGCCGACGGCGATGCGGTCGCGGCGCAGCGCGTGCTCGACGACCTGGCCGACTACAACCGCTACGACTGCGTCTCGACCCGGCGCCTGCGCGACTGGCTCGTCGATCGCGCGCGCGAGTCGGGGGCTGTCCCCGCGCGCGGAGCCGAGCCCGACGAGCAGGCCTACGAGCCGTCGCCCCGCGCGACGGCCCTGCAGCGCTGGGCGGGCGATGCGGCAGAACCCGACGCGACCGCACTCCGTCTCGCCGCGGCCGCGATCGACTACTACCCGCGCGAAGAGAAGACCTACTGGGCCACGCACTTCCTGCGTCTGCGCGAGCCGCTCTCGGTTTGGGAAGAGACCCGTGACGTCGTCGTGGTCGACGCGGCACGCTCGCGCGTCGTCGCCGATTGGCACTTCCCCGAGTCGGGCCGCGGATCGGAGCGCCGTCTCGTCGAGCTCCGCGGCGAGGTCGCACCCGGCACGCGCGTGAGCGTGGACGGCGAGCCCTTCGCGGTCTACGACCTTCCCGCGCCCTTCCCGCTCGAGACGCGCCCCCGATGGATCCACGGTGCGCGCCGAGTGACGGTGCGCGAAGTGCTCGACGACGGAGCGATCGTCGAAGAGACCGCCGTCGACGGCGCGACCTGGCGCGACCTGCCGCTCGCCCTCACCCCGCCCGCACCCCCGCGCGCCGGGAATCAGCAGAAAGCGATCGACGCATGGGCCGACGGAGTCCTCGCCGCCGCCCCCGGGATCCCCGACGGCGCGGCCGCCGACATCCTGCGTCGCGTCCCGCCGCGCACGCTGTCGGGGGCACTCTCCCCGGTCACGAGCGTCGACAGCGCGACCGGCGACGACGAGGTCACCGCCATCGCGCGTAGCGTCGCCGACCTCGACCACAGCTATCTCGCCGTCCAAGGCCCTCCCGGCACGGGCAAGACCTACGTGGGCTCGCACGTCATCGCGCGCCTCGTCGCCGAGCGCGGCTACCGCATCGGGGTCGTGGCGCAATCCCACGCGACCATCGAGCACATGCTCGATCAGGTCATCGCGGCCGGGGTGCCGGCATCCCGGGTCGGGAAGGCGCCGAAAGATCCGAGTGCCCCGCACGCTTTCACGGTGCTGCCCAAGAACGGCGTGGCGTCGTTCACCGCCGAGAACGCCTCCACCGGCTTCGTCGTCGGGGGGACCGCCTGGGATTTCAGCCACGAGGCTCGTATCCCGCGCGGGAGCCTCGATCTGCTCGTGATCGACGAGGCGGGGCAGTTCTCGCTCGCCTCCACCATCGCGGTGTCGCTCGCGGCGCAGCGTCTCCTGCTGCTGGGCGACCCGCAGCAGCTGCCGCAGGTCAGCCAGGGTACGCACCCCGAACCCGTCGACACCTCGGCCCTGGGGTGGATCATCGACGGTGCCGAGGTGGTGCCGGACGAGTTCGGCTACTTCCTCGCGCGCACGCGCCGTATGCACCCCGCCGTCGCCGAGCCGGTCTCACGGCTGTCGTACGAGGGGCGTCTCGCCTCGCACCCCTCCACCGCTCTGCGCCGTCTCGACGGCGTCGACCCCGGCGTCCACCCTCGTCCCGTGCGGCACCGCGGCAACTCGACGTTCTCGAACGAAGAGGCCGCTGAGGTCGCGCGCCTGGTGTCCGAACTCGTGGGGCGCGAGTGGACGGGCGCCGAGGGGGGAGCGGGGGACTCCGCCATCGTGCATGCTCCCCGGTCGCTGCGGGCCGACGACATCATCGTCATCACCCCCTACAACGCACAACAGGTCGCCGTCGAAGAGGCCCTGGCCGCCGCGGGCTTCGCCGATGTCCCGGTCGGGACGGTCGACCGTTTCCAGGGCAAAGAAGCGGTCGTCGCGATCCTGACCCTCGCCGCGTCGTCGGGCCGGGAGGCTCCGCGCGGCCTGGAGTTCCTGCTGCTGCGCAATCGCATCAACGTCGCGATCTCACGCGCGATGCAGGCCGCCTACGTGGTGTACTCGCCCGCTCTGCTCGACGATCTCCCGCGGACCCCCGAAGGGGTCGCGCGGCTCAGCGGGTTCGCTCGATTGGTGGGCGCTCAGGCCGTGCCGTAGAGACGGTCGCCGGCGTCACCGAGACCGGGCACGATGTAGCCCTTCTCGTTGAGGCGCTCGTCGACGGCGCCGAGCACGAGAGTGACGTCGTGGCCCTCGACCTGCTTCTCGATCGCCGCAACGCCCTCGGGCGCGCCCAGCAGGCAGATCGCGGTGACGTCCTGCGCGCCACGCGCGAACAGGAACTTGATGGCCGCGCCGAGCGAGCCGCCGGTGGCGAGCATCGGGTCGAGCACGAAGCACTGGCGGTCGCTGAGGTCGTCGGGCAGGCGCTCGGCGTAGGTCGTCGGCTCGAAGGTCTCTTCGTCGCGGACCATGCCGAGGAATCCGACCTCGGCGGTGGGCAGGAGCTTCACCATGCCCTCGAGCATGCCGAGGCCGGCGCGCAGGATGGGCACCACGATCGGCCGGGGCTCACTGATTCTCACACCCATCGTCTTGGTGACCGGGGTCTGGATCTCGATCGGGTCGACGCGCACGTTGCGGGTCGCCTCATACGCGAGGAGCGTCACGAGCTCCTCGGTGAGCTGGCGGAACACCGGCGACGACGTCTGCACGTCACGCAGCACCGTGAGCTTGTGGGTGATGAGCGGGTGGTCGGCGACGTGGACACGCATAGGCTCAAGGCTAACCGTTTCCCCCGCACCCCACCGCCGTCGATTCTCGGAGCTCCCGTGACGCCCACCGCCGCAGACCTCGCCGCGATGCGGCGGGCCTTCGAGCTCGCCGACGCCGCCGAAGTCGACGGCGACGTCCCGGTGGGAGCCGTCGTCGTCGACTCCACCGGCCGGATCATCGGCGAGGGTCGCAACCTCCGCGAGGCCACGGGCGACCCCACCGCGCACGCCGAGGTCGTGGCGCTGCGCGAGGCCGCCCGTAACCGAAGTTCGTGGCACCTGGCGGAGTGCACGCTCGTGGTCACCCTCGAGCCGTGCGTGATGTGCGCGGGGGCGATCCTGCAGGCGCGCGTCGAGCGCGTCGTCTTCGGGTCGTGGGATGCCAAGGCGGGAGCCGCGGGATCCATGTACGACGTCCTGCGCGATCGGCGTCTTCCCCACCGCGTCGAGGTGGTCGGCGGGGTCGACGAGGAGCGGGCCGCCGCACAGCTCCGGGCGTTCTTCGAGAACCGCCGCTGAGCGCTCAGCGCGGGAGGAGCGGCAGGACCTCGGCGCCGATCTGATCGGCGTGATCGACGTCGCGCAAGTCCATGAGCTGGAAGTAGACCCGCTCCGCGCCGAGGGCCCGCAGCCTTTCCACCTTCTCGGCGACCTGCTCGGGTGTGCCGACGATGTTCGTACCGTCGTCGAACTCCGCGCGCGTGCGGCCGATCGCCTGAGCGCGCCGCTCGATCGCGGCCTCGTCCGAGCCGACGATGGTCGGCAGCGCGACCGAGAGCTTCAGCGTCTGCGGGTCGCGGCCGATCGTCTCGCACGCGGCGCGGACGACGGCGAACTTCTCGGCCACGACGTCTTCCGCGACGAAGCCGATGTTGAACTCCGTGGCGTACTTCGCGGCGAGAGCGGGGGTGCGCTTCGGGCCGCCGCCGCCCACGATCACCGGCACCGGCGACTGCACCGGCTTCGGCAGCGCCGGCGCTTCGTCGAGCGCGTAGTGCTCTCCGCGGAACGAGAAGGTGTCGGCATCCGGAGTCGACCACAGACCCGTGACGACCTGGAGCTGCTCTTCGAGCAGGTCGAAGCGCTTCGCCGGGAAGGGGATGCCGTAGGCCGCGTGCTCGCGCTCGAACCAGCCCGTGCCGAGGCCCAGCTCGACGCGTCCGCCCGACATGGCGTCGACCTGTGCGACCTGGATCGCGAGGATCGCGGGGACGCGGTACGTCACCGACGACACGAGCGTGCCCAGGCGGATGCGCGAGGTCTCGCGCGCGAGGCCGGCGAGGGTCGTCCACGCGTCGGTGGGGCCCGGTCGGGGATCGCCCGGGCCCATGCGCAGGTAGTGGTCCGAGCGGAAGAAGCCGTCGAGGCCGTGCTGTTCTGCCGAGCGCGCGAAAGCGAGTTGATCGTCGTAGGTGAAGCCCTGCTGGGGCTCGGTGAACAGGCAGTACTCCACGGGGACCTCCGGGGGAACGGGCGAGTCGGGGACGGGTCAGTCGGCCGAGCGCAGGATGATCGCCTCGGTCGGCGGCGCCGGATCGGCGGGCCGACCGACGTAGCCGATGTGCGTCAGCAGCGCTCGGCGGAACTGCGCCGGGCGCTCGAGGTGCACGGAGTGTCCGGCCCCCTCGACGGGGACCTCGGTGACCTCGCCGCCCTTGTCCGCGTAAGCGGAGAGCACGTCGCGCGTCTGGGAGACCATCGGCTGTGCGGGGGCGACATCGGCGCCGGGCCAGTCGGGGACCACTCCGAGCGCGCCCAGGTGATTGACGTCCGAGAACGAGGCGTCCGAGACGATCGCGTCGGCGGTGCCGTAGATCCACAGGATCGCGGGCTTGTCTTCGAGGTCGACGATGCCCGAGACATCGAGGTACTTCGGCGCCAGCGCGTTGAGCACGCCGGTCGTGCCGGGGGCGAAGCCCGGCCAGGTCGAGGTGACGACCGAGTCGCCCGGGTAGTTGCCGGTGGCCGTGGAGGTCGACAGCATCGCCTCGACCCATACGTCCTCGTGCTCGCTCCGGTAGCCCGCGGCGACGTAGCCGGAGCGGAACACCGCGCGCGGCGAGGTCGGGGCCTCGTCGGTGGTGTCGTGGTCGATGAGTCGCTGGACGAAGTCGGGGTTCGCCGCCCCCGCACCGGCGCCGGCGTCTTCGTCGTTCAGCCGAGATCCGTCACGCCGCGTGCCCCCGAAGCCGTAGGGGGAGATGGGCGACTGCAGCGTGAGAGAGAGAACGGGGTGATCGAGCGCGTACTGCAGCACGACGGCCCCGCCCATCGACCAGCCGACGAGATGAGCGGAGGCGATGCCGAGGGCTTCGAGCGTCGCGTGGAGATCGTCGCTGAAGTCGCGGACGCCGCGGGTGGCGTCGATGGGGCTGTGCTCGGTGCGACCGAAGCCGCGCAGGTCGACGGCGACGACGCGCAGCTCGCTCGGCAGGTCCTGCATGATCTCCTGCCAGAGCAGCGAGGAGGCGACGTTGCCGTGCACGAAGACGACCGTGTGCTCGGGGGCGGTGGCGGGGTCGTCGCCGATGCGCTCGAGCACATTCACCCCCAGCCGGTCGGTCTCGACCAGGCGCGCGGTGATGCCGTCGAAGAGAGTCATCGCTAGTCCTCCGTATCGCTCGCCGGTGCTCCGGCACACCGTTTCCCGACTCTAACGCGCGCCCCTCTCGGTCGCACTCAGACTTGCCCCGCCGCGAGAGTCCGGTTCGTAGACTGGCTCGCATGACGGATGCCACGACCTCGCTGCCCCCGATCGCGATCCTCGGAGCCGGTTCCATGGGAGGCGCGATCCTCCGCGGCCTCGTCGCGGCCGGACTCACCGGGGGAGGGGTGACGGCGACCAACCGTTCGATCGCGAAGGCCGCCGAACTCGTCGACCTCGACGGGGTGACCAGCGTCGCTCTCGAGGCGAATCCGGCGGGAAACACCGACGCCGTCGCCGCCGCCGACATCGTGCTGGTGGGAGTCAAGCCCGCGATGGTGCCCGACCTGCTCGACGAGATCGCCCCGCATCTGCGCCCCGGCGCGATCGTGGTGAGCCTCGCCGCGGGCGTCACGCTCGACACGTTCGCCGCTCGTCTCGGCGAGGGCGTCGCCACCCTGCGCTCGATGCCGAACACCCCCTCGCTGGTCGGAAAGGGAGTCACCGGCCTCGCCGCCGGACCCGCGGCCTCCGCCGCCGACATCGCCGTCGTCCGGGCGCTCTTCGAGACCGTGGGCTCGGTCCTGGAGGTCCCCGAGTCGCAGATCGATGCCCTCTCGACCATCTCGGGCTCCGGTCCCGCCTACGTCTTCCTCCTCGTCGAGGACTTCACCCGGGCCGCCGTGCGGATGGGCTTCGACGACGACCAGGCGCGCCTGCTCGCGGAGCAGACCTTCATCGGGGCCGCAGCTCTCATGGCATCCGCCGATGTCGATCCCGCCGAGCTGCGTCGCCGCGTCACCAGCCCGAAGGGCACCACCGAGCGCGCCGTGGCCGTCCTGCAGGACGCCCGACTCGACGACGCCTTCACCACCGCCGCCGAAGCCGCCCTCGCCCGCGCGAAAGAACTGGCCGCCGGGAGCTGACCGTGCACCTGCGGTTCACCGGGACGATCTGGTACTGGCGCGGCCCCGCGCCGTTCCACTTCGTCTCGGTGCCCGCAGCTGAGGCCGCGATGATCGCCGAGATCGCCCCCGTCGTGACCTACGGGTGGGGGATGATCCCGGCATCCGTGACGATCGGCCGCACGACCGCGACCACCGCGCTCTGGCCGAAGGACGGCGGTTACGTCGTGCCGGTCAAGAAAGCACTTCAGGATGCCGAGGGGCTCGCCGTCGACGACGAGGTCGAGGTCGCTCTCGACATCGACGCCTGAGGCGGGCGCCGCGGCTCAGCGATCGAGCGAGGCGAACCGCTCGATGTCGGAGTTGGTCCCCGACACGATGATGAGGTCGTGGTTGGTGACGACCGTGTTGGCCTCGGCGTAGCGGAACGGCCGGCCGGGGCTCTTCACCCCCACCACGGTGACGTTGTACTTCGACCGCACGCCGGACTCGTTGAGGCCCACGCCGCGCACGAGCTTGGGCGGGTACATCTTGGCGAGCACGAAATCGTCGTCGAAACGGATGAAGTCGAGCATCCGTCCACTGACCAGGTGGGCCACGCGCTCGCCGGCCTCGGCCTCGGGGTAGATGACGTGGTTGGCGCCGACGCGGGCGAGGATCTTGCCGTGCGACTGCGAGACGGCCTTGGCCCAGATCTGCGGCACCTTGAGGTCGACGAGGTTGGCGGTGATGAGCACCGACGCCTCGATCAGCGAGCCGACGGCGACCACAGCGACCTGGAAGTCCTGGGCGCCGATCTGCCGCAGGGCGTCGATGTTGCGCGCGTCGGCCTGGACGGCGTGCGTGACGCGCTCCGACCACTTCTGCACGAGCTCGAGGTTGCCGTCGACGGCCAGGACCTCGCGGTCGAGTCGGTCGAGCTCGCCGGCGCAGGCGGCGCCGAAGCGGCCGAGTCCGATCACCAGGACGGGCGCGTCACTGCGGATGCGTTCAACCAACGATGGGCCTTTCCACGGGGAGCGCGTACAGCTGCGACCGGGACGACGCAGCCACTGCCGCAGCGAGTGTCACTGTACCAATGCGCCCCATGAACATCGTGGCCGCCATCACGTACTTCGCGGCTTCGGGGAGCTCGGCGGTGAGGCCCGTCGACAGGCCGACGGTCGCGAACGCCGAGACGACGTCGAACAGCACGTGCTCGATGGGGGCGTCGGTGATGCGGCTGATGGTGACCGTCGAGATCGCGACGATGGTCGCGCCCCACGCGACGACCGAGAGGGCGACCCGCTGCACGTCGCTCGGGATGCGGCGACCGAAGGCCTGCACCGAGGGGCGGCCCTTGGCCTCGGAGAACACCGCCAGAGCCAGCACGGCCAGGGTCGTGACCTTGATGCCGCCCGCGGTGGAAGCGGATCCGCCGCCGACGAACATGAGCATCGATCCCACGATCAGGGTGGCCCCGTTGAGGTCGCCGATGTTGATGACGCTGAACCCGCCGGAGCGTGTCATGGCCGAGAGGAAGAACGCCTGGAACGTGGTGTCCCACGCATCCATGCTTCCGAATGTGAGGGGGTTGTCGTATTCCAGCAGCAGAATGACCCCGGCTCCGGCGAAGAACAACACGACGGTGGTGATGATGGTGAGCTTCGCGTGCAGGGACCACAGGCGGAAGCGCCAGTAGTGCCGCCACAGCGTGAAGATCACCGGGAAGCCGATCGAGCCGAGGAAGACCCCAGCCATGAGCACCGTGAGCAGGAAGTAGTCCTGAGCGAAGGGTGTGAGGCCGTCGGCGTTGGGCACGAAGCCCGTGTTCGTGAACGCCATCGCCGCGTAGTACGGCGCCTCCCAGAGCGCCACGAGCGGGCTGATCCCGCCGACGACGAGCGAGGGGTAGATGAGGACGGTGAGTCCCGCCTCGATCACGAGCGTGGACAGCGCCACGGTGCGCAGCAGCTGGCCGACCTCGCCGAGACGCACGGTCTGCCCCTCGTTCACCGGACCGCCGTGCACACGCAGGGGGTTGCTGTCGCCGGCGGCGATCAGCTTCGCGCGAAGACCCAGGCGCTTGGAGATCACCAGCCCGAGGATCGAGGCGAGGGTCAGCACACCGAGGGCGCCGACGTTGACGCCGATGTAGGTGATGACGCGTCCGAGGGGGGAGAAGTCGGAGTACATGTTCAGCGTCGACAATCCGGTGACGCAGATCGTCGAGACGGCGGTGAAGAGCGCGTCGGCGAAAGGGAGGCGCACACCGGTCGCCGAGGCGGCGGGCAGAGAGAAGAGCGCCGTGAACAGGGCGATGAGCGTCACGAACACCAGCACCGCGAAACGCGCGGGGGACGCGGTCGTGAGATTGCGTAATCGGTCCCATGCCTCGAAGGCGATGCGACGCAGTCGCACGGCCAGTCGAGCCTCGTTCGGCGTCGCCGCCATGCGCCGCTCCCTTCGGTGCCCGAACCCGAATCATGGTACTCGGGCCGGGGCGCCGCTAATCTGATGCCATGGCGGACATCTTCGACGTGATCGCTGACGGAACGCGTCGCGACATCCTTCAGCTGCTCCTCGACCGGGTAACCGGTGGTGAACGGGGGACGAGCGTCTCGCAGATCGTCGCCGCTCTCGGTGTGAGCCAGCCGACCGTCTCCAAGCACCTGAAGGTGCTGCGCGAGGCGGAGCTCGTCTCCGTGCGCGAAGAGGGACAACACCGCTACTACAGCCTCGCGGTCGCCCCTCTCGACGAGGTCGACGACTGGCTCGTCCCGTTCTTCTCCATCGATGACGACCACGAACCGGCCCTTCCCGATTCGGCGATGCACGCCGCCGAGGTCGTGGGCCGCGCCGCCGCGTCGGTGAAGCACTCCTTCTCGACCGCGTTCCGCAAGCTGCCGGGGCGATGAGCCCGCGGATGCCGCGGAATCCCGGCATCCGCTCATCACATTCGTCACAGTGGGCCCATAGGTTTACAGCCGTCCCAGCCAGACCCTAGAGTGTGCTCAGCATCAGGAGGGTGAGTTCACCCGGAACGAGGGGTGAACGATGGCCGAGTTGCCGGACGTGCGGTTCTTGACGGTCGCCGAGGTCGCGGAACTCATGCGCGTCTCGAAGATGACGGTCTACCGTCTCGTCCACGCGGGCGAGCTTCCGGCGGTGCGGTTCGGACGCAGCTACCGGGTGCCCGAATCGGCCGTCGCCGATGCCGTGCAACGACCGGTGTCCGACGTCGGCTAGACTGATCCGAGGCTTTTTTTCAACGCCTGCTGTTCCCGGGGGCCGAAATCGGCACCCAGACCCCGACTTAGTGAGGTTTTCCGTGGGTTCTGTCATCAAGAAGCGCCGTAAGCGCATGGCGAAGAAGAAGCACCGCAAGCTGCTTCGCAAGACTCGTCACCAGCGCCGCAACAAGAAGTAAAGCGGCCACCACACCGAGCGCCTGTCCGATTCGCGACGGGCGCTTCGTGTATCCGGTGCCGTTCGTCTCTCCGGAGGTAAGCATGCAGTCCATCTCGGTCCACGACCTGCACGCGGGGCGTGAACGCCCCCTGATCGACGTGCGCGAGGAGCACGAGTTCGCCGCGGGTCACGTTCCCGGCGCCGTGAATCTTCCGATGTCGACCATCGGCGAGCACCTCGAGGAACTCCCCGGAGAGCCGTTCGACGTGATCTGCCAGGCCGGCGGTCGCTCGGCGCGGGTCGTCGAAGCCCTCACGGCGCGCGGACACGATGCGACCAACGTCGAGGGTGGCACGGGCGAGTGGATCGCCTCGGGCTACGACGTCGAGTCCTGACCAGCGAGCGGACACGCGCGTCGCGCACCGGCTCTCGCCCTTCCCCCGCCTTCTAGGATGGTCAGGGTGACGACTCTCACGCTGATCGGAAAGCCCGACTGCCACCTCTGCGATGTGGCGGAGCAGATCGTCGAGACGGTCGTGGGTGAGCTCCCCGAGCGAGTCGCCGACCGCGTCACGATCGAGCAGGCCTCGATCGCCGACGATGCCGCCCTCTACGACAAGTGGTGGGAGAAAATCCCCGTCGTCCTCATCGACGGGGAGCTTCACGCGCACTGGCGCGTCTCGGCCGACCGTCTCCGCGCCGCCCTCCTCGCGGCAGACACCCAAGGAGCCTCCGCGTGAGCATCCGTCACATCGTCCTCTGGAAGCTCTCGGCGGACGACGCCGACACGCGTGCGCTGCACGCGGAGCAGATCGCCGAGCGCTTGTCGGCCCTCGACGGGGTCATCGACGAGATCCAGCACATCGAGGTGGGGCGCAACGTCGTCAACCCGCAGTCGAACTGGGACGTCGCTCTGGTCAGCGAGTTCGCCGACGTCGACGCGCTCGAGCGCTACCAGGTGCATCCCGCCCACCAGGAGGTCGCGGCCTTCGTGCGCTCCGTCGTGGCGGAGCGGTCTTCGGTCGACTACCCGTTCTGAGCGGGCTCGGCCCCGACGGGGGCTTTCTTTTGCCCGTTTGTGATAACGGTTCTCAATATCGATAAGCTCTCGATCGGTTCACCCGAGCCACTGATCGAGAAAGCTGTCCATGCCCCCACGCCTCCGTCGTCGACCGACGACTTCCCTGGCCGTTCTGCTGCTCTCAGCAGCGGTCGCATCCACCGCCTGCAGCGCCCCGCCGGCGGCATCCACCGATTCCCCCGACGGTCGACGAATCCTCGTGTCGACCGCTCCGGGATGGGCCTCCGCCGCCCCCGAGGCGTCGCTCGACGCGCGCCTGACGGCCACCGTGCTGCTCACCGACTCGGCGACGGCCGCGGAGGCGAGTGCGGCGCGCTCGTGGCTCGAAACGGCCGGAATCGAGATCGTCCGAGACCGTGAGAGCATCCGCGCGCTCTCGGTGACCGGGCCGGCGTCGGCGTTCGCCTCGGCCTTCGACACCTCCTTCGGTGAGACGACCGTGGACGGTCGCGCGGCGTTCGCTCCCACCCGCGATCTGTCCGTTCCTCGCGAGGCCGGTGCCATCGAGTCCGTCGCCGGTCTCGTCGATACCGACGCGATGAGCCCCAGCACCGACGCCGCGCCCGTGCGCAGCGACGATTGCGCCGCGTACTGGGGGCAGACGCTCTCGTCGTCGTGGCCGTCGTCGGTCCAGGTCGAGCATCGCTCGAACGCGCTGTGCGGGTACGGGCCCACGCAACTGCGCGCGATCCACCAGCTCCCGGCGGATGCGCGCGGCGCGGGAGCGACCGTGGCGATCGTCGGAGTCTTCGACGATGACACGGTCGCCGCGAACACGGACGCGTACTTCGCGCGGGAGGGTCTGCCCGCTCTCCGGGAGGGGCAGTACACCCACCACGCTTCCGCGAACCCGGACGTCACCCGCTGCGGAGGTCCCTCGGCGTGGACCGTCGAGCAGCATCTTGACGTGCAGGCGGTGCGCGCGATGGCCCCTGACGCCGACATCGTCTACTGGGGGGCCGACGACTGCCTCGCCGCGACGCTCTATCTGCGCGTCCTCGACGCCGTCGAAGCCCCCGTCACCCCGAGTGTGATCTCGCTCTCGTTCGGCGGGCCCGAAGAGCTCGACACCGATGCCGACCGCACCCTGCTGAACCGCGTGCTGGTCGAAGCCGCGTCCCGCGGTGTGTCGGTCTTCGCCTCGAGCGGCAACGACGGCGACTACTCCCTCGCCGGCGACCACCACGACGAGACCGACGTGGCGACGCCGGCCTCCAGTCCGTACGTCACCGCGGTGGGCGGGGCCAGCATCGGCCTCGACGCCGACAATCGCATCGCCGTCGAATCCGGGTGGGAGGTGCAGACCCGCTTCGCCCAGAACGGTGGCATCATCCCGCCGGGCTTCCTCTACGGCGCCGGAGGCGGGGAGTCGGCCTTCTACCCGCGCCCCAGTTGGCAGAGCGAGCGCATCGCGCACGCGGGATCGGGGCGACTCGTCCCCGACGTCGCCTCGCTCGCCGATCCCAACACGGGCTTCACCGTCGCGGTGCCGCGTGACGGGGCACTGTCGTACGAGGCCCACGGCGGCACGAGCCTGGCAACGCCGATGGTCGCGAGCATGGTCGCGATCGCCAAGGCGCGCACCGGGGTGGAGGTCGGTCTTGCCGCGCCCTTCCTGTACGCCCTGGCCGGGTCGAGCGCGATTCGCGACGTCGTTCCCGCGTCAGCCGGCACGTGGTACCGCCGCGACGAGAGCACCGGTCAGCTGTGGCTCGAGACCCTCTACCTGTGGGACACCCGGCCCCAGTCCCTGCAGACCGCGGCCGGGTGGGACCCGGTCACCGGTGTCGGCATTCCGAACGGCGCCGACTTCCTCGATCGATTCGGAGCAGACCAGTGACCCCGCGACCCCGTACCCGGTTTCTCGCCGCCATCGTCGGTGCGCTCATCACGGCAGCCGCCGTCGCGGGCGCCGTCCCCGCGAACGGAGCGGTGTCGATCCCCTCGACCTCGGCCTCCGGCATCCAGATCCTCGATGCCGACGGCGGTGCGCTCCAGCAGCCCGCGCCCCTCAGCGAATGGACCAGCGGGGCGACCGCCGACAACTCCCTCTCGGAGACCGGCGACGCGCTGAAGCTCAACACCACCCGCGCGACGGGGTTGACCGCCCGAGCGGCCTCCGACGGAGCGCAGACGAGAATCGACAGCGGCCTGTTCCAGCTGCGCGACCGCGTCCCTGTCGCCTTCACCGGCCTGCGTGCCAGCTGCGGGACCGACGGGAGCACGTCGGTGACCTTCGACACGCTGACGGTCGACGGCAAGGACGTCTTGAATCCGTCCAAGCTGTCGGCGGGATACACGGTCGCGTTGCCGACGTCCGCCACGTGGGGGTCGACGCGGCTGGTCGTCGCCGAACGCACCATCGACCGCGGTCGAGCCCAGGTGACGGCCCTGCGGATCGAGGCCGAAGCGGGGTGGTCGGAGATCTGGCGCGTGCGTCTCGGCGTGGTGGCGTGTGCTCCCGCGGCGTCTGCGTCGCCCGCCCTCGTCTCGGGCGTCACCGTCACGGCGCCGAACGGGGCCGCGCTGATCCCGGGAGCTCCCCGCCTGGAGGCCGAAGGCTCGGTCGCCGCGCAGGCGGTGAGCGGGACGGCCCCGGCATCCTCCGCTGCAGACGTCTCCGTCGCTCACGCGGCCGACGGGTCGAGCGCGGTGTCGGTGGGATCGTTCCGCCAGGTGCCGGACACATCTTCCGTCGGCGAATACATGTGGTCGGCCCTACGCGTCTACGGCCTGCGTCTTTCGGTGGACGGCGACGGCTCGTCGCGCGTGAGCTTCGCCGACACCGGATCCGCCGTCTTCGTCAACGGGATCTGGATCAACACGGGAACCGACCTCTACACGGGCCTGGATGCCACGGGCTCGCCGCGCGTGCGGGTGCACCTGAACGAGCGCGTCACGCAGAGTGACGGCAGCGTACTGATCACCGCGCTGCGCTACGAGGACCTCACGGGCGCCTACCCCGCGGTCAGCCTCGGCGTCGTGCGGTGGTCTCCCGCGGCGGCCGCGCCGACGCCCACTCCCGAGCCGTCGACGACCAGCGCGCCACCGCTCCCTCCGCGTTACGCCTTCGCCGTCGACGCCGTGGGCCCTTCGGCCATCGCACCTGCTTTCGTGTCCGCACCCGGGGAGACGAAGGCCGCGCACGCCGCATCGGCCGACGCCGATGCGCAGACGGTCACCGACGGTTTCGCCGGCCAGATCAGCGTGCGGGGGATCGAGACAGCCAGCTCCGCCGGGGCGGCTTCGGTGGGGGTGGACGACCTCGTCCTGTACCCCGGGACGGCGATGGAGGTGTCGCTGCGGGACGTGCGCCTGCAGGTCACGTCGACCGGTACGACGCTGACCACCGGTGGCGGTACGGTCGCCGGGCAGACGATTCCTGCGGGGGCGGTGCCGGCGGGGACCCGCTTCGCCGTGGCGGGGCGGACGGCGGTCGTCACGCTGAACGCGCAGGCGGTCGACGGGCAGGCGCAGACCGCTGTGGCGCTCCAAGTGGATGACCGTCGCGGCCTCGGCGCGCTCGTGCGCGTCGGCGTCGTCGCGGCCGACGCTCCGCAGAGCTCGTCGGATCCGGGATCCGGGAGCCAGCCGGCACCGCAGCCTCGGCCCTCGGACGGCTCGTCCCCCGAGCAATTGACGCCCGGCCCGATCGGTAAGGACGACGTGCGCGTCCCCGGCGGTGTCGCGGCATCGACGTCGGGAGCGTTGGCGAAGACCGGTGCGGATGTCTCTGCCGTTCCCGGGCTGATCGTCGCGGGGGCGTTCGCGGCCGTCGGTGGCGCGGTCCTGATCGTCTTCACCCGACGCCGTCGCCAGGGACGCCGCTGAGGGGAGGGGGCTCCGGCAGTGCACCGGAGCCCCCTTCTCGGTCAGCCGATCGGGCGAACGGTCGCCGGCACGATCGCGAGCGCGAGGCGTACCGCGTCCCGGTCCTCGAGTCGTCGTCCCGGAGCGTGCTCGACGACGACGCGGCTTCCATCGCTGGTGAGAATCGTCGAACGGCGGACGCTGCCGAGGAAGGTCGAGTCCTCGACCACTCCATCTACCCCGGGCGAATCCGCTCCGACCAGCAGGACGTTCTCGGGGCGCACGACGACCTCGCAGTGACCGTCGTGCGCGGACTCCGCGAGCGGGAGCTCCTGGCCCCACACCTCGACGGTCAGACCTTCGACGATCCCCGGGACCGCGCTCACCGGTCCGAGGACCTCGGCTACCGCGGCATCCGCGATGCGCGCATAGACCTCGTCGGGACCGCCCGCGGCCGCGATGCGGCCTCGGTCCATGACGACGAGATGGTCGGCGACGGCCGCGGCCTCGGCGGTGTCTCGCGTCGCCCAGAGGGTCGTGACACCTCGGTCGCGGAGTTCGCGGAGCAGCCGGTCCCGCATCTCGGCGCGCGCGGTCGTGTGCAGCGCCGCGAGCGCGTCGTCGAGGAGGAGGGCCCGGGGTCGCCCGGCCAGCGTGCGCGCCAGCGCCCAGCGTTGCCGATCACCGAGCGAGAGGCGGTGCACGCTCTTGTCGGCGGAGCCGAGGCCCAGGAGGTCGAGGAGTCGATCGGTCTCCTTCTCGGGGTCGTCATCGCCGGCGTGCCGAGCCGCTGCGACGATCGCCGCACGGACGCGTCCGAACCGCGCGACGGGCGTGCGGTCGCGAACCTCCGGGATGCGCGGCGCTGCAGCCCCCGAGCGTCCCTCGACCGTCACCGTGCCGGCATCCGGTCGTTGCGTGCCGCTCACGACGCGCAGCAGGGTCGAGGCGCCGCAGCCCGACGGCCCGACGACGGCGACGATCGTGCCGGGGGCGACATCGAGATCGATGCCGCGGAGGACCGGCACTCCGGCGCGTTCGCGGTGCACGCCCCGGAGCGAGATGGACCACCCCGGGCCCGGCGACTCCCCGACGGGTGTCGGATCCACGGGGGTGACGGCGACCATTTGCTCACGCTAAAGAGAGCGCGTGACGCACGAACGCCCGGGGGGTGAACCCCGGGCGTCGTCCACTCGAACCTTTACGGAGCGAGGCGGGTGGGTCCGCGGAAGAGGAAGGTGACCTCGCGGATCGACGACTCGCCGAGCATCAGCATCAGGATGCGCGCGAGGCCCATGCCGAAGCCACCGTGCGGCGGGGCGCCGAAGCGGAAGAAGTCGAGGTAGAAGTCGAGGTGCTCGGGGTCGAGACCCTTCTCTTTCGCCTGCTCGATCAGCACGTCGACGCGGTGCTCGCGCTGCGCGCCGGTCGTGATCTCGACGCCGTTGAACAGCAGGTCGTACGACTTGGTGAGACCGGTCTCTTCGTCGCGCATGTGGTAGAAGGCGCGGATCTCGGGGTGGTAGTCGGTGATGAACACGAACGGGTGGCCGAAGGTCTCGCGCACGTGCGCGGCGATCTGCCGCTCGCCCTCGGGGTCGAGGTCGCCGTCGGTGCGGGGGATGTCGTAGCCGCGGGCGGCGACGATCTCGCGGGCCTCTGCCAGCGGGATGCGCGGGAACGGCACGGCGGGCACCTCGACCTCGACGCCGAACAGCTCGCGGATCTCGTCGCCGTGCTTGTCGGCCACGGCCTGGAACGCCGTGTGCAGGAGCTCCTCCTGCATCCGGGCGACGTCCTCGTGGGAGTCGATCCAGCTGATCTCGGCGTCGATGGAGGTGAACTCGGTCGCGTGACGGCTGGTGAACGAGGGGTCGGCGCGGAAGGCGGGCGCGATCTCGAAGATCTTGCCGAAGCCGGCGACCTGGGCCATCTGCTTGAAGAACTGCGGGCTCTGCGCGAGGTAGGCCGTCTTGTCCTCGAAGTAGGGCACCTCGAACAGCTCGGCGTTGGACTCCGAGGGGGATGCCATGAGCTTGGGGGAGTGCACCTCGATGTAGTCGCGCTCCACCCAGTACGTGCGCATGGCGTGCTCGAGGGTCGTCTGCACGCGGAAGATGAGGTTGTTGCGGCGCTGACGCAGGTCGATGAAGCGCCAGTCCATCCGCTTGTCGGGGCTGCTGTCGGCGGCGATCGGGGTCTCGGGGTTTGCGGCGGCCGCGATCTCGAGCTCGCCGACCTTGATCTCGACGCCGCCGAGCTTGACGCGCTCGTCGTGCTTGAGCTCGCCACGCACGGTCAGGAACGTGCCGGTCGCGAGGGCCCCGATCGTCTCGGTCAAGGCGAGGGCGGCGGCATCCTGCTCCGTCTCTTCGGAGGGACGCGTCGCCGGGTTGACCAACTGCACGGCGCCGGTCTCGTCGCGCAGGACGACGAACTGCACCTTCTTCTGGTCGCGCACGGTTTCGACCCATCCCGACACCTCGACGGGGCCGGCGGGGAGGGATTTCAGCTGGTTGACCAGGACGCGTTCGCTCACGATCGACCAGTCTACGTGCGTGGTCCTCACCCGACCCGGCGCAAACCTACGATGGGGGCGTGACCTTCTCGATGCCGCCCGAGTCGTTCCGTACGCTTCGGCCGGAACCGGCGGCGCGCACCTCACGCGGGTGGGACGTCGCCCTCACGATCGTGCTGCTCGTGCTGCTGCCGCTTCTGGCGCTCGCCGCCTCGTACGCCGGGGTGCTCCTGGCGTTCGCGTCCGACGCCTGCGGCTCGACGACCTGCAACACCGGGCTGATGAACATCGGCTTCTGGACGGCGGTCATCTCGCCCTGGGTCGTCCTCGTGATCGGGGTGATCGTCGCGATCGTGCGACTCGTTCGTCGTCGCCTCGCGTTCTGGGTGCCGCTGGTCACCGTCGTCGCCGTCGTCGCGGTCTGGTTCGTCGCCGCAGCCCTCGTGGGCGCCGGGGTCTCGGCATCCTGATCCGCTCGGGGGCAACCCCCAGGTAGCGCGGGCACACGCGACCTACCCTGGGAGCGGGCGTCCGCACCGGGCGGCCGATCACCGAGCGCGAAGGCACCCGATGACCGACACCACCCTCTCTCTCGCCCCGATGCGGTCGACTTCCGGCTCCGGGGGCGAACAGTCCTGGCTGACGTCGCTCGCGGACTGGACCGTCTCGCTCATGGAGATCATCGGCCCCGTCGGCGCCGGTGTCGCCATCGCCCTCGAGAACCTCTTCCCCCCGCTGCCCAGCGAGGTCGTGCTGCCGATGGCGGGGCTCACCGCCAGCCGCGGCTCCTTCTCTCTGTTCGAGGCGCTGCTGTGGACAACGGTCGGCTCTGTCGTCGGTGCGTTCATGCTCTACGGCCTGGGTCGCTGGCTCGGCGCGGCGCGACTGCGCGCGTTCGCCGCGAAGATGCCGCTCCTGCACCCCGAAGACGTCGACCGCACGATCGCGTGGTTCGAGCGGCACGGGGGCAAGGCGGTGTTCTTCGGGCGGATGATTCCGATCTTCCGCAGCCTCATCTCGATCCCCGCCGGGGTGGCGAAGATGCCGCTGTGGCGCTTCGGCCTGCTCACCGGTGCGGGCAGCCTCATCTGGAACACGATCTTCGTGCTCTCGGGTTTCCTGCTGGGCGAGAACTGGCACATCGTCGAGGAGTACGCCTCGATCCTTCAGTACGTGGTCATCGCCGCTGTCGCGATCGGCGTCGCGTGGTTCGTCTTCTCGCGCGTGCGCTCACTGCTCGCCTCGCAGCGCGCGGGCGACCGCGACGAGGCCGCATCCGCGCGACGCGACGCCTGATGGGCTGACCACGGGGTATCTCCACGTCGAAGCAACCGGCATCCGGACTCAGTCAGACCACAGAACCCGCCCGTAGACTGGCGATGTGCCCGCCGACCGCCTTCATCTCGTGCGCCACGGAGAGGTCCACAACCCCCGTCGCGTGCTCTACGGTCGGCTTCCCGGATTCGGCCTGAGCGTCGACGGGCGCCGGATGGCGCGCCAGGCGGCCGAGTACGTGAAGGGCCTCGAACGCGCGGTCGACGCCCTCGTGGTCTCGCCGCTCCAGCGCACGCGGGAGTCGGCCGAGCCCTTCGAAGAGCTGTTCGGCATCGAGCCCTACATCGACGACCGGGCCATCGAGCCGACCAATGTCTTCGAGGGTCGGCGCATGAAACAGGCCTTGGCGAATCCGCTCAACTGGCGGCACCTGAGCCGCCCGGCCGTTCCCAGCTGGGGCGAGCCGTACGAGCGCATCGTGGCTCGCATGACCGCCGCGATGACGGACGCCTGGAATCGCGTTCCCTCGGGCGACGTCGTCGTCGTGTCGCACCAACTCCCCATCTGGGTGACGCACCTCGCCCTGTCCCACCAACCCACCCGCCACGACCCCCGCAAGCGCCGCTGCGCGCTGTCGAGCGTGACGAGCTTCGAGCGGCGAGACGGCGCTGACGGCTCGCCGCGCTGGGTCGAGGTGGCGTACGCCGAGCCGGCGAGCACCGCCGGAGCCGTCGATGTAGGAGCCGTCTGATGCGCAGAATCCTCACCGCCGCGGCGTCGATCGCCGCTGCGGCCGCCCTCGTCGTGGGTCTGTCCGCGTGCTCGGAAGACCCGCTCGCCGCGCAGTACCGCGAGGGCGACAACAAGGGCTACATCGCGGCCAACGGCTTCCAGACCGATGAGATCGCTCCGGAGAACCGCACGGAGCCCGTGGAGTTCGCCGGCACCCTCGACAACGGCTCCGCCGTCTCGAGCGCCGACTTCGCCGGCAAGGTGCTCGTCGTCAACTTCTGGTACGCCACGTGCGGTCCGTGCATCATCGAGGCCCCGCGCCTTGAGCAGGCCTACCAGAGCTTCCAGGGGCAGGACGTGGCCTTCCTCGGCATCAACACCTACGACCAGCCGGCCACCGCCCTGTCGTTCGCGCGCGACCACGGGGTGTCGTACTCCAGCGCCATGGCCGTCGGCGACGCCCAGCTCAAGCTCGCGTTCACCGGTGCGACGCCGCTGAACGCCACCCCCACGACCCTCGTGCTCGACAAGCAGGGTCGTGTCGCCGCCCGCATCGTCGGCGAGCTGCCCGAGGCCTCGATCCTCGAGTCGATCGTGCGCACGCTGGTCGCGGAGAACGCGTGAACCCGGGCGCCCTCGTCTTCGACGGGGCGCTGTGGATCGCCGTTCCCATCGCTCTCGCCGCCGGCCTCATCTCGTTCCTCTCGCCCTGCGTCCTGCCGCTCGTGCCGGGATACCTCGGCTATATCGGCGGTGCCGTCGCACCGCGCGGGGGTTCGGCATCCGCCTCCGGCAAAGGCCGCCTGCTCGGCGGGACCCTCCTGTTCATCGCCGGGTTCACCCTGGTGTTCATGGCGATCAACGTCCTCGGCGGAGCGCTCGGCCGCTTCTTCATCGAGTACGCCGACCTCATCACCCGCGTCATGGGTGTCGTCATCATCATCATGGGACTGGTCTTCATCGGTCTCTTCGGCCTCGCGCAGCGCTCGGTGCGGATGCAGTCCCGTGGCAACCTCGGCCTCATCGGTGCCCCGCTGCTGGGCATCGCCCTCGGCATCGGCTGGACGCCCTGCATCGGCCCGACGCTCACGGCGATCCTGTCGGTGTCGTACAACCTGGGAGACCCCGGCCGCGCCGCGCTCCTGGGGCTGGCGTACTCGCTGGGTCTCGGCATCCCTTTCGTGCTCCTCGCCCTCGGATTCGGGTGGGCGACGAAGTCGGTGGCGTTCGTTCGCACGCACATCCGTGTCGTGAACCTCATCGGCGGAGCGCTTCTGATCGTGCTCGGACTGCTCATGGTGACCGGGTTCTGGGGCCAGTGGATGTCGACCCTGCAGGGGGTGATCGGCAATGTCCAGCTCCCGCTCTGATCGTTCCGACCGAGGTGACACCGTGACCGACCCGCTGCGCCCCTCCGACCACGCCGACTCGACGGCCGACGAGGTCACCCAGCCGCGCCTCGGGGTCGTCGGGTGGCTGCGCTGGGGGTGGCGCCAGCTGACGTCGATGCGCACCGCCCTCGTGCTGCTGCTGCTGCTCGCGATCGCGGCCGTTCCGGGCTCTCTCGTGCCGCAGCGCACCGCCGACCCGAACGGCGTCACGCAGTACTTCACCGACAATCCCGACCTCGCACCGGTGCTCGACAAGCTCAGCCTGTTCGACGTCTACAGCTCGCCGTGGTTCTCGGCCATCTACCTGCTGCTGTTCATCTCGCTTATCGGGTGCGTGCTGCCGCGGACGAAGCATCACTGGAAGGCCCTGCGCTCACAGCCTCCCCGCACCCCCGCGCGACTGTCGCGGCTGGACGACCACCGCACTCGCACGATCGAGGTGGAGGGCGACGCGGATGCCGCGGCCGCGGCCGCCGTGGACAGTGCGGCCGCACAGCTGCGCAAGAGCGGCTATCGCGTGGCCCGCTACGACTCGCGGGGCAGTTTCTCGGTGTCGGCGGAGCGCGGCTACCTGCGCGAGACCGGAAATCTGCTGTTCCACGGCGCGCTCGTGGGCGTCCTCATCGCCGTGGGGGTCGGCGGCGGCTTCACCTACACCGGTCAGCGCGTGCTCGTGGAAGGACAGGCGTTCAGCAACAGCCTGCTCGACTACTCCTCCTTCAATCCCGGTCGCTTCGTCGGCGGCGACACCCTCACGCCGTACTCGATGACCCTCGACAAGTTCGACGTCACCTACGTCCCGCCCGGGCAGCCCGGTTCGGGGCAGGCCGGCAACTTCGTCGCGCACGTGACGACCCAGGCTCCCGGCGGCGACGCACAAGACGGCGAAGTGCGGGTCAACCACCCCCTCGACGTGCAGGGCGATCGCGTGTACCTCCTCGGCAACGGCTATGCCCCGACCGTCACCATCCGCAACGCCCAGGGCGAAGAGGTGTTCCACGACTCGGTCGCCTTCCTGCCTCAGGATGCCAACATGACCTCGCTCGGCGTGATCAAAGTGGCCGATGGGCTTCCGCAGCAGCTCGGTCTGCTCGGCTTCTTCTACCCGACGATGGACGTGCTGGATTCGGGGGCCCTGACCTCGACATACGGTGCGCTCGAGTACCCGACGCTCACATTGCGCGTGTACGAGGGTGACCTCGGCATCGACGACGGCACGCCCCGGTCGGTGTACACGCTCGACCCCTCCGGCATGACCCAGATCGCCGGCGGCGACAGCGGTAACCCGGCGATCCAGCTCATGCCGGGCCAGACCGAGGACCTTCCCAACGGCCTCGGCACGATCACCTTCGAGAACGAGGCTCCGGCGGGAGCCGTGGGCTACGAGCAGTCGGTGAAACGCTTCGCCTCGCTGTCGATCCACCGCGATCTCGCCGGCCCCTGGGTGCTGGGCTTCGCGCTGCTGGCCCTGTTCGGTCTGCTCGCCGCACTCTTCGTGCCGCGCCGACGCATGTGGGTCAAGGCGACCCCGCGCGATGGCGTCGTCGAGATCGAGTACGCCGGCCTCGCCCGCGGTGAAGACCCGACCCTCGCGGCCGCCGTCGACCAGCTCGCCGACAAGCACGGCGCGACCCTTCCCACCCAGAGCCACCCCGACACCGGAAAAGTAGACTGACACCATGCCCGGAACCGACCCGCTTCTCCTCGACGAGATCTCCCTCCTCCTGGTGTGGACGGCGGTCGCCATCTACGTGCTGGCGTTCTTCGCCTACGCCATCGACCTCGCGCGTCGCTCCGACCTCGCGCTGAAGGCGAAAGACGAGGTCGTCGCGCGCGAGCTCGTCACCGCGGGCGGCGGGGGAGTGATCGGCGGATCCGCCGGTTCAACGGCATCCGGGACCTCCTCCGGCCAGCCCCGGTACCTCTGGGCTCGCCTCGGAACCGTGCTCACGGCGCTCGGCTTCGTCTTCCACCTCGTCGCGACGGTGTTGCGCGGTGTCGCCGCCGGACGCGTGCCGTGGTCAAACATGTACGAGTTCGCCCTGACCGGTCTGCTGCTGATCATCGCGGTGTACCTGGCTGTGCTGACCCGGTACGACCTGCGCTTCCTGGGCTCGCTCATGACCGGCCTCGCGGTGCTGCTGCTGGGCGGAGCGACCCTCGCCTTCCACGTCGAGGTCGTGCCCCTGGCCGACCCGCTCAAGTCGGTCTGGCTCGTCGTGCACGTGTTCGTCGCGAGCTTGGCGACGGCGTTGTTCGCTCTGGCGTTCGGCTTGTCGGTCGTCCAGCTCATCCAGACGCGGCGTGAGCGCAAGCTCGCGGAAGCCCCCGCGGATGCCGAGACGAAGCGCAGCTTCCTGCGCACGGTTCCGAACGCCGACGCGCTCGAGTCGCTCGCCTACCGTTTCGCGATCGTCGGGTTCATTTTCTGGACCTTCACCCTGATCGCCGGCTCCATCTGGGCCAATGACGCGTGGGGCCGGTTCTGGGGCTTCGACACGAAGGAAGTCTGGACCTTCGTCATCTGGGTGCTGTACGCCGGATACATCCACGCCCGCGCCACCCGCGGGTGGCGCGGCACCCGCTCGGCCTGGCTGTCGATCATCGGTTTCACCGCGGTGCTGTTCAACTTCACGATCGTCAACGTCTTCTTCAAGGGTCTGCACGCCTACAGCGGCCTGACGACCTGACGCGGGCGCGCGCGCCGCGCGGGCGCCCGCTGGGCACCGCGCAGCGCTCAGGCGCGCGCCGTGCCCGTCCCCCTGTTGAGTGTCCAAAACACCCGGACGATTTTCGAATCCGTCCGCGTGTTTTGGACACTCAACGTGCGTTTGCGCGGCTGCACGCACCATGTGGGCGGCGGGTGGTCATGAGGGCGCGACGGAGCCCGGCCAGCCTCGCGATATCAGAGCTCGTCGCGTCGGGTCGACGACACGGGCGTAGGGTTCGCGAAGGTGGTGGTCGAGCACGCGGATGAGGATCCAGCCCTGTCCGGCGATGGCCGGCCACCGGTCGGCATCCCGTCGGAACTGCGTCAGGTCGGCATGCTGGCGCCCGTCATACTCCACCGCGACACGGTAGGCGGGGTAGGCCATGTCGAGGCGGGCGACGAAGCGCCCCGCTGCGTCGCGGAGCACCCAGTTCAGCTCGGGCTCCGGCAGGCCCGCGCGCACGATCACAAGACGGACGGCTGATTCGCGAGGTGACTCGGCTCCCGCACGAAGGAACGGTACTGCCGCTGCCAGCGCCTTCACACCCCGGCGGCGCGGGCGCTCGGCGGCCTCGACCAGGTCTGCGTGATCAGCGAGACCGGCCGTCAGGAGCGCATCGCCCGCGGCGACGAGGTGGTCCTCCCCGAGGGAAGGGGCGAGTTGCGCCCACGTTTCGGCGGGATTCCCGACGGGAAGGCCGTGGCGCAGCGTCAGGAGGTCGGGCGACATCTCGAGTCGGTGCCCGATGATGCCTCGCGTGCGGGGCTCCGGCCCGGGCGCGATCGCCGATACGTGCAGGTGTTCCGGCGCGGGGCCGGGCAGCGGCACGCCCCACAGCAGCGCCGCGGTTTGATGGCTGAAGAACTGCGCCCCGGTGAGCCTGGGCTCGTAAGCGCGGCATCGGTCGACGGTGGTGGCGAGATCCATCGAGGTGCGCGTCCCATGGAACGGTGCGCTGAGGTCCATCGCTGTCAGCCGATCGCGCGGAACCCCGAGCCGTTTAGCCTCGCGCACGGTGAAGGACGTCCCGAGTTCTGCGGGGAGTGGTCGGCGTCGCACGCACCCACTTCAGCGCGTGGCGGCGTGGGCCCGCGTGCCTCACCGGCCCGATTGTGGACGGTTCCAAAAACGCGGGTGCCGGGGAGGAGTCGCCACGCGCGGCCGTCGACGCTCATGCCCGCCTGTTGAGTGTCCAAAACACCCGGACGGTTTTGAGATTCGTCCGGGTGTTTTGGACACTCAACACTCAACAGGCGGGAGCGGGAGCGGGAGCGGGAGCGGGAGCGGGAGCGGGAGCGGGAGCGGGAGCGGGAGCGCGACCCGGGCCGGTCAGCCCGCGGTCGCGACCGCGGCCCGCGCCGACACCGTGCGGCGACGCACCACCACCAGCGTCGTCACCACCAGCGCCAGCACCGCCCAGACCACCAGACCCGCGGCCCCCGCTCCCACGCCACCGACGGCCGAGAGGGCGCCGAGCATCGCGTTGTAGGCGGGGGAGGTCGGCAACAGCG
Source organism: Microbacterium sp. SL75 (assembly GCF_026625865.1). NCBI lineage: Bacteria > Bacillati > Actinomycetota > Actinomycetes > Micrococcales > Microbacteriaceae > Microbacterium > Microbacterium sp. SL75. The sequence continues at coordinate 597,804 of NZ_CP113067.1, read as the reverse complement.
TGGCGAAGGCCGCGAGCACCGGCGGCACCGTCGAGACGATGCTGGTCGCCAGAGCCAGCGCTCCGACGATCGCCGCGACCCAGCGGCCCGCGCCACCGAACAGCGCGACCAGCGCCTGGTTGACGGCCGCGAAGGCCACGCCGGCGACGATGCAGATCACCGCGAACCGGGCCCAGTCGCCCCAGTCGTAGTCCGAGGCGACCTGCACCACGCCCGCGACCAGCAGTCCCTGCACGGCTCCGACGATCGCGGAGGGGGTGAACCCGCGCAGCGCGACGAGCGCCGAGGGGCGACGGCTGGTGAGGGCGCGGGCCGAGACCGCCTGGAACACCACGAACGAAGCGAGAGCGCCGAACCACAGCACGGCCATCGCCAGCAGCGGCACCGCCGCGACACCGAACAGCGAGTTGCTGCTTCCCGTTGCCGAGACGGGGTCGGCGACGACGTCGGCGAGGTTCGTGGCCTGCGCGTCGGTGTAGGTGGGCAGCTTCGACACCGCGGCGTCCAGACCGTCAGCGAGCGACGTCGTGCCCGTCGCGACCTGGTTGACGCCGTCCGCGAGCTGGGCGGCTCCGGTCTGTGCGTCGGAGGCTCCGGATGCCACCTGCCCGGCGCCCGAGGCCAGGGCCGAGGCTCCCGTGCCGAACTGGCGGGCGCCGTCGGCGAGCTTCGTGGCTCCGCCGGCGATGCCGTCCATGCCGCCGGCGATGGTGGTGATGCCCTTCGCGGCGTCGTAGCCGCCATCGGCGAGCTTCTGGTTCGCCTCGGCGAGGGCGCTGAAACCGGCGGGGAGTTTGGAGGCCCCCGCCGAGAGGTCGCCGATCTGCGTCACCGCCTGTTTCGCCTTCGGCAGGGCCGCGTTGGCGTTGTCGGATGCCGTGCGCAGAGCCGCGCACTGCTCGGGGGTGCCGGTGCAGTCGTCGGCCGCTTTCTGGAGGGCGGCCGCGGCGTCGGTGAGAGCGGAGCTGATCTGCGGCGCCGCGTTCGCCAGCTGTTGCGCGTTCTGGGCGAAGCTCGGCGGGATCTGCGCGGCGAGGGCGCCGATCTGCTTCGCCAGTTCGGCGTTGCCGTCGGCGAGCTTCGTGACCCCTGCCGCCGCCGAGCGCGTTCCCCCGGCCAGTGCTTCCGCGCCGCTCGAGAGCTGGTCTGCGCCGCTGGCGAGAGGACCGGCTCCCGCGGCGAGCTTCGCGGCGCCGTCGGACAGACCGGTTGCGCCGGTGGAGAGCTGCCCCAGCCCGTCGCGGAGGCTCCCGGCGCCGTCGGCCGCTCGAGAGGCCCCGTCGGCGAGCTGGTGGGCGCCGCTCGCGGCCGTGCCGAGCTGGTCGCTCAGGGTGGTGAACCCGAGGAAGACGTTCTTCAGGTACTGCGACGACAGCGTGCTGCCGTAGACGTCGGAGGCGGTGGATGCCAGCGCTCCGGTGATCGCGCCGTCGACGACGCGCGCGTTGGGTGCCGTCTGCACACCGATCGTGGCCTTCTCGGGCGTCTCGCCCGGTCGGGTGGAGAGCGAGGCGGCCGTGAAGTTCTCGGGGATCGTGACGACGGCGGTGTACGTGCCGTCCTTGAGGCCGGCCGCGGCGTCTTCGTCGTTCGAGATGACCCAGTCGATGTTGCTCGGCTGGTCATCGGCTCCCTTGACGAGGCCACCGGTCAGCTGTCGCCCGAGAGGGACGAGCTGACCGTTGAGTTCCACGGCCTTGTCGTCGTTGACGATCGCGGCCGTGATGTTCTCGAGGCGGTCGGTGGGCTTGTACAGCGCGCCGACGAGGATGCCGCCGATGACGGCGGGCAGCAGCAGCACACCGATGAGCGTGAGCCAGGTGACGGGGCGGCGCGAACGGGAGCGCTCGACGGGGAGAGTCATGCGAACACCTCGGAGAGATCGGCGAAGGTTTCGGGTTCGGGGCGGTGGCGACGCGGGGTCGGCAGGGCGAGGGTCGTGACGTCGGGGCGCTGCGCTTGGGCGAGCAGGGCGAGAGCCAGGCGTTCGTCGCGGGCCGACACGATGAGCGTGAAGGGCGACGAGGCGTCGTCGCTGCGCTCGCGCGCATCGGTTGCGGCTCGGCGAAGCACCTGGGCCACGTCTTCCCGGGCATCGTCGTCGAGGCGGTCGATGTCCGACACCAGCACGACCCGCGTGCCGCGCGAGGCGGCTCGGGCGATGTCGGCCGCGGCTTCGGTGGGGTCGTCCAGCAGGGCGACGCCGACGCGCGAGCGCACGGCCCCGGCGCGCTCGGGTACGAGGAGTCCGTCGACGCGCAGGCGTCCATCGATCTGCGACATCCGTCCCGACAGGGCGAGCAGCAGGGCTCGCGTCGTGCGGGTCTCACCGGTCACGAGCAGGGTTTCGCCGTAGGGCAGTCGCAGCGACAGGTCCGAGAAGACCGGCTCCTCGGCATCCGTGGATCCGACCGTGCGCAGGTCGTCGGCGGCGATCGCGATCGAGGGCTCGCTCGGCCAGTCGGCCAGGCGCACCTCGCGTTCGACCGCTTCGCCTTCGACGTCGAGCTTCGGCAGCAACCGGTCGAGCCAACGGGGCATCCACCACGCTTTCGCGCCCAGCAGCGCGAGGATCGCCGGCACCAGTGTCATGCGCACCAGGAATGCGTCCACCGCGACGCCCACGGCCAGGCCCAGGGCGATCGGCTTGAGGCTCGAGTCCCCCTCGGGTACGAAGGCGACGAAGACGGCGAACATGATGACGGCGGCGGCGACGACCACGCGGGCGGATGCCGAGAACCCGCTGCGGACGGCTCCGAGGGCGATCTCGCGCGGCGTGCGGCCTTCGCGGTCGGCGTGCACGTAGTCCTCGCGCATGCGCGAGACGAGGAACACCTGGTAGTCCATCGCGAGCCCGAACAGCACGCCCATGACGACGATGGGCATGAAGCTGATGATCGGTCCGACCTTGGCCACGTGCAGAGCGTCGGCGAACCAGCCCCACTCGAACACCGCGGCCACGACGCCGAACGACGCGGCGACGGACAGCAGATAGCCGCCGGCGGCCGTGAGCGGCACCCAGACCGAGCGGAACACGATCATCAGCAGCACGAGCGACAGCCCCACCACGAACAGACCGAAAGGCAGCAGGGCGGCGCCCAGCTGGTCGGAGATGTCGATCGTGACGGCGGTGTAGCCGGTGACGAGCAGGTGCACGCCGAACTGGTCGTACAGGCGCGGTTCGGCGGCGCGGAGCTCGCGCACGAGGTCGGCGGTGCGCGGGTCGTCGGGGGCCGTCTCGGGCACGATCTGCACGATGCCGGTGTCGGCCGTCGCGTTGGGGGTGGCCAGGGCCACCTTGGCGACCCCCGGGATCTTCGCGATCTCGTCACCGATGCTCGTCATGAGATTCAGCGGGTCGTTCGAGGTGACGATCGTGCCGGTCATGATGAGCGGGCCGTTGGCGCCGGGGCCGAAGTACTCGTCGGTCAGCTCGTACGCCACGCGCGCCTCGTCGCCCTGGGGTAGTTGACCGGCGTTGGGCAGGGTGAGGGCGAGCGAGGCCGCGGGGATCGCGGTCACACCGAGCAGGCCGATCACCGCGACGGTGGTGACGACCGGATGCCGCGTCACCAGCCCCACCCAGCGCTGGGCGGGGCCTGTCCGTCCGGCGCGCGAAGCTGCCGCGGTGGTCTCCCTCTCGCGCTCCGCGTCGGCGTCGGCTTCCTGCGGGGGCGACATGCCGCGTCGGAGGCGCGCGGCCTTCGACCGGCTGTACCCCCAACCCACGACGCGGTGTCCGGCGAACCCGAGGAACGCGGGGGTGAGCGTCAGGCCCACGCACACCGCGATCGCCACGGCGACGGAGGCCGCGATGCCCATGGTCGTCAGGAACGGGATGCCGGCGAAGCTCAGCCCGATGAGCGCGATGAGCACCGTGATGCCGGCGAACACGACGGCCGACCCCGCGGTGCCGACGGCGCGGGCGGTCGACTCCTCGGGGTCCATCCCCGCGCGGGTCTGGTCCTGATGTCGCGACACGATGAACAGGGCGTAGTCGATGCCGACCGCCAGGCCCAGCATGACCGCCAGCAGCGGGGTGGTCGACGACACGGTCGCGAACCCGGTCGCGATGAAGATGAGCCCGATCGACAGCGCGACGCCGAGGATCGCGGTGGCCAACGGCATCCCGGCCACCAGGAACGAGCGGAACGTCACCATGAGCACGAGCGCGGCGATCAGTACGCCGAGTGCCTCGGTCAGCGAGGCGCCGGGGATCTCGGTGGCGAAGAGCTGGCCACCCAGGATCGCCTGCGACCCCGAGAGAAGCTCCTGCCCCAGGGCGGTGGTCGCGTCCCGCAGGGCGTCCTTGGTGGCGGCGGGCACCTCGGTCGATTCGCCGGCGAACTGGATTCGGATGATCGCGGCTCGGCCGTCGTCGGAGATCCCGCCCGAGATGCGCGCGTCGTAGGGGCCGGTGACGGCTTCGACGAAGTCGAGTCGACCGATATCGGTCGACGCCTTCTGAACGGCATCCTGATAGTTCTGGTCGCGCACGCTCGTGCCGTCGGCCGAGACGACGATGATCTGGGCGCTCGCCCCGCTGACCTGGGGGAAGGTGCGCCCGAGCATCTCGAGACCGGCCTGCGACTCGGTTCCCGGGATCGAGAAGGTGTTGTCGGTGCCCTTGGCGAACACGGCGACGCCGCCGCCCGCGATCACGAGGACCAGCAGCCAGCCCGTCAGCACGCGCCAGGGGTGGCGGAACGACCAGCGGCCCAGGGTGTACAGGAATGTCGACACGGCGGCTCCCACGATCGGTGAACGAGTCGATACATCACCGTATCGGATACATCAATGTATCGTAGACCTCGTGGGTGGGACCCCGGCTGGACGTCCACCTAGAACAGGAGACGCGGATGACCGACACCGCCCCCGCCCCCTCGCGACGACGCGAGAACACCCGCACGCGTCTCGTGGACGCCGCCGCCGAGATGTTCGCCGAGGTCGGCATCGACGCAGCCTCGGTGGAGGCGATCTGCGACCGGGCCGGCTTCACGCGCGGCGCCTTCTACTCGAACTTCGCCTCGAAAGAAGAGCTCTTCCTCGCCCTGTGCGCGCGCTCCGCCGAGTCGACGATCGCCGCCGTGCGCGAGCGCGTCACCTCGATCGAGGACCGGGGCCTGGATGCCGCGGGCGAGGTCCTGCATCTCGTGCAGGAGGTGCTCGAGGTCGCGGGAGAAGACCGGCTCGACGTTCTGCTGGGCGCCGAGACGCGCGTGCAGGCGCTGCGCAACCCGGAGTTCGCCGCCGCCTATCTCTCGTCGAACGGCGCGCTGTGCGAGAGCGTCACGCAACTCGTCCGCGACATCGCCGAGGCGCGAGGACTGACCCTTCGGCTGCCGGCCGACGCCGCGACCGAGCTTCTGCTGTCGGCATGGATCTCGACGGCCGAGACCGCCGTCATGACGGGGACGTCTCCCTCCGCCTCGCGCGCTCAGCTCGGGGAGAGGCTCGCGCAGATCGTGCGACTCATCCTCGAGTGACCTCGACGAGCGCGTAGCAGCGCCGCAGGCGATCCATCCACCAGTCGCGACGTTCCTCGCTCGCCTCCACCCGGTCGAGATCGGCGCTTCGCGGGCGGGGACGCTCGAGCGACAGCGCCCCGTCACGCGCAACAAGAGGGGATGCCACGACGTCGGCCGTGAACAGCGCGGCGGTGCCGAGGCCGCAGTCGTAGTCGAGTTCGGGCAACGAGGCCGCCAGAGCCACGCCCATCGACAGACCGATCGACGTGTCGAGCGCGCTGGAGACGACGGCCGGGAGCCCCGCGTGCGCGACGATTTCTCTAGCTGCGTGCACGCCGCCGAGAGGCTGGGCCTTGATGACGAGCAGATCGGCGGCGCCCGCGCGGGCCACCCGAAGAGGATCGGCGGCCTTGCGCACGCTCTCGTCGGCGGCGATCGGGATGTCGAGGTAGCCGACCCGCTCGCGAAGCGCGGCCAGCTCGTCGACCTCGGCGCACGGCTGCTCGACGTACTCGAGATCGAATTCCGCCAGTGCGTGGATGGCGCGCTCGGCCTCGTCGACGTTCCACGCGCCGTTGGCGTCGACGCGCACGCGCCCCTCGGGGCCCATCGCCTCGCGGACCGCTCGTACGCGCGCGACGTCGTCGGCGAGCGTCTGGCCCGCCTCGGCGACCTTCACCTTGACCGTGCGGCATCCGTCGTAGCGGGCGAGGATCCTCGGCACCTCGGATGCCGCGACAGCGGGCATGGTGGCGTTGACGGCCACGAGGTCGCGCACGGCGGGCGGTGATGGACGCCACCCGAAGTCGATGGCTCCGGCGAGCCAGGTCGCGGCCTCGACGTCGGCGTACTCGACGAACGGCGAGAACTCCGCCCAGCCCTCGGGCCCCTCGAACACGAGCGCCTCTCGCGTGTCGATCCCCCGGAAGCGGGCGGCGAGCGGAAGAGAGACGACGCGCGCCGACGCGAGGATGTCGGAGAGCGGGGGGAGGGCGACGGTGCTCATGCCCTCATCCTGCCGCTCAGCGCGGTCCGAAGCCGCCGAACCCGCCGAACCAGGACGTCTGGCGCTCGACCGTGTAGGACGACAGGTCCTTCTGCGAATCGAGCGATTGCCGAGCGTTCTCAGCCTGCTCGTGCGTGCGGCGCGGACCGAAGAGGTAGTCGCGCAGCCGCGCGAGCTTTGACACGTTCTTCGTCATGGTGACTCCGATCGTCGGTAGCCCTCCACGCTACGTGCGATCGACCCCGCGGTCCACCCGTCCCGGCGCACGGACACGGGCATAGGCTGACGCCATGCTCTTCGATACCCCCGTCCGGCTCGGCGTGCAGATCCAGCCGCAGCACGTGCAGTATTCCGACATCCGCGACGCCGTCCTTCGTCTGGAAGAGATGGGCGTCGACGTCCTGTTCAATTGGGACCACTTCTACCCCCTCTACGGTGACCCCGAGGGCGAGCACTTCGAGTCGTGGACCATGCTCTCCGCCTGGGCCGAGCAGACCGAGCGCGTCGAGTTCGGCGCGCTCGTCAACTGCAACAGCTACCGCAATCCCGACCTGCAGGCCGACATGGCCCGCACCGTCGACCACATCAGCAAGAAGGGCGGCGACACGGGTCGCTTCATCTTCGGCACCGGCTCGGGCTGGTTCCAGCGCGATTACGACGAGTACGGCTACGACTTCGGAACCGCCGGTTCGCGGCTCAACGCCCTGGCGACCGACCTCGACCGGGTCGTCGCGCGGTGGAGCAAGCTCAACCCGGCGCCCACCCGCAAGATCCCCGTCATGATCGGCGGCAAGGGCGAGCAGAAGACCCTGCGCATCGTCGCCCGTCATGCCGACATCTGGCACAGCTTCGTCACCCCCGACGAGCTGCCGCACAAGTTCGGGGTGATCGAGAAGTGGGCCGAGGCCGAGCAGCGCGACCTGTCGGGCCTCGTCGTCTCGAACGAGCTGAAGGACCGCGACGAAGACGTCGCCGACGCCCTCTACGACGCCGGCACGCGCCTGTTCACCCTCGGCTTCGGCGGTCCGGACTGGGACTACTCGCTCGTCGAGCGCTGGCTGCGCTGGCGCGACAGCAAGAACGCGTGACGACGACGGCGCCCCGGCGATGTCGGGGCGCCGTCGCGGTCACGGCTTGAATTGCGCGCCCCCGGACGTCCCCGTCCAGTTCTTCGCGGCCTCGCCCTGGTAGTACGCGGTCTCGCTCTGGTGGTTCAGCGACCGCCTCGCGTCCTCGGACTGCTCGTGTGCGGGCGCTCCGAGGAAGTACTCGCGGATGCGGCCCAGTATCGACACCTTCTTCGCCATGATGACTCCGATCGTCGGGTCGTTCAGGCTACGGGTGATGCCGGCGAGAATCCAGCTTCTCGGCGTCTCCGCACGCCCCGGCCCCCGCGCGTAGGCTGATCGGGTGACCGTCTCCGAGCTCTTCGATCCCGCGGAATGGACCCTGGCGCCCGGCGCCGCGGACTACACCGACATCACCGCCCACGTGACGCACGATGGGCGCGTCGCGCGCATCGCATTCGACCGACCCGAGGTGCGCAACGCCTTCCGGCCGCACACCGTCGACGAGCTGTACCGCGCCCTCGACATCGCTCGCCAGGACCACCGCATCGGCGTCGTCCTGCTCACCGGCAACGGTCCGAGCCCGAAGGACGGCGGGTGGGCGTTCTGCTCCGGCGGCGACCAGCGCATCCGCGGCCGCGACGGCTACAAGTATTCGACCGACGAGACCACCGTGCACGATCCCGGTCGCGCCGGACGCCTGCACATCCTCGAGGTGCAGCGCCTCATCCGTTTCATGCCGAAGGTCGTCATCGCCGTGGTTCCGGGCTGGGCCGCCGGAGGCGGGCACTCGCTCAACGTGGTCTGCGACCTCTCGATCGCGAGCGCCGAGCACGGCCGTTTCAAGCAGACGGATGCCGATGTCGGCTCGTTCGACGCGGGCTACGGCTCCGCGTACTTTGCGCGCCAGATCGGGCAGAAGTTCGCTCGGGAGATCTTCTTCCTCGCCGAGGAGTACTCGGCCGAGCGCGCCTACGAGATGGGCGCGGTCAACCGCGTCGTGCCCCACGCGGATCTCGAGCGCGAAGCCCTGTCGATGGCGCGGACCATCCTGACGAAGTCGCCCACCGCGATCCGCATGCTCAAGTATGCGTTCAACGCCGTCGACGACGGCCTGGTCGGCCAGCAGCTCTTCGCGGGCGAGGCCACGCGTCTCGCCTACGGCACCGACGAAGCCGCCGAGGGCCGCGACTCCTTCCTCGAGAAGCGAGACCCCGACTGGTCCGACGTGCCGTGGCACTACTGATCGCCGGGACCCGCGCGTGAGGCTCGACCCGCCGGCATCCGACGACCCGCGCGACGTGCTGCGGGCGTTGCGCGCGGCCGTCCTCGGTGCCGGGCCGGCCGTCGCCCTCGGCGGCGCGGTCCTGCCCGGCGAGGTCCCGCCGGGTACCGCCGCGGTCGTGACGACCTCGGGCTCGACGGGCGTGCCGAAGTCGGTCGTGATCGGCCGCAACGCCCTCATCTCCAGCGCGTACGCCACGGCCGCCCGCATCGGGGAGGGCGCGTGGCTGCTCGCGGTCCCGGCGAGCTACGTCGCGGGCGTCCAGGTGATCGTGCGGGCGCTCCTCGCCGATCGCGAGCCCGCGGTCGTCGCCGGTCCTTTCCGCCCGGAGCCCTTCGCTGCCGCAGCCCTCGGCATGGCCTCGCACCTCGACGGAGCCCGCGTCCCCAGCTATACCTCGCTGGTTCCGGCGCAATTGCAAAGACTCCTGGATGCCGCCGAGCACGACGCCACCGTCGCCCAGGCGCTGCGTTCGTTCGAGGCGATCCTCATCGGGGGGCAGGCACTCGCCCCCTCGGTACGCGAGCGTGCCGAGGCCGTGGGGGCGCGCATCGTGCGCACCTACGGCTCGAGCGAGACCAGCGGTGGGTGCGTCTACGACGGGGTGCCCCTCGACGGCGTCGATGTGGCGATCGTCGACGGAGAGGTACGCCTTTCGGGACCGACTCTCGCCGAGGGGTACCTCGGGGATCCCGAGCGCACGGCATCCGTGTTCCCCCGCGTCGACGGCACCCGCTGGTACCGCACGGGCGACGGGGGCGAGATCGTGCACGGCGTCCTGCAGGTCACCGGTCGTCTCGACAACGTCATCGTCTCGGGGGGCGTCAACGTCTCGCTGGACCGGGTCGAAGCCGCCGTGCGCGGCATCGCGGGGCTGGAATCCGCCGTCGTCGTGCCGATCCCGGATGCGACATGGGGTCAGGGGTCCGCCGTGGTGGTGCCCGGGATCGCGGCGGCTCGCGAACACGACCTGCTCGCCACGATCCGCGAGGTCGTCGGCGTGGCCGTCGGAGCGCCCGCGCGGCCGGCCCGCGTCGTCGCGGTCGACGAGCTCCCGACGCTGCGCTCCGGCAAGCCCGACCGCGCGACGCTGCGGCGCTTCGTCGGCGAAGGCGCGCCGAACCCGCGGGATTAGACTGACCCCTCGTGGCAGCACAGTCTCGCAAGCGTCCGAACACCGCCAAGACGCGTCGTCCCGGCGGCAACCCGCAGAAGGCGAAGACGGGTGCTCCGCAGGCCGTCGCCCCGGCGACCGCGCGCGACTGGATCGCCGCGGCGCGCCTGCGCACGCTGCCCCTCGCCATCACGCCGGTGCTCATCGGTACCGGAGCGGCCACGCTCGTCGATGACGACCTGCACTGGGTCATCGCGCTCGCCTGCCTGGCCGTCGCCTTCGCCCTGCAGATCGGCGTGAACTACGCGAACGACTACTCGGACGGCATCCGCGGCACCGACGACGTGCGCGTCGGGCCGGGCCGCCTGACCGGCGGGAAGAAGGCGAAGCCGCGGACCGTGCTGATCGTCGCACTGTCGTTCTTCGCGCTCGCCGCGGTGATCGGGCTCGCCCTGGTGATTCGGACGGGGCAGTGGTGGCTTCTCCCGGTGGGCGCCGTCTGCATCGTCGCCGCGTGGCTCTACACCGGTGGCAAACGCCCGTACGGCTACAACGCGATGGGCGAGATCTTCGTCTTCGTCTTCTTCGGCCTCGTCGCCACCCTCGGTACGACGTGGTTGCAGGTGCTGTCGCTGCCGCAGGAGGCGTGGTTCGGCGCGGTCTCGGCGGGTCTGCTCGCGTGCGCCGTGCTGCTGGCCAACAATCTGCGCGACATCGACCAGGACCGCCTCGCCGCAAAGCGCACGCTCTCGGTGCTCATCGGGCGGCGGGCGACCCAGGTGCTGTTCACGGTCTTCGTGCTGGTGCCCTTCGGCATCGCTGCGTTCCTGGCGCAGGTGTACCCGCTGGCATGGCTGGAGGGGATCCCCCTGCTCGGCGGTCTCGCGGCGATCCTCATCGTGTGGACCTACCGTGTCCCGCGCGAGCTCATCACGGCGCTCCAGGTGACGAGCTTCACGTCGGTGGCCTACGGCGCGATCCTGTTCGCAGCGTTCGCGCTCTGACGACGCCTCGCGCGGAGCGGCCGTCGGGCATCGGCGCGAGAACCGGGCTACCGAAACCCTCGAGGGGCGATCAGCCGCGCGGAGCCTCGCCCGCCGCGCTCGGATCCTCGGCGACGTCGGTGCGCGTGGCATCGACCACCGCATCTTCGGCGTCGGCGTCGGTCTGAGCGCCGGTCCGGCGACCGGTCGCGGTGCGCTGGGCGCGTCGCTCGGCGAGACCGCCGGTGACCTGGTCGAGCGGACGACGCAGGAACAGCGTCGACAGGCTCAACCCGATCAGAGCGGCGAAGATCGCGGCGAGCCACGGCAGCTCCTGGAACACCGGGAACAGCAGCAGGATGCCGAGGGGCACGAGGAAGGCGAGCAATCGCAGCACCGTGTAGACGAGGGCCGAACGAGCGCGCATGTCCTCATTCTACGGCGGACGCCTCGGCGCCCATCCCGGGTCGTTCGACGGCGGAAGATCGCGTGCCGGCTCCGGGCCGCTGCCCAGCCGGCACACGTAGAATCGGGTCATGGCACGGTTGCTTCTCATCCTGGCGCTCGTGGCGACCGTCTTCTGGGTCTACACGATCGTGGATTGCGCCGTGCAGAGCCCTGCTCGTCACCGCGGCGTCAGCAAGCCCGCGTGGTTGGCGATCGTCATCCTCCTTCCGGTGCTCGGCGGCATCCTGTGGTTCGCGATCGGCCGAGGCCGCGCGACCCAGACGGTCGTGCGACGCGCCCCCGACGACGACCCCGAGTTCCTGGGGCGCATGACCGCGTCGGCACGCGCCGAGCAGGACGAGCGGATCCGACGTCTCGAAGAAGAGCTGTCACAGCTCGATTCCGAGGCCGACGACCCGCAGCCTCCGAAGAAGGCGACCGACCCCGGTGACACCCCCGGCAAGGGCGACGACGACACCCGCGATCAGCGCGGCGCCGTCGGCTGAACCATGCCCCTCGACACCCGGCGCGCGGCCGCGCCGGCCACCGACGCGGCCGCCGCCCTTCTCGCCGGGCTGGTCTCGCGCGGCGTCCGACACCTCGTCGTGAGCCCCGGATCGCGCTCCCAGGCCCTGGCGTTGGTCGCCGCCGAGCTCGAGCGCCAGGGACTCGTGCACCTGCACGTGCGCATCGACGAGCGCGTCGCGGGCTTCACCGCCCTCGGCATCGGACGAGAGACCGGGATGCCGGCGGTCGTGGTCTGCACCTCCGGCACCGCCGTGGCCAACCTCGTCCCGGCCGCTCTCGAGGCGCATCACGCCGGGGTGCCCCTGCTTCTGCTCACCGCCGATCGACCGCCCGAGCTCCGCGGTGTGGGTGCGAATCAGACCACTCGACAGCCGGGGCTGTTCCGCTCCGCCGTCCGCCTCGAAGCCGACCTCGCGGTCCCCGCGGTTATAGACGGCGACGCGACCTCGGAGCAGACGGCCGAGCTCGACGCCGTGGCGGCTTCCGCGCTCGCCGCGGCTCTGGGGGAGGGCGCTCGAGCAGCCGGCCCCGTGCACCTGAACGTGCCGTTCCGCGAGCCGCTCGCGGGCGCGGTTCCGTCGTGGTTGGCCGAGCGGGCGGCATCCGGTGCTCACCCCGCCGAGGAAGACGCCGACGGATCCGGAGCCCTGTACCAGGGCGGCGGAGGCATCGGCGAGGCCGATGTGGCGCCCGAGGTCGAGGCGGCGTACGTGATCGAGCCCGGGCCGCGGACGGTCGTGATCGCGGGCGCCGATGCGGGCGCCGCCGCGGAGCAGGTGGCCCACGACGGGGGCTTCCCCCTCATCGCCGAGATCGTCAGCGGTTCGCGTTTCGGGCGACAGATCGTGCACGGCTACCGAGCGCTCGTGGACGACCCCGCGCTGGGCGGGCGTGTCGAACGCGTCGTCGTGTTCGGGCGCCCCACGCTCAGCCGCGAAGTGACCCGTTTGCTCATGCGCGGCGACGTCGAGGTGCTCGCGGTGCGCGGACCCGGTGAACCGGTCAACCTCAACGGCACGACGCAGGCCGTCGACGCCGTGCGCGTCGGATCGGGCGAGAACGACCGCGCGTGGTTGGGGGAGTGGATGCGCGCCTCTCGCGCCCGCACCGTCGACCTCTCGCCGCCCGCCCCCGACGCCGACGGACTCGCCTCCGCCGTACCGCACGAGCGGCTCGGGGCGATCAACGCCGAGGTCGAGGTCATGCGCGCGCCCCTCGATCGCCCCGCCCTGGTCGACGCCCTCTGGCGGGCGACCTGGCCGCACGACCGTCTCGTCTTCGGTTCGTCGCGCATCGTGCGTGTCGCTGACGAGCTGCTCGGCGGCAAGAAGGTCGCCGTGCACTCCAACCGGGGGCTCGCGGGTATCGACGGGACGATCGCGACGGCCACAGGTGTCGCTCTGGCCAGCCAGGTCGAGGAGCGCCCCGGTGTGACGCGCCTGCTGCTCGGCGATCTCGCCTTCCTCCACGACATCGGCGCGCTGATGCTGCCTCCCGGCGAGACGGAGCCGCGACTGCAGGTCGTCGTCGGAAACGACGGCGGGGGCACGATCTTCGACGGTCTCGAGGTGGCCGAGGTCGCCGGCGACGACGCGATGGCCCGCGTGCAGTACACCCCGCATACGGCCCGTCTCGAGCAGCTCGCCCTCGCCTTCGGGTGGGAGTACCACCGCTGCACCACGCGCGTCGCGCTCGACCAGGTGCTGACCGCCCCTACCGGCGGCCGGCAGCTGATCGAGGTCCCCCTCCCGCGCTGAATCCGGGCCGTCAACGGGTGGCGATGATCCCGGATGCCGCGGCAGCATGAGCCTATGAGCTCGAAGAATCGCTGGTCCACGCCCGCCGCCGACGCCCTGCGGGTGGAGCCCGGGTTCCGCCTCGTCGACATCGACCCCCGCTCGACGCCCGGCTACGACGGCGACAAGAACGACGGCCGAGCCGACCTCGAGGCGGGCCGTGCACCGCTCGAGGGACTGCAGGAGCGTCTCTTCGCGCAGAGCGTCGCAGGCACCGCCACGGGATCGGTGCTGCTCGTGCTGCAGGCGATGGACACCGCGGGCAAGGGCGGGATCGTGCGGCACGTCGTCGGAGCGGTCGACCCGCAGGGCGTGGAGCTCGCCTCGTTCAAGAAGCCCACCGCCGAAGAGCTCGAGCACGACTTCCTCTGGCGCATCGAGAAGCGGTTGCCGGATGCCGGTCGCCTCGGCGTCTTCGACCGATCCCACTACGAGGACGTGCTGATCGGACGGGTGCGCGAACTCGCCCCGCCCGAGGAGATCGAGCGCCGCTACGGCGCCATCGTGTCGTTCGAAGCGCAGGCGGCCGAGATGGGCATCCGCGTGGTCAAGGTCATGCTCCACATCTCGAAGGACGAGCAGCGCGAGCGCCTCGGCGAACGGCTCGCGCGCCCCGACAAGCACTGGAAGTACAACCCGTCCGACGTCGATGAGCGAAAGCTCTGGGACGCCTACATGGACGCGTACCAGGTCGCGATCGAACGCACGTCGACGCCGATCGCTCCCTGGCACGTCGTTCCTGCGGACCGCAAGTGGTACGCCCGCCTCGCTGTTCAGCAGTTGCTGATCGACGCCCTCGAAGACATCGACCCGCAGTGGCCCGCGGCAGACTATGACGTCGAGGTCGAGAAGCAGCGGCTCGCGAACTCCTGAGTCAGGCCAGCGCCTCCACGATCGGGCGGAACTTCACGCGCGTCTCGAGCAGCTCCGACTCCGGCACGCTGTCGGCGACGATGCCCGCTCCGGCGTAGGCGGTGATCGGCGCGGTGGGCGACGAGGGGGCGGCGCGATCGATCTGCGCGCATCGCAGAGCGATCGCCCACTCGCCGTCGCCCGAGGCAGCGGTCCAGCCGACCGCGCCGGCGTAGCGGCCGCGGTCGAAGGGCTCGAGGCGACGGATGACGTCCATGGCCGCGGCGGTGGGCGTACCCGCGACCGCGGCCGTCGGGTGCAGGACCGAGAGCAGGTCGAGGGACGAAGCATCCTCGCTCAGCTCGCCCTCGACATCGGTGGCGAGGTGCCAGACGTTCGGGAGTTTGAGAGTGAAGGGCTCGTCGGCGGCGGCGAGGGCCGAGGTATGGGGAGTGAGGGCTTTCAAGACGCTCTGCACGGCGAACCGGTGTTCGTCCTGGTCCTTCGTGCTCCGGGCGAGAGCGATGGATGCCGCGACATCGGCGTCGGCGTCGCCGCCGCGCGCCACGGTGCCGGCGAGGACGCGAGCGGTCACGGTTCCGCCCGAGACGGTGACGAGGGTCTCGGGGCTCGCGCCGATCAGGCCGTCGACGGCGAAGACCCAGCAGTCCGGGTACCCCTCGAGGAGGGAGCGGACGAGGCGTCGCAGGTCGGAGCCGGCGGGAACGGTTCCGGTGATGTCGCGCGCCAGGACGACCTTGCCCACCTCGCGGCGACCGATCGCCTCGATTCCCTGGCGGACGGCATCCTGATATCCCTCCGCCGTCTGCAGGCCCGGGCCGAGAGTCGCGGACCAGTGCGGACCGAAGGGGGAGCGGGGTGGGAGCTCGGGTTCGGGCTCGTCGGGGGTGTCGTCGAAAGCGAGGCGGGTCACCCAGGCACGCCCGCTGTGACGGCCGACGATCATGCCGGGGACGCGCAGGACGTTCTCGCGCTCGGACTGCGGATCGAACACGAACGACCCGAAGGCCACGAGACCTGTTCCGGGAAGCTGCACGGGGTCGTCGACCTCCGCCGCGGCCGCGATCGCGCGCCAGCGCTCCGAGACGGTGGCATCGCCGGGCTGCTCCCCGGTGTAGCGCAGGGTCAGCAGGTCGCCGAAGGCGGCGAGGGACTCGCCGCGACGACTCCAGAACAAGGGGTCGTAGGGGGTGGTGTAGGCCAGGACATCGTCCATGGGGGGCAGCTCGCGCGTGATCACGCGCAGGCGCGGCACGACGTCTTCCGCGGGTTCCAGCACGTGTTTCAGCGTAGACCCGCGTCCGGCGGGACGGACGCGGCACCGCGATGCTTCGGCGTCGAGCGAGACGCCGGCGCCCGAGCGCGTTTTAGACTCCGAGCATGGATCCTCGACCCGCCCCCGGCACCCGCCTGATGTTCGAGTGGCGCAAGTGGGACGGCTCGCCGCACTGGGTCCAGGACAGCGTGTACCTCGGTTCCGACCAGTGGGGCGAGTGGTTCGGCCAGCAGGTGGGGTGGCGCAGTGCCCGCCCCGGAGCCGAGTTCGTGTGCCGTCAACCCAATGTGACGCTGGTTCCCGCAACGGGCGACTGGGCCTTCACGCACAACGCCGACCCGCACCCGGTGGCCGTCTACATCGACCTCGGGTGGGACGTACGGTGGCACGACGACGGCGTGCCCCGCGGCATCGACATGGATCTCGACGTCGTCCGCCGCACCGACGACCGGGGCACCTGGATCGACGACCGCGACGAGTGGGACGAGCATCGCGTGCAGTACGGCTATCCCGCGCAGATCGTCGCGCACCTGGAGGCGACCGCCCTCGACCTCGAACGCCGTGTGCTCGCGCGCGAGGCCCCATTCTCGGACGACGTGACCGGCCCCTGGCTCGAACGTCTCGCCGCCATGGCAACCCCCGAAGACCCCTCGAGCCCGCGCGCCTAGAATCGACGGGTGAGCAGCGACCCCAACCGCGCCGACCTCGGCAAAGACCCGCAGCGTGTCAGTGGCATGTTCGACCAGGTCGCGGCCGCATACGACCGCACCAACTCCGTGCTGAGCCTCGGCAACGACCGCTTCTGGCGCGTCGCAACCTTGCGCGCGGTCGCCCCGCAGCGCGGGGAGCGCATCCTCGACCTCGCGGCCGGCACCGGCACCTCGTCGATGGCATTCGTGCCGAGCGGGGCGCACGTCGTCGCCGCTGACTTCTCGCGCGGCATGATCGAGGAGGGCCGTCGCCGTCACGGAGACGTGCCGAACCTCGAGTTCGTGCAGGCCGACGCCACCGACCTGCCCTTCGCCGACGGCGAGTTCGACGCCGTGACGATGTCGTTCGGCCTGCGCAACGTCATCGACCCGCGTCGAGCGCTGCGCGAGTTGCGGCGCGTCACGCGCCCCGGCGGTCGCATCGTGGTGTGCGAGTTCTCGCACCCGCCGTCCCGCGCCTTCAACGGCTTGTACCGCTTCTACAACGACCGGGTCCTGCCGATCGTCGCGAAGGCGGTGAGCTCGAACGCCGAGGCCTACGACTACCTCAACGAGTCGATCCGCGACTGGCCCGATCAGCCGACGTTGGCCGGATGGATGAGAGACGCCGGGTGGGACGACGTGGCCTACCGCAACCTCACCTTCGGCATCGTCGCGCTGCATCGCGGCATCCGTCCGGCTTCGTAACCCCTGTCAACCGTCGAGATACCGTCGGCGGGCCTGCGGCGCGCCAGGATAGGCTGAAACCGTGACCCCGAGACCGCCCGCGGCCGGCACCCGCCTGTCGGGCAAGCTGGGCCTGAGTGACCGCATCTTCGCCGGCCTGCGTTCGCGTACCCTCCTCTCCACCGTCGAGGCGGGACTCGCGCGTGTCGAGACCGAGCTCGAGGGCGAGGTGCGCAGCGCCGACAAGCTCGCCGACGTCACCGCCCGTTACCTCTACGAGGCCGGGGGCAAGCGTGTGCGCCCCATGCTCGCGATCCTCACCGCGCAGCTCGGTCAGGGCACGACCAAGGAGGTCGTCGAGGTGGCCACGGCCCTCGAGCTGACCCACCTCGGTTCGCTCTACCACGACGACGTCATGGACGGCGCCGACAAGCGTCGCGGTGTGCCCAGTGCGCAGACGGTGTGGGGAAACAACATCGCCATCCTCACCGGCGACCTTCTCTTCGCCCGCGCCAGCCAGCTCATGGCCCGCCGCGGCGAGCGAGCGATCCAGCTGCAGGCCGACACCTTCGAGCGCCTCGTCCTCGGGCAGATGCACGAGACCGTGGGGCCGCAAGAGGGCGACGAGCCCGTCGATTTCTACCTCCAGGTGCTCGCCGACAAGACGGGGTCGCTGATCGCTGCCGCCGCGCAGTCGGGCGTCATCTACTCCGGCGCGCCGAAAGAGTTCGAAGAGCCCATGGTCGTCTTCGGTGAGAAGGCAGGTGTGGCCTTCCAGCTGCTCGACGACGTGATCGACCTGTCGCCCGATCCCTCCGAGACGGGCAAGGTCCCCGGCACCGACCTGCGCGCGGGCGTGCCGACCATGCCGTACCTGCTGCTCGGGCACCGTTCCGACGCGGCATCCGCCGATCTTCGTGCGCGTATCGACGAGGGCCAGCAACGCATCGCCGCCGGAGCCGACCCGTCGGTGCTCGACGGCGCGCTTGCCGAGCTCCGCGAGCACGACACGACGCACGAGACCCTGCGCCTCGCGCACCAGTGGTCGCAAGAGGCGATCGACGCCCTCGCGCCGCTTCCCGACGGTGCCGTGCGCGAAGCGCTGACGCGCTTCGCCCGCGCCGTGGCCGATCGCTCGGCCTGACCCCTTTCCGCCCCACCCCCCCCGATCGCGATCGAGAGGAACCCATGACGAAGCTGCGCCTCGCCATCGTCGGAGCCGGTCCCGCCGGCATCTACGCCGCCGACATTCTGCTGAAGTCCGAGCGTCAGTTCGACGTGTCGATCGACCTGTTCGAGCAACTGCCCGCGCCCTACGGTCTCGTGCGCTACGGCGTCGCCCCCGACCACCCGCGCATCAAGGGCGTCGTCACCGCGCTGCGCGAGGTTCTCGACCGCGGTGACATCCGCATCTTCGGCAACGTGCGCTTCGGCGAGGACATCACCCTCGACGACCTCAAGCAGCACTACAACGCCGTCATCTTCTCGACCGGCGCGATCCGCGACGCCGACCTCGACATCCCCGGCATCGACGCCGACGGCTCGTACGGCGCCGCCGACTTCGTCAGCTGGTTCGACGGCCACCCCGACGTGCCGCGCGAGTGGCCTCTCGAGGCGGAGTCGGTCGCCGTCATCGGCAACGGGAACGTCGCTCTCGACGTGACCCGCATGCTGGCCAAGCACGCCGACGACCTGCTGCCCACCGAGGTACCCGACAACGTCTACCAGGGGCTCAAGGCCTCGCCCGTCACCGACGTGCACGTCTTCGGCCGCCGCGGTCCCGCGCAGGTGAAGTTCACCCCTCTCGAACTGCGCGAACTGGGCGAGCTGCGCGATGTCGACATGGTCGTCTACGACGAGGACTTCGACTACGACGAGGCGTCCCTGGCCGCGATCCAGACCAACAAGCAGGTCAAGGTCATCGACCGTGTGCTGCAGCAGTGGCGCACCCGCCCGGGCGTGAACAACTCCGGCGGAGAAGCATCGCGTCGCCTGCACCTGCACTTCTGGGCGAAGCCCGTCGAGGTCGTCAAGGATGCCGCGGGTCGGGTCGCCGCGTTCCGGTACGAGCGCACCCGGCCCGACGCCGAGGGCGGTGTCGTCGGAACCGGCGAGATCCGCGAGGTGCCGATCCAGGCCCTGTACCGCGCCGTCGGCTACTTCGGCTCACCGCTGAAGGGCGTTCCCTTCGACGAGAAGCACGGTGTCATCCCCAACCACGAGGGCCAGGTGCTCGCCGCCGACTCGAACTCGCGTCTGCCCGGCGTCTACGCCACGGGCTGGATCAAGCGCGGCCCCGTCGGCCTCATCGGGCACACCAAGTCGGATGCCATGGAGACGGTGCGCCACGTCATCAACGACGCCGGTGAGTGGTGGCAGCCCGCGCACCCCGAAGAAGAGGCGATCCCCGCCCTGCTCGAGGAGCGCGGCGTGCGCTGGACCGACCTCGACGGCTGGCACCGCCTCGACGAGCACGAGGTCGCCCTCGGTGCCCCGCACGAGCGCGCGCGCATCAAGGTCGTCCCGCGCGACGAGATGATCGCGATCTCGCGCGGCGAGTAACACGCCCATGAAGAACCGCCCCGGTGCTTACCGGGGCGGTTCTTCGTGGGGCGGCTGCCGATGCGCCCCGGCTCTTCGAGAGCGTGTCCGCTGAGTTCTCACCGCGCCGAACCGAGCTGGCCCAGCCACAGGTAGAAGGCGATGAACACCGCGGCGCCCGCGAGGGAAGAGACGGCGCCGATCGCGCTCGGCATGATGCGGGGGCGGGCGCCGACGATCGTGCCCGCGAGCAACGCGGTGCCCAGCACGATCTGCACGACCCAGTACGCCGGGCTCGTCGAGCCGGCCACGACGGTCAGGCCGTAGACGCCCTCTCCGATCAGCACGGCCGCCACAGGAGCCGCCGCGACAGGTTTCCACGGCACGGGTCCCGAGCGTACGAGAGCTGCGGAGAGTCCGACCACGGGACCGGCGACGATGCCGATGAGGGTGAACGTGTCGTGGAACGGCTCGGCGTAGAAGAAACCCCGCCAGCCGGAGACGATGCGATAACCCTCGATGAGCAGCACGAACGATACGAGTCCGAGAGCCGCGGCCACGGGGAGCCGGACTCGTGCCAGCCACACCAGGCCGAACGTGAGAATCGTCCATCCACCGGCGGAGTTCGCGAACGAGACCAGCGATTCGGGCAGGACGCTCTGGCCGAAGCTCGTCAGACCGCCGAGAACGAGGGATGCCGCGGCGACGGCGAGAGCGGGAAGAAACCACGATCGGGGGTGCACGTTCTCACGGTAGGCAGCGGCGCGCCCGGGCGCGTCCGTCGTGAGATGGCGTTGAGGTCATACTCCCGATGGATGCGGCGGTCGTAGGTTGAACCTCCTATCCGCTCGGGCTGCAGGCTCTTGCCCGCTCGTGACCGGAACACAGCCGGTGTGGTCTCGGCGTACGACCATATTTGGGTTTCAGTCCTAAGGTGGGCGACTCCGTCGCGACGGGCAGTGCCTGTAGCGTGTGGGCAGAAGGTGCTCTTGGGGGGCGAAGGCATGACGAAAGATGTATCGATCGATTACACGACGTGGGACTGGATCCCCGGTGCAGCGGCCGAGATGCAGGCGTATGTAGCTCGGTTGTTGCAGGAGGCGGGGATTCGGCCGCACGACGTGACGGCGCGAGTCAAGTCGATCGCGTCGGCGCAGCGCAAGCAAGCATCGAAGCGCTATGCATCGCCAATGCGGGAGATGACTGACATCGTCGCGGTCCGGATCATTACTTACTCCAACACTGACCGAGAACGGGCGGCAGATCTCGTGCGCGAGCGCTTCGTCGTGATCGACGGCGAAGATCGCAACCCTGGTGACGATAAGCCCATCCGTTTGCGCGGATATGACTGCCAACACATCGTTGTTTCGGGGCAACGTCCCACCCTCGAGACCGACTGGCTGGTCTCAGGTGGTCAGTTGTCGCAGTTCTTCGACGAACTCGGCGGTATCGAAATACAGATCCGAACGGTCGCGGGGCATGCCTGGGCGGAGTTCGAGCATGCGCGTCGATACAAGGGTGCCCAGTACGGGTCTATCGACACTCAGGACCAGGAGACGATTGATCAGCTCTTCGGAGCAGCGTCCGATGCGCGGCGGGCGCTGGACGAGGTCTTCGTCGCAATCGATCGCATGCTCGCGCGGCCATCCATCGACGAGTCGTCGATTCCTCTCGCGCAAACGGACGCAGAATCGGCGAACGTTGACGAAGGCGACGACGCCGCTATCGCGGCCGCTTCCCTTCGATCGTTCCTCTCCGCCCGCTTCCCAGACGACCGCGATCCAAGCGAGAACGGTCTCGAGTTCGGACTGAGGCTCGTCGCGGCTTGTGGAATCACGACGGTTGGTGCGCTTAAGGCCGCCCTCGAGCCGGTGGATAGCGAGCAGATTCTCGACCTCATGGATATTACGACGCCGGTCACTTCCATTCGTCGTCTCGATGACGAACTGCTCGCCAGGTATGGGGAGAGGTACATTCACGACACCGGATCGCTGGGACTGAATCAATCGCGCTCGCAGCAACTGGAATGGCGTTTCGACCGCTTAAGGGGCAAGAGTCGGTACAAGGTTTACTTCATCGAGGGGGCTGATCGTCCAGACGACCTCCCCCACAGGCCTCTGACGGCGACCGGAGTCGTGCGGGAACTTGCAGCTCTCGTCGCTCGTGAGAAGGGCGTCGAGACCGTCGTCGAGCTCGACGCTGTCAGTCGTTTTGATGACTTGCCGAGAGGGGCGCGGGGCAAGGCGGTTGCGATACGCCCGGGGGAGGTCATCTGGGTTTCGACCAACCTGAACCGCGACGGGTCTGAGGAATTGATGAGGAACCTCCTCGCTCTCGTGGACGGCTTCGACCTTCGAGTGCAAAGAGACGGGGAAACGGTAGCTGCTGCGTAGTAGTCCGCCGACCTCCCCGCGCCATGGGTGGCGCATTTCAGGATGTGCCATTGCAGGTGCATGAGGACGTGCCCGTTTTCACAACCAGGCTCGGATGCGGTGGTCGTAGGCTGGCGCGATGGGGGAGTGGCATCCGGATGTCCTCGGGGACGGGTTCGAACAGCAGACCCTGCCGCTTGGCAGCGATACCGAGGGCGAGGTCGTCGCTACCCTCGTGCGCTCGCGTCCCCACCCCGGTGCCCGTCTGTTCGGCGAATTGCGTGAGACCGACGTGCTGTACGTGCACGGGTGGTCGGACTACTTCTTCCAGGCCGATCTCGCGCGGTTCTTCACCGACCGCGGTGCCCGCTTCTGCGCCCTGGACCTGCGCAAGTACGGCCGTAGTCTGCGACCCGGTCAGACCCCGGGCTACGTTGCGGCGCTCGACGTGTACGACGCCGACATCGAGGTAGCCCTGGATGCCATGGGCACCAAGAGCGCGGGGCGGCTCCTCCTGCTGCTCGGGCACAGCACCGGGGGGCTCACGCTGACCCTCTGGGCGGCGCGGCATCCGGGTGTCGCCGATGCCCTCGTGCTCAACAGCCCGTGGCTCGAGCTGCAGCTCGGCCCGCTCGGACGCCAGGCGCTCGCGCCGATCGTGAACGCGCGCGCTCGCTTCGACCCGCTCGGCACGCATCCGGTCGTCGACCTCGGCTTCTACACGCGCGCCCAGCGCGAGCTGGGCACCCTCCCCGACGGTCCCGAGGGGTGGCGCCCGGCCCAGGGATTCCCGACCCATCCCGGCTGGCTCGCCGCGATCATCGCGGGTCATGCGCGGGTGGCATCCGGGGTCGATGTGGGGTGCCCGACGCTGGTGCTGCTGTCGGCCCGATCGACGGTGACGCTCGGGTGGAGCGACGCGATGCGCGAGACGGACTCGGTGCTCGTGGTCGACGACATCGCGCGCGCCGCCACCCGCATCGCCCGCACCGTCACCATTTCGCGCATCGAAGGGGCGGTGCACGACGTTTTCCTGTCGGCGCCGGCCGCGCGCGCCGCGGCCTTCGACGCGCTCGGATCCTGGGTGGGACGGATAGCGTAGAACGCGATCGAAGGAGCACCATGATCCCCACCGACGCGTCCGCCACCGAGCGCTACCGGGCCGCGAGAGACGAACTCCTCGCCGCGCGGACCGCCCCCGAGCAGGCGGCGTCCTTCCGCTGGCCGACCTTCGAGGGTGCGTTCAACTGGGCGATCGACTGGTTCGACCCGATGGCGCGCGGAAACGACGCGCCCGCCCTCATCGTCGTCGACGACGACGGCACCCACCACCAGCGCACGTTCGACGAGCTGGCGCGCCGTTCCGACCAGGTCGCGGCATGGTTGGCATCCCGCGGCGTCCGTCGCGGCGAGTCGGTGCTGCTGATGCTCGACAATCGCGTCGAGCTCTGGGAGGCGATGCTCGCGATCATGAAGATCGGCGGGGTCATCGCCCCGACCACCACGGCCCTCGGCCGGGTCGATCTCACCGACCGCATCGCGCGCGCCGAGATCCGTCACGTCGTCGTCGGCGCAGCCGATGCCGACAAGTTCCACGACCTGCCCGAGGGACTCGGCCGTATCGTCGTGGGCGGCGAATACGCCGGCTGGGCGACGTACGACGACGCCTTCCAGACGGATGCCGAGCCGGCCCGGCATCCGGGGACCACCGCAGACGACCGCCTGCTGCTCTATTTCACCTCGGGCACCACCTCGAAGCCCAAGCTCGTCGAGCACACGCATTCGTCGTACCCGGTCGGCCACCTCAGCACGATGTACTGGCTCGGGCTGCAGCCCGGCGACGTGCACCTCGCGATCAGCTCGCCCGGGTGGGCCAAGCACGCGTGGAGCCTGTTCTTCGCGCCGTGGATCGCGGGGGCGACCGTGCTCGCCCTGAACTACTCGCGCTTCTCGGCCGAGCGGCTGCTCTCGGAGCTCGAGAACGACCGCGTCACGACCTTCTGCGCGCCGCCGACCGTGTGGCGCATGCTCATCCAGGCCGATCTCACCGGGCGCCGCGGCGCGCTTCGCGAGGTCGTGTCAGCGGGCGAGCCGCTCAACCCCGAGGTCATCGCCTCGGTGCAGCGCGCATGGGGCCTCGATATCCGTGATGGCTACGGCCAGACCGAGATGACCGCCGTGGTGGCGAACACGCCGAACGCCCAGCTCGTGCCCGGTTCGATGGGTCGCCCGCTGCCCGGCTGCCCCGTGGTGCTCGTCGACCCGGTCACGGGCGAGCGCGGCGACGAGGGCGAGATCTGCATCGATCTCGCCGAACGGCCCGTCAACCTCATGACCGGCTACGTGGGCGATCCCGAGCGCAACGCCGAGGCTTTCGCCGACGGTCTGTTCCACACCGGCGATGTCGCGAGACGCGACGAGACCGGCAGCATCACGTACATCGGGCGCACCGACGACGTGTTCAAGGCGTCCGACTACAAGATCAGCCCGTTCGAGCTGGAGAGCGTGCTCATCGAGCACCCCGCAGTGATGGAGGCCGCCGTCGTGCCCGCCCCCGACGAGCTGCGGCTCGCCGTGCCGAAGGCCTACATCGTGCTGGCCGCGGGCCACGAGGCGGGCGAAGAGGTCGCGCTCGACATCCTCCGCTTCGCGCGCGAGCGGCTCGCGCCGTTCCAGCGTGTGCGCCGTGTCGAGTTCTTCGAGCTGCCGAAGACGATCTCGGGCAAGATCCGCCGCGTCGAACTCCGCCAGCGCGAGGAGGCCGTCGCCCGCGGCGAGGTCGCGCACGAAGAGTGGACGGATGCCGCCCTGCGGGGCGACCGCTGACGCGCAACCCCCTCGCCGCGGTCGCGTCGGCGTGTGAGCATCGAAGTATGGAAAAGGATCAGAAGCAGCCGTTCGAAAACCCTTCCGTCGACGACGACAGCGACATGCCTTCTCACATGGAGGAGCGAAACATCGGTCGGGAGACCGAGCGCGAGATCACGCAGATGATCAACGGCATCGAGGGCTGATCGACTCGGGGTGGTCGATCTTTCGGCTACTCCATCGAGGAACAGGGTCGTTCAGACCGGTTCCGTCGTGCGAATGAGGCCGCAGGTCACGCACGACCACGCCACGAGAAAGCGCTCGTCGTCGAGGACCTCGAACCGCAACACGTCGCCGCAGGTCGGACAACGCGGGTATCCGTCGGGAACGCTCATCGCGTGACCACGGCCTCGCTCCGACTCGGGGCTTACCGGTAGTTCGTGAACTGCAGGTCGACGTCGAGATCGGCGGCCTTCAGGAGGCGCTGGACTTCCTGCAGGTCATCGCGCGACTTCGACTGCACGCGCAGCTCATCGCCCTGGATCTGCGACTTGACGCCCTTGGGGCCCTCGTCGCGGATGATCTTGTTGACCTTCTTCGCGTTCTCTTGCGAGATGCCCTCCTTGAGCGTGGAGGTGATGCGGTACTCCTTGCCGCTTTGCACGGGCTCGCCGGTCTCGAGGCTCTTGAGCGAGATGCCGCGCTTGATGAGCTTGGTCTGGAAGACGTCGAGCACGGCGTTGGCGCGCTCCTCGGAGTTCGCCTTGATGACGATCGACTCGCCGCTCCAGGCGATGGAGGCATCGGTGCCCTTGAAGTCGTACCGCTGCTCCACCTCTTTATGCGCCTGATTGAGCGCGTTGTCGGCTTCCTGCCGGTCGATCTTGGAGACGATGTCGAACGAAGAATCAGCCATGGATTGATTCTATTCGCGGCCCCCGCGTCGACACCCCCTCGACATCGTCCGCCCCATGCGGGTAGAGGCGCTCGTAGACTCGGATGCCATGCGAGCACTCACGGAACAAGAGGTGCGGGGGGCGTTCGTCAACGCCACCGCCGAAGAGTTGCGAGTCGTGGCGCTTCCGCTCGACTTCGTGCTGACGGACTGGGATCACCTCGACTTCCTGGCCTGGCGCGATCCGCGCACGCGCGGGCGGGGCTACGTCCTCACCGAAACCGACGGAGAACCCGCCGCGATCGTGCTGCGCGCGGCCGAGGGCCAGTCCCGGGCGCGCTCGGCGATGTGCAACCTCTGCCACACGATGCAGCCCGGCGACCAGGTGTCGCTGTTCACGGCGCGCAAGGCCGGTGAAGCGGGTGAGCACGGCGACACCGTCGGTACCTACATCTGCGCCGACATGTCGTGCCACGAGACCGTGCGCCTGGCCGCCCCCCTGGCGCCGAGCGAGATCCGCGCGAGCGTCGACCGCAAGATCGACGGCACCAAGCGCCGCACCGAGGACTTCGTCAGCCGCGTGCTCGACACCGCCGAGGTCTCGCGGTGACCGGGCGGGTCGTCGTCATCGGCGACGCGTTGATCGATGAGATCCGCGACGAGACCGGTGTGCGCGAGTTCGTCGGCGGAGCGGGACTCAACGTGGCGGTGGGACTGTCGCGGCTGGGGGTACCGGCTTCGCTCATCGCCATGGTCGGCGACGATGCGGCGGGGGAGCAAATCCGCGCCTTCCTGCACGAGCACGACGTCGAGCTGCTCGCGAGCCCCGCGAAGCACGGGTCTTCGCGCGCCGTGAGCACGCGCTCGCCGGGTGGCGAGCCCGAGTACGTCTTCAACGAGGCGGCACAGAACCGACGTGTGGCGTACGGAGAGGCCGAGCGCGCCGCGATCGCGGCCGCCCCGATGGTCGTCGTGAGCTGCTTCCCCTTCGACGACCCCGAGCAGACCTCCCTGCTGGTGGAGGCGACGGCGTCGCTCTCGATGCCCCTCGCGATCGACCCCAACCCGCGCAGCGGCATGTTGCGGGACCGCGCCGAGTTCGTCCGCGGCTTCGAGCGGGCGGCATCCGGAGCTCTTCTCGTGAAGGTCGGCGAGGACGACGCGCAACTGCTGTACGGCGGGCCCCTCGACGACCTGCGCGCACGGCTGGTCGACCTGGGCGTCGGCGCGGTGCTCGCCACCTATGGCGCGGGTGGCGCGGCGATCGATGCGGCCGGCACCTCGGTGTCGCATCCGATCGCGGATCTTCCCGGGCGCATCGTCGACACGATGGGCGGGGGAGACGCGGTGCTCGCCACCACCGCCGCCCTCGTGCGCGACCGACTGCCCGCGGATGCTCGGGAGTGGGATGCCGTGCTCTCGCGCGCCATGGACGTCGCCGCCGCGACCTGCCGGCACGAAGGCGCCCTGCTGCGCACGCCCGAGTGAGCGGGATGGTTTCGAGCATCCCTCGCGGGATAGTAGAGTGGTCTATCGCGCCTCCGGTCGACTGAGAAAGCCGGACGGGTGCGCACCTGGCGAGTTACCCAAGCGGCCAAAGGGATCTGACTGTAAATCAGACTGCATTGCATTCGGGGGTTCGAATCCCTCACTCGCCACCACCATCAGAAAAGGGCACCCGGATCGGGTGCCCTTTTCTTGTTCCCCAGCGTTGCGGGCTCAGCCTGCTGCGAGGAGCGCTTTCGACTTCGCCTCGAGGAAGCTCACGAGCGCGCCGAGCACGTTCACCTCGTTGCCGAGGTTGACCAGGGCGACGGCGCCGAGCTCGATGGTGGCGTCGCGCGCCTCCATGGTCGCCTTCCAACTGCCGTCCCCGCCGGTGATGGGCTGCAAGTACGTGATGGTCTTCGCCTCGGTGAGGTCGACAACGATGAGTCCGGAGTCCGGGTCGGTCTCGTCCTCCTGATCGAGGACGCGGATATCGCTGCCGGTGAGATAGCCGAGCGCGCGGAACTCGGTCAGCCACGCCTCGAGGAGGGACTTGTCGAGCAAAGTTCGTACCGGCATGGGCCTCTCCGATTCATTCGCACGAATATGGCGCGCCCCCACATTATGCGGGGTGATGAGAGAAGTCGACCGACGGGCCTCGAGGTGGTATCAGGCGGCGCGGACGGGGCGACCGGCGGGACGTGCCGCGCGGACAGGTGCGTGGGTCGCCTGCTCGGCGGCCTCCCACGTGTGGGTGTCAATCACGAGACCCGAAGCGGCGTTCGCCTGGTCGGCGAGGGACCGGAGGTATTCGCCCACGAGCTGCTCGGGCTCGACGGCATCGAAGACGAACCGCAGGGGAATGGAGGGCTGGAGCCAGATCGTGGAGCGGCCGGCTTCTTCGGGGGTGCCGGTCCACGTCAGGGTGAACGATTCACCGCGGCGGAGCTTGGTCGAGGTGATCACCTTGATGTAACCCATCAGGCGATCGGGCAGAACGATCGGGTCCTTGTCGGATCCGTAGAACAACGTGGCCATGGCGATCTCCTTCGCTCGGGGTCGACGGGCTGATCATTAAGGTAGCACGTATTTCACAAACTTAATTAATTCTGCAAAATATTCAGGATGTTCACTATGGTGGAGTTGTGGCCGGCCGGGCCATGAAGGAGGAGGTGGTGGAATGACTCAGTCCTCCGCGTTGACCATGGCGCTCGACGAGTACGTCGAAGCGCGTGACGAGATGGCCGCGCAGGCACGCGCCGACCTCGGTGTGAGCGAGCTGGAGGCTGCGGCTCTCTGCTGCATCTGCGACGAGCCCGGCATCCGCCCCTCCCACCTCCGCTCTCGGCTGGGGGTGACTCCTGCCGGGGTGACCACCCTCGTCGACCGGCTCATCGGCCGAGGTCTGCTGCGCCGTGAGCTCGACGCCGACGATCGGCGCGTCAACCACATTTACCTCGAGATCGACCTCGAGGTCGAGCCGTGGAACGGTCTCCGCCGGTTCTCGAGCGAGGTCGAGGCGGCCGTTCTGTCGGAACCGCGCGAGGCTGCCGAGGCTGCCGCGGCTCTACTCCGCCGCATCACGGAGCGGGTTCGTACGCGGGTCTGAGGCGACCGGCCTCGAGGTGGATCACCTGGTCCGCCTCCGCGATCAGCCGTTCGTCGTGGCTGACGCACACTGCCGTCGCGCCGCGGCGGATCTCTTCCTCGATCGCCGCGCGGTTGAGCTCCGCGCTCGCCGTGTCGAGCCCGGTGGTCGGTTCGTCGAGCAGCAGGATCTCGGCCTGTCGGGCGAGGCCTTGTGCCAACAGGGCGCGCTGACGCTGTCCTCCGGACAGGGATGAGAACGGATGCCGACCCAGGTGCGCGATGTCGAGTCGCCGCATCGAGAGGTCGACCACTTTCCGATCCTCGCGCGTCAGGCGGCGGAGGGGGCCGATGCGACCCCACGCCCCCACGGTCACGACATCGCGAACGGTGAGGGGGAGGTGTTCTCCCACGGCTGCTCGCTGGGGGACGAAGGCGCGTGACTGATCGCCGAACTCGATAGCCCCGGATGCCGGTATGCGGGCACCCGCGAGAACTTCGAGCAGCGTCGACTTGCCCGCACCGTTGGGCCCGACGATCACGGTGAGGGCCGCGCGGGGGAGGTCGAGGTCGACGTCGTCGAGGGCAACCGTCCCGGGGAACTCGACGCGCAGACCGCGGGCACGCAGGGCGGGAGTCGTCATATCTCCATCATACGAGTTTGATAACCGTTCTCACTTAACGCTACGGTCGAACACCGTGTCCTGGCTCACCGATCCCTTCTCGCTCGAGTTCGTGCAGCGTGCCCTCCTGGGCGGCGTGCTCGTCGCGGTGCTCTGCGCGGTGGCCGGCACCTGGGTGATCGTCCGGGGCATGGCGTTCCTCGGCGAGGCGCTCGCGCACGGCATGCTCCCCGGTGTGGCCCTGGCCACCGTGCTCGGCGTGCCCGTGCTCATCGGGGCGGCCGCCAGCGCCGTGGTGATGAGCCTCGGCATCGGTGCCGTGCAGCGGCGTGCGAAGCTCTCGTACGACACGAGCATCGGCCTGTTGTTCGTCGGCATGCTCGCACTCGGCGTGATCGTGATCTCGCACGCGGGAAGCTTCGCGACCGATGCCACGGCCATCCTGTTCGGCGACATCCTCGCCATCACGAGCGCCGATCTCGTCGTCCTGGCCATCGCGGTCGTCGTCGGGATCGCTGCCGCGACCCTGACGCACCGCTCGCTCGTCGCCCTCGCGATCGACGAGCGCGTCGCGCGGGTGCTCGGACTCGGCCCGCGTCTGGCGCAGACGGTACTGGTGGGTCTGGTGACACTCGCCGTGGTGGCTTCGTACCAGGCCGTCGGCTCGCTGCTGGTGGTGGGGCTGCTCGTCGCTCCCGCCGTGGCGGCGAGGCAGTGGACCGAACGCATCCCCTCGACCATGGTGCTCGCGGCCGGTATCGGCGCGGCCGCCGTCGCGGTCGGGCTCCTCGTTTCGTGGCACGCCGCGACGGCCGCCGGAGCGACGATCGCCGCCACCGCGATCGCCGCCGCCGGCGTCTCGTGGCTGCTGCGACTCGCCACGGACCAGGCCCGTCGTCGCTTTCCCACGACGATCGCCGTACCCGCCTGACTTCCCTTCCCGCTCCACCGGAAAAGACCCCATGCTTCATCCCACTCGATCTCTCGCGCCCCTCGGCGCGCTCCTGCTCCTGGCCCTGGCGGGCTGTGCCGCGCCGTCCGCGCCGTCCGCCCCGACAGCGACTGCCGAGAGCGACGCTCACGGCCAGATCGACGGCGCCGCAGAGCTGGCCGAGCCCGCGCTCGGGCTCACCTCGATCGACGCCGACGGTCGGGTCTCGCACCTCGACCTCCTCGACGAGTCGACGGCCGACCTCGGAACCGTCCGCGCGCCCGCGGCGGTGCATTCCGACGGTCGCTACCTCTTCTCTGCCGCTGCCGACGGCGTCTCGATCGTCGACAGCGGAGTGTGGACGTGGGATCACGTCGACCACTTCCACTACTACCGGGCACCCGCACGGGTGATCGGCGAGGTCGCGGGCGATGGCGTGGCCACGGTGGCGACCTCCAACTCGTCGACCACGGGCGGCACGGGGGTGTTCTTCCCCGACTCCGGCGAGGCGGTCCTGCTCGACACCGAGGCGCTGTCGAAGGGCGAAGTAGCCGAGAAGTTCCGCGTCACCACGGAGCCGGGCGCAGGTCTCGTCGTCCCCGCCGGGTCGTTCGCGGCCATCGCCTCCGCGGGCGAGGTATCGCTGCACGCGGCAGACGGAACCGCGATCGGGGTGACGACCCCGTGCGCCGAACCCGCGGGCACCATCACGACACGCGTCGGAGCGGTGATCGGCTGCCGGGACGGCGCCGTGCTCGTGAGCGTCGACGGCGAGCAGCCGGTCGCCGAGGTCGTTCCGTATCCGTCCGGGGCCACCGCGCCCCGCGCCACGGGCTTCCACAACCGGGAGGGTCGACCGAGCGTCGCCGCTCTCGCGGGCGACGCCGGAATCTGGATCCTCGACACCCGTGAGCGCGCGTGGACGCTGCTTCCCGCCCCCGAGCCGCTCGTGCAGGTCACGGCGGTCGACGACAAGAACGCGAACGTCCTCGCCCTGACTGCGGGCGGTCGGGTGCTCGTGCTCGACGGTGACACCGGCGCGGTGCGCGCGGCATCCGCCCCTCTGGTCTCGGAGAGCCTCGCCGCGGGACTGCCCGTGACCCTGATCGCCGACCAGCAGCGTGCGTACCTCAACGGGCCGGCCGAGAACCGCATGTGGGAGCTCGACTTCGCCGACGATGCGCGGGTGGCGCGCGAGTTCGCCCCCGAGCGCACGCCGCTCTTCTTCGCAGAGACGGGACGCTGACATGCGCCGCACCCTCGCCGCCCTCGCCGCGGCTGCTCTCCTGTGCCTCACCGGATGCGCCGGTTCCGCGGCATCCGATCGACCTCTGGTCGTGGTGACCACGAACATCCTCGGCGACGTCGTGTCGAAGCTGGCGGGCGACGACGTCGAGGTCCTGACCCTCATGCGCCCGGGCGCCGACCCGCATTCGTTCGAGATCTCCGCCGCCGAGGCCGCGCGCATGCGTTCCGCCGACCTGCTGGTCGCCAACGGACTCGGTCTCGAGGAGGGGCTGCAACAGCACCTCGACGCCGCGTCCGCCGACGGGGTGCGCACCATCGTCGCGGGCGACGCCGTCCGTGTGCTGCCGTACACCTCCGCCGACGCAGACGGGGCCGACGACCCGCACTTCTGGACCGACCCCGCGCAGATGATCGCCGTGGTGGACCGGCTCACTCCCGCGCTCGAGAGCCTCGGCGGGGCCGCCGTCACCGAGCGCTCCGCCGGCTACCGCGCGCAGCTCGAGACGCTGGACGCGGACATGACCGCGGCTTTCTCCGCGATCCCGGCCGAGCGTCGTGCCCTCGTCACCAACCACCACGTGTTCGGCTACCTCGCCGATCGCTTCGACTTCCGCCTGATCGGGGCCGTCATCCCCGGCGGGACCACCCTCGCCGCCCCGAGCACGAGCGATCTCGCCGACCTCGTCGCGGCGATCGATGAAGCGAAGGTGCCGACCATCTTCGCCGAGTCCTCGTCTCCCGACCGGCTCGTGCGCGCACTCGCCGAGGAGGCCGACCGCCACGTCGAGGTGACTGAGCTGTTCACCGAGTCGCTCACCGACGCCTCGGGCGACGCCCCCGACTACCTGACCATGATGCGCGTCAACACGGAGCGCATCGCCACCGGGCTCTCGCCCTGACGAGACCCGCCCACCGAAGAAAGAGACACCCATGCGCAGCTTCTCCCTGCCCCGCGCGGGCCTGGTCGCCCTCGCGATCGGCGCCACCGTCACCCTGTCGGCCTGCGCCGGCGGCACCGCCCCCGGGTCCGCGTCCCCGGATTCGACCGTCGCAGCCGAGGCGGCCACGCGTGTGGCGTTGTCGTACCCCGGCGGCATCCTGGTGCTCGACGGTCAGACCCTCGAGACCGTCGGCGACTTCCCGTCGGAGGAGTTCACCCGCCTGAACTCCGCCGGCGACGGCCGGCACATCATGGTGACCATGAGCGAGGGTTTCCAGGTTCTGGATGCCGGCACCTCGGCCGCCGAGCCCGAGCTCACCGACCTCGTCTTCCCGGCGTCGAAGCCCGGTCACGTGGTGACGCACGGAGGAAAGACGGTGCTCTACGCCGACGGCACGAGCGACTCGACGATCTTCGACACCGATGCGCTGCTGGCATCCACCGAGTCCCTTCCCGAGGTCGAGACGGTTCCGGGCGTCGAGGCGCACCACGGGGTGTCGATCGTGCTCGAGGACGGCTCGTTCGTGACCACCGTGGGCAACGCCAACGGTCGCACGGGCATCGTCGTGAAGGATTCCTCGGGTGCGACCATCGCCGAGAACGCGGCCTGCCCGGGCGTGCACGGTGAAGGCACCGCCAAGGACGAGGTCGTCGTCTTCGGGTGCGACAACGGCGCCCTCGTGCTCGACGAGGGGCAGATCACCAAGATCGAGGCCCCCGACCAGCCCTACGGACGCTCGGGCAACATGTTCGTGAGCGAGACCAGCCCGCTCGTGCTCGGCGACTATAAGGACGACCGCGACGCCGAGGGGTACCTGCTGCACCGCGTCTCCGTCGTCGACACGGCCGCCAAGACGCAGACCGTCATCGACATGCCCGCAGGGGCCGAGTACACCTTCCGCGACCTGGCGCGCGGTCCGCAGGATCTGGGATACGTCCTGGCCTCCGACGGTGCGATCCACGTGCTCGACCTCGAGAAGGGGGCGTTCACCGACGCCTTCCCCGTGATCGACGCGTGGGAGGGGCCCGTCGAGTGGCAGGACGCCCACCCCGCGATCAAGGTCTCGGGTGACATCGCCTACGTGACCGAGCCCGCGAAGAACGCCGTGCACGCGGTCGATCTCACCACCGGCGCGGTCGTGAAGAGCGTCACCCTCGATCACACGCCGAACGAGATCGCGCTCACGAAGTAAGCGTCCGCTCGCAGACGGGAGTGATCGTCTGCGAGAGGCGCCCTATCGGCCGCCCCGGTCGTACGCCACCTGCAGTGCTTCGCGCACCGCGCGTACGCCGGGGCGGTCGGCCGTTCCGCGGCGGACGGCCGTGAACACCTCGCGTCGCGGCTGCCCGGGCAGGCCCACGAGTCGCACGGGAGGCGTCTCGCCCGCGAAGACGAGATCGGGGATCATGCCGACGGCATGACCGGATGCCACGAGCCGGGCGTGCGCGGTGAGGTCGGCCATCTCGAAGCGCACGTCGGGCTCGAACCCGGCGGCGCGGCACTGCTGCGTCGCCCACTGACGGGCGGCGGTGCCCACCGGCTCCATGACCCAGGCGCGCTCGCGCAGGTCCTCCAGGCTCTGCGCCGGATCGTCGCTCGAGACGGCCAGACGGATGGCATCCCGCCCCAGTAGGCTGCGCTCGAGCCCCTCGCGATGCTCGCGCGTGTGACCCGGGTACTGCTCGGCCACGACGAGGTCGAAGCCGCGCGCGGCCACCTCGAACAGTCCCTCCTCGGGGGCGAGCTCCGCGACCTCGATGCGCAGGTTCGGCTCGCTCCCGGCCAGGGCGTCGAGGGCTCGGGGGAGTAGGCCGTGCGCGGCGGACTGCATGACGGCCACCCGCACGGGCGCCAGCGACGGCCGCATGCGTTCCAGTTCGGCGCGGGCCGCTTCATCGGCGGCCAGCATGCGCGCGGCGTGCGCCGCGAGAGCGGCCCCTTGGGCGGTCAGACGGACGCGCCGTCCGTCCGGTTCGAGCAGCGGCACCCCGGCCTCTTTCTCGAGCAGGGCGAGCTGCTGCGAGATGGTCGACGGGCTGTACGAGAGGGCGTCGGCGACGGCCGCGAGGGTGCCGCGGACCGACAGCTCGTGCAAGAGGCGCAGACGGCGCAGGTCGAACATGGCATCCCTTCAGCTTCATCGATCAGTATGCGTCAGAAATCATCGCTTTTCCCGAACGGATGGCAGCCCCATGCTGAAAACATCCGAGGAAGGATCGCCATGTCGCTCACCGACGTCCCCGACACCACGTCCGGCACCACCCCCGCCGCACTCGTCTCTGCCCACGAGCTCGCCGACGAAGCGATCGCCCTCGTGCGCCGCTGGCTCGCCGAGAGCCGGAACGAGCCCGTCGACGCCGCAGCCCAGCGGCTGGCCGGGGTTCTGCGCGACCCGCACGGCCTCGACTTCACCGTCGGCTTCGTCGACGGCGTCGTGCGCCCCGAAGACGTGCGCGTCGCCGCGCGCAACCTCGCCGCGCTCACCCCGCTCATCCCGGGCTTCCTGCCGCTGCACCTCAAAGCCGCGATCCGCCTCGGTGCGTTCGCCGCGCCCATCCTGCCGCAGATCGTCGTGCCCGCCGCCCGTACGGCACTGCGCTCGATGGTGCGCCACCTGATCGTCGACGCCACCGACCGCAAACTCGGCGAGGCCATCTCCTCGATCCGCGGTCGGGGAGACGGCATCCGCCTCAATGTGAACCTGCTCGGCGAGGCGATCCTCGGCAAGAAAGAGGCCGCGCGGCGCCTGGCCGGCACCCGAAAGCTCCTCTCGCGCGACGACGTCGACTACGTCTCGATCAAGGTCTCGTCGACCGTCGCCCCGCACACGCCCTGGGCCTTCGACGCCGCCGTCGCCGACGCGGTGGCGGCCCTGCGCCCGCTCTACCGTGTGGCGAAAGAGACCGGCACCTTCCTCAACCTCGACATGGAGGAGTTCAAAGACCTCGACCTCACCCTCGCCGTCTTCGAGACGCTGCTGGCCGAGCCCGAGTTCCACGGCGTCGAGGCCGGCATCGTGCTGCAGGCCTATCTGCCCGACGCGCTCGCCGCGATGATCCGCCTGCAGGAGTGGACCGCCGCGCGCGTGGCATCCGGGGGAGCCCCCATCAAGGTGCGCGTGGTCAAGGGCGCGAACCTGCCGATGGAGCGGGTGGATGCCGACGTGCACGACTGGCCGCTCGCCACCTGGCCCTCGAAGCAGGCGACCGACGCCTCGTACAAGGCCGTCCTCGACTACGCGCTGCGCCCCGAGCACATGACCAACGTGCGGATCGGCGTCGCCGGCCACAACCTGTTCGACGTCGCCCTCGCCTGGCTCCTCGCCGAGCGTCGCGGAGTCACCGGCAGCATCGACGTCGAGATGCTTCTCGGCATGGCGACCGCGCAGCAGTCCGTCGTCCGCCGCACGGTCGGTTCGATCCTGCTCTACACCCCCGTCGTGCACCCGCAGGAGTTCGACGTCGCGATCGCGTACCTGATCCGCCGCCTCGAAGAGGGCGCATCGAGCGAGAACTTCATGTCGGCGGTGTTCGACCTCGACACCCACAAGGCGCTGTTCTCTCGCGAGCGTGACCGCTTCTTGGCATCCCTCGCCGACATGCCCGAGGGCGTTCCCGCCTCGAACCGGGTGCAGGACCGCTCGGCCGAGGCCCCTCTCGCCCCCGCGCACGGCTTCCGCAACACCCCCGACTCCGACCCGGCGATCGAGGCGAACCGCGACTGGTCGCGGGCGATCGTCGCGCGCATGGAGGACTCGCCGCTCGGCGCGCGGACCATCGCCGACCACACGGTCACCGACGAAGCCACGCTGAACGCACTGATCCAGGATGCCGCGACGGCTGCCGCGGGCTGGCGCGAGCTCGGAGCCGCGAAGCGCGCGGAGATCCTGCACCGCGCGGGCGACGCGCTCGAGAAGCGTCGCGCCGACCTGCTCGAGATCATGGGCGCCGAGTGCGGCAAGGTCATCGAGCAGAGCGACCCCGAGGTGTCGGAGGCGATCGACTTCGCCCACTACTACGCCGAGCAGGCGCGCACTCTCGAGGCCGTCGACGGCGCGACCTTCACCCCGGTCGGTGTCACCGTGGTCACCCCGCCGTGGAACTTCCCCGTCGCGATCCCCGCGGGCTCGACCCTCGCCGCGCTCGCTGCCGGTTCCGCCGTGGTCATCAAGCCCGCGGGTCTCGCCGAGCGCTCCGGCGCCGTCATGGTCGAGGCGCTGTGGGAGGCGGGGGTTCCCCGTGAGGTGCTCAAGCTCGTGCAGGTGTCCGAGAACGATCTCGGTCGTCAGCTGCTCACGCACCCCGCCGTCGAGCGGGTCGTGCTCACCGGCGCCTACGAGACGGCGGAGCTCTTCCGCTCGTTCCGCCCCGACCTGCCGCTCTTGGCCGAGACGAGCGGCAAGAACGCCGTGATCGTCACGCCGAGTGCCGACCTCGACCTCGCCGCGAAAGACGTCGCGATGTCGGCCTTCGGCCACGCGGGCCAGAAGTGCTCCGCGGCATCCCTCGTCGTGCTCGTCGGATCGGTGGCGCGCTCGCGGCGCTTCCGCGACCAGCTGGTCGATGCCGTCACCTCGCTCGAGGTCGGCATGCCGTGGGACGAGGCCTCGCGCGTCGGACCCCTCATCGAGCCCGCTCAGGGAAAGCTGCTGCGCGCGTTGACGTCGCTCGAGCCCGGCCAGCGCTGGGTGGTCGAGCCGAAGCGCCTCGACGACGAGGGGATGCTGTGGCGGCCCGGCATCCGCGAGGGCGTGCAGCCCGGCAGCGAGTTTCACCGCACCGAGTACTTCGGTCCCGTGCTCGGCATCATGACCGCCGAGACCCTCGACGACGCGATCGAGATCGTCAACGCCATCGAGTACGGCCTCACCTCGGGCCTGCATGCGCTGGATTCGTCCGAGATCGACACCTGGCTCGCGCGCATCGAGGCCGGCAACGTCTACGTCAACCGCGGCACCACCGGCGCCATCGTGCAGCGCCAGCCCTTCGGCGGCTGGAAGAAGTCCGCCGTCGGCGCGGGCACTAAGGCCGGCGGACCGCACTACCTGTTCGGCTTCGGAACGTGGGCGGATGCCGAGACCTCGTCGCCCCGCACGCCCGACGCCCTCGCCGCCCCGGCGCTGGCGGCCGTGCCCGCCGCGGACCGCGAGTGGGTGGCATCCGCCCTCTCGAGCGATGCCGCCGCGTGGGCCGGGGAGTTCTCGCTCGCCCGTGACGTGACCGGCCTGGAGTCGGAGCAGAACGTGCTCCGCTACGCCGCGGTTCCGGTGACCGTGCGCGTCGAGGACGCGTCGGAGGCTGCGCTCGTGCGCGTGGTCGCCGCGGGTGTCCGCGCCGGGTCGGCCGTGACGGTCAGCACGGCTCGCGAGCTGTCGCCCGCGGTGCGTGCCTGGCTCGAGGGCGTCGGCGTCCGCGCCGCGGTCGAGGACGCCGCCGAGTGGGGTCGCCGCGCTGCGCGGCTGGCCCGGACGGGTGGCCGCATCCGCCTGCTCGGCGGATCGCCCGTGGCGGTGGCCGAGGCGACGAACGGCTCGCCCTCGGTCGCCCTCTACGCAGGCGACGTCACCCGCGCCGGGCACGTCGAACTGTTGCCGTTCCTGCGCGAGCAGGCCGTGTCGATCACCGCGCACCGCTTCGGGACGCCGCGCCGGTACGAGGTGCCGCCGCTGGTCGGCTGATGCCCCCCGACGGCGGGGCCGTTCCTTCGGGGCGGCCCCGCCTCTTCGGTGGGCCCGGGATGGTGCCGCGGGCGTACCGTCCGGCGGAGACCGGTGGCGACCCGCCGGGTCGGGGTGGTGTGGGTCGGCGTGTCGGGGTCGGAGTCCGCAGGACGGCGCGCACGACAGGCACGTCGAGGATCCGGGTGGCGGCTACGCCGTTCCCGACGCCGCGGGACCGCGGTCGCCGCGTACGAGATCTTCGCGGGGGAGGGGTACCTGTCGACCCGCCCCGGCGGCCGGTCGTGTTCGGCTACGCCGGGCCGTCGACGCCGGCATTGATGGATGCCGTCGTCCAGATCGTCGAGACGCTCCGCGCCCATGGCGGACCGTCGTGCGGAGTTCGGCGGTGACACGCCGGGCACGGTGAGGGCCTGAGCGGTGTGTCGCGCAGAACCTCCGCAGGACGGTGGGAGGCCCCGGCCCCGGTCCTCACCGACCGAGGATCTCCAACGCCGCCATCGCCGCGTTCTGACCCCCGATGCCGCTCACCGCTCCACCGCGCTGAGCGCTCGAACCGCACAGCAAGACCCGCGCGTGCGGCGTCGCCACTCCCCAGCGCGCGGCGGGGGAGTCGGCGGGCGCGTCGAGCCACGGCCACGACAGGGCGCCGTGGAAGATGTCGCCGCCGGCCATGTTGAGCGTGGCTTCGAGGTCGCTGGTCGTGCGTGCCTCGATGCAGAGCCGTCCGTCGGGCGCCCGCAGGATGCAGTCGCGCAGCGGCTCGGCGAGCACCGACTCCAGCGAGGCCTGGGCGGCGGCCAGCAGTCGTGCTCCCGCGGCGACCGGGTCGGTGTCGGCGATGAGACGGTGCGGCACCTGCAGGCCGAACATCGTGAGCGTCTGTGCGCCCGACGCGCGCAGCTCCTCACCGAGGATGGACGGGTCGGTGAGCGAGTGGCAGTAGATCTCGACCGGGAGAGGCTCCGGGATGAGCCCTCCGGATGCCGCCACGTGAGCGGCATCCAACTGGGTCATGGTCTCGTTGACGTGGAAGGTGCCCGAGAAGGCGGCCTCGGGGGTCACCGATTCGTCTCGGAGACGGGGCAGCCGCGAGAGCAGCATGTTGACCTTGACCTGCGCACCCTCCGGCTCCT
Organism: Microbacterium sp. SL75; assembly: GCF_026625865.1. Taxonomy (NCBI): domain Bacteria; kingdom Bacillati; phylum Actinomycetota; class Actinomycetes; order Micrococcales; family Microbacteriaceae; genus Microbacterium; species Microbacterium sp. SL75. The sequence goes on along the minus strand of NZ_CP113067.1, from coordinate 558,338 downwards.
CCGCCCCCGTCGTGGCGGCGCCGCCCGCAGTCAGCAGGCGGTCGAGGACGGCGCGGCCGACCCCGCTGAGCACGAGGTCGCCGTGGAAGACGTCGGAGCGGTCGGTCATGGTGTGCACGTCGCCGTCGGGCGAGATCGAGATCACCTCGACCCCCGTGACGATCTCGGCCCCCGCTTCGCGAGCGGCGCGTTCGAGTTCGGCCGTGACCGCGCCCATGCCACCCACGGGGACGTCCCAATCTCCCGTCCCGCCGCCGATCACGTGGTAGAGGAAGCAGCGGTTCTGCGCGAGGGAGGGGGCGTCGGACGAGGCGAAGGTGCCGATGAGCGCGTCGGTGAGGGCGATACCGCGCACCAGATCGCTGTCGAAGGAAGAGCGCAGCAGGTCGCTGAGCGGGCGGGTGGTGAGGGCGTCCCACAGCTCGTCGTCGCCCACGCGTTCGCGCAGTTCGTCCGCCGTGGGCAGCGGCTCGGTCATCGTCGGGAAGACCGCCCGGGCCACCGGGGCGAGGCGCTCGCCGAACGCCGCGAAGCGTTCGGCCTCGTCGGCGTCGCCGAGGGTGCGCGCGAACGAGGCGGCCGTCGCCTCGGCATCCCGCGTATCGACGAGGATCCCGCGCGTGGGATCGGCGGGGTCGGGTGTGTAGGAGGAGTAGCGGCGGCGGCGCAGGTCGACGCGCAGACCCAGGTCGTCGATGACCTTCTGCGGCAGCAGGCTCACCAGGTACGAGTAGCGCGACAGGCGCGCATCGACACCCGCCCACGGGCGCTCCGACACGGCGGCGCCGCCCACGGCATCCGATCTCTCGATCACCACCACGCTGCGCCCTGCCCGGGCGAGGTAGGCCGCGGCGACGAGGGCGTTGTGCCCGCCCCCCACGATGACGACGTCGTACCGGCGAGAATCCGAAGCGGTCATGAGCCCACGCTAACGACAGCGGCGAATTCGCCGAAGGGGGTGGCGCACGTAGCCTGGATGCCATGACTTCCGCAGCCGACCTGCTTGAGATCGCCACGCGTATCGCTCGGGAGGCCGGTGAACTCGCCCACCGTCGCCGTCGCGAGGGCGTGACGGTCGCCGCGACCAAATCGGCCGCCGCCGACATCGTCACCGCCGCCGACCGCGAGGTCGAGGCCTTCATTCGCGCGGAGCTCGCGCGAGAGCGTCCGGACGACGGCTTCTTCGGCGAGGAATCCGGGGCCGAAGAGGGAACGAGCGGCATCACGTGGGTTGTCGACCCGATCGACGGCACCGTCAACTACGCCTACGGAATCCCGGCCTGGGCCGTGAGCATCGCCGCTGTCGAGGGCACCGCTGAGACCGCGTCGTGGACCGCGCTCGCCGGGGCGGTCTTCAACCCCGTGACGGGCGAGCTCTTCCGTGCCTCGCGCGGTGGAGGTGCCTGGCTCGGCGACCAGCGCCTGTCGGTCGCCGAGGTGGGCCCCGCCGGGGGACTCGTCGCCACCGGTTTCGGGTATAACCCCGAGACCCACGGTCCGGCCCTGGAGCAGCTGTCGCGTGTCATGCCGATCGCCCGTGACGTGCGCCGTATCGGCGCGGCGTCCCTCGATCTGGCCTCGGTGGCCGCCGGTCGCGTCGACGCGTATTACGAGCGCGGCACGCAGCCGTGGGATCACGCCGCCGGCGCGCTGCTGGTCGCCGAAGCGGGCGGAGTCGTCGGGGGAGCGCCCGGCGGACGCCCCGGCAACGGCATGGTGATCGCCGCGGGGCCGGAGTTCTACCGCCGTCTCGAGCCGCTCCTCGACTACGAGCGGTGACAGGGGCCGCGCCCATGGCATTCTCAGATCAGCCGAGGTAGGGTGTTTACCAGTTCGTTATCTTCCGCAACCCGAACCTGCGGAGATGGCCAAGCCCCTACAGCCCGAAGCCGTCGCGTTCGCGACACGACACGAGAGCCCTTCCGCGTTGCCGTCAGAAGCCTCTGAGACTGAGCCCGCCGTCACCCGACGGTCTCGTCGCCCCCTCCCCACGCCCGCTCCCGAGACGACCCCCCGGCTGACCCGAGCCGAGATGCGCCGTCGCTCCGCGAGCGAGACCCCCGTCGCCACGCTCGAGGCCCCCGCCGCCGAGCCGCAGGGCGCCGACCCCGCCCCGGTCGACGCCGACGCCGCCTCTCAGTCCGAGCTGATCGAGAGCGTCGCCGCTGCCGTCGTCGGCACCGTCATCGCCGCGACCATCGAGCCCACGCTGCCGCCTCGCGCCGCCGCCGCGGCTCCCGCCGAGCAGACTCCGGATGCCGCGGCCTCCGACGCCCTCGACGTCACCGTCGTCGACGAGCAGCGTCGTGCCGACGACGTCGCCGTCATCCTGCAGAGCGCGGACGGCGCCGTCGCCACCACCCCGGTGTCCCTTCCGACCTCGCCCATCACTCTTCCCGTGAGCCGTCGGTCGCGCCGTCGCCCCCAGGCGTCGGTCATCCTCGACTCGACCGCCGACGAGGCTGTGGCCGAGCCGGTCGTCGCTGCCGCCGAGCCGGCCGCGGCGCGCGCGTCGAAGCCGCTCGAACAGGCCGCTATCGAGCAGCCCGTCGCCGCCGCGTTCCCCGCTGACGACACCGTGGCCGATGAATTCGCCACCGCCGCGCGCCTGTTCTCTTTCACCGGCGAGACGCCCACGCAGCAGGCGGCTCCCGTCACCCCCGCTCCTGAGCCGGTGTCGGAGGGGCTGCCCGCCGCGGCCGCTCCCCGCACCCGCCGCAACGTCCGCCGCATCGCCGCGACCTCGTTCTCGGTCGGCGTCATGGGCGTCGTCGGACTCCTCACCGTGGGCATGACCATGCCGGTCAGCGCCATCGCCTCGGCGAGCGGCACCGACAGCATCACCGCTCCGGTCGCCGACACCGCGACCACGCGTCTCGCGGTCGGCGGAGACGTCGCCTCGTCCGACGGGGCGATCCAGGCGTACGTCGCCCCGGCCCAGTCGCAGGCCGCGGTCGTCGACCGCGCCGACGGCTACAGCGCCACCACGTACTCCAAGATGGCCGTCGACTCGGGCATCAAGTACCCCACGAACTTCTACGTCAACAATCCGACGTCGCCCATCCAATGGCCCTTCGCGGTCGGCGTCTCGATCTCGTACGGCTTCGGCATGCGCGACGGCGGCTTCCACGAGGGTGCCGACTTCGTGCCCGGCGAGGGTGCGCCCGTGCAGGCGATCGCCGACGGCACCGTCCGTATCGCGACCGAGCAGGGTGGCGCCTTCGGGGTGACCGTGCTGATCGACCACGTGATCGACGGACAGCTCGTCTCGAGCCGCTACGGCCACATGCAGTACGGCTCGCTCCAGGTCACCCCGGGCGAGAAGGTGCACGTCGGCCAGTTCCTCGGACGCACCGGCAACACGGGTCGATCGTTCGGCGCGCACACGCACGTCGAGATCCTCCAGAACGGCACGACCCCGATCGACCCCATCGCGTGGCTGCGTCAGCACGCCGGCGGCTAAGGCTCGATTCGTAAGAGAGTGTCGAGGTCTGATATTCTCTTCTAGTTGCCCGGAGCGATCCGGGTACGCCCCGATAGCTCAGTGGCAGAGCACTTCCATGGTAAGGAAGGGGTCGTCAGTTCAATCCTGACTCGGGGCTCAAGGCATCCTCATCTGAATCCAGGATGCCGTGCGGCGGGGTAGCTCAGTTGGTGAGAGCGCACGACTCATAATCGTGAGGTCGCGGGTTCAAGCCCCGCTCCCGCTACAGATTCGCCGCAAAGCCGTCCTCCGGGGCGGCTTTCGCTTCTCTCCGACGCGTTCCCGCACGAGGTCCTCACGGCGCCCCGATAGGGTGAGCCGCGTGAGTGATTCGGGAGAGTTCGTCCAATCCCTCGCTCGCGGTCTTGAGGTGATCCGCTCCTTCGACGCCGAGAACCCGGCGCTGACCCTCAGCGACGTCGCCCGCCGCGCCGATCTGACCCGTGCCGCGGCCCGCCGGTTCCTCCAGACGCTCGAGACCCTGGGTTACGTGCGCGCCGACGGTCGGGTCTTTTCGCTGACGCCGCGCGTTCTCGAGCTCGGCTTCAGCTATCTCTCTGCGCTCTCGCTGCCGGCGCTGGCCCAGCCGCATCTCGAGCGTCTGTCGCGCGAGGTGGGGGAGAGTGTCTCGTCGGCCGTGCTCGACGGGGCCGACATCGTCTACGTCGCCCGCGTTCCCACGCGACGGATCATGAGCGTCGGCATCACGATCGGCACGCGTTTCCCCGCCTACGCGACCAGCATGGGGCGCGTGCTGCTCGCGGCGCTTCCCGACGCCGACGCGCGAGAGATCGTGGCCGCCTCGCACCCGGCCCCTCTCACCCCGCGCACGCGGACGGACGTCGATGCGATCGCCGTCGAGCTCGAGGCGGTGCGTGCTCAGGGGTGGGCTCTCGTGGACGGCGAGCTCGAAGAGGGGCTGCGCTCCCTCGCGGCGCCCGTTCACGACCGCTCCGGGGCGGTGGTTGCGGCGGTGAACATCTCGGCCAGTTCCCGCGGTGGCGCGGACGAGTGGCGAGAGCGGTGCCTGCCGGCACTGCGGGCCGCCGCGGCCGAGATCGACGCGGACCTTCGCCTGGTCTGAATCCCGGCAGCGGGCCCACAGCGGTCCTCCCTTGCCGTCTTCGCGGTGGTCGGCGTATCCTGTTCGCATAACGTACGTGTGTACGCAGGGCGAACAAGCAAGGATGCTCCGCATGATCGACAAGACCGTCCCCGACCTCGCGTCGGCCGTCGCCGGGATCGCCGACGGCGCGACCGTGATGATCGGCGGCTTCGGCCGCGCGGGTCAGCCCGTCGAGCTGATCGACGCGCTCATCGCGCACGGCGCGCGCGATCTCACCGTCGTCAACAACAACGCGGGCAACGGCGACACCGGCTTGGCCGCGCTGCTCGCGGCCGGGCAGGTGCGCAAGATGATCTGCTCCTTCCCGCGCCAGAGCGACTCGTGGGTCTTCGACGGGCTGTACCGCGACGGCAAGGTCGAGCTCGAGCTCGTGCCGCAGGGCAATCTCGCCGAGCGCATCCGCGCCGCCGGCGCCGGCATCGGCGGGTTCTTCACCCCCACCGGCTTCGGGACGCAGCTCGCCGAGGGCAAAGAGACGCGGCGCATCGACGGCCGCGACTACGTGCTCGAGTACCCCATCCGTGCGGATGCCGCCCTGATCAGCGCCCGCGCCGCCGACCGCTGGGGCAACCTCGTCTATCGCGAGACCGCACGCAACTTCGGCCCCATCATGGCCGCGGCTGCGGCCACCACGATCGTTCAGGTCGACGAGATCGTCGAGCTCGGCTCGCTCGATCCCGAGTCGGTCGTCACCCCGGGGCTCTACGTCGATCGCGTGGTCGCGGTCGGGGAGCGCGCATGGCTCCGCGACGGCGCGTTCGTGGGCGGCGTCGACATCGAGGGCCGGGCTCTGGCATCCGAGGAGGAGAAATGACAACTCGCATCTCGCGGCGCGATCTCGCCGCCCGCGTGGCATCCGACATTCCCGAGGGCGCGGTCGTCAACCTCGGCATCGGTGCTCCGACCCTGGTCGCCGACTACCTGCCGGCGGGACTCGAGATCGTCCTGCACACCGAGAACGGCATGCTCGGCATGGGCCCCGCTCCCGAGCGCGGGCGCATCGACCCCGACCTCATCAACGCGGGCAAGCAGCCGGTCACCGCGCTCGCGGGGGCTGCGTACTTCCACCACGCCGACTCGTTCGCGATGATGCGCGGCGGGCACCTCGACGTGTGCGTGCTGGGGGCGTTCCAGGTGTCGGCCGGCGGCGATCTCGCCAACTGGTCGACCGGCGAGCCCGGCGCCATCCCCGCGGTGGGCGGCGCCATGGACCTCGCGATCGGCGCGAAAGACGTCTACGTCATGACCGACCTGCTCACCAAGGGCGGCGAGCCCAAGCTCGTCGCCGCCTGCAGCTATCCCCTCACGGGCGTGGGCTGCGTGTCGCGGGTCTACACCGACCACGGCGTCTTCGACGTCACCCCCGACGGCTTCCGCGTGCGGGAGCTTTTCGGCGACAACACGCACGAAGAGATCGAGTCCCTGCTCGGTCTGAGCCTGGAGGCCTGAGACATGCCCGCATCCTTCGTCTACGACGCCGTCCGCACCCCCTTCGCGCGCCACGGCAAGGCCTTCGCCGACGTGCGCCCCGACGACCTGGCGGCCACCGTCATGGCATCCGTCGTCGAGCGCACCGGTATCGACCCCGCGCGCATCGAAGACGTGATCTTCGGCGATGCGAACCAGGCGGGGGAGGACAACCGCAACGTCGCGCGTTTCGGCGCCCTCCTGGCGGGCTTTCCCTCGTCGGTGCCCGGGACGACGATCAACCGGCTGTGCGGATCGTCGCTGGATGCCGTGATCCAGGGCTCCCGCGCGATCGAGGTCGGCGATGCCGACGTCGTCCTCGCCGGCGGCGTCGAGTCGATGACCCGTGCCCCCTTCGTGGTCGAGAAGAGCCCGCGGCCCTTCCCCGCGGCGAACCAGACGATGTGGAACACCTCGATCGGCTGGCGCATGACCAACCCGCGTCTGAGGGCGGACTGGACGATCTCGAACGGCGAGAGCGCCGAGAAGCTCGCCGAGATCTACGACATCTCTCGAGAGCAGCAGGACGCTTTCGCCGCGCGCAGCCACCGTCTCGCTGCCGCTGCGTGGGCAGAGGGACGCTTCGACGATGAGATCGTGCAGGTCGAGGGGCACGCGCTCGCGCGTGACGAGGGCATCCGCGACGATTCGACCGCCGAGGTGCTCGCGGGTCTGCGACCTGCCTTCCGCAAGGACGGCACGGTCACGGCGGGGAACTCCTCTCCCATCAACGACGGGGCCTCGGCAGTGCTGCTGGGAGCGGAGGGGATCCTGGATGCCGAGCCCCTCGCGCGCATCGCGGGTCGGGCCGCATTCGGCAACGACCCCGATGTGTTCGGTGTCGCCCCGGTCGAGGCGGCCAACCGCGCCCTCGCCCGCGCCGGCAAGACCTGGGCCGACGTGTCGTTCGTCGAGCTCAACGAGGCATTCGCGTCGCAGACCCTGGCGTGCGCGAAGCTGTGGACCGAGCTCGACCCCGCCCGCCTCAACGAGAACGGGGGAGCGATCGCGATCGGCCACCCGCTGGGGGCCTCGGGCGGGCGCATCATCGCGCGCGCGGCGCACGAGCTGAAGCGCCGAGGCGGGGGTGTCGCGGTCGCCGCGATCTGCATCGGTGTCGGGCAGGGTCTCGCGGTCGTCCTGGAACGCTGAGGCCGCCGCCGCGGCATCCGCGCCACGAGAACGGGCGCTGCCCTGGGCGCAGGTGGATCCGCACGGAATCGGCCTGCTCTCGTCGCCCACCTGCTCCGGCGACGACACGCGTCGCTCGGGGCTAGGACTCGTCGGCCCAGCGGTCGCGGGGTCGGTCGTCATCGTCGTCGTCGCGGACGTGCCCCGGGGCGGACCACTCCAGCTGGAACCCGCACTCGCGGCACTCGTCGGCGCCGCCGCCCTGCTCGAGAAGCGGGTGCATCGTCACGCCGCACGAGGGGCAGATCGGCTGCGCCGTGTCGTCGTAGGGGTCTCTGTACGTCATCGCGTTCCACTCGTCGGTCGTTGCCGAGGACAACTCCCCGCGTCGCCGCGGTGTTCCCCCGGAGAGGCCGCGGGCCCCGACGTGTCGCCTCGGGCATAGGCTCGGCCCATGCCGATCCCTCGCGTCGCCGCGGGCTCCGCTCCGGTGGCGGAGGCCGCATGACGGCATCCACCCCCGCTCCCGACCCTCGCCGCTGGAGCGCGCTGTCGGTCATGCTCATGGGGCAGTTCGCCGCCCTCCTCGACGTCAGCGTCACCAACGTCGCCCTGCCCTCGATCGGGCGCTCCACCGGGGCGGGTCCGAACGAGCTGCAGTGGATCGTGACCGGTTACGTGCTCGCCTTCGCACTGGTCCCCGTCATCGGGGGACGGCTGGGCGACCAGCGGGGTCGGCGGCGCATCTTCACGATCGCCGTGCTCGGGTTCGTGACCGCCAGTGCGGCTGTCGGTCTGGCGCCGAACGCGGGGCTCCTCATCGCGGCCCGGGTCGTCCAGGGGCTGTTCGGCGGCATGATGGGCCCGCAGGTGTCGGGCTTCATCCAGAACGCCTTCCCCGCGTGGGAGAGAGGGCGGGCCTTCGGCAGGCTCGGCCTCACCGTCGGTGCGGGGACGGCGCTCGGTCCGGTGATCGCGGGTCTGCTCATCTCGGCTGGTGGCCCCGACATCGGTTGGCGGCTGGTCTTCTTCATCAACGTGCCGGTCGGGATCGCGGCCGTGCTGCTCGCTCGCCGGTGGGTTCCCGCCGATGAGCCGTCTCCCACGGCATCCGCTCGCCAGATCGATCTGCTCGGCGCGCTCCTGCTCGGCGGGGGTGTGCTGTGCCTGCTGTTCCCCATCGTCGAGACGGGCCAGGGTGGCGGCCCCGTGACGCTCCTGCTCCTGCTCCCCGCCGCGGGGTTCCTCTTCGCGCTGGTGCGGCATGAAGCTCGCCTGACGAAGGCGGATGCCGGGCCCCTGCTGGATCTGCGCCTGTTCCGCGTCCGCTCGTTCGTCACGGGTGTCGTCTTCGCCGTCGTCTTCTTCTGCAGCAACACCGGGATCCCCCTCGTGCTCGCGCTGTACTACCAGAACGGCCTCGGTTTCACCGCTCTGCAGTCGGGGCTGGGAGTCACGGCCTACGCCATCGGCTCGGTGGTGGGAGCACCCGTGGCCGGGCGCTTCGTCTCGCGCGTGGGCCGCCCGCTGCTCGTCGGCGCGGTCGCGGTGTTCACCGGGGTCACGATCGTGCTGGGGCTCCTCGTGCAGTCCGGTGCCGACGCGACCGACCCGGTGGGAGTCATCCTGCGCCTGTGCGTGCCCCTGTTCGTCCTCGGGGTCGCGGGTGGGGCGATCGTCACCCCGAACCAGACGCTGACCCTCGCCGATGTCGACCCCCGCCGAGGCGGCGTCGCCGGCGGAGTCGTCCAGACGGCTCAGCGGGTGGGATCGTCCATCGGACAGACGGTGCTGGGGACGACCTTCGCGCTGGCGGTCGTGGGTGCGGCGCAGGCTACGGGCCCCGGGGATCCGGCGGGGGACCCGGGCGCTTTCGCCCGCGCGCTGACCCTCGCCCTCGCGGTGTCGGTGGTGTTCTCGGGGTCGGCCATCCTGCTCAGCGCGGTCGAGGTGCACCGGCAGCGTCGCCACTGAAGCGGGCGATACGCGCGGACGCTAGCGTCGAGGCATGCACGTCACCTCCGCCCGTCTGGGTCTCGGCCTCGCCGCCGTCGGCCGCCCGGCTTACATCACCACCGCGCGCGACAGCGACCTCGGTGACCCCGCCGAGCGCACTGTCGACGCGATGCGAGAGCGCGCGCACCTGCTGCTCGACGAGGCGTGGGCGCTCGGCATCCGATACGTCGACGCCGCCCGCTCCTACGGTCTGGCCGAGGAGTTCCTGGGATCGTGGCTCGCGGCCCACCCGGGCCGGCGCGAGCACCTCATCGTGGGGTCGAAGTGGGGCTACGCCTACGTCGGGGAATGGAAGATGGATGCCGCCGTGCACGAGCGCAAAGAGCACTCGGTCGCCATGTTCGACCGGCAGTGGCCCGAGACGCTCGAGGCCCTGGGGTCGGCCCCCGACTTCTACCTGATCCACTCGGTGACGCCCGAGAGCACGGCTCTCGCCGACACCGAGCTGCTCGATCGGCTGCGCGGGCTGCGGGCCGGCGGCGTGCGGGTCGGCCTGTCGACCAGCGGCCCGCACCAGGGCGAGGTGATCCGCACCGCCCTCGCGCTCGAGGACTCCCCGTTCTCGGTCGTGCAGTCGACGTGGAACCTCCTCGAGCCCTCGGTCGCCCCCGCGTTGCAGAACGCCCACGACGCCGGGTGGACGATCGTCGTCAAAGAGGCCCTCGCCAACGGCGAGCTCGCCCGCGCCGAATCGGGGAGTCGCCTCGAGGCCCTGGCATCCGGAATGCCGTCCGATGTCTTCGCCCTCGGTGCCGCGTTGGCGCAGCCCTGGGCCGACATCGTGCTGAGCGGCGCGACCACGCTCGCGCACCTGCGCCGAGGCGCGCGTGCACGACCGGTCGACACCGCGGGGAGGCTCGCGACCGACCCCGTCGACTACTGGCAGCGCCGATCGGAGCGCCCCTGGCGCTGACCGGGGGTCAGGGCACGCAGTTCAGCGTCGCGACCGAGCCCGAGACGTTCGCCCATGACGTGGCGATCGCGGTGGCGAGCACCGACCCCGACGAGGAACGGGCCTGCAGGTACCCGGCGGAGCGCGCGTTGGCGATCGAACGCACGGTGATGCTGGGGGAGTACGTGCCGCACGTCGAGTACGACACCCGCGTGCCCGACAGGCTCGACCCGCTGAACGCGCACACGTTCCCGGTGGCGCAGCTGCCGACGGCGTCCTCGTGGTCGGAGGGGACGTCGATGGTCATGCCCAGCTCCGGCCACTCCGCGTGATGGGAGTCGATGACGACCCCGCCGGGGATCTGGGCGAGAGCCGCGGCGATGTCGGGGTGCAGTTCGTCTGTCGAGGTCATTCGGTCTCGGCCTTTCTGTCGAGGACGTCCCAGAGGGTGTAGTCGGTGATCGAGCCCGCGGGTAGTTTGAGGTTCTCGTTGTCGGCGAGCAGTTCGGATTCGAATCCGACGATGCGGCCCGTGTCGGCGGACAGCAGCAGCGTCGCCTCGGAGGTGGTGAGCCCGGACGGTACCGCGGCGAGACCGACGACCGGGCGGCCGAGTCGGTCGAACGCCGTCCCGACGACGCGCAGCCCGGGGGCTTGAGCGACCACCTCGAGCAGAGCGGCCTGCTGGGCACCGGTGAGGGTCCACTCGCCCAGGAGCGCCCGGGCGCCGAGCATCGCGTCGCCCGCCGTCAACTGCTCGCCGGCGCCGGTCGAGGTGAGCACGAGAGCCCGCATCGCCTCGACGGTGGGCTCGGGGGTGTTGCGCGAGAGCGGCGAGAACTGGTTCTGCACGAACTGCAGGTCGCCCACCACGGTTCCGGGCGTCGGATCGCCGGTGGGGACGGTGTCGCCCGCTGCGTTGGTGGCCTCTGCGGCCGTCGTCACGACCGAGCCGGAGAGGTCCTCGTTCCACCGCACGTCGATCCACTCGCGGCGGAACACCGTCGCCTCGGCCTCGTCGGGCGAACCGCTGTAGTACCACCCGAGCGAAAGCGACCGTCGCTCGGGTGAGGAGGGGCCCGACCCGTCGGTCAACCGCTCCTGCGCCTGCGCGATCACCTGGGACGCGTCCTCCGAGATCGAGGTGAACACGAGTGGTTCCGGGGTGAGGGCGGATGCCGGGCTCCCCGGCATCCACAGGACTCCGGTGACGATCGCGAGCACGAGGACGACGACCGCAGCGGCTGAGCCCCAGGCGGCGTAGGCGGGTCGGCGGCGCGGCGGACGCGCGGTGCGGGCGAAAGCGCGAGCCCGGCGCTCGGCGTCGAGGGGGATGGGGGCGTCCAGGGGCGTGCGCGCCGGGTCGAGCCGGCGCACCGCGCGGGTGAGCTCATCGTCGTTCATCGAACACCTCCTCCGCGGACAGGGGCGCTGCGGAAAGGAGCGGGCGGAGTTTGGCGCGCACACGATTCAACCGGGTCCACACGGTACCCGCGCTCGCCCCGACGACGACACCGACGTCGGCGGCCGGCAGGTCTTCCCAGTACGTGAGCCAGAGGATCTCGCGCTCCTTCTCGGAGAGTCCTCGGATCGCGTCCACGAGCCGCTCGATCATCTCGCCCTCTGACTCGTTCGACAGGGTGCGCACCTGGTCCTCGATGTGCGTCCACAGTGCCCCCTCCCGGTCTCGTCGTCGGTACTCGTTCGCGATGAGGTTGCGCGCCGTGCGGTACAGCCACGGAAGACCGAACGGCTCGCGCGGGTCGCGCTTGCGCCACGCGATCTCGAAGCATTCCATCGTGAGGTCGTCGGCGGCCTCGCGGTCCGACACTCGCCGCTCGACGAATCGCCGAACGGCGGTGTAGTGCTCACGGAAGAGCGCCACGAAATCTGCGTCGTCCGTCACCGCTGTCTTTCCTCGTGCGTGTACCGGGGCTGTGTCGGTGAGGCGGCGAACCTTACCGAGGCGCGCGGGAGAAGAATTCTGGGTCGGTGTGTAAGGAACGGCCCACGACCGACACGACATATGCGGGGGTGGGTGCCGACTCCGGCTTCGAGAAGGCACCCATACGCCCGTCGTCCGATGTTCGGGTCTGACGGCGACGGGCGAGGGGTTGCGCCGCTTGGGGGCGGCGCAACCCCTCGGATCTTCTCCATGCGATCCACAATGGCAGAGACGGTGCGCGCCGTGAGACGACAGACGTCGATCAGGCGGGATCGACCAGCAGGTTGGTGATCCGCGCCGTGGCGATCAGGCGGTCCTCGTCGTCGACCACGCGGACGTCGTAGGTGGCCATGCGTCGACCACGGTGGGCGGGTGTGGCCACGGCGTGGATGCGGCCGTCTTTCGCCCCGCGATGGTGCGTGATGTTCAGGTCGACACCGACGCAGACCATGCCCAGGGTCGAGGCATGGATCATGGCCGCCCACGATCCCACCGCCTCGGACAGAGCGGCCGTCGCGCCGCCGTGCAGACGACCGAGCGATTGCGTGTTCCCTCGGACGGGCATCGATGCGCAGACCCGATCCGCGGACTGTTCGGTCACGATGATGCCGAGACGTTCGTCGAGGGCGCCGGGGGTGATGGTCCAGGGCGTCATGGAGGCTCCTTCCGGCGCCCTCTTGTCGGGGGCGCATCCCTCTGACACTATTACTGAACGCTCGGTCGGTAACGGTGCCGAACGAGTTTTTCACCTGCCCCACAGAACGACGGAGTTCTCATGGCCACGCTGACCTCGGCATCCGCCCCTGCCACCGGGATGAAACGAGAGGAACGGCGTGTGCTCGCCGGGACCCTCGTGGGCACCTCGATCGAGTGGTACGACTTCTTCATCTACGCCCAGGCGGCCGGGCTCGTGCTCGCGCCCCTGTTCCTCGCGCCCCTCGCGCAGAGCGACCCCGCGATCGCCCAGGTGCTCTCGTTCGCCACGATCGGTATCTCGTTCCTCTTCCGCCCGCTCGGCGCCGTCGTCGCCGGATGGCTCGGCGACCGCCTCGGCCGGAAGAAGATGCTCGTGCTGACGCTCGTCATGATGGGCGTGTCGACGGCCCTCATCGGGGTGCTGCCGACCTACGCCGCGATCGGTGTGGCCGCCCCCGTCCTGCTCATCCTGCTGCGGGTGTTGCAGGGCTTCTCGGCCGGCGGCGAGTGGGGTGGTGCGGCGCTGCTCTCGGTCGAGCACGCCCCCGTCCACCGTCGCGGGTACTTCGGGGCGTACCCGCAGATCGGCGTCCCGGTGGGGATGATCCTGGCCACCGCGACCCTGTGGATCCTCACCTCGTCGATGTCGGCCGAGGCCTTCCTCGCCTGGGGGTGGCGTGTGCCGTTCCTGTTCTCGATCGTGCTCATCGTCGTCGGCTACCTCATCCGCCGCGCGGTGGAGGAGAGCCCGGTGTTCGAAGACCTCGTGCGCCGCCGCAAGGAGTCCTCCGCCCCGCTCGGGCAGCTTTTCCGCAAGAACTGGCGCGAGGTCGCCCTGACGGCCTTCGTGTTCATCGGCAACAACGCCGCCGGCTACCTGCTCATCGCGTTCTTCGCCACCTACTCGGTCTCGACCCTCGGGATGGAACGCCCGACCGTGCTGCTGGCGACGACCCTGGCATCCTTCGGCTGGCTCGGTTTCACCCTGTGGGGCGGCCGGCTGTCTGACCGCTTGGGGCGCATCCGCACCTTCCAGCTCGGCTACCTGCTGCTGGCGATCTGGGCCGTACCGATGTGGTTCCTCATCGACACCGCGAACATCTTCTGGTACTTCGTCGCGCTGTTCGTGATGACCCTCGGCCTCGGGCTGTCGTACGGGCCGCAGGCGGCGCTCTACGCCGAGATGTTCCCCGCGAACGTCCGCTACTCGGGCGTCTCGATCGGCTACGCGCTGGGCGCCATCATGGGTGGGGCCTTCGCGCCGATGATCGCCGAGGCGCTGCTGCGCTCCACGGGCGCCTCGTGGACGATCGGCCTCTACATCGCGGTCGCCGCACTCGTCTCTCTCGGTGCTGTCTCGCTCATCAAAGAGACGAAGGGCGTCGACCTGCGGGCGTGATCCCGGATGCCGTGACGGGGCCCTTCGCGTCGGCGAGGGGCCCCGTCACGCGCCGCCGGGAGGAGTTCGTCGGCGTCGGCCGAGGGGACGGTGCGCCGTACCGCGGACTTCGTCGCCCTCCGTCGGCATGCCGGGTCGCCGGTGGCGGCGTGCCGCCACGGTATCCGCAGGACGGACCAGGGATGTGCGCCTGCCGCGGCGCGACCCGGCGGGGCAGAGCACCGGGTCAGGCGGTACGGAGGCCGTCGAGGGCGATGCGCACGATGTCGGCGCCGAGACGGTCGCCGTCGACGCCGCCGCCGGGGCGGTACCACTCCACGACCGAGTTGATCATGCCGAAAAGCAGACGCGCGGCGACCGCCGCGTCGACATCGTCGCGCACGTCGCCCTCGGCCTGCGCTTCGGCGACCAGGGCGGTCACGCGGTGGTCGAAGAGACGCCGCCGCTCGAGGGCGGCCTGCTCGACCTCGCTGTTGCCCCGGACCCGCAGGAGCAGGGTGACCGCGGGAAGCTGCGCCACCAGGACGTCGGTCGCCCCGGTGAGCACGAAGCGGAGGCGATCGGATGCCGCGCCCTCGCGGGCGCCGGGCTCATCGAGCACGGCCTCGAGCCCGCCGAGAGCCGCCTCGAGCGCCACGGCCAGCAACTCCTCTTTCGAGGAGAAGTGATGGTACAGCGCGGACTTCGTCAGCCCGAGTCGGCGGGCGAGGTCGGACACGCTCGTCGCGTCGTACCCCTGCTCGTTGAAGAGCTGCACGGCCACGGCGAGCAGACCCTCGCGGTCGTAGCCCGGACGCCCCCGGCGCGCGGGGGCCTCGGCGGACGCGCCGGAGTCGTCGGCGGTCGCGGGCGTCGTCACGGGATCGGCGGGCACGGATTCAGTGTGTCACTCCAGCAGAGCGGGGGAGTCCGCGTGCAGCAGAGCACGCGCCGCGTTTCCGATCACGGCACTGTACGTCGGGTAGGCGAAGCGCACACCGGCGAGGGTCGAGACGTCGATGCCGGCCGCCATCGCGGTGGTCACCGATTGGATGACCTCTACGGCGTTCTCCCCCACCGCGTGAGCCCCGAGCACGAGCTCGCGGCGACGATCGGAGATGAGCATGAGGAACCCGCGTTCCCGGTCGTCGATCACCGCACGGTCGAGATCGGCGAAACGCGCAGTCGCCACGACGCACGAGGGGTCGCGGTCACGCGCCTGCTCCTCGGTGAGGCCGACGCCCGCGTAGTCGGGGTCGGTGAAACCGCCCGCGGGGAGAAGGTGGTGGGGCGTTCGCCGGTTGGCGCCGAGCACGGCGTTCTCGGCCGCCGCTTCGCCCTCGAACTGCGCCGCCTGCACGAGCATGTCGCGGCCGTTCGCGTCGCCGACGGCGAGGATGTGCGGCACGATCGTGCGGAAGTAGCGGTCGACCGGGATCGCGGAGCGCTCGACCTGGACCCCGGCGTTCTCGAGGCCGAGGTCTTCGACATCGGCGGGCCATCCGGTCGCCATGATGACGACCTCGGCATCGACGGTGCGCGATGCGCCGTCCTCGCGCCAGGCGAGGGTGAGCGAGCCGTCCTCGGCGCGGTCGATGCGCTCGACCGTCTCGATCCCCGTGCGTACGTCGACCCCGTGCTCCGTGAGCGATTCGGCGATCACGCGCGAGATGGAGGCATCGGATGCCATGAGCACCCGAGGTGCGACATCGAGCAGCGTGACCTCCGAGCCGAACGAGCGGAACACCGTCACCAGTTGTGCGCCGGTGTTGCCCGCACCGATGACCACGACGCGCCGGGGCAGCTCGGCGAGGGTGAGCACGTCTTCGGGAACCGTTGCGAGCTCGGCCCCGGGGATCGGCAGGCGACGGGAATGGCCGCCCACGCAGACGAGGATCGAGTCCGCGCGGATTCGTCGACCGCTGTCGAGGACGAGAGTGTGCTCGTCCGCGAAGCGCGCACGTCCCTCCTGCACGAGATCCACCCCGGCCTCGGCGAAGCGTTCGGCCTCTCGTTTGATCGAGCGCACGGCATCCACCCGCTCATGCACCCTGGAGACCACGGCCGACCAATCGACGCGGGGCTCTTCCACCACGATGCCGTAGTCGTCGGCGGAGCGGGTCTCGCGCATGAGGCGCGCGGCCTTCGCGAGGACGCGCGTGGGTACGCACCCGGTGTTGACGCAGGTGCCGCCGACACGACCGGCCTCGAGGACGACGACGGATGCGCCGAGTTCTGCGGCGCGAAGGGCGGCGGCGGTCCCGGCGGGACCGGCTCCGATCACGGCGATGTCATAGCTGTCGGCGTCGTGGCTCACGGTGGTCCTCCCGGGTCGAGAGCCCCAGTCAATCCCGCGCCGACGACCTGACCTCGGGGCTTGCGCCGCGGGTCAGAACCCCTCGTAGATCTGGGTGGGCGTGAGGCCCGTGCCGCCCAGGGCGTGGACGCCGGGGGCGGGGTGAAGCTCGAAGGAGTGGCCGTCGTGCAGGAGCACGGCCGTGTAGTCCCCTCGCGTATCGAGCTTGAGCTCGAAGCGTCCCGTGTCGATGAGGCGCAGTGTGACCACGGCGCCGCTGCGCGCGACGAAGCTGACTTCTTTCTCTCGCGCGTTCGGCAGGGGGATGACCGGCTCATCCATCGCGGGCGTCGGCGAAGAAGAGGGAGTGCGTGCGTCGGCGTCCATCCGGTGAGTCTGTCACGCGGGGAGGGGCGCGGGGCCGGGACGAGCCCGGGCGTGCGCCGTCAGCGCCCGTCTCGCCAGGAGTGCCGCGGCTCGTACCCGAGCAGCCGGCGCGCCTTGTCGATCGAGAGAAGCGTCGTGTTCTCGCCCAGGTCGCCGTGGATCGCGACCCCCGGGAACACCTCGGCCACGAGTTGGGCGTTGGGGCGCGTCATGACCGTGTCGGCCGCCGCGATGATGAAGGTGTCGAAGCCGGCCGGGGCGGTCTGGAGAGCGCTCTCCACGGCCTGTGCTCCGTCGCGGGCGTCGATATAGCCCCACAGGTTCCACTTCCGGGTGCGCGCGTCGTCGTCGAAGGGGAATTCGGCGTAGTCCTCGGGGACCATCACGTTCGAGAACCGCAGCGCCGTGATCGACAGGTCGGGGTTCCAGCGCACCAGCTCCACCGCCAAGCGTTCCTCGAGGGTCTTCACGAGGGAGTAGACCGACTCGGGCCTCGGCGCGTACTCCTCGTCGACGGGGATGTACGGAGGCGGCACGTCGAAGGGCAAGCCCAGCACGGTCTCGCTCGAGGCGTAGACGATCTTGTGGATGCCCAGACGCGTGGCCGCCCAGAAGACGTTGAAGGTGCTCGTCATGTTGTTGTGGAAAGTGGCGATGTCGGAGCGGATGCCGGGCGCCGGGATCGCAGCGAGGTGCACGAGGGCGTCGAAGCCGTCGTGCTGGTCGTTCACCGCGGTCAGGGCGTCGACGACCTGGCCGTAGTCGGTGAGGTCGACCTGGACGAAGCCCGGGCCGCGCTCGCCGCGGACATCGAGGCCGATGACGTCGTGGCCGGCGGAACGCAGCTCGCGTGCGACGACGGTGCCGAGCTTTCCGGACGAACCGGTGAGGGCGATGCGCATGAGTGTCCTTCGGGGTCGGGGTGGGATCGACGATATCGGCGCCCACCGACATCGGGCGGGTGGGTTGACCGCCCCGACCGAAGACGCCGCGCGGTCGGCGTGTACCGATCCCGCGGGCGGAACGTCCTGCCACGCGGAAGGTCCATTCGTCAAGATCCCGGCGCCGTGGGGGCCCGGGGTGTTTCGCTATGTGGACGCTGTCGATTCGTGAAATGTCACGGTCCGACGCGAACGATCGCCGACAGGAACCTCGATGCCCTCTTTGTCCTCCGCCACCGACGCGTTTCTCGCGTCGCGTGCGGCTGACGGCGACCAGATCGCCTTCGGGGTGCTGGTGAGACGGCACGCGCCGTTCCTCGTCGCGTTCGCGACCAGGCTGACCGGCTCGCGGGCCGATGCCGACGATTGCGTGCAGGAGGCGCTCATCACGGCGTGGCGACGTCTTCCGGATCTCACCGACCCTGAGAAGGTGCGAAGCTGGCTCACGACGATCGTGTCGCGCAAGGCCACCGACCGCCTCCGCTCCCGCAAGATCTCGGAGGAGATCGACGAGGAGATGGTCTCGGGTCGTGACGACCCGGAGCGCGCCGTTGTGGCATCGTCGCAGATGGACGCGCTCAAGAAGATCCTCGGAGAGCTCCCCGAGGAGCTGCGTGTGGTGTGGGTGCTCCGCGAGGTCGGCGGGCACAGCTACGACGAGATCGCCGTCGAGGTCGGCGAATCCGCCGCCACCGTGCGCGGACGCCTCGCGCGAGCCAGGAAGACGGTGTTGGAACGCATGGAGGAGTGGAGGTGACCCCAGTGAGCGAGCACAACGATGACATCGGGGGGTCGGGCTACTCCCTCGAAGACCTCTCCGCCTACCTCGATCGCGGACGCATCCCCCGCATCCCGGCGATCGAGCGCAACGCGCAGTGCCAGGCGGTTCTGGCGTCGATGGAGCGGATGGGGCGACTCTCCCGCGAGATCGTGGACGAGCAGGCGGCGGAGCCGATCTCGGAGTCCTGGTACGACAGCATCATGCGCGAGGTCATGCGCGAGTTCCGAGCGGGCCGAGACATCCCGCTTGCGCGCGCCGACGACGGCACCGAGCTGGTCGTGACCGAAGGTGCTCTCTACGAGCTCATCCGCACGGTCGGAGACGGAATCGAAGGACTGCTGATGGGACGCGTCCGACTCGATCAGCCGGAACCCGACGCTCCTCTCGACGTCCGCGTGACGGTCAGCGTGCGCTTCGGTCGCGCGATGAGCCCCGCGGTCGAGGAGATGCGCGAAGGCATCCGCTCGGCCATCCAGCGACACGGCGACCTTCGGGTCGGACGCGTGGACGTGACCGTCGGCGACGTCCACCTCGACGAGGGGGAAGATTCATGACGACCATCTCCGCAGCGGAGCTGGCGCCCCGCATCGATCTGGCCGTGACCGCCGTCGAGGGTGTGCGCGAGTGCTATTCGGCGCGTCCGGTCTTAGCCCGCGCCGTCGAGCACGTCACCGACGTCGAGGGTTCTCTCGCCGAGGTCGAGGAATCCGGCGGCACCCGTGCCATCACCGTCTGCATCGGCGTCTCCTCCGACGACGACGCTGCCGTGGTCGCGGCCGCCGTCGCCACCGCGGCGCGCGGCGCCGGCGAGGACGAGACCCCGTCTTCGATCCGGGTCCGCGTAGCGCGCCTGGTCGCCCCGCCTTCCTGAGCGGGTTCCGGCCGAGAAGCGGTCAACCGGCTTACGCTGGAGGCACCGCCCACTCGTCCCCGGAGGCCGAATGTCCACGCCGCCCGTCATCGCCGTCACCGGATCCACCGGAGCCGTAGGGGGCCGGGTCGCGCGAGACCTCGCCGCCCGCGGCATCCCTCAGCGTCTGCTCGTTCGCGACGCTTCTCGGGCTCCCTCGCTCGAAGGAGCCGAGGTGCACGTGGCCCGGTATTCGGACGCGGATGCCACCCGCGCGGCCCTGGAGGGGGTCGACACGCTCTTCATGGTGTCGGCGTCCGAGACAGCCGACCGCGTCGAGCATCACCGCACCTTCGTCGAGGCCGCCGCGGCCGCGGGCGTCCGATCGATCGTCTACACCTCGTTCTTCGCCGCCGCGCCGGACGCCGTCTTCACGCTGGGGCGCGATCACGCAGCGACCGAGGAGATCATCCGCGCCTCGGGCATGCGGCACACCTTCCTGCGCGACAACTTCTACATGGACATGATGGAGCTCTTCGCCGGTGACGACGGGGTCATCCGGGGTCCCGCCGGAGACGGGCGCTGCTCTCTCGTCTCGCGCGCCGATGTGGCGGCCACGGCGGTAGCGGTGCTGCTCGATCCCGATGCGCACGCCGACGTCACCTACGACCTGACCGGCCCCGAGGCCCTGACCCTGACCGAGGTCGCCGAGAAGATCTCGGCGGTGCGCGGTCATCGGGTGCGTTTCGTCGACGAGACGGTCGACGAGGCATATGCCTCGCGAGCGGCGTTCGGGGCCCCGCGGTGGCAGGTCGACGCGTGGGTGAGCACGTACACGTCCATCGCGAGCGGCGATCAAGCCGCCGTCTCGAACGACGTCGAGCGCGTTACCGGCCGCCCCGCGCAGAGTTTCGAGGAGTTTCTCGGCGCCGTGTCATGACCGGGTGTCCCTCGGGTATGCTGGCGGCGTGCTGACCTGTCGCTGTTGTCGCTGAACGCTCCGCGTTCTTTTTCGACGACCCCGTCAGCCGCGCCCGTATCGGGTGCATCAACCTCCAGGACTCCATCGTGCTTTACGCCCAGAGCGTCGCCGACCTCGTCGGCAACACCCCCCTCGTCCGTCTTTCTCGCGTCACCGGGGGCATCGCCGCCACGGTCCTCGCGAAGATCGAGTACTTCAACCCCGGCGGCTCCGCCAAGGACCGCATCGCGGCCAACATCGTCGACGCCGCCGAGCGCGACGGCCTGCTCCAGCCGGGCGGAGTGATCGTGGAGCCCACCAGCGGCAACACCGGGGTCGGGCTCGCGCTCATCGCGCAGCAGCGCGGCTACCGCTGCGTCTTCGTGGTGCCCGACAAGGTCGCCGAGGACAAGCGAGCGGTGCTGCGCGCCTACGGCGCCGAGGTCGTCGTGACGCCGACGAACGTCGAGCCCGACGACCCGAACTCTTACTACAGCGTGTCCGACCGTCTCGTGCGTGAGATCCCGGGTGCGTTCAAGCCCAACCAATA
The DNA here is from genome assembly GCF_026625865.1 of Microbacterium sp. SL75. Lineage (NCBI taxonomy): Bacteria > Bacillati > Actinomycetota > Actinomycetes > Micrococcales > Microbacteriaceae > Microbacterium > Microbacterium sp. SL75. The sequence goes on along the minus strand of NZ_CP113067.1, from coordinate 537,437 downwards.
CGCCAACCCGAACGGCCCGCGCAGTCACTACGAGACCACCGGTCCCGAGATCTGGCGCGACACCGACGGTCGGCTCACGCACTTCGTCGCGGGCGTCGGCACGGGCGGCACGATCAGCGGCACCGGCCGCTACCTCCGCGAGGTCGCGGGCCCGGCCGTTCGTATCGTCGGCGTCGATCCGGTCGGCTCGATCTACTCGGGCGGCGACATCCACGGCTACGACGTCGAGGGCGTCGGCGAGGACTTCTGGCCCCCGGCCTTCGACCCGACTCTCGTGGACGGCTACGAGCGCGTCTCGGATGCCGAGTCCTTCGCCATGACCCGTCGCCTCGCCCGCGAGGAGGGCCTGCTCGTGGGCGGGTCCAGCGGAATGGCCGTCGTCGGAGCCCTCCGGGTTGCGCGGGATCTCCCGGCAGACGCCGTGGTCGTCGTCGTGCTCCCCGACCACGGTCGCGGTTATCTCAGCAAGATCTTCGACGACGACTGGATGATCGAGCGCGGCTACGACGTTGCACCCGTGGCATCCCTTCTTCCGACCCCTTCCGAGGAGCACTCCGCATGAGCACCCACGACGACGCCCGCGGCTTCGACAGCCTCGCCGTCCACGCCGGACAGGCGCCCGACGAGACCACCGGCGCCGTGATCCCGCCGATCCACGTCTCGACGACGTATGCGCAGGACGGGATCGGCGGCCTCCGCGGCGGCTACGAGTACGGTCGCAGCGGCAATCCCACGCGCACCGCGCTCGAGACGCAGATCGCCGCTCTCGAGGGCGGCCCCCGGGCGCTGTCGTTCGCCTCCGGTCTCGCCGGTGAGGACGCCCTGCTGCGCGCCGCGCTCGTCCCGGGAGACGAGGTCCTCCTCGGCAACGACGTCTACGGCGGCACCTACCGGCTGCTGGCGCGGGTGCTCGGTCCCTGGGGGATCACCCTCCGTGTCGTCGACATGAGCGACCTGGATGCCGTGGCCGCCGCCATCGCGGAGCGCGCACCGCGGATGGTCTGGGTCGAGACCCCCAGCAACCCCATGCTGCGGATCACCGACATCGCCGGTCTCGCCCGGCTCGGGCACGAGGCCGGGGCGATCGTCGTGGTGGACAACACCTTCGCCTCGCCGGCCCTGCAGCGACCGCTGTCGCTCGGCGCCGATGTCGTGGTGCACTCGGCGACCAAGTACCTCGGCGGGCACAGCGACGTCGTGGGCGGGGCGCTGGCCTTCGCCGACGCGGAGCTCGCCGAGAAGGTGCAGTTCCTGCAGTTCGCCGCGGGAGCGGTGTCGGGTCCGTTCGACGCATACCTGACCACGCGCGGCATCAAGACGCTCGCCGTGCGCATGCAGCGCCACAGCTCGAACGCGCAGGCCGTCGCCGAGCACCTCGCCGGCCACGACCGTGTCGCGCAGGTGTACTACCCGGGTCTGCCCTCGCACCCCGGGCACGAGCTGGCGGCGCGCCAGATGAGCGGTTTCGGGGGCATCGTCTCCCTCGCTCTCGCCGACGGCCCGACCGCCCGCCGCTTCGCGGAGTCGACGCGTCTGTTCACGCTCGCCGAGTCGCTCGGCGGCGTCGAGTCGCTCGTCAACTACCCCGATGCCATGACCCACGCCTCCGTCCGCGGTACCGAACTCGCGGTGCCCGACACGATCGTGCGCCTGTCGGTGGGGATCGAGTCGGTCGACGACCTGGTCGCCGACGTCGACCAGGCGCTCGCCTCCCTCTGAGCGGGACCGCTCCAGGCGCGTCTCTTTGTGCGCGCCTGCCTTCGCACGCGCCTGCCTTCGCACGCGCCTGCCTCCGCGTGCGCCTGCCTCCGCGTGCGCCTGCCTCCGCGTGCGCCTGCCGCGGGCGCCGCGCCGGCCGCGGGCACCGCGCCTGCCGCGGGCGCCGCGCCGGCCCGGTATTCACGCATAAACGCGATCCGCGCCCATAAACGCGTGGAGAGAGCGTTTACGGGCGCGGATCGCGTTTATGCGGGTGCCTCGTCCGGGAGGGAAGCGGGTCAGCGTTCGGCGCGGGCCAGGTTCTGCGGGAGCTCGTCGGCGTTCTGACGGACGACGTACGCCGGCTGGTCGCGCTCGACGCGCCAGCTCTCGCTGAGGGGGCCGACGTTGACGGTGTCGAAACCGAACTCGTCGTAGATACGGGTCACGAGGGCGACGGCCTCGTCGGAATCGCTCGAGGTGGCGAGGGCGCGACGGTTCTCGGAGCCGGCGGGAGCGCCGTCGGTCAGGATGTCCGCGGCGGGGATGTGATTGAACGCCTTCACGACGGTGGACTCGGGCAGGTGCTCCTGCAGCATCTGCGACGTGGTGGTCTTGTTCTCGTCGAGAGCGGCGATGTGGCCGTCGCGCTCGAAGTAGTAGTTGTTGGTGTCGAGCACGGTCTTGCCGGCGAGGGGAGCGGCGGGCACGGCGTCGATCGCCTTCAGCGGGACGGTGACCACGACGATGTCGCCGGCCTCCGCGGCATCCTGTGCCGTGGCGGCGCGCGCCTTGTCGCCCACCTCGGCGACGAGATCGGCGAGGGTCTCCGGTCCGCGGGAGTTCGCGATCACGACGTCGTAGCCGTTCTTCGCGAAGCCCTTGGCGAGGGCCGAGCCGATGTGTCCTGCTCCGATGATTCCTACGGTTGTCATGCGAGTGCAGAACCGGTGCGCCCGCTCGCGCATTCCCGGGAGCGGTACCAAGAATTCAGTGGACTGAATAGTTAGCAGTATGAGTAATCGGTGTCAAGCGGTCCCGGCCCGGGAATGACGGGATTTATCGTCATCTTGTCGCACCCTCACGCGAGTGGTCGCAGTCCGGTGTTCGGGTCACCGTCCTGCTTGACCTGTGAGGGCGACGGCCCCCGGTGGACGCGGCTTCGGACCACCGGGGGCCGCTTTCTTCTCCCGCCTCGTCCGGGTGGGGGGCGCACCGGTGGGACACTGGATGCCGGCGGGATCGGACCCGCCCCGACCCCGAGGAATCGCTTCGTGACGACCGCCATCCGCCCGCCCCGCACCGCCCGCTTCTACGCCGTCTGTGTCGGCGTGGGTCTGCTCGCGGGACTCATGTCGGGCCTGTTCGGCGTGGGCGGCGGCACGGTCATCGTTCCTCTGCTCGTGCTCCTGCTCGGCTTCGACCAGCGCCTCGGCGCGGGAACCTCTCTCGCCGCGATCGTTCCCACGGCGTCGGTCGGTGTCATCACCTACGCCGTCGACGGGCACGTCGCATGGCTGCCGGCCCTCATCCTCGCAGCGGGGGCCGTGGGGGGAGCGCAGATCGGCACCTGGTTGCTGCCCAAGCTCTCGCAGACGGCCCTGCGCTGGGCCTTCGTGGCCTTCCTCCTCGCGGTGATCGTGAGCCTGTACTTCGTCATCCCCTCTCGCGACGCCGAGCTCGAACTCACCTGGATCACCGGCCCCGGGCTCGCGCTGCTCGGTGTGATCACCGGCATCCTGGCCGGGCTGCTCGGTGTCGGCGGCGGGATCATCGTCGTCCCCGCCCTGCTCCTGTTCTTCGGAACCAGCGACCTCGTCGCCAAGGGCACCTCGCTGCTCATGATGATCCCGACCGCGGTGTCGGGGACGGTCGGAAACCTGCGCCGGTCGAACGTCGACCTGCCGGCGGCGCTGTGCGTCGGGCTCGCGGCGTGCGCGACGACCGCCGTGGGCGCGCAGATCGCCAAGGCCGTCGACCCCTTCGTCGCCAACGTGTTGTTCTCGATCTTCCTCGTCTTCATCGCCTCGCAGATCGCGGTGAAGGCCGTGCGCGGCCGCCACCAGCGCTGACACCCCCGGTCTCACGGGCCCGCTCGGTAGACTGGGGGAGTGCCCGTGAACCCCGAACTCGTCGGTCGAGTCTTTCCGCCGACCGCTCCCTATCTGGTCGGCCGCGAGAAGGTGCGTGAGTTCGCCCGCGCCGTCTTCGCCGACGCCCCGCAGCACAGCGACCCCGAGGCCGCCCGCGCCCTCGGGTACGCCGACGTGGTGGCGCCGCCGACCTTCGCGATGGTCGTCCAAGACCTCGCGCTCCAGCAGCTGCTCGCCGAGCCCGACTCGGGCATCGAGCTCTCGCGTCTCGTGCACGCGGAGCAGCGCTTCCGGTACACGCGCCCGATCGTCGCGGGCGACGAACTCGTCGCGACGCAGTCGGTCACCGGCATCCGCACCATGGGCGGCAACGCCATGATCACGAGCGAGGCCGAGATCGTGGATGCCGACGGCGCCCACGTCGTGACCACCACCAGTGTCCTCCTCGCCGGGGAGGCCGGAGCATGAGCGCGTTCACCGTCGGAGACGTCGTCGCCGAGCGATCGGTGCACCTGACCCGCGAGTCGCTCGTGCGCTATGCCGGTGCGTCGGGCGACTTCAACCCCATCCACTACCGTGACGACGTCGCCGCAGCGGTGGGCCTGCCCGGTGTGCTCGCGCACGGCATGCTCACGATGGGGATCGCGGTGGGCACCCTCGCCGAGGCGCTGGGCGACAGCGGACGCATCGCCGAGTACGGCGTGCGTTTCACTCGCCCCGTCGTGGTCGACCCCGAGACCGGAGCCGACCTGCACGTCAGCGCCAAGGTCGCGGCCGTCGACGACGAGACCGCGCGCATCGACCTCACCGTGACGTTCGCCGAGACCACCGTGCTCGGCAAGGCGCAGGTGCGGGTGCGGTTGTCCTGATGCCCGAGGTCGCCCCCGTTCCCCTTTCGCAGTTGACCACCCTCCGCACGGGGGGTGAACCCGCCCGTCTCATCGAGGCCACGACGCCCGACGAACTGGTCGGTGCCCTTCGCGAGGTGTGGATGCAGGGCGAACCGTGGTTCGTCCTCGGCGGCGGGTCGAACCTGTTCGTGGGCGACGAGCCGTTCGAGGGCACCGTGATCCGGGTGCGGACGACCGGCATCGAAGAGCTTCCGGGGTCGAGCGCCCACACGGTGCGCCTCAGGGTGCAGGCCGGCCACGACTGGGACGCCCTGGTCGCCGAGACGGTGGAACGCGGGCTCGCGGGGATCGAGGCGATGTCGGGCATTCCCGGCACGGTCGGCGCCGCGCCCGTGCAGAACGTCGGAGCCTACGGCCAAGAGATCGTGCAGACCCTCGTCGAGGTGGAGTTGATCGACGAGTCGACGGGCGAGGTCTCGACCGTGCCGGCTACGCAGCTCGGCCTGGGTTTTCGCACCTCGGTGCTGAAGCACCACTACGGGTCGGTGCCCGAGCGGCCCGCGGTCATCCTGTCGGTGACGCTCGAGCTCGAGCGGGTGGGCGCAGAGGAGCGGCCCATCGCGGGAGACCAACTGCGCGGTGCCCTGGGCCTCGAGCCCGATCAGGCGGTGTCGCTGCGGTGGATCCGCGACCACGTGCTCGCGACCCGAGCTCGCAAGGGCATGGTGCTCGACGCCGAGGACCCCGACACATGGAGCGCCGGCTCGTTCTTCCAGAACGCGATCGTGTCGGAGACCTTCGCGCGCACCCTTCCCGCGCAGTGCCCGAAGTGGCCCCTCGCGCCGGTGCTCGACCCGGTGACGGTCATCCCGCTCGCCGCCTTCGAGGGCATCCTGCCCCCACCCCCCATCGTCACGCGCGACGTCAAGGTGAGTGCGGCGTGGCTGATCGAGAACGCCGGGCTCCACCGGGGCTTCCGGTTCCCGCGCTCGCGCGCGGGCCTGTCGACCAAGCACACGCTCGCGCTGACGAACCGCGGCGAGGCGACGGCGGCCGAGATCGCCGAGCTCGCCCGCTTCGTGCAGAACCGTGTGGCTTCGGAGTTCGGCCTCGTGCTGCAGCCCGAGCCCGTCCTGGTGAACGTCGAGCTCTAGCCCCCGACCTGCTGGCCCGGTCGTGCTGTGCCGTCGGGCGGAGTTCGTGGGTGACGTGCCGTGCCGGATGCTGTGGGATCGGCGTGTCCGTCTCGGTCTCCGCGGAACGGTCCGGTCTGCCCCGATTCCTGCTGGCCCGGTCGTGCTGTGCCGTCGGGCGGAGTTCGTGGGTGACGTGCCGTGCCGGATGCCGTGGGATCGGCGTGTCCGTCTCGGTCTCCGCGGAACGGTCCGGTCTGCCCCGATTCCTGCTGGCCCGGTCTTGCTGTGCCGTCGGGCGGAGTTCGTGGGTGACGTGCCGTGCCGGATGCTGTGGGATCGGCGTGTCCGTCTCGGTCCCCGCGGAACGGTCCGGTCTGCCCCGATTCCTGCTGGCCCGGTCGTGCTGTGCCGTCGGGCGGAGTTCGTGGGTGACGTGCCGTGCCGGATGCCGTGGGATCGGCGTGTCGGCGGCGATCTCCGCGCGACGGTTCGGCGTGCGAGCGCCGGCGCGGCGTCCCCCCGAACGCCGCGCGATGGTCGACGAACGGCGGTGCCGGTCACCACGACGGGTGACCGGCACCGGCCGGACGTCAGGACTCAGGCGAACAGGCGCTGGAGGCGCTGGATGCCCTCGAGGAGCTGGTCGTCGCCCAGGGCGTACGACAGACGCAGGTAGCCGCTCGGGCCGAAGGCCTCGCCGGGCACCACGGCGACCTCGGCCTGCTCGAGGATGAGGTCGGCCAGCTCGAGCGAGGTGGTGGGGGTGACGCCGCCCCACGAACGGTTCAGCAGGCCGCGCACGTCGGGGTAGGCGTAGAACGCGCCGAGCGGGTTGGGCACCTCGACGCCGTCGATCTTCGCCAACTCCGACACGATCAGCTTCCGACGGCGGTCGAAGGCGAGTCGGAACTGCTCCGCCTCGTCCTGCGGTCCGTCGAGGGCGGCGGCCGCGGCGATCTGGGCGACGTTGTTGACGTTGCTCGACAGGTGCGACTGCAGGTTGCCGGCGAGCTTGATGGCATCCGCCGGTCCCACCATCCAGCCCACGCGCCATCCGGTCATGGCGTACGTCTTCGCGACGCCGTTGACGAGGATGGTCTGCTCGGCGAGCTCGGGGACGGCCTCGACGATCGAGACGGCCCGTGCGCCCTCGTAGGTGAGGTTCTGGTAGATCTCGTCGGTGATGACCCAGATGCCGTGCTCGAGGGCCCAGCGGCCGATCTCGGCCGTCTCTTCGGGGGTGTAGACCGAGCCCGTGGGGTTCGAGGGCGACACGAAGACGAGCGTCGTCGTCTTGTCGGTGCGCGCGGCCTCGAGCTGGGCGACCGTGACCTTGTAGTCCTGGTCGGCACCGGCGAACACCTCGACGGGAGTGCCCTCGGCGAGGGCGATGGCCTCGGGGTAGGTCGTCCAGTAGGGAGCCGGCAGCAGCACCTCGTCGCCGGGGTTCACCACGGTCTGGAACGCCTGGTACACCGACTGCTTGCCGCCGTTGGTGACGATGACCTGCGACGGCGCGACCTCGAGGCCCGAATCGCGCAGCGTCTTGGCGGCGATCGCCTCACGCAGCACCGGAAGACCGGCGGCCGGCGTGTACCGGTAGTTCTTGGGGTCCTGCAACGCCTTCGCCGCGGCGTCGACGATGAAGGACGGGGTGGCGAAATCGGGCTCTCCGGCCGCGTACGAGATGACCGGTCGGCCGGCGGCCTGGAGGGCCTTGGCCTTGGCGTCGACCTTCAGGGTCGCGGACTCGGCGATGGCGGACAGCTTGCGGGAGAGCGGGGCGCGGGAAGTCACGGTTCCGAGCCTACTGTTCGCGCTCGCTCCCGCCGAGGGGTATGACCTCGAGCGCTGCGTGCGGAAGACGAAACACGGGTCCACTACCGTGGCGGGGTGATCGCTGAAACCCCCACGTTGTTGCCCTCTCGTCGACGAGGTCTGGGAACTCTCGTCCGCTTGGGGGTGGCGACCCTCATCGTCGGTCTGGCGACCGGTCTCGCGGTGCTGCTCCTGGTCTTCATCGTCCACTCCCTCGAACACCTCGTGTGGGGCCACGAGGAGGGCCCGTTCCTGGACGGTCTCGCATACCCCTCGGTCTGGTGGCTCCCGATCGTGACGGTCGGCGGCGCGGGTGTGGTGGCCGCGCTCGGGTGGTACCTGCTCCGTCGCTTCGGGCGCAAGCTCGCCACCGTCGAGCAGGGGGTGGACGGATCCCGGATGCCGTTCTGGGAGACACTCCTCGACACCGTCCTCCAGGTCGGTTCGGTCGCGATGGGAGCCTCGATCGGCAAGGAGGTCGCCCCGCGCGAGCTCTCGGCCATGGCGGGATCGAAGATCGTTCGCTGGTTCCGCCTCGACGCGCGCTGGCGCCGCATCCTCATCGCCTCCGCCGCGGGCGCCGGTCTCGCCGCCGTCTACAACGTGCCGCTGGGGGGCGCCCTGTTCGCGGTCGAGATCCTCCTCGCCCAGTTCAGCGTGGGCGCGGCCGTCGTCGCCCTCAGCGTCAGCACGATCGCGACCCTCGTCGCCCGCCCCCTCGTCGGCGAGGAGTCGCTGTATCACGTGGCATCCCTCGAGGTGAATCCGTCCCTCCTGGTCGCAGCCCTGCTCATCGGGCCGCTGATGGGATGGGGAGCCTCGAGTTTCGCGGCCGTGACCAAGAAGCTCTCGAGGTTCCGGCCCACGGGCTGGAAGCTGCTCGTGGTGCTGCCGCTCACCTTCACCGCGGTGGGAGCGCTGGGCGCGGCCTTCCCGCTCATCCTCGGCAACGGCCGGGCACTGGCGACCGCGGGTTTCGACCTGTCGCAACCGGCGCTCCTCCTGCTCGCCCTCGCGGTGCTGAAGTACGTCGCGACCACCGTCTCACTCGGCTCCGGCGCGATCGGCGGCACGCTGCAGCCCTCCGTCGCGATCGGCGCGGCACTGGGGGCGGCGGCCGCCGCGGGGTGGGCGGTCATCTGGCCGGGTGCCGACGGCACGGCCCTGGCGATCGTCGCGGCGGCGGCGTTCCTGGCATCCAACATGAGAGCGCCGTTCACCGCGATCGCGCTGATCATCGAGTTCACCGACACCGGCTTCACGCTGCTGCTGCCGATCTTCCTGGCCGTCGCGGGCTCGCTCGCCGCTTCGCGGCTCACCTCGCGCGAGAGCCTGCGCGGCTTCGCGCCGATGGATCCGGCTCGCCCCTAGAACCGGCCGCCGCGCGGCGGGGGATCGACCGGGTCCTCGACGAGCGGGTGCAGATCGCCCGGCCGTCGCCGCGCCACGCGAGCCCCCTTTTCGAAGCGGGGCGGGGGCTCGCGCGACGCGGCCGGCGTCAGTCGAGGTACTTCGCGTACGCCGGCAGGGTGAGGAACGCCGGGAACTCCGGTCGCAACGCCACCTCGCGGAACACCGCTGCGGCGTCGTCGAAGCGGTCGCCGTTCGAGCGGGGCACCTCGGCCAGCACCTCGTCGAGCAGCCCCTCGACGAACGCTCGGGTGATCGCGGTGCCCTCGGCGGTCTCGCGATCCTGGTGGATCCACTGCCAGATCTGCGAGCGCGAGATCTCGGCGGTCGCGGCATCTTCCATGAGGTCGTCGATCGCCACCGCGCCGAGCCCCCGCAGCCACGCCTCGATGTAGCGGATCGCCACCGAGACGTTGCCGCGTACACCCGCCGTGGTCACCGGCAGGCCGATGCGCAGGTCGAGCAACTGCCGCGGCTCGACCGATACGTCCTCGCGCAGGCGGTCGAGCTGGTTCTCGCGCTCGCCGAGCACCGCGTCGAACTCGGCGCGCGCCACCGGGATGAGGTCGGGGTGCGCGACCCACGTGCCGTCGAAGCCGTCGCTGGCCTCGCGCCGCTTGTCGGCGGCGACCTTCTCGAACGCGGCCTCGGTCACCTCGGGTCGGCGGCGGTTGGGGATGAACGCGCTCATGCCGCCGATCGCGTACGCGCCCCGCTTGTGGCAGGTGCGCACGAGCAGCTCGGTGTAGGCCCGCATGAACGGCACCGTCATCGTCACTTCGCTCCGGTCGGGCAGGACGAACCGCGCCCCGCGCCCGCGGTAGGTCTTGATGATCGAGAAGATGTAGTCCCAGCGCCCGGCGTTCAGTCCCGCGCAGTGGTCACGCAGGGCGAAGAGGATCTCCTCCATCTCGAAGGCCGCGGGCAGCGTCTCGATGAGCACGGTCGCGCGGATCGTGCCGTGGGCGAGGCCGAGACACTCCTCGGTGAACGAGAACACGTCGTCCCAGAGCCGAGCCTCTTCGGCCGACTCGATCTTCGGCAGGTAGAAGTACGGCCCCCGACCCGCGGCGATCAGCGCGTGGGCGTTGTGGAACGCGTACAGCCCGTAGTCGACGAGCGATCCGGATGCCGGCAGCTCGCGCCCCGCGCGATCGACGAACGTCAGATGCTTCTCGGGCAGGTGCCATCCACGCGGGCGCATCACGATGGTCGGCGTCCGTTCGGCGGTCACCTCGTAGCGCTTTCCCTCGGGGCTCGTGAACGACAGCTGCCCGCGGATCGCGTCGAACAGCGAGAGCTGACCGCCGATGACGTTGCGCCAGGTGGGGGAGGTGGCATCCTCCTGGTCGGCCAGCCACACCCGCGCGCCGGAGTTCAGCGCGTTGATGGTCATCTTCGGATCGGTGGGGCCGGTGATCTCGACGCGGCGGTCCTCCAGGCCCGGACCGGCGCCGGCCACACGCCACGACGGGTCGTCGCGGATGTGCGCGGTGTCGGCGCGGAAATGCGGGTCGTCGCCCGTGCCGATCTCGAAGCGGCGGCGCTCGCGCGCGGCGAGCCGGTCGTGCCGGCGTCGGGCGAAACGGTCGTGCAGCTCGGTGAGGAAGGCGAGGGCCGCGGGCGTGAGGATCTCGCCGTCGCGCCCTTCGAGCGAGCGCTCGAGACGCAGGTGCGGGGCGGATGCCGGGATGCCCGGCATCCGTGATCCTTCGGTGGAGGTGGGCGGGGGAGAGGTGATGAGGGTCATGGTCGTGGCTTTCTGTGCGTGGCGCCCGCTCTCCCCGCCCGCTGTCCGGTGCGACCCGTGCTGAGTGTCCAAGAAACCCGGACGGATTCTCGAAAGGTCCGGGTGTTCTGGACACTCAAGCCCGGATCGCGACCAGGGCGGGGCGGGGAAGGGGTAGGGAAGGGAAGAGAGGGTTAGTGAAACTGGGCGGTCTCGGTCGAGCCGGCCAGGGCGAGGGTGGCGCTGGCGGGGTTGAGGGCGGTCGAGACGACGTCGAAGTAGCCGGTGCCCGCTTCGCGCTGATGGCGCGTGGCGGTGTACCCGTGGGCTTCGGCGGCGAACTCGGCCTCCTGCAGCTCGACGTACGCGCTCATGGCGCGTTCGGCGTAGCCGCGGGCGAGGTCGAACATCGAGTGGTTGACGGCGTGGAAACCGGCCAGCGTGATGAATTGGAAGGCGTAGCCGAGAGCGGCCAGGTCGGCCTGGAACGTGGCGATCTGCTCGTCGTCGAGGTGGCGCTTCCAGTTGAAGCTCGGCGAGCAGTTGTACGCGAGCTTCTTGCCCGGGTAGCGGGCGTGGATCGCCTCGGCGAAGCGGCGGGCGAGCTCGATGTCGGGCTCGCCGGTCTCGACCCACAGCAGATCGGCGTACGGCGCGAAGGCGAGACCGCGCGCGATCACGGAGTCGAGGCCCGGCCGCACGCGGTAGAACCCCTCGGTGGTGCGCTCTCCGGTGAGGAACTCCGCGTCGCGCGGGTCGACGTCGCTGGTGAGCAGGTCGGCGGCCAGAGCATCGGTCCGGGCGATGATCACCGTGGGCACGCCCGCGACATCGGCCGCGAGCCGTGCGGCGTTGAGGGTGCGGATGTGTTGCTGGATGGGCACGAGAACCTTGCCGCCGAGGTGACCGCACTTCTTCTCGCTCGCGAGCTGGTCTTCCCAGTGGATGCCGGCAGCTCCCGCCTGGATCAGCGACTGCGCGAGTTCGTAGGCGTTGAGCGGCCCACCGAAGCCCGCCTCGGCGTCGGCGACGATCGGGGCGAGCCAGTCCCGCGTTATCTCGCCCTCGGCGCGCTCGATCTGGTCCTGACGCAGGAGGGCGTTGTTGATGCGGCGGACGACCGCGGGGACCGAGTTCGCGGGGTACAGGCTCTGGTCGGGGTAGGTCTGGCCGGCCAGGTTCCCGTCGGCGGCGACCTGCCAGCCCGACAGGTAGATGGCCTTCAGCCCCGCGCGCACCTGCTGTACGGCCTGGCCGCCGGTGTAGGCACCGAGTGCGCGGACGTACTCCTCGGTGTGGATGAGGTTCCACAGGTTCTCGGCCCCGCGACGGGCGAGGGTGGACTCCTCGCGGACACTGCCACGGAGGCGGACGACGTCTTCGGCCGAGTAGGTGCGCTCGATGCCGTCCCACCGCGGGTCGTTCTCCCACGCGGCGCGGATCTCGTCGGCGGTCTCGGTCTGGTCGCCGGGACGCAGGGGCTGCGGGGCGGGGGTGGCCTGGATCGTCATGAGCGTTCTCCTTTCGGATGCCGGGGCGGCGGTGCCCCGTGGAGACCACTGTCGGCGAAGAACGTCGTGTCGAAACAGGATTCGTGGTGTGAAGATCGCGCGATCTTCTGTTTTCGTGAGAACGTGGCGTATGGACACCGGCGTCACCGCTTCTTCGGCATCCCTTCCCTTCGACGATGGAGAGGTGGACACGCTCACCATCGGACGACGCATCCGACAGCTGCGCACGGCGCGGGGGATGACCCTCGACGACCTCGCCGGAGCGGTCGACCGTGCCCCGAGCCAGATGTCGATGATCGAGAACGGCCGCCGCGAGGCCAAGCTCACGCTGCTGCAGGCGATCGCCCGCGCGCTGGAGTGCAAGCTCGATCAGATCCTGGATGCCGAGCCCCTCGACCCCCGCGCCGTCCTCGAGCTGTCGGTGGAGAGGGCCATGCGCGGCCAGACGTTCCAGGCGCTGGGGATCGAGCCGTTCCGTGTGGGCCGAGCGGTGCCCGACGAGGCGCTCGCGGCGATGCTCGCGCTCCAAGCCGAGATCGAACGCCTCCGCGAGGAGCGCTCGGCCACGCCCGAAGAGGCGCGGCGAGCGAACGTGGCGCTGCGACGGCTGATGCGCAGACAGGACAATCATTTCCCGGAGCTCGAGCGAGTGGCATCCGGGATCCTCGATCGGATCGAGCACCCGGGTGGACCGCTCACCCAGCGCGGGGCGAGCGACATCGCCGCCCACCTCGGTTTCACGTTGCACTACGTGCCCGACCTCCCCTCATCGACCCGCAGCATCGCCGACGTCAAGAACGGGCGGCTGTACCTGTCGACCAAGGTCGCGAAGGGCGATCCGCGAGCGGCGGTCCTGCAGGCGCTGTCGAGTCGGATCCTGGGGCACGGCGAGCCGACGAGCTACGACGAGTTCCTCCGCCAGCGGGTGGAGACGAACTACCTCACCGGGGCGCTGCTCATGCCCGAGGCCCACGTCGTGTCGGCCCTGAGTGAGGCGAAGGAGCGGCGCACGCTCAGCATCGAAGATCTCCGTGACGCCTACTCGGTGTCGTACGAGACCGCGGCTCACCGCTTCACCAATCTCGCAACCGTGCACCTCGGCATCCCGGTGCACTTCCTCAAGGTGCACGAGTCGGGAACGATCACGAAGGCGTACGAGAACGACGACGTGAACTTCCCCACCGACCGCCTCGGCTCGATCGAGGGCCAGATGTGCTGCCGGCGGTGGACGAGCCGCGTGGTGTTCGAGGAGGACGACCTCTTCAACCCGTACTACCAGTACACCGACACCGGCAACGGGACGTACTGGTGCACCGCCCGTGTCGAGCAGTCGAGCGAGGGGGCCCACTCGGTGAGCGTGGGGGTGCGCTTCGACGACACGAGGTGGTTCCGCGGGCGGGACACCCCGAATCGCGGCGTCTCCCGGCATGCGGTCGAGACGTGCTGTCGCCGCGCGCCGGCGGAGCTCGAGGCCGCGTGGCGCGACAAGGCGTGGCCGAACGTGCGGACACCTCGGACGCTGCTGGCGACCCTGCCGACAGGGGCGTTCCCGGGGGTCGACACGACGGAGCTGTACGAGTTCCTCGAGGCGCACGCGCCGGGCGAGTAAGCGCGCGGTGTGCAACATGCACAACGGCGAGGCAATGTGGGGCGAGGTGCCCATGTCGTGCGTCGAGCGGCGGCAATAACGTGTCCAGCACCCGCACCGTCCCTCTTCCGCAAAAGGACACTCCCATGGCACGTATGGCCCACGCCGACGACTTCGCCCTCAGCCGCGTGACACCCGACGCCCAGAAGCACTGGTTCGGCATCGCCGTGCAGCGCTTCGGCCAGGTCTCGGCCCTGTCGCAATTCCTCCTCGGTGCCACCCTCGGGTACGCGATGACCTTCAGCGAGGCGTTCCTGGCGCTGCTGCTCGGCTCGATCATCCTCGAGGTCATCATGTGCATCGTCGGCATCATCGGGCAGAAGGAGGGGCTCAACACCGCGCTGCTGGCCCGCTGGACCGGTTTCGGCGAGATCGGGGCCTCCCTGGTCGGGCTCGCGATCGGTATCAGCCTCATCGGCTGGTTCGGCATCCAGTCGGCCATCTCGGCCGAGTCGCTCGACTCGCTGCTGCCGGGTCTGATGCCGATGTGGGCGTGGAGCCTGCTGTTCGGTCTCGCCGTCACCGCGATCGTGGCCGTCGGCTTCGTCGGAATGCAGTGGCTCGCCAACATCACCGTGCCCCTGTTCCTCGTGCTCGTGGGCTGGTCGATCATCACCGAGCTCAGCAACCACTCGATCGGCGACCTGCTCACCTCGCCCGCCCCCGGACCCACCATGTCGGTGTGGCAGGGAACGGCGATCGTCGCCGGAGGCCTCATCGTCGGCGCCATCATCACCGCCGACATGACCCGCTTCAACCGCTCCAAGGCCGACGTCGTCAAGCAGACCGTCGTGGGCGTCTCGCTCGGCGAGTTCGTCATCGGCCTCTCGGGAGTGCTGCTGGCCCACGCCGCGCAGACGGGCAACATCGTCGCGATCGTCACGTCGTCGGTCGGCCTCGTGGGACTCATCATCGTCATCACCGGCACGCTGAAGATCAACGACTGGAACCTGTACTCGTCGACCCTCGGCCTGGTGAACTTCATCTCCACCGCGTTCGGCAAGAACCTGAACCGTGTCAGCACCACCATCGTGCTCGGCGTGGTCGGGTCGATCCTCGCGGCCGCCGGCATCCTGTCGCAGTTCACCGGCTTCCTCATCATCCTCGGCGTCGTCTTCCCGCCCATCGCCGGAATCATGGTCGCCGAATACTTCATCGTGCGTCGCTGGCGCGGCGAGCTCGACGCCTCGCGCGCCGAGGGCCGCCTGCCGCTCACCGCTCCCCGCCTGGTTCCCGTGACCCTGGTGGTCTGGCTCGTCTCGGCCCTCGTCGGCTACTTCGTGACCTGGGGTATTCCGGCGATCTCCTCGCTCGTGCTCTCGATCGTGCTGTACACCGTCGCCGGCAAGCTCGGCTGGGTGCGCGGTGTCGGCGAGGCGACCACCGCGCAGGCTTCCATGCGCGACGCCGCCCCCGTGGCATCCTGACCCACCCCCTCCGAACGAAAAGAGCTCCACCCATGCACATCGGCATCGACGTCGGCGGCACCAACACCGACGCAGTGCTCATGGACGGCAAGGACACCCTCGCCGGCGTGAAGAAGTCCACCAGCCCGGATGTCACCACCGGTATCGTCGACGCGATCGCCGCCCTGCGCGCCGAACGCGACTTCGCCGGCTCCGACATCGACGCGGTCATGATCGGCACGACCCACTTCATCAACGCGCTCGTGCAGGCCCAGCGGCTCGCCCCGACCGCCGCGGTGCGGCTCGGTCTTCCCGCCACGAAGGCCCTGCCGCCGCTCGTGGACTGGCCGAGCGTCCTCACCGACGCGATCCAGGCGCGCAGCTACCTCGCCCACGGCGGCTACGAGTTCGACGGGCGGCCGATCTCGCCGCTCGATGAGGACGAGCTGCGCGGCATCGCCGACGACATGAAAGCGAACGGCGTGCGCTCCGTGGCGATCTCGTCGGTGTTCTCGCCGGTCAATCACGACCTCGAGGTGCGCGCGGCCGAGATCCTCGGCGACGTGCTGGGGCCCGACGTGGCCATCTCGCTCTCGCACGAGATCGGCCGGATCGGTCTGCTCGAGCGCGAGAACGCGACGATCATCAACGCCGCGCTCCGCGAACTCGCCTCCGAGATCGTCGACGGGCTCACCGCGGCGGTGCGCGCGGAGGGGATCGAGGCCCCGATCTTCCTCAGCCAGAACGACGGCACGCTGATGGACGAGGACTACGTGCGCCTGTATCCCGTCGCCACCTTCGCATCGGGTCCCACCAACTCGATGCGCGGCGCCGCGCTCACCAGCGGCCTGCAGACGTGCGCGGTGGTCGACATCGGCGGCACGACGGCCGACATCGGTCTGCTCAACGCCGGCTTCCCCCGCGAGACGGCGAACGAGGTCAAGGTCGCCGGCATCCGCACCAACTTCCGGATGCCGGACGTGCTCTCGATCGGCATCGGCGGCGGATCGATCGTCGATGAAGAGACCGCGGAGGTGGGGCCCGCATCGGTCGGTTACCGCCTGACCGAGGAGGCGCTGGTGTTCGGCGGCTCCACGCTCACCGCGACCGACATCGCCGTCGCGGCAGGTCGCGCGAACGTGGGCGACCCCTCCCGCGTCGCGCACCTCGACCCCCACTTCGTCCAGCGCGTGCTCGTACGCATCGCCGATCGCGTGGCCGAGGCCGTCGACCGCATGCGCACCTCGCCCGAGCCGATCCCGGTCGTCGCCGTCGGCGGCGGCAGCATCCTCCTCCCCGAGGAACTGCCCATGTTCGGCGCTGTGCATCGCCCCCTCAACTACGCGGTCGCCAACGCCATCGGCGCGTCCATCGCCCAAGTGGGCGGCGAGATCGACAAGGTCTACGCGATCGAGCCCGGCCGCCGCGACGAAGGCATCGCCGCGATCCGCGCCGAGGCCGTCGACAAGGCCATCGCCGCGGGCGCGCGACCGTCGTCGGTGTCGATCGTCGACTTCGACGAGGTGCCGATCCCCTACCTGCCGGGTAACGCCACCCGGGTGCGCGTGAAGGCCGTGGGCGATCTCGACATGGGCGTGCGGGCGTGAGCTGGCAGCTCACCCCGTCGGTCGTGGGCGACCTCGCCCGCGGCGCCGCGGTGCTCGGCACCGGCGGCGGGGGAGACCCGTACATCGGCGCGCTGCTCGCCCGCCAGGCACTGGCCGTCCACGGGGCGGTCACGGTCGTGGGCCTCGACGAACTGCCCGACGACGCCCTCGTGCTGACCGTCGCGATGATGGGGGCCCCGACCGTCATGGTCGAGAAGCTCCCGAGCCTCGAAGAGGTCGTCGCACCCGTGCACGCGCTCGGCGCCTCGCTCGGGCGCCCCGTCACCCACATCGCGTGCGCCGAGGCCGGCGGGGTCAACTCGACCATCCCGATCGCCGCCGCAGCAGCCCTGGGCCTGCCGCTGCTGGATGCCGACGGCATGGGCCGCGCGTTTCCCGAGCTGCAGATGGTGCTCCCTACGCTCTACGGCATCACCGCATCGCCCCTCGCCTTCGCCGACGAGAAGGGCAACACCGCCGTGCTGTCCACGATCGACAACACCTGGACCGAACGCATCGCGCGCGTCGCGTGCGTCGAGATGGGGTGCTCGGTCATGCTCGCCGGTTTCGCCATGTCGGGGGCGAGCGCACGCGAGGCGCTCGTGCCCGCATCGCTGTCGGCGTGCCTGTCCATCGGACGCGGCATCGTCGCGGCGCGCGACGCGAAGACCGACCCGGTCGCCGCGGTCGTCGCCGCCCTCGGCGGGCGCGAGGTCTTCGAGGGCAAGGTCGTCGACGTCGAGCGCGGGACCACCGCGGGCTTCGCCCGCGGCAACGCCCGCATCGAGGGCCCGGGCGACACGCTGACGCTGTCGTTCCAGAACGAGCACCTCATCGCGCGCACGACCACCGGCATCCTTGTCACGACCCCCGACCTCATCATCGTGCTCGACGCCGAGAGCGCCGAGCCCATCACCACCGAGGGGCTTCGCTACGGCCAGCGCGTGCGCGTGGTCGCCGCGCCGAGCGACGAGCGCTGGCACGGTGCCGACGCCCTCGCCATGGTCGGACCCGGCTATTTCGGCTACGACCTGCCCTCCCACCGCTTCGACGGAACCATCGAGAACTCGGAGACCGCCGCATGAGCTGGACCCTGACTGCCGCCGACCTCCCCGACCTGGCCCGCGGCGCAACGTTGCTGGGAACCGGGGGCGGCGGCGACCCCTACATCGGGCAGAAGCTCGTGGAGCGCGTGCTCGGCGCGGGGAGCATCACCGTGCTCGACCCCGACGAGATCGCCGACGACCTGTTCGTGATCCCCACCGCGCAGATGGGCGCCCCGACCGTGATGGTCGAGAAGATCCCGGCCGGCACCGAGCCCACGCTTGCGCTGCGCACCCTCGAGAAGCACCTCGGCCGCACCGCCGATGCGACCATGCCGATCGAGTGCGGGGGCATCAACTCGATGATCCCGCTCCTCGTCGCCGCCGAGACCGGTCTCCCGGTGGTGGATGCCGACGGCATGGGCCGCGCCTTCCCGGAACTGTCGATGGAGACCTTCGCCGTCTACGGCGTGCACGGTTCGCCCCTCGCCCTCGCGGGGGAGCGCGGCGAGACCGCCGTCATCGACACCGGCGACGACGACCGTCAGATGGAGTGGCTGGCCCGTGGTGTCACGATCCGCCTCGGCGGAGTGTCGCACATCGCCGAGTACGCCATGACCGGGGCCGACGTGCGCCGCACGGCGATCCCGCGGACGCTGTCGATGGCGCTGGCACTGGGTCGTGGCATCCGCGAGGCCCGTGAGCAGCATCGCTCGCCGTTCGAGGCCATCGCCGAGACCCTCTCGACCACCCTCTATCCGCATGTGCGGGAGCTGTTCGTGGGGAAGGTCGCCGACGTCGAGCGGCGCACCACCGACGGCTTCGCGAAGGGACGGGCGACCATCGCCGCCCTCGGGCCCGAGGACGACTCGACCCTCGAGGTGGCGTTCCAGAACGAGAACCTCGTCGCCCACCGTGACGGCGTGCTCGTGGCGATCGTGCCCGACCTCATCTGCATCACCGACATCGAGTCCGCCGAGCCCATCACGACGGAGGGCCTGCGCTACGGCC
Organism: Microbacterium sp. SL75; assembly: GCF_026625865.1. Lineage (NCBI taxonomy): Bacteria > Bacillati > Actinomycetota > Actinomycetes > Micrococcales > Microbacteriaceae > Microbacterium > Microbacterium sp. SL75. The sequence continues at coordinate 518,476 of NZ_CP113067.1, read as the reverse complement.
AGCGCGTGCGCGTGCTCGGCATCTCGACGCCCGACATCATGCGCACCCCCGGCGCGCTCGCCGCATTCGGCCCTTCGGCGTTCGGTCTCGCCGACGCGTTCACCCCGGTCGAGCAGCTCGAGCCGGAGGACGCCCGCGCGCTGATTACCCTGTGAGCATGAGAACCCTCGGGCCCGACCGCCTGCCGGCGCTGGCCCGGGGGTTCTCGCTGCTCGGCTCGGGCGGGGGCGGGGCCACCACCCTGCTCGAGCTCATGGCCGCCGAACTGCTCGACGGCCCGGTCGAGGTGCATGACGTCGACGACCTCGACCCGCTCACCCCCTGCGTCGCCGTCGGTTTCGCCGGGTCGACCTACCTGCTGGGCGAACGCGTGCCCGCTGAAGACGCCTTCGTGCCGCTGCTGGCTGCGGCCGAGCGCTGGACCGGGGTGGCGGCAGTGGCCGTGTGCGCGATGGAGGGGGCCGGCCTGAACGGCCTCACGCCGTTCCTCCTCGCCCGCGACCACACGCTCGTCGACGCCGATCTGATGGGTCGCGCGCTGCCCGGGATCGACCAGCTCTCCCTGGTGGTCGACGCCGTGCCCGGTGTGGTGCTGGTCGCCGACACCGGAGGGGGCGTCATGGTCGTGGAATCCCCGCGGCCCGCCGACGTCGAGAGCCTCGTACGCGCGAGTCTCATCCGAGCCGGGGGTGCCGGCGCCGTTCTCGTCGCGGGCTTCACCGTCGGCGACCTGGCGGCCCATGGCATCCCGGGCACCTTCGCCCGGGCGGCCGCGCTGGGCGACGCCGATGTCTTCGGCGAGAGCCTCCCCGGTGGGCGGGTCCTCGCGGCGGGACGGGTGAGTGCGGTGGACGCCGTTCCCGACGACCCCTTCGTCCGATCGGTCGAGCTGACCGGCGACGACGGTGCGCTGCTGCGCCTGGTCGCACGGTCGGAGTTCCTCGCGGTGACCCGCGACGGGCGGACGATCGCGGCATCCCCCGACATCCTCGTGGCGATCGACAGCGTGTCGGGCGACGTGCTTCAGGTCGATGCGGTCACGCTCGCCCGTCACGTGCGCGTGGTGTCGCTTCCGGCGCCGGCGTGGTGGACGGCCGCCGCCGGCCGCCTCGCGCACGTGGTGCCCGCCGTCTATGGGTTGCCCGATCTGGAGGTGGAGTCGTGACGACCGCGCTGCGATTTTCGCCCCGCCAACCGAGGAGAGCGCCGTGACGCCCCTGGATCTGCGCGCGCTGCTGGCGCACCCCACGAACGGCCGGGTCCGTGTGCTGGTCGACGCCCCGGGCGTCGAGGCCTTCGCCGGTGTGGTGGTCGCCGCGCGCGAAGCGCTGCTGCCCGAACGGGGAGACGGCGACCTCGCCGCGCTCATCGAGCGACCGCCCTCGGCGCCCTGGCAGCAGGACGCCCTCGTGCGCCGCGTGCGCGACCGCGGCTTTCGCGGTCTCGCCCTCTCCGGGGCGGATGTGCTGGGGGCCGGCAGTCGCGGCCTCGCCGCCCGCCTGGGGCTCACCCTGCTCGCCGTCGACGACCCGATGGCCCTGGCCCGCGCCGGGTGGGAGCTCGTTCAGGGTCGTGACGCCCTGACGCTCGGGTACGTCAGGCGCGTGGCGCAGTCGATCGAGTACTCCGCCGCGCACCTGGCCGACCTGCTGCGCCACCTCTCGGCCAGCGTCGGACACGGTGTCGCGCTCATCGACGCCGAGGGCGTGCTGCTGCAAGCCGGTGGTGACCTGCCCGAGCCGGTGAGAGCGGCGATCGACTTCGGCCTCTGGCAGGACGTGGTCTCGGTCGCCGAAGGAGCGGCCGCTTCGGTGCGCGTCGACAGCCCGAGCCGCGCGGGGCTGCGGCTGGCCGTCTTCGGGGCGGGGCTCAGCGCCGCGCAGCTGTCGGCCCTGGCCGTGGCGGCGGAGGTGGCGATGCCGGCGGTGGCCGCGCGCATCCTCATCGACGAGGTGGCCGACGTGAGCGATGCCGCCGTGGCATCCGGTCTGCTCCGGGAGTTCCTCGAGGCCCGAGACGCCCGCGACCCCGATGTCGAGCAGCGCATGAGCGAGCGGGGCTGGCGCACGGGTGGGTACCACCTCGCGTTCCGCATCGCCGGGCGCCGTCGGCTCGAGACACTCGAGCTGCTGCGTTTCGTTCGGCGGATCCTCGCTGCCCTCCCCGTCGACTCGCAGGCCGTGACCAGCGGCCGCGGCGTGACCGGCTGGTTGAGCTTCGCCGAGCCGCCGGCACCGGACCGCCTCGACGAGCACGTCGCCGCCGTGCGCGCCCTGCACGACCAGGCGCGCCGCTCGTTCGACGTCGCAACCGGCGTCGGGTCGCTCGACAGTGGCGCGAGCGGGCTGTTGCGCAGCATCGACGGCGCGGTCGACGGCGCGCGCATCGCCGCCGGACGCGCCGCGACGGGCTGGTTCGTGCGCGTCGACGCCCTGGGCATCGAGCAGGTGCTGCTGTCGTGGGCCGGGTCCGACACCTTCGTGCCCGCCGCCGAGTCGCTCCTCGCTCCTCTCGCCTCGCAGGGCCCGGAACTGCTCGAGACGTTGACGGCCTACCTCGACCACGAGTCCGGCGTCTCGGCCACGGCGACCGCCCTGGGCCTGCATCGCAATACCGTGGCGATGCGCATCGCTCGCGCGCAGGAGTTGCTCGGCGTCGACCTCACCGACACCGACGCCCGTCTCGCCCTGCACCTCGCCTGCCGCGCGCTGCGCTGAGGCCGTCGCGGGGGCGCCAAGTGCCTGGCGGCGCGCCGTCCTGCGGAGTGTGGGCCTGACACGCCGTTCGGGATGCCGATGTATCGGCGCGTCTCGAACGAACTCCGCACGACGGTTCACGCCGCGAGTGCCGACCCCGCGGGGCGACGGGGGGAGGGTTGCGTGAATACCTTTCGCGTGTAAGGTTTTAGAGCAGTGAGCTCCGTCCCCCCGGAGCGCTTTCGATGAGGAGAGCCAGTCATGAAGCACACCCTCGCGGCATCCACCGCGGTCGTCGGATTCGTCCTGGGCGGTCTCGCCGCGGCATCCCCCGCCGTCGCCGCACCGGGAGAGAAGCCCGGTCCGCCGGGGCACGCCGGTCCGCCCGCGCATGCCGGCTCCGGCGTACGTGACCTCGAGCGCTATGCCGCCGACACCTGGGCCTCGCTCGCGGCGATGGCCCACGAGAACACCGGCCTTCCCGACGACAACATCGGGGGTGCGCTGGATGAGTCCACGGCATCCGGCTACACCTCGCCGACCAACATCGGCGGGTACCTGTGGTCGACGGTGACCGCGCGCGACCTCGGCATCATCGACGCCGACGAAGCGCGGGATCGCTTGACCGCGACGGTGTCGACGCTCGAGACGATGGAGCGCAACGACGCCAGCGGCATGTACTACAACTGGTACGCGCCCGACACCGGCGCCAAGCTCGAGATCTTCCCGACCTCGGGCGAGGTCATCCACCCGTTCCTCAGCACCGTCGACAACGGCTGGCTCGCGGCGGGGCTGAGGATCGTTCGCGAGGCCGAGCCGACACTCGCCAATCGAGCCGACACGCTCTACCGGTCGATGGACTTCTCGGCGTTCTTCGACGCGGCGGGGGCGGCGGGACTCCCGGCCGGCACGAACCGCGGCGGCTTCTGGGAGGCCCCTCCCGGCGACGGCTGCGCGGTCGAGGCGCCGATGTACAACGGCAGCGGCGAGACCGCGTTCTACACGTGCCACCACTACGACACGACCGTGAGCGAGAGCCGCATCGCGACCTACCTTGGCATCTCGGAGGGGGCGATCCCGGCAACGGGGCTGTACGGTACCCACCGCACCATGCCCGCCGGCTGCGACTGGGCGTGGCAGGAGCAGCTGCCCACCGGCGAGACCCGCACCTACGACGGCATCGACGTCTACGAGGGCGTGTATTCCTACGACGGCATGTCGTTCGCCCCGAGCTGGGGCGGGAGCATGTTCGAGGCGCTCATGCCCGATCTGCTGATCCCCGAGACCGAATGGGGCCCGCGCTCGTGGGGCGTGAACCACCCGATCACCGTCGAGGTGCAGAAGCGTCACGGGCTGAAAGAGGCCGGGTACGGGTTCTGGGGCTTCTCGCCCGCCAGCAACCCCTTCGGCGGCTACGCCGAGTACGGCGTCGACATCGCCGGCATGCGCTCCGACGGATACACCTCGGATGCCGAGAAGACCGACGTCGACATCGACCGCCCGGGCTGCGCCGATGGAACGAACCCCGACCCCACCTTCGGTGACGGCGTCGTCACGCCGCATGCCGCGTTCCTCGCGTTGCCGTACGACCGCGCCGGTGTGCTGAAGAACCTGCGGGGCCTGGAGAAGAAGCTCGGCGCCTATGGGCCCGGCGGGTTCTACGACGCCGTCGCGGTGAAGAGCGACACGGTCGCCGAGCGATACCTGTCGCTCGACCAGTCGATGATCATGGCGGCGATCGGCAACGCGCTGACCGGTGACACGCTGAAGGACTACATGGTCGATGACAGGATGGAGCAGAACCTCCGGCCCGCCATCGAACAGCAGGTCTTCGGCTCGTCGTGGGGCGCCTCGCGTCACTGACGGCTCGACCGCTCGATGCCCGGTGCCTCGCGGAGGTGCCGGGCATCGGTGTGTTCGGACGGGGGAGAGGATGCCGATGACCGACGCACCCGCACCGCGCGGTCGCCGCGGCAGCTACGCGAAGGGGCAGCAGACCCGACAGCGCATCGTCGACGAGGCGGTCGTGGTCTTCGGACGCTCCGGCGTGACGGCCGGGTCGCTCCGCGAGGTCGCCACCCGTGTGGGCCTGACCCCCGCGGGGCTCCTGCATCACTTCGCCTCGAAGGAGGAGCTGTTCGCCGAGGTGCTGCGCCAGCGCGACGAGCGCGTCCGCGCCGCCGCCGGGGACCCGCACGAGCACACCCTCGTCGAGCAGATGCGCAAAGTCGTGGCGCACAACGCGACCACGCGCGGCCTGACGTCGCTGTACACGTTGGTCGTCGCCGAGGCCAGCGACCCCGCCCACCCCTCCCACGAGGCCTTCGCCGAGCGGTACCGCCGCAGCGCCGAGACGGCCGCCGACCTGCTGCGGGCCGGGCAGGCCGCGGGGGAGGTGCGCGCCGACGTCGACCCGGAGCGCGCCGCGCGGCTGCTGAGCGCCGTGATGGACGGTCTCCAGCAGCAGTGGCTCCTCGACGAGTCGGTGGACATGCCCGCGCTTTTCGCCGAGTTCGTGAGGGGTTATCTCGAACCTCACGGCTGAGGTGGCGGCATCCGTTCCGTCCGTGGGCTGGTGGTGCTCGTGGGCCGTCCGGCGGAGTTTGTGGTGAAACGCCGGTGCTGGCTGCCGGTGGCTCGGCGTGTTGGCGGTCGATTCCGCCGGAAGGTTCGTGTGGGGTCTGGCAGTGGTGGGGGCGTTCGTGGGGGTCGCCTGGGCCGTGCGGTGGAGATCGTGCGGGTCGCCTGGGCCGTGCGGCGGAGTTGGTGGTGAAACGCCGGTTCTGGCTGCCGGTGGCTCGGCGTGTTGGCGGGCGATTCCGCCGGAGGGTACGTGTGGGGTCTGGCAGTGGTGGGGGCCTTCGTGGGGGTCGCCTGGGCCGTGCGGCGGAGTTGGTGGTGAAACGCCGGTTCTGGCTGCCGGTGGCCCGGCGTTTCGGACGTGAATTCCGCCGGACGGTACGTGCCGTGTGGGGCTGTGCGGCGATCACGCCCGGTGCAGACCTCGGTCGAGGTGAGCACGGATGGCGAGCTCGACCGTCGGCCAGTCGTGCACGACCATCGCGTAGTCGAAGCGGAGGGTGACGAAGCCCCATGCGGCGGCGTGGGCGTCGCGCACGAGATCGCGGTGCCGGTGGTCGGGGCTCGCATGGTTGTCTGCGCCGTCGACCTCGACGATCAAGCGTTCACCGAGCAAGAGGTCGACGCGTCCCACCGACACGACGCCGTGCTGTGTCCTCACCTCGACGCCCCAGCCTCGGAGACGCCATCGGACGAGGGTTTCCAACCCGCTCTCGGCGTCGCTCCGTGCGAACGCGATCGCCTCGCGGCCCGTGTCGTTCGTGTGTGCCGCGAGCCACGACAGCTCAGCCGACCCGATCTTCCTCTGATGGAGTGCGGATTCCAAGGCGACGACGAAGTCCTCGACCCCGCGGCAACGGAGGATCTGCCGCAGGGTCTGAGCCACTGCGGGAACGCCGAAGGTGTCGGCGACGTCGTGGTCCCAGTGCGGCACTGATCCGGTCCCACGCCGGTGCCCGCGTGGCCTCAGACCGACGTGCAGCGGCTCCGGGGCGGCCATGGTCCACAGGCCGTGATGTCGTGCGGCGCTGACGCACGCCGGTGGACCGCCGAGCAGGGCGGCGCTCATGACGGGCTCGCACGCATCGGCATCCGCGTATATCCCTCGCCGCAGGCGTACGAGCCTCCCGGCCTGCAGAGCGCTCTCGATCGCGCGACGGGTCATCCCCGCGGCGAACAGCTCGGTGCGGGTGTGTATCGACGAGCCGCTGCACATCGCCCCAGGCTTGCGGACTCTGCGGCGTCCGCAGTGCGGTTCGATCCCCATCTGTGGATGCCGTGGTGGATTCGTCATCTGGGGAGGAGTCGCGGCGGCCGCCAGGTGGGGTGGGCCGGGTGCGGGAGTGGGGATCGGGGGACGTACCGCCGGGCGGAGTTTGCGCAGGACGCGCGGGGGCGATCGCCCCTTGAGCGGTGTGTCCTCGTGAATCTCCGCGAGACGGCACACTGGCCGGGGTTGTCCGCCGTGCCGCCGGGCGGAGTTCACGCCCGACGCGCCGGCAGAGGAGGGCGCCGGGCGGCGTGTCGCTGCCGAGTTCCGCGAGACGGCACGCTGGCCGGCGTTGTTCGCCGTGCCGTCGGGCGGAGTTCAAGCCCGACGGGCCGGCAGAGGAGGGCGCCGGGCGGCGTGTCGCTGCCGAGTTCCGCGAGACGGCACGCTGGCCGGCGTTGTTCGCCGTGCCGTCGGGCGGAGTTCAAGCCCGACGCGCTGGCAGAGGAGGGCGCCGGGCGGCGTGTCGCCGCCGAACTCCGTCTGACGGCGCGCGGCGCGGGCCTACGGGCCTACGGGCCTACGGGCCTACGGGCCTACGGGCCTACGGGCCTACGGGCCTACGGGCCTACGGGCCCACGGGCTCACGGCCCACGGGCTCACGGGCTCACGGCTCACGGCATCCGGCCCACGGGTTGCACCGCGAAGGTTATGCGCTTAAACTCGACGCGACGTGCAAGCGGCACCCGACGGCGGGTGCCTCGTTCGAGGAGGAACAATGAAGATCACCCGATGGAGCGCGGTGGCCGTGGTCGCCGCGGCCGCGATCGCCCTCACCGGTTGCGGGCGCACCTCCGACACCGGCTCCGGTCCCGCCGAAGCCTCGACGATCGGCGACGCCAAGGCCGAGGGCACGCTCACGATGTGGGCGATGGGTGCCGAGGGCGAGGCGCTTCCGGAGTTCGTGAAGAAGTTCGAGGAGGCCAACCCCGGCGTGACCGTCGACGTCACGCCCGTGCCCTGGGACGCCGCGTACAGCAAGTTCCAGACGGCGATCGCCGGCGGCAACACCCCCGACCTCGCGATGGTCGGCTCGACGTGGATGGCCGATTTCGGCGACGCCCTGCAGACGGTTCCCACCGACCTGTCCACCGACGGGATCTTCCCCGGCGCGCTGGATTCCACCATGATCGATGACCGCGCGACCGGTGTGCCCTGGTACGTCGACACGCGCGTGCTGTACTACCGCACCGACCTCGCCGCCCAGGCCGGATGGACCAAGGCCCCGTCGACGTGGGACGACCTCAAGCAGATGGCCGCCGACATGCAGTCGAAGGGGGGCGCCGACTACGGCATCCGCTTCCCCTCCGGCAACGACTCGTTCCAGGGCAACGTGTGGATGCCGTGGTCCAACGGTGCTCAGCTCGAGGACGGGTCGAAATGGACCCTTGACACTCCCGAGACCGCCGAGGCGTTCCAGTACTACCAGAGCTTCTACACCGACGGCATCGCCAACCCGGCCGCCGATCGCTCGGCCGGGGCGCAGGAGGCGGACTTCGTCTCGGGCAAGACCCCGATGCTCATCGACGGCCCCTTCCTCATCGGTCAGCTCGAGACGCTCGGCGGCGCCGGCTTCAGCGACAAGTTCACCACCGCGGTGCTGCCGACCAAGGAGTCGTCGACGTCGTTCAGCGGTGGCGCCAACCTCGCCGTGTTCGACAACTCGAAGAACGCCGCGAGCGCGTGGAAGCTCGTCCAGTGGCTCACGCAGCCCGACACGCAGGCCGCGTGGTACGACGCGACCGGTGACCTCCCCGCTGTTCAGGATGCCTGGAAGGCCGACGCCCTCGCCTCGTCCAAGACGCTCGCCGCGTTTGGCACGCAGCTCGAGACCGCCAAGTCGGTGCCCGCCGTCACGACGTGGGTGCAGGTCGCCGCGGCCGGCGACGCGATGCTCGAGAAGATCCGTCTCGGCCAGCAGTCCCCGGCCGACGGGTTGAAGGAGCTCCAGGCCACCGCCGACCAGCTGGGTCTGGGCTGAGGCCGTGACGCAGGCAGTCGTGGGCGCGACCGGGACGCGTCGTGCGCCCGGTCGCGCCCGCGCCGGCGGGGCGTCGAGCCGCCGTCGGCGCCAGGGCTGGGTCGCGTGGGGCTTCGCCCTGCCGTTCGTCGCGGTCTTCGCGGTCTTCATGGTCGTGCCGATCGTGGGCTCGTTCGCGATGTCGTTCACGGACTTCACGGCCCGCGACATCCGCTCGCCGTTCTCGGTGAACTTCGTGGGACTCCAGCAGTACGCCGGGGTCCTCGGCGACCCGGTCTTCCTGACCTCGCTGGGCGTGACCGCGACGTTCGTCGTCGTCGGCATCCCGGTGACGATGGCTCTCGCTTTGGCTCTCGCCCTCGCGCTCAACGCCAGCAACGGCCGCATCGTCTCGGTGCTGCGGGTGGGCTTCTACGCCCCGGTCGTCACGAGCATCGTGGCCGTCGCGGTGGTGTGGCGCTACATCCTCCAGCCGGAGGGGCTGCTGAACTCGGCACTGGCCATCATCGGCATCCAGGGTCCGGACTGGCTCAACGACACCCGCACGGCGCTGCCGTCGCTCATCGCGATGGCGGTCTGGCGCAACGTCGGCACCCTCATGGTGATCTTCCTCGCCGGGCTCCAGGCCATCCCCACCGACGTGAAGGAGGCCGCCCTCATGGACGGCGCCTCGTCGTGGCGGCGCCTGACCTCGGTGACCCTGCCGCTGCTGCGTCCGACGCTGCTGCTGGGCGCGGTGCTCATCTCGGTCGGGTTCCTGCAGTTCTTCGAGGAGGCCTTCGTGATGACCCAGGGCGGCCCGCTCAACTCCACCCTCTCGGTGGCGTACTACACGTTCAAGCAGTTCGGTTTCGGGCAGTACGGCGCGGCCTCGGCTGCGAGCTACCTGCTCTTCCTCGCGATCGCGCTGCTCAGCCTGGTGCAGTTCCGCGTGCTGCGCTCGAAGGATTGAGGGAGGATGCCATGACACTCACGTCTCCCGCGGCTCCGGCCGCCGCCGCCCAGACCGTCGAGCCGCCGCGCCGGCGTCGGTCGCCCGACCGCATGGCCCCGGGCCGGTTGCTCACCTACATCGTGCTCGTCGTCGGCCTGCTCGTGTGGATCCTGCCCTTCGCCTGGATGCTGCTGGGCTCGGTCAAGACGCAGCGCGAGATCCTCCAGCGTCCGCCGACGTGGTGGCCGCAGCAGTTCACCTGGGACAACTTCGGCGCCTGGTTTGGGCAGCTGAACTTCGGTCAGTTCTTCGGCAACAGCGTCGTCGTGGCCCTGTTCACGGTCCTGGGCAACCTCGTGTTCTGCTCGATGGTCGGCTACGCGCTGGCGAAGATGGACTTCCCCGGCAAGAAGGCGCTGTTCGTCGTCGTGATGGTGACCCTGATGGTCCCCGGCGTGGTCACGTTCGTGCCGCTGTTCGTGATGGTGTCGTCGCTCGGTCTCGTCGACAGCTACGCGGCGCTCATCCTGCCCTTCGTCACGACCCCGCTCGGCGTCTTCCTCATGCGGCAGTTCATGCTCGGCATCCCGGACCCGCTGCTGGAGGCCGCGCGCATCGACGGCGCCGGGGAACTGCGGATCTTCGCCCGGATCGTCATGCCGCTGTGCGGGCCGCCGCTGGCGACCCTCGGCATCCTGACCTTCCTCGCCTCGTGGAACAACTTCCTCTGGCCGCTCGTGGCGGCGCAGACCGAGGCGAAGTACACCCTGCCGGTCGCGCTGTCGCTGTACTCGACGGGCCAGAACGCCACCGACTACGGCCTGTTGCTGGCCGGTTCGGTGCTGGTCATCGCGCCGATCATCCTGCTGTTCGTCTTCTTGCAGCGCTACTTCATCCAGGGCATCGCCTCGACCGGCCTGAAGTGAGGCGCGGGCGGGCCCCTGTCACGGCGGCCCGCCCGGCCCCGTGTCGGCCCGCCCCCCGAGCTCCGCCGCCGGCTCCTGCACCGGCGGCCTCGAAAGGACCCCCCATGACCTCCGCCCGCTTTCTCACCGCGCCCGACGGCACGCGCTTCCGCGACCTCAACGGCAACGGTGTGATGGACCCGTACGAGAACCCGACGCTCGGCGTCGACGAGCGCACCGACGACCTCCTCCAGCGCCTCAGCCTCGAAGAGAAGGTCGGTCTGATGTTCCAGACCGTCATCGAGGTCGGCGACGAGGGCGAGCTCCTGGAGACACCGGGCAAGATCTCGAAGTCGCCCACGACCACGGTCGTGGTGCACAAGAACATGAACCACTTCAACGTGCACGCGATCCGCACCGCGCGCCAGGCGGCGACCTGGAACAACAATCTCCAGGCGCTCGCCGAGGCCACACCTCACGGCATCCCGGTCACGATCAGCACCGACCCGCGTCACGCGTTCGTCGAGAACACGGGCGTCGCCTTCTCGGCCGGTCCCTTCTCGCAGTGGCCCGAAGGGCTGGGGCTCGCCGCCCTCGACGACGTCGACACCGTGCGCGAGTTCGCCGAGGTCGCGCGGCGCGAGTACGTCGCCGTCGGCATCCGCGCCGCTCTGCACCCGCAGATCGACCTCGCCACCGAACCGCGTTGGGGTCGACAGGCTCAGACCCTCGGACAGGATGCCGAGCGGGTCACCGCCTTCACCGCGGCGTACCTGCAGGGCTTCCAGGGCGACGAGCTCGGACCCGACAGCGTCGCCTGCACGACGAAGCACTTCCCGGGCGGTGGACCCCAGCAGGGCGGTGAGGACGCGCACTTCCCCTACGGGCGCGAGCAGGTGTACCCCGGCGGCATGTTCGACTACCACCTCGAGCCGTTCCGCGAGGCGATTCGCCGCGGCACCGCCGCGATGATGCCGTACTACGGGATGCCGGTCGGCCTCGAGGTCGACGGGGAGCCCATCGAAGAGGTCGGGTTCGGGTACAACCGCCAGATCGTCACGGGCCTGCTGCGCGAACAGCTCGGCTACGACGGCGTCGTGGTGACCGATTGGGAACTCGTCAACGACAACCACGTCGGCGACCAGGTGCTGCCCGCCCGGGCGTGGGGCGTCGAGCACCTCACCGCCGTGGAGCGCATGGAGAAGATCCTGGATGCCGGCAGCGACCAGTTCGGCGGAGAGGAATGCGTCGAGATGCTCGTCGATCTCGTGCGCTCGGGCCGGGTGTCCGAGGAGCGCATCGACGCGTCGGTGCGGCGGTTGCTGCGGGTGAAGTTCCAGCTCGGTCTTTTCGACGACCCGTACGTCGACGTCGATGAGGCCGAGCGGGTCGTGGGCAATGCCGAGTTCCGCGCCCTCGGCGAGCGGGCCCAGGCGCGTTCGCTCACCGTGCTGGTGAACGAGGGGTCGATTCTGCCCCTCCGTCCCGCGGGGAACGTCTACGTCGAGGGCTTCTCGGTCGACGACGTGGCCGAGCTCGGGCGCGTGGTGGCCGACCCGGCCGAGGCCGACCTCGCCCTGGTCCGCATCGGCGCGCCGTTCGAGCCTCGCGACGACCTCTTCCTCGAGGCCTGGTTCCACCAGGGGTCGCTCGAGTTCGCGCCGGGCCTGGTCTACCGGTTGAACCAGATCGCGGCATCCTGCCCCCTCGTCATCGTGGTGAACCTCGACCGTCCCGCGATCCTCACACCGTTCGTGGGGCATGCCGCGGCCATCGTTGCCGACTACGGCAGCTCGGCGGCGGCGGTGCTCGACGCGCTCACGGGTCGTGTCGCTCCGCGGGGTCGGTTGCCGATCGAGATACCCCGGTCGATGGATGCCGTGCGTTCCTCGCGCGAGGATGTACCGTCGGACAGCGGCGACCCCGTCTTCCCCGTGCATCACGGGCTGGAGCTCGAGGGCGCGATGGCGACGGTGTCGCAGAGGGGTTAGGGCCGATCCGATGACGGAGGAGCAGACGACGCGTCGACCGACCGTGTACGACGTCGCGCAGGAGGCGAGAGTCTCGATCGCGTCGGTGTCGTTCGCCTTCCGTCGCCCCGACAAGCTCAGCGACGCGACGCGCCAGCGGGTGCTCGACGCCGCTCGGCGGCTGGGATACGCCCCGAGCGGCGCCGCCCGCGGGCTCGCGCGCGGGCGCACCGGGATCCTCGGCTTGCACGCCTTCGACCTGCTGCTCGAGCGGGCCGACCCGCGGGCGCAACCCCTCAGCGGGATGCAGTCGCCGGCGCTCGACACCGGGGGAGTGATCCCCTGGGACCAGACCGACGACGACGTGCTGTCGGACCCCCGCGCCTTCCCGCTGTACGTCGACGAGGTCCAGCGCGGTTTCGAGCTGGAGTGCTGGGCGCTGGGGCGACCGGTCATGCTCAGCAGCGGATCAGATGCCGATGTCTCGGTCGCCGACACCGTCGGCCGCGTCGATGGACTGGCGATCTTCCCGTCCCCCCAGACCGCCCCGACCCTGGCGCGGCACACACCTAGCATTCCGATCGTGCTCTTCAGCGCCGCCCCGGCCGACGATCCCCACCACCGCGTGCGGGTCGACAATGCGCGAGGGATGCGCGACCTCGTCGCCCACCTCGTCGAGGAGCACGCCGCGACCGACATCGCCTTCGTGGGGCGCCTCGAGGCGACGGATGCCGTGGAGCGTCGAGACGCGATGATCGCGGAGCTCGAGGCCCGCGGCATCCGCCCTCGTCTCGACTCCATCGACGCGACGGTGCGCGGCGAGGACGAGCTCGTGCCGCAGGTGCGCGCGCTCCTGACTGAGGGGCGGATGCCGCGGGCCTTCGCCTGCGCGACCGATCAGAACGCCTTCACCCTTCTCGACGTCCTGGCGGCGGAGGGGGTGCGGGTGCCGGAGGATGTGATCGTGACCGGGTTCGACGGCACGCTCGGATCGCGCCTGACCACCCCGCCGCTGACGACGGTCCGCCAGCCGATGGAGGCGATGGGACGAGCCGCCGCGCGGATCCTCGCCGGAACGGCGGGCTCGCCGCCGGAGGGCGGGGCGTTCGACGTCGTTTTCGAGCCGCAGGTGCTGGTGCGTCGCAGCTGCGGCTGCTGAGGTTCAGGTCGTCGTCGACGGGGCGGTGGGGTGTGCCGTTGGGCGGAGTTCGTGGGTGACAGGCCGGTTCGGGATGCCGTGGCTGGGCGTGTTCGCCGGGGTTTCCGCGGGACGGTTCGGGGGCGGCGGGGTGTGCCGTCGGGCGGAGTTCGTGGGTGACACGCCGGTCCGGGGTGCCGTGGCTGGGCGTGTCGGCGGGGGTTTCCGCGGGGCGGTCCGGGGGCGGTGGGGTGTGCCGTTGGGCGGAGTTCGACCGGTGACACGCCGGTTTGGGGTGCCGTGGCTGGGCGTGTCCGCCCGGGACTCCGCGGGACGGTTCGCGACCGTTCGGCTCAGGCCGCGTTCCACCGCAGCCGCGGGGCGCCCAGATCCGCCCGTAATGCTGAGGGATCGGCGACCGGGAACATCGTGATGAGGAGTCCGTCGACCGCGTAGGCCAGAGCCGCGGTGCCCTCGGGCAGCGGGGCGCCGAGAGCGATGCGCGCGGTGCGGCCCTCGGCCTGCTCGGTCAGGGCATCTGGGCGGGCCAGCAACGCCGACGCGGCCGCGGCGGCGCGCGATAGGAGCGTCTGCGCGCCGGCCCACGGGGTGAACGCCCCGGCCTCGAGTCCGCACGCGCGTTCCAAGTCGCTCGTCACCCACCGCTCGCGTTTCAGGCCGTAGGGGGTGGGGGTGGTCGAGAGCAGGTAGCCGTAGACGTGCAGGACCCCGGCGTTGCCGATCGGCCACGTCGCCGCCAGGCCCGCACGACGGTGCAGCTCGTCGAACAGGGCGCGGGGGAGCACCGCCGCCCCGACGTTCTCGTCGATCACCGTCGAGTGTCCCCACGCGGCGAAGCGGCCGGCCGCGCGGTCCTCGGCGAGCGCGGCGGAGAGCCAGGGGAGGGAGTCGATTGCGGCGACGGGGTCGGTGACAGCGAGGTCCGCGGCGGCATCGAGGGTGTGCACCGCTCCACGCTAGGGCGGGCGCGGGGGCGCACAGGCACCGTTCATCCATCGTTTACACGATGTGGACATTACGTCCACATATGACATGCATCATGGACGTAACGTCCACGACAGGAGTTCACCCGTGCCCCGCCCCGTCCTCATCTTCGACTTCGACGGCACCGTCGCCCTCGGCGACGGCCCCCTGTTGGCCTACGCCCGCGCGGTCGCCGTGCACACGGCATCCGCCGACGACTTCGTCTCGGCCGTCGCCGCTCAGCTCGCCGCTCCCGCCGGCGACGTCATCGACGGCTACGACGCCGTCCGTCGCCTCGCGCTCGAAGCCGACGTCGACGACACCGCTCTCGCCGCGGCGTACACGCGCAGCCGCACTCAGCTCGGCGGGCCCGACGCGCCGGTTTCGGCGGCCCCGGGGCTGGCGGACTTCCTCGCGCGGGTGGATGCCGAGCGCCTCCTCGTCACGAACGCCCCCTCCACCCGCCTCGACGAGGCGCTCTCCACGATGGGCCTGGACGCACTGTTCGACCGCATCGTCACCGACGCCGCCAAGCCCGCAGGGCTCGAGGCCCTGCTCGACGATCTCGGCGACGGTGTCCCGGTGCTCACGGTCGGTGACGTGTGGCGCAACGACCTCGCGCCCGCCCACGCCCGCGGCCTCGATACCGCCCTGGTCGGCGGGTACCTCGATCCATCCGCCACTCCGACCTTCCGAGCCGACACCCTCGACGAGCTGCTTCCCGCGCTCGCCGCGTGGGTCGAGGCCGCCTCCGTCGACGCTCCCCCCGCCGCACACCTGTCGTCCCACGCCTGAATCCCACCCGAACCGCAGAGGAATCATGAACACTCGTCGCACCCGTCTCGCCGCGGCCTTCGCCACCGCCGCCCTCGCCTCGATCGCCCTGGCCGGCTGTTCCGGCACCGCGGGCGCCGCCTCCGGTCCCGCCGCCGACCCGAGCTCGCTCGTGCTCGCGCTCGTCCCGTCGCAGGACCAGGCGAACCTCGTCGACACCGCGAAGCCCCTCACCGACATGCTCACCGAGAAGCTCGGCATCCCGGTCACCGGAGTCGTCTCGAAGGACTACCAGGCCGCCGTCGAGGCGATGGGCGCCGGTCAGGCGCAGATCGGGTTCCTGCCCTCGCTGCAGCTGTGGCAGGCGAACGACCGCTACGGCGCCTCGGTCGTGCTGCAGACCGAACGCAACGGCAACATCACCTACCCGGGCCAGTTCATGACGAACAACCCCGACAAGTACTGCGAGACCCCGATCGTCGAGCGCGACGGCATGTCGTTCTGCAACGGTGCCGACGCCCTGCACGGCCCCGCGGGTCTGGACAGCATCTCGAAGATCGCCGGTGCGAAGGTCGCCGTCCTGGGGCCCGGCTCACCCGCGGGCTACATCTACCCGATGCTCGCGCTCAAGGAGGCCGGCGTCGACATCGACAGCGGCTTCCAGAAGGTTCCCGTCACGGCCAACGACGCCTCGGTGCTCGCGGTCTACAACGGCGACGCCGAGGTCGGCTTCAGCTTCTGGGACGCCCGCACCCTGGTGAAGAAGGACAAGTCGGACGTGGGCCAGAAGGTCGTCGTCTTCGGCCTGACCAACGAGATCCCCAACGACGGCGTGGCCGTGTCGAAGGACCTCTCGCCCGAGCTGCAGCAGAAGATCTCGACGGCGCTCGCCGACTACTCCGCGACCGACGAGGGCTCCGCCGCCCTCAAGGCCGTGTACTCGATCACCAAGCTCGCCCCGGCCGACCCCTCGTCGCTCGACGTGGTCGCTCGCGCCGCCCAGCAGCTCGGACTCCAGTGACGACCGGATCGCTCACCCCGGGCGTCGAGGCACTGGCCTCGGCGCCCTGGGGCATCCGTTTGGACGGCGTCTCGGTGCGATACCCCAACGGCACGGTGGGGCTCAAGGATGTCTCTCTCGAGATCGCGCCCGGCGAGCTGATCGCCGTCGTCGGGCTCTCGGGTTCGGGCAAGTCCACGCTGATCCGCACGATCAACGGGCTCGTACCCGCGACCTCGGGCGTGGTCGAGGTCGGCGGTCGACGTGTCGACGGCGCTTCGGGGCGCCGGCTGCGCGAGCTCCGCGGGCATATCGGCATGGTGTTCCAGAGCTTCAACCTCGCCGGGCGCACCACGGTGCTCAACAACGTGCTGGTGGGTCGCCTCGCGCACACCCCCCTGTGGCGCACGCTGTTCGGGGCGTATCGCGAGGACGACCGCCGCTTGGCGTTCGAGGCCCTCGACCGCGTGGGACTGCTGCCCAAGGTCTGGGACCGCGCGTCGGCCCTCTCCGGTGGGCAACAGCAGCGCGTGGCCATCGCCCGTGCGCTGACGCAGCAGCCGCGGATCGTCCTCGCCGACGAACCCGTCGCGAGCCTCGACCCTCCCACGGCCCGCGGCGTCATGGACGACCTGCGTCGCATCAACGAAGACCTCGGCATCACGGTGCTCGTGAACCTGCACCTTCTCGACCTCGCCCGCGAGTACGGCACGCGAATGATCGGCATGCGCGCCGGCGAAGTCGTCTACGACGGCCCCGCGGCATCCGCCACCGACGCCGACTTCGCGCAGATCTACGGCCGCTCGGTGACCGCAGCCGACAGGCTCGAGCGATGACGGTCCTCACCGTCCCCCCTCGTCCGAAGGGGAGATGGATGCCGTGGACCGCCGCGGCGGTCGTCGTCGCGGTGACCGTCTTCATGTGCCTGCCGGGGGTCGGGGTGGGTCTCGACGTCGCCGCCATCGCGCGCAACTGGCAGCAGGGCGCGCTCCGGATCGGCGAACTGCTGACCCCGGACTGGTCGTTCTTCCCGCGCACCGTCGGTCCGATCCTCGAGACGCTGCAGATGGCCGTGATCGGCACGGCGGTGGGGGCGGCGATCTCTCTGCCGGTGAGCTTCTGGGCTGCCCGGCCGACGAACCCCTTCACGCCGACGCGGGCGGTGGCGCGCGGCATCCTGAACGTCATCCGCGCCGTGCCCGAGCTCGTGTACGCGGCGGTGCTCGTCGCGATGGTCGGGGTGGGGGCTCTTCCCGGCATCCTGGCGCTCGTGCTGTTCAACGTCGGCATCATCGTCAAGCTCGTCTCGGAGTCCATCGACGCGACCGACCTCGGCCCCCTCGAGGCGGGGCGGGCCGCGGGGGCGACGCAGACGCAGATCAACCGCGCGATCGCCCTCCCCGACACCTGGCCCGCGTTCGTGTCGCAGACGCTCTACGTGTTCGAGCTGAACGTGCGCGCCTCGACCGTGCTGGGCCTGGTCGGCGCGGGCGGTATCGGTCTGCTCATCGACGCCGTCCGCACGTTCTACCGCTACGACCAGCTGTCGCTCGTCATCGTCGAGATCCTCGTGATCGTCGTCGTGCTCGACACCGTCAGCGACGCGATCCGCCGGAGGCTCGTATGACCGCCCTCGCCCCCGCACGCCCCGCGGCGCTTCTCGTGCCGCCCCGCCGGCGGCGCCCCCTGCGCACCCTGTCGTGGGTCGTCGTCAGCGTCATCGTGATCGCCGCGTTCTGGTCCGCCGACATCGCGTGGTCGCGGCTGGGCGAGCTGCCCGCCGAGATCGCGCGCTACCTCGGGCTGATGTTCGCCTCGCCGAACTGGGCGAAGCTCCCCGAGGCGCTCTGGCAGACCTGGCGCAGTGTCGAGATGGCGTGGATCGGCACGGTCCTCGGCATCCTGATCGCCACCCCCCTCTCGCTGATCTCGGCGCGCGGCTTCGGACCGGCGCCCGTGCGCGCGGTGCTGCGCTTCGTCTTCTCGCTCGTTCGGGCGGTGCCCGAGCTCGTGTTCGCGATCATCATCCTGTCGGTGACCGGCCTCACCCCGCTGACCGGGGCGCTCGCCCTGGCGATCGGCGGCGTCGGCACGCTCGGCAAATGGGGCTACGAGGCCGTCGAGAACGTCTCGCCCGGTCCCATCGAGGCCGCTCGCGCCGCGGGAGGCTCGACCGCGCAGGTGCTCCGCTGGGGTGTCTGGCCCCAGGCCTCGCCGACGTTCCTGTCGTTCTGGCTGTACCGCTTCGAGATCAACGTGCGCGCCTCGGCCGTGCTCGGTCTGATCGGGGTCGGTGGGATCGGCGACATGCTCACCTCGTACACCCAGTACCGTGAGTGGTCGACGGTCGGGATGCTCCTGATCGTCGTGGTGATCGTCACCGTCGCCATCGACGCGGTCTCGGGCCGCATCCGCCGCCGCATCATGGAGGGTCCGCGTGTCCGCTGAGGTCCCCGTGACCGCCCGCATCGCGGCCGTCCGCAACTCGCTGCAGCCGAGCGAGCGCCGCGTCGCCGACCTCATCGTCGACGATCCGGATGCCGTGATCGAACTCACCGCGCAGCAGATCGCCGACCGTGTCGGGGTGGGTCGATCCACCGTCGTGCGTGCCTGCCAGACCTTCGGCTACCGCGGCTACCCGCAGTTGCGCGTGGCGCTCGCCGCGGAACGCGGACGCCGCGCGGTGCCCCCGGTCGCCGAGGACGGCGCGCTCGGCGGCATCCGTTCGGCGATCGATCGCATCGCCGACGACCTCCGCACCGCCACGAGCCTGCTGGACGCCGACGGGGTCGACGCCGCGGTGGATGC
The DNA here is from genome assembly GCF_026625865.1 of Microbacterium sp. SL75. NCBI lineage: Bacteria > Bacillati > Actinomycetota > Actinomycetes > Micrococcales > Microbacteriaceae > Microbacterium > Microbacterium sp. SL75. The sequence continues at coordinate 499,436 of NZ_CP113067.1, read as the reverse complement.
GGTGGTGGGCGCTCGACGCCTGCTCGTCGTGGCGAGTGGGCTGTCTGCTCCGGTCGCCACCGATCTCGCGATGCGCCTGACCGCCGTGGGGCGCCCGGCCGAGACGCTCGGCGACCCGATCGGCCAGCAGATCGCGGCTCGCCACCTCTCGACCGACGACGTCTGTGTCGTGATCAGCGGTTCGGGCGCCAACGAGGCGAGCCTGCGGGCCGCGTCGGCGGCGCGCGCGGCCGGGGCGCGCGTGATCGCGCTGACCTCGTTCGTCGCGTCCCCCTTGACCGAGCGCGCCGACCTGTCGCTCGTGCTCGCCTCGGGCGGGACGTTCCGCGACGAGCTCGAGCACACCTCGCGCATCGCCCACGCGGTCTTCGCCGAGGCGTTCGTCGACGCCGTCGCTCGGGCGCGGGCGGGCGATGCCGACCTCGCTCGCGAGCGCGTGCTCGAGATCCTCTCGGACAACCTCGGCGACGCCGGCTGAGGCTCGGGCGCCGCGGCATCCTGTTCCGCCGTGGGCTTTCCGTGCCGTCGCGCGGAGACCGCGGTCGACACGCCGATTCGGGATGCCGGCTCCCGGCGTGTCGGGCACGGACTCCGCCCGACGGCTCGGGCCCGACACCGCTACTGCGCGAGCCGCAGCGCCGTCCAGACCTCCGCCCGGACGGCGAACGACGACAGGTCGCGGCCGAGTACGCGCTCGGCCTGCGCGATGCGCGCGCGGACGGTATGGCGATGGATGCCGAGGGCGTGGGCCGTCGCCTCGTGCGAGCAGTCGTGGGCGAGCCATGCGTCCAGGGTCTCGAGCAGCGCGGAGCCCTGTGCCTCGTCGTGCGTGCGCAGGGGAGTCAGGGCGCCCGCCGCGACGCTGCGCGCGGCCTCGGAGTCGAGGGCGGCGAGCAGCCCTGCCCGTGCCGTGTCGGCGAAGTCGGCGACCCCGGGGGTCGAGAGGCGCTCACGCGCCGTGCGCGCCTGCGCGAGGGCGCTCGAGAACGCGTCGTATCCGGTGGGGGCGGAGCACCCCACGACGATCTCGAAGCGGTCGGCGATCTCATCGAGCAGAGCTCGTCCCGCGGTGGGCACGACGATGACGAGTCCGTCGTCTCCGCGGCCGAAGAACACCTCGCCGCGTCCCTCCTGGGTCCGCGTTTCGAGCCACTCGCCGAGGGCGGCGGAACGCGAGGCCGCGGTCGGGGTCAGCGCGACGAGCACCGGGGCCGAGGGGAGGGGGCCGAACAGATCGCGCGACGCGCGACGCGCCAGGGTCGGATCGTCGGCGCCGAGCGACTGCACGAGTCCCGCACGGAAGGTGCCGATCGCGCGGCCCAGTCCGTCCTGCTGCTCGAGGGCGAGGGCTGCCATCGCCACGACGGCCGTGACGACGCTTCGCGCCTCGTGGTCGAGATCGTCGGCGGCGATCACGAGGGCTCCGCGCAGGTGCCCGCCCCGGCCGAGGGTCTGCACGCTCACCGGGGTGTCGGCGACCCGGAGAGAGGAAGCCGCTCGCGTGCCGCGGCGCAGCATCGTGGTCACCTCGGCCGTCACGGCCTCGATCACCGGGGCGGCGAGGGATCCGGCGGGGTGGGCGGTGCGCAGGGCCCCCGCGGCGTCGAAGAGTGCGACCCAGCAGCCGAGTTGCCGCGAGAGCTCCGCCAGCGTGGCGGTGAGCCCGTCGGGGCGGAGGGCGGCGAGCGAGACGGCGCGCTGGGCGGCGAGCGACCAACTGCGCCGGGCGTAGGCGTCGGCGGCGATGGCTTCGGCTCCGGCTCGGGCCACGGCGATGAAGGGGGTGCGGTAGGGCACCTCGAACAACGGCATGCCCGCGGACAGGCACGCCGCCGCCAGCCCCGCCGGGATGCCGTCGCGCACCACCTCGGTGCCGAACCCCAGAGCCCGTACACCGCGGGCGAGCAGGCGGCCCACGTACGCCGGGTAATCGGCCGTGTCGACGAACTGCGTCCCCGTCGTCAGCAACACGAGACCCTCGCTGAGGAACGGCGTCGGATCGACGAGATCGCTGGAGTGCACCCACCGCACCGGGCGGTCGATGCTCCCGGGTGCGAGCTCGTCCTCACCGGTGACGAGGCGCAACCGCAGATCGCGTCGAGAGAGAAGGGCCCGCAGGCTCGGCGGGGCGGCGGCGGTGTCGACCATGGCGGCTCCTGTACGACTCGTATACGACGCTGCCTGCGACTGTACATGGAGGAGAGTGCGGGCTCTGTCGCGGCGTCCGTAGCATCGCGCCATGAGCCTCGACACCCTCCCCCTCGTCGGCGGTCCGTCCCTCGCCCAGGAGCGCCGCCTCGTCACCGCCATCCCCGGCCCCCGCTCGCAGCAGCTGCTGGACCGCAAGGCCGCCGCCGTGGCATCCGGTGTCGGTCACACCGTCCCGATCCAGGCCGTCGCCGCGGGTGGGGGAGTCGTCGTCGACGTCGACGGCAACTCGCTCATCGACCTCGGCTCGGGCATCGCCGTCACCAGCGTCGGCAATGCCCACCCGGCCGTGGTCAAGGCCGTGCAGGAGCAGGTCGCGGCCTTCACCCACACGTGCTTCATGATCTCGCCGTACGAGTCCTACGTCGCCGTCGCCGAGGCCCTCAACCGCCTCACCCCCGGCGACCACGAGAAGAAGAGCGCCCTGTTCAACTCCGGAGCCGAAGCGGTCGAGAACGCGGTGAAGATCGCCCGCAAGTTCACCGGTCGCCAGGCCGTCGTGGCCTTCGATCACGCCTATCACGGCCGCACCAACCTGACGATGGCGCTGACGGCCAAGAACATGCCGTACAAGAGCGGCTTCGGCCCCTTCGCGGCCGAGGTGTACCGCGCACCCCTGTCGTACCCCTTCCGCGACGGGCTCTCCGGCCCCGAGGCCGCGGCCAAGGCCATCTCGCTGATCGAGAAGCAGGTCGGCGCCGACAACCTCGCCGCCGTCATCATCGAGCCCATCCAGGGCGAGGGCGGCTTCATCGTCCCCGCCGACGGATTCCTCAACGCGATCGTGGACTGGTGCCGCGACAACGGCGTCGTCTTCATCGCCGACGAGGTGCAGTCGGGTTTCGCGCGCACCGGCGCGATGTTCGCCAGCGAGCTGTTCGGCATCGTCCCCGACCTCGTCACCACCGCCAAGGGCATCGCCGCGGGCCTCCCGCTCGCGGCCGTCACCGGTCGCGCCGACATCATGGATGCCACCCACACGGGCGGACTGGGAGGCACATACGGCGGTAACCCGATCGCGTGCGCCGCGGCTCTGGCATCCATCGACGCTTTCGAGAACGAGGGGCTCATCGAGCGCGCTCAGCAGATCGGCGAGCTCCTGAAGGGGCGCCTGCACGAGCTGCAGCAGAACGACCCGCGCATCGGCGACGTGCGTGGACACGGCGCGATGATCGCCGCCGAGTTCGTCGACCCCGTCACGGGCGCACCCGACGCCGCCCTCACCGCGGCCGTGGCGAAGGCCGCGATCGCCGAGGGCGTCATCGTGCTCACCTGCGGCACCTACGGCAATGTGATCCGTTTCCTCCCGCCGCTGTCGATCGGCGACGACCTGCTCGACGAGGGCCTCGACGTCGTCGCGGCCGCCCTCGCGCGCAACTGACGAACGCCCCGACGGCAGAGTCGACGCGAACGCCGCCGTCGGGGCCACACCTCCGACTCCGCACGACAAGTAAGGACGTTTTCATGGACGAGATCACCCGAGACGTGGTCGTCATCGGAGCCGGCGCCGCCGGTCTCACCGCCGCCAACGATCTTCGCAAGGCCGGACTCTCGGTCACCGTGCTCGAGGCGCGCGACCGCGTCGGCGGGCGTCTGTGGACCGACGTGGTCGACGGAGCGATGCTCGAACTGGGCGGCCAGTGGGTCTCGCCCGACCAGCAGGCGCTCATCGACACCGTCGCCGACCTGGGACTGTCGACCTACAGCCGCTACCGCGAGGGCGACAGCGTCTACGTCGGCCCCGACGGTCGGGCCAAGCGCTTCACCGGCGAGATGTTCCCCGTCGCGCCCGAGACCGAGAAGGCCATCGACGAGGTGACCGCGCTCCTCGATGAGATGGTGGCCGAGATCGACCCGGACCGGCCGTGGGATCACCCCCGGGCCGCCGAGTGGGACCGGATCTCGTGGGACGCCTGGCTGCGCGAGCAGACCGACGACGACGAGGCCGTCCGCAACCTGGCGTTCGCCACGGGCTCCGCGATGCTCACCAAGCCCACGCACACCTTCTCGCTGCTGCAGTCGCTGCACATGGCGGCATCCGCGGGCTCGTACTCGAACCTCGTCGACGCCGACTTCATCCTCGACAAGCGCGTCGTCGGCGGCCTCCAGCAGGTGCCCGAGCTGCTGGCCGAGCGCCTCGGCGACGACGTGCTGCTGAACCAGCCGGTGCGCCGCGTCATCTGGGGCGACGTCGCCGCGACGGCGGAGCGCCCCGCCGACTCGGCGACGGGACAGCGGGTCGACGACCTGCGCGCGTTGACCGCTCGCGTCGAGGCCGCGAAGACCTCCTCTTCTGGGGTCACGGTGATCGCGGACGGCGTCACCGTCCGTGCCCGCTTCGCGATCCTGGCGCTGGCGCCCGTGCTGTACTCGCGCATCTCGTTCGAGCCCCCGCTGCCGCGCCTGCAGCACCAGATGCACCAGCACCTCTCGATGGGCTTCGTCATCAAGGTCCACGCCGTGTACGAGACCCCGTTCTGGCGCGAGGACGGCCTGTCGGGCACCGCCTTCAGCCCGTACGAGCTGGCACACGAGGCCTACGACAACACCAACCACGGTGACGAGCGCGGAACCCTCGTGGGCTTCGTCTCGGACCACAACGCCGACGATCTGTTCCGCCTCAGCCCCGAGGAGCGCAAGGAGCGCATCCTCGACTCGCTCTCGCGCTACTACGGTCCCCGGGCGAAGGACCCCGTCGTCTACTACGAGAGCGACTGGGGCACCGAGGAATGGACCCGCGGCGCGTACGCCGCGAGCTTCGACATGGGCGGCCTGCACCGCTACGGCGCCGAGCTGCGCGAGAGCGTCGGACCCCTCCACCTCGCGTGCAGCGACATGGCCGGGGCCGGCTTCCAGCACGTCGACGGAGCGATCCGTCAGGGCCACCGTGCGGCCGACGAGATCCTCGATCGGACGCGCGGATGAGCGCCCGCCGCGTGGTGGTCGGCTACACCGCGACCGACGCCGGTGCCGACGCCCTCGCGCTCGGCGCGCGACTGGGTGCCGCACTCGACGCCCCGGTGCACGCGGTCGTCGTGCTGCCGTCGGCGGAGAACAACGTCTCCATCCCGACGGATGCTGGGTACGAGCGCCTCGTGCAGGACACCGCCCGCGGCTGGCTGCGCGAGGCCGTGGCGCCCTATCCCGGCATCCGGGGCCACGTCCGCCTCGCCCAGGCGGTGTCGGACGGACTCGTCGCGGCGGCCGAGGAATTCGATGCCGAAGTCATCGTCGTCGGCACCGGCGGGGGAGGACCCCGCGGCCGTCACCGCCTCGGCACGACCGCCGAAGAGCTCGTCCACTCGGCGCCCGTCCCCGTCGCCCTCGCCCCCGAGGGCGCGCGCAAGGTCGACCCGTCCGTCGGGCTGCCGCGTATCACCGCCGCGATCGGCACGCGACCCGGAGCCGACGTCCTGCTCGACACCGCGGCATCCCTCTCCCGCCGGGCGAAGGCGCCCCTGCGGCTCCTCTCTCTCGCGGGCGTCGACCTGCCCGCTCGCGTCGACGCGTCGCTGACGCGGCTCACCGGCCAGGCGCACGCAGAGAGTGTGCTCGAGTCCGTTCGCTCGGCCCTTCCCTCCGAGATCGAGGCCGAGGCCGTCGTCGGCGCGGGCTCCGACATCGAAGACGCCGTCTCGCGCATCGACTGGCAGCCCGGCGAAGTGGCCCTCGTGGGCTCGAGCCGGCTCGCTCAGCCCCGCCGCCTGTTCCTCGGTTCCACCGCGGGGCGCATCCTCCGCGCCCTTCCCGTCCCCATGATCGTCGTGCCGCGCACCTCGGAGGCCTCCTCATGACCAGTACTCCCAGCGGCGCGAGCCCGGCGCCCGACAGCGCCGTCACCACCGGCATCTCGAACAAGGGTCTCCGGGTCGGCTCGATCGGCATGATCGGCGCCGTCGTCATCGGGATCTCGACCATCGCCCCCGCCTACACGCTGACCGGTGCCCTCGGCCCGACCGTCTCGGCCGTCGGCTTCCAGGTGCCGGCGATCATCCTCGTCGGCTTCATCCCCATGCTTCTCGTCGCGCTCGGCTACCGCGAACTGAACTCGAAGATGCCGGATGCCGGCACCTCCTTCACCTGGGCAGCCCGCGCCTTCGGGCCGTGGGTCGGGTGGATGGCGGGCTGGGGCCTGATCGCCGCCACCGTCATCGTGCTGTCGAACCTCGCCGGTATCGCGGTGGACTTCCTGTTCCTGCTGATCGCGCAGGTCACCGGCAACGCCGAGATCGCCGAGCTGACCCGGGTCGTCCCGATCAACGTCGCGGTCTGCCTGATCTTCATGCTGCTGGCCACGATCGTGTCGTATCGCGACCTGCAGACCACCCAGCGCCTGCAGTACGGCCTGGTCGGGTTCCAGATCCTCGTGCTGCTGGTCTTCGCGGCCGCAGCCGTCGTCGAGATGCTCAACGGGAACGCTTTCGATGCGAGCCCCGTCCAGGCGTCGTGGTTCAACCCCTTCGAGGTCCCGTCCTTCAGCGCCTTCGCCGCCGGGCTCTCCCTGTCGATCTTCATCTTCTGGGGGTGGGACGTCATCCTCACGATGAACGAGGAGACGAAGGACCCCGACAAGACACCGGGTCGCGCCGCCACCGTGACGGTGTTCCTCATCGTCGCCCTGTACCTGCTGATCGCCGTCGCCCTGCTGATGTTCGCGGGCAACGGCACGGGGGAGTTGGGCCTCGGCAACGAGGACATCCAGGAGAACGTCTTCTTCCACCTGTCGGGCCCGATCCTCGGACCCCTCGCGTTCCTGGTCTCGCTCGCGGTGCTCACCAGCTCGGCATCCTCGCTGCAGGCGACCTTCGTCGGCCCCGCCCGCACGCTCCTGGCGATGGCCCACTACGACGCCCTGCCGAAGAAGTTCGCGAAGGTCAGCCCGCGCTTCTTCACCCCGGGCTACGCCACCATCGTCTCGGCGGTCGTCGCCTCCGTGTTCTACGCGGTCATGCGCGTGCTGAGCGAGAACGTGCTCACCGACACCATCACGGCCCTCGGCGCGATGATCTGCTTCTACTACGGTCTGACCGCGTTCGCGTGCGTCTGGTACTTCCGAAAGCAGTGGTTCGACTCGGTGCGCAACGTCTTCCTGACGCTGCTCGCCCCCCTCGTCGGCGGGCTGATCCTCGCGGTGCTGTTCGTCACCACCCTCATCGACAGCGCGAGCCCCGACTACGGCTCGGGCTCCGAGATCGGCGGTGTCGGCCTCGTGTTCGTGATCACCGTGGTGATCATCGTGGTCGGAATCGTGCTCATGATCGCCCAGCGCATCGCGAGCCCCGGCTTCTTCCGGGGTGAGACCCTGGGTCGAGAAGCCCCCGCCAGCGCCCGCCGCCGCATCAGGTCCTGACAACGAAACGAAAAGGAGCACCATGAGCGACTACGCCGTCGTCAATCCCGCCACCGGTGAGACCCTCGCCGAGTACGACACGTTGAGCGATGCCGGGGTCGATGCCGCCATCGCCTCCGCGCACGACGGGTACCGCGTCTGGTCGCGCACCGCTCCGGCCGAGCGCGCCGAGGGCCTGCGTCGCGTCGCCCAGCTGCACCGCGAACGCCGTGACGACCTCGCCGCGATCATCGTCCGCGAGATGGGCAAGCCCCTCGAGGCGGCGCTCGGCGAGGTCGACTTCGCCGCCGACATCACCGAGTACTACGCCGACAACATCGACAAGATCACCGGTGACAGCCCGCTGGACATCCTGGGCGAGGGATCCGCCGTGATCCGCCGCTCGCCGCTGGGCGTGCTGCTCGGCATCATGCCGTGGAACTTCCCGTACTACCAGGTCGCCCGTTTCGCGGCTCCGAACCTGGCTGTCGGCAACACGATCCTGCTCAAGCACGCACCCCAGTGCCCCGAGTCGGCCGAGGCCCTGCAGGCGATCTACCGAGACGCGGGCCTGCCCGAGGGCGCCTACGTGAACATCCGCGCCACCAACGAGCAGGCGGCGACCATCATCGCCGACCGTCGTGTGCAGGGCGTTTCGGTCACCGGGTCCGAGCGTGCGGGTGCCGCCGTGGCCGAGATCGCCGGTCGCAACCTCAAGAAGGTCGCGCTCGAACTCGGCGGGTCCGACCCGTTCATCCTCCTCTCCACGGATGACCTGGATGCCGCGGTCCAGGCGGCCGTCGATGCGCGCCTCGACAACAACGGGCAGTCGTGCAACGGCGCCAAGCGCTTCATCGTGATCGACGAGCTGTACGACGCCTTCCTCGAGAAGTTCACGGCGGCGCTGGGCGAAGCCAAGGTCGGCGACCCCTTCGCCGACGACACGGTGCTCGGGCCCCTGTCGTCGCTGGCCGCGGCCGAGCGCCTCGACGAGCAGGTCCAGCGCGCCCTCGCCCAGGGCGCGACCGTCGAGGTCGGCGGAACCCGCGACGGAGCGTTCTACCCGGGCACCGTGCTCACGGGAGTGACGCGCGAGATGGACGCCTACGGTGAGGAGTTCTTCGGCCCCGTCGGCACCGTCTATCGCGTCTCGAGCGAAGACGAGGCCGTCGACCTCGCGAACGACACCGGTTACGGTCTCGGCTCGTACGTCTTCACCACGGATGCCGAGCAGGCTCAGCGCATCGCCGATCGCATCGAGGCCGGCATGGTCTACGTCAACGTCGTGCTCGCCGACTCGCCCGAGCTGCCGTTCGGTGGTGTCAAGCGCAGTGGCACGTCGCGAGAGATGGGGCTGCTGGCGGCCGATGAGTTCGTGAACAAGAAGCTCATCCGCACGGCCTGAGGGGCTTTACGACGACGGCGGCATCCCGCGGGATGCCGCCGTCGTCGTAAATGAAACTGCGGTCAGCTCGGCAGGGTGCCGCGCACCTCGGCCGCCTCGCCGTGGCGGCCGAGCGCCTCGAGGGCGTCTCCGAGGTCGATGGCGATCGCCTGACGCAGCTGCTCCTGGCCGGCGGCGTGCTCGTGAGCCGAACGCAGTACCGCGGCGGCTTCCTCCGTGCGCTCCGCATCCCGCAGGATCCGGGCAGCGAGGAGTTCGGACGCTCCCGCCTGCGGGACGCCCCCGGCGGCGAGGAACCCGTCGGCGGCCTGGAGCGCATTCGCGACGGCGTCGTCGGTTCGCCCGGTGCCGGCGAGGATCCGCGCGCGCGTGTCGAGGAGGTCGGCCACGAGCCACTCCGCCTCGTCGGTCCGACCGATCTCGAGCGCCTCGTCGAGGACTGCGATCGCGTCGTCGTCCCCCCGATGTGCCTTGGCCTGCGCGAGGGAATGGAGGGCGTCGGCGAGCATGCCGCGGTTGTCGGGGTCGGTTCGAGCAGCCGCGACCGCCGTCGTGAGAGTGTCGACCGCTTCGTCCCCGCCGCCGAGCCGGCCGAGCAGGTGCGCGCGCGCCACGAGTGCCGATGCGCGGCGAGCCGGTTCCCCGGCCTCGACGTGCAGGTCGGCCGTGATCTCCCACGCACGCAGGGCGTTGTCCCATTCCTCGGCCTGTTCGAAGGCCCGCGCGAGCAGCCCCACCGTGATGGCTCGTGATCCCGGTGCCTCGTTTGCCGCTGTCTCCCGTTCGAGCACGTCGTCGATCACCTCGATGGCCTCGTGGGCCGCGCCGGCGGACACGAGGGCACGGCCGAGACCGTAGAGCAGTCCGGTCGTCGGCTCGCCCGTCGTCTCGAGGCGTTGCAGGGCGACTCGGTAGCCGGCGACGGCCCGGTCGTTCTCGCCCGCGCGTTCCGCGAGCTGCGCGCCCAGCGACATCGCGCTCGCGACGACATGATCGTCGGCGTCCCACGCCAGGAGCAGCCGCGTAGCCTCGTCGGCGTCGTCGGCTCCCTGAAGGGGCTCGCCCAGCGCGTCGCGGATCGTCGCCCGATCCATCAGCAGGCGCACGCGTCGTCCGGGAGCGACCGCGTCCTCGGACAGCAGCGCGTCGAGCGACTCGAGCGCGCCCTCCGGGTCGTCCGCCGCCCGCCGCACGTCCGCTTCGAGGTGTGCCAGAGCGTGGGCCCGCTCGACATCGCCCTCCGCCGCGTACAGCTCCCGGGCGCGACGGCTCGCGTCGAGGGCCTCGTCGAGCCGCCGTTCGACGAGGTGGCGGTAGGCGACGATCGTCAACAGGTGGGCCGTCAGATCGGCGGGGGCGTCGGGGTGGGTGTCGAGAGCCCGGCGCGCTGCGTCGTCGTCGACACCGAACAGGGCGAGGCCGAACTCGGCCTCGATGCTGGCGCGGGCGTCTCGCCCCATCGCGCGCAGAGCCTCTTCTCGCGCCGTGAGCACGGCTGCGGCGTCGTCGAGGCGGTCCTCGGCGACGAGCGCGCGCAACAGCGCGAAGGTCAGGGGCACGCGATCGGCGGCCTCGGCGTCGTCGAGCACATCGGCGAGGGCGTCGATCGCGCTCGGGGTGCCGACGGCGGCGAGCACCTGGGCGCGCTCGATGCGTTCGGCGAGATCGCGCTCACGAGGGACGGTGGCCGCCGCGGAGAAACCCGACGACGACAGCGGCACGTCGTAGTGCTCCTGCGCGAGCGCGCGCGTGCGCTCCAGCCGGCGCGCGTGCGCGTCGGTGCCGTTGCGGCGATCGAACGCCGCCGCGATCTCGTCGGCGCGCGCCCAGCACAGGGAGGCGAGCTCGGATGCCGTCAGCATCTGCCCGCGCCCATCGAGCAGCGGCGCGAGCTCCGCGGCATCCGAGCCTCGTACGGGGGTGCCGCCGTGGCCGGCGCGGGTCACGGCGTCCAGAGCCAGCGCGAAAGCGGCCAAGGCCTCCTGATGCGCCTCGGCGTTCAGGCCATCGTGAGCCAGCCACCGCAGGTGCTTCTCGACGAGGGTCAGGGCGCGCGCCTCGTTGCCGGTCAGCGCGCAGAACACGACGTTGTCGGCGATGATCGTGAGGTTGTCGGGATTCTCCCTCGCCAGACGGTAGCTGCGCAGATGGAACGCGCGGGCCTGATCGAGGCGGCCCGCCCGCAACAGCGGGAGAAGGGCCAGAGCGAGAGCGCGCTCGGGCTCCTCTCCGCAGGTGAAGCCGCCCTCGACCATCTCCTCGACCAGGCGGATGGCCTCGTCCTCTCGACCTGTCTCGGCGAAGAACCCGGCGAACTGGCTGCGGACGCAGGCGTCGCAGTGGCTGTACTCGTCACGCGGTGTCGCCTCGAGGCGTTCGCGCAGCGCGGCGGCCTCGTCGATGCGCCCGGCCGCCCACGCGTCCTCGAATCGCGCCATCACCGCACCGCTCATGCCCACACCGGCGCGGTGATAGTGCTCTTCCATGTCATCGAGGACGGCGTCGATCTGCTCGCTCGAGAACTCCGGCGAGCCGCGCAGGGCGCCGGCCATCCACTTGTACTGCCAGAGCAGGTCGCCGGCCGGCTCCAGCTCGGCGGGGAAGCGCTCGGGATCCGCGTCGTGCTGCGCGAGGCACCACGCGAAAGACGTGAGCATGAGATCGGTGTCGCCGATCATGTTGGCGCTCGAGGTCTGACGCAGGCGCGCTTCGTACTCGAGGCGCGCGTCACCGCTGTCCTGCGCGCGGGCCACCGCCTCGGCGACGAGGGCTCGCTCCCGGGGGCCCCACGGCGTCCGGTCGATCTCGTCGAACAGGGCACGGATGCTCTCGGCGGCGGCGGTCATGCGGGTCCTTTCGTCGTGGGGTCGGAAGAAGAGGCGGCGAGTTCGACCAGATCGGCCAGGGCCGACGACATCAGCGCCCGGTCGCCGCCTCCGAGGGGGTGGTGGCCGGCGAGCAGCGCCTGGACGTAGAGCATCTGCACGCCCGCCGTGAAGGCGCGCCCCTCCGGGGCGTGTGCGAGGCGTTGCACGGTCGGGTTCGTCCAGTTCAGGCACAGACGAGAGGCGGGCGGGTCCTGCGCGTGGTCGCGCCCGCGCGCGCCGGCCCGCTCGGCACGGTCGAGGACCCCCGCCCACAGCGAGCCTCCCGCGCTGCGCGCGCGACCGCGGTCGAGCGCGCGCAGCACGTCGGGGTCGGCGACGAACAGTGCTGGTGCTTCCGCGCGCTCGAAGGAGCGCGTCACCACGTCGACGGTGCCCAGGGCGTCGCGAGCGCGCTCCTCGAGCGCGAGAGCGAGCGTGCGCTGGTCCCACGGCGCAGGGGCGAGGCGATCGATCTCGTCCACGACGTCGACGGCTTCGACGCGGACGTTCGGGAACACCTCGGGCAGCAGCCGGATGAGTTCGTCGTCGTACAGGTAGCCGCCGTTGACGAGGACCGAACCGGTCGATGCGACGCTCGCGACCTGTCGGAACGCCTCGACGGTCTCGGTGAACCGCACGGGGGAGGAGCGCCCGACGAGGTCGTCGATACGAAGACGCCCGACGTTCGTCTCGACCGAGAGCCAGGGCACGATGAACCGGGCCAGTTCGTCGTCGTGTCGGACCAGCGACTTCAACGCCACTTCGTGGACGCTCACGACCTGCGCGAGGCGGAGGGGGTCGCTGAGGGCGAGATCGAGGATCCACCGGCGAATGGCATCCCCCAGCTCGGTCCGGGTCTGCTCGAGCGCGTCGTCCGCCACGAGCGCCTCACGGCTCGCCGTGGGGTGCAGTCCCGCCGAGTCGACCACCGCGCGCACGAAGAACGCCCAGTCCGGCAGGAGGTCGTCGGCGCGTTCGGTGAGCAGCATGCGCTGCAGGTACACCCGGGTGCTCTGGCGAGCGGTGGATGCCGGGGCGAACGGCAGCACGAAGGCCAGGCCGCGAGTCTGAGTGGCGGGGACCGAGAGCGGGATGATCGCGAGCGGTTCCGCGCCCAGCAGCTCGCGCCCGTAGGCGGCCTGCTCCTCCCGGTCATCGCCGAGGAACGGGGGAGCCGCGGTGATGGTCGTCTCGCCGCCGGCGGGAAGGTCGACGCTCACCGAGATCGGGAGGTACCGCCCGAAGGTCTCGGCGAGCTCGACGACGGTGGCGGTGCTCAGCAGCGCCCGGCTGTCACTGCGCGAGCGCAGGTGCACGCTCGTGCCCACCGGGGTGTCCTCGGGGCCCGGGCCGACCTCGAAGGTCCCGTCCGTGTACCCCCTCCACTGCACGGGCGCGGTGCCGCGAGCACTGCGGGAGCGGATGACGATGTCGTCGCACACCATGAAGCACGAGAGCATGCCGATGCCGAACTGCCCGAGGAAGTCGGAGCGCGGCAGATCGAACACGTCGCGCTTGGAGCTGCGGCCCACCGTTCCGAGCAGGTCGGCCACCTCGTCGGGCGTCAGCCCCACCCCGTCGTCGCGGAGGACGAACTCGTCGGACGAGGCGCTGATCGGGGTGATCCGAACGCGACCGCCGCCGCCGTCGACCTCTCGTCGGGCGGCGATCGCGTCGACGGCGTTCTGCAGGAGCTCGCGCAGGAACACGCGGGGACCGGAGTAGATGTGGCGGCTCAACAGGTCGATGACGCCGCGCAGATCGACCTGGAACTGCTGGGCGGGCGCGTGCGAACTCATCGGGGTGCTCCTGAACTCTCGCCGGTCGCCGATGTGTCGGGGGCCAGGATGGCGACCGTCTTCCAGCCTATCCATGAGCCCTCGGCGACGGCCGCACGGGGGCTCCGTTCGTCGGCGGTGCGCCCGATGCCGTACACTTGCAGTGCAGTCGAAATCTGCATTCTTTCGCCATGCCCCCGGGCGTGCGGCATCCCTCCTCGAGGAATTCCGGGCGGAAGCGCGTTGATTTCGCATCCTGGATCCCGCGGGATCTTAGGGCGGTAGCTCAATTGGCAGAGCAGCGGTCTCCAAAACCGCAGGTTGCAGGTTCGATTCCTGTCCGCCCTGCGCACAGCGCACGCTGGCACAGACACAGACCTAGGTGGTTCGATGACGCAGGACGAGGCGAAGGGCGAGATCGTCGCCGAGCGCGGCGCGCCCCGCGAGAAGAAGCTCAACTTCTTCGCGCGGATCGCCCTGTTCATTCGTCAGGTCTTCGCGGAACTGCGCAAGGTCGTCACGCCGACGCGGCAAGAGCTCTTCAAGTTCACCGCCGTCGTCCTCGGGTTCGTCGTCGTCATGATGGCGATCGTCTACGGCCTCGACGTGTTGTTCGTGTGGATCACCACCGCCGTCTTCGGCGTCCCCGGTACCGCCGGCGCCTGACCGGCGTCTGGGCGGACGCGCGGCCCCACGAGCGGCCGCCTCTGAACGGAAGAGATCACAGTGTCTGAAAGATATGTCGACGACGCCGACTGGGCGACGGCCGCTGAGCAGTCCAGCGAGGACGACGAAGCCCAGGAGGGCAACGTGCTCGCGTCTCAGGAGCGTGCCTCCGACTCGGCCGAGCACACCGCGGTCCACATCGTCGATGACGAGACCGACACCGACGACGCCGACCTCGGCGACATCGACATCACCGACCCGGAGGCGGACGCGATCGTGAACGACGCTCTCGAGATCGACGAGACCAGCGAGGCCGAGGCCGCCGCCGAGGTCCTGAACGACTCCCTCGCGGAGGAGCAGGCGGAAGAGGCCGCCGAAGCCGCTGACGAGGTCACCCCCTACGACGGTCCCGACGTGAACGGAGAGCCCGACGCTCCCGTCCTCGACGAGGACTTCGTCGACGAGGTCTCCGCTGCCGCGGGCGAGGTCGACGCGGCCGAGGCCGCCGAGTCGCCCGCCGATGCCGCCAGCGACGTCGACGGCATCGTTGTCGACGCCGACGAGGACGCCGACCCGTACGAGGCGTTCCGCGCCGAGCTGCGTTCGCTCCCCGGTAAGTGGTTCGTCATCCACTCCTACGCCGGGTTCGAGCGCAAGGTGAAGGCCAACATCGAGCAGCGCAAGTCGACGCTCGAGGTCGAGGACGACATCTACCAGGTCGAGGTCCCCATGGAGGACGTCGTCGAGATCAAGAACGGCCAGCGCAAGATGGTCAACCGCGTGCGCATCCCCGGCTACGTGCTGGTGCGCATGGACCTCAACGAAGACACCTGGTCGGTCGTTCGCCACACCCCCGGTGTCACCGGCTTCGTGGGCAACGCCCACAACCCGACCCCGCTGCGCTTCGAAGAGGCCTTCAACATGCTGAAGAGCCTCGTCGAGGTCAAGGAGGCCGCCCCCGTCAAGGGCGCCGCCGCCAAGGGCTCGGCCACCACGGCTCGCGTCATCCCCGCCGAGGTCGACTTCGAGACCGGCGAGACGATCACCATCAAGGAAGGCTCGTTCGCGGGTCTGCCCGGCACGATCAGCGAGATCAAGCCCGAGAGTGGCAAGCTCACGGTGCTCGTGTCGCTCTTCGAGCGCGAGACCCCGGTCGAGCTGTCGTTCGACCAGGTCACCAAGATGATCTGACGCCCCCGCGTCTTCGCGAACGCTCCGCTCGGCTCGGTCCGGCGGGGCGTTCGCCGTCTCCGGCGCCGCGCTGCGCGGTGCTGTGCCGCGCTGCGCTGTGCCGCGCCGCGCCGTGCCGCGCTGCGCCGTGCCGCGCTGCGCCGTGCCGCGCTGCGCCGTGCCGCGCTGCGCCGTGCCGCGCTGTGCCGTGCTGCGCCGTGCCGCGCTGTGCCGTGCTGCGCCGTGCCGCGCTGTGCCGTACCGCGCCGCGCCGGCGCGGGCACCTCGGCGGGTGGGCGGGCGGAGCCCTGGTTCCCACGCAGAAACGCTCTGCGCGCGCAGAAACGCGTGGTCATCGCGTTTCTGCGCGCGGATCGCGTTTGCGCGGATCACTTCGAGCGGACATTCCTGCCCACCGACGCCAGCGCGGCCACCTCGGCGCGGCGCACCTGTCGCAGTCCCGCTGCCGTCAGGGCGTTTCGCAGCGCGGTTACCCCCACTGCGCCTGGGTAGTCCCATCGAGCGATCTGCCACCCCTCTCGGCGGAGCGCGTCCTCGCGTCGCTTCTCCGCACGGACCGCCTCGGCCGCTGCGACGGGATCCTCCCCGCCGTACTTCAGCCACCCGTCGCACTCACCGATGATGTTCTGCTCCGGCCAGCAGAAGTCCGATCGGAATATCCGTCCTTCGACGTCGTGCTCGACCTGCAGCCGGGGCGAGGGAAAGCCGCACCACTCGATGACCGCGCGGCTGATCGACTCCGCCGGGGACTCGGCCAGCGGCGTGGCATGGGTCAGCGCCCAACGCATGCGCCGTGCTCCGTACGCGTTGCGCTGCAGAGCAGCGCGCTCGAGTAACCGCTCGCTCTCGAGGCCGAAAGCTCGTAACGCCGCGTCGGCGACCGCGACGCCGAACGCGGGAGGCAGCGCACGGCAGAGATCGATGACCACGTCTTCGACCGCGGTGAGGCCGATGCCGACGACCGTGCATGTGGGACGCGTATCGAGGCTGGTGTGTACGGTGACGTCGCCGTACCTGACCGACTTCGCGCGGCGTGCGTCGAAGATGTGGATGGTGCGGGGGTGACCGAAGATGGGGAGCCCGAGCAGCGCCGCGGCCGATTCGTGCGAGAAGACGGCATCCGGTCGCGTCAGTGCGAAGGCGTGGACGCGGGCGAGATAGCGATCCCACGGTGGTAGTGCGTCCCACGCGGCGCGGACGGCGTAGATGCCGGTTCGCACGCGAACCAGGGATTCGTCGCGCCAGAGCGGTGGTCCGGGCCGTGGCGTGTCCGAGGTGAACATCAAGGGAGTCGGTGACGCGCGCAGCGTGCGGGGAACGGCATCCATTCGGTGAGGGTGCCAGGTTCGCGGACAGCATGTGTGCGAGCTGTGGACAACCCCCGTGCGACCCCGGTGTAGGCGGGGCCGTGCGGGTGTCGGGGGCACCGTGATCGCCGCGGGGTGCGGGCGCAGGGGCACGCACGCGCATAAACACCGTTGGCGCGCAGAAACGCGCTGTCATGGTGTTTCTGCACGCAGATCGCGTTTATGCGTGGTGCCGGCACCGGTGCTGCCACCGGTGCTGGTGCTGCCGCCGGTACTGGCGTTGGTGCTGTTGCTTCCCCTGGTGCTGGTGCTGGTGCTGCCGCCGGTACTGGCGTTGGTGCTGTTGCTTCCCCTGGTGCTGGTGCTGGTGCTGGTACTGGTACTGGCGTTGGCGTTGGCGTTGGCGTTGGTGCTGGTGCTGGTGCTGGTGCCGGCACCGGTGCTGGTGCTGGCGCTGCCGCTCGCGGTGGTCGTGGGCGGAGGCTGGCGCGCAGGTCGAGGGGGAGCGGGCCCGGGTGGGCGACCAGCCCGCAGAAACGCTCTCAGCCCGCAGAAACGCGCTGTCATCGTGTTTCTGCGGGCGGATCGCGTTTCTGCGTGCCGGGAGGCGAGTGCGCGGGCGTGGCGGGTGCGGGGAGGCCGGCGGAGGCCGAGGCCGGATCCGCTCGGGCGGGGAGGGCGTTGAGCGGTGCGAGGCGAGGACGGGAAGAGCCGCGGATGCCGAAACGCCCGGCGTCGCGTACAATGGCAAGGTTGCGTGCGTCAGTGCGCAACGACCGCTGCCCGGAACCGCCGGGCGTGCGGGAGAGAGGGAGCCGCGAGGCCTCCGCTCGAGAGAGGAAAAGGATATGGCACCCAAGAAAAAGGTGACCGGCCTGATCAAGCTCCAGATCAAGGCAGGCGCGGCCAACCCCGCACCGCCGATCGGTCCGGCGCTCGGTCAGCACGGCGTCAACATCATGGAGTTCTGCAAGGCCTACAACGCGGCGACCGAGGCCCAGCGCGGCAACGTGATCCCCGTTGAGATCACGGTCTACGAAGACCGCAGCTTCACCTTCATCCTGAAGACCCCGCCGGCGGCGGAGCTCATCAAGAAGGCGGCTGGACTGGCCAAGGGTTCGTCCACGCCCCACACGGTCAAGGTGGGCAAGCTCACCAAGGACCAGGTTCGCGAGATCGCCACCACGAAGCAGCCCGACCTGAACGCGAACGACATCGAGGCCGCCTCGAAGATCATCGCCGGCACCGCCCGTTCCATGGGCATCACGGTCGAGGACTGAGGGAGATAACAATGGCTACCAAGTCCAAGGCATTCCGCGCCGCAGCTGAGAAGATCGCGGCCGACACGTTCTACACCCCGACCGAGGCCGTCGCCCTCGCGAAGGAGACCGGCTCGAAGAAGTTCGACTCGACCGTCGAGGTCGCGCTGAAGCTCTCGGTCGACCCCCGTAAGGCAGACCAGATGGTCCGCGGCACGGTCATCCTCCCCCACGGCACGGGTAAGACCGCGCGCGTCATCGTCTTCGCCAACGGCCCCGCGGCCGAGGCGGCTCTGGCCGCCGGCGCCGACGAGGTCGGTGGCACCGAGCTCATCGAGAAGGTCGCGGCCGGCTACACGTCGTTCGACGCCGCCGTCTCGACGCCCGAGCTCATGGGCCAGGTCGGTCGCCTCGGTAAGGTCCTCGGACCCCGCGGCCTCATGCCGAACCCCAAGACCGGCACCGTGACCCCCAACCCGGCCAAGGCCGTCGAGGAGATCAAGGGCGGAAAGATCGAGTTCCGCGTCGACAAGCACGCCAACGTGCACTTCGTCGTCGGCAAGGCATCGTTCTCGGCCGAGCAGCTCGACGAGAACCTCAAGGCCGCTCTCGAGGAGATCGTCCGCCTCAAGCCCTCGAGCTCGAAGGGTCGTTACATCCAGAAGGGCGCCGTCTCGACCACCTTCGGTCCCGGCATCCCGCTGGACGTCAACGTCATCGTCTGACATCCGTCACCGAAAGCCCCGCCGCACCTCGTGTCGGCGGGGCTTTCGCGTTCCCGGGGCGTGTCGCGGGTGCACGATCGTGCAATACGGCGTCATGCGGGAAGACGTACGTGCCCGCGCGTGTTCTGCTGGAGGGTACGCCTGCACCGCGTGCCCTCCCGGTCGCCTTCGGCGATCTCCTCCACCGTCCTCACCCATGTCAGGAACAGCTATGCCCCGTCGCCGTTTGACCGTCCTCGCCGCCACCCTGGGCCTGAGCGCCCTCGCGCTGACCGCCTGCAGCGGCGGCTCCACCGCGGCCGACCCCGACGCGGGATCCGACCTCGGCCTCGTCTCGGGCGGCACGCTGACGGTGGCGACCGAGGGCACCTACCGCCCCTTCTCGTACCACGAGGGCGCGGGCGAGCTCACCGGATTCGACGTCGAGATCGCGAAGGCCGTCGCCGACAAGCTCGGTCTGCAGGTGAAGTTCCAGGAGACCCAGTGGGACGCCATCTTCGCGGGCCTGGATGCCGGTCGCTTCGACGTCATCGCCAACCAGGTCTCGATCAACCCCGAGCGCCAGGAGAAGTACGCCTTCAGCTCGCCATACACCGTCTCTCGCGGCGTCATCGTGACGACCGACAGCGACAACGCCATCTCGAGCTTCGCCGACCTGTCGGGCAAGACCACCGCCCAGTCGCTCACGAGCAACTGGTACGAGCTCGCGACCTCGAGCGGCGCCCAGGTCGAGGCCGTCGAGGGCTGGGCACAGGCGGTCGCCCTGCTCAAGCAGGGGCGTGTGGACGCCACGGTCAACGACCAGCTCACCTACCTCGATTACGAGAAGACCAACAGCCCCACCGGCCTGAAGATCGCCGCGACCACGGAGGACTCCTCCGAGAGCGCGTTCGCTTTCAAGAAGGGTCAGGACAAGCTGGCGGATGCCGTGGACGGAGCTCTCGACGAACTCCGCGCCGACGGAACTCTCGCCTCGATCAGCGAAAAGTACTTCGGCGCCGACGTCACGAAGTAACCAGCTGGTGTAAACCCCCGCGGATCATCCGCCTCCCCGCTCTAACGTGGGGGCGGATGATCCGCTCGCGTGTGAGGAAGGAGGCTCATGAACGACATCT
Source organism: Microbacterium sp. SL75 (assembly GCF_026625865.1). NCBI lineage: Bacteria > Bacillati > Actinomycetota > Actinomycetes > Micrococcales > Microbacteriaceae > Microbacterium > Microbacterium sp. SL75. The sequence continues at coordinate 479,586 of NZ_CP113067.1, read as the reverse complement.
GGACCCTGCTCGTCGATTCGTTCTGGCCGATGGTCCTGGCCGGAATCACCGGTACGATCCCGCTGTCCCTGGCCTCGTTCGCGATCGGTCTCGTGATCGCGCTGGCGATGGCGCTGTTGCGGCTGTCGCGGAACATGTTGCTGTCGGGCGTCGCCCGGTTCTACATCTCGATCATCCGCGGAACGCCTCTGCTGGTGCAGCTGTTCGTGATCTTCTACGGTCTGCCGTCGCTGGGACTGACGATCGATCCCTTCCCCGCAGCCGTCATCGCGTTCTCGCTGAACGTCGGCGGGTACGCGGCAGAGGTCATCCGTGCGGCGATCCTGTCGGTTCCTCGCGGGCAGTGGGAGGCGGCGCACACGGTGGGGCTCTCTCCCCGCAAGACGCTGACCCGCATCATCCTTCCTCAGGCGGCTCGCGTCTCGGTGCCGCCGCTGTCGAACACGTTCATCTCGCTCGTGAAGGACAGCTCGCTGGCATCCCTCATCCTCGTGACCGAGCTGTTCCGCCAGGCACAGGCGATTGCGGCCTTCTCGTACGAGTTCATGGCGGTGTATCTCGAGGCCGCGCTCATCTACTGGCTGTTCTGCCTCGTGCTGTCGTTCGGCCAGAACGCCCTGGAAAAGAGGCTGGACCGCCATGTCGCCCACTGACGCCGCTCCGCTGCTCGCCGTCTCGGGACTGCAGAAGAATTTCGGCACCAATCGCGTCCTCGACGGTGTCGACCTCGAGGTACGTCGCGGCGACGTGCTCGTGCTGATCGGTCCCTCCGGGTCGGGCAAGACCACGGTGCTGCGCTGCCTGAACGGCCTCGAGACCCCGGATGCCGGGGTGGTGGCGTTCGACGGGGGTCCGGTCGTGGACTTCTCGCAGAAGGTCTCGAAGGCCGACCGTATCGGGCTGCGCGATCGCTCGGCGATGGTGTTCCAGCATCACAATCTCTTCCCTCATCTCACCGTCCTCCAGAACGTCGTCGAGGGGCCGATCCAGGCGCACGGCGTCCCTCGCGCCGAGGCCGTCGCTCGTGCCGAGACCCTGCTCGCCCGCGTCGGGCTGTCGGAGAAGCGCGACGCGTATCCGTCCGAGCTCTCCGGCGGCCAACAGCAGCGTGTGGGCATCGTCCGTGCGCTGGCCCTGCAGCCGGCGCTCCTGCTGTTCGACGAGCCGACCAGCGCGCTCGACCCCGAGCTCGTGGGCGAGGTGCTCACCGTCTTGCGCGAGCTCGCGAACGAAGGCTGGACGATGGTGATCGTCACGCACGAGCTCGGCTTCGCGCGCGAGGTCGCCGACGAGGTGCTGTTCTTCGACGAGGGGGTCATCGTCGAGCGCGGTGCGCCGTCCGAGCTGTTGCGTCAGCCGAAGAAGGAGCGCACTCGGCGTTTCCTCGACCGTCTGCTGCGCCCGCTCGACGGCCCCGGCCCCTCGGACACCCCGACGTAGCCCCACGCGCAGTAGCGTCGATGCATGGGCCGCCTCGAGGATCTGTTCGGCATCGATGTCCCGATCGTGCTCGGCCCCTTCGGCGGGCTCTCCTCCGTCGCCCTGACGGCGGCGGTGAGCACGGGCGGCGGGCTCGGCTCGTTCGGCCTCTACGGCTACACGCCCGAGCGCATCCTCGACACGGTGTCGCAGCTGCGCGGCGCCACCGCGCGACCGGTGGCCGTGAACCTCTGGCTGCCGCGCGGCGACGAGGTGACCCCCGCCGACCTGGACGTGCAGCCGTTCCTCGATGCGGCGGCGCCGCTCTTCGCCGCAGCGGGTGTCGAGGTCCCCGCCCCGCCGGCGGCGTTCCTCCCGTCCGTCGCCGACCAGCTCGGCGCCGTGCTCGAGGCCCGGCCCGAGGTGCTGAGCGTCGTCTTCGGGATTCCGGATGCCGCTACCCTCGCCGCCGCGAGAGGCCGCGGCATCCGTGTGATCGGCACTGCCACCTCGGTCGCCGAGGCCGTCGCGCTCGAGGCGGCGGGGGTCGATGCCGTCGTCGCCACCGGATCGGAGGCCGGCGGGCATCGGGTGTCGTTCCTCCGCGAAGCGTCGGCGTCGCTCGTCGGGACCTTCGCTCTCGTGCCGCAGGTCGTCGATGCCGTCGGCATCCCGGTCATCGCCGCGGGTGGGATCGCCGACCGGCGCGGGGTGGCGGCCGCCCTGGCTCTCGGGGCCGACGGTGTGCAGGTCGGAACGGCGTTCCTGCGCACCCGCCAGTCGGCGGCGACCGGGGATCACCGCGACGCCATCGCGCGATCGGTCGACACCGAGACCGTGCTCACCCGCGCCATGAGCGGGCGGCTGGCACGCGGCATCCCGAATCGTGCGATGCGCGAGCTCGAGGCCGCGGGGATGATCGCCCCGTTCCCGGCGCAGAACTGGCTGACCGGGGTGTTCCGTGCCGCCGCGACGGCGAACGGCGACGGCGAGCTGGTGTCGCTGTGGGCGGGTCAGGCGGCGGCGCTGTCTCGTCTCGACGACGCCGCCGAGGTGCTCGACGAGTTGAAGGCCGGTCTCCCGACCTGACTCAGGCGGTGGCTCGGATCTCGAATCCGGAGGCGGACTCCCCGGTCCCCTCGACGACGTCGACATCGTCGACGCGGGCACCGGCCGGGCCGTCGTGCGCCCAGGCGATCACGCCCTCGACCGCATCGGGGTCCCCGGCGAGGAACGCCTCCACCGACCCGTCGAGGCGGTTGCGTACCCAGCCGTCGACGCCGAGGCGCTGGGCCTCGGCCTGCATCGTGTAGCGGAAGCCGACGCCCTGGACGCGGCCGCTCACCGTCATCGTCACCGTTCGCATCGGGCCATTCTTGCGGACGACGGGACGCGGGGTCGTGGGTCAGTGCGGCAGCACGAGCGAAAGGGCGATCGCGAACATCACCACGGCGATGATCCCGTCGAGCAGGCGCCACGCGCGCGGGGTATCGAGCCAGCGGCCGAGGAAGCGTGCGCCGTAGCCGAGGGCCGAGAACCACAACAGGCTCGCCGCGCACGCGCCCGTCGCGAACGCCCAGCGTCCGTCGCCGTGCGTCGAGGCCACCGACCCGAGGAGGAAGACCGTGTCGAGGTACACGTGCGGATTGAGCCAGGTGAGGGCCAGACACGTCAGCACCGTCGCCGCGAGCGTCGTGCGTGCCGGACGGGTCTGCACCGTCGTCGTCCCGGCGAGCGGTGCGGGCGAGGATCCCGAGGCGTCGAAGTGCAGCGTCGCGCCGCTCGGGCGCAGGGCGCGGCGCGCGGCGAGCAAACCGTAGCCGACGAGGAACGCCGCCCCCGCCCACCTCACGACGACGATGAGCCACGGCACCGCCTGCAGGACCAGACCGATACCGGATACCCCGAGCAGGATCAGGACCGCGTCCGACAGCGCGCAGACCGCCACGACGGCCAGCAGATGCTCACGGCGGACGCCCTGACGCAGAACGAAGAGGTTCTGCGCGCCGATGGCGACGATCAGGGAGAAGCCGAGGCCGAGACCGGCGAGGAGGGAGGGGAGCACGAACTCGACGTTAGGGGGTGGTCGAGGCGTAGACCAGCTCAGGATTCTGGCGCACCATTAGCATTCCTTCATGTCGATCCCGCTCGATCTCGCTCGCACCCTCGCCGTCGTCGTCGACGAGGGAACCCTCGATGCCGCCGCCCGTCGCCTGCACATCACACCGTCCGCGGTGAGCCAGCGCATCCGCGCGCTCGAGGATCAGCTCGGCCGCGTCGTGCTCGTGCGCAGCAAGCCCGTCAGCGCCACAGAAGCCGGCGACGCCGTGGTGCGCCTGGCGCGTCAGCTCGCTCTGCTCGAACATGACGCGCTCGCCGCGATCGGGGCGGAGGGTGGGACGGTGGCATCCGTCCCTCTCGCCGTGAACGCGGACTCGCTCGCGACGTGGTTCCTGCCGCCTCTGGCCCGGGTCGCGCAGCGCCGGGCCGTCGTCTTCGACCTCCATCGCGACGATCAGGACTTCACGGCGGGGCTGCTCGAATCCGGGACGGTGATGGCCGCCGTCACTTCGCGCGAGGCCCCGGTGGCCGGGTGCCGCGTGCGCCGTCTCGGCGTCCTCCGGTACGAGGCGGTGGCGACCGCCTCGTTCGCCGATCGATGGTTCGCCGACGGGGTCGATGCCGAGGCGCTCGGCTCAGCGCCGGTGGTCGACTTCGACCGGCGCGACGACTTGCAGACCCAGTGGCTGACGCGCCGCGGGGTGGCCGCAGCGGCTCCGCCGCGGCATCGGGTTCCGGCCTCCCAGGACTTCGCCACGGCCGTCGCACTGGGTCTGGGGTGGGGATTGCTCCCGGGGTTCCAATCGGGCCAAGCCCTGCGCGCGGGGGAGCTCGTGCGCCTCGGCGACGATCCGATCGATGTTCCCCTCTACTGGCAGCAGTGGAACCTCACCTCGCCGCTGCTCGATGAGGTGGCCGACGAGATCGTCGACGAGGGGCGCCGGATGCTGGCGGTCGGTTGAGGTCAGTCGTCGCTGACGCTCAGCACGATCTTTCCTCGCGTGTGCCCGCGCTCGAGCGCGGTGTGCGCGGCGGCGGCGTCGTCGAGTTCGAAGACGTGCTCGACGTACACGCGCACGGCTCCCGACTCGAGCAGCCGGGTGATCGTGGAGAGAGCTCCGCCGTCGGGGATCGTCTTGTAATCGGTGGAGCGGATGCCGCGCTCCGCGGCGGCCTCGCGGAAGCCGGGCCACGCCCCGGTGGGCACCTCGATGAGCAATCCCCCCGGGCGCAGCACCTCGAGCGAGCGCGTGCCGGTGTCGTCGGAGACGTTGCCGATGAGGTCGATGACCACGTCGACGTCGGACACCACCTCTTCGAACCGGGTCGAGGTGTAGTCGACCACCTCGGCGGCGCCGAGCTCGCGAAGCCACTCCAGGTTGCGGGGAGATCCGGTCGCGATCACGTGAGCGCCGAAGTACGCGGCGAACTGCACCGCGAAGTGCCCGACACCCCCGCTGCCCGCGTGCACGAGGATGCGCTGGCCCTGATGCGCGAGGGCCGTCTCGACCACGATCCCCCAGGCCGTGAGGGCCGCCACGGGTACGCCGGCCGCCTCGACATGCGACAGAGACGAAGGCTTGCGGGCGAGGGAGAGGGTCGGCACGACGACGTACTCGGCGTACGAGCCGCTCGTGCGCGGCACGGTGGCCATGCCGTAGACCTCGGTGCCGACGGGGAACGGGTGCGCGTCGAAGGGCGCCCGTACGACGACGCCGCTCACGTCGAGACCGAGCACGGCCGGCCACGCCGAGATGGCGCCGGAGAGGCCGCGCCCCGCACGCGTCTTCGCGTCGATCGGGTTGACGCCAGCGGCGACCACCCGCACGAGCACCTCGCTCAGCACGGGAGTGGGAACCTCGACGTCGGCGAGGTGCAGGACGTCGGCGTCTCCGGGGCCGTCGAACACCACCGCCCGCATCGTGTCCGGCACCGGGGGAGCGGGCTGAAGGGCGGTCTCGGGACGCGTCGATCGGAATCTCATCGGGCGCTCACTCTCACTGCGGTCGGTCCGCGGCGACCTCGCCGCGATCCCCTCAGTCAACCCCGCCATTGTCTCGGCGGTGTTACGCCTCGGTCACCGTGTCGCGAAGCCCGCTCCTGCCCGGCCCCGGGGAGCGATCAGTCGCGGGCGGGGACTTCGCCGACGGCCAGAGCGTGCAGCAGCGTCGACAGATGGCGGATGTCGTCGATGGTCCAATCGGCGATCGCATCGAACAGGCGGCTCTCGTGCGGAGCACGTGCCTCCGCGAGGCGCGCGTGGCCCACCTCGGTGACGGCGATCAGCCGTGAGCGGCGGTCGTTCGGATCGGGCGTCCGCGTGACCAGGCCGAGATCTTCGAGCTCGGTGATCGAGCGGCTGAGAAAGCCCTTGTCGGCGGCCAGCCGCTCGGCCAGGGCCGACAGGGTCAGCGGGCCGAAGCGGCTCACCACCGAGAGGGCCTTGAACGTCGCCGGCAGCATTCCCGGACTCACGCGTTCCGCCGCCTCGGAGACGAAGCGGCGGAACACGGTCATGAGTTCCGAGAACGACGACTCCAGGGCCTGCACGGCCACGCGGCGTTCGTCGTCCTGTTCGCTCGTCACGTCAGCCATCCTCTCCCATCTCGGCCGCTCGGCGTGCGCGGCGCGGGGAGCCGGCATCCTGTGTCGGGATGGTACCGGTGGCCGAGAGCGTGGCCATGGCCTCGGGAACGGACACGGTGGCGAAGTCGGCCTCGCTCGCCGCGACACGCTCGGAGGTCGTCATGCGGGTCAGCGGGCGGTTGGGCAGGAACAGGATCGCGATGAGGCTCACCACCGCGACGGGCACGGCGATGAGGAACGAGTGGGCGATCGACTGCGCATAGATGTCCTCGACAATCACGCGGACGCTCTCGGGGAGGGTCGACACCTGCGGGATGGCTCCCGACTGCAGGCTCTGCGCGACCGAGGCCCCATCGGCGCCGAGGCCGATGATGGCGGCCTTGAGGTCGGCCGCGCGGTCGGTGAACAGGCTTGTCGCCATGCTCGCGAGAGCGGCACCCATCACCGAGACGCCGATCGTGCCGCCGAGGCTCCGGAAGAACGTCACGCCCGAACTCGCCGCGCCCATCTGCGTGGGGTTGGCGGTGTTCTGCACCACGAGGACGAGGTTCTGCATCGTCATGCCGACACCGGCGCCGAGCAACGCCATGTAGATCGAGACGAGGGTGAAGTTCGTGTCGTAGTGGATGGTCGACAGCAGGAAGGAACCCGCGATCAACAGCACGCCACCGGCGATGAGGAACGGCTTCCAGCGACCGAAGCGCGAGATCAGGGCGCCGACGACGATCGACGAGACGAGCAGGCCGCCGATCATCGGGATCGTCATGACGCCCGCCTCGGTCGGCGTGGCGCCGCGGGCCATCTGCATGTACTGGCTGAGGAACACCGAGGTGCCGAACATCGCGAGTCCTGTGGCGATCGAGGCGATCGTGGCGAGGGTGAACGTCGCGTCGCGGAACAGGGTGAGCGGCACGAGGGGCTCGGAGGAGCGCAGCTCGACCACGACGAACAGGATCGCGGCGAGGACCGCGCCGCCGACCATGAGCAGCGTCTCGGTGCTGGCCCACTCGAAGGTGCTGCCGGCGTTGGTGACCCAGATGAGCAGCAACGACACGGCGGCCGAGAGCAGGACGATGCCGACGTAGTCGATCTTCACCGCGCGCTTCGCCCGTGCCGGAAGGTGCAGCGTGCGCTGCTGGATCAGCAGGGCTGCGACGGCGAAGGGGAGGGCGACGAAGAAGTTCCAGCGCCAGCCGAACGCGTCGGTGATGACACCGCCGAGCAGAGGGCCGCCGACGGTGGCGACGGCCATGACCGCGCCGAACAGGCCCATGTAGCGACCACGCTCGCGGGGGCTGATGATGTCGGCCATGATCACCTGGCTGAGGGCGGCGAGGCCGCCGGCGCCGAGACCCTGGACCGCGCGGAAGGCGATCAGCATGTTCGTGTCCTGCGAGAAGCCGGCGGCGGCCGTCGCGAGCACGAAGATGGCGATGGCGATCTGGATGAGCACCTTGCGGTTGAACAGGTCGGCCAGCTTGCCCCAGATGGGGGTCGAGATCGCGGTGGTGAGCAGGGTCGCGGTGATGACCCAGGTGTAGGCGTTCTGGTCGCCGGACAGATCGTGCACGATGACGGGCAGCGAGGTCGACACGACGGTCGAGGCGAGCATCGACACGAAGGTGCCGAGCAGGAGGCCGATCAGAGCCGGCAGGACGCGCCGCTGTGCGGGCGCGTCGGAAGAAGTTGCTGTCATGCGGGAACTCCACGAAAGGGGGACGGATGCCGCGACGACACTGGCGCGATTGGTTGACTGATGTCAACGATACGCCTATTGCTTGACTTCCGTCAACTATTAATCGAGGAGGGCGAGAGCCCGATACCTGTCCGTGGGTTCCTTCTGCACCGGCACCGGCCGGCGTGCTTCCATGGTGCGGCGGTAGAGCTCGTCGATCAGCGAAGTCGCGAGCCCCACGAGCTTGGCGATCTCGCGCTCGTCGCGGTCGATCCACTGGCATCGCGGCTCGTCGTGCAGGGGGACGAAGCCGTCGTGCTGCTCCCAGGCGACGAGGGTGCGCTCGGCGCCGAGCACGTGCTGCTGCCACCAGATCTGGCGCATGTAGGTCTTGGGGATCGAGCGCCACGCCTTGTTGGTGGTCTTGATCTCGGCGAGGACGATGCGGCCCTCGCCGTCGACGACCACTCCGTCGGGGGTCGCGAGGTGGCGCTTCTCGACGACCGCGTGGTAGAGCGCGGACGACGGTCGGATGCCATGGGTGGCTGCCACCCATGCGGCGATCTCGGGCTCGCGACGACGACCGTGGGCGGTGAAGGCGTTGCCCGAGAAGTTCGAGCCCATGAGCTTGGCATCGGCCGCCCGGGAGATCGCATTGGCGCTCGTGAGTGCGGCCACGTCGGTGGCGGTGATGCCCCGGGAGCGCGCGCGAATCCACGAGACGCGATCGCGCGAGTCGGCCACGATCCGGGCGTCGAGGTCGGCGCTGCGAGAGGCGACGAGCTCGGGCGACATGGTTTCGACCCTAACCCCGCCCGCCCGTGGAGCGCATGCGAGCAGCGGCGCGTCGGCATCCGGGGTCTTGTGGGTGAAGTAAGGGTGACCTAAGTTGTGTGCATGAGTTCGGTTGACCCCTCGCTGCGTCGCCCCGACGGCGGTCGCTGGTGCGACCTGGAAGGCGCGGTGCTGCTCGGCGGCGACGCGCGGAACACCCCCCAGATGCGTCGGATCGCCGCGGCTCTCTCGCCCGGAGCGCACGCGACCGTGCTGGTCGAGATCTGCGGCGCGGACGAGATCGAGGCGTTCGACGCCCCGGCGGCGCGGGTGAGCTGGCTCGACCGCACGATCGACGGCGAGTTGCGCCCGCGCGGCGAGAGGCTCGCGACGGCGATCCACGCGTGGTGCGCCGAGTGGGCCTGCGGAGAGGCGCCCGTGTGCACGGTGTGGCTCGGCGCGCGCACGCCCTCGCGCATCGTGCGCATGACCCGGGCGATGCTGCCGGCGGCGCGCGTCTCCTGACCCGCGGCGGGTGGAGCGGCGGTGAGCGCCCAACTCACGTGAACCGGGCCAACGGACACGCAATGACGTGTGGTGCGGACGAGGTCGCGTGATGTCGAGGGCTGGGGGCGTTGCGTGGCCTCGGCTGGGGGAGGCGGGGGAGGCGGGGTGAGACGGGGCGAGACGGGGCGAGAGGTTTCTCCCCAGTGGCGCGAGGCCGACCGCTGCCCACGGATTGGGGTGCTGACAAGCCGGACAGGACGGAGAAGTGGGCAGGGTCGGAGGATGTCGAACGACCGCACAATCACCGACGCCCGACGCGCCATTCACACGCGCTCGCAGCTCGTCGACCGTGACGTCGCGTTGAGCGAGATCCGGCGGGCGAACGGGGCGGGCGCGCTTAAGCGTCTGCAACGCAACGCCTACGTCGCACGAGCGCCGTTCGCGGAGTTGCTCCCGTCGGCGCAACACCGGCTCAGGGTCGTCGCGGCCGCAGAGCAGATGCGGGGCGGGTCAGCGGCCGTCTCCCACCTGTCGGCTGCGGTGCTCCACGGTCTGCCTTTGTACCGCTTCGTCGAGCAACCGATCCAGATGACCTTGGCTGGCGGCCGCCGCGCGTCGAGCCGTCCTGGCCTGCAGCGTCATCAGGGCCGGCTCGACGACGACGACATCGTCGAGGTCGACGGCATTCGGTGCACATCCGTGGAGCGCACGGTCTTCGACGTGGCGCGCACCAGCCCGTTCGAGACGGCGGTCGCGTGCGCCGATGGGGCTCTGCGCGGCAAATCGGTCGAAGGTCGCATTTTCGACCCGGATGCTCAAGAGGAGTGGCGTGATCTCATGTCGGAACGGACGCGGAATGCGCCGGGAGCTCGGGGGGTCGTTCAGGCTCGGAGGGTGATCGCGTCTGCCGACGGTCGGGCCGAGTCCGTCGGGGAGAGCGTGAGCCGGGTGCAGCTCGTTCGGCTGGGATACACCGTCGAGCCTCAGGCGGCGGTGGCCGGACCACAAGGAACCACCTACTTCGCGGACATCGCTCTGCCAACTCAACACGTCTTCTGGGAGTTCGACGGCGCGGGCAAATACACCGACCCGGTGATGCGTGGCAAAAAGTCCGCCGACGACGTTCTGCTGCAGGAGAAACGACGTGAAGATTGGATCCGCGCGGTCACGGGCTGGAAAGTCTGCCGGGGCGGCTTTCGGGACATCGCCACGCCGGAGGCGCTGGCTGCGCGCCTCGCGTCGTTCGGCGTCGATCTGCCGCGTTGAGCATGCGACGGTCCTCCCGCTCTTCGCTCGCGAAATCACGCGACGTGGTCGAACGCACATCGCCGTACATGTGCTTTCGTCCGCGTCACGTGATGTGGACGCGGGGTTGTCCGGGGATGGAGGGCTGGTTTGGCGGGGGAGCGGGGCATCGGGTACAGTAGTGACCAAGCCAAAGACCGTCGGTTATCGGAGTGCTCGCATTCCGATCGAAGCGTCTGCTGAAAAGCAGGGGACCTACGCAGGTAAACGAACTCTCCTTCGGGAATCCGAGCTCCGTGCGCCTGCGCCGGAGCTCTTCTTTTTGTCCGGACCCGGTGTCTTCGGCCGGCGCCCCGCCATCGCGGAGCGCCTCGTTCACACAAGGAGTGGCCATGGCGCAGAAGGATGCATCGGTCGCCGAGCTCACGAAGAACTTCGAGAGCTCGACCGCCGTTCTGCTGACCGAGTACCGCGGTCTGACGGTTGCCCAGCTCAAGCAGCTGCGCAACGACATCCGTCAGGACGCGGATTACGCCGTGGTGAAGAACACGCTGACCAAGATCGCCGCGGCTAACGCGGGGGTCACGGGACTGGACGACGAGCTCAAGGGCCCGTCTGCCATCGCGTTCGTGCACGGTGACCCTGTCGCCGTCGCGAAGAGCCTGCGTGCCTTTGCCAAGGCTAACCCTCAGCTCGTGGTGAAGGGCGGCTACTTCGATGGCGCCGCTCTGACCGCGGATGAGGTCAACAAGCTCGCCGATCTCGAAAGCCGTGAAGTCCTGCTGGCGAAGCTCGCCGGTGCGATGAAGGCGACGATGACCAAGGCGGCATACGTCTTCCAGGCGCTTCCGTCGAAGGCCGTTCGCACGGTCGACGCGCTGCGCGAGAAGCAGGACACCGCGGCCTGACTCGGCCCCGGATGATTAACCCGATCAAGGAGATACAACATGGCTAAGCTCAGCACCGAAGAGCTGCTCGACGCGTTCAAGGAGCTCACGCTCATCGAGCTGTCGGAGTTCGTCAAGGCGTTCGAGGAGACCTTCGACGTCACCGCTGCCGCCCCCGTGGCCGTTGCCGGCCCCGCCGCCGGTGGCGCTGCCCCCGCCGAAGAGGCCGAGGAGAAGGACTCGTTCGACGTCGTCCTCGAGGCCGCCGGTGACAAGAAGATCCAGGTCATCAAGGTCGTCCGCGAGCTCACCTCGCTCGGCCTCGGCGAGGCCAAGGCCGTCGTCGATGGCGCTCCCAAGGCCGTGCTCGAGGGCGCGAACAAGGAGACCGCCGAGAAGGCCAAGGCTGCCCTCGAGGAGGCCGGCGCTTCGGTGACCCTGAAGTAATCACGCTTCGCGGTCGCTTCAACGCGATACACGAAGGCCCGGATGCCAATGGCATCCGGGCCTTCGTCGTTCCACCCGGGAGGTGAGAGACGTCGGCCGTCCGAGGGTGAGGTCACCTTCGATTCTGTGAGACGCGGTTTCACCCGTTGAGGAACCGATGTTCACCAGATCGAAATAAAGAAGTCTGGGAAAAGGGTATGTGGATCATTTACGGTCGTTGAGACCCCCCGTCGATCCCCCCACCTCCGACGTCGCCCTGTGCACGCCGGTACTTGGAGACCCATGCCTTCCGTTGCTTCGCGCGTGTCCGCACGCCGTTTCTCCACCGCACTGAGCGCCGCTCTCGGTGTCGCCCTGCTCGGTTCCGCGATCGTGCCCCTCCCGGCTTCGGCCGCCGTCGGCTCGAAGGTGGTGATCAACGAGGCCTACCTGAAGGGCGGGAGCGCCGGCGCCTTCTTCAACCAGAAGTTCGTCGAGCTCTACAACGCGGGCGACACGGCGCAGGACCTCAGCGGGTGGTCGCTGCAGTACCGCAAGGACTCCAGTGTCGCGAAGGCCTCGGCTTCCAACACCCAGCAGCTCAGCGGCCTGATCGAACCCGGCGGGTACTTCCTGATCGGGCTGCCTGGCAACGGCACCACCGGTGCGGTACTCCCGGAGACCGACCTCACGAGCACGCTCAACCCCGGCGGGACGTCGGGCCAGCTCTTCCTCGCCAATGTCGCCGAGGCACTCGAGCTCCCGGGCGGATCCATCGCGTACTCGCGCGTCGTCGACTTCCTCGGATACGGCTCGGCGGTCAGCTTCGAGACGGCGCCCGCGACGGTCGCGGGCGGCACCACCACCCCGAACGCGCTCGTCCGCACAAATTTCGCCGACACCAACGACAACTCGAAGGATTTCACCAACACCACCACGGTGACGCCGCAGGGCTCGGGGACGGCAGCGCCGAACCCCGACCCGTCGGGTTCGGCGTCGCCGTCCCCCTCGCCGTCCGCCACGGCGACGCAGGCGCCGCCGGTCACACCGGGCACGGTGATCCCGATCCGTGACATCCAGGGCACGGGTGCCACCACGCCCCTGGCCGAGCAGACCGTCACCACGCGCGGCATCGTGACCGCGGCGTACCCGACCGGCGGCTACAACGGCTTCTTCATCCAGACGCCAGGCACCGGTGGTGAGCTCGACGTCGCCGCGCACCGGGCGTCGGATGCGATCTTCGTCTACGGATCGGCCGCGACGGCGAAGGTCGCCGTCGGCCAGCACGTCGAGGTGACCGGCACGGCCAAGGAGTTCTCGGGCCAGACGCAGATCACCGCCGAGGCCTCCGGGGTGAGCGTGCTCACCGAGCAGGTCGCCGCCGTGCAGCCCGCGAAGATCACGTGGCCGAAGACCGACGAAGAGCGCGAGCGCTTCGAGGGCATGCTCCTCGCTCCGCAGGGTGACTTCACCGTCACGAACTCGTACTCGACCAACCAGTACGCCGAGGTGGGTCTCGCCGCCGGCACCACGCCCCTGCGCACGCCCACCGACGTGGCCGTTCCCGACAGCCCCGAGTACGTCGCCGCCGTCGCCGACAACAAGGCCCGAGCCGTCGTGCTCGACGACGGAGCGTCGATCAACTTCCTGAGCGACGCCAACAAGGGCATCCCCCTGCCGTACGTGTCGCTGACGACCCCGGTGCGCGTGGGCGCCCCGGTGACGTTCACGAAGCCGGTGGTCCTCGATTACCGCAACAACGCCTGGAAGTTCCAGCCGACGCAGCAGCTGACGGTCGACAACGCCAAGGACGTACAGCCCGCGACCTTCGCGAACACCCGCACGAAGGCGCCCGCACCGGTCGGCGGCGACCTGAAGATCTCGAGCTTCAACGTGCTGAACTACTTCACCACCACCGCCGAGAGCGTCGGATGCACCTCGGTCTACAGGGACCGCGAGCAAAACCCGATCACGGCGGACACGTGCCCTGCCCCCGGCCCCCGCGGTGCGGCGAACGCGGAGAACCTTCAGCGCCAGCAGGACAAGATCGTCGCGGCGATCAACGGCCTCGGCGCCGACGTGGTCTCGCTCGAGGAGATCGAGAACTCGGCGAAGTTCGGCAAGAACCGCGACGCGGCGCTGTCGACCCTCGTCGGAGCCCTCAACGCGGCGCTCGGCTCCGAGCAGTGGGCGTTCGTCCCCTCGCCCGCGGCCCTGCCCGCGACCGAGGACGTCATCCGCACGGCCTTCATCTACAAGAAGGCCGTCGCCGCTCCCGTGGGAGAGAGCGTCATCCTCGACGACGCCGCCTTCCGCAACGCACGCCAGCCGCTCGCTCAGGCGTTCGCTCCGGTCGCGTTCCCGGATGCCAAGATCCTCGCGATCGTGAACCACTTCAAGTCGAAGGGCGACAGCAACCCCAAGGCGACGGGTGACAACGCCAACGGCATCCAGGGTGCTTTCAACGGCGACCGTGTGCGTCAGGCGGAGGCCCTCGGAAACTTCGCGAAGTCCCGCTCGGCCGCCGTCGGCACCGACGACGTGTTCCTGCTCGGTGACTTCAACTCCTACTCGCAGGAAGACCCGATCCAGAAGCTGCGCGACTTCGGCTTCGAGACGCTCGAGGCGGGTACGGGCAAGTACTCGTACTCCTTCAGCGGCCAGTCGGGCTCGCTCGACCACGTGCTGGCCTCGCCCTCGGCGCGTGAGCTGGTCACCGGCGCCGACATCTGGAACATCAATGCGGTGGAGGCCCTGGCCCTGGAGTACAGCCGTTTCAACTACAACGCGCTGAACTTCTACGACTCCTCGCCCTACCGTTCCAGCGACCACGATCCCGTGATCGTGGGCCTCGACCTGTCGCCGACCACCCAGGTCAACCTCATCGGCATCAATGACTTCCACGGTCGCATCGACGCCAACACGGTGCGGGTCGCCGGAACCGTGGAGCAGGTCCGCGCGCAGTACGGCGAGAAGAACTCGCTGTTCATCTCGAACGGCGACAACATCGGCGCCTCGGTGTTCGCCTCGTCGTACTTCGGAGACAAGCCGACGATCGACGTCTTGAACGCGCTCGACCTGAAGGCTTCGGCCACGGGTAATCACGAGTTCGACAAGGGCGCCGACGACCTCACGGGGCGCGTCGAGGGTCTCGCGGACTTCCCCTACCTGGCCGCGAACGTCTTCAAGGACGGCAAGCCGCTCCTGCAGGAATACGCGATCTTCGAGGTCGACGGCGTGCGCGTCGGCGTGATCGGAGCCATCACGCAGTCGACTCCGACGCTGGTCACGCCCAGCGGCATCCAGGGAATCGAGTTCCGGGAGCCGGTCGCCGAGGTCAACCGCGTCGTCGCCGAGATCGACGACCAGGTCGATGTGATCGTCGCCCAGTACCACGAGGGTTCCGGCGCAGGCGAGAAGACGACGACGCTCGAGCAGGCCGTCGCGGCCGGTGGACCGTTCGCGAAGATCGTGACCGAGACCTCACCCGAGGTGGATGCCATCTTCACCGGCCACACGCACCAGCTCTACGCATGGAACGCACCGATCCCGGGCCGCGAGGGCACCCGCCCGATCGTCCAGACCGGCAATTACGGGGAGAACGTCGGTCAGATCGTGTTGAACGTCGACGCCGACGGTGACGTCGTCACCTCCTCCGCCCGCAACGTCGCTCGACTCGGGGGCAAGGACGCGGCCGTCAACACGGCGCTGGACGCGGAGCTCATCCGGACGTATCCGCGCGTCGCCGAGGTGAACGCGATCGTGACCGCGGCGCGTGCCGAGGCCGACGTGGTCGGACAGAAGGCGGTGGGGTCGGTGGGCGCAGACATCACGACGGCGTTCAGCGGTGGCTCGTACGTCGACGGTGTCTACACCGGCGGCACGCGCGGCGATCGTACGAAGCAATCGGCGCTCGGCGGTCTGGTCGCCGACGCTCTGCTCGACTCGCTCGATGATCCCGACCGCGGCGGTGCGGAGGTCTCGTTCGTCAACGCCGGTGGACTGCGCGACGAGCTGCTCTACGGCTCGGACGGCGTCGTCACGCTCGCCGAGGCGAACGCTGTCCTCCCGTTCCTGAACAACCTGTGGACGACCACCCTCACCGGTGATCAGCTGCGGCAGGTGCTCGAGCAGCAGTGGGGTGACTTCTCGCGGCGCACGGACAACGCCAACCTATCGCTCGGCGTCTCCGAGAATCTCCGGTACACGTACGACGCGTCGCTCCCGGCCGGCCAGCGCATCACCGGTCTCTGGATCGACGGTGTGGCGGTCGACCCCACGAAGGGATACCGCGTCGGTTCGTTCAACTTCCTGCTCGGCGGCGGCGACAGCTTCTCGGTCTTCGCGCAGGGCACGGACACCCGTGACTCCGGCCTGATCGACCGCGACGCGTGGATCCGGTATCTCACCGACAACCCCGGCCTGACCCCGGACTTCACCGCCCGTGGTGTGCAGGTGTCGGGCTCCACGACGGCCGCCCCGGGTACCGACCTCACGGTGACGGTGTCGAACCTCAACCTCACGTCGCTGGGTGCGCCGGAGAACACGACCCTCGAGGCCTCTTTCGGGGCCGAGGTCGCGTCGACCCGCCTCGCCCTGTTCGCCGCTCCGACGGCGCGGGTCGCGGCTCTCGCGGCTCCGTCGGCGACGAGCGTCCCGGTTGTGAACGGGTCCGCGACTCTCACCGTGGGCGTGCCCGCGGACGCCGCCGGAACCCTGCAGCTGCGCCTGACGGCGCAGCCCACCGGCACCGAGGTCGTCGTCCCCGTGACGGTCGCTGCCGCCGGTGACGGCGTCGGCACCCCCGGCGACGGTGCGGGCCAGGGCCAGGGCGGTTCCGGTTCGGGCGCCCTGCCGACCACCGGCACCGACACGGCGTGGATGGGTGCGGGCGTGCTCGCCGCCCTCGCGCTGCTGGGTCTGGGTCTGGTGGCCCGCCGACGGGCGACGCGCCAGGCCGACTGACGAGTGAGAAAGACGGGACCCCGGATGCCACGGCATCCGGGGTCCCGTCTTTTCACGTGGAGCGCGGGGGAGCGGTCGAGGCGCGGACGACCAGGCGCGTATCCGCCTCGGTACGCCACGCGGGTTGATCGTCCGTTCCCTCGATCATCGAGAGCAGCATGCGGGTCGCTTCGACGCCCTGTGCCTGCGGGAACTGCTCGATCGTGGTGAGCGAGAACATCTCGGCGTAGTCGTGACCGTCGATCCCGACGACGCTGAGCTCGGTGGGCACCGAGATGCCCATGCGGCGCGCGGCGATGATGACGCCGATGGCGACCTCGTCGCAGGCGGCGACGACTCCCGTCGGACGCGATGCCGCATCGGCCAGGAACGACGCCGCGGCCGCG
Organism: Microbacterium sp. SL75; assembly: GCF_026625865.1. Classification (NCBI taxonomy): domain Bacteria; kingdom Bacillati; phylum Actinomycetota; class Actinomycetes; order Micrococcales; family Microbacteriaceae; genus Microbacterium; species Microbacterium sp. SL75. Next base: position 462,655 of record NZ_CP113067.1, on the reverse strand, counting down.
TAGGCATCGGTGATCGTGAGGGTGGAGGGGACGCTTCGGATACGCACGGCGAGGCCGTGGTCGTTCATCGCGTTGCGGTACCCGATCGAGCGTTCGTCGACGTCTTTCGCGGGGGCGTCGCTGCGAGGGGTACTGCCGACGAAAGCGATATCGGTGTGGCCGAGCGCGATGAGGTGCTGCGTGATGATTCGCGTGATGGCGACGTTGTCGAGGCCGAGGGTGGGCACTCCGCTCAGGGCGTTGCCGATGCTCACCACGGGCTTGCCGATGTTCGCCAGGCGCTCGAGGTCGGCGTCGTCGGGCTCGAGGGCGACGGCGATGATGCCGTCGAAGCGCTTTCGGGCGAGGTACGTGGAGTACAGACTCTCGCGGTCGTTCGAGCCCGGCTCGGCGACGTACAGGGTGACGTCGTAGCCGAGGGGGATCAGGGTGCGTTCCACGCCCTCGACGATCGAGCCGAAGTACCAGCGGTTGACCTTCGGGACGATCAGGGCGATCGTGCGCGTGCGCCCGGTCGCGAGGCTCACCGCGCTCGTCGAGGGCACATAGCCGAGTGATGCCGCGGCGTCGGTGACGCGTTGGCGCGTTCCGTCGGAGACGTAGCCGCCGCCCGTGAGAGCGCGGCTCGCCGTCGACTTGGACACGCCTGCCAGGCGTGCCACATCGGCGATTCCGCTCATGCCCTGATCTCCTCGTGATGCGTCGACGTCCGTGTCGACGTCGGAAAGAGTATCCGAGAATCCCACAAAGTGGAACCGGTCCCGGCCCGATATGCCGGGCGGGAGCCGCGTCTTTCCGCTAGTTATCGGTTCGTGACCTGAGGCCGGTTGCAAGTCTTCGGGATTGCCTCTACGGTTGCGTGGAATCGGTTCCCGACGGGACCCGGTGCACCAAGACACTCAAAGAGGAGAGACCACATGGGTATGTCACAGCGGTATCGGCTGCTTGCGCCCGTCGGACTGTTGGCGGTCGGTGCGATCGCTCTCGCTGGATGCGCGGAGGGCGACAGCGGCGGCTCCGGAGCTTCGGGAGAAACGACCGTCCGCATCTCCGGTGGCATCACCGGTAGCGAGGCCGACCTGCTGAACCAGTCGTTCGACCAGTTCACCAAGGACACCGGCATCAAGGTCGTCTACACCGGCGACAAGAGCTTCGAGGGAAACATCGTCACCAAGGTGACCGGTGGCGACGCCCCCGACATCGCGATCGTTCCCCAGCCGGGTCTGCTCAAGACCCTCATCGGCACGGGCGACGTGAAGAAGGCGTCCGACACCGTGTCGTCGAACGTCGACCAGTACTGGGGCGAGGACTGGAAGTCCTACGGCAGCGAGGACGGCACCTTCTACGCCGCCCCGATGCTCGCCAACCTCAAGGGCTACGTCTGGTACTCGCCGGCGAAGTTCAAGGAGTGGGGCGTCGAGGTCCCCAAGACCCTCGACGAGCTCATGACCCTCACGGCGACGATCCAGCAGAAGACGGGCGCGGCCCCCTGGTGCGCAGGCTTCGCCTCGGGCGATGCGTCGGGGTGGCCCGGAACCGACTGGATCGAGGACATGGTCCTTCGCCAGTCCGGCGCCGACGTCTACGACAAGTGGGTCGCGAACGAGGTCAAGTTCACCGACGCCCCGATCAAGGAGGCCTTCGAGGCCACCGGCAAGATCCTCCTGAACCCGTCGTACGTCAACGCCGGCTTCGGTGACGTCAAGAGCATCAACTCGGTCGCCTTCGCCGACGTGGCCGCCAAGGTCGCCGACGGCAGCTGCCCGATGACGCACCAGGCCTCGTTCCTGTCGTCGAACTTCCTCACGGTCAAGAACGCTGCCGGCCAGACGCCGACGGTCGCTCCCGACGGTGACGTCTACGCGTTCCTGCTCCCCGGCGTGACCGAGGGCAACCTCGCGGTCGAGGGCGGCGGCGAGTTCGTCACGACCTTCTCCGACGACGCGAACGTCCAGAAGGTCGCCGAGTTCATGTCGACGCCCGATTTCGCCAACGCCCGCGTCAAGCTCGGCGGCGTGATCTCGGCCAACAAGGGCGCTGACCCCTCGCTCGCTTCGAGCGAGTTCCTGCAGGAGGCCATGAAGGTCGTGCAGGACCCGAGCACCACGCTGCGTTTCGACGCGTCGGACCTCATGCCGGCCACCGTCGGTTCGGGCTCGTTCTGGAAGGGCATGGTCAGCTGGATCGACGGTACGCCGACGGACCAGGTGCTGAGCGACATCCAGACCGGTTACAACAACTAACGCACTACCGCACCACCGATGGGCCGCCCGCCACGCGGGTGGCCCATCCGGGGTCCATACTTCTATTCCGCCCGCACGCACCACACGGGCACTCATTGATGAGCACGAAGGCGTGTTCGGGAGGGACGTCATGACCGATATCAAGAACGCGGAGAAGGCGCCGACGGCGTCACCTCCGCCGGGCGGACGAGCCGAGCGTCGCACGCGCGGCTCCGGCGCACGCAATCGGACCACGCTGCTCGTGGTCCTCGTAGGGCTCATCCTGGCGGTGGCGCTCTTCCTCTTCATGGTCACGCGGGCACCCGCCGAGACCAAGCCGACCACCCTGGGCTTCAGCCTGAACAGCTTCTTCATCTGGCTCGGCGGACTCAGCCCCCTCGTCCAGATCCCGCTCGTCGTCGTCGCTTTCGGTGCCGTGGTGGGACTGCTGCTGCTCCTCATCGAGTACGCGCCGCGCTCCGGCAAGGGCTACTTCTGGCTGCGGCTCATCGCGTGCTTCGGCATCCCGGTGCTGGCCTTCATGCTGCTGCGCCCGTACCAGAACGCCGTCGTCTACGTCCTCGGTATCGCGATCCTGCTCGGCGCGGTCCTGTTCTACGCCGACTACCGCTCACGCCAGGGTGCGGGATACCTCTTCCAGCTGATCCTCTTCGCGGCCCCCGCATCGATCCTCCTGCTGATCGGCCTCGTCTACCCGGCCATCACCACCCTCTTCCAGTCGTTCTTCGACAAGACCGGTGACAACTTCGTCGGTCTCGAGAACTACATCTGGACCTTCACGAACCCCGAGGGGTTCTGGTCGGTGATTAACACGCTCATCTGGGTGCTCCTGGCCCCGACCATCGCCACGGCCATCGGTCTGGCGTACGCCGTCTTCATCGACCGCGCGGCGGGGGAGAAGTACCTGAAGGTGCTCATCTTCATGCCGTTCGCGATCTCGTTCGTCGGCGCCGGCATCATCTGGAAGTTCGTCTACGACTTCCGTCAGGGCGACCAGATCGGTGTGCTGAACGCGGTGGTCACGGCCTTCGGCGGGCAACCGGTCTCGTGGCTCGCGGCGTCGCCGTTGATCAACACGCTGTTGCTCGTCGTCGTCTTCATCTGGAGCCAGACGGGGCTGGCGATGGTCATCCTGTCGGCTGCCATCAAGGCCGTGCCGCCGGAGCAGAACGAGGCGGCCGAACTCGACGGAGCCAGCGCCTGGGAGCGTTTCATCAACGTCACCGTTCCCGGCATCCGCTCCTCGCTGATCGTGGTGCTCACCACGATCGCCATCGGCGCGCTGAAGATCTACGACATCGTCGCCGTCATGACGGGCGGACGAAACGACTCGACGGTGCTCGCCTTCGAGATGGTCAACCAGCAGCAGCGTTTCCAGAGCTACGGGCACTCCGCGGCGTTGGCCGTGGTGCTGTTCATCTTCGTGCTGCCGCTGATCATCTTCAACGTCCGCCAGATCCGGAAGCAGAGGGAAGTGCGATGACCACCTCGACCGTGGTGATCGAACCCACCACCGACACACGCTCCGCACGCCAGGTCGCTCGCGACACGCGTAAGCACGAGGCCATGGCGCGCAAGCGCCTGACGTCGAAGGGCGCCACGATCGCGGCCATCGTGATCGCCTTCTTCTGGACGATTCCGACGTTCGGTCTGTTCATCACCTCGTTCCGACCGGGTTCCGACACCCAGTCGTCCGGGTGGTGGACGGTGTTCACCGACCCGTCGTTCACGCTGGAGAACTACCGCCTCGCGCTGACCTCGGGCGGGACCGCGTTGACGTTGGCGCAGTCCTTCCTCAACTCGCTCGCGATCACCATCCCGGTGGTGCTGTTCGCCCTCGCCGTCGCCTCGCTCATCGCCTATGCGTTCGCGTGGATCGACTTCAAGGGACGCAACTTCTTCTTCATCTTCATCTTCGCGCTGCAGATCGTGCCGCTGCAGATGGCCCTCGTGCCGCTGCTCAGCCTGTTCTCGCGCGGACTGACCATCAACGAGGTCACGATCTTCCCGGGCTTCGACCTGCGTGGCGTGGAGCACAGCTTCGCGACCGTGTGGATCGCGCACGTGATCTTCGCGATGCCGCTGGCGATCTTCCTGCTGCACAACTTCATCGCCGAGATCCCCGCCGAGGTCATCGAGGCGGCGCGCGTGGACGGTGCCGGCCACGGGCAGATCTTCTTCCGACTGATCCTGCCGCTGGCCGCTCCCGCTCTCGCCTCGTTCGCGGTGCTCGAGTTCATCTGGGTGTGGAACGACCTGCTCGTGGCGACGATCTTCGCACCGTCGTCCTCGTTGCCGCTGACCCAATCGTTGAACTCGTTGTCGGGGACCTGGGGCGACCAGTGGTTCCTGCAGTCCGCGGGAACGTTCATCTCGATCCTGGTTCCGCTCATCGTGTTCTTCCTGCTGCAGCGCTTCTTCGTGCGCGGTCTGCTGGCCGGAGCCACGAAGGGCTGAGCCCGTCTCGACCGAGGGGGCGCGGCATCCGGAGGGGTGTCGCGCCCCTTCGTCGTTCCCCGGCCCGCGCGCCGGTACCCACGCATAAACGCGATCCACACGTGGAAACGCGAGGAGAGCGCGTTTCTGCGTGCAAAGCGCGTTTCTGCGTGGCGGCGGGGGCGGATGCCGTGCGGCGGACGGGCGTGGGCGAGGGGCGTGGCGGGCGGGCCGGCGCGCGACCGCGGAGGGGGCACGGCGACCGCGGGGGCGGATGAACGCACTTCCGTACGCATAAACGCGATCCACACGCGGAAACGCGAGGAGCGCGCGTTTCTGCGTGCAGATCGCGTTTCTGCGTGAGGGGTGGGGGGCGTATGCCGCGCGGCGGACGGCCGTGGGCGAGGGGCGTGGCGGGCGGGCCGGCGCGCGACCGCGGAGGGGGAACGGCGACCGCGGGGGTGGATGAACGCGCTTCCGTACGCATAAACGCGATCCGCGCGCGGAAACGCGAGGAGAGCGCGTTTCTGCGTGCCGAGCGCGTTTCTGCGTGAGGGGCGGGAGCGGATGCCGTGCGGCGGGCGGACGTGGGCGAGGGGCTGCGGGGGTCAGGCGCTGCACGCGAGACGCGACTGGATGTCGCGCATCGCGTCGAGCTCGGCCGACTGGCCTGTCACGATCGCACCGGCGACCTCCTTGACGCGGGCATCGGTGCCGAGCTCGATGACGGCCTGCGCCATGGGGATCGCTCCCTCGTGGTGGCGGATCATCAGGTCGAGGAACAGACAGTCCGCCGGGCGCCCCTCGTCGCTGCGCAGCTCGTCGAGCTGGGCGTCGGTGGCCATGCCCATCTCGGCGAGCAACTGCTCCTGCGTGAGCGCGGCGGTGTCGCCGTGGCTGTGTTCGCCCGACTTCTCCATCCACGTCATCAGCGGCTGACTCGAAGACTGGGGCAGGCCCCACTGCACCAGCCACCCGTACATCTCGCCGCGCTGACCCGACTGGGCGGTGGCGATGTCGTACGAGAGGGTGCGCAGCTCGTCGTCGTCGGTCTTGCGGTAGATCTCCATCGCCATGAGCACGGCCTGCGTGTGGTGCACCTGCATGTCGCGCGCGAAACCGGCCTCCGCCGAGTTCTCGCCCGGGTGCGCGGGCGCTGCCGTCGCGCCGAACGCGGTGAAGCGGCCGACCGCGAAGGCGACGGCGATCACGGCGACGGCGACGAGGGCGACGACGACCCAGCGGAGCGCGGGGCGAGCGACCGGGGCGTCGTCGGTCATCAGGCCTTGCCCGGACCGTCGATGGCTCCCGAGCACGCGGCGTTCGGCTCGGGGGCGTTCTGGCTGCGCCAGAACTCGGTGAAGAACTCTGCGATGCGCGGGTCGGCCGGGTCATCGAGCTTCAGCTGGTGGTTCCACGCGCTGACCGCGACCGGGGTGTCCATGCCGGGGTAGGGCGAGAGAAGGGCGTAGCTCGAGGGCATGACGGCCTTGAGGGCGTCGATGCCGGCCTGGTCGACACGCTCCGGGTCGTAGGTGATCCACACGGCGCCGTGCTCCATCGAGTGCACCGCGTTCTCGTTCTGCTGCGGCTCGGTGTAGATGCCGCAGTTGAGCCAGATCGGGTTGTGCGGGCCACCGGCGGGCGGGTTCTGCTCGTAGGTCACGGCACCTTGCACGTGATCGGAGCGGTTCTCGAACGTCTGCACACCGCTGATCTCGCGGCCGGTGCTGTTGCCCGCCTGGTAGCTGGTGGGGGGAGCGGGGGCGAAGGCGAAGGATGCCACGACAAGGCCGATCACCGCGACGGCGGCCGTGGAACCCACGACCCACCACACGAGCTTGCCGCGCTTACGCTTCGCGACCTGCTTCTGGTACTCGGCCAGCTTCTCTTGACGCTTCTGCTCACGCTGCTGCTTGACGGTGAGGTCGATCTGGGCCTGCTTGGCGGGGTTGCCGCTGGCTCGCTTGTCGGAGGGGGAGGTCATGCGCTGTGTTCTGTCTCTCTTCGGGGCGGGACACATCGGCAGCCGCCGACGTCCCCAGCCTATGCGGGTGAATGGGCCGATGGCCTGGGAGGAACCCGCGAGCTCGGGATGGTGGCGTGCGGGTGGTCACGGTAGTATGACGATGTCGAATCGATTCGAGGTTCGACGATCCCCCCTCTTTTCTCAGCCCGATTCCATCGGGCTGTCCGTGTTGCGAAACGAAATCAAACGCGTGCTCGATACTGCCTCCCACCCCGTCATCCCCTCGTCGCCCCGCTCGCCGCAGACGAACACCGGCGCCATCCGCGCGATCGGCAAGAACCCCGCCACCGCCCCGATCGTGCTCCACCCGGGCGACGCCATCCCCGCCTCCCGCCGCCTGCTGTACATCCTGGTGCTCGGCGCGCTCACAGCCCTCGGCCCGTTCACGATCGACCTCTACCTGCCGGCGTTCCCCGTGCTTGAGGCCGACTTCCAGACGACCGCGGCGGCGATCCAGCTCACGCTCACCGGCACCATGATCGGCTTCGCGCTGGGCCAGCTCATCGTGGGCCCGCTCAGCGACAAGGTCGGCCGTCGCCTTCCCCTGCTCTCGGTCACCGCTCTGCATGTGGCCGCGAGCATCTTCGCCGCCTCGGCGCCGACGCTCGAGACCCTCTCGATCGCGCGCGTGCTCATGGGTGCGGGTGCCGCCGCAGGCGGTGTCGTGGCCGCGGCCATCATCCGCGACCTGTTCGGCGGTCGCCGGCTCGTCGTGATGCTCTCGCGCATGGCCATGGTCTCGGGCGTCGCGCCCGTGCTGGCGCCCCTCGCCGGCTCCGCTCTGCTGCTGGTGATGAACTGGCGCGGCATCTTCGTCGTCCTCGCCGTCTACGGCGCCGTCATGCTCGTCTCGGCGATCCTGTTCGTACCTGAGACCCTTCCGCCGGCTCGCCGCGGCGGACCCGGTGCCACGACCGTCTGGCAGCGCTACGCGAGCGTGTTCCGCGACCGCGTCTTCATCGGGGTGCTCATCATCGGTGCGATGACCTTCAGCGGGCTGTTCTCGTACCTGTCGGCATCCTCGTTCCTCTTCCAGGTGACCTACCAGTTCAGCGCGCAGGGTTACGGCGTGCTGTTCGCCGCGAACTCCATCGGCGTCGTCGTCGGCGTGCAGGTGGCCTCGCGCCTCGCCGCCCGGTTCGGGCCGCAGTGGGTGCTGGCCGTCTCGACAGCGGTGCTCGTGCTTGCGGGCGGTGCCATCGTGCTGACCGACCAGCTGGGCCTCGGACTGTGGGGCACGATCGTGCCGCTGTTCTTCTTCATGACCGCGTGCGGATTCACGTTCCCGTGCGCCCAGGTGCTCGCCCTCGACCGCCACGGCAAGGCCGCGGGAACCGCGCAGTCGATCATCGGTGCGGCGAACTTCGGCGTGGCCGGGATCATCTCGCCGCTGGTCGGTCTGCTCGCCACCGGTTCGGGAATCACCGCGACGACCATGGCCTCGGTCATGCTCGGCTGCGCGGTCATCGGCGTGCTGTCGCTGTGGCTGCTCGTGCGTCCGCGCACGGTGGAGCGCCTCGCGCCCTGACCAGCCTCGCCAGCCGGTCGGCGGCGCGCACATTACCAGGTCGGTCCCGGGGGTTCGCTCCCGGGACCGACCCATTCCCCCGTCGCCGCCGAGGCGGCATCATGAGGCGATGGATGCCTCCGCGATCGACGACGTGCTGAACACGCGCCCGCAGCGATTCCGTGCGACGGTGGGCGTGGTGTGCATCGCCCTCGCGTGCGCGCTCGGCGCATGGGTGTTCTTCCGCGGACCGAGTCCGTTCGCGCTCGACGTGTGGTGGAACCAGCTCTTCGCGTCGTCGCCGTCCCAGCCGCTGCTGATCTTCTCGATCGTGATGGACACGGTCGGGGGTCATCTCACCGCCGTCGTGATCGTGCCGGTCCTGGGTGCTCTGGCACTCTTCCTCTCGCGTAGGCGATGGTCGGCGCTGTACTTCCTGACCGCCTCGGTGGGCAGCGCTCTGCTCGTGCAGGTCGTCAAGCACACGTTCGGCCGCGCGCGACCGGAAGACATCCTCATCATCAGCGATTACGGATCGTTCCCCTCGGGGCACACGGCCAACGCGGCGACCATCGCGGTCGTCGCCGCCGTGCTCTTTCCCGCGTTCTGGGTACGGATTGTGGGGGTGGCGTGGGTGGTGCTGATGGCGTTCAGCCGCACGTACCTGCACGCGCACTGGCTCTCGGACACCGCGGGTGGAGCGCTCATCGGCGCCGGTGCCGCCCTCGTCCTGGCGGCGGCGTTCTCGCGTCTGCGCGCCCGCGACGAAGACCGACTGGCGATTCGCAAGACACGCGAATCGGATGCCAGGGCATCGGTCGAGTCGTAGGCTGTCGCGCATGAGCGAGCCCGGCGACGCGCCCTCCGTTTCCGTCGAAGATCGATCGGCGGCCGATGCCGAGGTCGCGCGTCTGCGCGCCGAGGCCGACGCGGCCGAAGCCGAGCTCCGGCTGGCGCGCGCTCGCGCCGACCTCGCCGCGGCGGAGGCGGCCGCTGCGGCGGCGCGTGCTCGGGCGGCGGGTGCGGCAGCGCCCGGCTCCGCGTCGGTCGTGCCGCCGGAGGAGCGGTCGGCGACGCCCCCCGCGTCGACCGACACTGCCGCGACGTCGACGCCCCCCGACACGGCCCCGGCCCCGGCCCCGGCCTCGCCCCCGGCCCCGGCCCCGGCCCCCGTCTCGTCCGTCGACGGCCCCCTCTCCGCCGCGCAGATCGCCGAGATCGCCGCCGGATACGCCGCCACCGGCGCAACCCTCGACCTGGGCGTGCTCGTGAACGGTGGACCGGTGGCATCCGTACCCGTACGTATTCCCCTCGCGATGACGAACCGCCACGGTCTCGTGGCCGGCGCGACGGGAACGGGTAAGACACGCACGCTGCAGCTGCTCGCGGAGCAGCTGTCCGAGAACGGCGTGCCGGTGTTCGCCGCCGACATCAAGGGCGATCTGTCGGGCTTGGCCGCCGAGGGCGTCTCGAGCGAGAAGCTCCTCGCGCGCACCGCCGCTCTCGGCCAGGCCTGGTCGGCGCGATCGTTCCCGACGGAGTTCTTCGCCCTCGGCGACGACGTGGGGTCGGGCATTCCGGTGCGAGCGACGGTGTCGGGTTTCGGCCCCCTGCTGCTCAGCCGTGTGCTCGGTCTCAACCCGACCCAGGAGTCGAGCCTCGGCCTCGTCTTCCACTACGCCGACGAGAAGGGACTGGCGCTCGTCGACCTGTCCGACCTGCGCACGGTGCTGACCTACCTCACGAGCGAAGAGGGCAAGCCGGAGCTGAAGGGCATCGGCGGGCTCTCGGCCGCGACGGCGGGCGTCATCCTCCGGGAGCTGGTGGCTTTCACCGCCGTCGGCGCCGACACCTTCTTCGGCGAGCCCGAGCTCGACGTCTCGGTGTTCTTGAGGACGGATGCTGCGGGCGCGGGCATCGTGAGCTTGCTCGAGGTGCCCAACGTCGCGGCACGGCCCCAGCTGTACTCGACGTTCCTCATGTACCTGCTCGCGGAGCTGTACGAGGCCCTCCCCGAGGTGGGCGATCTCGACAAGCCCAAGCTCGTGTTCTTCTTCGACGAGGCGCACCTGCTGTTCCGGGACGCGTCGAAGGCGTTTCTCGAGGCGATCACCCAGACCGTGCGGCTGATCCGCTCGAAGGGCGTCGGCGTCTTCTTCGTCACTCAGACGCCGAAGGACGTCCCCGGCGACGTGCTCGCGCAGCTCGGCTCGCGGGTGCAGCACGCTCTGCGTGCTTTCACTCCCGACGACGCCACGGCCCTGCGAGCCTCTGTGCGCACCTACCCCGACTCGGGTTACGACCTCGAGCGGGTCCTTCAGGAGCTCGGGACGGGCGAGGCGATCATCACCGTGATGAGCGAACGCGGGGCGCCCACCCCGGTCGCGTGGACGCGGATCTTCGCGCCGCGTGCGTCGATGTCGCCCCTCCCCGCCGAGGCGATGGCGTCGGCGGTGTCGGCATCCCCCCTCTTCTCCGCCTACGGAACACCGATCGATCGCGAGTCGGCACGCGAGATCCTCGGTGCGCGCATGCAGGCGGCGGCCGAGGCGAAGGACGCGGCGGAGCGGGCGAAGAGAGAGGCCGCGGACGCCGCCGAGTACGCCAAGCAGAAAGCGGCGATCGACAAGGCCAACGCCGAAGCGCAGAAGAAGGCGCAGCGCGAGTACGAGCGGATCCTCAAGAGCACCGCGGCTCCGCGCTCTCGCACCGCCACACCGACCGCCGGACTGGACGGCCTGCTCGGGCGCGGGGCGACCAAGAGCATCGTCAACGGGGTCATTCGCGGACTGTTCGGCAACGGGCGGCGCCGCTAGCTCCCCATCGACGACGAGACGGGACCGGATGCCGGTCACCCGGCATCCGATCCCGACGTCGTGGTCGCGGCTTAGGGGCGGTGCAGCTCGAGCGGCATGGTGGACGTGTCGATGAGCGGGTCGTCGTCCTGGCGCGCCACCAGGGCCTTCGCCTCGCCGGGAGTCTCGACCGTGGGGACCGAGCCGAGCAGCGGCCGCTTGGCCGTCTCGGGCATCGCGATGAGGGCGACCAGACCCATGGCGGCGAAGAACATGATGTAGAACGCCGGCATGAGGGTGTTGCCCGTCCAGTCGATCAGCGCCTGGCTGAACAGCGGGGTCGTGCCGCCGAACAGCGAGACCGACACGTTGTAGGCGATCGCCATCGCCCCGAAGCGCGAGGCGGTGGGAAAGAGCGCGGGAAGAGTGGATGCCGCGATGCTCGCGTAGAACGCCACGGGTACCGCCGCGAGGACAAGGGCGATCATCACGGCCCACAGCTCGCCGATCTGCATGATGAGGAAGGCCGGCACGAGCAGCACGAGAGCGGAGCCGGCCGCGAGGACGTAGATGGGCTTGCGGCCGACCTTGTCGCTCAGCCGTCCGAAGATCGGGAGCATGGCGGACATCAGCAGCAGGACGGGGACGGTGGCGACCGCCGACCCGACGTTCGAGATGCCGACCTCCTTCTCGAGGTACACCGGCATGTAGCTGGTGAGCGCGTAACCGGCGGTGTTGGTCGCGGCGACCAGGGCGATCGCGATGAGCAGTGGCTTCCAGTGATGGCGCACGATGCCGGTGAGACCCTGTCGCGACATCGGATCGTCCTTGTCGATCTCGTTCTGGGCCTCGGCCGCGTGCGTCTGCTCGAACGAGGGGGTCTCGGGGATCTTGAGCCGGAACCAGATCGCGACGATACCGAGGGGCACCGCGAGAAGGAACGGGATGCGCCAGCCGTACTCGGTCATCGCGTCGGGGCCCGAGACGCTCGTGACGACCGCCGTGGTGATGGCCACGGCGCCGGCGCCCGCGGCGAAGCCGACGTAGGAGCCCACGTCGAGCCACGACGACCAGAAGCCGCGGCGCTTGTCGGGGGAGAACTCCGATACGTAGGTGGTCGCACCGGCGTACTCGCCGCCGGTGGAGAAGCCTTGGACCATCTTCAGCAGGTACAGCGGGACGATGGCCCAGAGTCCGATCTGAGCGGAGGTCGGCAGGATGCCGATGAGGGCGGTGGCCGTGGCCATCATCGCCATCGTGAGGAAGAGCACCTTCTGTCGGCCGATGCGGTCGCCGAGCGGGCCGAGGACGAAGCCGCCGAAGGGGCGGACGAGGAAGGAGATGGCGAATCCGAGGAGGGTGACCAGCAGACCCCACGGGTCGGGCAGATCGGAGGCGAAGACGGCGGTGAGCGTCACGGCGAGGTATCCGTAGATGCCGAAGTCGAACCACTCCATGAAGTTGCCGACGACGGTGCCGCCGATGGCGGTGCGCACGCGCTTCTTGTCGACGACGATGACGTCGTCGACCTCGAGCCGGGGGGCTTCCGATGTCGAGGGGGGTTTCTCGTTTATCCTTCTACCGTTACCCGCATCCGTCCTTCGTTTCCAGTCCGGCCGGTGCGTGCGGGCGGTGTGATAACCAGGCGGGAGTGCTGCCACGTCAAGCCCCCGAGGATGTCGGGGGTCCGGCGTACCGTGACGGGCATGCCCGAGCTCTCCGCCCCCACCGGTCGCGAACCGGCGCTCATCGCCCAGCCCCGCCCCGACGGATCGGCGCCGCGCGCGCTGGTGCTCGGAGCCACCGGTTACCTGGGGGGAAGGCTCGTGCCGCGGCTGCTGTCGGCCGGCTACCGGGTGCGCGTCCTCGCGCGCGATGCGCGCCGGGTCGAGGCCTTCCCGTGGGGTGACGACGTCGAGACCGCCACCGGCGACGCGACCGACGCCGATGCCGTCCGCGCCGCGGTCGAGGGCGTCGACGTGCTCTACTACCTGATCCACTCGATGGGCAGCGGCCGGGATTTCGAGGCGACCGATCGCGTGGCGGCCCAGACCGTCGCCGACGCCGCCTCGGCGGCATCCGTCTCGCGCATCGTCTACCTCGGCGGCCTGCACCCCGATGACGCCACCCTGTCGGCGCACCTGCGCTCGCGTGTGGAAGTGGGCGAGATCCTGCTGCACAGCGGCGTGCCCACCCTGGTCTTGCAGGCCGGGGTCGTGATCGGCTCGGGCTCGGCGTCGTTCGAGATGGTTCGCCACCTCACCGATGTGCTGCCGTACATGCCCGCGCCCAAATGGGTGCGCAACCACATCCAGCCGATCGCCGTGCGCGACGTGCTGCACTACCTGCTGGGGGCGGCGCGTGTGGCGCCGAACGTCAACCGCGCCGTCGACATCGGCGGGCCCGACGTGCTGCGCTACGGGCAGATGATGAACGGCTACGCGATGGAGGCCGGGCTGCCGCAGCGCGCGATCGCCCCGCTGCCGGTGCTCACCCCGCGCCTCGCCTCGCACTGGGTGAACCTCGTCACCCCGATTCCCCGGGCCATCGCCCGGCCGCTCGTGGAGTCGTTGCAGAACGACTGCGTGGTCAAGGACCGCGCGATCGACGATCTGGTCCCGCGACCCGAGGGCGGCCTGCTGCCCTACCGCGAGGCCGTGCGCCGGGCCCTGGGCCGCGTGAACGATGACGCGATCGAGACGAGTTGGCAGGACTCCGAGGTCTCGGGCGCCCCGAGCGACCCCCTGCCGAGCGACCCCGAGTGGTCGGGACGATTGGTCTACACCGACGTGCGCTCGATGACCACGAAGGCGAGTTCGGCGCAGCTGTGGTCGGTGATCGAGGGGATCGGCGGAGAGAACGGCTGGTACTCCTCGCCGGTGCTCTGGGCGATCCGCGGGTGGATGGACCGACTTGTCGGCGGGGTGGGCCTGGCCCGCGGTCGTCGGAGCCGGTCGGTGGTGACGGTGGGCGACGCCCTCGACTTCTGGCGCGTCGAGGCGATCGAGCCCGGCCATCTGCTGCGCCTGCGCGCCGAGATGAAGGTGCCGGGCGGGGCGTGGCTCGAGCTGCGGGCGACGCCCGACGGCGAGGGGGCGCGCTTCGACCAGCGGGCGCTGTTCTTTCCCACGGGCCTCGCCGGCCGTCTGTACTGGCTCGCGGTGCTGCCTTTCCACGGACTGATCTTCAGCGGCATGGCCCGACGCATCACCGCCGCGGCCGAGCACGTGCAGCGCGACGATCTCGAGCCGAAGTCGAAGGCGGGCCGTATCGCGCCCGAGATCGCCGAGGTCGAGACGACCGCCGCGCCCTCGTCCGAGGACGTCTCCTCGGGTCGGGCGACAGCCCGCCGCCCCGGCGGCCGCAGCGCTTAGGCTGATCGGCGTGCCCCATGTCGCCCGCGTCCTGACCGTCTCCGATCGCTCGGCCGCGGGCCTGCGAGAGGACCGCGGGGGTCCGCTCGCCGTCTCCCTGTTGCGCGAGGCGGGCTTCGTCTGCGCCGACCCGGTGGTCGTGCCCGACGGTGCCGACAGCGTCGAGCGGGCGCTGCGCGATCTCGTCGCAGACGGCGCGGGGCTCGTCGTCACCACCGGAGGCACCGGGATCGCCCCCACCGACCGCACACCCGAGGGCACCGCGCGTGTTCTCGACCGCGAGCTGCCCGGCATTGCCGAGGAGCTGCGGCGTCGGGGCCTCGCCGACACCCCCATGGCGGTGATCTCTCGAGGGCTCGCGGGGATCGTCGACCCCGGCACGCTCGTCGTCAACCTTCCCGGGTCGACGAGGGCCGTGGCATCCGGGATCGCCGTCGTCTCAGAGCTGGCCCCGCACATCCTCGACCAGCTCTCCGGAGGAGACCACGCATGAGCGCTGTCCGCATCGCCCGCTTGTCCGAGACCCCGCTCGACCTCGACGAGCACCTGGACGCCGTCGAGGAGTCGTCGTCGGGGGCGGTGACGACCTTCGTCGGACGCGTGCGCGACATCGACCCCGACGCCTCGGGCGCGGTCGTGGCGCTCGAATACAGCGCGCACCCTGACGCCGAGCAGACCCTGCACCGCATCGCCGAGACCGCGGCGGCGGGGACCGATGCGATCGTCGCCGTCAGCCACCGCGTCGGCCGTTTGGGCGTCGGAGAGGCCGCGGTCGTGATCGCCGTGGCATCCGGTCACCGCGCCGAGGCGTTCGAGGTCTGCCGCGCCGTGATCGAGACCATCAAGACCGAGCTCCCCGTGTGGAAGCGTCAGGTCGAGGCCGACGGCACAACGGAGTGGAAGGGCCTCGGGGGCTGACGGCTTCTCACGCCCGCAACGGATTCGGATGATCGGGGCGCATCCGGAGACCGCAGCGAGGGTGCGCCCGGATCCCATGCACGGATCCGCATCCGGTGGGCGGCGCGCGCCCCGGGCTCAGCCGCCCCGGGCTCAGCCGCCCGCGAAGGGCGGGAGCACGTCGACGTACGTGACGCCGTCGAGGGGGACGTCGTCGTCGTGGCGCGTGCCGTCGACGAGCACGGCGCAGCGATCCAGGATGCCGCCGAGCGCGGGGTGGTCGGCGACGACGGCCGTGCGCAGAGCGGCGAGGGTCGGTTCGGTGCGATCCTCGGCATCGGTTCCCGCCGCCTCCGCCGCCGCGGCGAAGTAGCGCACGCGCACGCTCACGCGGGTTCTCCCTCGGCGGTGGCGTCTTCGCCCGGGCGCAGCCAGTCGCCGGACTTGCCGCCGGTCTTCGACACGATGCGCACGTTCTCGATGAAGGTGCCCTTGTCCATGCCCTTCACCATGTCGACGACGGCGAGAGCGGCGACCGACACGCTCGTCAGCGCCTCCATCTCCACGCCCGTGCGGTCGGCGGTGCCGACGGTCGCCTCGATCTCGACGCCTTCGTCGGTGACCTCGAGATCCACCGAGGCGCGGTGCACACCGATGACGTGCGCGAGGGGGAGAAGGGCGGGAGTGGACTTCGCGGCCTGGATGCCGGAGATCCGCGCCACGGCCAGCACATCGCCCTTGGGGGCGGTGCCGTCGCGGAGGGCGGCGACCACCTCGGGCGCGCAGCGCACGAAACCGCGCGCGGTCGCGGTGCGGACGGTGGGCTGCTTGAGCGTGACGTCGACCATGCGGGCGTGGCCCGCGGCATCCAGATGGGTGAAGGTCATGGAATCAGCATGACATCGAGCGGGTCGCCCACCGACACGGTGGACACCTCGGCGGGGACGATCGCGAAGGCCTCGGCGCGGGCGAGGGAGGCGGCCAGGTGCGAGCCGGAGCCGCCCGCGGTGGCGGGGCGGACGGTGCCCTCGACGAGGTCGATCGCCGCCGGAAGGTACTGGCGTCGGCCGGGGGGCGTCGTCCAGCTCTCGGATGCCGTGAGTCGGGCCAGGCGTCGGTCGATGACCGTGCGCCCCTGCAGTGCCAGCAGCGCGGGGCGCACGAACACCTCGAACGACACCGCGACACTCACGGGGTTGCCGGGGAGACCGAAGACGAGGCGGCCGTCGTCGAGGGCGCCGAAGGCCTGCGGCTTGCCGGGCTGCATCGCGACCTTGTCGAAAGAGATGCGGTCGGAGAGGGCGAGGCGGACGGGCTCGTAGGCCCCGGCGCTCACACCGCCCGTGAAGACGACGACGTCGGCGTCGACGGCGCGCGAGAGCACTGCGTCGATACCGGCGGGGTCGTCGCCGACACGGTCGACGAGCACGACGTCGGCGTCGGATGCCGCGACCATCTCGGCGAGGAGCGTCGCGTTGGAATCGGGCGTCTGACCGCGTCCCGGAGCCGTGCCGGGAGCGACCAGCTCGCTGCCGGTCGACACCACGGCCACGCGAGGACGGCGCCGCACCACGACCTCGGCGACGCCGGCGGCAGCCGCCGCCGCCAGAGCAAAGGATCCCAGGCGCTCGCCGGCGGAGAGCACGTCTGCTCCGGCCTGCGTGTCGCCGCCCCGGCGCCGGATGAATGCACCCGCGGCGGCCGGAGCCCGCCGCACCTCGACCGCGCCGAGTGAATCGGCGAGGCCCCCCGCGGTGTCTTCGAACGGGACGATCGCGTCGGCGTCGGCGGGGACGGCGGCCCCCGTCATGATGCGTGCGGCCTCACCGGGTGCCAGGGCGGGGTCGTCGTCGGAACCGGCCGGCAGATCGGCGACCACTCTCACCGACACCGGGTGGTCGGCATCCGCCCCCTCGACGTCGGCGAGGCGCACCGCGAAGCCGTCCATCGACGAGTTGTCGAAACCGGGGAGGTCGTGCGCGGCGCGCACGGGCTCGGCGAGCGTGCGACCGCTCGCGTCGGAGAGGACGACGGTCTCGGCGGGCAGGGCCGAGACGGCGGCGAGCACGCGGGCGCGGTGCTCCTCGACGGTGAGCAGCGGGGTCATCGGGGCCTCCGGGGTCAGGGTGAGACGGCAGGGCGTGCCGCCGGGACGAGCGGGATCACGTCGTGCCGGGCGCGCAGGGCGTCGATCACGACGAGCCGGCCGAGCAGGGGGTCGCCGGCGCCGGTGACGAGTTTGATCGCCTCGGTGGCGAGCATGCCGCCGACCTGGACGCAGAGAGAGCCGAGAACGCCGACCTGCGCGCACGTCGGGGGCTCGCCGGCGGAGCCCGCGGGGAACAGATCGCCCAGGACGACCGGGGCGTAGCCCTCGGGCGGGGCCGACCAGAACACCGTGAGCTGCGCCGCCCACTCCTGCACGGCTCCCCAGACGAGGGGGATGCCGAGCTCTTCGGTCGCGGCGGCGACGGCCTCGCGGGTGTCGAAGGTGTCGCTCCCATCGATCACGAGGTGGGCGCCCGCGAAGAGTTCGCGTGCATTGTCGGCGGTGAGTCGCACGTGTCTCTCGTGGACGAGGGTGAGAGGAGAGAGATCGTGCACGGCGCGCGTCGCGGAGGCGGTCTTGGCGGTGCCGATGTCGTCGACGCGGTGCATCAGCTGGCGTTGCAGGTTCGTGCGCTCGACGGTGTCGTCGTCGATCACGACGAGCTCTCCGATCCCCGCGGCGGCGAGGGCGAGCAGCACGGGCGAGCCGAGACCCCCGGCTCCGACCACCGCGATGCGGGCCGAGGCGAGACGGCGCTGGCCCTCTTCGCCGATCGCGACGAGCACGGCGTGACGGGCGGTCCGGATGAGTTCTTCGGGGGCGAGGGAGGCCACCGGCTCGACGAGCGGTCTCATCCGCCGATCGCGCTCATCGTGCGCTCGGGCTGGACGAAGTCGGCACGCGCCAATCCGACGCGGTCGGAGCCGTGGGCGCGGGGCTTGGCCCACATGGCATCCCGCCAGACCTGCGCGATCCCCTCGTCGTCGGCACCCGACCGCAGGGTCGAGAGCAGATCGGTCTCTTCGTGCGAGAACAGGCACGAGCGCACCTTGCCGTCGGCGGTCACGCGGGTGCGCGTGCACGCCGAACAGAACGGCTCGGTGACCGAGGAGATGATGCCGACGTGACCGGCCACCGCGGTCTCGCCGGGGCGGCGCACCTCCCACCGCTCGGCGGGGGCAGCGCCCCGCCCGCGGGGATCGGGGGCGAGCGAGAACGCCGTCTCGATCTCGGTGCGGATGTCGTGCGCCGAGATGACGTTCGTCGCCGTCCACGAGCGGTCCCCGTCGAGGGGCATGTCTTCGATGAAGCGCATCTCGAAGCCGTTCGACACGGCCCAGTCGACCAGCGGAACGATCTCGGTGTCGTTGATGCCGCGCAGCAGCACCGCGTTGATCTTGATGGGCCCCAGACCCGCCGCGCGGGCGGCCTGCAGACCCGCGAGCACCTTGTCGAGGTGCGGGCGACGGGTGAGCTCGGCGAAGGTCTCGGGGTGCAGCGTGTCGAGCGAGACGTTCACGCGGGTCAGTCCCGCGTCTTTCAGCGCCTGGGCCCGACGGTCGAGGCCGACGGCGTTGGTGGTCATCGAGATGGGGAGGTCGGGGTTGTCCTCACGGATGCCGGCGATGATGAACTCGAGGTCTTTGCGCACGAGGGGCTCGCCCCCGGTGAGGCGCAGTTCTTCGGCGCCCAGCGACTGCACCGCCACGCGGACGATGCGGCGGATCTCGTCGGTGCTCATCAGCTGCGACTGCGGGAGCCACGGCATCCCGTCGGCCGGCATGCAGTACGTGCAGCGGAGGTTGCACTTGTCGATGACCGAGACGCGCAGGTCTGTCGCGACGCGACCGAACCGGTCGAGCAGGCCGCCCTCGCGGGGAGCTGCGGCCCCGCTCTCGCGGATCGCGCCGAGAGTGCTCGGGGCGCCGGTGTCGCGCAGTACCGTGGCGCCGAGGGGTACCGCGACCGGTCCCGGGGCGGCGACGTCGTGCGCAGCTTCCATGGGTCGAGCCTAGGTCAGCGCAGACGGGGGTGGGGCGGTGGCGCCTCCGGGGCAGGACCGCGGGGGTACGGTCGGGGGATGCCGAACACCTATCGCATCGCGCAGGCTGCGCGTCTTCTCGGAGTCAGCGACGACACCGTGCGCCGGTGGATCGATCAAGGGGTGCTGCCGACGACCGGGACCTCGCCGACCGAGATCCCCGGAGCAGCCCTCGCGGAGCGGGCCGTGGCGCTCGCCGACGAGCCCGACGACCCGACGGGTATCGCCTCGAGCGCACGCAACCGCTTCGTCGGGATCGTCACGCGTGTGCGCATCGACGGGGTGATGGCGCAGGTCGACCTGCAGTGCGGGCCGCACCGGGTCGTGTCGCTCATGTCGGCCGAGGCGGCCGAGGACCTCGCGCTCGAGCCCGGCTCCCTGGCGGTCGCGTCGGTGAAGGCGACGGTCGTCACGGTCGAGGCGCCGCGCGGTTGAGGCCGACGGACTCCGCGGGCCGAACTCCGGAGATCCGGGGGTCGAGATAGCTCGGTGGGGCGATCGTGGGGCTCGAGAGCCGATTTCTCCGGAGTTCGGCGCACGGGTGCTCGGCGTAGGAATCCGTGGAAACGGGTCCAGCGCGTCCCGGAGTCCGCAGATGCGGAATACTGAGGGCAGAGCGAGCCGTCGGCGTCGCCGAAAGGACTTCTCATGCGCCGAAGTCTCCGCTTCTTCGCCGTTCTCGGTGCCGTCGCCGTGCTCGCCTCGGGCTGCGCGGGCGCGGTGACCGCCCCCGCGGCATCCGAGGACTCCCTCTCGGGGACCGTCGAGGTGTACGCCGCGGCCTCGCTGCAGCGCTCGTTCGACGAGATCGCCTCGGCGTTCGAGTCGGCCCACCCCGGAGTCACCGTCAACGCGGTCTACGACGGATCGAGCACCCTCGCGACGCAGATCGGCGAAGGCGCTCCGGCTGACGTCTTCGCCTCGGCCGACGAGAAGAACATGGCGAAGGTGAAGACGCAGGCCCCCGCCCCTCAGCTCTTCGCCGGCAACACGCTCGTGATCGCCGTGCCGAAGGGAAACCCGGGCGGCGTGGCCACCCTCGCGGACCTCGCCCGCGTCACGACGGTGCTGTGCGCCCCGGAGGTGCCGTGCGGCGCTGCCTCGGCCACCCTGCTGTCGAACGCGGGCGTGAGCGTGACCCCTGCCAGCTCCGAGCAGAACGTCACCGCGGTGCTGACCAAGGTCGCGGCGTCCGAAGCCGATGCGGGCCTCGTCTACGCCACCGACGTCAACGGTCGCGACGACGTCGAGACCATCGTTCCCGCCGGTGCCGACGCGGTCGTCAACCGGTACCCGATCGCCGCGCTGACCGATGCGCCGAACCCCGACGCCGCCGCGGCCTTCGTGGCGTTCGTCCTCGGCGAGGACGGGCAGCGCGTGCTCGCCGACGCCGGGTTCCGCGCCCCGTGAGAGAGACGGGCTACGTCCCCCGCTGGTTGATCGTTCCGGCGGTGGCCGGCTTGCTCTTCCTCCTCGTCCCGCTGACCGCACTCGTGTCGCGCGTGCAGTGGGCGACGCTGTGGAGCGACGTCACCTCCGAGGCCGCCCTCTCGGCTCTCGCCCTGTCGCTGGGCACGGGGGCCGCGGCCACCGCGGTGTGCGCGGTCGTCGGCATCCCACTCGCGCTGCTCATCGCGCGCAGCCCCGCCCGCACGGCAGCCGTGCTGCGGGCCCTGGTGACGGTGCCGCTCGTGCTGCCGCCGATGGTCGGCGGCGTCGCCCTGCTGTACCTGTTCGGGCGCAACGGCTGGTTCGGTTTCCTCGGACTGCCCTTCACCACCCCCGCCGTCGTGCTGGCGCAGGTGTTCGTCGCCCTGCCGTTCCTCGTGCTCGCGGTCGAGGGGGCGCTGCGCAGCACCGGCGTCGAGTTCGAGCGTGCCGCCGCTTCTCTCGGCGCGAGTCGGGCGACGATCCTGCGCCGCATCACGCTCCCGCTCGCGGCCCCCGGCATCGTCGCCGGGGTCGTGCTGTGCTTCGCCCGCGCGATCGGGGAGTTCGGGGCGACCGCGCTGTTCGCCGGCAACCGCCCGGGCGTGACGCAGACCATGCCGCTCGCGATCTACACGGCGTTCAACGGCGCGGGTGTCTCGCAGGGCACCGCGGTGGCGCTGTCTCTCCTGCTGTTGATCACCGCCGTCGCGGTGCTGCTGCTCGTGCGCGGATGGCGGCCGGGGGTGGGCAGATGACGGTCCCGGATGCCGCGGAGCTCCGCGCCCGCATCGCCGTGCGCCGCCGAGACTTCGTCGTCGACATCGCGCTCGACGTCGCCCCGGGCGAGACGGTGGCCGTGATGGGGCGCAGCGGCGCGGGCAAGTCCACGCTGCTCGGGGCCCTCGCCGGGCTGACCCCGCTCGACGAGGGCGAGATCTCCGTCGACGGCCGGGTGCTCGATCGCGCACCGCGGCTGCGCACGGCCCCGATGGAGCGCGGGATCGTACTGCTCGGTCAGGAGGCCCGGCTCTTCCCGCACCTCACCGCGCGCGAGAACGTCGCCTTCGGTCCGCGCTCGGCCGGGGTCCCGGCATCCGTCGCTCGCGCCCTCGCCGATGAATGGCTGGACCGCGTGGGGCTCCCGGGAACGGGTGATCGTCGCCCCGCGCGGTTGTCGGGCGGGGAGCAGCAGCGCGTGGCCGTGGCCCGGGCGCTCGCCGCCGAACCCCGGGTCGTGCTGCTGGACGAACCGCTCGTGGCCCTCGACGCGGTCACGGCTTCGGAGATCCGCGCGATGCTGCTCAAGCGTCTCGCGGGGGTGACCACCGTCGCCGTCACTCACGACGCGATCGATGCCGCCGCTCTCGCCGACCGGCTCGTGATCGTGGAGCGCGGACGGGTGACGCAGGAAGGGCCCGTGCGCGAGGTGCTCTCGGTCCCCGCCACCGACGTGGCGGCGCGGATCGCGGGACTCGAGCGCCTCGAGGGCGTGGCTCGAGGCGGCGCGTTCGTGCGCGGTCAACTGCGGCTGGAGTCGACGGATGCCGCATCCCTCGCCCTCGCGCGGACCGAAGGTATGGCACTGGCCGCCGTCTTCCCCGCGTCGGCCGTGCGTCTCGGGGAGGGGACTCCGGCCCTCGTATCGCACCTCGAGCCCACCCCGACCGGCGTCCGGGTCGTCACCGATCACGGAGCCGCGGAAGTCCCCCCGGCCGAGGCCGCGTCGATCCGACCCGGCGACACGGTGCTCGTGAGCATCGCTGCCGAGCGCGTCCGTTTCGCCGCCGCCTCCTGATTCAGCCCGCCACCACGCGTCCGTTCTCGAGCCTCACCTCGCGGTCGACGAGAGCGTCGGGCACGTCCACGTGCGAGACCAGGATCACCGCGCGATCGCGGTCGACCGCGCCGAGCAGGTCGCGGAGGAGGGCGTCGGATGCCGCGGGGTCGACGCCCGCGGTGGGCTCGTCGAGCACGAGCACGGGAAAGCCGCGCAGGATCGCCCGCGCCAGGGCGAGGCGCTGCGCCTGGCCGCCCGAGACGAGCCCGCCCCGCTCGCCCACGTCGGCGTCGAGCCCCCCACGCTCTCGCGTCCAGTCATCGAGCCCGACGCGCTCGAGCGCCGCCCACAGGTCTTCGTCGGTCGCACTCTCGCGCGCGAACAGCAGGTTCTGGCGCACCGACTCGTCGAAGAGGTACGGCGACTGCTCGATCAGACCGACAGTGCGCCGCAGGTCGTCTCCCGAGATCTCGCGGGCCTCGCGACCGCCGAGCCGGTACGACCCCTCGTAATCGAGGAAGCGGGTGAGCACGTGCGCCAGCGTGGTCTTGCCGGCGCCGCTCGGGCCGGTTACGAGGACGCGCTCGCCGGGACCGACGCGGAGGACGACGTCCTCGAGGCGCCCGGAATCGCCGTCGGTGTCACCGCGCGCCGGCCAGTGGGCACGGATGCCGCTCAGCTCGAGGCCGGCGCCGAGGACGGGGGCCTTGTCGGTCGGGGCCGGTTCGTCGCGGGGGAGGCCGTCGGGGGTGGCTTCGGGCACGGCCTCGGCGATGCGCTCCGCGGCCGACCGCACCTGCCGCCACGAGGCGAGGGCGAGGGGGACCGGGCCGAAGACCTCGAACACCGCCATCGGCAGCAGCACGACGACCGCAAGCCCCGGCCCCGACAGTGCGCCGCCGGTGACAGCGGGGGCGGCGACGAGAAGGGCGACGAGGGAGGCGACGCCGGCCAGCACCGACACCGCGCCCGAGGTCAGCCCCTGGGCTCCGCCGCGTCGGACGACGGCCCGGCGCAGCGCGGCGTCGGCTCGGCGCACGCGCTCGGTCGCGGCGTCCAGGGCTCCGTACGCCGTCAGCACGTCGAGATTGGCGAGCAGGTCGTGCACCGCGTCCGCGACGGCGGCGCGCAGCGGCGCGATCGAGCGCTCGGCGCGGGCGCCCGCGGCCCAGCCGACGGCGACGGCGAGGCCGAAGGCGGCGACGAGGCACACCAGCAGGACGACGGCCGCGGGCCACGAGACGAACGCGGCGAAGATCACGGCGGCGAGAGAGGTCAGCGCGGCGACCGCGAGCGGCAGCACGACCCGCAGGGGCAGGTTCTGCAGCTCTTCGACGTCGTCGACCACGCTCGAGAGCAGCCCTCCGCGGCGGGAGCGGGCGAGACCGTCGGGGGCGAGCGGCACGAGGTCGCGCACGAGGTCGGCGCGGACTCCCGCGAGCTGGTGCAGAGCGGCGTCGTGGCCCGTGAGGCGCTCGAGGTAACGGAAGACCCCGCGCGAGAGCGCGAACGCGCGCACTCCGACCACCGCCATCGACAGGTACATCACGAGCGGTTGCTCGGCGGCCCGGGCGATGAGCCAAGCGCTCGCCGCGAGCAACGCGATCAAGCTCGCCGCGGTGCCGACACCCGACAGCACCGCGGGTGCGAATCGTCGGGGCGAGGGCAGGGCGGAACTCAGGATGCCGCGCACCCGGGCGTTCACGAGCGCACCGCCTGGGCCGCGCGTGGGCTGCCCGACACGGGCGTCCGCTCGTCGGTGCGAACGGCGGACGACGGAGATTCGCGCGGGGGCGTCAGCTCGACCACGCGGTCCGCGATCGCCCGGGCGGAGCGGCGGTGCGAGACGAGAAGGACCCCGCGACCGGCATCGGCCTCGCGGCGCAGGGTCGCCCAGAGATGCGTCTCGGTGTCGGCATCCAGAGCGCTGGAGGGCTCGTCGAGGACGAGTGTCGGCACCCCGCCGACCCGCGCGCGGTAAAGCGCCCGCGCGACCGCGACGCGCTGCGCCTGCCCACCCGAGAGTCCTGCTCCGCCGGCGCCGAGCGCGATGGCGGGATCGATCTCGGCCGCTCCGGCGTCGGCGAGGGACGCGGTGACCCGGGCGGAGTCGACCGGGGAGCCGAACGAGACGTTCTCGGCCACCGTGCCCGTGACGAGACCGGGTCGTTGTCCCGCCCAGGCCACCGAATCCCGAGCGTGCGGCACGGCCACGCCGTCGACCCGCACCTCGCCGTCGTGCGCGGCGAAGCCGAGCAGCGCGGCGATCAACGACGACTTGCCGACGCCGCTGGGGCCGTTCACGAGCACCACCTCGCCGGGTCCCACCGACAGCGAGACGGTGGGCAGAGCGTGCCCCTCGCGGTGCACCCTGACGCCCTCGAGCGCGATCGTCGAGCCGAGCGCCGGGGTGACGGCATCCGGAGTCTGCCCCTCGGGAGTCTCGGCCGAGCGGGCGGCGTCGAGGGCGTCGAAGATCTCGTCGGTGGCCGCGACCCCCTCGGAAGCCGCGTGGAACTGCACGCCGACCTGGCGCAGCGGCAGGTACGCCTCGGGCGCCAGCAGCAGCACGAAGAGTCCGATCAGCAGCGTGAGGTCACCCGAGAGCAGACGGAAGCCGATGGTGACGGCGACGATCGCGACCGAGATGGATGCCAGGAACTCCAGCGCGAAGCCCGAGAGGAACGACACGCGCAGCACCGTCATCGTCTCGCGCTTGTAGTCGCGCGTGATCGTCTCGATCGAGCGCGCCGCGCGGTGCTGGCGTCCGAAGGCCTTGAGCGTGCCGAGGCCCTCGACGGTGTCGGCGAAGCGTGCGGCGAGGCGGCCGAGGGTGCGGTACTGCCGTTCCTGGACGCCACGGGTGGCGAGACCGATCAGCACCATGAACAGCGGGATCAGGGGAATCGTCAGCACCACGATCAGGCCCGAGAGGGGGTCGGCCAGCGTGATGGCGCCGATGAGGATCGGCATGGCGATCGCGGTGGCCACGAGCTGCGGCAGATACCGACCGAAGTAGGCATCGAGTGCGTCGAGACCGTGGCCGGCGGTGAGCGACAGCGAGGCGGAGTTTCGGCGGGCGAGCCAGCCCGGACCCAGGCGTGCGACCGCGCCCACGAGCGCGGCCCGCAACTGCAGCGACGCCGCCGCCGCGCCCCGCGCCGCCGCGCGCTCCGAGGCGGCGATCAGCAGGCCCCTCAGGAGCACGAGCGATGCCGCCACGCCGATGTATCCCCACAGCTCGCCGACCGGTCGGCCCTGGATCGCGCCGACGAGCGCTGCGGCGAGCGCCCACGCGAAGCCGACGGTCACGCCGGTCTGCGCGAGCACGATCGCCGCGGTCACGGCGAAGAAGCCGCGGGAGGCGGTGGCGTAGCGGAGCAACCGCGGGTCGACGGGTTTCATCGGTCAGTGGGCGACGAGCGCGGCCTTCTCGATCCGGGCGCGGGTGACGCGCTTGCGGAACACCCAGTAGGTCCAGCCCTGGTAGGCGAGGATCAGCGGGAGGAAGATGAGCGCCGCCCAGCTCATGATCGTGAGCGTGTAGTCGGTGCTCGAGGCGTTGTCGATCGTGAGGCTCGAGCCCGCAGCGAGCGTGGAGGGCATGACGTTCGGGAACAGCGCGAAGAACAGCGCGGCGACGGCGGCGACGATCGTCACGGCGCCGAGGGTGAAGGCGGTGCCCTCGCGGTCGCGGGCGTTCGCGAGCCACGAGCCGATCAGCGCGAGCGCGGCGATGCCCGAGAGGGCCACCACGCCGAGGAACAGCGGAGCGCTCGCGGCGTTCGCGATCGTCCAGACGAGGAAGAGCGCGGCCAGTGCGATCGTGACCAGGCCCGCGCGCGCTGCGAGACGTCGAGCGTCGGCACGCACCTGCCCGTCCGTCTTGAGTGCGACGAAGTAGAGACCGTGCAGGAAGAACAGGGTCAGGGTGGTGAGTCCCCCGAGGATGCCGTAGGGGTTCAGCAGCGTGAGCACGCTGCCGACGTACTCGTGGTCGGCATCCAGCGGCACGCCCTGCACGATGTTCGCGAAGGCGACGCCCCAGAGGAAGGCGGGGACGGCCGATCCCGCCACGATCATGCGGTCGAAGGTGCGCTTCCACTTCAGGGACTCGCGCTGGTGGCGGTATTCGAACGAGACACCGCGGGCGATCAGGGCGATCAGGATCGCCAGGAGGGGCAGATAGAAGCCGCTGAACAGGGTCGCGTACCACTCGGGGAAGGACGCGAACAGCGCGGCACCGGCGACGATCACCCAGGTCTCGTTGAGGTCCCAGACGGGGCCGATCGTGTTGATGATCTGGCGGCGGGCGATGTCGTCCTTGCCGAGGAAGGGGATCGACATGCCGACGCCGAAGTCGAACCCGTCCAGCACGAAGTAACCGACGAAGAGGAAGGCGACGATCCAGAACCAGAGGTATGCGAGATCCATGAGGGGCTCCTAGTAGACCGTGGTCGGGGTGTTCTCGACCGAGTCGTCTCGCTCGGCGTCGGGATCGGGCAGGGGCTCGGGGCCCTTCTGCGCGAACTTCACGATGAGGCCGAACTCCACGACGGCGAGGGTGACGTAGACGAGGGTGAAGGCGATCAGTGAGATGAGCACGCTCCAGCCGGGGACGCTGGGGGAGACCCCGTCCTGCGTGAGCATGAGGCCGAACACGATCCAGGGCTGACGGCCCATCTCGGTGAAGATCCAGCCGACGAGGCTCGCGAGCATCGGCAGGGGAGCGGCCCAGATCGCCACGCGCCACATCCACGGGGCGACCGGACGGGTCGCCTTCTTGCGGGTGACCCAGAGGCCCGCGACGCTGACGAGCGCAGCGATCCCGCCGAGCGCGATCATCCAGCGGAAGGCCCAGTAGGTGACCCAGAGCACGGGGGCGAAGTTGCCGTCGACCTGGTCGGCGAACTGGGGGAACATCTGCTGGCTGTAGAGGGTGTTCAGGTCGTTGATGCCCTCGACGCAGCCGTCGAGCGAGTGCGTGGAGAGGATGCTGAGCAGGAAGGGCACGCGGATCGAGAACAGCTCGCTCGTTCCGTCGGGCGTTCCGAGCGTGAAGATCGAGAACGAGGCATCCTGTCCGCAGACGGTGTTGAAGGTCGCCTCGGCCGCCGCCATCTTCATCGGCTGCGTGGCGACCATGACCAGGCTCAGCTGGTCGCCCACGATCGCGACGAGCACGAAAGACACCAGCGTCGACCACAGGCCGAAGCGGAGCGTCTTGCGCATCATGTCGGTGTTGCGACCGCGTGCCATGTGCCAGGCCGAGACGGCGACGACGACCATCGCGGCGAACATCCAGCCCGCGAAGATCGTGTGCGGGAAGGCCGCGAGGGCGACGGGATTGGTGAGCATCGCCCAGAAGTCGACGAGCTCGGCGCGGTGGCCGTCGGCCGACATCTGGTAACCGACCGGGTTCTGCATGAAGGCGTTCGCGGCGATGATGAAGTAGGCCGACAGGGTGGCGCCGATCGACGCCATCCAGATGCTCGCGAGGTGCGCGAGGCGCGGGAGCTTGTCCCAGCCGAAGATCCAGAGGCCGATGAAGGTCGCCTCGAGGAAGAAGGCGAGCAGTCCCTCGAAGGCGAGGGGGGCGCCGAACACGTCGCCGACGAAGCGCGAGTACGCCGACCAGTTCATTCCGAACTGGAATTCCTGGACGATTCCGGTGACCACGCCCATGGCGAAGTTGATGAGGAAGATCTTCCCGAAGAAGCGCGTGATGTGAAGCCATCGCACGTCTCCCGTCCGATACCAGGCGGTCTGGAAGATCGCCACGATGAGCGACATGCCGAGCGTCAGAGGCACGAAGAGGAAGTGGTACAGCGTCGTCAACCCGAACTGCCAGCGGGCTAGGGCGAGGGGGTCGAGCCACTCCATGAGGAGCCTCCGATCGAACCGGAATGTGTGGTCAGACCACATGCTACGCCGGGCCTCCTCGGCGCGTCGGGGGATCCCTCGGCGTCGAACGATATACTCGGCAAGTCATTTCTGACCCGCCTGGAGGCGCCGTGTCCGTCCGTCTGAGCCTGCTCGCGATCCTCGACCGCGGCACCTGCTACGGCTCTCAGCTGCGGGCCGAATACGAGCGGCGTACCGGAGCGCGGGTCAATGTCGGCCAGGTGTACACGACCCTCGAGCGCCTCGAGCGCGACGGGCTGGTGCAGGGCGCCGGCCTCGACGACGAGGCGCGCGTGCTGTGGGAGCTGACCGCCGAGGGCCGCGTCGAGGTGCGAGCGTGGCTGGGCGGTGCCTCGCTGGTCGAGGGGCGCGACGACGTCGCCCTCAAGCTCGCCCTCGCGGTGACGCTCCCGGGAGCGGATGTGCCCGGCATCCTGTCGGTCCAGCGCGAAGCGGTCCGTGCGGCGCTCGCCGAGGTGCGGGAGGAGCGGACGGATGCCGTTCCCGCCGCCATCGTGCAGGCGGCGCGCCGTGCGCGGCTCGAGGCGGACCTCCGGTGGCTCGATGAGGTCGAATCGCTCACCGCGGGGGTGGAGCCGTTCGACCTGTCGGAGCAGCGCCCACGCCGCGGTCGCCCCGCGCGCAGCGTCGGCTGATCCCGACGTATCCGTGATCCGCCGTCGCGTCAAGGGCCGCGCGGTTCGGGGGCGGACAGCGCACTCTGGGATGACCTGGAGGAGCCAAGGAGTCGTCGCATGGTCATGGAAGCACCCCTCAGTCGCCCGGGATCATCGAAGGCCGCGGCTCGCGCCGCGGCGAAAGCGGCCCCCTCCTCGACTACGCCCGCCCTCACCGAGATCCCCTGGACGCGCGTTGATCTCGATCTGTACGAGGTCGCCCGCGAGGGGTACATCGTCGGATACGTCGAAGTCGTCGGCGCCGTGTTCGTGGCGCTCGGCGGACCGCGCTACGACCGCGCTGTCGAGATCTCGCAGCACCTCACGTTCCACGCGGCCGTCGACGCGCTGGTGCGTCGCGTCTTCTGAGGCACGCGCCACGCGGAGCGGATTCCCGAGGGTGAGGGATCGCCGTGCCTGCGGCATCCGGTCACCGGACTAGGGTGTACCCGGCCTCGTCGATCGCCGCGGTGAGAGCGGCCTCGTCGGCTGAACCCGTGATGCGCACGAGCGAGGCGTCGCCCGCACGCAGGTCGACGTCGACGACCTCCACGCCGTCGAGCGCGTTGAGCTCTTCGCTCACGGCGCGAACGCAGTGCTCGCAGGTCATCCCCTCGACGCGGAGCACGACGGAGGACGCCTCGTCCGAGGCGACGGCGGGGGTGGATGCCGCGCTCTTGCACCCGCAGCCGTCGCCGCAGCCGCCGGCGGGGGCCGAGGTGAGGCCGAGGTCGATGCGCTGTTCGGTCATGTGCGTCTCCTTACGAGCGGACCAGGCGAGCGATCGCCTGGTTCGCCTCTTTCAGCTTCTCGTCGGCGACGGGGCCGCCCTGTGCGGCCGCTTCGGCCACGCAGTGGGAGAGGTGGTCGTCGAGCAGGGAGAGGGCGACGTTCTCGAGCGCCTTGGTCACGGCCGAGACCTGGGTGAGGATGTCGATGCAGTACTGGTCGTCGTCGACCATGCGCGCGATGCCGCGCACCTGCCCCTCGGCGCGGCGCAGACGCTTGAGGAGGTCGTCTTTGTGGCCCTCGTATCCGTGCATACCCCGATGATACCCCCATGGGGTATGCCTAGCACCGTCTTGCGCCGTGTCAACCCCCTCGGAATCCACGCTCGACGGGCGGATGGTCGGAACATCAGGAGGTCGACATGTTCTCTCGTCGCACCGGTGGTGGTCAGCGATGACCGCCGATCCCTTCCCCACCGGCCCCCACCGCCCCGTGCGCATCCCGCACCTGCCCCCGTTGCGCTCGCAGCGGCGAGAATCGAACGATGACGCGAACACTGGCAGCGCTGCCGGGCGCCGCCCGGAGACTGTGCCTCAGCCGAAGATACGGCGAGATCTGCACCCGTGAAGACGGACACCGCGGCCTTCACCACCGCACCGGCGGACGACTACTCTGGAGCGACCTGCAGGCCGACCCGCCCGAGTGCGTCGCGGGTGGGACTCCCGCCGAACCCGCCCCGACGCTCGATGACGGATTCCCCGGCGGCCGGGCGCTATGCCCGGTCTGCTGGGCGTTCGTGAACCGTGACGACGGCGGTCTGCTCGAACCCCACGACTCGTGGCGAGGGGACGAGTCGCGCGCCGAAGCCGACCGCCGTCGCGAGTGGTTCAACGCGTACGGGTGGTGACGAGCGCCGCGCGCCCGTCCACGATCTCCACCGTCTCGTCGAGGGCGTCGCGGTGCACGAGGTCGTGCGTCACGAGCAGCGTCGCGGTTTCGCGTTCCCGCGTCAGTCGAGACAGCAGAGCCATGATCTCCCCGCCCCGGGCGGTGTCGAGAGCGCTCGTCGGCTCGTCGACCAGCAGTACCCGCGGCTCGTGCACGAGAGCGCGCGCGATCGCCACCCGCTGACGCTGACCGCCGGAGAGCTGGGCGGGCCGACGATCGGCCAGAGCGCCGAGACCGACGGCCTCGAGCAGCTCGTCGACCCGTGAACGAACGAGCGCACGCCGTTCGCGCCGGTCGGGGCCGCCGAGCTCGGCCATGACCCGCAGCTGCTCGCGAGCGGTGAGGGCCGGGAGCAACTGCGGCTGCTGGAACACGATGCCGATGCTCTGGCGCCGCAGCGCCGTCGCCGCCGCGGCGCTGAGCCGGGTGGCATCCGTCCCCGCGACGATCACGCGCCCGGAGTCGGGGCGCACGAGGGTGGCGGCCAGGGCCAGCAGGCTCGACTTGCCCGAACCCGAGGGGCCGGTGATGCCGGTCACGATGCCCGGGCGGCCCTCCAGGGTGACATGGTCGACGGCGGTGACGCGGGCGTCTGCGTCGGGATAGGTGAGGGTGACGTCGTCGAGAAGGATCATCGGGTGCTCCCGAGGGCGGTGAGGGGGTCGGAGGAGGTGACTGTGCGCAGCGACACCGCGGCGCCGAGCAGGCCGAGCACGACCATGACCGCCGCGGGGGCGAGGGTCGTGAGCGGGTTCAGGACGAAGGGCAGCGCTGCGCCGGCGAGGGTGCCGAGCAGGGCGGTCAGTCCGATCCCGATGCCGACTCCGAGCCCCAGCACGACCAGAGCCTGGCCGAGGGCGTCGCGCACGAGTGCGGGAGTGCTCGCCCCGAGCGCCTTGAGCACGGCGATGTCGGCCGAGCGCTGCATCGTCCAGACCGTGAAGAACGCGCCGACCACGAGCGCCGAGACGCCGAACAGCATCGCGATCATCAGCGCCAGCGAGCCGATCTCGGAGCGGAAGGTCGTCAGCGCCGTGAGGCTCGACAGGGGAGTGGATGCCGTGGTCCCGGTGTCGGCGGCCACGGTGTCCCACGCCGGGGAGCCGGTGACGGCGAGAAGCGTCGGTTGCCCCGTGCCGCCCAGGTGCTGATCGAGAGTCGCCCACGCGTGCGCGTCGAGTGTGGCCACGGGGGTGTGGCTGTACCACCGATCGCCTCCGATCGCGGCGACGCGGAAGGAGGACCCCGCCACCGTGACCTCGTCGCCGACCATCGCGCCCAGGCTCTTGGCCGCCCCCGCCGACAGGTCGATCTCATCGTCGCGGTGGGGAGCGTCGAAGCTCGTTCCCGCGTCGAGGCCGAACAGAGCGACGGCGCCGACGGCTCCGGGTCCCTCCGCCCGTGTCTGCGTGATCCCGACGGCGGTGATGGTATCGACCCCCGGGGCCGCGCGCCATGCCGAGACGGTGTCGTCGTCGATCGTGGAGTCGGCGAAGGTCGCGCTCGCGCCGCCGACGGGGTGCAGGACGAGCCGGTCCCCGGGCAGGGCGAGAACGGCCGAGACGTTCTGCGCGGCGAGTCCGCCCGTGAGCCCGGAGAGGAACCCGACGAGCAGGGTGATGAGGGCGACGACCGCCCCGATGAGGGCGAATCGCCCGCGGGCGAACCGCAGATCGCGCCATGCGACGTACACGTCGCCTCCTTCCGCCGGCGTCTCTCGTCGGCTCCGTCCCACCCTCGTCCGGACCGCTCCGGCCGTCATCGGCGGGGTGGGCGAACCCTTCCTCCACCTTTCGGATGATCCGCCGGGGTCCCGGCATCCGTAGCCTGGATCGGGAAATGACCCATCGTCCCCTCGCCCCGGTCTTCGCGGGGCTGCGCACGGGCTTGCACGCTCTCTTCGGCGGACTGCTCGCTCTCGTCGTCGCGCGCGTGCTGCTGACGGACGGGTCCGTGCTCGCCCTCGTGCTCGCGGGAGCGCTGGGCGCGGTGTACCTCGCGGGACTCTGGATCGCCCGCGCGGGGCGATCGCGGCGCGGTGTCGTGTGGGTGGCGGCGCTCACGGTGGTGTGGGCGGCGCTGGTGTGGCTCGTCCCCGAGGCCGCGTATCTCGTCTTCCCGCTGTTCTTCCTGTACCTGCACGTGCTCCCGGGGGGAGCGGGTCCCCTCGCGGTCGTGGGCACGACCGCCCTCACGATCGCGGCCTTCGCCGTCCACGGGGGTCTCACGGTGGGCGTCGTCGTCGGGCCCGTCGTCGGTGCGGGTGTGGCGCTTCTCATCGGCCTGGGCTACAACGCCCTCGAGCGCAGGGCCGCGGAGCGCGAAGCCCTCGTGGCCGAGCTTCTCGCCACGCGCGACCGGCTCGCCGCCGCCGAGCGCGAGCAGGGGACCCTCGCCGAACGAGCGCGCCTGGCCCGCGAGCTGCACGACACCGTGGCGCAGGGACTATCGAGCATCCAGATGCTGCTCCACGCGGCGGAGAGAGCGGATGCCGAGGGTCCCGGCATCGACCACGTACGGCTGGCGCGCCAGACGGCGGCAGACGGCCTCGCCGAGACCCGCCGGTTCATCCGAGAACTGGCCCCGCCGAGCCTCGACCGCGGCCTCGGCTCCGCCCTCGAGCGTCTCGCCGGCGGATGGGGTGCGCGCGAGGGTATCGACGTGGAGGTGGAGGTGGATGCCGTGGTCTCGCTGCCCATGGACGCCCAGACGGCCCTGCTGCGCATCGCCCAGGGGGCCCTCGCGAACGTCGCCCAGCACGCGCGGGCACGCTGCGTGCGCATCCGGCTCGTGCCGCAGCCGGGCGGGGCGCGTCTGACCATCTCCGACGACGGCGCCGGGTTCGACGTGCGTCGCGCCGAGGCCGCGGCATCCGGAACGGACTCCTTCGGCCTCCGGGCCATGCGCGAGCGCGTCGATCAGCTCGACGGCGTGCTCGACGTGGACAGCGCGCCGGGTGCCGGATCCACCATCACCGTGGTGCTGCCGGGGGGAGCGTCGTGATCCGCGTGGTGATCGCCGATGACCACCCGGTCGTACGGGCGGGCGTGCGCGCCCTGCTCGACGCCGAGACCGATATCGAAGTGGTCGGCGAGGCCGCCGACGCCGACGAGGCCGTCGCTCTCTCGGCATCGCTGGCGCCGGAGCTCGTGCTGATGGACCTGCAGTTCGGCGAGCGGGCCGCCGGGGCCGAGGCCACGCGGCGGGTGCGTGCTCTCGCCGCCCCGCCGTACGTCCTCGTCCTGACGAACTACGACACCGACGGCGACATCCTCGGCGCCGTCGAGGCGGGCGCCAGCGGGTACCTGCTGAAGGACGCCCCGCCCCACGAACTGCTCGCCGGCGTCCGCGCCGCCGCCGCGGGGCAGAGCGCCCTGGCCCCGGCGATCGCGGGGCGCCTTCTGGCTCGCCTGCGCGAGCCCCGCGTGACCCTCTCGGCGCGCGAGATCGAAGTGGTGCGACTCGTCGCCCGCGGGGCCTCGAACGCCGAGGTGGCCGCCCGTCTGCACATCACCGACGCGACGGTGAAGTCTCACCTCGCGCACGTCTTCTCGAAGCTCGGCGTCTCGTCGCGCACCGCCGCCGTCTCGGCGGCGCGGGCTCTCGGCATCGTGCGCTGAACCCTCTCGCGACGGGCACTCCCCGTACGATGGCTCCATGATCCGGGTGCGCGTCGTCGGGGTCGCGCTCGACCCGGGTCAGCAGCACGTCATCCTGCTCAAGCCCGTCGACACCGCGACCGACGGCAACCGGGTGCTCCCCGTGTGGATCGGGCCGCAGGAGGCCATGTCGATCCTCGTCGCGATCGAGCGCACCGGCTCGCCGCGGCCCCTCGCGCACGACCTCATGACCGCGATGCTCGGCGAGCTCTCGGCATCCGTGGACCGCGTCGAGATCACCCACCTCGACGAGGGGACCTTCCACGCCCGGGTGGTGCTGAACACCCCGGCGGGGCCCCGGACCTTCGACTCCCGTCCCTCGGACGGCATCGCCCTCGCGTCCCGAGCCGATGCACCGATCCTCGTGGCGAACGCCGTCTTCGACGAGGCCGGTGTGCCGGACGAGGCCGTCGAGCTCGACGGCGGGGGCGCGGACGAAGACCGGGTGGAGGAGTTCCGGCGCTTTCTGGAGGGCGTCGATCCCGAGGATTTCCAGGGCTAGCACCGATCCCTGGTGCCTCCGGACGCTCCTAGACTCGCGGAGGGACCGCGCGGCGCGGCCCGTCATGCACGACGAACGGGGAACCAATGCAACTCGCCATGGTCGGACTCGGACGAATGGGCGCCAACATCGTCCGCAGGCTCATGAAGGACGGTCACGACTGCGTCGTGTTCGACGTGAACCAGGATGCCGTGGCGTCGCTGGTCGCGGAGGGCGCCACCGGGGCGACGAGCATCGCCGACCTGGCTTCGAAGCTGCACAAGCCCCGCGCCGTGTGGCTCATGATCCCCGCCGGTCTCACCGGCACGGTCGTCGACGAGGTGGCCGAGGTGCTCGAGCCGGGCGACATCATCATCGACGGCGGCAACTCGAACTACCGCGACGACGTGCGTCGTGCGAAGAAGCTCGACGAGAGCGGCATCCACTACGTCGATGTGGGCACGAGCGGCGGCGTCTTCGGTCTCGAGCGCGGCTACTGCCTCATGGTGGGCGGCCACGACGAGGCCGTCTCCCACCTCGAGCCCGTGCTGCGCACCATCGCCCCCGGTCCCGGAGAGGTCGAGCGCACGCCCGGCCGCACCGGCGATTACACGACCGAGGAGCGCGGGTACCTGCACTGCGGTCCGTCGGGCTCGGGCCACTTCGTGAAGATGGTCCACAACGGCATCGAGTACGGCATCATGGCCGCGCTCGCCGAGGGGCTGAACGTGCTGAACAACGCCGACGCGGGCCTGCGTCAGGGCGAGCACTCCGCCGAGGTGGCGCCCCTGGAGGAGCCCGAGTACTACCAGTTCGACATCGACACGGCTCGCGTCACCGAGCTCTGGCGCCGAGGCTCGGTCATCTCCTCCTGGTTGCTCGACCTCACCGCCGCGGCGCTCGCGCAGAACCCGACGCTCGACGGTCTGGCCGGCCGCGTCTCGGACTCGGGCGAGGGACGCTGGACCGTCAAGGCCGCCGTCGACACGGGCGTGCCGGTGCCGGTGCTGGCCGCGTCGCTGTTCGAGCGGTTCGCCTCGCGCGGCGAGGACCACTTCGCCAACCAGGTGCTCTCGGCGATGCGCCTGCAGTTCGGCGGACACCAGGAACTGCCCGCGGGCGATGTGCTCGAGGCCGGCCAGAAGAAGGCCGAGAGCGGTCGCGACTGACCCTCGTGCAAGCGCCCCCGCCGTCGGTCGTTCACGCCGGCGGCGGGGGCGTCGTCGTTCGTCCGTGGCGCTGCGGGGGAGACTAGAGGGATGAGCAGTACCGAGTCGCCCGCATCCTCCGACCGCTACGTCGTCGCCACCGACGGCGCCTGCAAGGGCAACCCGGGTCCGGCGGGCTGGGCGTGGGTCGGCGAAGACGGACACTGGGCCGCCGGATCGATCCCCGAGGGCACGAACAACATCGGCGAACTGCTCGGGCTGCTGTACGCGATCACCGATCACGCCGACGTGCGCGAGCTGGTCGTGCAGGCCGACTCGAAGTACGCCATCGACACCTACTCGAAGTGGATGGAC
Source organism: Microbacterium sp. SL75 (assembly GCF_026625865.1). Lineage (NCBI taxonomy): Bacteria > Bacillati > Actinomycetota > Actinomycetes > Micrococcales > Microbacteriaceae > Microbacterium > Microbacterium sp. SL75. The sequence continues at coordinate 426,154 of NZ_CP113067.1, read as the reverse complement.
GGCCACCGCCGCCGTGGCTGGGTCACGAGCGCGAAGAAGCCGGTCGCCAACCAGGGCATCCTCGAAGCCCTCATCGCCGCGCGCGACGCGCGGCGGGCGGCGGGCCTTCCCGACGTCGTGCTCGAGCACGTGCGCGGGCACTCCGGTCACGTGCTCAACTCGTGGGCCGACGAGCGGGCCGTGCGCGCCTCGCAGCATGCGGCGAAGGGCGAGGAACTCATCTGGACCTCGCTGCGGGGCCTCGACAAGCTCGAGGTGTCGTCGGCGCCTCCGCGTTCTGCGGCTGACCGCAACGGGCGTTAGGCGCCGATGACCTCCGCCTCTTCGGCGGGTGTGAGTCCGGCGCGGCGGGGGCGGTTCAGTCCGCGCTCGCGCTCATCGTCGAGCGCGCGGCGTATCGTCTCGGCGAGGGAGCGGCGACGCCCGCCGGATGCCACGAAGGCGGCGTCGCTGCGCCGCGCGAATCCTCCCGCGCTCTCGGGCAGCCACAGGGGGAGTGAGCGCGGCCCGGCCCAGTAGGCGACGCCGCGCGCGATGAGGGTGTCGTCGTCGAGGGTGACGGTCTCGCTCGCCGTTCCGGCCGCATCGCGGGCCGCCGCGAGCACCGCGGCGAGCGGCAGTTCTTCGCCGACCGCGTTGATCGGGCCCGTGACGCCCGTGCGTCCAGCGTGCGCGATCCACGCGGCGAGATCGTCCACGTCGATCGCCTGGACGTGACGGCCGGCCGCCTCGGGCGCGACGACCCGCCCGCCGCGGGCGTACCGCGCGGGCCAGTAACCGAAGCGGTCGGTGGGATCGCCCGGCCCCGCGATCAGCCCCGCCCGCGCGAGGAGCACCCGGTCACCCAGCCGCGCCGAGGTGAGCCGTTCCGCGTGCACCTTGGCATCCGGATACTGCTCGAGGTCGTTCGGCTCGACGAGCTCCGCCGTCTCGTCGGCGAAGGGGATGTCCGAGCGGGCATACACCGAGACGCTCGAGATCAGGCTCCAGTGCGCTGCGCGGTCGGCGAGGGCGTCGAGGGCGGATGCCACGAACCCCGGGTCCCACGAGAGCTCGACCACCTCGTCCCAGTCGCGCTGCACGCGTGCGTAGGAGTCGGGGTCGTTGCGGTCGGCGCGGATCAGTCGTGCGCCCGGTGCCGTCTCGCCGGACTCGCCGCGGGCGAGGCAGGTGACCTCGGCCCCCTGCGCGAGGGCCTGCGCCGCGACGGCGCGGCCGAGCCATCCGGTTCCACCGAGGATGAGGAGCTGTCGCATGCGGGCCAGCAAACCATCTTCGGCGGCGCCAGGGCGACGGGGTTCGCGGACGGCGGACGAGGACCCGTGGTGGCTCCCCGTGGTTGTCCACAGGTGAAGGGCTCATGGCGTTTTCGGCATGAACTTTCCGCTAGCTTCTCCGCCACGGCATACGGCCCCTCCGGGGGACCCGACGAAGGGGTGGGAAAGATGACGGATATCCACACGCAGCAGATGCTCGGTCGTCCGACCGGAGCGTTCGTGGGAGCCTCGTGGGTGGCACTCGGGCTCGGCGCCTCGGTCTACGTCATCGGCCTCTACAACGCGCACATGACGCTCGCCGAGAAGGGCTTCTGCCTCTCGGTCTTCTTGCTCGGGCTCTTCGCCGCCATCTCGGTGCAGAAGGCGGTGCGCGACCGCGCGGAAGACATCCCGGTCACCGGCGCCTACCTCGGCGTCGCGTGGGGCATGCTTCTCGTCGCGCTCGCCCTCATGGCGGTCGGCCTCTGGAACGCCGAGCTCTTGCTGTCGGAGAAGGGCTTCTACGGCATCGGCTTCGCGATGAGCCTGTTCGCCGTCGTCGCGGTGCAGAAGAACGTGCGCGATCTCGCCGCGTTCCGAAACCTCCACCCCGACACCTCGACCGTCGAGTACACCGGCTACCCCGCGAACGGCTGACGCCTCAGACGACCGGCGTCCCCTGGTGGAACAGGCAACGCGGTGCGGGGTCGCACCGCGAGAGGGACGACCGGCGGCTGACGCGGTTCTCGAATCGCAGCAGATAGGTCAAGAGGACCGTGTCAGGTTCGACGAGCCGACTTTCTCGTTCTTCGACGAGGGGCGAGGAGTCGGTTCCCGGTTCTTCCCGCAGGGCGGCGACGATCGCGTCTCGCGTCCACCGACGGCCGGACTGTCCGACCTCCACGAACTCGGGGTCGAGCAACCGGTTCAGCTCGCGAGGGTTCGAGCGCACAGCCGGATGCAGAAGCATCTCCTCGGCCGCCCAGGCCGTGGCGATGAGGGCGTCGGCATCCAGTGCCCTCCCGTGGATGACGTAGAAGCGCTGGATCCCGGCGGTCTCGCGCCCCCACGTGCTCGCGGCGACGCGGCGCTGGTGGGCGTCGAACGCGGCTTCGTCGACGAAGCGCTCCGACACGCTCCAGACGCCGTCGGTGTCGGTGGGGTCGACGTCGAAAGAGAGGCATCCCGGTTCCGCACGTGTCAGAGCGATGTGCTCGGCGAGATGGGCGCGCACGCGCTGCGCCTCGGTGGCGTCGGCGCAGCGCAACTCGCCGCGGAGCGTCACCTCGGGGCCGCGCGGCACGGGTGTCGTATCGCCGCTCGCCCAGTCGCGGCGCAGAACGCTGTAGGCGACGGATGCCAGGGGGGCGCCGCCCTCGACGGGCCAGCCGTCGCGGTAATGCGCCTCGAGCACCCAGCCGCATCGTTCGAAGACCCGCCGCATGGCGACGTTGTCGTCGCGGGTCTGTCCCTCGAATCGGATGACGCCGGGGTGGTGAGAGAAGACGAGGTCGGTCGCGGCCGACAACGCCGCCGAGCCGAAGCCTCGACCTCGGGCGCCGTCGGCGAGCCGCAGATCGACCATCGCGGTGGCGTCCTGCAGATCCTCCAACCGGATCACCCCGACGCGGCCGTCGGTCTCGTCATCGATCCAATAGGTGTCGACATCGTCTCCACCCCACGAGCCGCCGCGAAGGGCGTCCTCGATCTGCGCGACCGTCGACTGCGCGCGCACATGGAACGGGAAGACGTTCGAGGTGAGGAACGCCGTCAGCGCGGCGCGGTCATCCGCACTCGAGAGGTCGACGCGCGTCAGAGAAATGCCCACGTGCCCACCGTAGACACGAACGCCCCGCGGAGGCGGATCGAGGCGCGGGTACCCTGGGAAGCCGTCCTCGCCCGCGATCTTCGGCGGGTTCGGTTCCCCGCCTTCGCCCCCATCCCAGGAGCACTCCATCGCCGCCTCGCCCTCTCCGACACAGATCCGCGCCCTCCGCACCGCATCCCTCACCACTGCCGGTGTCGGCGCCGCGATCACCATGGGGGCGCTGGGACCGTGGTTCACCCCCGTCATCCTCCTCGTCGCGACGGCGGGAGCTCTGCTGGTCATCTGGCGCACCGGCGCGGGTGTCATCGGCGCGCGGGCGATCGGGCCGGTACTCGCGGTGGTCGTCGTGCTGACGGTCGCGGCGTTGCTCGGGCTCATCGGCGTCCTGCCCTCCGCGTGGGTGTGGGCCGCTCTCGGCGCGTACGCGGTGGCATGGGGCGAGTACCTCGTGTCGCAGACCATCGCCCGCTCGCGCGGGCTGACGGGCTACCGGTGATCCCGGTCCCGTTTCGTCTCGTCGCTGCGGTGGCGCGCGCTCACGAGCGCGGCTGGCAGGGGATCCGCATCAACACGAACCTCTACCCGACGGGGCACTGGCGGTGCCGCGTGTTCGTTCCCGAACCGAGCGAGACGCACGACAGTCCTCTCGAGCGGGAGAGCAATGTCGTGCTGAGGTACTCCAGCGCGGGCGGAGAGGACGTCTTCCAGGACGGACGCACCGACTGGACGACCGAGACCCTGGCCGACCGCTTCATCGAGCTCGCGCGGCCCCACGCCGCGGCCTCCGAACCGGACCCGGGGTACGCGACCTGGCTCGCCGAGCTGCGCCGTCGAACCGCAGGCGGAGCGTTCTGGATGGTCGAGGACGCGATGAGCCGCCAAGCCCTGTGGCGCGAGCGGGGACTCGTCTGCCTCTGGTATGCCGACGCTCAGGCGGAGCAGGCGGATGCCACGGGCGCCGTCGATCAGAACGGGTGGACGCTCGACGGCACGATGCGGGTGCCGCCGTCGCGCTGAGCAGCGCGGTTCGGGTCACCGCAGCTCGAGGCACATGAGCCCCGGCCGATCGTCCCACGACGGGACGACCTCGAAACCCGCAGCGCGGTACATCCGCACCGCGGGCTCACGCCAATCCCAGACCGACAGACGCACCGGTCGCACGGCTCCGGTGAGCGCAGCCGTGAGCAACGCGGTTCCGACGCCTCGCCCCCGGGCGCGCGGATCGGTCCACACGCGCGAGAGTTCTGTTCCTTCGGGCACGCTCGACGAGACGACGAGCCCGACATCTGCGCCGTCGACGGTGGCGATGAGGGCGTGCCGGCCCGCGAATGCCGCCGCCGGGTCGTCGATCTCCCGCGCGTAGCGCTCGGGAAACGCGTCGGCGGCGAGCCCGCGTTCGATCTTCTCTGCCTCCGTCTGCCGCAGGTACGCCCCGACGAGGGCGCTGACGGCCGCGCCGTCTCGCGGGAAGACGGCTTCGCGGATGGTGACGCTCACCCTCTCACCGTACGACTCGGCGCGAAACGCCGAACGGACCCGGATGCCGATCAAGTCGGCATCCGGATCCGTTCGGGGAGTCGTTCAGACCGTCGCGAGGGTCGACTGCCATCCGAGGGCGGGGGCGACGTGCTTCGCGAAGTTCTCGACGAGGCGGAGGTTGAACTCCACGCCCATCTGAGAGGGGATTGTCAGCATGAGCGTGTCGGCGCTCATCACGGCGGCATCGTTCTGCAACTGCTCCACGAGCTTGTCGGGGGTGGCCGCATACGTCTTGCCGAAGGTCGAGCGCATGCCGTCGATGACGCCGATCTGGTCGCTGCCGGCCGAGCCGCCGAAGTACATCTCATCCTCGGCGGTGACGATGGGGAAGATGCTGCGGCTGACCGAGGTGCGCGGCTCACCGTCGTGACCGGCCTCGCGCCACGCGGCGCGGAAGGCGTCGAGCTGCTGCGCCTGCAGGAGGTCGAAGGGCGTGCCGTCGGCCTCGGTGAGCAGCGTCGACGACATGAGGTTCACGCCGATCCGCCCGGCCCACTCCGCGGTGGCCGTGGTGCCGGCGCCCCACCAGATGCGCTTGCGAAGCCCCGGGGAGTGCGGCTCGATGCGCTGCAGGCCCGTGCCGCCGCCGAAGGGGCTCATCGGGTCCCGCTCGGCGAGACCCTCGCCGTCGATCGCGCGGAGGAACAGGTCGAAGTGCTCGCGGGCGATGTCGCCGCCGCGCGGGTCCTCGGACCCGGTGTAGCCGAAGGCCTCGTAGCCGCGGACGACTGTCTCGGGTGACCCGCGGCTCACGCCGAGCGCGAGGCGGTTGGCGCTGATGAGGTCGACGGATGCCGCCTCTTCGGCGAGCATGAGGGGGTTCTCGTATCGCATGTCGATGACGCCGGTGCCGACCTCGATGCGCGAGGTGCGTGCGGCGATCGCGGCGAGCAGGGGCATGGGAGCCGCCTGCTGGCGGGCGAAGTGGTGGACGCGGAACGAGACGCCGTTGACCCCAAGGTCGTCCATGCCCTGGGCGAGGTCGATCGCCTGGAGCATCGAGTCGCCGGCGGTGAGCTGGCGACCGCCGCCGAGGGGGCCGTAATGGCCGAAGGAGAGTGTGCCGAAGGAGCGCATACCGGGTGCAACGTCGTGGTCGGCGATCTATTCCCGCGCATATACCGGGAGTCGGCCCCCGCCCTCGGGAGGTGTGGAACCATTCTGGATATGGACGACGACGTGCGTGAGGAGCTGCGTCTGTTGCGCGCGCGGGCCTACGGCCCCGAGGCCGACATCGCCGACGACCCGGTCGCGGTGTCGCGCCTGCGCGAACTCGAGAACCTCGAGCGCGAGGATCGGCTTCGTCCACCCGCGACCCCGCCCTCGCCGGCCGCATCGGCCGGTTCGCGCCTCCCGGACGAATCCGTCCCGGACGAAGACGCGGACGGTGAGGAGATCCCCCGCGAGCGCGCTCCCCTCGTGCACTCGAAGCGCCGCCTGTGGGCATGGGCGATCTCACTGGCCGTGGTCGCCGCCCTCGCGAGCGCGGCGACCGCGATGAGCGTGTCGTTCGTGCCCGTGACCGCGACAGCGGGAGCGCCCCAGGTCGACACGCTCGTGCCCGACCCGGACTCCTCGGCTCCCGCCGTGTTCGGTGAGCGCACGGGCGCGGAACGCGGCTACGAGAACTACTACGGGGTGGCCGCCTTCACCGGGCGGGCGCCCACCGACGCGACCGACAACCGCAACCCCTGTCTCTACCTGCTCGACGCCGACGAGGTGGACACCGACGACACACGCGGCTTCCGCGGCAACTTCGTCTACGGCGGCTGCGGAGCCGGGGTCTTCCCCGCCACGGTCCAGTTCGTCGTCGCCGACGGCATGCCCGACGCCTTCATCCAGCGCTTCCCGATCGGTACGAGCGTGCAGTTCGTCTTCGACGGCGAGAACGTCGGGGTCTTCAGCGATCGCGGGTGAGGCCGCGTGCGTCCCCTCGCCTGTCGCGGGCTGCGCTCGCCCCCTGAATGAGAGGGTGGGGGAGTGACCCCCCTTCTCGAGAACGTCCCCGTGGGCGCCGATCCGGATGCCGTGTACCTGGGCTTCGTCGAATGGGCGGCCTCGCGAGGGCTCACGCTCTACCCCGCGCAAGACGAAGCGGTGATCGAGATCGTGTCGGGCGCGAACGTGATCTTGTCGACCCCGACCGGCACGGGCAAGTCGCTCGTCGCGGTGGCCGCGCACGCGGCATCCCTCGCCCGGGGCGGCCGCACCTATTACACGGCGCCGATCAAGGCCCTGGTGAGCGAGAAGTTCTTCGCCCTCGTCGAGATCTTCGGCGCCGAGAACGTGGGCATGGTCACGGGGGACTCCTCGGTGAATTCCGATGCCCCGATCATCTGCTGCACGGCCGAGATCCTGGCGAACCTGGCCCTCCGACAGGGCGCCGACGCCGACGTCGACCAGGTCGTGATGGACGAGTTCCACTACTACGGCGAGGCCGACCGCGGCTGGGCATGGCAGGTGCCACTGCTGTTGCTCACGCGCGCGCAGTTCATCCTCATGTCGGCCACGCTCGGCGACGTCGAGGACATCGCCGACGACCTGACGCGCCGCACCGGCCGGAACACCGCGCGGGTGACGGGCGTCGAACGACCGGTACCTCTGCACTTCGAGTACGCCCGAACGCCCGTGCACGAGACGGTGCAGGAACTGCTCGACACCAAGCAGGCGCCGATCTACGTCGTGCACTTCTCTCAGGCCGCCGCGATGGAGCGGGCGCAGGCGCTGTCGTCCATCCGCATCATCGGACGCGAGCAGCGCGACGAGATCGCGGACGCCATCGGCGGCTTCCGCTTCACGACCGGCTTCGGCAAGACCCTCTCGCGCTACGTTCGCGCGGGCATCGGCGTGCACCACGCCGGCATGCTGCCGCGGTACCGGCGGCTCGTCGAGACTCTCGCGCAGCGCGGGCTGCTGCGGGTCATCTGCGGCACCGACACCCTCGGCGTCGGCATCAACGTGCCGATTCGCACCGTGCTGATGACGGCGCTCACCAAGTACGACGGCACGCGCATGCGCCAGCTCTCGGCGCGCGAGTTCCACCAGATCGCCGGCCGCGCCGGTCGCGCAGGCTATGACACCGCGGGGACGGTCGTCGTCATGGCCCCCGACCACGAGATCGAGAACGCCGCGCAGATCCTCAAGGCCGGCGACGACCTCAAGAAGCAGAAGAAGATCGTCCGCAAGAAGGCGCCGCAGGGCTTCGTCAACTGGACTGAGCAGAGCTACGACCGCCTGGTCGCGGCCGAGCCCGAGCCGCTCGTCCCGCAGATGAAGCTCTCGGCCGCCATGCTCATCAACGTCATCGCGCGCGGCGGAGACGTCTTCGCGAACGTCCGCTCGCTCGTCTTCGACAACCACGAGCCTCGCGCCCGCCAGTACGAGCTCGCCCGCCGGGCCCTCGCGATCTTCCGCACCCTCGTTCAGGCGGGGGTCGTCGAGGCCGGGACCGACGGCATCCGTCTCACCGTCGATCTGCAGCCGAACTTCGCCCTCAACCAGCCGCTGTCTCCGTTCGCGCTCGCCGCGATCGAGATGCTCGACCCCGAGGTCGAACTCGGAAGGGGCCCGGATGCCGCGCCCCCGGCGTCATCGGTCGGCACCGGCCACTACGCGCTCGACGTCGTCAGCGTCATCGAGGCGACGCTCGACGACCCGCGCCCGATCCTGTCGCAGCAGCAGTTCCGCGCCCGCGGCGAAGCGGTCGCGGCGATGAAGCGCGAGGGCATCGAGTACGACGAGCGTATGGAGCTGCTCGAGCAGATCACCTGGCCCAAGCCGCTGGACGAGCTGCTCGCACAGGCCTACGAGGTGTTCGCGTCGAGCCAGCCGTGGATCCGCGACTTCGAGCTGTCACCCAAGTCCGTCGTGCGCGACATGTTCGAGCGGGCGTGCTCGTTCGGCGAGTACGTGTCGCTGTACCAGCTCGCCCGCAGCGAAGGTCTGGTGCTGCGCTACCTCAGCGACGCGTATCGCGCGATCCGCCAGACGGTGCCGGTCGATGCGCAGACACCCGATCTGCTCGACCTCATCGCCTGGCTCGGCGAGGTGGTGCGTCAAGTCGACTCGAGCCTGGTCGACGAGTGGGAGCAGCTCGTCAACCCCGCGGACGACCCGGATGCCCCGGTGGTGCCGCCCGCGCCGCCGTCGATCCTCACCAATCGTCGCGCCTTCGTCGTGCTCGTGCGCAATGAGATGTTCCGGCGTGTGCAGCTGGCGGCGCTGCAGCGCGACGACGAGCTGGTCGAGCTGGACCCCGACGTCGACTGGCCGGGGGTGCTCGACGACTTCTTCGACGAGCACGACGCGATCGGCACCGGCGGAGCGGCGCGTTCGTCTTCCCTCGTGGTCATCGACGAGTCCTCGGCGGCCGAGGGCGTCTGGCGGGTCGAGCAGATCCTCGACGACCCCGCCGGAGACCACGACTGGCGCATCCGAGCCGAAGTCGACCTCGCCGCCTCCGAGGAGGAGGGCACCGCGATCGTGCGGGTGACCGAGGTGCTGCGGCTCTGATCGCTTCTTCCGAGGGCGGCCCGGGTGAAGTTCTCCACTGTTCGATAGTCATCCCCGCGGGGCGGGAGCACGGTGCTCTACAGTCATTGCATCCCACCCCGAAAGGATTGCCCGATGGAGACTCTTCCTCTGCTCTCGACGGCGGTCGGTCTGGTCGTGACGCTGTCCGTCACAATCCTGAGCGGGATGAAGTGGATGCTCGGCCGTGTCGAGCACCGGACCGATGCCCGCTTCGCGGAAATGGACGCGCGCTTCGAGCGGATGGACGCGCGGTTCGACCGGATGGACGCGCGGTTCGACCGGATGGAAACCCGCACCGATGAGCGCTTCGCGGAGGTCGGAGCGTCTCTCATGGAGGTCAAGCTCGGTCTCGCCCGCCTCGAAGGCCCGCACCCGCCGTTCCTCATCGCGCGCGGCTGAGCCGTCGCGCGGACGTGAGCCGTGGCGCGGACGGAACCACCGCACGAACGACGGATGCCGAGGCCCGAAGGCCCCGGCATCCGATGTGTTCTGCGGTGATTACGACTTGCGGGCGACGCGGTTCTCGGCGCTGACCATCCACGACAGCTGCTCGAGGCGCTCGAGCACGCCGTGCAGGATGTCGGCGCTGGTCGGGTCTTCGTCATCGACGTCATCGTGCACGTCGCGGACGGTGCCGACGGTCGCGTCGAGACGCTCGGTGATGAGGTCGATCACCTCGGCCGTGTCGACCTCGCCCTGGGGGAACTCCGGCAGGGTGGTGGTCTCGGCGATGGTGTCGCTGCGTCCGTCGGGCAGAGCGTGCAGGGCACGCATGCGCTCGGCGATCTCGTCGCTGAACTCACGGGCGGCGTCGATGATCTCGTCGAGCTGCAGGTGGGTGTCGCGGAAGTTCTTGCCCACGACGTTCCAGTGGGCCTGCTTGCCCTGGATCGACAGCTCGATCAGGTCGACGAGGACGGCCTGCAGGCTGTCGGTCAGCTTCTCCGAGGCCTGGAAGCCCTTCTCGGCGTTCTGCTCGTCGGTGGTCTCGGGACCGCTGCCGCCGCGGGCCGGGCGACGACGGTTCTTGGTGGGGGCGTCCTTGGTGGTGGTGGACATGCGCGTTCCTTTCACTCACGGTCGATAGCGACGTTAGGCGGGAAGCCGGAGCGCCCGACGGGGGTTGCGGGTGCGGCGGAGGAGGGGTAATCGGACGCCTGTCCGTAGCCGCTCCCGTCCGATCCGACAACCCCGGCCTGAGCGGAGGGCGTCATTCCTAGCGTGAGAACGTGCCCACGCCTCCCTCCCCGTCCCGACCGCTGCGCGATTACGCCGCGATCGGAGACGGGCGTACCGTCGCCCTGATCGGTCTCGACGGCTCCGTCGACTGGTTGCCGCTGCCCAACATCCACTCGCGGCCGGTGTTCGCACACTTGGTCGACGAGGCCGCGGGCGGGTGCATCCGGTTGGCGCCCGTGGGGGAGTACGAGGTGAGTCGCCGGTACATCCCGAGGACGAATGTTCTGGAGACGACCTTCACCACCAAGACAGGTACCGCAACCCTCACGGACGCGATGGTCACCGGCATCGCGGGCCGGCTGCCCTGGGCGGAGCTCGCGCGCCGCGTCGAGGGCGTGACGGGAGAGGTCGAGTTCGCCTGGTGCGTGCAACCGGGCACGATGCTGCGTTCGGCCGCCCCCTGGACGGAGCGCATCGACGGCTTCTCGGTCATGCGCATCGGGCACGTCTCCCTCGCGGTGGTCGGCCACGAACACGGCATCCATGGTGAACCGGATGCCGGCAACGAGAGCATCGACGGCAGCTTCACGACCGCGGAGGGTTCGCGTCATCTCCTCGTGATCGCCGCGACCGAGGGGGAACCCCTGCGCATCCCCGACGCGCAGAACGTCGACCGCGGGATCGACCGCACCGCCGACGGGTGGGCGATGTGGTCGGATGAGTTCTCGTACGACGGCCCCTGGGCCGACGACGTGCAGCGCAGCGCGCTCGCTCTCAAGCTCCTGCTGTTCAGTCCCACCGGTGCGATCGCGGCCGCGGCGACGACATCGCTCCCCGAGAACCCACGCGGTGGCAAGAACTGGGACTACCGCTACGCCTGGGTGCGCGACCTCGCCTACACCGCGCACGCGTGGGTCGGCTTCGGTCTGCGCGAAGAGACCCACGCGGCGATCTCGTGGCTGCTGCGGACGATCCGCAAGAACGGGCCCGAGGTGCAGGTGATGTACACCCTCGACGGCGACGCCGAGATCGGTCTCGAAAAGCACGACGTTCCGGGGTGGAACGGCAATCAGCCCGTCGTCACCGGCAATCCCGCGCAGGGGCAGCTGCAGCTCGGCGTGTACGGCGACCTCATCGCGCTGTGCCGCACCTACGTCGAGGCGGGCAATCGGCTCGACATCCAGACCGGACGCCTGCTCGCCGATGTCGCCGACCGCACGTGCGACCTGTGGCGCCGCGAGGACTCCGGCATGTGGGAACTGCCCGAGCTGCGGCATTACACCTCGTCGAAGATGGGCTGCTGGAAGGCTCTCGACGACGCGCAGTGGTTGGCCGGCGGCGGGCACATCCCCGACAACGGCGACCGTTGGCGCGCCGAGCGCGATCGCATCCACGCGTGGGTCGACGAGCACTGCTGGTCGCAGGAGCTCGAGGCGTACACGATCGCCCCGGGCAGCCAGGACCTCGATGCATCCGTGCTGCTGCACGCTCCCACCGGCTTCGACCGGGGAGAGCGTATGTCGAAGACGCTGGATGCCATCACCGAACGACTCACGACCGAGAACCACCTCGTCTACCGGTACACCGGCATGGACCAGGAGGAACAGACCTTCGTCGCCTGCGCCTTCTGGCGGGCGACCGCTCTCGCGTGCGTCGGCCGTCATGACGAGGCCATCGAGGCGATGGACGCGCTCGTCGCCCAGGGCAACGACGTGGGCATCTACTCCGAGATGATCGCCGAAGCCGACGGGGCGTTCTGGGGCAACATGCCGCAAGCGCTCAGCCACCTCGCCCTCATCAATGCCGCCCTCGTCATCCGCGAGCTCATCGACGACGCCGAGCTCGGCGACCGCTGAACCTCCGCCGGGGCGCCCCGTCCCGGCATCCATCCCCTCTGAAAGGACTCGCCATGAGCACGCAGTACACCTTCACCGACCCGGCGAAGCTCTACGCCGATATCGACCCGCAGTCGCAGGATCAGACAGAGCCCGGCCTCGACGCCGAGTTGACGCCCAAGGCCGCGCTCGGCGAGGACACCTACGCGGGCAGCGGACGTCTCGAGGGGCGTAAGGCCCTCATCACCGGAGCCGACTCGGGCATCGGTGCGGCCACCGCGATCGCCTTCGCCCGCGAGGGCGCCTCGGTCGCGATGTCCTACCTGCCGGAGGAGAAGGTGGATGCCGACCGCATCGCCGGGATCCTCCGCGAGGCGGGCGCGACCGTCGTTCAGATCCCGGGCGACCTGCGGGAGCGCGAGTATGCCAAGACCCTGGTCGCGGAAGCGGTCGAGGGGCTCGGCGGGCTCGACATCGTCGTCAACAACGGCGGCAAGCAGATCTTCAACGAGGACATCACCACGCTGTCGGACGAGCAGTTCGACGACACCTTCAAGACCAACGTCTACGCGATGTTCTGGATCTGCAAAGAGGCGGTGCCGCATCTCCGGCCCGGCTCCACCATCATCAACACCACGTCGATCCAGGCCTACTCTCCGGCGCCGATCCTCGTCGACTACGCCTCGACCAAGGCGACCATCAACACCTTCACCAAGGCTCTCGGCCAGCAGCTCGCCCCGAAGGGCATCCGCGTGAACGCGGTGGCTCCCGGTCCGATCTGGACGCCGCTGCAGGTGACCGACGGCCAGCCCGACGAGAAGGTCGACGAGTTCGGCGAGGAGACCCCGCTCGGACGCATGGGTCAGCCGGCCGAGCTCGCGCCGGCGTACGTCTACCTCGCCTCGGCGGAGTCGAGCTACGTCATCGGCGAGACGCTGAACGTCAACGGCGGCATGCCCACGCCGTAAGCGGAACGCGAGGGGGCCGTCGTCCGGATTCGGGCGGCGGCCCCTCGGCATCCGCGGTCTCAAGGCACGGGCGGGCGATCAGCGCAGCGCTTTGCGGTAGAAGATCTCGCCGTCGGCGGTCTCTTCGGAGCGGTGGTACCCCTCGCGCTCGTACAGACGCTGGTTGGCCTCGCTGAGTGCGCCGGTGAACAGCTCGGCCTCGGTGGCTCCCGCTTTGCGGCCGCGGTCCTCGACGGCGGCGAGCAACAGCGTGCCGAGGCCTTCGCCCTGCTGGTCGGGAGCGATGGCGAGACGACCGATGAGCAGCAGCTCGCCGTCGAGACGAGCGCGAACGGCCCCCACGATGCGACGATCCGTGACGGCGACGCATCCGAGGTTCTCGACGAGCTCCGCGCGCAGCTCCTCGAGGGTCTGCGTCAGCGGAGGCATGTCGGCATCGCCGTAGATGAGCGCCTCGCTCGCGAAAGCGGCGCGTTGGATGGTCAACACCTCACCCGCGTCGTCGGTATCGATGGGGCGGATGGAGGCAGAATCGGCCATCGGGGTCCTTTCGAGGGGGAGGCTTCGGGATAACTATCATGAGCAGGAGCGCCCCGCCTTTCCGGCGGTCGACGCCCCTCTTCATGAACGAATTCTTCGACACCAGCGTCCGCACGAGTGACGTCGCCGAAACGCAAGCCTGGCTGCAAGCGCAGTACGGGCAGGTCGATGTGCAAGCGGATCGCGGCACCTTCGCGGAGCACGCCGTCGGCGACACCGCGTTCTCGATGCGCCGGCTGATCTGGCAGTGCCGCGCCGAGGTGGTCTTCGAGGCGGACCGGTTCTACTTCGCGACATCGACGCCGGGATACGCATGGACGATCGGGTCCGAGACGGGGGAGTACAGCGTGGAGCCGGGCCTGGTGCAGCCGGGCCACGAACTGATCGGTCGCCCGGACGACACCGACCTGCGCCTGATCGCCTTCGATACCGGCTGGCTGACCGACACGGCGCGGGCGATCTACGGCGACGACGAACTCGCCGTGCGCTTCGCCGGCACGGCTCCCGTGTCGCGCCGCCTGCGTGACCACTGGCTCGCGACGGTGCGCTGGTCGCTCACGCAGGTGCCTCTGCTGAACGAGCCGCTGGTGCGCGCCCACGTGCGCCGCACTCTGGCGACCGCGACCCTCGAAGCCTTCCCTCTCGTCGGCGACCCCCGCGAGCGCCGGGCGTCGGCGATCGAGCAGGCGTCGATCTACACCTCGGCGGCGTCGTGGATCGACGACCACGCCTCGCTGCCGGTCACCATCGACGACGTCGCCCGCGCCGTGGGGACCTCGGTCGCGGGCCTGCGTCGGGCGTTCGTCGCGAACGCCCAGCTCAGCGCGACGCCCGAGGACTACCTCTCCGCCGCCCGGCTGAGCGCGGCGCACACCGATCTGGTCGATGCCGATCCCACCCGCGTCAGCGTCGGCGAGATCGCCGCCCGATGGGGATTCACCGACGCCGCGGCCTTCGTCGACGCCTATCACCGCGCGTACCGGGCCGACCCGCGTCGCACGCTCGAACGCTGACGTCTCAGCGATCGCGGTCGGTGTACTCGCCGGGGTCGTCGACGTTCTCGCGCGCCTCGCGGCCGCTGGGCCGCTCGACGTCGGTGTAGGCGCCGGCCTCGTCGGAGCGGGGCCGCGATTCGCTCCCGTCGGCGTTCTCGCGGTCGACGTACTCACCGGCGAGGTCGGAGCTCCCGCGGTCGGCGGTGCCGTCGGGCAACTGTACGTCGGTGTACTCGCCCTCCGTGGGCCCGGTGCCGTGTCCTGAGTCGTGTCCGTTGACGTCGCGCTCGGCCATTGCCGCCTCCTGGGTTGGTTGGTGTCCCCGACGTTAGACCCCGGATGCCGAGCCCAGAGCGGTCTTGACACGCGCAGTGTCGCGGGCCGCTCGCCCTGTCAAGGCCGGGGAGCGGGGCCCGATATCGGAGCAGAGTGGGGCCCATGCCAGCTCTCGCCATCATCCTCGTCATCGTGGGCCTCGTGCTCCTGTTCCTCGGCATCTTCGTCGAGGCCGTGAAGTTCCTGCTGTGGATCGGTGTGATCATCCTCATCATCGGGATCGTCGCCGCGCTCATGCGTTTCATCCGCCGTCAGGTCTGACCTCCGGTCCCCCCTCGCGGGATCGTTCGACGCCGCCCCCGTCCGACACCTCCGTCGGTGCGGGGGCGGCGTGCGTTCCGGTAGTCAGCGTGAGAAGAGGTCGCGCGCCCGAGCGGGCCGCACCGTCACGACGGCGTCGAGAGCCGGGCCGATCTGCGGGTACCGGAACGAGAACCCCGCCTCCGTCAGCACCCGGGGCACCGCCCACCTGCTCTTGAGCACGAGCTCGGGCTCGTTGCGCAGCACCGCCATCGCCGGGTCGAGCATCTACCGGAAAGCCGGCAGCCCGAAGGGAGCGCGGGCGACGCGGCGCAGCTCGCGCATGAGCGTGCGGTTGTCGGTGACGCCGGGAGCCGAGAGGTTGACCGGCCCGGCGATCTCGTCGTGGTCGCGGATGAAGCGGACGGATGCCACCACATCGTCGATGTGGATCCAGCTGAAGCGCTGTCGCCCCGATGTCCTGCTCCAGCTCGAGCGCACGGGGCCCGTGGGACGGGGGCCGATTCCGCGGTAGCGACGGTGCGGGAACCACCAGCTGTCGATCTGGGGGCCGCCGAGACCGAGTCGCGCGAGGGCCAGGAGGATTCGGGTCGCCGGCCCGTCGCCGAACACGATCGCCATGCGCAGGGCCACGCGGCGCGTGGAGGGGAGGTCCCCCTCGAACAGGGCGCGTTCCCAGTTGGTCGCCACGTCGACCGAGAAGCCCTCGCCCGTGACGCCGTCCATCTCGTCGTTGCCCCGCTCGGTTTCGTGCCGATACAGGGTCGCGGTCGACGCGTTCATCCAGACCCGGGGAGGGTGCTCCGCGGTCGCGACGGCGTCGCGGAGCGCGCGGGTGGTGTCGACTCTGGAGCGCAGGATCTCGTCGCGATTCGCGTCGGTGTACCGGCACGACACGATCTTGCCCGCGAGGTTGATCAGCACGTCGGCTCCATCGACCCGCTGCGCGATCGCGTCCGCGTCCGTCCACACGGCGTCTCCGGTCCGTCCCACCGTCGCCACCTCGTAGCCGTCCGCGCGAAAGGCGTCGACGAGCGCGTGGCCGATGAAACCGCTTGCGCCGGCGATCACGACACGGGGTGGGGTCACGGCATCCTCCTGGCCTGGGTGGGTTTCAGCCTAGGGGCGGGCTTCGTCGCGGCGGGTCTGGTGATGGGCAACGCGAACGCGAGGTATCTCGCCGTCGTCGGCTCGTCGTCGCTCTGACCACCGGGGGGGGGTATCTCCTCTCCGGCCGGCGACACCCGTCCGGCTCGGGCGCCCGCGCCTGACACAATGAGTTCCATGCGACGACAGGCCCGGGCGACGCGCGTAGCGCGCGGCACCGCCGCGGCATCCGTCGCCACCTTCGTCGCTCTGCTCTCGCACGTCAGCGGCGGAGGAGAGATTCCCGGCCTGTTCGGTGTCGCCGTGCCGCTCGCTCTGTCGTTCGTCGTGTGCACGGTGTTGGCCGGGCGCCGCCTGTCGACCTGGCGCCTCGCGGTGGCCGTTGCGGTGAGCCAAGTGCTGTTCCACACGCTGTTCGTGCTCGGCAGCTACGACCTGGCCGCCGCGGCGCACGTCCACGGCTCCGCTCTACCGGTGCTCACGGGCACCGCGCTCCCGGCGGTGAGCCCGGATGCCGTGATGTGGCTCGGCCACGCTGCCGCTGCTGTCGCCACCACCGTGGCCCTGCACCGGGGCGAGCGGACGCTCGCAGCCCTGCGCGTCCTCGCGGAGCGCAGCGTCGTCTGGCTCCGCGCGCGGGTGCGCGTCGTGCTGACCCTTCCTGCGGCACCGTCCGTGCGGCGAACCGTGCCCGCCGTCGTCGTCGCGGTGCGTCCGCACTCGGCCCTCGTGGTCTCGTCCGCGCACCGGCGCGGGCCTCCTCTCGCGGCATCCTGAGTCTCGCTCCGCCCGCCTCTCGCGGCGGTGGAGCGATCGACCGCTGTGCCGTGCACCTCGCCGGATCAGCGCGATCGTCGACGTGTCTTCGGGCGCGTCCCACCCTTCCGGCCCACGCCGTCGCCCCTGAGGAGGGGCCGCCGTGGGCGACGGCGTCCGCACTGCGCGGCGTCCTGTCGCGAGCGCATCCTGCGCTCGGAAAGAGACCTCGATGTTTCCTGCTCGTCCCCTCACGCCGATCCCGGCCCCGCCGTCGATCGGAGCCCGCGCGTGACCGCCGTGGGCGCTGACCCGAAAGCCACACCGTCCGCTCCCTCTGCCGCAGCGGGGGCGTCCTCTCGCGGGTGGTTCACTGCGCTGCTGCGGCGCCTGCACTTCTTCGCGGGCCTGCTGGTGGGGCCGTTCATCCTCGTCGCGGCGGTGAGCGGCGCGCTGTATGCGATCACCCCGACCCTCGAGAGCACCCTGTACGCGCACGAGCTCACCGCGGCCACGACGGCGCCGGCGGTACCGCTCGCCGAACAGGTGTCGGCCGCGGAGCAGTACGTCGGCGGCGGGGCGACTCCCGTCGCCGTGCGTCCGGCACCCCAGGCCGGGGCGACCACGCGCGTGATGTTCGCCGACGACACCTTGCCCGAGAGCACGACGAGGGCGATCTTCGTCGACCCCGCCACCACCGAGATCCGCGGCGACCTGCCGGCCTACGGCACGAGCGGTGCGCTGCCGTTGCGGCATTGGATCAGCGACCTGCACCGCTCGCTGCACCTCGGAGACGTCGGTCGCTGGTACAGCGAGCTCGCGGCATCCTGGCTCGGGATCGTGGCGCTGGCGGGACTGGGACTCTGGATCGGACGCTTCGTGCGCAGCCGCCGGGGGCGCCGCGATCTGCTGCGACCGAACCGACGGCACACGGGTTACCGGCGTCTGTCGGGCTGGCATTCGGCCGTGGGCATCTGGGTCGTGGTCGGGGCGCTGTTCCTGTCGGCCACGGGCATCACGTGGTCGACGTTCGCGGGCGCGAACGTGGCCGAGCTTCGCACCCTCGTGGGTGGGGGAACTCCCGCCCTCACCACCACCCTCGACGGGGCGGCCGCGGCCGGAGGCGAGCACGCGCACCACGGCGGCGGGCATTCGTCGGGTGCGCCGTCCGCGGATCCTGCGACCTTCGACGCGGTGTGGGCCGTGGCCCGAGACGCGAACGTGAACTCCGGCGACCTCGAGATCCGCCCTCCCGCGTCCGCGGGCAAGGCCTGGGTCGTGCAGGAGATCCACCGGAGTTTCCCGACCGAGGTGGATGCCGTGGCCGTCGACCCATCGACCCTGCGGGTGACCGACCGGGTCGAGTTCGCCGATTACCCGCTGCTGGCCAAGCTCTCGCGCTGGGGCGTCGATCTGCACATGGGAACCATGTTCGGCCTGGCGAACCAGCTCGTGCTGTTCGCTCTCGCGATCGGCATCGCCGCTCTCGTGGTGCTGGGGTACTTGATGTGGTGGAAGCGTCGTCCGACGGGAGGAGCCACGGGCGCCCCCGCCCGCGGCGTGCTGCGCCTGGCACCGTGGTGGGGGACCGGGGCGGTGCTGGTCGCGTCGGTGGCGATCGGGTTGGTGCTGCCGCTGGTCGGGTACACGCTCGCGGTGTTCGTGCTGGTCGACGTGGTGATGGGGTGGCGTGCGCGGCGCACCCTGAGATCCCTCTCGAGAGGGAGGTGACGACGAGGCGGCGTGCGTAGCGTGGGATTCTCTCCCCCCGGAAGGAACCCCGTGACTCTCGCCCGCCGCCTCGCCGCCGTCCTCTCCGCCGCCGCCGTCGCGGCCCTCACCGCTTGCGCCAGCGCGGCACCGGATACGCCCGCGAGCCCGGCGGCATCCGTCGACGTTCCGAACACCCCCGTCGGGGAGCGCGTGACGTGGATCATCGACAAGCTGGAGGCCGAGGCCGACACCACCCCCGGCGAGTGGGCCCGCGTCCTGCATGAGAGCTTCCTCGCGCAGGTTCCGGCGGAGCAGGTCGCCGAGCTCGTCAACCGTCAGTTGCGACCGGCCGCCCCGTTCACCGTCACGGCCTACCAGGGCACCGAGACCCAGGCGGTGGCGACCCTCGCGGGCGCCCTCGGCGACCCCTTCGATCTCTCGCTCACGATCGACGGCGCGAGCCGCATCACCGGGATGGTCTTCGGCCCCGTGGCGAAGCCGTGGACCCCCTCGACCTCTCTCGACGAGGTCGAGCAGCGCCTCGCCGACCTCCCGGGCGAGGTCAGCGCCCTCGTGCTTCGCGGGGACGAGGAGGCGCTCGCCGTCGATGCGAACCGGTTGGCCCCTCTCGCCTCGGGCTTCAAGCTGTACGTGCTTCTGGCGGTGGCGGATGCCGTGGCCTCCGGCGACCTGTCGTGGGACGAGAAGCTCGTCCTCCGTGACACCGACCGGAGCCTCCCCTCCGGCGAGCTGCAGACCGCGCCCACCGGGACCGAGGTGTCGGTGCGGGACGCAGCCTCCGCGATGATCCGCATCAGCGACAACACCGCGACCGATCTGCTGATCACGCGGCTCGGGCGCGAGCGCGTGGAGGCGGCGGTGGTGCGGTCGGGTCACAGCGACCCGTCCGTGCTCTCGCCCTTCCTCTCGACCAAGGAGCTGTTCACCCTCGGCTGGGGCGACGCCTCGCTGCGGGCCGAGTGGGCCGCCGCCGACGACGCGGGAAAACGCGCCGTACTCGACCGCATCGACGCGGCGCCCCTCGCCGTGGAGGTCGCCGACGTCACCACCCCCGTGTGGCAGGACGGATTCGACTGGTTCGCCAGTGCGAACGACATCGCCGCCGTCCACCGCGCGCTGCAGCAGACGCAGGATGCCGAGGTGCTCGGCATCCTGAGCGAGAACCCCGGGCAGGGGCTCGATCTCGGAACGTGGCCGTACGCCGCCTTCAAGGGCGGGTCGAGCCTCGGTGTGCTGACGGGCAGCTGGTTCGCGCGCGACGGCGATCGCGAGGCGACCGTGGTGTGGCTCCTGTCGGACGACGACGCTCAGGCGGTCACGGGGGCGATGAGCGACTTCTTCCACCTGGCTCAGGACGCCCTGCGCCTCGCCCACTGAGACGACCGATCCGCGCACCCCGCGCGAGAGGCACGGGGTGCGCGGATCGTCGAGGCGCGCGTCAGGCGTCGTCGGGGTGGGGCAGGCTCTGCGCGATCTTGCTCGACGCGGCCGAGTCGCGTCCGACGCCCGGCTGGAATCTCGCGATGGGGTCGTCGCCGTCGACATGCGGCTCGCCGCCGTCCTTCGACCGCGGCGGGGAGGCGGGAGTGCGGATCGCCCCGTCTTGCGTGTCGTCGTGCGGCTGAGGCTCGGGGCGGCCGGTGTCCTCGGTGTGGCGCGAGGTGGATCCACCCTCGCGACGGGCCTCGTCGGTTCCGCGCTCGGTCATGCCGTCGGCGGCACGCGTGCCGACGCCGGGAAGGTCGTTCTGGCTCGAGATGCCCTGGAGGCGCGCCTCGTCGTCGGGGTCGATACGGGCCGTGCCCACGGCGCCGGAGTCCGCACCGGCGGCACCCGCGGGGACATCGGCGGCGAGGCCGTCGGATTCGGGGACGAGGTTCTCTTCGTCGGCTCCGGGGAGTCGGTCGGCGGGGATGTCCATGGTGTTCCTTCCGTGGGTGTTCCGCCACGCTAGGCGCGCCGCGGTCGCGGCCGGACGGGGTTGACGCGGCCCGCGATGCCAGGGGGCTGGCTAGGCTCGGATCACGCGTCGAAAGGAAACCGCAATGCAGCAGCGCCCTCTCTCTAGAACCGGCCGTCAGGTCTCGGCCATCGGTCTCGGTACCTGGCAACTCGGCGCCGACTGGGGCGATGTCAGCGAAGACGACGCGCGCGCCGTCCTGGCGGCTTCGGCAGAGGCCGGAGTCACCCTCTTCGACACCGCCGACGTCTACGGAGACGGTCGATCCGAGCAGATCATCGGCGCGTTCTTGAAGGACCGGGGGTCCGACGACATCACCGTGGCGACCAAGATGGGCCGCCGCGAAGACCAGGTTCCCGAGAACTACGTCATGGAGAACTTCCGCGGCTGGCTCGACCGCTCGCGGCGTCTGCTCGACACCGAGACGCTCGACCTCGTCCAGCTGCACTGCCCGCCGTCGGCCGTCATCGACGACGACGCCACGTGGGACGCTCTCGACCAGCTCGTGTCGGAGGGCGTGATCGCCGCCTACGGCGCCTCGGTCGAGACGATGGATCAGGCCCTGTCGGCGCTGAAGCGGTCGAACCTCACCAACCTGCAGATCATCTTCAATCCGTTCCGCCTCAAGCCGCTCGACGAGGTGCTGCCGCTCGCGGCCGAGAAGAACGTCGCGGTGTTCGCGCGTGTGCCGCTGGCCAGCGGCCTGCTGTCGGGCAGATACACGCGCAACACCACGTTCGAGGAGAACGACCACCGTTCGTACAACCGCAACGGCGAGGCCTTCGACAAGGGCGAGACGTTCTCGGGCGTTCCCTTCGACGAGGGCGTCGCCGCGGCCGATGAGCTGAAGGCATCGCTCCCCGAGGGCGTGACGCTGCCGGCCGCGACTCTCGCGTGGATCGCCTCGCGCGAGGGTGTCACCTCGGTGATCCCGGGAGCACGCTCGGTCGAACAGGCGACGGCCAACGCCCAGGCAGCCGAGCTGCTCGAGGGCGGCTTCGACCTCGGTGCCTTCGACACCCTGGTTCGCGACGTCTACGACCGTCGTCTGCGGGCGGAGATCCACCCGCAGTGGTGACGCGCACATGACAGAAGCCGGGCCCGTCCCTCGCGGACGGACCCGGCTTCTGTCGTCGGAGGACGTCAGCTGACGTCGCCGCGCCACGCTCCGGATTCGGCGCCGCGCGACTCGATGTACTTCTTGAAGTTCTCGAGGTCCTTCTTGACCGAGTGGTCGTCGGCGCCGAAGGCGGCCCCGAGCTTCTCGAGGACACCGGCGGGCGCCCAGTCGATCTGGACCGTGACGCGCGTCTCGTCGTCAGAAAGACGGTGGAAGGTCACGACACCGGCGTGGTTCT
The DNA here is from genome assembly GCF_026625865.1 of Microbacterium sp. SL75. Lineage (NCBI taxonomy): Bacteria > Bacillati > Actinomycetota > Actinomycetes > Micrococcales > Microbacteriaceae > Microbacterium > Microbacterium sp. SL75. The sequence goes on along the minus strand of NZ_CP113067.1, from coordinate 403,969 downwards.
CGTCGCCCCCCACGCTGTTCCACGCGACGCGCTCGTCGGGGTGCTGCTCGGTGATCTCGGCGTCGAACTCGCGCTCGGCACCGGCGATCTTGACCTTCCAGTGCGTGAGGGTGTCGCTCTTCTGCGTGATGGACTCCACGAAGCTCATGAAGTGCGGGAACTCCTCGAACTGCGTCCACTGGTTGTACGCGACGCGGACGGGAACGTTGACGTCGATGGTTTCGATGACCTGTGCCATGCTGTCCTCTTTTCGTGTGGTTTCCGGGGCTTCCCCCAGCTTCGACCGATGCCGCCGACCCGCCCCCGGGGTTGAGGGATGAGCCTTCGTGCCCTATACGCGTGGGCGAGAGGTCGTCGCGTCATCCGCCCGCTCTTGCGGCTCGCGGATCCCGACGGGGAGGGCGCGCGCCCGCATCATCCCCGTCCGCGCAAGATCAGGTGCCAGTACACCCACGGCAGGATCCGGCGGTCGGCCATCCACGACATGCGGCGCTCGCGATACAGCGAGCGCCAGAACGGCACCGTCGGCTGCAGCCGGCCCATCCGGTCGAACTCGGCGAACACGACCGTGCCGCGCGAGACGGTGAACGGAACGACGCTGTAGCCGTTGTACTTCGCGGACGGCGTCCGCCCGGCCAGCGCGGCCTTCATGTTCTTCACCAGCGCTTTCGCTTGCGGACGAATCGCCCCTCCCGACCGTCGCGTCGCGACGGTGGCGGCATCTCCCACGGCCCAGATCTCCGGGTGGCGGGTGTGCTGGAAGGTCTCGGGATCGACGTCGACGAAGCCGTACGGATCATCGGATGCCGAGAGCCCGCTGCCGGCGATCCACTCCGGCGCCCGCTGCGGGGGGACGGCGTGCAGCACGTCGTAGGCCAACGTCTCCTCGGCGTCGCCGCGACCGATCACGAGCGTGCGGGAGTTGGCATCCACCCGTCGGACGTCCCGGCTGTAATGCACCTCGATGCCGTACTCGTCGAGCTTGCGGCGCAGTTCGGCGTCGATGGCGGGAATGCCGAAGGGCACGGGGTCCGGGCACACGAACACGACGCGGAGGTCCTCGCGCACCCCGATCGCCCGCCACCAGTCGCACGCGAGGTACATCGGCTTCTGGGCCGCGGCTCCGCACGAGGCGGGCTCCGGCGGCTGGGTGAAGACCACCGTGCCCGAGCGGAGGTCGCGCAGCACGGGTGACGCCTTCGCGGCGAGTTCGAAGTCGTAGTTCGAGATGCCGGTGGGGGCGGCCATCGCCTCGGGGAGACCGGGGATCTGCTCCCACGCCATGCGCATTCCGGCGCAGACCACGAGCTGGTCGTAATCGATGCGCCCGCCCGAGACGAGATGCACGCGTCGGGCATCGGCATCCACCGTGAAGGCTTCGTCGCGCAGCCACCGCACACCCGGAGGGATCACCTCGGCCTGCGTCCGAGCGGCCTCGGACGCCCGAGCGGCGCCACCCGCGATGTGCGACTGGAGGGGGGCGAAGACGTGGGTCGTGCGCGGTTCGATCACGGTGATGTCGCCGAGGCGTGCGCGGTGCAGGCGCCCGGCGACGGACAGGCCGGCGTTTCCGCCGCCGATCACGACGATGCGCGGGGATTCGGTCATGGGGGATCCTCTCGTCTCCCTCACGGTGCGGCCTCGCGCGTCCCCCGGCCAGCGCCTTGACACCGCCGCGTGCGCGGTCGACTCGTCGGGCGCGCGGTTCGACCCCGGTGGTCGCGGCGCCGACGAGGGACTCCGTCCCCGGTGGCCGTACGAAGGCGGGGGCGTGCGTGTCAAGGGGCGGGGCTCGAGGCGAGGAGCCCCGTTGGATGAGGGGACCGCCGATGTCGGCGGTGACGTGCGCCCCACGAAAGGACCCCCATGAGCGACGCTTCGATCGACCCGACCCCCGACGCCACGACCCCGGCCGCCGACGCGGGCATCGCGGGCGTGCAGCCCCTCCGCGACGGCGACACCTCCATCGAGCCCGACCCCGCGCTCGACCCCGCCCAGGCGGAGTGGGACGCGACGACCGCGCTCGACGAGGGTGCGGACCCCGCCGACATCAACCCCGCCACCGCGACGGGCGCCGACCCGGCCGAGATCCCGGCCGACGACAGCGATATCCCGCTCGAGGACATTCACCCCGACTCGACCGGCACCGACTCGCAGGGGGAGGATCCCGGCGTCGTCGAGCTCGGCGAAGAGGGCCAGGGCGACCTCGCCCCCGAAGACCTCTGACACGCCTTCGATGCCCCGGGCCCGTTCGCGGCGTCCGGGGCATCGTGCTGCGGGGGCGTCGGGTCGTGAGCGCGGTAGCGTCGGAGGGTGACGGATGCCGCGGCAGGGCCGCCCCTCGTGCGCGCGTTCTGGGGCGCCACCCACCCGGGCCCGACCCTCGTGGTCACCCTCCTCTCGCTCGCCCTCGGCATCGCGGCGGGCGTCGAGCCGTGGCGCCTGGCCGTGCTGGTCGTCGCCGTCTTCGCCGGTCAGGTCTCGGTCGGGCTCTCGAACGACGCGATCGACGGCGCGCGCGACGCGGCTGTCGGTCGGACCGACAAGCCCATCGCCGGGGGAGCGATCACCCCGGAGCGCGCGCTCGCGGTGGCCGTGGCATCCGCGGTCCTCGCCGTCGCGCTGTCGCTCCCGCTCGGACCGGCTCTGGTAGCCGCCCACGCCCTGGCGCTCGCCTCCGCCTGGGCGTACAACGCGGGCCTCAAATCGACGCCGTTCTCGATCGTGCCGTTCGTGCTGAGCTTCGGGCTGTTCCCCTCGTTCGCGACGCTGTCGCTCTCGCCGCCCGCGCTCGCCGCGTGGTGGGCGTCTCTCGCGGGGGCGGCCCTGGGAGCGGCCGTCCACCTCACGAACGTCGTGCGGGACCTCGACGACGACAGGCGCACGGGAGTACGGGGCCTGCCGCACCGTCTGGGTGCCCGGGCGTCCGTGGCGATCGCGGCGCTGGGGATCGTGGCCGGAGCGGTCGCCGTCTTGGTCGGAACGGATGCCACGGTCACCGGCGTGGTCTTCTTCGCCGCGGTCACGGCGGTCGCCGTCGGCGTCGTCGTGCTCGTGTACGTGAGATCGCCCGGGCGGGCGGTGTTCCAGCTGACGATGCTGGCGGCGCTGTTGCTGGCGGCTCAGCTCGTCGTCTCGTGACGATCTCGTCCGTGCGGGCGTGCTCTTCCGACACGGGGCCGTACCGACCCCACGGCGGCGGCCGCACGACGTGCTGAGCTAGGCGGTCGCGGCCCGATCGAATCGCATCGCGTAGGCGTGCGCGAAGGCGGCGCCGCCCGGTCCCCGCAGGACCGTGCGCAGCGTCGCGGTCTTCGCCGCGTGGGCTGCGGGCCCCCGTGCCCGCCCGAGGAAGGTGTTCAGCGTCGCGAGTCGGGCGGCGTGCCGGGCCGAGGCGAGACGGTCGCGTTCCCACCGAGCCAGGTCGTCCGCTGATCCCGTCCGCAGCCATTGCGACAGCAGGGGCGAGAGGGTCAGCGCGTCCAGCAGCCCGAGGTTCATCCCCTGGCCCCCGATGGGGCTGACCTCGTGGGCTGCGTCACCGACGACGAACACCCGTCCGCGCCGCAGCGCGGGGGCCACGGCGCGGCGGACGCGGAACATCGTCGCTTGCGGGATGTCGACATCGAGACCGGCGCGCTCGGCGACGGCGCGGCGCAGGAAGGCCGCGGCATCCGGGATGTCCTCCGTTCCGGCCCAGGCCACGAGGCGGCGCCGACCGCTCGGGAGGGGGAAGGACTCGAGCACGCCGGCGCGTTCGAGGTGCACGCGGGCGACGGGCCCGCCCGGGGCGACGACGTCCGCCATCGCGTAGCGGTCGGGGTACTCGTGCGTGCGGACGGCGCCGGGGCGGTAGACGAGCTCGCGGCCCGCCCAGCCGGACGCGACCACGACCACCCGGGCCCGGACCTCTTCGTCGCCGCGCTGCCCGGTCGTCTGCACACGCACCGACGAGCCGTCGTCGGAGACCGCCGTGACGGTGATCCCGCGTCGGACGGGAGGGGCGAGCCGGGTGAGGATCTCGGTGGTGTCGACCTGCGGGAGGGCGGCGACGTACGGGTGACGGGCGCGGATCCGGTCGAAGCGGATCTCGGCCAGCACCGTGCCGTCGGCGCGCGCCTCGCCGCGCTCGATGCGGACGGCGCGCGAGAGAAGCTCGTCGGTCGCGCCCGAAGCCTCGAGGTGGGCCAGGACGGGGGAATGGACGCCGATGGCGCGGGTGCCGCCGCCGATCGCCGTCCGCCGCTCGACGACATCGACGTCGACGCCGCGGACGCGGAGGTCCGCGGCGAGGGCGAGACCGACGGGGCCCGCTCCGACGACGAGGACCTCACGCACGGGAGGCCTGCCCGCGGGCGACGGCGAGGACGCGGAAGGGCGCGGGTGTCTCCACGCGCCACGGTCCTCCGAGCGCCGCGGCGAGCTCGGGAGCCCGGTAGCTGCGACGGATCGAGCGGAGGCCGTCGACGCGAAGGAACGTGCCCGCCGACAGCGGTGCGATACCGACCGCGTACAGTCCGTAGGCCAGTCGTCCGCGTGCGATGTCGGCGTGCAGGACGCTGCCCCTCGACAGGGCGAGGGAGTCGTCGGTGAAGCCTCGGAGTGCCGCAGCGTCCAGGTGGTGCAGAACGTGGTTCGACACGACGATGTCGAACCTCTCCCCGGCCGCGAGCAGGGCCCGCGAGTCCTGTGCGACGAACCGCACCCCCGGCCGCGCGCGATCGCGGGCGGCGGCGATCGCGCGCGGGTCGGGGTCGGCGCCCACGCACTCGAGCTCGAAGCCGTCACGCGCGGCCAGACCCGCCAACCTCACCAGGACGTCCCCTCCGCCGCACCCCAGGTCGAGCACGCGCGCGGGGCGGCCGAGGGCGCGCAGCTCGGGCCGGACGCGGGATCGGTAGACGTGCCCCCAGGCCGAGACCATGCGGTTCACGAGATCGAAGCGACGGTAGGTCGCAGCCAGCGCCTGCGGGTCGCAGTCGGGGTCGTCCATGAGCTCGGTCAGCGCGGTGTCGCGCCGCGCCAAGCCGGTCACGTGGCCGGACGGCGCAGCGTCAGACGCGCCGCCTCCACCGTGAGGCCGGGGCCGAAGGCGAGGGCGGCCACGCGGTCTCCGTCGCCGCGGGAGGCGTCGGCGAGCAGGTCGCGGAGGATGAACAGCAGCGTGGCGCTCGACATGTTTCCGTGCTGGCGCAGCACCTCTCGCGAGGGGGCGAGGGCCGCAGCATCGAGGGAGAGCGCACTCTCGACGCGGTCGAGGATGCTCCGCCCTCCGGGGTGCACCGCCCACGCGTCGATGTCGTCGAGGTCGCCGATCACATTCGCGGCGATCGCGGAGATCTCGCGACCGATGATGCGGGGCACCTCGGGGGTGAGGGTCATCTCGAACCCGGAGTCGCCCACCGTCCAGGCCATGTCTTTCTCGCCCTGGTCTATGAGGTGCGTGGCGAAGCCCTCGAGGTCGAGGCCCTCGTGGTCGGAATCTGCGGATGCCACGACCGCCGCTCCCGCTCCGTCGGCGAACACCGAGGCTGCGACGATCTGGTCGGGGTGGGACGAGGTCTGCCAATGCAGGGAACACAGCTCGGTGCACGCGACGAGCACGACCGCGGCGGGATCGTCGCCGACGATGCGGGCGGCCAGCCGCAGGGCAGGGATGGCCGCCGCGCACCCGATGAAGCCGAGGTGGTAGCGCTCGACCGTGGGAGAGAGCCCGAGATCGCGCACCAGGTGGTAGTCGGGGCCGGGTGCGAACATGCCGGTGCACGAGACGGTCACGACGTGGGAGATGGCATCCGCGGTCCGTCCCGAACCTGCGATGGCGGCGCGAGAGGCCTCGGCGAACAGCGGTGGAGCGGTGCGACGATACTCGTCGTTGCGCGCGCCGGTCGGGGGCATGAGGAGTGTGTCGCCGTCGCGGACCTCGAGTGCGTCGCCCTGCCCGCCCGCGAGTTGGGGAAGGACCACGTGCCGGGTGTCGATGGCCGCGGCATCGAAGGCGGCCCCCACGAGCCGCTGGGCCTTGCGGTCGAAACCGGGCTGTGCGGCGAACAGGTCACGCAGGGTCGACTGGTCGACACGAGTGTCGGGCAGGGCCGTGCCGATCGAGAGGATACGGGCGGTCATGCCTCACTGTAGACACGGCGCCGCCGCCCTTCGTCGGGGATGGCGCCGTGTCGGCACGCCGTCTATGGTGCGCCGGGCTCAGGCCGCCAGCATGCGCGACACGAGCAGGTTCTCGACCGTCGCTCGGTAGTCGGCGATCATGCGGCCCCGGTCCATGCGGGCCCGGGCCGCGAGGGCGGCTGCGCGCAGCGCCGGGCCGAGGGCGAGGGCGTCTCCCCAGGCCTGGACGATCGCGTCGACGTCGCGCGCCGTCACCAGGCCGAACCCCTCGACGAGGCGCGCGGCGTCTCCGACGTCGGTGGTCACCGGAACAGCTCCGGATGCCGCTCCCTCGACGAGGCAGAGGGGAGAGGCCTCACCGAAGGCGCTCGTCAAAGCGACGACGTCGGCGATGCGGTACAGCTCGGGCATGTCCTCGCGAAGGCCCAGGGCGTGCAGGGGCACGCCGTCGTCGACGCCGCTGTCGGCGAGGAGCGAGACGAAGGCCGGGTTGGCGCGGGTCATGCCCGATCCGCACACGACGTACTGCGTCCCGGGCGCCGTGCGCGCGTGCGCCGCGACGGCCCGGAGGAACAGTCCGGGGTCCTTCATCGCATCGAAGCGCGCGGCCAGCAGCACCACGGGGGCGGAGTCCGGGATGCCGAGCCCCGCGCGGATCCGTCGCCGCTCGGCGCGCGTGCCGGGGCGGAAGCGGCGGGTGTCGATGCCGTTGTCGATGACCCAGGCCTCACCGGCCGAGACGCCGGCGCGCGCGTAGGCGCGGGAGGTCGACTCCGCGCAGGAGATCGTCGCCGTGACTGCCCCGCAGGAAGCCGACTCGACGAGCCAGCCGAGGGCGGGGCCGGAGTGGGTGGGGTCGGAGCGGTGCAGGCAGGCGGCGATCGCGCGGTCGGGCAGCATGCCCGCGCGCTCGAGGGCGACGACCAGGCTGAGCGGCTGCTCTTTCAGCGAGAGGATGACGTCGGCCTCCGCGAACAGGCGCGCGGCGTGCGTGAGCTCGTCCCTCGTGTACTCGTCGGGGCCCGGGGGGCGGTCACCGGCGACGCGGTCGAACGTGTCGATGCGGACCCCGCGCTCCTGCAGACGACGAAACCGGGTGTCGTCGTGCGCGAACTGCAGGGACGCGTCCCGCCGTGCGGCGGACGTCAGCGACAGCACACGGTGCTCCTGCGTCCCGTCGGCCGCGAGCCCCTCGACGACATCGGAATGGAGGATTCGCGCGCCTCCGGCGAAGAAGCCTTCGTAGAGCGAGAGCACACGCACGGGTCGAGTCATCGAGGTCGCTTTCCAAGCCGGGATCCACTACCGCGGGTGCGGTCGTCCCATGCTGGAGCCTCGACCAGGTGCGGCGGGTTACACCGTGGAGACCATCGTGTGAACGCCCGGACACGAGCCGACGCGCCGACCTCCGGGGGAAGAAGCCGACGCGCCGGGTGAAGGGGCGGTGGAATCAGGCGCGGAGTGCGTCCGCCATCGCCTCACCGGCCGAGCCCGTGCGCGACCAGGGCCACCGCCTCGCCGTGCGCGGCGCGGGTGATTCCTCGATCGAGCGCGGCCCGATGCCGTTGCCCATCGCGGCCGTCATGGCGATGCTCCACACCGAGCCCGTCTGTCGTCCGCTCTGCTGTCCGTGGATCATGGTGTTCTCCTTGCTCCCGTCTCCCGACGGCGCTGTGTACGTCATAGACCCGGGGGGAGGGGCGTGAGACCGGCTTGACAGGAGTCTCGACGTACCCATCACCCGGTCCGCCGCGTGTCGAGCGGCCGGTGGAGCATCCTGCGCCGCTCCGTGCAAGCGGACTGGACACTGGGCCGGAGTGGGTACGATCATGGGTCGTGCACTCGTCCCCCGAAACTTCGTCTCGCCCCGCGCCGGGGTCGGAGGTCGGCCGCGCCCTCCTCGCCTACGGCGAAGCCCGCCGGGTCGCCGCCGCGGAAGCGCGTCGTGAGCTGTCCTTGAACGAGCTCGACGCTCGCGCCCTGCTGTTCGTCGCCGAGAATCCCGGGGCTCGGCCCTCGCACGTGCGTGACCACCTCGGCATCACCTCGGCCGGCGTCACCACGCTCATCGACCGCCTCGTGCAGCGCGGTGCCGTGCGGCGCGACCTCGACGAACAAGATCGTCGGGTGAACCACATCACGGTGATCATCGACCTCGACACTGCGCCGTGGTCACAGCTTCGCGCCTTCGACACCGCCGTCGAAGCGGCGATCGCCGACGTGGATCCCGTCGATGCGAAACGGCTCGCCGAAGTCCTCGACCGCATCACCGCGCAAGCCGTGAGCTGAGCTTCTTCGACTCGACCCGTCGCGCCCGGCGGCCTCAGACGTTCGCGAGAAAAGCCTCGGATCGTGCCTGGAGGAAAGAACACAACGCCGACAACGTCGCCAATTCACCCGACAGCGCCATGACGCGACCGGCCGGCAGGGGAGCGGCGTCTTCGCGGGGCTCGAACGTCACGGCCCATTCGGTGGAGTGCAGCTCGGGGCCGGGGGCGATGAAGAACGTCGTCGAAACGCTCTTCAGCCGGGCGGCGATGAGTCCCGCATCGGCGCCGTCGTCGAGGTCCTGGGGAATGACGCGCAGCATGTCTGCGTCGTCGTAGCCGAGCGCTCGGAAATCGTCGACCCAGGTTTGCAGCGTGGTGGTCGTGCGAAATGGCATGAGAGCTCCCTTCCCTGGCGGACGCCGGGTAGCCCCCGTCCCATTATGGGCCGCACCAGGCGCCCCGGGCGGGGTCACGAGCTCCGCCTCGAGGCGCCTGCCGACCACCGCGCCGGGGAACGGAGAGCGGTCAGGATGCAGCGAGTTGCTGCTCGGGGATGATGGCCGGTCGACGTACGTCGGGTCAATCTGCACGGAGTTCATCTTTCGCATTCCGGATGCCGATTGACGTACGCGGTCCGAATCCGCCGAAATGCGCATCGCAATTTCTATGAGCGATAGCGTGGAATGCGGATGGGGGGCATCCACGACGCCGCGGTCTCTTCGGCTGAGCGTGTGAGAGCGTTCCCATAGTGGCCCCCGCCACTGAGCGCAATGGTCTTGCCGCACATCCTCGGACTATTTAGGAAAAAGGCGTGGAGCATACGAACATCGAAACCCGCGACGCCGAGACGGTGGAGCACCTGTGGCAGACCGTCGTTCCCGGAGCGCGCATCTCGCGCGCCGAGGTGATCCAGCCGGCTCTCGCCTGGCATGCGGCCTCCGAGCCCGGTTTCGCTTTCTGCGATTACACGATCGGTTCGACGATGATCGTCGAGTCCGATCCGCGCGATCAGGTCGTGGTCGGTCGTATCGCCGGTCCCCGGGTATCGGGTACCTACCGTCGCGAGCGCATCGACACGGCGGTGCCGTTCATGGTCGTCGACCGCCCTCTCGAGATCGCCTTCACCGGGCGCATCGCCGGTACCGCCGTCTCGTTCGCCCGCTCCGACTTCGACGAAGCCGCGCGGCGGCTGTCGGGCGACGACACCCTGCGCGTCCGGCCGACAGGGTACGCGCCGGTGAGCGAGCAGCGCCTGCGCTACTGGTCGCGCACGTGGGAGTACGCCCGCGACGTGCTGCTGCGCTCACCCGAACGAACCCCGATCATCGAGCAGCAGGCCCGCACCCTTTTGCTGGAGGCCTCGCTCCTCGCCTTCCCGACGACCTTCACCGAGGCCCTCGCGGCCGGCCGCCCCTCGCGGCCGCTGCCCGCCCCGGTGCGCCGGGCCAAGGCGTACGTCGAGGCGCACGCGGCAGAGCCCGTGGTGCTGGCCGATATCGCGCAGGCGGCTCGTCTGTCGCCGCGCGGCCTGCAGTACGCGTTCCGCGCGGCCACCGGACGAACCCCGATGCAGTACCTGCGCCGCGTGCGTCTGGACGCCGCACGCGCCGAGTTGCGCAGCGCCGACCCGTCGGTCGAGACGGTCGCGGCGATCGCGGCACGGTGGGGGTTCTCGAACCTCGGGCGCTTCGCCGCGATGTATCGCGGGGAGTTCGGCGAGACGCCGTCGATGACGCTGCGGTCCTGAGGGCGGCGGGCTCGCGTCGAGCGGGATCCACCGGCGGGCTCGTGGCCCCGGCCGCCCCCTTCGAGGCGAGCGCGGGGTCAGTGTCCCGCGCCGAGCCCTCCGCTCAGGCGCGCGTGCAGCCGGGCGGCGGTGTCGTTCATGCCCTCGATCTCGACCGTCGTGCCGAGGTGCGCGTACTTCGTCTGCACCGCGTCGAGAGCTGCAACCGTGGACGCGTCCCAGACGTGCGAGCGCGAAAGGTCGATGACGACCCGCCGAGGGTCGTCGTGGTACGCGAACTTCGTGGTCAGGTCGTTGCTCGAGGCGAAGAACAGCTCGCCCTCCACGGTGTAGCGAGCGGTGTCGCCCTCCACGGACCGCGTCACCGCGGTGACGCTCGCGACCCGTCGTGCGAAGAGCACCGCGGCGGCGATCACGCCCACACCCACGCCGATCGCGAGATTGTGCGTCCACACCGTCACGGCGACCGTGAGCACCATCACGATCGTCTCGCTCAGCGGCATCCGGCGAAGGGTGGAGGGGCGGATGCTGTACCAGTCGAAGGTGGCGATCGATACGACGATCATCACGGCCACGAGCACCGCCATCGGAACGACGGCGACCACGTCGCCGAAGGCCAGCACGAGCACGAGCAGGAAGACGCCGGCCAGGAAGGTCGAGATGCGGGTGCGCGCTCCCGAGGCCTTCACGTTGATCATCGTCTGGCCGATCATGGCGCAGCCGCCCATTCCGCCGAACAGCCCCGACAGCAGGTTCGCCGCCCCCTGGCCGAGGGACTCGCGCGTCTTCGACGAGGGGGTGTCGGTGATGTCGTCGACGAGGGCCGCGGTCATGAGCGATTCGAGAAGGCCGACGATCGCCATGGCGACGGCGAAGGGCAGGATGATCGCGAGCGTCTCGCCGGTGAGCGGCACGTTCGGAACAAGCAGGGCGGGCAGGCTCTCGGGCAGGGCGCCCTGGTCGCCCACGGTGGGCACCGAGATGCCGAAGACGACCGCGGCTGCGGTGAGCAGGACGATCGCGACCAGCGGCGCCGGGACGACCTTGGTCACGCGCGGCAGCAGATACATGATCGCCAGCCCCGCCGCCGCGATCGGGTAGACCGCCCAGGGCACGCCGATCAGCTGCGGCACCTGGGCGACGAAGATCAGGATCGCGAGGGCGTTGACGAAGCCCACCATGACGCTGCGGGGAATGAATCGCATGAGCTTGGCGACCCCGAGAATGCCGAGGATGACCTGCAGGATGCCGCCCAGGATCACCGTCGCGAGCAGGTAGTCGGCCCCGTGCTCGCGGGCCACGGGGGCGATGACCAGGGCGATCGCGCCGGTGGCGGCGGTGATCATGGCGGGGCGGCCGCCGAGGAAGGCGATCGCCACGGCCATCACGAACGATGAGAAGAGCCCGAGGCGCGGGTCGACCCCGGCGATGATCGAGAAGGCGATCGCCTCGGGGATGAGGGCGATGGCGACGACGAGGCCGGCCAGCACCTCGCGGGTCAGCAGGCGAGGCGAACGCAGGGCCTGCAGGACGGTGGGCTCGGTGCGCGGGCGCGCGGGGGCAGAGGTCATGGTGATGCTCCGGGGTGGGGGAGGGGTCCGCTTCAACGCGGGGAAGAATAGGGGGGTCGCGATCGCGACCTATCGAACTCTACCGTAACGAGAGGGTTGCGGGATCGGGGATGGCATGACCGACGTGCGGCCGATGCAGATCGGCGAACTCGCCGAGCGGACGGGGCTGTCGATCCGCACCCTTCGCCACTACGACGAGATCGGGCTGCTCCGCCCCTCGGCGCGCAGCGAGGGCGGGTTCCGGCTCTACACGGCCGACGACGAGTCGCGGTTGCTTCTCATCCGCCGGATGAAGCCGCTCGGATACTCCCTCGAGCAGATGGGGGAGCTGCTCGCCGTGGTCGACGGACTCACCGAGGCCCCGGACGATTCCGCTCTGGTGGCCCGTCTCGCCGACATTCGCGACGAGGCGCATCGCCGTCGCGAAGACCTGCGGCGCCAGCTCGCCGCCGCCGACGAGTTCGTCAGCCAGCTGGAGGCGCGATGACCGCTCACGACATCACGCTCGAGGGTCACGGCATCCGTCTGACCCCGGCGGAGCCGGCGGACGCGGCGCAGGCGTGGCCGCTGACCGACGCGGAGCTCTGGGCTCGCATGACGACCCCGTGGGCGGATTCGGTCGAGGCCTACGCCGCTCGGGTCGAGCAGCAGGTCGCGACGCCGGGGCTGTACGCCTTCACCGTGCGCGACGCCGAGACGCGAGAGGTTCGCGGTGCGACGACGTTCTACGAGTACGTGCCGCCGCAGGGGCGGGTCGAGATCGGGACGACCTGGTACGGCCGCGCCTTCCAGGGTGGGCGCACGAACCCCGCCGCGAAGCTGCTGCTGCTCGCCCACGCCTTCGACCAGTGGCAGGTGAATCGAGTGGCGCTGCGCTGCGACGCGCGGAACGAGCGCAGTGCGCGCGCGATCGAGCGACTCGGCGCGACGCGAGAGGGGCGGCTCCGGCGGCACCGCATCGCACCCGACGGCAGTGTGTCGGACACGCTGTACTTCTCGATCCTCCGCGAGGAGTGGCCGGCCGTGCGCGCGGGTCTCGAGGGGCGTCTGGGCGGCTGACCCGCCCACGTGAGCAGGCTCGCGCGGCGGAGGATGCCCACGCGCGAGCGGAACGTTCTCCGCGGGCGAGGTGAGCGGGATGCTCAGCCGGCCGCAGCCTCGGCTGCCCGGCGGCGCGCGAACTCCCGCGCCTCGGTGAACAACTCGAGGTCGATCTGCACGTGCCGGCGGGCCAGCTCGGCGGCCTGTTCGGGCAAGGCCTGAACGATCGCATCGACGATCGCGTCGTGCTCTCGCGCCGCGCGCGTCTCCATGCGGCGATGACTGCCGCGATCGCCCCACGGGTGCGCTGGTGCCGACAGTGACAGATGTCGCTCGTGCTCGAGCAGGATGTCGCGCAGCGCGGTGTTGTGCGCCGCCTCGATGATCGCGAGGTGCAGCAGGCTGTCGGCGCGCTGCTTGGGGCCGCCCGACTCGGCGGAGTGGAACTCGGCGAGGCGCTCACGCATGACGGCGATGTCGGCGTCGCTGCGCCGCTCGGCGGCGAGGCGCGCGAGCGAGGAGTGCAGCATCGAGCTCGCGGTGCACGCGTCGACCAGGTCGCTCCAGCGCTCCTCGAACCAGCGGTCGACGCCGACGACGATGGAGGCGGGCCACTCCTCGGTGACGAACGTGCCGCCCCCGCGCCCCCGACGCCGTTCGATCAGACCCCTCGTGGACAGGTCGTCGAGGGCCGCGCGCACCGTCGTCCGGCCGACGCCCAGGAGGGGCGAGAGGTCGCGCTCGGCGGGCAGGCGGGTACCCGGGAGGAACTCGCCCACCGCGACGGCGGTGATCAATCGCTCGGTCACGCGCTCCACCAGGGAGGCGTCGTCGGTGTCGGCCATGGGCTCCCGTCGTTTCTCCCATGTTAAATCCGGAGAAAAGGTTTGCCAACGCACCTTTAAGGGTCCACGATGACTCCATGCAGCGCGAGATCACCGTTCCCTTCCACGACGGCTTCACCTGGGCCAGACTCACCGAACCGGCCGAGCCCTCCGGGAAGGCCCCCCTCTTCGTCCTCCACGGCGGGCCGGGGATGGCGCACGACTACGTCTCGAACCTCGACGCGCTCGCCGATCTGACCGGGCGCACCGTCGTGCACTACGACCAGATCGGCTGCGGCAAGAGTTCGCACCACCCCGACGCCCCGGCCTCCCAGTGGGTGCCGCAGCTGTTCGTCGACGAGTTCCACAACCTGCAGCGCGCGCTCGGCTTCGACGAGTACCACGTGCTCGGGCAGTCCTGGGGCGGCATGCTCGGAGCCGAGATCGCCGTCCGCCAGCCCGCGGGGCTGCGGAGCCTGGAGATCTGCAACTCCCCGGCATCCATGGCCCTCTGGCTCGCGGGGGCGGCCCGCCTCCGTGCCGAGCTCCCCGCACGAGCCCGCGAGGCGCTCGACCGCCACGAAGCCGCGGGTACCCTCGACGACCCGGAGTACGCGGAGGCCACCCGCGTGTTCTACGAGCGGCACGTCTGCCGAGTGACCCCCATGCCGCAGGACTTCGTCGACAGCGAGCAGCAGATGCTCGCCGACCCGACCGTCTACTTCACGATGAACGGCCCGAACGAGTTCCACGTCGTCGGCACCGGTCGCGACTGGACGATCATCGACCGTCTGCCCCGGGTCGCCGTGCCCACGCTCGTGGTCGCCGGCGAGTTCGACGAGGCCACGCCCGAGACCTGGGAGCCCTTCGTCGAGCGCATCCCCGGCGCCCGGTCGCACGTCTTCGCCGGGGCGAGCCACTGCACCCACCTCGAGATGCCCGAGGCCTTCCGCGCGGTCATCGCCGACTTCCTCGCACCCCTTCCCTGACGACGCACCCCGACCCCCACCCGAACCAGGAGACCCGATGTCGCATCACGCCCCCGAGGCCCAGCAGTCGCTGGAGTCCTTCGGCTACAAGCAGGAGCTCAAGCGCTCCATGTCCACCCTCGACCTCGTGGTCTACGGTCTCGTCTTCATGGTGCCCATCGCGCCGTGGGCGATCTTCGGCGTCGTGTTCAACGCCGCGAGCGGCATGGTGCCGCTGGTCTACCTCACCGGGGTCATCGCGATGATCTTCACCGCCCTCGCCTACGCGCAGATGTCGAAGGCGTTCCCGATCGCGGGCTCGGTGTTCTCGTACGTCGGTCGGGGTCTGCACCCCACCGTGGGCTTCTTCGCCGGGTGGGCGATCCTGCTCGACTACCTGCTCGTGCCGACCCTGCTCTACGTCTTCGCGGCGTCGTCGATGGCGGGGATCTTCCCCGATGTCCCGCAGTGGATCTGGGCCGTGGTCTTCGTCGTCGTCAACACGGTGATCAACGTCCTCGGCATCGGCTCCATCAAGATCGCGAACCGCGTCATGCTCGCCATCCAGCTCGCCTTCGTGGTGATCTTCGTCGTCATCGCGATGATCGCGCTCTCGTCCGGCACGATCCCGGGCGCCGAGTTCACGATGGCGCCGCTCTGGGACGCCGAGAAGGTCAACCCCGCCCTCATCGCCACCGCCCTCTCGATCGCGGTGCTGAGCTTCCTCGGCTTCGACGGCATCTCGACGATGGCCGAGGAGTCCACGGGGGACCGGAAGTCCGGCGGACGCGCGATGATCATCGCCCTGCTCGTGGTCGCGGTGCTCTTCATCGCGCAGACGTGGTTCGCGAGCGCCCTGGCCGCCGGCACCATCGAGTTCGGCGACGACGAGGTCAACAACGCGTTCTTCCTGCTGGTGGCCAAGGCCGCCGGCAGCGGGTGGGCCACGGCGTTCCTCGCGGTCAACGTCATCGCGGTGGGTATTGCCAACGCGGTGGCGGCGCAGGCCGCGACCTCGCGCCTGCTGTACTCGATGAGCCGTGACCGGCGCCTCCCCGCCTTCCTGTCGAAGGTGACCTCTCGCCAGGTTCCGATGGCCGCCATCCTGATGGTCAGCGCCATCTCGCTGGTGCTCGTGCTGTTCTTCGTCGGCCAGATCGCCGTGATCTCGTCGCTGGTGAACTTCGGCGCCCTGCTCGGCTTCATGCTGCTGCACGTGTCGGTGGCGGCGTACTACCTCGGCAAGAAGAAGTCGAAGAACTATCTGCTGCACCTCGTCGTGCCGCTGGTCGGCTTCCTCATCATCGGTTACGTGCTGCTCAACGCCGACATGACCGCCAAGGTCGGCGGCATCCTGTGGCTCGTCGTCGGGGGGATCGTGTACCTGATCTTCGCCCGCAAGCACGGGGGAGCCGCCGGTCCTCTGCCCGAGCACGCCACGTCCACCGCCGGTGAAGGCGGGGGAGAGGTCGCCCCTCGATGACCGTCGACCACTGGCTCGGCAAGGATCACGGTCGTCCCGGCTACGACGCATCGGTGCCTCCGGTGCTGCGCCTACGGCCCGGGACCGGTGAGACGATCGCCTTCGAGACCGACGACGCGGTCTACGCCGAGCTCCACGACCACGGCGATCTCGGTGCGCTGCGGGCGCCGATCAACCCGGTGACCGGGCCCGTGTACGTCGAGGGCGCCAAGCCGGGCGATGCCCTCGCCGTGCACGTGCACGAGATCCGCCTCGGCGACTACGGCTGGTCGCAGAGCCTCCCCGGCGCGGGCGCGCTGCAGCACCGCATGCCCGAGCGCGTCATCAGCCGTCGCATCCCGATCGACGCCGAGGGCGTGCATCTCACCGACCGGCACGTGGTTCCCGCGCGACCCATGATCGGGTGCATCGGAACGGCTCCCGCGTCGGGGCGCAACTCCACCGTGATGCCCACGACCGCTCTCGGCGGCAACATGGATCTCACCGACGTCGCTCCGGGGGCCACGGTCTACCTGCCCGTCGAGGTCGAGGGCGCGCTCCTGTCGATCGGTGACATCCACGCCGTGATGGCCCGCGGCGAGTCGTCGTTCGTCGCCATCGAGGCGGCGGGCGTCGCCGTGGTCTCGATCGATCTCATCGCGGATGCCGCTCTGCGGGCGCCCCGGGTCGAGACCGACGAGGAGTGGATCTTCGTCGGCCTCGGAGACCCGGTCCAGGAGAGCATCCGGCGCGGGTACGAAGACGTCTTCGACGAGCTCGTCGACGCGCGGGGATGGGACCGCATGGATGCCTACGCGGTCATGAGCGCGCTCGTGCACAGCGAGCTGGGCGGCCCGACCGGCTCCGAGGCGCCCGACCCGCTGCACCCGTTCCGGGCGGTGGGGGCGGTGACGCTGCACAGGTTGCCGAAAAGCGTGCTCTGACATACTGCGCCGATGACCGACGCTTCCGACCCCGCCGCGAGGGGTGTTTCGCATGGCTGATCTCGACTTCGTGCTGCGCCTGCTGCTGGCAGCGGGGTGCGGCGTGCTCATCGGTTTGGAGCGGCAGTATCGCTCCCGCACGGCGGGCCTTCGCACGCAGGCGCTCGTGGCCATGGGAGCTGCCGCTTTCGTCCTCTTCGGCAGCGAGCTGGGGGTGGGCCAGGGCTCGCTGCAGATCGCCGCCTACGTCGTCTCGGGAGTCGGTTTTCTCGGCGGTGGTGTGATCCTCCGGCAGGGCCTGTCCGTGCAGGGACTCAACACCGCTGCGACCCTGTGGTGCTCGGCGGCCGTCGGGTGCCTGGCCGCGGGCGGGCTGGTGGTGCCGGCGCTGACGATGACGGCGCTGGTGCTCCTCGTGCACGTCCTCCTCCGCCCGCTCGGTCGCCTCGTCGACCGCGCCCCCGACGCCAACGCCGAGACGATCGGGGCATTCGTCCTCACGGTGCGCGCGCTCGAGGAGCGCGAGCAAGAAGTGCGCGAGCTGCTCTCCGACACGCTGGAGTCACCCGATGTCCTCGTGCTCGCGATGTCGAGCCACGAAGACGACGGCGTCGACGAGGAGCCGGCGGGCGTGATCCTCGACGCCGAACTGCTCATCGAGGGAGACGCGCCCGAGTTCCTGGATGCCGTGACCACCCGGCTTTCGCGCGACACCGGTGTGCGCGCGATGTCGTGGAGGGCGGAGGACAGCCCGATCACCGTCCGAACCCGGCGCCGATTCGGGCGGGGCTGAGCGACGTGTAAGATCGTCCCTTGGAAGTGTGTCCGAGCGGCCTAAGGAGCATGGCTGGAATCCATGTAGGCGGGGTAACTCGCCTCGCAGGTTCAAATCCTGTCACTTCCGCCACGAGATGAGCCTCACCCTAAGGGGTGGGGCTCATCTCGCATGATGCGGGTCCCTCATAAGACATGGTTTACCCAGAGATCTCAGGTCAGGTCGGGGCGTATCGCCAAGCGTTGGATCTCGTCGGCTGACCAGTCCGCGCGCGTCTCGTCGTCCGGCAACGTGACGACTTTGTCGAACATGCGAACGAGGGGTCCGAGATCTTGCTGATCGGACCCGGCGCGCGCCGCGAGATGGTTCTCGTCACCGTGGACGGGGCGCCAGTCGAGTTGCCACCCCGCGGCTAGTGCGACGCGATTCCAGTAGATGCGCTGCACTCGTCCGTTGCCCTCTCTGAAGGGGTGGATGTAGTTGATTTTCTCGTAGTGATGGGCAATATGCTCGACGAACTCGTCGCGGCGTAGCCCGGAGAGATGATTGTCCTCGGCGAGTGCCGCGAAGCAGATGCTGGCGGCGTGCTCAATGTAGCCGACGGGGAGGAAGAACTCGGCGCCAGGAACATTCTTCCGTACGTCGATCGTCCTCACCTGCCCAGCCCAGTCGTAGATGTCCTGGAAGAGGTGAAGGTGGATCCGTTGCAGCTCGCGCAGATCGTTTGTCGCCGGAACCGGTTCATCCAGCAGCTGCAGTGCTCTCACGAAGGAGAGGTCTGCCTCGGCGGCGCTGAGATCAGCTGCGGAGGTGAGCCCGAGGAGGTTCCTCAGGACGTTGGTTCCCGGTATCAGATACGGATCGACGACTTCAGGAGAGGCCATACCTGCTGCGCACCCGGTCGACAAGCTCAGTCGAGTCGATCTTCCCGGCAACATACGCATCGGCGTCGGTGAGGGTCGCCTTGCTGATACTCAGTCCCTCGATCTCGGCGCTGTGGATCGCCGCCTCGACGCTCTTCGCCCGCACTGCGGTGGTCTCCATCTCGACTCCCGTCCCGTTCGTCACAGTCTACGAGCGACGGCTGACTCTCGACTGGACCCCAGACCTCGTGATCAATTCGGTGGGGTCGCACCAGGCGCGCGGTTCGTTCGGAGCAGCTGCTGAACTTCGGCGAGCGAGACCGAGCGTTTCGATGTGCCCCGTCTCTCAACCCAGCTGAACCCGCCTCCGAAATACTTCCCGGTAGCAAGAGTGCCGCCAAGGACTAAATGGGGGAGGTGCTCGTCGGGCTGTGGGGGGATATAGACAACGAGAACGCGATGATCGCCGCGCTCAATCACTTCGACCCTCAGATCCCGAGGGTGAGGTGTGATGTATCGATTGATGATCTCTTCGACGCGAGGGACTGCCGCATCGATGTTCCGAATGCCGTCCACGTTAGTGATCACATCACGATCAAACTCGTCCCGCGTTGTCGTGAACCCGACGACAATGACGCCGCCCGCCGGTGAGTTGGCGAAGCTGGCGACATCGAGGGCAAGTTCGAATTGACCGGCTGC
This sequence comes from Microbacterium sp. SL75, assembly GCF_026625865.1. Lineage (NCBI taxonomy): Bacteria > Bacillati > Actinomycetota > Actinomycetes > Micrococcales > Microbacteriaceae > Microbacterium > Microbacterium sp. SL75. Next base: position 384,679 of record NZ_CP113067.1, on the reverse strand, counting down.
GCTGTCCACACCCCACAGCTTTGCCTTTGCCTCTAGCCATGATGATTCTGGTACTCCCCGGAATGACTCCCACGCGTGGGAAAGGAGGGACTGCATCGCGCCGTGTGGAGAGTCGACAGACAGCATCGTTCCGCGGACGCTCGCGATGACCCGCATGCAATCACGTGCGAGCTCGCGCATCTCGACGCCAACGTCTGGGGTGAACGTCACCTCAATTTCGTCGCCTTCCGAGTGAGAACGGAAGGTGGCCGACTCGAAATGGAGGCTTCGCCACGAGCTCGCGCTTCGCCTCATCATCGATTCGACTTCGTCGGCGTCATCCATCGGCGGAAATTCTATGGATAGCGAGACGCGGTTGGGCGCGGTGTCAAACCACATGGCTTCACCTCCCGCCGTGCGATCTCTCATTCGTCTGCGAAGCGGGTCTGGTGGGAGGCCGAGGGCTTCTTCCGCGGATTCTGAGAACACAATCAGCGCTGCTTCGCCGGAGAGGTAGGGCGCGACCGACTCGAGCACCGCTCCAACACGGAGTGTCGCGATGGCGTCAAGGTGCACGTCTATGTCCGCATAGCAACCGACCGTTACTCCGTTCGGGAACGTGAATTGGCGCATACTGCAATTCTCGCGCGGCGTGCCTATACCGGCGATCGAGGATGTCCGTGTCCGCGGTCTAGGCGTGTGCGGCCGGCAGTGACTCGTCAGACGGCGGTGGTCTCTCGCTGGATCGCTTCGGCGCCGGGCCGAACGACGAGCGAGCGAGGGTACGCCCGCGCGAGGAACCGGCGCAGCGGTGCAGTTCTCTCATCGAGAGCCGCACGCACGCCCGTGACGGCGGCGACGAGACCGGGTCCCCGAGCGGGGTCAAGGCTGTCGCCCGCGTAGCTCACCCGTTCGACGGCCTCGCGGAGAAGACCGACGTCGTCGGACGGTGCGCCATGCTCCTCGACGAGCAGTACCGCGAAGGCGCGCGGAGACAGCGCAGACGAGACCGGGATGCCGAGATCCACCGCCTCCTCGAGCATCGCCGTCCACGCGGCCACCGGGTCGCCCGCGCGCGCGGCGGCGAGGCGTCGGCGACGCCGCACGATCCGGGCGACGGCCGGGATCCCGGCGAGCACCAGCAGCACGAGGATCCCGAGGACCGGGGCGACCCACGCCGTGCTCTGACGCGCGGTCACCGAACCGCCGCCGGTGCTCTGCGCCCCGGGGTCGTTCTCGGCGGCCTCCGACGGCGCCGACGAGGGCTGATCGGCCGGGGTCTCGGCATCCTGGCTCGGGGTGTCGGGGGTGGTCGTGTTGTTCCCGGTGGAGCCCGAGGCGAAGTTCGTGGGCACGCCGAGGCTGTTCGTCGGCTCGAACGGGATCCACCCGATGCCCTCGAAGTACACCTCGGGCCAGGAGTGCAGCTGGCTGGAGCTGACGGAGTACTCGGTGCCGCCCTGCTGAGGGATGCTCGAGGCGGTGCCCGGAAGATAGCCGATGACGATGCGCGCCGGGATGCCGAGGGTGCGGGCCATGACGGCGAAGGCCGAGGCGTAGTGCACGCAGTACCCGGCGCGCACCTGCAGGAACTGCGCCACGGCGTCGAGGCCCGCTCCGTCGAACCCGGAATCGACGGGGGCGTCGAGCGAGTAGCGGAACTGGCTGCCGCGGAACCAGTTCTGCAGGGTCACGAGCTTGTCGTAGGGCGTCTGCGCGTTCGCGGTGACCTCACGGGCGGTGTCGCCGATGACGGCGGGCACGTCGGCGGGGAGCGCGGTCAGCGCGGGGTCGAGGTCCGTTCCGCCGACGGTCTTGGAACGGATCTGCTCGAGGGTCGGGCGGGGGACGCTCGCCTGCACCTCGTAGACCTGCTCGCGTGTGGATCCGGCGCGGGTCACCACCGTGCGGTTCTGCGGCATGCCCAGCCAGTCGCCGTTCAGGCCCGTCACCGTCGAGGCCGGGTACGGCACCGGCAGCCAGGGGCTGTCGAGCTGGTCGACGGTGAGCGTGGTCGTCCAATCGGCCAGGGCGACGTCGCCGTCGACGCCCACGCGGTCGAACACCGCGCCGTCCGAGGGCAGCGGGACGGTGTCGAAGCTGTCGGGCTGCCAGACGGCACCGTCGAAGCGCGACAGGGTGACCGCGCGCAGGTACGGCGCCGTCGGACCCGTCGTGCGCACCTTCAGCACCTCGACGTCGCGCGGTTGCCGCAGATCGTTGCCGAGCTCGAGGTTGGGGTTGATCGTCGTACCCAGGCCGCCCGTGCCGCCGCTGGCGAACCGCAGGCCCGGCTGCGGGAGCAGGGGGGTCGCGACCACGGCGACGATCACAGCCACGGCCGCGACCCCCAGGGCGGTGGCCGATACCCCGAAGAGACGGCGGCCCTGCGCGGGGCGAGCGCGATCGTCGCGGCGTGCGGACGCCGCGGCACGTGCCCGTGTGTCGACCCGCAGCAGGAAGAGCAGAGCAGCCGCCAGCAGCACGAAGCTCGCGACATCGACGTCGGAGGGGATCGCGATCGTCGGGATGAGCGAGACAGCGACCAGGCCCACTCCGGCGAGCAACGGCATCCGGGCGGTCAGGACGACGTGGTCGAGGACGATGGCGAGCGCGCCGATCGCGGCGATCAAGAGGAACGCCAAGCCCTCATCCGGCGGGACGGGGGCGACGCCGTCGCGGATCTCCGCCGAGGCCTGGGCGACGAGCCCGGGTACCGAGGTGAAGGTCGAGGGGGTGGGGATGACACCGAACAGGGCCGTGGAGCGGCCGAAGATCGCCGTGAGCAGCACGATCCACACGACCACCTCCGCGATGCTCGCCACCAGGGCGGGCAGCCGCGACAGACGGACGATCAGTCCCGCGCCGAGTGAGCCTCCGGCGACGAGAACGGCCCCCGCGACCCAGGCGCCCGGGGCGATGACCGAGAAGACCGGCAGCATCGCGGCGGCGATCGCGGCGCACAGACCGATGGTCAGCAGGGTCGCGTCGCGGCGACGGCGGGGAGTGCGCAGCACGGTGAGATCAGCGACCGACACGGGCGTACCCCTGTTCCATCGCGTCGTCCCAGGCGAGGGCCACGTCCGCCCCCGGGCGCAGGTGCGCCGCGCGCCAGCCGGCGGTCCGCACGGCATCGAGCTGCGCGTGCTCGGCCACCACGATCAGTACGGGAAGGGCCGAGTGCGTGCCGACCGCCCCGAGGGCCGCGTGGTCCTCGGGCTGCAGGTTCCCCGTGATGACGACGACGGGACCCAGCAGAGCCGAGACGGTCACCGGCACCACGCGGTGGGACGCGTCGTCGGCGCGCGCCCTCAGGCTCGCGAAACCCGCGGCGGCCGCTCGCGCCTCGACGTCGTCGCCGCCTTCGACCGGGTCGGTGAGAAGAGTGCCGTCGCTGTCGACGACGTCGACGGTGTACCCCTCGTGCACGAGGTGGGCGATGGCCGAGACGCACGCGGTCACCGCCGTCTCGAAAGCGGGGTCGCTGCCGGGAGCGTGGGCGGCCAGCGGCGACCACCGCGAGAGCGCGCGGTCGATCACCACGGTGGCGGCCGGCGAGGACTCCTGCTCCTCCTGGCGCACCATCAGCGTGTCGCGGTGGGCGGTGGCCCGCCAGTGGATGCGACGCATCGAATCGCCCGGCGCGTAGGGACGGGCGACGAGGTTGTCGGCCCCCTGTCCCAGCTGCAGGGCCGCGGTCTGGCGCGTGCCGCCCGCCTCACCCGACGCCGAGGGGAGCGGAGCCAGATCGACGATCGCCGGGGCCACCGTCACGGAGGTCGCCCGGCCGAGGGCGATGCGACGGCGCACCAGGCCGAAGGGATCGGTGGTCGTCACTTCGAGAGGACCGATCGAGTGGATGCCGCGCGAAGCGCCGACCACGTCGTAGCGCACCTCGACCGTGCCCGCTGCACCCGAGAGCGTCGAGGCGATGGGTGCCGAGGTCCCCCGGGCATGGCCGGTGAGTCCCGCCGGAAGCGTGTCGCTCCATCGTCCGGGACCGGTGGGGAGGGCGCTGGAGAGCGTCGTCCGCACCACGACGGTCGCCGGACCTCCGACCTCGGGGGTCTCGGGCGTCACCACACGTGAGACCGACCCCGTGCCGCGCGTCAGCAGCAGCGCGATCGCCGACACCGCCAGCAGAGCCACGAGCAGGGTGGCGAAGTACAGCAGTTCCGGGATGCCGGCGCGCTGCGCGATCACGAACCCGGCGACGGCGAGGAGGACGGCCCCCGTGCCCCGCAGGGTGAAGGGCCACAGGCGCTTCACGCCGGTGCTCACGGCCGCGGGGCGAGAGGAACGCGCACGCTCGTCGCGATGCGCTCGAGCGCGTCGGCGACGACCGCGGCCCCGGCCCGCCCGCCCGCGGCCGAACGGTTGGCGATCAGGCGGTGTGCGAAGACCGGTGACAGCAGAGCGGTGATGTCATCGGGGATGACGTACGCGCGCCCGTCGAGAGCGGCGCGCACCTTGGCGGCGCGCACGAGCTGCAGGGTCGCGCGCGGGCTCGCCCCCAGACGGATGTCGGGGTGACTGCGGGTGGCTTGCGCGAGGGCGACGACGTAGTCCTCGAGAGCGGGAGCCACGTGCACGCCACGTGCCCAGGCGATCAGCGCGGTCACCTGACGCGCGGTCACGACCGGTGTCAGGGCGTCGAGAGGGTTCACCGCGTCGCGCTGGCGGAGCATGAGCGCCTCGGCCGCGGCATCCGGGTATCCCATCGAGATCCGCAGCAGGAAACGGTCGCGCTGGGCCTCGGGGAGCACGTACGTGCCCTCCATCTCGAACGGGTTCTGGGTCGCGACGACCAGGAACGGCGAGGGGAGCACGTGCGTGCGGCCGTCGACCGTGACCTGGCGCTCCTCCATGGCCTCGAGCAGCGACGACTGCGTCTTGGGGGAGGAGCGGTTGATCTCGTCGGCGATGACGATGTGCGCGAACACCGCGCCCGGGGTGAACTCGAACTGCCGCTGCACGGGGTTGAAGACCGACACGCCGGTGATGTCGCCCGGCAGGAGGTCGGGAGTGAACTGGATGCGGCGCACGTCCGCGTCGACCGTGGCAGCCAGTGCCCGCGCGAGCATCGTCTTGCCGACGCCCGGGACGTCTTCGATCAGCAGATGGCCCTCGGCGAGCAGCGCGATGAGGGCGCTGCGCACGGCGTCCGGCTTGCCGTCGATGACGGTCGACACCGAGGCCAGAATGTCCCCGGTCAGCCGGGCGAAAGACGCCGCGTCGAGAGGGGTGTCGACACCGGGCCGAGCCGAGCCGGTGGGGGCGTCTGCGCGGCGCAGCCGCGTGGTCGCCTCGGGCGTGACGGTCTCGTCCATGGCATCTCTCTTGTCGCGGAGGCGGGCGCGTCCTCGCCACCGTGACCCGATCGTAACCCGGGCCGCGGCGGCGGGGGTCGGAAAGCCGCGGGTGCACAGGCGTCACTCGGGGAGAGGGGGCTCGCCCCTAGGATCGGGGAGCGTTGGTCCACCCGAGGAGCCCGCGCATGTCGCACACCACCCCGTCCCTGCCCGCCGTCACCCATGTGCTCGCCGTCGACATCGGCGGGACCAAGGTCGACGCGGCCCTGGTCTCGGCCTCCGGCGAGGTGGTCCGCGCGAGCGTGAACCGACGCCCCACCGGCCGTGAGAACGACCGCGACGCCATCGCCGGAAACGTCCGCGCGGCCGCCGAAGCCGCGCTCGCCGCCGTACCGGGAGCCACGGTCACCGCGATCGGCGTCGGCAGCGCGGGCCCGGTCGACCTGCCCTCGCGCTCGGTGTCGCCCCTGAACCTCCCGCTGGCGGCGGGGCTGCCCGTCGACGAGGTGCTGCGCGGGCTGGTCGACGGCCCCATCCATCTCGCGCTCGACGGCACCTGCATCGCCCTCGCCGAGCACTGGCGCGGGGCCCTCGTCGGCTGCGACGACGCGATGGCCATCGTCGTGTCGACCGGCGTGGGCGGCGGCCTCGTCCTCGGTGGTCGTCCCGTCAGCGGAGCGAGCGGCAACGCCGGCCACTTGGGCCAGACCTTCGTCCGCACCCTCGAGGAGGGCGAGATCGTGGCGGCGACGCTCGAGGCCGTCGCCGCGGGGCCCGGGACCGTCGCGTGGGCGAGGTCGCAGGGCTGGGAGGGCGAGACCGGTCTGGATCTCGCCGCTTCGCACGCGGCGGGGGATGCCACCGCCATCGCCGCCGTGAGCCGTTCGGCGACCGCGGTCGGCCAGGCCATCGCCGCGGCCGCCACGCTGTGCGACCTCGAGGCCGTGGCCATCGCCGGCGGTTTCTCGCAGGTCGCCCCCGATTACGTCGACCAGGTGCGCGCCGCAGCCCAGGCCGCGTCGCTGCACGCCTATGCGAGGCGGTGCCGCATCGTCGGTTCGGGTCTCGACGGCGATGGACCGTTGCTGGGCGCGGCCGCACTGGCGCTGCAGTCCTGAGCGCACCGTACCGAGAAGTGCGTGGATGAGCGGGCGTAATCTGGGCGAGAGGGCCCGCGCCGCGGACCGGCGAACGAGGGCGGGGGTCATGCGCACCGGATCCAACCTGCCCGCCGTCGGGGAGTACAACCAGACGCTCGTGCTGGACCACATCCGGCGCTCGCCCGAGGGACTCAGCCGGGTCGAGCTGACGGCGCGCACCGGTCTCAGCGCGCAGACGCTGAGCAATGTCACCCGTCGCCTGGCCGATGAGGGACTCATCGTCGAGGCGGGCAAGGTCATCTCCGGCCCCGGCAAGCCGCGCACGATGCTCAAGCTCGCGCCGCGCTCGCGATTCGCGGTCGGCGTGCACCTGGATCCCGTGGTCGACACGATCGTGGTCGTCGACATGGCGGGCGAGGTCATCGTCCACGACGAGATCGCCCGCCCCGTCGTGTCCGCCCCCGGGAGTCTCGTGGATGCCGTGGGTGCCGCCGTCGACGCGATCGTCGAGCGCGCCGGCATCCCGCGCGAGCTCGTGCTCGGTGTCGGAGTCGCCGCCCCGGGTCCTTTCGACGCGCGTGGGGGGCGCCTGCTCGACCCGCCCCTGCTGCCCGAGTGGCACAACGTCAACGTGCGCGAAGACCTGGGAGCCGTGACGGGCCTGCCGGTCATCGTCGAGAAGGACGTGACCGCCGCCATGGTGGGCGAGATGTGGTTCGACCGCTCCGATGCTCTCGGCGACGCGATGTTCCTGTACTACGGTGCCGGCGTCGGCGTCGGACTTGCGATCGCGGGTGCTCCCGTGCGCGGACGGACCGGCAACGCGGGCGGTATCGCCCACGTCGTCGTCGATCCCGAGGGCCCGGGGTGCGCCTGCGGGGCACACGGCTGCCTGGGGGTGTCGATCGAGCCGCGCGTGCTGCTCGCCGAGGCGGGGTACGCTCCCGCTCGCGCCGGGGACACCCGTCCCGATCTGGATCGGCTCGTGCGAGACGCCCGCGAGGGCGAGGAGCGCGCGGCCGCCGTGCTGCGACAGGCGGGGGCGCGCATCGCCCGAGCGCTCGTGGTGACGAACAACCTCATCGACGTCGACGAGGTGGTCCTCGGCGGTCCGGTGTGGGAGCGTCTCGCGGGAGTCCTGGGCGACATCGTCGCCGAGCGCGTCGCGGTGGACGCCGCCTCGACCGCGACGCGCGAGATCGTCGTGCGCCGCTCACGTGTCGGGTCCGATGTGGCGGCCGTCGGGGCCGCCTGCCTCATGCTCGACGGTGCCTTCTCCGCGCGGCCGGCGCGCATGATGATCGCGCTCTGAGGCGCGCCCACCGTCTCTCATAGCCGGGCGAGTCCCGATCGTTACGCGCGCTCGCGCTCTCGGACTTGCCGAGTTAGTCCATTTGATTTATAAAAGGTTCTGGCGACGCGGTGTCTCCACCCGAGCAAGGGAGCTTCAATGAAGAAACTGACGATGGCGACCGGTCTTCTGACCGCCACCGCCCTGACCGTGGCCCTCGCCGGCTGCTCCGCGGGGAGCGCGGGTGCGGGCGACGGAAAGACGATCCGCGTCGCGTACCAGACCACGGCGACCTTCAACCAGATGCAGACGCTGATGGAGACCGCCAAGTCGCAGTACGAGGCCGCGCATCCGGGTATGACCGTCGAGCTCGTGCCGATCCAGGCCGAGGGCGCCGACTACTACACGAAGCTCGCGCTGATGAACAAGTCGGCCAGCACCGCCCCCGACGTCCAGTACGAAGACACCTTCAAGATCCAGTCCGACGCGGCCGCCGGCTACCTGCTTCCCCTCGACGACTACCTCTCGACGTGGAGCGATTGGTCGCAGTTCGCCGAGGGGGCCAAGCAGGCCGGTCTCGGCCCCGATGGCAAGACCTACGGCGTCTCGCTCGGCACGGACACCCGCGGCCTCTGGTACAACAAGGAGATCTTCGCGAAGGCCGGCATCTCGGTGCCCTGGCAGCCGAAGACCTGGGCCGACGTGCTCTCCGCGGCCGAGAAGGTCAAGGCGGCCGACCCCGACGTCATCCCGATCAACGTCTACTCGGGCAAGACGGCCGGCGAAGCGGCATCCATGCAGGGTCTCGAGATGCTCCTCTACGGCACCGAAGACAGCCTCTACGACACCTCCTCGAAGAAGTGGGTGGTGGGCAGCCAGGGCTTCAAGGACTCGCTGCAGTTCGTCAGCGACGTCTACCAGGGCGGCCTCGGGCCCTCGCTCCAGCAGGCGCTCGACCCCAACATCTTCACCAGCGTGACCGCCGACTGGCTGCCCAAGGGCAAGCTCGCCATCGCCCTCGACGGCTCCTGGCAGTCGGCCGCCTGGGTCGACGGCGGCACGGCCCCGTGGCCCGCATGGAGCGACGCCCTCGGCATCGCCGCGATGCCGACGCAGAAGGGGCAGGCGCCCGGCACGACCAGCATGTCGGGCGGGTGGACGCTCGCGATCGGCAAGAACACCAAGAACGCCGACGCCGCGTGGGACTTCCTCTCCACGGCCGTCAACAAGGACAACGCCACGTCCTACAACATCGACAACAGCCAGATCGCGGTGCGCTCCGACGTGGCCCAGTCCAGCGAGTACCTCGACGCGAACCCGAGCTTCAAGACGTTCTCGAGCTTCGTCGACACCACGCACTTCCGTCCGGCGACCGAGGACTACGACAAGATCTCGAACCAGATCCAGGTCGCCATGGAAGCCGTCATGACCGGGCAGTCCAGCGTCGACGACGCGGCCGCCGCCTACGATCAGGCCGTCATCGGCATCGTCGGCGAAGACAACACCCAGAACGGCTGAGCATGACCGCCCTGGCTCAGACCGGGGCGACCGGAACCGACCGGGGGTCGCGCGCCAAGACGCGCGGCCTCCGGTCCTCGGCCCGGGCGCTCCCGCTCCTTCCCGCAGCACTGCTGCTCGCCGTGTTCCTGCTCGGTCCGATCCTCGTCTCGCTGTGGGGCTCCCTCACCAACGCGACGCTCTCGGGCTCCACGGCGGTCGCGAGCGAGTTCGTCGGCCTCGACAACTACACCCAGCTCTTCAAGGCCCCCGACTTCCCGGTCGCGGTCGTCAACACGATCGTCTTCGTGTTCTTCTCGGCCGTCATCGGCCAGAACATCCTGGGTCTCGCACTTGCTCTCATGATGCGCTCGGGCAACCGCGTCGTCACCGCGGTGGTCGGCACGATCGTCGTCACGGCGTGGGTGCTGCCCGAGATTGTCGCGGCCTTCGCCGCCTACGCCTTCTTCCGCGACAACGGCACCCTCAACGCCATCCTCGCCGTCTTCGGGCTCGACCCGGTCAGCTGGCTGTTCACGATGCCGGTGCTCATGGTCATCTTCGCCAACATCTGGCGCGGGACGGCCTTCTCGATGATGGTCTATTCGGCGGCTCTGGCCGACGTGCCGCCCGAGATCACCGAGGCCGCCGAGGTCGACGGCGCGAGCGGCATCAAGCGCCTCCTGCTCATCACGATCCCCATGATCCGCTCGACCATCGGGACGAACTCGATGATCGTCACGCTGCAGACCCTCTCGGTCTTCACGCTCATCTTCGTCATGACCGGCGGTGGCCCCGGCAACAAGAGCACGACGCTGCCGATCCTCGCCTACCAGGAGGGCCTGAAGTTCGGCGAGCTCGGGTACGGCACTGCGATCGCCACGATCATGCTGCTCATCGGTGCGATCTTCTCCTTCTTCTACGTCCGCGCGCTGCGCGAGGAGGTCTCCTCATGACCACCGCCACCCTTCCCGAGGTCACCGGCGCTCGCGTCCGGTCGTCGCGCCGTGCACCCGCGCGCAAGAAGGCGTCCCTGTCGTCGCCGCGTACCCGTGTGCTGCGGGTCGTCGCCAACACGCTGCTCCTCGTCGTCGGCATCCTGTTCGTCGTGCCTCTCGTCTGGCTCGTCACGGCCTCGCTCGATGCGCAACCCACCCTCGCCATCAAGATGCCCGAGGTCGTCACCCTCGACAACTTCGCCGCCGTCATGAAGCCCGACCTGCTCTTCCAGCCCCTGTGGAACAGCGTCCTGCTGGCGGGAGGCACCTCGATCGCGACGGTCGTGCTCGCCTCGCTCGCCGCCTATCCGCTGTCGCGGTACAGGATGCGCGTGGGAAAGCCCTTCCTCTACGCGGTGCTCTTCGGCACGTGCCTTCCGATCACGGCGATCATGGTGCCGGTCTACAGCTTGTTCGTGCAGCTGAATCTCATCGACTCGATCGGCGGCACGATCCTCTTCCTGACCGCGAGCGCTCTGCCGATCGCGATCTGGATGATGAAGAACTTCATGGACGGCGTACCCGTCGAGCTCGAACACGCCGCATGGATGGACGGTGCGGGTTCGATGCGCACCCTCGTCCAGATCGTGCTGCCCCTCATGCGCCCGGGCATCGCGGTGGTGTTCATCTTCACGTTCATCCAGGCGTGGGGGAACTTCTTCGTTCCCTTCGTGCTGCTGCTCAGCCCCGACTACCAGCCGGCGGCGGTCAGCATCTTCAACTTCTTCGGGTCGTTCGGAGCCGTGGCCTACGGCCAGCTCGCGGCCTACTCGATCGTCTACTCCCTTCCGGTCCTCGGCCTGTACGTGCTCGTGCAGCGCGGACTCGGCGGCCCGTCGGCCCTCGCCGGCGCGGTCAAGGGCTGACCCGTCCCCCCAGACAAGGAATCCACCTTCATGCACGACCGCACCGCGCTCACCGAGATGCGCATCGAACGCTTCGTCCGCGAGCGTCTCGCCCCCGCCGTCTACCGCGCCCGCCAGCCCCTCGACATCCAGGCATGGGAGGCCCCCGGCGAGCCCGTGACCTTCGCCGAGGCTCGGGATGCCGAGTACCGCCCCTTCGCCGTCGGAACGCCGTGGGGTCGGGCGTGGGGCACCACCTGGTTCGCCGTGTCGGGAGAGATCCCCGCCGCCTGGCGTGACGGCTCGGGCACCTTGCCCGCCGGGACGGTGGCCGAGTTCGTCGTCGACCTCGGGTTCACCGCCGGGCAGAGCGGCTTCCAGTGCGAGGCGCTGATCTGGAACCGCGACGGGGCACCGATCAAGGGCGTTTCGCCCTTCAACAACGCCACCGCGGCGGCCATCGGCACCGACGGCCGGATCGACGTGCTCGTCGAGGCCGCCTCCAACCCCGACGTGGGCAGCCTCTTCACGTTCGAGCCGACGCACCTCGGCGACCCCGCGACGGCGGGAGATGCTCCTCTCTATACGCTGCGCGAGATGTCGATCGGCCTGCGCGACCTCGCGGTGTGGGAGCTGCTGCAGGACTTCCGGCTCCTGCACGGCCTCATCGCCGAGCTCGACGCCACCTCCGCGCGCCGGGCGACCCTCCTCGAGGGAATGGATGCCGCGATCGACGCGGTCGATCCCGATGACGTCGCGGCGACGGCGCAGGCCGGTCGCGACGCGCTCGCTCCTCTGCTCGCCGCCCCCGCGGCATCCAGCGCTCATGTCCTGCACGCGGTCGGTCATGCGCACATCGACTCGGCGTGGCTCTGGCCGGTGCGGGAGACCGCCCGTAAGGTGTCGCGCACCTTCAGCAACGTGCTCTCGCTCATGGACGAAGATCCCGAGTTCGTCTTCGCCAGCTCGTCCGCGCAGCAGTTCGCGTGGATGAAGGAGCACTACCCGGCCCTCTGGGAGCGGCTCAAGGCGCGCGTCGCCGAGGGGCGCTTCGTGCCGGTGGGCGGCATGTGGGTCGAGTCCGACACCAACATGGTGGGCGGCGAGGCCATGGCCCGGCAGTTCGTCGAGGGCAAGTCGTTCTTCCTCGAGGAGTTCGGCATCGACACCGAGGAGGTGTGGCTGCCCGACTCCTTCGGCTACAGCGCAGCGCTGCCCCAGATCATGAAGGCCGCGGGCGCCCGCTGGTTCCTCACGCAGAAGATCTCGTGGAACGAGACCAACCGCATCCCGCACCACACCTTCCGCTGGGAGGGGATCGACGGTTCGCGCATCTTCACGCACTTCCCGCCGGTCGACAAGTACAACTCCGAGGTCACCGCGGCCGACCTCGCGCACGCCGAGCGCAACTTCGCCGACAAGGGCCGCGCGCGCACCTCGCTCCTTCCCTACGGCTTCGGCGACGGCGGCGGCGGACCCACCCGCGAGATGACCGCGACGATCGCTCGCACGCACTCGCTCGAGGGCGCGCCGGTGGTGAAGCACTCCACCCCGCGTGCCTTCTTCGAAACGGCCGAGGCCGAGTACGCCGATCCGGCCGTGTGGGCGGGGGAGCTGTACCTGGAGTTCCACCGCGGCACGTACACCAGCCAGCTGCGCACCAAGCAGGGCAACCGCCGCAGCGAGCACCTGCTGCGCGAGGCCGAGCTGTGGGCTTCGACCGCGACCGTGCGCACCGGTGCCGCCTACCCGGCCGGGGCGTTGCGTCGCCTGTGGCGCCTGGTGCTGCTGCAGCAGTTCCACGACATCCTGCCCGGCACCTCGATCGCGTGGGTGCACCGCGATGCCGAGCGCAACTACGCGGCGATCGCGACGGAGCTCGAGCAGATCATCGCCGACAGCCTCCGCGCTCTCGTGGGCACCGGGGAGCACGCGGTCGTGGCGAACGCCGCGCCTCACCGTCGTGCCGGGACCCCGGCGCTCGCGATCGCCCCCGCGGTCCCGGCCGGCGACGTCGCACCCCGGCCCGCGGGCGAGGGCTTCGTGCTCGACAACGGCCTCGTGCGCGTGGTCGTCGACGGCCGCGGTCTGATCACCTCGATGATCGAGGTCGCCTCGGGTCGCGAGGCCGTTCCCGCCGGAGAGTCGGCGGGGCTGTTCGAGGTGTTCCGCGACACTCCCACCCAGTGGGACGCGTGGGACATCGACGAGACCTACCGTCGCCATGTCACCCCCCTCGACTCCGCCGAGGCCGTCCGCCTCGACGGCGACGCGGTGCTGGTCGAGCGACGCACGGGCGATTCCACGATCGTCACGCGCATCGCCCTGGCCAACGGGTCGCGCACGGTGCGTCTCTCGCTCGAGGTCGATTGGCACGAGCAGCAGAAGCTCCTCAAGCTCGGTGTGCCCGTGGACGTGCACACCGATCGCGCGGCCAGCGAGATCCAGTTCGGTCACGTCGTTCGTCCGACCCACACGAACACCTCGTGGGACGCCGCGCGCTTCGAGACCGCCGCCCACCGCTGGGTCCGGGTGGCCGAGCCGGGGTTCGGCGTGGCCGTCACCAACGACTCCACCTACGGCCACGACATCACGCGCCACGAGCGCGGGGCGGGTGGAACGTTCTCGCTGGTGCGGCTGTCGATCATCCGCTCGGCGAAATTCCCCGATCCCGGTCAGGACCAGGGAGCGCACCACCTCGAGGTCGGTATCGTCGTGGGCGCCGACGTGGTCGACGCCGTGGCCGAGGGCTACCGCACCAACCTGCCCGAGCGCACGGTGGCGGATGCCGCCGAGTCGACGGTCGCACCCCTGGTCACGCTCGATCGTCCCGGGGTGGTCGTCGAGGCGGTCAAGCTCGCGCAGGACGGCTCGGGAGACGTCGTCGTGCGCCTGTACGAGGCGTTGGGCGAGCGCACGCGCGCGCGCGTGGAGGCCGGGTTCGAGGTCGCGGGTGTCACCGAGACCGATCTGCTCGAGCGCGAGGTCGACGCCGCCGCGGTGACGAGCGTGGCGGGCGGAGTGGTCGAACTCGACCTGCGCCCGTTCCAACTGGTCACGCTGCGTCTCGCCCGCTGACCGCGCAGGATCCGCGGGGCGGGCGAGCGGCGAGGCCCTCCCGCCCCGCGGTGCCGTCGGGTGGGAGGGCGCGCTCAGTCGGCGTCGAGGCCGATCTCGGCGAGCAGCAGCGACGCCACCCGCCACGGCTCGATGCCCGCGGTTTGCCGGGCACCCGGTGGTGGTGCGGCCGCGCTGACGGGGCGCGCGGCCCGGGCCGCGGAACGCGCGTCTCTTCGGCACACGTGACCTCGCGAGCCGCGCGCGGGGTCACACCGACGCCACCGCCATAAGAGCGACGGATGCCGCCATCGCACCGATCTGGGCGCGGTCGAGCCGAGCCCGCATCCGACGCATCATCTTGAGAGACAGCACCGCGTAGACCGCTGCTGTGCCGAGCAGCACGGGCGCCAGGGCGAGCCCATGGGCATGGCCGGCGGGGGCGGCGTGCCCGCCCATGCCGAGCTGCAGCCCGCCCATCACGACCATTCCGAGCGTCGTATGGACGGTCATCAGCGCGGGGACGTGCGGCGTCCGGCGTTGACGCGGCCGGCGCCACACGGTGAGTGCGATCGCGCCGGCGAGCAGGAGCCCCGTCCACCAGACCGGAGCGACCACCCCGAACACCGCGGCATCCAGCATTGCCAGGAGCATGAGGGCGGATGCCAGGACCTCGGGCGGTCGCACCCGCGCGCGATCGGCTGCCAGACAGCAGGCACCGACCGCGGCGGGGGCGACCGCCGCCACGTGGAGGATCTCGCTCATCGCCTCAGCAGTGGCATTCGGCGGCCGGGGCGTCGCCCGCGTCGTGGCCGTGCTCGTGCTCGGATGCGTGCGCGGCGGGCGAGCAGTGCGTCGAGGCCGGTGCGGGCACGTTCAGCACGGGGTTCCGCTCGAAGAAGTTGTACGGCTTGAGCGTGAACTTGGCGTAGTCCATCGGCATGACGGGCCAGTCCTCGTTGCGGGGGAAGTGCGTGAGCCCGAAGGTGTGCCACAGCACCACGTCTTCGCCCACGAGCGGCTCGTCGCCGGCGATGAATGCCGGGATGCCGGCACCGCCGGGGTGCTGGTTGACGAAGTCGCCCGCGGCGTAGCGCTCGTCGGGGTCGTACTTCGTGACGTACAGGCTCTTCGTGGCGAACGCCGCACGGGCGGCGATCGACGACGTGTCGTCGGCGAGCAGCATCGGCGTCTCGGTCGGGAAGAGCACGTACGAGGTCGCCTGACCGCGTTCGGTGGTCTTCTCGGTCGAGGCGATCTGCCAGACACGGTTCACGGAGCCGTCGGCGAGACGGCCCGAGACCTTCTCGCTCGTGAGGGGAGTGACACTCTTGGTGAAGGCGTTACCGGCCGGGTTCTCGGCCGAGATCGGAACGCGCACGGCGTCGATCTCGTTCACGACGTTCGCGACGCCGTCGACCGTCATGTCCAGGCGCGCCGAGAAGAGGTGCTGGTGGTACGGGGCTCCTAGACCCGGTGCCACCTCCGAGGCGTACGGGTAGCCGTCGCCCGGGTAGGCCGAGGTGAACAGGATGCCGGTGAGCTTGGCCTCGCATTCGATGGTGCCGTCGAGGTAGAGGTACCAGTAGAAGCCGTAGTCGTAGTTGCCGACGGTGGTGAAGAACGAGATCACGAGACGTCGGGAACGGCGCACCTCGCTGGCGCCGGTGAAGATGTCGGTGTGCTTCCAGAGGGTGCCGAAGTCCTCCTCGTGCATGCACACGGCGTTGCGGACGGTCCGCGGCATCCCGTTCTCGTCCGAGAGCACGGCGTCGACGTAGGTGATGTCGCCGACGCAGTCGCAGCCGAGTGCGAGCTCGTTGGTGTAGCGGCCGAAGAGGTACTCACCGGTGTCGAAGTAGTTCTGCCAGAAGCGGTTCGGGGCGGGGTCGGCGTAGGGCACGATCATCTCGCTGATCGAGCCGCGGTACATCACGGGTCGTCCCGCGAACGACAGCTGGCGCAGGATCAAGCCCTCGCGGGTGTCGAAGCCGATGCGCAGGTCCCACTCGCCCCACGAGACGTGCTCGCCGTCGACGGTGAAGCTCGACCCTTCGGGCTGGGTGATGACGATGGGCTTCAGCCCCTCGAGCGGCGGGCCCTGCAGCTCGGGGTCGTCGTAGTTGCCGTGCGTCTCGGGCACGGTGAACCCGGGGGTGTCGATGATCTCGGTGACCCGGCGGTCGGCGACGTCGATGTAGGCGGTGAGGCCGTCGACGGGGTGCGCCCACGGGTGGTCGCCGGGGTGGTCCTGACGGAACGCGAAGGCGCGCAGCACGCGCCGACCCACCTCGTTCTCGTAGCCGTAGTGGCCGGCCGAGAGGGGCACGAGGACGACGTCGGCGGTCGTGAGCCCGCGCGCGGCGAGGGCCGCGACCCACTCGGCGCTCTCGCCCGCGATGACCCCGACCTCCTCGAACTCAGCGTCGAGGATCGGGAGCTGTCCGTCCGAGCCGTCCAGCTCGGTCTGACGGAGCACCTGACCGGTGGACAACGACACGACGAGGTCGAGCGAGTGCGCCGTGCGCAGGTTGAGCAGCTGGACGCGTGCCCGGCGCTCGGGGAAGGGGCCCTCGCCCCGCTCCCATGCCAGCACCTCGCCCTTCGGGGCTTCTTCGAGGCCGACGTAGGCGAAACGGGTGGCTTCGTCGAGCCCGTCGAGGCTGGAGGCGATCGCGTGCACGGCGGTGATCTCCTCGGGCGACAGGGAGGCCAGCGGGTGGGCGGGCGTCGCGGGCGCGGTGAAGGCGGTGGACGTCGGGTCGGTGAGGGTCATGATGTCTCTTTCGGGTGGAGCGGGAGGGAAAGGGGCGGGAGGGATGCCGCGACACCGGGCCGCGGCATCCGCTCATCCCGCGATGGCGTCGGTGAGCTTGGCGTAGGCGGCGGGGCGGCGGCGTCGGATCCAGGCGGCTTGGGCGTACCCGAAGACGGGAACGACCACCACGAGCGCGAGCAGGGCCCAAGTGACGGCGCCGAAGCTGGGTGCGCCCTGGGCGTCGACGTCCCCGACCATCACGGGGAAGTAGGCGACGATCACCACGGCTGAGATCGCAAGCCCCACGAAGCCGAGCGCCGGCGCGATCATCGTGTTCCACGGACGACGGTCCTGGCGGTTGCGCGAGAAGTACACGATCACCGCGACCGAGGTCACGGCCATCAGGATGACGATGGCCACGGTCGCGACGCCGGAGAGCCAGGTGAACACCTGCAGGAGGGGGTCGAGTCCGAGCAGGGCGAACGCGGCGAGCAGGACACCCGCCGTGACGGTCTGCACGATCGACGACACGTGCGGCGAGAGGTGTCGTGCGTGCACTCCGGACACCGCCTCCGGGAGGACCCCGGCGCTCGACATCGCGTGCTGGTAGCGCGTCAGGACGTTGTGGAACGACAGGACGCACGCGAACATCGAGGTCAGCAGCAGGACGTTGACGATGACCTCGCCGACCGTGCCGAGGTACAACGCGACGGTGCGGAGCATCAGCGTCGCGGGGTTCTCCGCGGCGGCGGCGAGCACGCCGTTCGGTCCCCAGGCCATCACCAATCCCCAGGTCGACACGGTGTAGAAGACCCCGATGCCGATGACGGCGCCGTAGGTCGCCCGCGGGATCGTGCGGTCGGGGTCGCGCGCCTCGTCGCGGAAGATGGCGGTGGCCTCGAAGCCGATGAAGGCGGCGATCGCGAACATCAGCCCCACTCCGGGCGAGCCGCTGGCGATGTTGGCGGGCTCGAAGGGCGCGAGGCTCAGTCCCTCCGGGCCTCCGGTGGCGACCACCGCGCCGACCAGGACGAGGACGATCGCCACCTCCGCGATGAGAAGGACGCCCAGCACCTTGCTGGACAGGTCGATGTGCCGGTAGCCGAGGATCCCGACCAGCGCGACGGTGGCCAGCGCGTACAACCACCACGGAAGATCCGGCCCGCCCACCGACACGATGGTGATCTCGAGCAGGTACCCGACGTAGCCGTACACCGCGACCTGGATGGTCGTGTAGGTCAGGATCGCGGTCCACGCCGCGGCGAGCCCGGAGGGGCGTCCCAGGCCGTATCCGATGTAGGTGAAGAAGGCGCCGGGGCGGGGGACGTGCCGGGTCATGGCCGCGAGGCCCACCGCGAACAGAAGCAGGATGACGGCGCTGACGGCGTACAGAGCCGGGTAGCCGACACCGTTGCCGATCAGGATGCCGAGCGGGCCGGCGCCGCCCACGACGGTGAGCGGCGATGCGGCGGCGACCACCATGAAGATGATCGCCGTGACACCGAGGGAGCCCTGCAACGTCCGCTTCGCCGACGCCGCCACTCCCTTCGATTCGAGTTGGGTCATTTCCAGTCCTCCGGAGTTCGGGTGAGGGTGCGCGGTTCGTGAGTCGAGGTTCCCGTGGCGTCGTTGCCGGACCGTGTAGTCGTCGTGAAGGTGTGCCCACACCGAGTGAGACGCCCGCCGGGGGTGTGTCTCAGTCGAGGTCACGAGCACGAAACACGCGGGTCGCCCGGGTGCAACGCCCGCCGCGTACGGTCGGCAGAACCCGACGGAGACCACGTGAACGCACTCGCTCGCGCCATCGCGCGCCCCGACCCTGTCGCCGGCTTCGGCGACCGGTCGCCCCTGCACGGGCTCGACAGGCGCCGGATCGGCATCGTCGACCTCGCCGCTCAGTCGATCGCGGCGGTCGCCCCGGCCGCGGCGGCGACGACGGTCGTCCTGCTGGTGGCGGGTGTCGCTCCCGGGGCGACGGTCACCGCGATCGTGGCCGCGGCGATCCTGAGCCTGGGGGTTGCCCGGACGATCTCGCAGTTCGCCCGTCGCTTCGCCGCCACGGGCGCCCTGTACACCTACACCGCTCGCGGTCTCGGCACACGGGCCGGCCTCGCCGCGGGGGCGGCGATCCTCACGGGGTATGGCGCGGTGGCGATGTTCGCCATGCTCGGCGGCGCGTACTACGCCACCTACCTGGTGTCGGGGGTCTGGCCGTCGATCGACCGAACGATCGTCACCGCACTCTTCCTCGTGGGTCAGGGCCTTCTCGTCGCGTTCGTGCTCGTCCGCGGCATCCGGATCTCCGCCCGTGCCGCTCTCGTCGTCGAGACCCTGTCGGTCGCCCTGATCGTCGTGCTCCTCATCGCGCTTCTCGTGCGCATCGGTCCGATCGACCTCGCCGCGGTCGCGGGGGTGGGGACGGCACACCTCGATCTGACGGCTTTCGCGGCGGGGGCGGTGATCGCCCTGACGGCGTTCGTCGGGTTCGAGTCCGCAGCGACGCTCGGCGTCGAATCGGTGTCTCCGTTGCGCAACGTCCCGCGCGCGATCACCGGCACCGTCGTTCTGTCCGGCCTTCTCTACGTCCTCGCGGCGCTGACCCAGGTGGCCGGGTTCGACGCCCTCGGAGCCGATCTGGCGACCAGCGTCTCGCCGGTCAACGAGCTCACCGAGGCGTACGGTCTGGGCGGATGGGGGGTGGTCGCCGATCTGGGCATCGCGGCGTCGTTCCTCGCCTGCGCGATCGGCACGACCACCGCGCTCGTGCGGGTGCTGTTCGCGCTGAGCCGCGACGGGGTGCTCCCGGACGCCGTCGGACGCGCGCATCGGCGCTTCGGTACCCCGGCGGCGGCCGTCGGGTGCGCGCTCCCGGTCATCACGGCTGCGCCGGTGCTCGTGGTCGCCGCGGGGATCGACACCCGCGACGCGATGCACATCACGATCGGGGTGGGGGCCGCGGGGTACATCGTGGCCTACATCCTCGTCTGCGTCGCCGCCCCCGTGTTCCTCCGCCGCATCGGTGAATCCACGGTCGGCGTCACGGTGGTCGCGGGGGTCTCGGCGCTCGCCCTCGCCGCGGCCCTCGTGTCGTTCTTCATCGACGACGCGGCCGAGGGCGGGCCGGTCGTCGCGATCGTCGCGGTGCTGGCCGCCGTGTCCGCCGCCGTCATCTCCGTCCTCCGTCGCCGGCACGGCCCGGGGGCGCTCGGTGTCTACGACGAGCCGGTCGCGGCGCAGGTGCTCGGGGGAGTGGTGTCGCCGCGGCATCCCGGCGATGCGTGAGCAACCGGCGCTTGCCGCACGCCAGCCCGGTGCCGTGCACTCCGCGCTCGCCGTCCTCGAGGCCGTCGCCCAGCTCGGCGCCGGGGTGAGCGCCCAGCGGATCTCCGCCGAGCTCGGTCTCCCGCGCGCCACGACCTACCGTCTCGTGAACCTCCTCGTCGAAGACGAGTACCTCGTTCGCACGCCGGATCTCGCGGGGTTCGCGCTGGGCGCGAAGGTCGCGCAGCTGGCGGCCGTCGTCGCTCCGCCGGCGCGTCTGTCGTCGGCCGCGCGGGCGGTGCTCGCCGAGGCGCGCCTGACCGTACGCGGGGGAGTGCACGTCGCGCTGTTCGTCGACGGGCGGGTCGCGGTGGTCGATGCCGATCCCGACTTCCCCCTGTCGGACGAGGCGCGTCTTGCGCGCGAACCCGCCCGGTATGCGCTCGGCCGACTCATGCTGGTGTCGCAGGGCGACGAGGGCACGCCCGAACTCGACCGCGCGCGCGACGACCTCGCACGATGGGGGGCGACACGCCAGAGCGGAGAACTCGTGGCCGCGTCCGGGTGTCTCGCTGTGCCGATCGTCGATGCGAGCGGCCTGGCGGCGGGCGCCGTGGCGTTCTCGGGGCCGCGACACCGTGTCGACGACCCCGTCGACGTGCTGTCGGCCCTGCGGCCAGTGGCCGACGCCCTCGCCCCGCTGATGGTGTGACGCGCATCGGGTAGGCTGTACTCGGCTCTCCGCGTGGCGGTATCCCGGCCAACTCCCCCAGGACGGAAACGTAGCAAGGGTAACCAGGCTCTACCGGGTGCGCGGAGGGTCTTTTCTTTGCCCGGAAGCCTCGGCTGCGCGACGGGATGCCGGCTGAGCTGCGCGCTTGTCGGACTCGGGCCCGTCACCGGGAGGCGAAGGGCCCGTCGAGCACCGCCCACTGCAGCAGCATGATGGTCTTGGCATCCTGGATCGATCCGTCCCGGATCATCGAGAGGGCGACATCGATGTCGTACTCGAGGATCTCGATCTCCTCGTCCTCCTCGGCGAGGCCCCCGCGGTCGCCCTCGCGCTCGGCCCCGTCGTAGGCCGCGGCGAAGAAGTGCAGCCGTTCGGTGACCGAGCCCGGACTCATGAACGCGTCGAAGACGTGCTCCACCTCGGCTACCCGCACGCCGGTCTCCTCCTCGGCCTCGCGGCGGATCGCGGTGACGGGGTCGTCGTCGTCGAGCAGGCCCGCCGCGGTCTCGATGAGCATGCCGTCGGGGTGGTCGTTGACGTAGATCGGGTAGCGGAACTGTCGCGTGAGCAGGACGGTCCGCCGTTCGAGGTCGTAGAGCAGGATCGTCGCGCCGTTGCCGCGGTCGTAGGTCTCGCGGGTGAGGGTGGTCCACTCGCCGTCGTCGCCTCGGTACCGGAACGTGGTCGCGCGCAGCACGTGCCATCCGGCGGCGAGGAGCTCGACGCCGGTGACCTGCACACGGGGGTTCCTGTCGAGGTCGAGTCCGGTCCGGTCGAGGCCGGTGCGGCCGCGGTGGTCGGGAACGGTGGAGCCGGGTGGGGGGAGGGTCATGAGTCGGAACGATAGTGCAGAAACGTGCAAGAATGCGAACGTGATGCTCGCCGCCGCCCGCAAGGACGCCCTCCTCGACCGCCTCCGCCGCGATGGCCGACTCGTCGTGAAGGACGTGGCCGTCGAACTCGGTCTGTCCGAAGACAGCATCCGTCGGGACCTGCGAGAACTGGATGCCGCGGGCCTGGCCGTCCGCGTCTACGGCGGCGCCCTCCCGGCATCGCCGGCCGTCGCCGATCACTCCGCGCGTGCCGAGGTCGCCCGGTCGAGCAAAGCACGTGTCGCGGCGGCGGCGGTGGCCGTGATCGAGCCGGGCGCCACCGTGCTGCTCGACGGCGGCACCACGACCCTCGCGATGCTCGACGTGCTACCGCGCTCGTTCTCGGGAACCGTCATCACGCACTCGCCGACGATCGCCGCGGGGCTGCTGCACCACGACGCGGAGGTCATCGTCCTGGGCGGGCGCATCTTCAAGCACTCCGCCGTGGCCTGCGGGGCAGCCGCGATGGAGGCGGCCCAGAACATCAGCGCCGACCTCTTCTTCCTGGGGGTGACGGGCGTGCATCCCGAGGCCGGGCTGTCGACGGGAGATGCCGAGGAGGCGGCGATGAAGAGAGCGCTCGCCGCCCGCGCGGCCGAGACGTTCGTTCTCGCGAGCGAGGAGAAGCTGGGCGCAGCCTCGCGCTTCGGCATCCTGCCGCTGGACGGAGTGACCGGGATCATCGCCGACCTCGATCCCGGGGCCGCGCTCGCGGGAGAGCTGCGCGCGGCGGGAGCGCGCCTGCTTCCGGCGTCGCCGTGATCACTCGACGCCGAAGCAACCCCGCAGCGGTGTCGGAGGCGCGCAATAGGCTGGACGCGTGACGCAGAGCATCTACATCACGTCGGCCGAAGGTCATTCGGGCAAGTCCTCCGTGGCCTTGGGCGTCCTCGACGCGCTCAGTCGTGTGACGCCGCGCGCGGGGGTGTTCCGGCCCATTGCGCGATCCACCGCCGAGCGCGACTACGTGCTCGAGATGCTGCTCGACCACGACAGCGTCGACCTCGACTACGACGACTGCGTCGGCGTCACCTACGACGACGTCCGCGACGACGCCGATGCGGCTCTGGCGCGGATCGTCGAGCGCTATAAGGCCGTCGAGGCGCGGTGCGATGCCGTCGTGATCATCGGCAGCGACTACACCGATGTCGGAAGCCCCGCCGAGCTGGCGTACAACGCCCGGATCGCGGCCAACCTCGGTGCCCCCGTGCTCCTCGTGCTGGGCGGTCGCGCGCAGCAGGGCCACAGCGAGACACTCGGCATGTCGGTCGCCCGTACCCCTCACGAGGTCGGCCAGATCGCCTCGCTCGCGGTGGCAGAACTCCAGCACGAGCGAGCGGCGCTGTTCGCCGTGATCGCGAACCGCGCCGATCCCGACCACCTCGACGAGATCATGGCATCCGTCCGCCAGGTCGTCGACGCCGTGCCGGTCGGTGCGCCGGCCGAGCAGCGCAGCGTCCCCGTGTGGGCCCTCCCCGAAGACCGGTTCCTGATCGCCCCCTCGGTGCGCGGCGTGCTGCGCTCGGTCGAGGGTGAGCTGATCAAGGGCGACCCGGCCCTGCTCACTCGCGAGGTCCTCGACGTCGTCGTGGCGGGCATGTCGATGGTCAACGTCCTCCCGCGTCTCAAGGAGTCGGCGGTCGTGGTCATCCCGGCCGACCGCAGCGAGGTGCTCCTCGCCGCCCTCCTCGCCAACGCCTCGGGCACGTTCCCCTCGCTCGCGGGCATCGTTCTCAACGGCGGCTTCGAACTGCCCGACGCGATCGTTCGCCTCATCGACGGGCTGGGCTCGCCGCTGCCGATCATCGCCACCGACCTCGGCACCTACGACACGGCCGTGCGCATCATGAACACGCGTGGCCGTCTCGCCGCCGATTCGCAGCACCGCTACGACACCGCCCTGGCGATGTTCGAGCGCCACGTCGACACCGAGCTGCTCACGCGCGAGCTGGGCGTGGCCCGCCCGAGCGTGGTCACCCCGCTCATGTTCGAATACGGCCTGGTCGACCGTGCTCGCAGCGACCGTCGCCGCATCGTCCTGCCCGAGGGCACCGACGATCGCGTACTGCGGGCCGCTGCCACCGTTCTCTCGCGCGGCATCGCCGACCTCACGATCCTCGGCGAGCCGATCGAGGTGCGCGGGCGCGCGATCGAGCTCGGCATCGACATCCGCGACGCCGAGGTGCTGAGCCCCTTCGACGCCGTCCACGTCGACAAGTTCGCCGCCGAGTACGCCCGGCTGCGCGCCCACAAGGGCGTCACCTACGCGCAGGCCGCCGACACCGTCACCGACGTGTCGTACTTCGGCACGCTCATGGTGCACCTGGGCCTCGCCGACGGCATGGTGTCGGGCGCCGCGCACACCACGGCCCACACGATCCGTCCGGCCTTCGAGATCATCAAGACCGCGCCGGGTGTCTCGGTCGTCTCGAGCGTGTTCCTCATGGCCCTCGCCGACCGCGTGCTCGTATACGGCGACTGCGCCGTCATCCCCGACCCCACCAGCGAGCAGCTCGCCGACATCGCCGTGTCGTCGGCCGCGACCGCCGAGCAGTTCGGCATCGCGCCGCGCGTGGCGATGCTGTCCTACTCGACCGGCGAGTCGGGCACCGGCGCCGACGTCGAGAAGGTGCGCACCGCCACCGCCCTCGTGCGCGAGCGGGCGCCCGAGCTGCTGGTCGAGGGCCCCATCCAATACGACGCCGCCGCCGACGCCGCCGTGGCCCGGGCCAAGATGCCCGACTCCGAGGTGGCCGGGCGCGCGACGGTGTTCGTCTTCCCCGATCTCAACACGGGAAACAACACCTACAAGGCCGTGCAGCGCTCGGCCGGAGCCGTCGCCATCGGGCCCGTCCTGCAGGGGCTGAACAAGCCCATCAACGACCTGTCGCGCGGCGCTCTCGTCGACGACATCGTCAACACCATCGCCATCACCGCGATCCAGGCCCAGGGGGTCACCCAGTGAGTGTCGTCCTCGTCGTCAACAGCGGGTCGTCGTCGTTCAAGTACCAGCTGCTCGACATGGCGCGTGAACAGGTCCTCGCCTCGGGACTCGTCGAGCGCATCGGCGAGGGCACCGGCGTCGCGAAGCACACGGTGAAGGCGGCGTCTTTCGGCGCAGCGGGCGAGCCCGTGCCGACGGTGACCGATGCCACCTCGACCATCGAGCGCGAGATCGCCGATCACACGGCGGGCTTCGCCGTCATGCTCGAGGCCTTCGCGCAGCACGGCCCGTCGCTCGACGAACGCCCGCCCGTCGCCGTCGGACACCGGGTCGTGCACGGCGGGGCGCGGTTCTTCGCACCCACCGTCGTAACCCCCCTCGTCGAGATCAACATCGACGAGCTCTCGGTGCTGGCGCCATTGCACAACCCGGCCAACCTCGCGGGGATCGTCGCGGCCAAGAAGGCCTTCCCCCACGTGCCGCACGTGGCCGTCTTCGACACGGCGTTCCATCAGTCCCTCGCCCCCGAGGCATACACCTACGCGATCGACCGCGAGGTCGCCGAAGCCCACCGCATCCGTCGCTACGGCTTCCACGGAACGAGCCACAAGTTCGTCAGCGAAGCCGCCGCGGCCTTCGTCGGCCGCCCTCTCGGCGAGCTCAAGCAGATCGTCTTCCACCTCGGCAACGGCGCCTCGGTCGCCGCGATCGAGGGGGGCCGCTCGGTCGACACGTCGATGGGACTCACCCCGCTCGAGGGACTTGTCATGGGCACGCGTTCTGGCGACCTCGACCCCGCGGTGCTGCTGCAGCTCGCCCGTCGCGCCGACATGTCGATCGCCGACCTCGACACGCTCCTCAACAAGCGCTCCGGCCTGCTGGGTCTGGCGGGTGTGTCCGACATGCGCGACATCGGAGAGCGCAGAGAGGCCGGCGACCCGTCGGCCCAGCTCGCCTTCGACGTCTACATCCACCGCCTGCGCGCGTATGCGGGCGCGTATCTCGCGCAGCTCGACGGCGTCGACGTCATCTCGTTCACCGCGGGCGTGGGCGAGAACGCCGCCGCCGTGCGAGAGGGCGCCATGGCCACCCTCGGCTTCGCGGGCGTCGAGATCGATCCCGAGCGCAACGCCTCGCGAGAGCGCGGCATCCGGCGCATCTCCACCGACGCCTCGCGCGTCCAGGTGCTGGTCGTCCCCACCGACGAAGAGCTCGAGATCGCCCGTCAGACCCTCTCCGTCACCGGCTGAGTCGCTCGCGGCCCCTCACCTCTTCGAACGGCCCGCCGTGCAACCGGCTCGGTCCGCCCCCGACCGCTACCCTGAGATCGCCGCGCATCGGCGCCCGTGACCCGCACACCGATCTGGAGCCCGCCGTGACCGACAGCCCCGACCTGCCCGACCTCACCGCTTTCGAGGGAGTGCTGTTCGACCTCGACGGCGTCCTCACGCCCACGGCCGAGGTCCACATGCGCGCCTGGAAGACGATGTTCGACGAACTGTTCGCGGCGTGGAAGATCGAGCCGGCCTACACCGATCGCGACTACTTCGAGTACGTCGACGGCAAGAAGCGGTACGACGGCGTTGCGAGCCTGCTGCGCAGCCGCGACGTCGAGGTCCCGTGGGGCGACCCCTCCGACGATCCGTCCGAAGACACCGTGTGCGGAGTTGGCAACCGCAAGAACGAGGTGTTCTCGCGGATTCTCCGTAGCGAAGGCATCGCGCCCTACCCGGGTTCGGTCGCCCTCCTCGATGTGCTGCAGGCCGCGGGAACCCCCATCGCCGTGGTGTCGAGCTCGAAGAACGCCGTCGAGGTGCTCGACGCGGCCGGCATCCGCGAGCGCTTTCCCGTCGTGATGGACGGCGTGATCGCCGAGCGCGACAACCTCTCGTCCAAGCCCGCCCCCGACGTCTTCGCCGAAGCCGCACGCCTGTTGGGCGTCGACCCCGCCCGATCCGTCGCCGTCGAAGACGCTCTGAGCGGCGTGCAGTCCGCCGTCGCCGCCGGTTACGGCGTCGTCGTGGGCGTCGACCGAGGCGTCGGGGCGGACGACCTCCGTGCCGCCGGGGCCACCGTGGTCGTCGACGACCTCGCGGCGTTCGTAGACTGAGCCGTCGCCACCCGCGACAAGCGTCATCGCCCGCCCCCATCGGCGAGACCGAGCACCACCCGCGCGAACGGCCCGAGGCCGCCCCGCGCCTACCCGAACCTGCCACCGGAAGGCACGCCCCGATGATCGACCGCGATCGTTTTCCCGTCGACGAATGGCGCCTCGTCGAAACCGAGTTCTCCCTCGACGACGTGGGGGTCACCGAGACCCTCTTCGCCGTCGGCAACGGGTACCTCGGTTTGCGCGGCAATTCCATCGAGGGGCGCTTCGCCCTCGAACAGGGCACCTTCATCAACGGCTTCCACGAGACGTTCCCCATCCGGCACGCCGAGCAGGCCTACGGCTTCGCCGAGGTCGGGCAGACGATCATCAACGCTCCGGATGCCAAGGTCATGCGCGTCTACGTCGATGACGAGCCGCTCTCTCTCGACGTCGCCGACGTCCGTGAGTACGAGCGCGTGCTCGACATGCGCCAGGGAATCCTCCGCCGCAACCTGCTGTGGGTCACGCCCTCGGGCAAGCGCGTGCGGATCGAGGACGAGCGTTTCGTCTCGTTCGACGAGAAGCACCTCGCCGTCCTCCGTCTGACCGTGACGGTGCTCGACGCCGACGCTCCCGTCACCGTGAGCAATCAGCTGCTCAATCGTCAGGACGGCGAGGGGATCTACGGCGGCTCGCCCATGGCATCCAAGCAGTCCGGTTTCGACCCGCGAAAGACCGAGAAGCTCAGCGATCGCGTGCTGCAGCCGCGCGAGTACTGGCAGGACGGCAACCGTTCGGCGCTCAGCTACGAGGTGAGCGAGTCGAACATGACGCTCGCCGTCATCGCCGACCACCTCGTCGAGACGGAGAACGAGTACACCTCGCGTCAGCTCGTCGAGCCCGACATCGCCAAGAACATCTACCGCGTGCACGCGAAGGCCGGCGTGCCCACCACGATCACCAAGCTGGTGAGCTATCACACCTCGCGGGGCGTCCCCACGGGTGAGCTGCTCGATCGCTGCCGACGCACGATCGACCGTGCGGTCGAGACGGGGGTCGACGGGCTCGTCGAGAAGCAGATCGCCTGGTACGCCGACTTCTGGGACCGCTCCGACGTGCGCATCGGCGGTCACGGCGACCTGCAGCAGGCCACGCGCTGGTGCCTGTTCCAGCTCGCGCAGGCCGCGGCCCGCGCCGACGGACAGGGTGTCCCGGCGAAGGGCGTCACCGGTTCCGGGTACAGCGGTCACTACTTCTGGGACACCGAGGTCTACGTCCTGCCGTTCCTGGCGTACACGTCGCCCCTCTGGGCCCGAAACGCCCTGCGCATGCGGTACCTGATGCTTCCTGCAGCCCGCAAGCGCGCGCACCAGCTCAACGAAGCGGGTGCCCTGTTCCCGTGGCGCACCATCAACGGCGAAGAGGCGTCCGCTTACTACGCTGCCGGCACCGCGCAGTACCACATCAACGCCGACGTCGCCTTCGCCCTGGCGAAGTACGTCCGCGCGACGGGGGACGAGGAGTTCCTCGCCCGCGAGGGTGTGGACATCGCGGTCGACACCGCCCGCCTCTG
The DNA here is from genome assembly GCF_026625865.1 of Microbacterium sp. SL75. Classification (NCBI taxonomy): domain Bacteria; kingdom Bacillati; phylum Actinomycetota; class Actinomycetes; order Micrococcales; family Microbacteriaceae; genus Microbacterium; species Microbacterium sp. SL75. Next base: position 356,367 of record NZ_CP113067.1, on the reverse strand, counting down.
GTCGACGCTGGGCTTCTGGCGCTCGAGCGACGCCGCCGAAGACGGGGAGCGCGACTCGTTCCACATCCACGGTGTGACCGGACCGGACGAGTACACCACGGTCGTCAACGACAACCTCTTCACGAACGTCATGGCGCGTTTCAACCTGCGCTTCGCCGCCCGCACGGTGCGCGACCTCGCCGAGAACAACCCCGAGGCCTATGCGCAGATGGCCGACCGCATGAACCTCGACCCCTCCGAGCCGGAGCGCTGGGACAAGGCGGCCGAGGCCATGCACATCCCGTTCAGCGAGGCCCTCGGCATCCATCCCCAGGACGCCGTCTTCCTCGAACGCGAGATCTGGGACCTCGAGAACACCCCGCCCGACCAGCGCCCCCTGCTGCTGCACTTCCACCCGCTGGTCATCTACCGCTACCAGGTGCTCAAGCAGGCCGATGTGGTGCTCGCGCTGTTCCTGCAGGGAAATCACTTCACGGATGCCGAGAAGCTCGCCGACTTCGAGTACTACGACCCGCTGACGACGGGCGATTCGACGCTGTCGGCGGTCGTGCAGTCGATCTTGGCGGCCGAGGTGGGCTACCAGGACCTCGCCTTGGAGTACTTCCGGCAGGCCGCCTTCGTGGACCTCGGAGACCTGCACCACAACGCCTCGGACGGCGTGCACGTGGCATCGGCCGGTGGGGTGTGGACCGCCCTGGTGAGCGGCTTCGGCGGCATGCGCGACCACTTCGGCCTGCTCACCTTCGACCCGCGCCTTCCGGCCGACTGGCCCGAGCTGTCGTACGTGCTGCACTGGCACGGCACGCGCCTGGACATCACGCTCACCGAGACCGCGCTGACGCTGCGCGCCGGGGGAGAGGGCGACCCCGTCACCTTCGCGGTGCGCGGGGCGACGTACACCGTGGCTCCGGGTGAGACCGTGCGCGTCGCGCTCCACGGGCAGGGCCCGGTGCGGCCGGGTCGGCCCTCGATCCGCCAGCTCGAGGGCTCGGTGCGCGAGGACGGCACGCTCCTGTCGGCCTCGGTGCCGATCGTCACGACGGCGATTCCGATCGTCGGCGACGACGACGGGCCGATCGCGGTCGGGCTCGACGGCGGTTTCTGAACCATCGACGCGGCGGCATCCTCCGGGATGCCGCCGCGTTCGGCGTCTCGGGCGCCGCCGCGCGATGACGGCCCGGGGCTCGGCATCCGTTGTTCTGGCGGGGCCGATCGACCGCGGCGGATGCGATGTCGGAGGTACGCCGTAGGCTGGTGTGGTGACGACAGCCCTGTACCGCCGATACCGCCCCGAGGCGTTCGGCGAGATGATCGGGCAGTCTCAGGTGACCGAGCCGCTCATGACCGCACTGCGCAGCGATCGCGTGGGTCACGCGTATCTGTTCTCGGGTCCGCGCGGCTGCGGTAAGACCACGTCAGCCCGTATTCTCGCGCGTTGCCTGAACTGCGCCGCCGGCCCCACCGACACCCCGTGCGGCACGTGCGACAGCTGCGTCGAGCTCGGTCGCGGCGGCGGCGGATCGCTCGACGTGGTCGAGATCGACGCGGCGAGCCACAACGGCGTCGACGACGCCCGCGACCTCCGCGAGCGCGCGATCTTCGCACCCGCGCGCGATCGCTTCAAGATCTTCATCCTCGACGAGGCGCACATGGTGACGCAGCAGGGCTTCAACGCGCTGCTCAAGCTCGTCGAGGAGCCGCCCGCGCACGTGAAGTTCATCTTCGCCACCACCGAGCCCGAGAAGGTGCTCGGCACGATCCGTTCGCGCACGCACCACTATCCCTTCCGGCTCGTTCCGCCCGCGGCCATGCTCGAGTACGTCCAAGAGCTGTGTGAGACCGAGGGCGTCGGCGTCGAGGCCGGTGTGCTTCCGCTCGTCGTCCGCGCCGGTGGCGGATCGCCGCGCGACACGCTCTCCCTGCTCGACCAGCTCATCGCCGGCTCCGACGCGGACGCGGGCGGTCACGTCCTCGTGCGGTACGAGCGCGCGGTCGCGCTCCTCGGTTACACGCACTCCGAGCTCCTCGACGAAGTCGTCGACGCCTTCGCCGCCAACGACGGTGGGGGAGCCTTCGCCGCCGTCGACCGGGTCGTGCAGACCGGTCAAGACCCGCGTCGTTTCGTCGACGACCTGCTCGAGCGCTTGCGCGACCTGATCGTGGTGGCAGCCACAGGCGCGGGCGCCTCGGCGATCCTGCGCGGCATCCCCGACGATGAATTCGATCGCATGTCCCGTCAGGCGACGGCGTTCGGCGCGCCGCGCCTCTCGCGCACCGCCGACCTGGTGGTCGCCGCCCTCGACGAGATGACCGGGGCCACGTCCCCGCGCCTGCAGCTCGAGCTGTTGGTCGCACGCGTGCTCACCCACGCCGGCGTCGCCCAGGGCACGTCGCCCGCCATGGCGCACGATCTCGAGGCGACGCGTGGGGGCTCGCATGCCTCCGCTCCGGCCCCCGCGACGGGAAGACCGGCGTCTCCCGCGGCCGACATCGCCTCTCCCGGCACATCGCCGGCGTCCCCCGCGGTAGCGAGCCCCGGAGGATCGCGAGTTGCCGCGCCCGGGATCGCCTCCCCGGGCAGCACTTCTCCGGCGGTTGCCTCCCCCTCCGTCGCGCCCCCGACTGCGTCTCCCGCGGTCGCTTCTCCCGGTGTCGCCGCGCCAGCCGCTGCGTCTGCCGGGAGGATCGCGTCGCCCGGTATCGCCGCACCGGGTGCCGCGACACCCGGTGTGGCCGCACCCGGTGCCGCTTCGCCCGCTCCGGCGGCACCCGCCGCGGCCTCACCGGGAAAGCCGCAGGCGGTTCCGGTGCGCCCGGCCGATGCAGAACCGCCCTCTTTCGGACCGAGCGACGACGATGCACCGCCGCCGTTCACCGACGACGACGCTCCTCCGCCTTTCGACGACGACGAGCAGTCGCCGTCTGAGACGGCAGCGCCACCCGCGCGCGGCGCAACGGGGGCGATCTCCCCGTCGGGCCCGAGCCCGTCCGACCAAGAAGACACTCGGGCGTCGGCAGGATCGCCGTCGCGCCCCGCCGCGCGTGCTGCGGCGTCTGCGGGTTCCGGTCGTGTCGAGGCGTCGGACGACGTCCACCCGTTCGACACGGCTCCGACTCCGCAGACCGCGTCGTCCGAACTCGACCCCGAGCCCGAATCGGCGCCCACCGAGGCCCCCGCGGCAGCAGCCCCGCGCCACGACGCCGCTGCGTCCTCGGCGTCGGAGTCGGCTGCACAGCGACCCGCCGCGGCGTCGACCTCGGGCGCGCCGTCCGACGACACGGAAGACGCCTCGCCGCTCGAACCGACCGCGCCCACGCCGCCCGCCACTCCCGTCGGCCCGATCGAGCTCGGACACGTCCGCGACGCGTGGCCCGAGGTGCTCGGCCAGCTCGAGGTCGCGAGCCGGTCGTCGTGGCTCATCGTGTCGACCGCCGCCGTCGCCGCCTTCGAGGGCGACGTGCTCACGCTGGCATTTCGGACGGGGAGCGATCTCACCGCCTTCAAGACGCGCACCCCGGAGGGCGGCCCGAGCGAAGATCTCCGCCAGGCCATCCAGGCGGTCCTCGGCGTCCGGGTCAAGTACCTCGCGCGCCTCGAGGGAGACGGTCACGGGGGATCCGGTCCCGGCGGCTCCTCGCGAGGCCCCTCGGCTCCCACGAGTGGCCCGGCGTCGGGCGCTCCCACGACCACGACTCGCGCTCCGCAGGGTTCGGCGCCGTACTCATCGTCGGTGACCGAGTGGGCCGTCGCGCCGATCCCGGCATCCGACGGCTCCGCCCCGGCGGCGATGCGGGTCCCTGCGGCTCCGTCCACGGCCCTCGCCGTCGACGACGAGCCCGACGAGGCGACCGCGGTCGCCCCCTCCGAGCTGCACGAGGGCGTTGTCCTGCCGCCGCGCGAGGTCACCCCCTCGGTGGCCGCACCGGACGAGGTCGACGACGACGACGTCATCCCACCGGTCGACGAGGTCGAGGCCCCGCTGCCGCCGGTCGTCGTTCCGCGCATGGCCCCGCTCAGCGGGGGCGTCCAGCGATACGGCGAAGCCGTGGTGCGCCAGATGCTCGGGGCGAACTACGTGCGCGATGAGCCCTACGAGCCCCCGACGAGGTTCACCTGATGTACGACGGCATCGTCCAAGACCTGATCGACGAGTTCGGCCGCCTTCCGGGCATCGGCCCGAAGTCGGCTCAGCGCATCGCATTCCACATCCTGCAGTCGCCGTCGTTCGATGTATCGCGCCTGTCGACGCTGCTCGGAGAGATCCGCGACAAGGTGAAGTTCTGCGAGATCTGCGGCAACGTCTCCGAGCAGGACCGCTGCTCGATCTGTCGCGACCCGCGTCGCAATGCGACCTTGATCTGCGTGGTCGAAGACGCCAAAGACGTCGCGGCGATCGAACGCACCCGCGAGTTCCGCGGCCTCTACCACGTGCTAGGCGGCGCCATCAGCCCCATCGCGGGGATCGGTCCCGACGATCTGCGCGTCACCCAACTCATGCAGCGCCTCGCCGACGGCACCGTTCAAGAGGTCATCCTGGCGACGAACCCCAACCTCGAGGGAGAGGCCACGGCGACCTACCTCAGCCGGCTGCTGCACACCCTCGAGATCCGCGTGACGCGTTTGGCATCCGGTCTCCCCGTCGGCGGCGACCTGGAGTACGCCGACGAAGTGACCCTGGGCCGCGCCTTCGAGGGTCGTCGGACGCTCTGACGACCGTCCGCGGGGTCAGGGCATCCCGGCACCCCCGCTACCGCCGCACGCGCGCTCGCACCCGGGGAATAACCGACGGGGTCGTCCGCGCGGGCCGGCGCCGGTTACCGCCGCACGCGCGCTCGCACCCGGGTGACGCTCGACAGGGTCGCCCGCACGGGCTGGCCCAGATAGATGCCGAGAGAAGCACCGACGGCGAGGGCGATGCCGATGGTCGCCGCCCCGGCGAGCGTGGTGACCCCGGTCATGAGCACGGCAGGATCCTGGCCCGACTCCACGATCCCGAGAAGACCTCGGAAGACCGCGGCACCGGGCACGAGCGGGAGGATCGCCGCGGTCGTGATCGCCACCGACGGCACGTGCAACCGGTAGGCGACCACGATGCCCGCGAAGCTTCCGACGAAGGCTCCCACGCCGCTCGCGGCGGCGACCTCGAAGCCGAGGCCGGAGGCCGCGACGTAGCCCGCCCAGGCCACCAGGCTGAGGGCGGCGCTCACCACGACGATGCGCGCGCCGGCACCGTTGAACACCGCGACAGCGATGGCGATCACCGCGGCTCCCACGAACTGGACGCCGACGGGTCCGAGCGGCAGCGCGTTCGACGGCGGCGACATCCCCATCCCGAGAACGCGCACCGTTTCGAGCCCCGCGAGAATCCCCAGCACCACGCCGAGAGTCTGCGTGGTGAGTTCGAGGATGCGTCCCGTCGCGGTCAGAGCGAAGCCGTCGATGGCATCCTGTGCCGCGCCCACGACGGTGAGACCGGCGAGCATCAGGACGATTCCGGATGCCACGATCACCGACGGTCTGATGGCCGCGGCCGCGTCGAGACCGGTGTAGCGCAGCAGCGGCGACAGCGCCGCGAAGACGGTGAGGACGAAACCGCCGGCGATCTGCGCGAAGAAGTACGGCACACGCGCGCGCGCCAGCACGTATTGCGTGGTGGCGGCGAGGGCCGCGGCGATGAAGGACAGCACGAGGGCGAGCCAGTTCGCCCCGAACATGATCGCCACTCCCGCGGCGAGCGACGCCTGTGAGGCGATGACGATCGCGGGGCGATAGCGGAAGGGCAGGCGACGGATGGCCCGGCACCGCACAATCGCATCGTCGAGCCCCAGGCCGCCGGTGATCTCCTGCACCAGGGCCTGCAGGCGCTGCAGCTTCGCGTGGTCGGGGACCGAGCCCCGCACCACGCGCAGCAGGGTGGTCGGGTGGCTCGCGCCCGGGCGGCTGTGCGCGATCGTGATCGAGTTGTAGGTCACGTCGACGTGCACCGGGTCGAGTCCGTACGCCCCGCACACCCGAACGATCGTGAGGGTCACCTCGTTGGCCGGGGCACCGACGACGAGCATGGTCTCGCCGATGCGGATGGCGAGATCGAGAATGCGCGTCGACAGGGCCTCATCGATGATCGGAAGCAACGTCGTGTCGGGGGAGGAGACCTCGTCGACATGGACGAGCCGGCGCAAAGACGACAGCAGTCGGCGCGGGGTGGGGGACAACCGCGGGCCTCCAGAGAAGGGGGAGAGAGGGAGGGTTCGATCCTATCGACGGGCTCTGCGATTTCTCCCGGCGTCGACCCATGACGGAGGCGGTATGCGCCCGCCTCTAGGATGATCCTCGGGCGCGGCACGAGCGCCCCGTCGTGGCATCCCGACGCGCGACCTCTCCGGGAGTTCTCCTCATGGCTCTGATCGTCCAGAAGTACGGCGGTTCGTCCGTCGCCGACGCCGAGAGCATCAAGCGGGTCGCCAAGCGCATCGTCGACACCCGCCGCGCGGGTCATGAGGTCGTCGTCGCCGTCAGCGCGATGGGCGACACCACCGACGAGCTGCTCGATCTGGCGAACCAGGTCGCGCCCATCCCTGCGCCGCGCGAGCTCGACATGCTGCTCTCCAGCGGGGAGCGCATCTCGATGGCGTTGCTGGCGATGGCGATCCACTCGATGGGCTTCGAGGCGCGCTCCTTCACCGGCAGCCAGGCCGGAATGATCACGGATGCCACGCACGGCGCAGCCCGCATCGTCGATGTCACGCCCGTCCGCCTTCGCGAGGCGCTCGACGAGGGAGCGATCGTGATCGTCGCGGGCTTCCAGGGCTTCAACCGCGACACCCGCGACATCACGACCCTCGGTCGTGGCGGATCCGACACCACGGCCGTGGCGCTCGCCGCGGCGCTGAAGGCCGATGTCTGCGAGATCTACAGCGACGTGGACGGCATCTTCACCGCGGATCCCCGCGTCGTGCCCCTCGCGCGCAAGCTCGACCGTGTCGGCAGCGAGGAGATGCTCGAGCTCGCCGCCAATGGCGCGAAGGTCCTCTACATCCGCGCGGTCGAGTACGCGCGTCGTCACGGCGTCCTCATCCACGCCCGTTCCACGTTCAGCTCGGGCGAGGGCACCTGGGTGCTCGACGCTTCGAAGACCTCCGCACTCGTCCCCGAAAGAGAAGTCATGGAAGAGCCCATCGTCGCCGGCGTCGCCACCGACCTCAGCCAGGCCAAGATCACCGTCATCGGTGTGCCCGACGTGCCCGGCAAGGCCGCCGACATCTTCAAGATCGTCGCCAAGTCCGGCGCGAACGTCGACATGATCGTGCAGAACGTCTCGGCCGCTGCCACGAGCCGCACCGATATCTCGTTCACGCTGCCCAAGACCGACGCCACCGCGGCCCTCAAGGCGCTCGCCGCGGAGCAGGCCGAGGTCGGGTTCGAAAGCCTCGTGCACGACGACCAGATCGGCAAGCTCTCCGTCGTCGGCGCGGGCATGCGCACGCACTCGGGCGTTTCGGCGACTCTCTTCGAGGCGCTCAGCCTGGCTGGCGTCAACATCGAGATGATCTCGACCTCCGAGATCCGCATCTCGGTCGTGGTGCGTGGTGTCGACCTCGCCGAGGCCGCCCGTCTCGTGCACACGGCCTACGGGCTCGACGGTGACGCCGAGGCGACCGTCCACGCCGGCACCGGTCGCTGATCACCGTCTCGCCTCGACGCGCAGGATGTCGCTGGGCGCGGAGGTCGCCGCGTTCCAGAACGACGCAGGCGCGTCTCGGGATGGCGTGATCGGTGACGCCGACTAGTTCGACGTCTCCCGTCTTTCCTGATCGGTCCGGGGAAAGGGCTCCGGCAACCGGTCACCCGAGAACGACCAGACGATGATGTACAGCACCGCGCCGATGAGGAAGAGCCCGAGAAGGACCACTCCGGCGATCGCCCCCGGCCACAGGAGCACGAGCAGTCCGGCGGGTCTCGTCATCGCGCGCGAGACCAGGCCGCGGGTCATGAGCTGGAACAGGACCACCAGCACACCGCCCGCGTAGGCGCTGCACAGTCCCAGGGTCAATCCGAGAGTGCCGAGGGGATCGCCCGCCGTGGCGTAGACGACGATGCCGATGAGGTCGAGGACGAGAGCACCCGCGATCGCCCACGAAGTGAACTTCGACAGGGGCCCATCGTCCATCCGAGACGCGACGATGGAGCGAAACAGATCACCCAGGTTGCGCTGCATGCGCCGGAGCCACAATCCCAGGATGGCGATGGCTCCCGAGAACAGGAGGGCCTGGACAATCGCGCCGGCGAGATGACCGAGGCCGGTGTCGATGCGCCATCCCCACAGGCCGCCGGTCGGAACGCAGACCGCGAGCAGGGCCACGCACAGGCCGAGGACGACCGAGACGGGGAAAACCAGCGCCCTGCTGGCGGCGAGCTCGAAGAAGACCTCGTTGTCGTCGTCGCCGGGGGCCTTCGCCACGCGACGAGCCGTCTCGAGGAGGGCGTCGGATCCGCGCTGACCCGGTCCGCCGAAGACGGCGAGGACGCGTTGGGCATCGTCGTTCGTCGGGTCGATGCGTAGCGCAAAGGCGACACTCTCGCGAGCTTCGCGCGAGCGGCCCACCTTCCACAAGCACGTCGCGCGCGCGAGGTGCAGATCGATGTCATCGGGCTGCGTCTCGAGCGCGCGCTCGAGGGCGGGGATGGCCTCGGCGGCGCGACCGAAGGCATGCAGGACGCGCGCGTAGGTGAACACCGCGAACGAGACCTCGGGGGCCAGAGCGTACAGACGGTTGGCGGCGTACAGGGCCTCTGCCTCGTGGGCGGTCTCCATCTGGGTGAGGGCGAGCAGGCGCCACGCCCACGCGTCGTCAGGAAACGATGACACCGCGTCTCGGGCGAGCGGCGTGAGTTCGTCCCAGCGCTCCAGCTCGACCAGGGCCTCTCCGACGATCCGCTGTGCTTCTGCGTTGCCGGGGTCCCGCGCGAGCACCGCTCCCGCCTCCTTCAGTGCCTGTTGGCGCCGTCCGAGGCTCAGCAGCGTATCGGCGTTACGGAGTGCCCGTGCGTCGTCGCTCACAGGCGGCGCACGCTTTTGAGGTAGTCGCGCAACTGGGTGAAGGTGCCGTCGTCTTCGCCGAAACGGACGATGTTACGGGCCGCCTCGAGCCAGGGGCCCGTAGACGAGGTGGTCTGAGCGACGCCATGTCGCAGATCGTCCATGCCGATGAGACGCGCCGTGCCGGTTCGTGCGCTCTCGAGCAGCGCGTTCTCGCTCGCGACCTCGCAGACATAGGCGATGTCGGCGCCGCTGTAGCCGTCGGTCAGCCGTGCGAGCTCCGCGAGATCGACACCCTCGACGGGACGGCGGGCCAGGTGGTGGCGGAAGATGGCCCGCCGAGCCTCATCGTCGGGAGGGAGGACCAGCACCGTGCGGTCGAGGCGGCCCGGTCGCCTCAAGGCGGGATCGACATCCCACGGCTGATTCGTCGCCGCAAGGACGAAGACGCCCTCGTTGTCGCTGGCGACACCGTCGAGTTCTTCGAGCAGGGCGACGACGACCCCGCGCATCCCGCTGTGGCGGGCCTGCGAACGGCGCTGCCCAATGGCATCCAACTCGTCAAGGAAGATGACCGTCGGGGCGTCGCGGCGCGCAAGCTGGAAGAGGTCTCGGACGTTGTGCTCGCTCTCGCCCATGTACCGGTCGAGGATGTCGCTGATGCCGACGGAGAGGAACGACGCCCCGAGTTCGCCGGCGATCGCACGGGCGATGAACGTCTTGCCGCACCCCGGCGGTCCGTACATGAGCAGTCCGCCCCGCAGGCTCTTGCCGTAGAGCGCACGCAGCTCGGGATTCTTCAGCGGGGCGAGGAACGCCGCATTCAGCCGCTCTTTCACCTGGGACATGCCGCCGACATCGGTGAGGGTCGTCGTGGGTCGCTGCAGGTCGTGCGCGTCGAACGCCGGGGCACTCTCGCCGTCGACGAACGCGGGCCGCGCGATGTGACCCACCTCGGTCTCGGCGGCCGACCAGTCGAAGCCGGCCTCCGGACGGGGTGGGGAGGGAGGGGCCGCAGGTCTGAGGCTCGCCGGGTCGGGGGCCGCGGGCGCACCCAGCGCTCGAGCGAGCAGTTCGCGGGCCCGCGAGTCGGCGGGGGAGTGCGATAGAACGGTGCTCGCCTCTGAGACGGCCTGGTCTGCGAGTCCGCGTTCCCAGAGCTGCGTCGCGAGATGCAGACGCAACTCGTCGTCGAGTGGTGCGGCCTCGACGGCGCGACGCAGGGCTTCGATCAGCGGGTCGTTCATCGGTCTCCTCGCGACGGGGGTGCCCTGCCATTGTGGGCGAGACCACCGACACGTGCCATATCGTCGTCTCACCTGTGGATTGTTCGCCGTGCGAGAGCAGCGGTCCTGCCATCCTGGCGTTCACGACCGCCGGAGCGGCCGGCGCTGATCGGCGACCCCCCGAGCGCACGCTACTCTGGCACGAATGTCGCGCGCATCCGTCCGCGCGCCCCCGCGTACCCGAGGAACAGCCATGACCCGCATCTCCGATTCCGGAATCTCCCTCGCAGTCGTCGGCGCCACCGGCCAGGTCGGCACCGTCATGCTCGAGATCCTCGCCGAGCGCGCGTTCCCGATTCGGGAACTCCGACTGTTCGCCACCGCGCGCTCCGCCGGCTCGTCGATCGAGTTCGCGGGCCATTCCGTCGTCGTCGAAGACGTGGCCACCGCCGACCCCGCGGGCGTCGAGGTCGCTCTGTTCTCCGCCGGAGCTACGGGGAGCCGGGCGCACGCGCCGCGCTTCGCCGAGGCGGGCGCCCTCGTCATCGACAACTCCAGCGCCTGGCGCATGGATCCCGAGGTCCCGCTCGTCGTGAGCGAGGTCAACCCCCACGCGATCGACCAGGCCGTCAAGGGCATCGTCGCCAACCCCAACTGCACCACCATGGCCGCCATGCCGGTCCTGAAAGTCCTCGACACCGAGGCCGGCCTCGAACGCCTCATCGTCAGCACCTACCAGGCCGTCTCCGGCTCCGGCCTCGCGGGCGCCCGGGAGCTCCTCGGCCAGGTCGAGGGCGTCCTCGCCCAGGGCGAGGTGGAGCGTCTCGTGCGCGACGGCTCTGCCCTCGATTTCCCCGAGCCCGAGAAGTACGTCGCCCCGATCGCCTTCGACGTCATCCCCTTCGCCGGCAACCTCGTCGACGACGGACAGAACGAGACCGACGAAGAGAAGAAGCTCCGCAACGAGAGCCGCAAGATCCTGGAGCTCCCCGACCTGCGCGTCGCCGGTACGTGCGTGCGGGTCCCCGTCTTCACGGGTCACTCGCTCAGCATCAACGCCGAGTTCGCTCGCGACCTCTCGCCCGAACGCGCTCGTGAGCTCCTCGCCGAGGCCCCCGGTGTCAAGCTCGAAGAAGTGCCCACGCCGCTCCAGGCCGCCGGCACCGACCCCAGCTACGTCGGTCGCATCCGCGCCGACCAGTCCGCTCCCGAAGGCCGAGGCCTCGTGCTGTTCATCAGCAACGACAACCTGCGCAAGGGCGCGGCTCTCAACGCGGTGCAGATCGCCGAGCTCGTGGCGCACAAGCGCCTCGCGACTGTCTGAGACACGGCATCCGGATGCCGGGTGCGAGGTGTCTCGACATCGAACCGACGGTTCTCTCGATGTCGAGACACCTCTCGGCCCGCACCTAGAATCGACGGGTGACTGAAAACGTCGATGTTCTTCTCATCGGTGGCGGCATCATGTCGGCCACTCTCGGCACGCTGCTGAAGGACCTCCAGCCCGATCTCAAGATCGCGGTGCTCGAGCGTCTCAGCGACGTCGCTCAAGAGAGCTCGAACGCCTGGAACAACGCCGGCACCGGTCACGCGGCGCTGTGCGAGCTCAACTACACGCCCGAGGCCAAGGACGGCACGATCGACCCGGCCAAGGCCGTCACGATCAACGAGCAGTTCCAGCAGAGCCGTCAGCTGTGGGCCTCGCTCGTCGCCGAGGGCGTGCTCGATGAGCCGTCGACGTTCATCAACGCCACGCCCCACATGACGTTCGTCCGCGGCGAGAAAGACGTCGCCTTCCTCCGCAAGCGCTACGAGGTCCTCAAGCAGCAGCCGCTGTTCGCGGGTATCGAGTACAGCGAGGACTCGCGCGTCATCAACCAGTGGGCTCCGCTGCTCATGCAGAAGCGTCGCAAGGGCGAGCCCTTCGCCGCCACGCGAGTGCCCGCCGGCACCGACGTCGACTTCGGCTCACTCACGCGTCAGCTGTTCGCGAACCTGCGCGAGAAGGGCGTCGAGGTGGCTACCAACCACGACGTCAAGAAGCTCAAGAAGCAGAAGGACGGGTCGTGGGAGGTCTCGTACCGCCACGTCATCGGCGGGACCCCCGGCTCCATCAATGCGAAGTTCGTCTTCGTCGGCGCGGGCGGCTGGGCCCTCAAACTCCTGCAGCGCTCGGGAATCCCCGAGATCAAGGGCTACGGTGTCTTCCCGATCGGCGGGCAGTGGTTGAAGACCTCCAACCCCGACATCGTGGCGAAGCACCGCGCGAAGGTGTACTCGCAGGCGTCGGTGGGTGCACCCCCCATGTCTGTGCCGCACCTCGACACGCGCGTGATCGACGGGGAGTCGTCGCTGCTGTTCGGACCGTTCGCGACCTTCAGCCCGAAGTTCCTCAAGAACGGCTCGATGCTCGACATCGTCACGCAGGTGCGTCCGCACAACATCCTGCCGATGCTCAAGGTCGCCGTCGACAACCCGAGCCTCATCAAGTACCTCGTCAGCGAGTTGCTCAAGACCCACTCGAAGAAGGTCGACAGCCTTCGCGACTTCATGCCCACCGCGAAGGACAAGGACTGGGAGCTGCTCGACGCCGGCCAGCGCGCCCAGGTCATGAAGCGCGACAAGGACAAGGGCGGCGTGCTCCAGTTCGGCACCGAGGTCGTCACCTCAGCCGACCACTCGATCGCCGGTCTCCTCGGGGCATCCCCGGGAGCCTCCACCGCCGTGTCCATCATGCTGGGGCTCATCAAGACCTGCTTCCCCGAGCGCATGGCCGACTGGGAGCCGCGCCTGCGCAACCTGATCCCCAGCTACGGCGAGACGCTGAACACGAACCCCGCCGCCGCGCGCAAAGAGCTGGATGCCACGGCCCACGCTCTCGCGATCAACCCCTGAGTCGCGCGTGGCGAAGCTGTACTTCCGCTACGGAGCGATGAACTCGGGCAAGTCGACAGCCCTGCTGCAGGCGGCGTACAACTACGAGGAGCGTGGTCAGCGCGTCCTGCTGGCCAAGCCCGAGATCGACACCAAGGGCGCTGATCAGATCGACAGCCGCCTCGGCGTGAAGCGCGCGGTCGACTTCCTCGTCGCCCCTGACGACGACCTGCGCGAGGTCTTCCACGGCGCCGCGGGCCACGCACCCGTGGCGTGTCTGCTGGTCGATGAGGCGCAGTTCTTCACCGCCGCGCAGGTCGACGACCTCCTGCGCATCGCCGTGCTCGACGGCATCCCCGTGCTCGCCTACGGCATCCGCACCGACTTCCGCACCGAGGCCTTCCCCGGATCCGCCCGCCTCATGGAGATCGCCCACAGCCTCGAAGAGTTGAAGACGATCTGCCGGTGCGGTCGGAAGGCGATCTTCAACGCACGGCTGGTGGGCGGCCGGTTCGTCTTCGACGGCGATCAGGTCGCCATCGACGAGGGGCAGATCGAGGGCGAAGTGACGTACGAGTCGATGTGCGCCGCGTGCTACCTGCGCGAGTCGGGCGGGCGGCTCGACGGGCGCTGAGCCCCTCTCGCGCGATCAGCGCGGTGGTGCCCGAGCGATAGCCTGGAGGCATGCGCGTACTCCTGGCCGGCGGAGCCGGTTACATCGGAACCCACACGGCCGTCGCCCTTCTCGAAGCGGGCCACGACGTCGTCCTCCTCGACGATCTGTCGGGCACGCACGCGGTCGCCGCCGAGCGGGTCGAGAAGATCACCGGCAAGCCCGCGCCCCTCATCGTGGGCGATGCGGCCGACGAGGCGGTCGTCGCGTCGGCGTTCGACGAGCACGGACCGATCGACGCGATCATCCACCTGGCCGCTTTCAAGGCCGTGGGGGAGTCGACGCAGAAGCCGCTCGAGTACTACTCCAACAACCTCGACACGACCTTCGCCCTGCTGCGGGTGGGCATCGCCCACGGCATCCGGAGCTTCGTCTTCTCGAGCACCGGAACGGTGTACTCCGACCCGGCCGACCTCCCGTTCACCGAGGAGTCGACGACGAGCATCGATCTGTCGAACGCGTACAGCAAGTCCAAGCGCATGAACGAGGTCGTGCTCGCCGACGTCGCGCGCGTGAACCCCGAGCTGAACGTGACGGTGCTGCGCTACTTCAATCCGGTGGGCGCGCACCCGTCCGGCCTGATCGGTGAAGACCCCGCCGGCATCCCGAACAACCTCATGCCGTTCGTCTCGCGCGTGGCGATCGGCACGCTCGACGAGATCGGGGTCTTCGGTGCCGACTACGACACCCCCGACGGCACGGGCTTGCGCGACTACATCCACGTCGTCGACCTCGCCGAGGGTCACGTCGCCGCTCTCGAGCAGGCGCAGCCCGGCCACCAGGTGTTCAACCTCGGTACCGGTCGTCCGGTGAGCGTGCTCGAACTCGTCGCCTCGTTCGAGAAGGCCGTGGGGCGAGAGCTGCCGAAGAAGATCCTCGACCGTCGTCCCGGAGACGTCGCCGCGACGTACTGCGACCCGTCCAAGGCCGGCGAGGTCCTCGGCTGGCGCACGCGTCTCGGCATCGACGACGCCTGCCGCGACTACTGGAACTGGCAGACCACGAACCCGGCCGGGTATCGCACGACCGCCGACGCCTGATCATCCACGCGTAGGCTGGTGTGGTCGGGCCACACCAGCGTGCTCGACGGAACGGGGACTCCTTGCCGAACATCGCACCCCGTGCCTGGCAGATCGTGCTCGAACGCATCGAGGGCGATCTCCGCGAGGGGCGCCTGTCGCCCGGCGACAGACTGACTCCCGAGCGCGAGCTCGCGTCCCAGCTCGGGGTCGGCCGATCGAGCGTGCGTGAGGCGGTGCGGGTGCTCGAGGTGCTCGGGGTCGTGCGCACGGCGACGGGCTCGGGACCCACCGCAGGGGCCATGATCGTGACGACACCACGGGGCGGCCTCGCCGCCTTCCTCCGGTTGCAAGTCGCCGCGAACGGTTTCCCCTTGACGGACGTCGTCCGCACGCGCATCGTGCTCGAGGTCGATGTGGTCGAGCGGTTGGCCCGCGACGACGTCGATCTTTCCGAGGTGGTCGGCATCCTGGACGCGATGGATGCCGAAACCCTCGCCCCCGACGAGTTCCTGGCTCTCGACGCGCGTTTCCACCAGGCCCTGTCCGAGGTGTCCGGCAACGCGGTCGTCTCGGCGATGATGGCGGGCCTGCGCAGCTCCATCGAGGCGTACACCCGGGCGGGGGCCGCCCGCCTCGACGTGTGGCCGGTCGTCGCCGAGCGGTTGCGCTCGGAGCACCGACACATCCTCGCGGCGGTCTCGCGTGGCGACGCCGAGGGAGCGCGCGAGGCCGTGCGTGCTCACATCACCGATTACTACACCGAGGTGGCGCAGGCGCTGAGCCCGTCCGATGCGGACGAAGCCGCCGTCGGTGACGCGGCGCGTGCCGCCGTACGTTCTTCGCCGTCCGCTTGAGAGGATCCCCATGAGCGATCGACCCGCGCGCCCGCCGCGCCCGCAGCACATTCTGCACGTCGTCGAGACCGAGCGTCTCACCCCGCACCTCGTCCGCGTGCGCGCTCGAGGGGAGGATCTCGCGGTGTTCCGGGACAACCCCCACACCGACAAGTACGTCAAGATCACGTTCGCCAAGCCGGAGCTCGGCCTCGAGCCGCCGTACGACCTGGCTTCTCTGCGCGACACGCTCGCGCCGGAGGACCTTCCCGTCACCCGCACGTATACGGTGCGCGCGGTCGAGGGCGATGAGCTGACGATCGATTTCGTCGTGCACGGCGACGAAGGTCTCGCGGGCCCCTGGGCGGCGGGTGCACAGCCGGGGGACCGTCTTGTGGTGTCGTCGCCGGGGGGCGGCTACGCGCCCGACTCGACGGCGGACTGGCACCTGTTCATCGGCGACGAGTCTGCTATCCCCGCGATCGCCGCGGCTCTCGAAGCCCTGACCGCGGATGCCGTCGGCGCGGCGTTCCTCGAAGTGCAGGCCGCCGACGAGCAGCTCGCACTGGCCGCCCCCGCCGGCATCGAGATCACCTGGGTTCACCGAGGGGCTGCGGTGGCGGGTGCAACGAACGTCCTGGCGGATGCCGTGTCCGCGTGGCATCCGCTCGACGGACGAGGACACGTGTTCGCGCACGGAGAGCGTGAGGCGATGAAGCGGATCCGCGATCTCGTCTTCACCCGGTGGGGCTTGGCCCGCGAGCAGGTCTCCCTGTCGGGCTACTGGGCCTACGGCCGCACCGAGGATCGGTTCCAGGCCGAGAAGCGCGAGCCTATCGGACAGATCCTCTGACGGCTCGCGCTGCCCGGGCTCACTCCCCGGTTCGTGCGGGAAGCGTCGGGATGAGCTTCTCGAGGAACGCGGCGGTGTCTTCCCACCCGTGGACGGCCTGGCACTCGACGCCCATGGCCAGCACGGGGTAGTCGTTGCCGTCGGGGTCGAGGCGATCGCCGACGAAGAGCATGTCGTCAAGGGGGATGCCGGTGGCTTCGACGAGCTTGTTCATGCCGTAGGCCTTGTCGATGCCGCGGTGGGTGATGTCGACGGAGGTCGATCCGCCGGAGCGGACCTCGAGGTCGGGGATCCGGGAGGCAACGGCCTCGCGCAGACTGTTCTTTTTCTCGCCGGTGGGGTCCCAGGCCATCTTCGCCTCGAGAGGGGCGGACTGCCCGAGTGCCGAGAACGTGATCTGCGAGCCGCGGTCTTCGAGGATGTCTCCCCACGGCTCCGACTCCCAGAGGCCGAGGCGCTCGGCCTCCTCGCGAACGGCGGTGAGGGCGCGCTGCTTCTCGTCGTCGGTGAGCGAGTGGGCGTACACGGTCTCGACGCCGGCGGGTGTGAGCAGGTAATACTGGGTGCCGCAGGTGGGCATCAGGTGGAAGTGCGCGAGCAGCTCGGGGGAGGCCTGGGGAAGGCGCTCGACGACCTGGCTGCGGAACTGCTGAAGCTGCCCGCCGGAGATGATCGCGACCTCGACCTTCTCGGCGAGAGCGAGCA
The DNA here is from genome assembly GCF_026625865.1 of Microbacterium sp. SL75. Taxonomy (NCBI): domain Bacteria; kingdom Bacillati; phylum Actinomycetota; class Actinomycetes; order Micrococcales; family Microbacteriaceae; genus Microbacterium; species Microbacterium sp. SL75. The sequence goes on along the minus strand of NZ_CP113067.1, from coordinate 339,143 downwards.
GCAGGTCGCCGATGCGCGGGTCGATCGCCGACTTCGAGGGGGCGAGGGTGTCGTCGAGGTCGAAGGCGACGAGGCGGGGCGAGGCGTCGGACACGGTGCTCCTGAAAGGTGAGAGGTCGTCGCACGGAGGTGTCGCGTGCGCGCGGCGGGCGGGCCGGCGAGGGGCCCGCGTACGAAGTGATTCTACCGGCGGGCTCCCGTCGCCCCTTGCGTCGTGCAGTGGGTGGGGGCGCGGGTTCAGACGGCTCGGGTGAGGATGCCGATCCGAGAACCAGCGCGGTCGAACACCGTGAGCGTATCTCCGGCGATTGTCGCGGTGGCCACCCTGCGCAGCCAGGTGTCGACGCCCATGCAAGCCTTCAGCGTCGACAGCCCGAGACCGACGGTGAGCGTGTCGCCCTCCCGGGAGTACGAGCCGTTGAGCCCATTGCAGCCGTCGCTGCCGGTGAGGACCTCGTCTTCCAGTGTGAGGAATTCCGGTCCCTGCCCGGCCCAACGGCCGTACTCGGATGCCGGGGCGGTACCGCTCGCGGGGGCGGCGCACGCCGCGGCAATCATGCCGCCGACGGCAAGCGCGGAGAGGGCAGCGAAACGGCGGGACATGAGAATCTCCTCATCCACATCGAAAAACGAAATCGACTTCATATACAACGCTCAGGTTCCCTTAAGGTGATCCTCGACGCTGAGAGATGGGTGGGGGCCCTATCGAGATTCCCGTCCTGCCTCATCGCGCGTTTTCACCGACACATGAGATGAGACGATCACACTAATCATGAAGCGTATGGGGTGGGCTGCAGCGTCCACCGCCGTCGCGCTCACCGCTTCCGGTCTGCTGGCCCCCGCGGCCTTCGCCGGGGAAGACCAGTCGCTCGCGCCGACCTCCGGTCCGGCATTCGATGCGACCGCACAGCAGCCCCTGGCCAACGACGACGTTCAGGCTGTGACGATTCCCATTCTGCTGAAATGAGGTTTACGAAACCGGAGTTGTGCGGCACTACGCACATCGCGCCCAAAGGGGTCATCTCCGCCACCCGCATAGCCGGTGCCGCATATCAATTCTTGCGTCCTAAATCGCACGTGCCTGTCACCCATTTGGAGGGCAATCACCCTCTACGAAATGCCGCGTCGACCCCGAGGTGCGTGTGCTACCCCGAGACGAGGAACGCGTGAGGAACGAATCTTGCATCCATGCCGTGGGTGCATAGTCCGGGCGTTGTCCCCCATATGGCCGACTTGACAAGGAGGATCACGCAACTGGACGCCCACTGTGCGTTCGATCCGAGCGTCTTCGGCAACAAGAAATACTGGGGCTCCCCATCACGTAAAGCCCCGGTCAGGTTACATATTGATACTCGCCGGTGGTTGCCTCGAGTCATCGATCCTTGATTTCCACAGCTCCGTCCTGCTAGACACGAAGCGCAATAGCAAGTAAATGAATCCGGCATCCGGATCGAATAAGGGGGCATTTGAATGGGGAACAGGATGAAAAAGTCATGGAGCCGCACAATCGCCGCGGTCGCTGCCGGGGCCGTGCTTGCCATCGGAGGAGTCGTCGCAGTTGCCGCGCCTGCGAACGCAGCCCCGTCGGGGTGTCAGACTCAGGGGAAAAGCTGTCTGTGGTCGGGATATGACTACGGCACTGATGCGGCTCAGAACTGGCGGATGCTGTACTTCGAATACTGCATCGACAATTTGGGGAACTACAGCTACAACGACATAACCTCGTCGGCGTACAACTACGGGTTCTCGGACAACGCTCGGTTCTACGAGCACGACCTCCAGAACGGGTATTACTTCACGATTCTCCGCCACGACGGTAAGCCCAATCTCAACAATGTAGACGGCCAGAACTGGAACGACCGTATTACGTCCGCCTACTTCACGGGTGCGCTTGGATCCAAGGGCACCTCTCGATGCGCTTGAGTCACCTCACGCAGCGCGGCCGGCGATTCGCGCCGGCCGCGCTATTGGTCACGGCATGTTTTGCAGTTTCGGGGTGCACCTTCAGTGCCGAGCCGAAGCAGCCTGATCAATCCACGGGAGTAGTTGAGATGGGGCAGCCTGTTTCTGAAAAGAACAGGACGCAATGGTCGCTCCCGCTTGAGGAGTTCATCGTGTACTCACCCGAATTGAGCAACTACGCGGAGCAGTTGCTCATTTCAAAATGCCTCACCGGGCAGGGATACGAGTGGCCGGTGCCTTGGCGCGACTCAGCCTTCCTCTGGCCTGAAGGGTTCAACAAGATCGGATACCGCTTGTTTGACGAGCCTCTTGCCAAGCGTTTTGGGTATCACTTCGCGCCTCCTAGAGACGCAAACGAGGCCGATGCGTGGGCAGCATTCGCAGACTTCGCCAACTCGTACACTCCCGACGACGACTTCACGGGAAAATTCGAAGAATGCTCTGACGAGGCTCGAAGCGAGAAGACTGTTCGTGACGTCGACGCACAGAACTACGTGATGGGACTGGCGATGCAGGCGAGCGATGTCGCCGTCCAGGACGCGAGTGTTCAGGAAGCCGTCGCTCGGTGGCGAGAATGTCTTACTCCGAAGGTGGATTTCGCCGTGTCAGACACCCCCTGGAAGCAGATGCCGCCGCAAGCTGTGGCGGAGCGCTTCGGTCTGTACGGCGAGTCTCGAACGATGGCGGCGTCCGGGGATGAGATCGCCGTCGCGGTAGCCGACGCTCAGTGTCGCGAGTCCAGCGGCGTCAGCGAGACGCGATACAACCTTGAGTGGGACCAGCAGAAGAAGTTGATGGACCAGAACCGCGATCAGCTCGACCGCATCCGTGCCGAGGCGGGCGCTCACAAAAAGGATCTGCTAGCGATCATCGCAGAAAATGCACCGGCCGCCCCCATGGGTTGACTGGAGCGCTCCTGCTAGCGCATAGCTCTCGGACCTATAGCTAGGTGATCGTAAGGTTCAGGAAAGTGCAGGTTTAGTCATTCATCGGACCAGAAACTCCAAATACGGGTGGTGGACCGCCGTCTCTGTCGTCTCCGCTGTGGCGATGCTCGGTTGCGGGTGGTGGCTCGCAACGTTGTTCCAGTCGCCCGAACAGCTCGAGGCGAACGCAACCGCTCCATCGCCCGGCCCCGTTTTTTCCATCGTTGCGGAGGGGTCGCTTGCTGAAGAGCATACTTTCACCGGAAAAATAGGGCCTTCGTCCACCATGGAGGTAAACCTTCTCCCTGCTCCCGACGCGGCGATGACTGTCGTCACCGGGCGTGCCATAGGTGAGGGGGATATAGTCAGCAATGGCGGTGTGCTTATCGAGACGAATGGACGTCCAGTGCTTCTGGCGCAGGCACCTTTTCCGTTCTATCGCGATATGGGCTTTGGAGACCAGGGGCCCGACGTGGAGGCTCTCCAGCGGGCATTGTCGAGCGCAGGATACTCCGTTCAAGCGGACGGCCGTTTTGGGGTTGGAACCGCTCAGGCCCTGCAGAGCTGGTACAAAGACGCTGGTTACATCGCGCCTACGCGTCCGCGACCGGAGGGCGAACCGTCGCGATCATCGCGCTCGTCAACCGCCGATACTGGCGCTAATCGGGATGTGACCGCTGATAGCAGTGATGCAAAGAGCAACCTCACGCCGCTCGAAGCGCCGAAGGTCATCGCAGACGCTTTCATGCCCGTGGCGGAGGTCGTAGGCATGACGACCTCTTCAGCAAAAGTCCTACGCAGCGTGCCTGTGGGTACGCGCGTCGCTGTCAGCGGCACTCCAGACATTGTCCTGGGTTCGTCCGAAGTGGTGGTGTCGGTCTCGGCAGCTGCGGCGGACGTGACCAAAATCGTTGAAGGCGACACCGCGACCATTTCGCTTGCAAATGGTGAGATTCAGGCAACCATCGGCGCAATCACTCCGTCCGTGGCTGGCAAATCGCAGGTCTCATCAAAAGATGCGGCTGCCGGGACGGCCGGTGACGACGTGGATGCGGATACCACCTTCCTCGTCATCCCACGCTCAGCTCTCGACGTGCCCACTGGAGCGACGCAGGCGAGGGTGACAGTAGTAAAAAACATTCTTCCCGAGCAAGCTCTTCTTGTGCCCGTTCTGGCGGTCACGGACCGGGGCTCGGGGAATACGGTCGTTCATAAGCGCCAACAGGACGGGACCCTCGCGGAGATTCCCGTTCGAGTCCTCGGTTCCTTGAACGGCCAAGTCGCCGTTGCAGCCTCGGCAGACTCGCTCGTGGCGGGGGAAGAAGTGCGGGTCGGCTGACGTGCCACAGATTCATCTCAACCACGTCTCCCGGACATACTCCTCAGCGCGGGGTCCTGCCGTCGTCGCTCTGCGCGACGTTAGCCTCGAGATTGAGCAAGGTGAGTTCGTCGCGATCGTCGGACCTTCCGGGGGCGGCAAGACCACATTGATGAACATCCTGGGTCTCTTGGACGAGCCCACCAGCGGTGAGTACCTGTTGGATGGACAAGCCGTGAATGTGGGAGGACCTCGTAACGCGCCGCAGCTGCGCGCTAGAATAATCGGGTTCATCTTTCAGGCTTTTCACCTGCTGCCAGCGCGGCCGGCTGTCGATAGCGTGGAACTTGGCCTTCTCTATCGCGGTGTCCCGCGCGCGCGACGACGTGCACGCGCGCAAGAGGCTCTGCTGTCTGTGGGACTGGCTGAACGAGCTGCAGACAGCACATCCCAGCTGTCGGGAGGACAGCGGCAACGAGTCGCCATTGCTCGCGCCATAGCCGGTGACGCCAAGCTCATCCTCGCCGACGAGCCCACGGGAAATCTTGATTCGGAGAATGCCGAGCGAGTCTTAGACGAGTTGCAACGTCTGAATGTCAAAGGTTCGACCGTGATTGTCGTTACCCACTCGTCCGAAGTTGCTTCCCGTGCTCAGCGCATCGTGCGTCTCGCAGACGGCGCCGTAGTGAGCGATCAGTGGCGGGGCAGACCGCTCACTTCGGATGCGCTGTCCCCCAGCGTCGGTCTAGGACGGTCGGCTAAAGAGTCCCTCAACGCCGGAGAGCCACAAGTAGCTTCCAATACTCTGTTGTTGCCAACCAGCACATATAGCCGGCTCAGAGTCCTCGACCTCTTACGCGACGCGTGGGCGTCGGTGCTCTCACGACGGAACCAGACCATAGGGCTTAGCTTCGCAGTCGCCATTGCCGTAGCGCTTACGATCACGACGCTTGGTCTGTCGTCTTCTGCCACAGCGCAGGTATCTGCGACCTTCGATGCCCATCTGAACCGTGAGGTCACCGCGCGATGGTCTACGGGGACCGCGCACTCGCCCACGCTGACCAGCGTTCCAGAGGTGGTGGGAGACCTGAGAGGCGTCGAGGCCGCCGCCGTGTTGCTGGACCTCAGTCCCAGCACGGTATCTTCCTTCGCTGAGTCGCGCCAGGTACAACCGCACGTCGCCGTGGGAAACATCACAGCGGCGGGGCGGCTAGAGGTGGCGGAGGCGCCATGGCATAGCGGCGAACTGCATGCGGACGAGGTTCTTATCGGTGACCTGTTAGCGTCACAGTTGCAGTTGAGTTCACTCGCCGGCGCTCCTTCGATCTACATTGACGGGAACAACTACGTCGTCGCGGGGTTGATCACGGGGTCACCACGACTTCCACTACTGCGTGGAGAAGTGGTGATGGGGGCCCCAGCAGACATTAATACTCATGCGGCAACAGATGCGAGCCTGCTGGCGATAACTGCTCCTGGCGCTGCCCCGCAGGTCGCAAGGCAGATGCCCGCGGCGATAAACCCTTACCAGCCAGACGCCATTTTTGTCGCCGCCCCGAGTGACTCTGCAATCCTCCGCGGGCAAGTGGAAGAGGGTTTGCGGACAGCCCTAACCGCGTTCACCGTTCTCGCTTTGATTGTGGCTGTGGCGGCGCTGATGAACGCGACATTACTCGCTGTGCATACGCGGCGGGGAGAGATCGGCATGCGGAAAGCCCTGGGGGCGCGCAATGCGCAGATCGGCGCACTGATAACCATAGAGTCGGCATACGTGGGGCTGCTCGGCGGCGCGATCGGTCTCTTACTTGGCATGGGCGCGATACTCGTAGTTACCATCAGTCAAAAGTGGTCTCCGGTCTTCGACACCGCGTTGACACCGGTGGCCATGCTCGTCGGCCTCGTGGTCGGGGCGAGCGGCGGAGGACTAGCGGCGATTCAGGCCGCACGGCTCAAACCGGCTGACAACCTGAGGAACTAGCGACGATGCAAATCTGGCCCGGCGCAGGACCCAGCACTCCCGGCGACGACCTTCTGAATCGCCTGACCTTTGTTCCGTTCTTGAAGCGAGGATGGAACTCGATGAATAGGAACTATTCGCCGGAGATGCGTGAGCGGGCGTTGCGGATGCTCGCGGAGACGCGGCCGTCGCATTCGACGATGATGAGCGCGGTCCGTCACGTGGCCGGGTTGCTCGGGATGAGCCTCGAGACGCTGCGCCTCTGGTAGCGCCGTTACGAAGTCGATGCCGGCGTTAAGCCGGGGTTGACGACCGAGGCGGCGGCGGAGATCAAGCGGCTTCAGAAGGAGGTCTCGGAACTGCGGAAGGCGAACGAGATCCTCAAAGCTTCGAGCGTGTTTTTCGCGAAGGAGCTCGACCGCCGTTGACCGAGATGATCCGGTTCATCACCGAACACCGGGATCGTTTCGGGGTCGAGCTCATCTGCCGGGTGCCGCGCCCAGCGGTTCAAGGGTTCCTCACCTCCCGTGGCTACCGCGCCGCTGTCGGCCGGATGCCATCGGCGCGGCAGTTGAAGGACGAGCTTCTCGTCCCGCAGGTCGCCAGGCTGCATGCGAAGAACTACGGCATCTACGGGCGTCGGAAGATACACGCGCTGATGCGTCGGCAAGGGTGGCAGGTTGGTCGCGACAGACCGAGCGCCTGATGCGTCTGGCCTTGGTCCGCGGCGTGCGCAAGTCGAAGCGGGTATTCACCACGCGCTCCGACAAGACCACGGCGCTACCCGCCGATCTCGTGAACAGTCGCTCCACCGCGCCGGCGCCGAGGAGACTTTGGGTCTGCGACGTGACCTATGTCGCGACGCGGTCCGGGTTTGTGTACGTCGTGTTCGTCACCGACGTCTACTCCCGCCGCATCGTCGGGTGGAACGTCGCGTCGACGCAGTGGTCGGAGATCCTGCCGATGCAGGTGCTCGATATGGCCGCCTGGGGCGCCGGCAGCCGACTCGACGGGCTGATCCATCACGCCGACCACGGCTCGAACTACACCGCGATGGTCTACACCGAGCGGATCGTCGAACTCGGCGCCGTTCCCTCGACCGGAACGGTCGGCGACAGCTTCGATAACGCGATGGCGGAGGCGGTGAACAACCTTTGCAAGACCGAGCTGATCCGTCAGCGCGGCCCGTGGCGCACGGTCGAGCAGGTCGAGCTGGCGACGCTCGAGTGGGTGTGGTGGTGGGACAACTCCCGCCTCCACGGCGAGCTCGACATGCGCACACCGGTCGAGGTCAAGCGCGCGTACTACGCTGACCTCGAATCAGCCAATTCGGTCTCTGCCGGACAAAGCTCCCGACAGGAGTGAAAGTCAGGCCGATTCAGAGAGCGTGTCCTCGGGGTCGGTGACCGCTGGTTCGCAATTAGTCTCTGCAGAATGGACGCTCGTGCGCACTGCCGCTAGGAGAGGTCCACGTGCCCATCCCTCTTCGCTCCAACGGGCCACTTTCGCTGGTCACCGAGGCCCGCGAGGCCCCCGTGACGACGTGATGGGCTGGTTGTGCGTTGCAGCTTTCCCCTCAACGCACCTGAGACTCCGAACACCTCGCTCGCAAAGACCAAGAAATGAAGTCAGCTCTCGCGTCTGAGCAGCGAAAGCTGGAGGACCAAGAGGAGCGGCTCATCGAGTTGGTGGCCGATGGGGCGGTAGCAACACTGAATCTGCGGGAGAAGCTGAATCAGATCGCATTGCAGAAGGGGGCGGTGGCGGAGAAGCTTGAGCGCACTCTCGCCAGTCTCGACGCCGGAGTCAAACGAGCGCATGCGCAGCTCGATTTACCCCAGGACCCCGCTCATCTTTACCGCATGTCGCCCGGAAACGTTCGCCGCGATGTTCTGTGCGGCCTTTTCCGTAAGTTAACCATCTAGAGGGCCGCGGAAGGTGAAACGTCCATAAGGGGTGAACGTGCGGTCATCAATCAGGCCATGCACGCTCTCCGCGCGTCCCGGCGAGACGTCGAGTCAACAAAACCTCAAAGGGCCTCCCGCGCGTCTGCGGAAGGCCCTTTGAGTGCAGGCTTCGAACGCGTTTCTTCGTCCGAAGGTTGGAACATTCTTGAAGTGGTCGGGGTGACAGGATTTGAACCTGCGGCCTCGTCGTCCCGAACGACGCGCGCTACCAAGCTGCGCCACACCCCGTTGCAACTAGACAAGTCTACCCTGCACCGAGGAGTGCTTCGAACCACTCCGGGGGTTTGAGTTCAATCAGTCGGGTTCTGCCGGGGTGGGATGCGGGTCGTGGAGCGGCGCACGCCCACCCCGGCAGAACATCAGCCGGCCAGTGGTTCTGCGCGTCGGCGACCCCGCCGCCACGCATACATTCCCGAGGCGATGGCGGCAGCGGAGACGCCGCTCGTCACTGCCAGCGAAGTCCCGGAGACTCCTGTCAATGCGAGGGCCGCGGGAACCAGCGGGGGTGCTGGCGGTGTCGGCGGAATGACGGTGGCGACGGTCGCGGGGGTTGTCGTCGGGGAGGGGTCAGGGGCAGCGGGAGGCGGAGAGAAGGCCAGTTGCTCCGTCTGCGCGGGAGTGGCGAAGCGCTCCATCCAGAAATAGCGCGAGGGGAAGTGCGCGACCGAGTCAGGGTCTTGGGATGTGCGCTCGATACGCCACACGGCCGTGTACACGCCCGGACCGGGCAGGGAGACCGAGGTCGTGCGGTAGACGGCGGGGCCGATTCTCGGGTCGGTCCGGAGCTCAAGGTGTGCGACCGGGCTGAGATTTGACGGGATCTCGGTGGCCTCGGCGGGAAACGCGTTCGTCCGGTAGACGTCGGCACTTGCACTCACGACCACGAAAGTTCCGTCGCTGTGTCGCGGCCAGACACCGTCACCGGCAGACACCATGACGTCGTCGACGAACCGGCCACGGGAGTCGATCGTGGCCGCCGTCTCGATCCGCGGGGCGAAGCGCAAGGGCCGCGGTGAGGCGTCTTCGGTCGCCAGGGTGAAGGTGGTGGGTTCGGCCGGCCCCGCGGACTCCTGCTGCCCTGGGGTCGAGTAATACCGGATGGCTGCCGAACGCACGGTGAATGTACCTGCGGCCCGTACGACGTACGGTCGTCCGTCGTCGGACGCCGTCGCCGGGGCGATGATCGGGTACGTGACCGCCCCCTGGATTCCGGCACGCTCGGAGCTTCCCGTGTCGGCGAAGACCGCGTTTTCGAGTCGAAGTGTTCCCGAGGCGGTCGGGTCGACATCGAGCGTCACCGCTCCCCGCGTGGGATCGTCTTCGTCCATCGACAGCGTCAGCGAGCCGCCCACTCGTGGAACGGGCATGCCCTCGGCTTCGGCCAGATACCGCACGGTGCGCTGCTGAATCGCGGTGCTGTTTTCGGGGCTCGCTCTCCGCATGATGTAGTCGATCGCCTCGGTCAGCTCGTTCCCGCCGTACCCCCAGGAGTGCAGCGTCGTATCCCGGTCGACGATGGCTTTCACCGCCCACCCGACGCTTGCGGCCTGCACCGCGTCGCCGGTCTGCCCGTACGTGCTGACGAGGTAGTTGATGGAGATCAGCTGCTGCGGGGTCAGTCCGTTGACGTCGGTGGTGATGCCGTGGTCCGTCGTGGTTCCGGTGGCGACGGGAAGGCCGGGATGTATGCAATAGGTGTGAACATCTCCCACCCGCATCGAGCCGTGCCAACCGGTGCGGGAGAGCGGGGCCCACGTACCGAAGCCCGTGCCTCGGTCAGCGGCGTTCGCAGCCGGGGCCACGGCGACGCCCAACAAGACGGCGACGAGCGTCAGGACGGCGGGGAGACGTCGGAGAGAGGGTGGACGGTGGCGCATCGGGGGAGTCCCTTCGGTCGAGGAACTCGATCTTCGGGGAACGACACGTCCTCTCGACGCGCGAAGGGGCCGATCCGTGTACGGATCGGCCCCCGAGGCGGCTGTGGAGAATCCGTCAGCGCGGAAGCAGCGTGAGCAGCGATGCCTCCGGGCGGCACGCGAAACGCACGGGCGCGTAGATCGAATGACCGAGCCCCGCGCTGACGTTCAACGGCACGGTGCGGCCTTCGTAGGTCCAGTCGCTCAGTCCGCGCGCCTGATCCAACGGGATGTCACAATTGGCCACCAACGCGTCTCGACGGAACGGCACCCGCACCTGTCCGCCGTGCGTGTGACCGGCGAGCAGCACGTCGGCACCGAAGTCGGTGAACGTGTCCAGAGTGCGCCGATAGGGCGCGTGCATCACGCCGAGCGTGAGGTCGGCGGCATCCAGGCGTTCCACTACCGGCGGGATGAGCTCGGGGTGGTCCCACTTGCGGTGGGCGTCGTTGACGCCGAAGGCGGTGACGCGTAGGCCCTTCACCTCGAGCGACACAGCGGTGTCGTCGAGGATGCTCCACCCCAGGTCATCGGTGAAATACCGGTCGAGGGCGTCGACATCGAGGTGCTTGTGCGCGGGCTGATGACCGGACGGCCCCAGAAAGTACCGCAGGGGGTTGCGGGGTGCCGGCTCTTGGAAGTCGTTCGACCCGTGCACGACCAGTCCGGGCACACCCCGTAGGGGTGCGAAGGCCGTCCGGATGCCGGTGAGTCCGTCGCGGTGACCGAGATTGTCGCCCGTATTGACGACGAGGTCGGGCGATAGCTCGGAGAGACGCGCCATCCATTCCTGCTTGCGGTTCTGCCAGGGAGCCATGTGCGCGTCGGAGACGTGAAGGACGCGGATCGGCTCGGCCCCTTTGGGGAGGACACGCAGCGCGTGGTAGCGCACCGTGAAGAGGTAGCGCTCGATGCCCACGCCCCACACGGCGGCCCCGACAGCGGCCGCCCCCGCGACCCCGAGGGGTGCGAGGGCGGCCGTCATGAGAGGACGCGTCACGAGCACTTCTTCGCGACGATGGACAGAGCGATCGCGGCGCTCTTGTTCGTCGCCGTGCCGGCGGCAGGGTTCGTCGCCGTCACCTGGCCCTCGTTCGGAGCGTTGCCCTCGGGCTGACAGGCGCCGATGGACACGTTCGTGAAGCCAGCGGCATTCAGCGCTGCCTGGGCCGCGGGAACAGTCTGCCCGCCCACGTTCGGCACCGTCGCACCCTGGCCGTTACCGGGGCTCAGCGTGATCTGCGAGCCCGCGGGAGCAGAGCCTGCGCCGGGGTTCTGCGCGGCGACGGTGTCAGGACCCGACGGGGAGTCGACGGGGTCACCGACCGAGACGCGGAAACCCGCGTTCTGGAGGGTCGAGGTGGCGTCGGAGATGCTTTGGCCCACCACGTTCGGTAGATCCCGCATCTGGGTGCGGAGGAGGTTCGACGAGGGGTCGGGGAACCGGTCGCCGCCGTAGAAGTCATCGGATGCGCGCTGCACATCGGCCGCCAGGGGATAGCGGATGTCAGAGAGAGCGCGACCGCCCCAGAACTTCTTAAAGACGTTGACGCCACCCTCGTAGTTGCCGACCCAGGCAGCGGTCGTCGTGTTGGTCGACGACTCGATCATCCAGGTCTGCCACTCTTCGTGGGTACCGGTCTTACCGAGAACGGGGGTGCCATCGCCGGGGTTGCCACGGGCGCCGGTCCCGCCGCGGGCCATGACGCCCTGCAGGGCGTATGCGGCCGTTGCAGAGACCTCCGGGGTCAGCGCAGCCGAGCAGGTGCGTTCGGGGATGGCACGCTCCGCGCCGCTGCTGTCGGTGACCTTGTCGATCACCTTGGGCTGGCAAAGCGTTCCACCGTTGGCGACCGTGGCGTAGGCCCCGGCCATCGCGATGGGAGAGACGTTATCGCTGCCGATGACGTTGTTGGCGTACTGCATCGTGATGTCCGAACCATCACCCCGGGTCACGCCGAGCTTCTTGGCCGTCTTGGCGATGTCACAGAGGTCGAGCTGCGCCGCCATCTGGAGATAGCCGGTGTTGAGCGAATCGCGCGTGAACATCATCGGCGTTCCGACGTAGCCGCTGTCGTTGCCGAAATTGTTGATGCGGTCGTTGTTCTTGTTCACGTAGTTGCCGGTGCACGAGTTCGTCATGTTCGGCACGGGACCGATCCGGCCGTTCAGCGTCTCGTTCAGGGAGTGCCCTGTCTGGAGCCAATCCACGAGAGTGAAAAGCTTGAAGGTCGATCCCGCGTTGAAACCGATGGACCCGCCGTTCGTGCTGTCGCCCGCGAAGATCACGGAGTTATAGGAGGGATCGGACTCCGCTTGCCCGGGGTCCTGCGTGAACTTCGTGTTCTGCGCGATGGCGAGGATGCGCCCGGTCTTCGACTCGAGGTTGACGACGGTCGAACCGAATTTCATGCCGTCGATGCTCGAGGGCGTGTACGCGTTCATCGCGTTCTGCGCGGCATCCTGAACGCGCCAGTCGAGCGTCGTCTGGATAGTCAGGCCGTCCTGGCGGAGGGCGCGCACGCGGTCGTCGGTGTCGGTACCGAACGCCGGATCGTTCAGGATCGTCGACACCACGTACTGGCAGTAATACGGCGCAGCGGACGAGGCGCACCCCTGGCTGGTCGGTCTGATCTTGGGGGTAATCGGCTCGACCGCTGCAGCGACGTACTGCTCGTGCGTAATCTTGCCGTCGGTCTCCATGCGGCTGAGCACGTAGAGCTGGCGGCCCTTGGTCGCACTGTAGCCGTCGGCGGCGTTGACGAGCTGTTCCTGGGTGATCTCGCCGTTGTCGCGCAACGTATAGAGGGCCTGGACTGTGCTCTGGTCGACATCGTCGATCGAGCCGTCGGGGGCCTTGTTGTACGAGGTCTCGCCGTCGCTGATCGAGCCTTCGGGGCGGTCGATCCGGAAGCGGTTGGGGTTCTGCACCATGCCCGCGAGGACCGCTGCCTGACCCACGCTCAGGTTGGCGGCAGGAGTGTCGAAGTAGTAGCGCGCCGCGGCGTCGATGCCGTAGGTGGTGCCACCGAAGTTGGCGATGTTCAGGTAGCCGAGAAGGATCTGATCCTTCGTGTACTCCTTCTCGAGCTGGATCGCGTACCGCATCTCCTGCAGCTTGCGCTGGTAACCCGCTGCACCGTTCGCCTGCACTGCCTCGAGGGCGCACTTCTGCAGCGCTTCGTCACGCGAGACCGCCGCGGTGGTTTCTGTGGCCTCGACGGCCTTCGCGTCGCGCTCACAGCGCTGCACGAGCACGTTCTTCACGTACTGCTGGCTGATAGAGGAGCCGCCCTGAGTGTCGCCGTCCGGGTTCGTCGCGTTGCTGAGCAACGCGCGAGTCGTGCCGATGAGGTCGACACCGCCGTGCTGGTAGTAGCGCGGGTCTTCCGACGAGAGGATCGCGTCGTACATGACCGGGTTGACCTGGTCGAAGGTGACGGGGGAGCGGTTCTGGTCGTAGAACTTCGCCAGCACCCGGTCGCCGGCCATCAGCGTCGTCGGCTGCATGAGCTCGTCGGGCTTCAGGTAGCTGGGCATGTTGTCGAAGACGGTGATCGCGCTGGAGGCAGCGGCACCGGAGACGGCGATGGCCGGCGTCACGGCAGCGGTGACCAGGAGTCCGGCGACTGCGCTCAGGCCGACCAGGCCGACGATGCCGCCGAGGGCACCGCTAGCCGTTCGTTTGTTCTCGGGCATAGGCTTGATGCTAAGCGACGTTGCTGGGCGATGCCTTGAAGGCGTGCGCTCGCGCGCGGACGCGTCCATCCTCGCGCGCAACACAGCTGCGCGCTCCGAGCCACCTCCGGGAGCCCGTCATGACCACGTGGGAGTACCTCACCACACCCCTGCTCATCCACAACACCGCGGCGATCCTCAACAACTGGGGCAAGCAGGGGTGGGAGCTCGTGCAGGTGGTCACCGGTCCCGAGGGCGGACTCGTCGCCTACTTCAAGCGCCCCACCGGCGGTGGCGCGGCAAACGCCGGCCTGGGTGCAGCCGAGACGGCCGCGCGACAGTTCGAGGGCCAGCAGTGAGCGTCTCCGAGCGCCTCGCCGCCCTCGGCGTCGACGTCCCGGCGGTGGTGCCTCCGGTCGCGTCCTACATTCCGGCCAAGCGTCACGGAGACCTCGTCTACACCTCGGGTCAGCTCCCCATGGTCCAGGGTGCCCTGCCCTCGACCGGCAAGGTCGGTGAGTCCGAGGGCCTGATCGCCCCCGCGGATGCGAAGACCCTCGCCCGTCAGTGCGCGCTCAACGCGATCGCCGCAGCCGCGGCTCTCGTCGGCGGCGTCAATAACCTCACCGGGGTGCTCAAGCTCACCGGCTTCGTGGCATCCGTCCCCGAATTCACCGGGCAGCCGGGCGTCATCAACGGCGCGAGCGAGTTCCTCGGCGAGGTCTTCGGTGAGACTGGCGCCCACGCGCGCTCCGCGGTCGGTGTGCCCGTCCTCCCCCTCGACAGCCCCGTCGAGGTCGAGGTGATCTTCACCGTCGCCTGACGACGACTCCGGATGCCGGCACCCCGGCCTTCGCACGAGAGGGACGCCCTGGTCGCACGGGGCGTCCCTCTCGTCATCGTCGGGTATCTGTCTCGGCTGATTCAGAAGTGTGCGGGGGCAGGATGCCCCCGTGACCTCCTCTTCCGCGCCGAGTGGGCCGTCGACGGCCGAGAGCGCACTTCTCACTCCTTCGGCTCACCTCCGGCGCGACATGGTGGTGGCGATCTCGGCCATCGTCGTGCTCCTCGCCGTGGGATTCATCCTCCGCTTCGCGCCGATAGACGTGGCGTTCTCGAACGCGGTGCATCATCTGCATGTCAGCGCCCTCACCCAGGTGGCGGAGGCGTTCTACCGCTCGCTGAAACCGCTGCCCGCCGCGGGCATCATGATCGTCGCCACGGTCGCCGTGGGCCTTCTCTCCCGCCGGTGGCAGGTCGCCCTCGCCTTCTTCGGGGGAGTGGCGGTGACGTGGGGTCTCGCGGAAGCGGCGAAACTCATCGTCGACCGACCGCGCCCCGGGATGTCAGAGGCCATGACGCAAGCGGTCGGCGCGACGGCCGATCCGTCGTTCCCGAGCGGTCACGTCGCTTTCACGGCATCGTTCGCCGCCGTGTTGATCTGCGCGCTCTGGACGACGCGATGGCGCGCCCTCGGCATCGTCGTCGGGGTGGTGCTGGTCGTGGGGATGTCGGTGTCGGTCGTGGCCATCGGCGTGCACTACGCCGGGGACGCCCTGGCATCCATCGTCTGGGTGGCGGGGGTGTATCCGGCGGTGCGGGCGGGAGGGGCCATGCTCGTCATCCCGCGGGTCGAACGCGCGATACGGCGATCGGTCTCGTCGCGGGGGCGCTGATTCGCTAGCATCGAGGCCGAGTCGATCACCGGGGGGAAGGACTCGCATGGATGACGCCGCGCAGATGCTGCTCGCTATTGCCGGGCAATTGGAACGAGCCCAAGAGCTGTCGAATGTGGCCGAGGAACTGTCGGGCGAGCTCGCCACGCTGACGGGGATGGGTCGAAGCGACGAAGACGGGGCCACGGTGACGGTCGACCATCAAGGAATCGTCATCGATGTCGCCTTCTCGGATGCGATCCGGGATGCCGACGGGCCCACCGTCTCGGAGTGGGTGATGTCGGCGACGACCCGGGCGATCGAAGACCTGCAGAAGCAGGCAGAGCCCATCCGGGCAGCGATCCTGCAACCGCATCTGGCCGCTCCGGCGGTCGACTTCTCAGCGCGGATCGACGAGCTCTTCGAGAGGGTGCAGCGGTTGGACGCCGAGACTTCGGCCGCAACGCCCGTGAAAGACGAATTCGAGGGGGGCTCACGATGACGGATCTCGAGGTACAGGCCGATGCGCTGCACGCGCACGCCTCTCGGCTGAACGGCTCGGCCGACCAGTTGAACGACGCAGCCGTGGCCGCGTTGAGTGCCGTGGCACTGCAGCCGGTGGCTTTCGGATTGCTCTGCTCGTTCCTCGTTCCCGTGGTGACCCTGCAGCAGTCGACGACGGTCGCCGGACTCTCGGCGCTCCGCCTGGCACTCGCCGCCGAGGCCACCGCGGTTTCAGCGGCTGGTACGACATACTCTCTGCTCGACGATCACCTGGCCGCCGAGATCGCGAAGGTCATCTGATGTCGCTCATCGCCGCACCGACGTACGAGAGCGGGCTGAGCGGTGAGGCCGTGCTGGGTGCGTTGCCGGTCGCCGGGGGGATCGCTGATTCCGTGCGCGACTTCGGCAGCGGCAACATCACATCGGGCGTGATCGACGCGGCCGGCTCAGCGCTCGATGTCGTCAGCCTGATCGCGAACCCGATCGCGACGCTCGCGTCATCGTGCGCATCGTTCCTGCTCGATTACATGTCGCCGCTGCACGAAGAGCTGGAGCTGCTGACCGGCAGCCCCGAGATGGTGCGTGCACTCGGCGAGACCTGGGACAACGTCGGAGACGCCCTCACGGCCGTCGCGGACGACCGGGATCAGGCGCTCGGAAACCTCCGTGAGTCGTGGCAGGGAGCCGCCGCCACGGGCTACGAGACGGTCGCGACCGGCCTCACCGCGATCCTGCGGTCCCTCGCGGAGGCCGCCCACAGCAACGCGAACGGGCTTCGTTTGGCGGCATCCGTCGTCCAGATCGTCTACGAGATCGTCAAGGGCATCATCGCCGACCTCGTCGGACAGCTCATCCAGGCGGTCGTCGAGGCGCTGGCCACCGTCGGCGTGGGGCTCCCGGTGATCATCGCCCAATGCAGCACCAAGATCGCGACCCGCGTGCCTCAGGTCGCCCGGTGGGTCGAGAAGATTCAGGAGGTGATGCAGAAGATTCAGGGAATCGTCGAGCGTTTCACCCAGTTCGGTCGCGAATTTCAGGTCGAGACGGCGGGAATCGAGAAGATGCTCAACGTAGGTGAGCTCCGGGTCAACTTCCAAGCACTCGACGTGGTCAACGCTGTCAAGGGCATCAACGCCGGAGTCGGAAAGTCGGCAGAGGCCGACGCAGATCAGCAAGGGGGGCGCTGATGGTCGCTCCTGATTTCTCCGGCGTCCCCTTCGATGTGCAGGAACGTCTCGCCGCTCGCGACGCGAAGTATGCCGCCGCGATTGCACGGGGTACTGCCTTCGAAGCGGTTCGAACGGCGGTCGAGACAGCCCAGGGGGCGGCCGTGTCGTTCCAGGGCGAGGTGAGAGCGACCGTGTCCTCTCGCGGGCTTCTGACTGAATTGCATGTTTCCTCCCGCGGAGTCGCTCTCGGTCCGCGCGCCCTCAGCCGTCTCGTGACCGCCACGATTCGCGAGGCGCTCACCAATCTGCAGGAAAATCTGACGAACGCGATCGAGGAGGCCGATCCTGGAGTGGCCGGGGCCTCGGTGTTGAGCGAGATGCGGGCTGGCCTCGTCGGTCCGCTATCCCTGCTCGATGCGGAAGGCCCGGTTCAGGGCCTCCGCTAGCGTCGACCGGTCTGCAGGGCGCCGCCTCACCGGCATCGCTGAGTGTCTCACCCAGCCCATCGTTGGTGCGAAAAGCGGAAGGATTCTCCACGCGACATCCGCCCGCGTCGTGTGCGCGACTCCGTCACTCAGCTGTCGCCACGCGGACCCGGCAGGAGAGTGGACGCGACAGTGGGGATGCCGCGGGGTGTCGCCGTGCCCAGAGAGGCGCTCCCCACATGTGCACTCACGTTCAGCCCCGGCCGTGCGCCTGACGGTGCTTCCCAACGGTCGATCGCTTCGCTGCGCTTCATGAGCACATTGCTGGGTGCGTCCGGCGCCTCCTGCCAGGGGATTTTGTTGCCGAGACCGTAACCTTTCCAATCCGGGTGGACCAGCCGACGATCAAGAACCAAGCGCGGACCGTCCGCGTCATGGTTGGGGAACACCCCGACGCCAGCGACGAGCGCATCCGCTCGCCCCCATGAACTGGCGGGCACCCTGTCGAGCAGTGCGTCGAGCGTGTGAGCCACCGCCCGGATCGTCGGCACGTCGTAGTCCCGCAAGCCGTAGGCAAGGATCACGCCTGCACGGATGACGACGGCGCTCAGGGGTGGGAGCGATGACAGGACCTCGACGAAAGCGGGCTGAAGCAAATCCGTCGCGAACGCGGGGACGAACCCTTCCACCTGCCAGCGTCCATCGGCCGTGCGCGAAGGTTCCAGAGGGGGGAGTGCCAGACCGAGGTCCTTCTCGGTTGCGAGAGTATCGACCATCCGAAGTTCCGGAAGCGATGCGGGGAGCTCGAGCCAAACACCGGTGGTCTCGCGGCGATCACCGTAGGGCAGGCCGCCGTTTGTCGTGCTGTAGCGGTAGCCGATCAGGCGTGCTGCTCGAAATGCGCGCTTTTCGACAGATCCGTCGATGACCTCGCTCAGGCCCACCGGCCAAATGTCGAAGCTGTGTTCACCGCGCAACGAGGCCTCGGTCAATTCGAAGGGGCACGGAGGCTGCGCATCGTTCCACGACCACCCCTGAGAGGTGACGTCATGCCGCAACGTGGCACGGCGCTGCGCGGCCTCTTCGCGTTTCCGCTTGCCAAAGATCACGTCTGCCGTCTCCTCGATCTCTCTATCAATTCGGTGTCATGCCATCATGCCCACGGAGCCTCTCCGCCTGCGAGATCGCCGCGGAGACGGTCATCGGCGAGGTTGAGCCCGGTCTGCCGTCCGCCGCTTTCGGTACTCGGTCACACGCCATCGATGTCGTGGTTCTCGCAGCCGACCGACCCGCCGCCGACAGGGCGGCATCGACTCTCCCCGTGGGGGTGATCGCGCTCCTCAGACGCCATGATGAAGAGCCGACGCGACCGCCGGTAAGTCTGAACCCCCTGCCCGCGTACCGATGTGGAGTCCCCAAGACGTACCCGGCGGCACGTCCCAGACGTCCACCGCTTCGCGTCGCGACATCGTCACGTGCTTCGGAGCGTCGGAGGCTTGCTGCCAAGGCACCTTTCCGCCGAGACCGTATCCCTTCCAATCAGGTCGCACGAGCCGTTGCTCGGGCCTCAGCCCTGCACCGCCGATCGTCCGACGGGAGAACACTCCGAAGCCGGCGACGAGACGTCCGGCCTGGAAATCTCCCTCACCGACGGTGCCCCGGAGGGCATCCGCGACACCAACCATCCAGATGTCGTGGGATCGCGAACCGCGTATTACGGCCTCGCCGAACTCGAAAATCGGCGCGGGTGCTGCACCCTCCCACGTCCATCCGGCGGCCGACACCTCCTGGCGCAGGACCTCTCGGCTCTGCTGTGCTTCGTGGCGCTGGCGCTTTCCGAACATCACGTTCGAAGTTTAGGCGCGTTCACCGAGTTCGCGAGGAAACCCGGGTGAGACGAGTGGCCCGTCGAATTGCTGCTTCGCGGCGTGACGCGGCTCCTTCCCAGCGACGCGTGACAAAGGTGACGCTCGGGCTC
This sequence comes from Microbacterium sp. SL75, assembly GCF_026625865.1. Taxonomy (NCBI): domain Bacteria; kingdom Bacillati; phylum Actinomycetota; class Actinomycetes; order Micrococcales; family Microbacteriaceae; genus Microbacterium; species Microbacterium sp. SL75. The sequence goes on along the minus strand of NZ_CP113067.1, from coordinate 319,688 downwards.
CCGTCGCTCTGTGATCAGCCCCGGCGATCAGGCACGCGGAGCCGCCCCGCCCTGCGAGATCGTGGACGCCACAGTCGGGATACCCAAAGGCATCCCCGAGCCGATGGTCGCACGTCCGAATTGTGCGCTCAGGGAAAAGCCCGGTGCATCGTCGGGGGTGGGCTCCCACACCTCTACCGCCTCGCTGCGCTTCAACATGACATTCTTCGGGGCGCCGGGCGCGTCTGGCCACGGCACTTTCTCCGCCAGCCCGAAGCCTTTCCAGTCGGGGCGCACAAGACGCTGGTCGAGTGAAAGGCTGGCCCCGCCGGGGACGCGCCGTGGAAACACCCCGGTGCCCGCGACGAGAGCGTCCGCGCGGCCCCAGGCGTTGCCGGGCACCGCCTCGATCAGTGCAGCAAGGGTCGTCGCGACGGTTCGAATGGTCTGCGCATCGTAGCGCTGCAATCCATAGGCGAGGATCATTCCCGCGCGGATGACGACGGCTGTGAGAGGGGGAAGGGTCGCAAGCGCCGTGACGAATGTCGAATGAAGGAGGTCCGAGGCGAACTGCGGGACGAAACCTTCGACCCGCCATCGTCCGTCGGTCGTCCTCGCAGGGTTCAGTGGGGGAAGAGGGAGCCCCTCGTCCTTCTCCGTCGACGAAGCGTCTACGAGACGGATCTCGGGCAGCGAGTCGGGCAGGTCGATCCACACCGCGCTCGTCTCGCGACGATCCCCGTACGGAATGCCTCCGTTCGTCGTGGTGTAGTCGTAGCCGATGAGTCGCGCGGCGCGAAAGGGACGGGTGTTCACCATGCCGTCGACGACATCGCCTAAGCCGACCGTCCAGATTTTGAACCGCTCGGGGCCTCGAAGGGCCGCCTCCGAGAGTTCGAAAGCGGGCGCGGGCTGGGCGTCGCTCCACCGCCACCCTTGCTCGGCGGCGGCAGCTTTCAGCTCTTCGCGCTGCTGCGCAGTCTGCTCATGCCTTCGCTTGCCGAAAATCACGGTCGCAGTCTAGGCAGACCGAAGCGATCAGAAGGACTTAGCGAGCGAATCCTCCGTCGCGGCAATCGCCTCACCCGTTCGCAGAAGCACCTCCGCGCACCCGTCCAACAGCGTCTGCATCGACCGCATCTGTTCTTCCCACTGGGCGCGTGCGACGGAGTACGCCTCCCGCGCCTCGCCTCGCCACCCGCTTTCCATGGTCGCCAGTCTCGTGTCGAGGGCGTCGAGCTCGCCTCGGATTCCCCCTGACGCGGCGCGGAGCACCTCGACCGTTTGACTGACCCTGCCGAACTCGATTCGAATGTGATCCGCCACGCTCATCCCCCCGGAACAATGGTTTCGACCCCTGTCACAATACGAGATCGCACGGCCACGGAGAGCGCCGCGCTCGACTTCGCCGGAAGATCCCGGATGCCGAAGCCCGCGGCATCCGGGATCCGAGCTCACTTCACTTGGGCGCTGATGACGCTCATGACGGCCGTGTCGGCGAGCGTGGTGGTGTCTCCGACTTCGCGGCCCTCGGCGACGTCGCGCAGGAGTCGGCGCATGATCTTGCCCGAGCGGGTCTTCGGCAGCTCGCCGACGATGTAGACGTCACGGGGGCGGGCAATCGGACCGATCTGCTGACCCACCCAGGTGCGCAGCTCGTCGCCGAGGCCCTCGACGGGGTGCTCTTTCAGGTACCGGCTCTTGATGATGACGAACGCGACGACGGCTTGGCCGGTGGTCTCGTCGCTCGCGCCGACCACGGCGGCCTCGGCGACGCCCTCGTGTCCGACGAGGGCGGACTCGATCTCGGCCGTCGAGAGCCGGTGGCCGGACACGTTCATGACGTCGTCGACCCGGCCGAGCAGCCACACGTCGCCGTCGTCGTCGAGACGGGCGCCGTCACCGGCGAAGTAGTAGCCCTTGTCAGCGAACTTCTCCCAGTAGGTCTCGCGGTACCGGTCGGGGTCTCCCCAGATGCCGCGGAGCATGCTCGGCCAGGGCTCGGTGATGACGAGGAGGCCCCCACTGCCGTTGCCGACCGGCTCGCCCTGCTCGTCGACCACGGCGATCGAGACGCCGGGGATCGGCACTTGGGCAGAGCCGGGCTTGGTCTCGGTCACTCCGGGGAGCGCGGAGATCATGATGGCACCGGTCTCGGTCTGCCACCACGTGTCGACGATGGGGGTCTTGTCGGCGCCGATGATCTCGCGGTACCAGATCCAGGCTTCGGGGTTGATGGGCTCACCCACCGAACCGAGCAGACGGAGCGACGACAGATCGAACTTCTGCGGCACGTCGCGCCCGATCTTCATGAACGAACGGATCGCGGTCGGCGCCGTGTAGAAGATCGTCACGCCGTGCTTCTCGATGAGCTCCCACCAGCGTCCCGGGTGCGGCGTGTCGGGGGTGCCTTCGTAGAGCAGCTGCGTCGCGCCGTTGGCTAGGGGACCGTACGTGACGTAGGTGTGTCCTGTGATCCAGCCGATGTCGGCGGTGCACCAGTACACGTCCGTTTCGGGGTGGACGTCGTGGACGACGCGGTTGGTGAATGCGGCTTGGGTGAGGTACCCGCCCGACGTGTGAAGGATGCCCTTCGGCTTCCCGGTGGTTCCCGAGGTGTAGAGGATGAAGAGGGGGGTCTCGGCGGGGAACGCCTCGGCCTCGTGGTCGGCGGAGGCTTTCGGAACCACGTCGTGCCACCAGAGGTCGCGGCCCTCGGACCAGTCGACCTCGTTGCCGCCCCGCTTGACCACGAGCACGTGCTCGACGGTCTCTTGCTCACCGGAGCCGTTGCGGTCGGCGAGCGCCAGGTCGACAGCGGGCTTGAGGGGGGAAACCTTCCCCTTTCGCCATCCTCCGTCGGCGGTGATGACGAGCTTGGCGCCGGCATCGTCGATACGCGCACGCAGGCTGTCGGCCGAGAATCCGCCGAAGACGACGGAGTGCACGGCGCCGATGCGCGCGACGGCGAGCATCGAGGCGATGGCCTCGGGGATCATCGGCAGATACAGCGCGACGCGATCGCCGCGCTCGACGCCGAGCTCGGTGAGGACGTTCGCCAGGCGCTTCACCTCGTCGGTCAGTTGGGCATAGGTGACGTTGCGCTGATCGCCGGGCTCGCCCTCCCAGCGCAGAGCGATGCGATCGCCGTTGCCCGCTTCGACGTGCCGATCGAGGCAGTTGTATGCGACGTTCAGCTCTCCGTCGGCGAACCATTCCGCGAACGGGGGGTTCGACCAGTCGAGCACCTGGGTGAAGGGAGTGTGCCAGTGCAGTTCACGCGCCTGATCGGCCCAGAAGCCCTCGCGGTCCGCTGCGGCGCGCTCGTAGAGGGTGCGGTCGGCGACGGCCTGCGCGGCGAAGTCGGCCGACGGCGCGAACCGGCGGGTCTCGTTGAGGAGGTGATCGATCTGGCTGCTCATCGCGGCGCTCCTTCGCGTTCACGGACCCGCGCACCTGCGCGCGGTGTCCTCACCTCGGTCACGCTATCGACCGCCTCCGACACCGGCCACCTCCGATAGATGGGATCGGGGTGGATGGGAAACAGGTGATATATCGCCATGAATAGGTCGGTCGAGTTGGCCTGACTGATTTGCACGCGTACTCTAGCTAGCGCCCGAACATCGCTTCCGGCACTCGCGTCGGGGGGAGCCCCCCAATTTTTCCCCGGCGCGTGGCGGCATCCCTCGCCCCCCACTGTAGGGATGCCGCCCCCTCTTTCTTGGTGCTGTTGCCCCTCGCTGTCGAGGGTCTGTCCCGAAACGTCTTGGGTGGTTCCTCCCCAGGAGCGGTTGTTCACGCCGCCTCCACCGATCGCCTCGGACGGCCCGCGGACCGTCGCATCGTGACCCTACGGTCGTCGCGTGACCTTCCTCACCCCACTCCGCAACGGCCTCGACAACGGGGTCGTCGACATGCTCGATCCCGCGGTGGCGTTCCTCCGTCCCTTCCTCGACGACCCGTGTGTCACGGACCTCTTCGTGAACGGCGACCGGGGACTCTTCGTCGACCGGGGTGAGGGGGTCGAGCGGGTGACGTCGTGGCTGGCGAGCGAGGCCGAGGTGCGCCGTCTCGCGGTGCGCCTGATCGCGCTCGGGGGTCGTCATCTCGACGACGCATCGCCCTGCGTCGACGTTCGGCTCGAGAGGGGAGTGCGGGTTCACGCCGTTCTGGCACCCGTGGCTGCGAGCGGGACGAGTATCTCCGTGCGGGTCCCGAAGTTCGACGGCCCTGATCTCGGCGACCTCCAGCGTGCGGGCATGTTCTCAGCGCGTCAGCGGGAGCGGCTGGAGCGCCTCGTCGACCGGCGAGAGAACGTGCTCATCGCCGGGCCGACCGGGGCGGGGAAGACGACCCTTCTCGCGGCGCTGCTCGCTCGGGTCCCCGCGACGGAGCGCATCATCACGATCGAAGAAGTTGCGGAACTGCATCCCGACCATCCGCACCACGTCGCGCTCGAGGCGCGACAACCCAACATCGAGGGCGCCGGTGGCATCTCTCTCTCCCGTCTCGTGCGCGAAGCGCTGCGCATGCGCCCCGACCGGCTGATCCTCGGCGAGTGTCGGGGGGAGGAGATCCGGGACCTGCTCATGGCCCTCAACACCGGCCACGACGGGGGAGCGGGAACCCTCCATGCGAGCAGCCTCGTCGATGTCGCGACGCGTCTCGAAGCCTTGGGGGCCCTCGCGGGAATGGATGCCAGAACCTGCGCGCGCCAGAGTGCCGGGGCCATCGGCGCGGTCATCCACGTGGAGCGTGTCGGCGGGCGGCGACGCGTGACCGGCTGGGGTCGTCCGGTGCTTCGGGACGAATGCCTGCGGGTCGAACCGGAGAAGTGGGCGTGAACGTCAGGATCCTCGGCCGAACGCGTCGGAACTCGCGTGGCGACGGGCGGAAAGCTGATCCGATCGAGACGGTTCTGCGTCTCGCCGTTCTGTTGTCGGGCGGAACCGCCCCGACTCTCGCCTGGAGATACCTCGCCGAGGGCGGTGACCCGGCGCTGACCGCTGCGGCTGACGCCGCCGAGCGGGGAGCCGACGTCGGTGCCGTCCTTCGCGCGGCGGGGGACTCCTGGCATGGCCTCGCCGCGATCTGGAGTGTGGCTGTGGCCGCAGGGGCTCCGCTGTCCGACGCCCTCCGCTCGGTCGTCGGCGCGCTTCGCGAGACCGCCGAGGTGTCGGCTGATGTGCGCGTCGCTCTCGCCGAACCGGCTGCGACAGCCCGCCTCCTCGCCTGGCTGCCCCTCGTCGGCATCCCTCTCGGTGGTCTTCTGGGTTTCGACCCGGTCGGCACCCTGCTCGCAGATCCATTCGGACGAGGCTGCCTGGCCCTCGGGCTCATCCTGATGGCGACGGCGTACGTCTGGATGCGGCGCCTCTCCCGGAGGGCGCAGCCGCCACGGGTGACTCCCGGGCTGGAGGCCGAGCTGTGGGCGGTGGCTCTGTCTGCGGGGGTCTCCGTCGACCGGGCTCGCGGAGTGATCGACGACCTCGGAATCGACCCGACGGGGCGCGCCGAGGTGAGGGACACTCTCGAGCTGGCGACCCGCGCAGGCGTCCCGGCCGCCGAGCTGCTCCGCGGCGATGCCTGGATCGCGCGCTACCGCGCGCGGACCGACGGTCGAGTCGCCGCGGCGCGTCTGGCTACACGACTGCTCGTCCCCCTCGGCGTGTGCACACTCCCCGCCTTCCTGTTGATCGCCGTCGTGCCTGCCGCGCTCGCCGTCCTGCGGTCCACGGCATTGCCGTGACCGCCGTCCATCCGCCCCCGAGAAGAAGGAAAGATCCATGATCCGTTTCGTTCGCACCGCGATCCGCCCTCGACCCGCCGCAGACCTGCCCTCCCTCACGAGCGCTCGCGCCGGCGCCCTGTTCCTCGACGAACGCGGCGCTGCGACCGCCGAGTACGCCATCGCGACGATGGCTGCCGTCGCTTTCGCGGGACTACTCGTCGTCATCATGCGCAGCGATGAGGTACGCGGGATCCTGACGGACCTCGTGCGCCGTGCACTGACGGTTCAGTGAAGATCCCGCAGCTCGGGGAGCGCGGCGCGGCCACCGCTGAATTCGCCGTGGCGCTGCCGGCTGTCCTGCTCGTGCTCGCGCTCGGCGTCGGTGTGCTCGGATCGGTGGCGACCACCGTCCGCGTGCAGCAGGCGGTGGCCGAGGCCGCCCGACTCCTCGGTCGCGGCGACGAGGACGCCCTGTCACGCCTCGCGGAGGTCGGCGCGACCGCCTCGGTGGACCGCGGCGGAGGAGTGGTGTGCGTCCGCGCCTCCGTTCCGGTGCCGCTGGGGCTTCCCCTCCCGCCCCCATCCGCCCGGGCGTGCGCCCTCGATGGAGGTCGCTGATGCCCGGCACGGTGACCACTGTCGGCGTGGTCGCCGTGATCGCGGGTCTCGTCTCCGCTCTGGCCGTGGTCGGCGGGGCCTCGCTCGCCGTCCAACGTCTGGCGGGCACGGCGGACGCTGCCGCCCTCGCGGCCGCGGACGCCGCGAGCGGGGCGGTGGCGGGAGTGCCCTGCGACGAGGCCGCCCGCATCGCCAAGGCGGGGGACGCGAGCCTGCGAGAGTGCGATGTCGAGGGCCTGATCGCCACCATCACCGTCGCCGGGGCGTACGGTGGGATTTCATTCGATGCGCGCTCACGGGCCGGACCCTCCGCGGCCGCGAGCCCGTGAGACCTCCCGGAACCCGAACAGGGAGGCGTGTGTATGGTGTGCATCGACGAAAGGACCCCAGTGGCAAACGGAAAGAAGCTCGTCATCGTCGAGTCTCCGACGAAGATGAAGTCGATCCAGGGATACCTCGGCGACGACTACGAGGTGCTCAGCTCGGTCGGTCACATTCGCGACCTCGCGTCGAAGAAAGAGATCCCGGCCGACAAGAAGGCGGCGTACGGCAAGTACTCCATCGACGTCGAGAACGACTTCGACCCCTTCTATGTCGTCAACGACCGCAAGACCAAGACGGTCGCCGAGCTCAAGCGAGCGCTCAAGAGCGCCGACGAAGTCCTGCTCGCCACTGATGGCGACCGCGAGGGCGAAGCCATCGCGTGGCACCTGCTCGAGGTTCTCAAGCCCAAGGTCCCCGTTCGTCGCATGATCTTCCACGAGATCACCAAGGACGCCATCAAGGAAGCGGCGGAGCACACGCGCGAGCTCGACGTCTCTCTCGTCGACGCGCAAGAGACGCGCCGCGTCCTCGACCGTCTCTACGGTTGGGACGTTTCGCCGGTGCTCTGGCGCAAGGTCGGTTCCGGCCGCGAGGGCACGGCGCTCAGCGCCGGCCGTGTCCAGTCCGCGGCGACCCGCATGGTCGTCGAACGCGAGCGGGAGCGCATGGCGTTCGTCTCCGCTTCGTACTGGGACGTGGAAGCCCTTGCCTCGCAGGCGGGATCCTCCTTCACCACCCGGTTGAACCGTCTCGACGGCGCCCCCATCGCTCGCGGTGGCGACTACGATGACAACGGCCAGCTCAAGAAGGCCGTCGTGGTCCTCGACGAGGCGCAGGCCCGTGCCCTCGCCGACGCGATCACCGCCGCCGGTATCGCGACCGTCGCCAAGCTCGAGGCCAAGCCCGGCACGCGCAGCCCCCGTGCCCCCTTCACGACCTCGACGCTCCAGCAGGAGGCGGGTCGCAAGCTCTCGATGAGCGCCAAGCACGCCATGGGGGTCGCGCAGCGACTCTACGAAAAGGGCTTCATCACCTATATGCGTACCGATTCGGTCGCCCTGTCGGGGCAGGCCATCTCGGCGGCGCGCGCGCAGGCCGTCTCTCTCTACGGCGACAAGGCGGTCCCCGCGAACCCGCGTGTCTACAAGAGCAAGTCGAAGAATGCGCAGGAGGCCCACGAGGCCATCCGTCCCTCCGGCGAGACCTTCCGCACTCCCGCCTCGCTCGCTTCCTCCCTCGACCGCGACGAGCAGAAGCTCTACGACCTCATCTGGAAGCGCACGGTCGCCAGCCAGATGGCGGATGCCAAGTACGAGACGACGACCGTCACCCTCACCGTGAAGGCGGGTGCTCAGGTCGCCGAGTTCACGGCATCCGGAACCGTCTACACCTTCAAGGGGTTCCTCGAGGCCTATGAAGAGGGCGCTGACGAGAAGCGCAACGACGACGACGCGGACCAGTCGCTGCCGGCCGTCGCCGTGGGCGACGCGCTGTCGGTCAGCGACGTCGAGCCCAAGGGCCACAGCACCTCTCCGAAGCCGCGCTACACCGAGGCCAGCCTGGTCAAGGCGCTGGAAGAGAAGGGGATCGGCCGCCCGTCGACCTTCGCCAGCATCATCGGCGTGATCCTCGACCGCGGCTACGTCAGCAAGCGCGGGCAGGCCCTGGTACCCAGCTGGCTCGCCTTCAGCGTCGTGCGTCTGCTCGAGGAGCACTTCGCAGACCTCGTCGACTACGACTTCACCGCTGCCCTCGAGGACGATCTCGATGCCATCGCCCGCGGCGAGCAGCGTCGCACCGAATGGCTGAAGTCGTTCTACTTCGGCTCCGAGAAGCAGGTGGGGCTCCGCCACATCGTCGACAACCTCGGCGAGATCGATGCTCGAGAGCTCAACTCCACGCGCATCACCGACACCGCGACCCTCCGCTTCGGCAAGTACGGGCCGTACCTCGAGGTCACCGACCCCGCGGCCGGCCCCGAGGCGAAGCCCCGCATCGTGAACATCCCCGAAGACCTCGCCCCCGACGAGCTCACGCCGGCGAAGGCGCAGGAGTTCATCGACGCCCCGGTTGCCGGCGACCGCGTGCTCGGAGAGAACCCCGAAAACGGCAAGCTCGTCGTCGTCAAGGACGGTCGCTTCGGGCCCTACGTCCAAGAAGTCGATGCCGAGGAGCCCGAAGAGGTCGATCAGGCTACGGGCGAGGTCGTCGAAGCCCCCAAGAAGCGCGGCGCGAAGAAGGAAGCAGCTCCCAAGCCCCGGACGGCGTCGCTGTTCCGGTCGATGTCGGTCGACACCGTCGATCTCGACACCGCTCTGCAACTGCTGGCGCTTCCGCGCGTCGTCGGCACCGACCCGGAGTCGGGCGCCGAGATCACCGCGCAGAACGGTCGCTTCGGTCCTTACCTCAAGAAGGGCACCGACTCACGGTCGCTCGACGACGAGAAGCAGATCTTCGACATCACACTCGAGCAGGCTCTCGCGAAGTACGCCGAGCCGAAGTACGGCGCCCGCCGGGCATCCAGTGCGCTGAAGGAGTTCGACGCCGACCCCGTGAGCGGCAAGCCCCTCAAGCTCAAGGACGGCCGTTTCGGCCCGTACGTCACCGACGGCGAGACGAACGCCACGGTTCCCCGCGGTGAAGACGCGATGGCCCTGACCTTCGAGCGCGCGGTCGAGCTGATCGCTGACAAACGCGCCAAGGGTCCGGCGCCGAAGAAGACGGCGGCGCGCAAGGCTCCGGCCAAGACCACGGCCACGAAGACGGCCGCGGCCAAGACCACTGCGGCGAAGACGGCCGCGGCGAAGACCACGGCCACGAAGACCACCGCGGCCAAGACGGCCGCGGCCAAGACCACCACGGCAGCGTCACCCAAGACCACGACCACGCGCAAGGCGCCGGCGAAGAAGTCGTGACCGAGGATCGCACCCGGCCGCTGACCGTCCCCCGGGCGGCTGCGGCCGGGGGGCCCGGCCTGTTCGTGACCTTCGAGGGCGGCGACGGCGCGGGCAAGACCACCCAAGCCTCGATGCTCGAGGAGTGGCTGACCGCCCGTGGCAACACGGTCGTGCGAACCCGTGAGCCCGGTGGCACCGAGGTGGGCGTGCGCATCCGCGACATCGTCCTGCATCATCGCGGCCACATCGCGGCACGCGCCGAAGCTCTGCTGTACGCCGCGGATCGGGCTCATCACGTCGAGACCGTCGTGCAGCCGGCCATCGCCCGCGGCGACGTCGTGATCCAGGACCGCTACCTCGACTCGTCCGTCGCCTATCAGGGCGCGGGCAGAATCCTGGATGCCGACGACATCCGCGCCCTGTCGCTCTGGGCGACGGGCGGGCTGCTGCCGGATCTCACGGTGTTGCTCGACCTCGATCCGGCCGCGGCGCGTCGGCGCCTGGATGCCGACGACAAACCGTTCGACCGACTCGAGGCGGAGAAGAGCGAGTTCCACGCGCGCGTACGCACTGGCTTCCTCGCCCTCGCCGCCGACGAGCCGCGGCGTTTCCTCGTCCTAGATGCCATGCGCCCGGCCGACGAGCTGGCTCATCACGTCCGTGCGGCCATCGCCGAGCGTCTCGGCTGACGCGGGGCCGGACGATGCACAGCCGACCGCCAGCGGCCGTGTCCGACCCCGCCGTTAGGCTGGAGCCCATGTCCGTCGCCCTCGATTCGCCCGCTTCCTCCGCAGGGACGACGGCATTCCCGTGGGATGCCGTGTGGGGGCAGGACGAGGCGGTCCAGACGCTGCAGCATGCGGCATCCGACCCCTCCGCCCTTGCCCACGCGTGGCTCATCACCGGCCCTCCCGGTTCGGGCCGCTCAACGCTGGCGTACGCGTTCGCCGCGGCGCTCATCGCCGATCCGGGCGACGAGCAGGCGCAGCGTCAGGTGCTCGCCCGCACCCACCCCGATCTCACCGCACTGCGCACCGAGCAGGTCGTCATCCGCATCGACGAGGCGCGACGCCTGGTCGAGCGTGCCTCTTTCGCCCCCTCGCTCGGACGCCACCGCGTGATCGTCGTCGAAGACGCCGACCGCATGGCGGAGCGCACCTCGAACGTTCTCCTCAAAGCCCTCGAGGAGCCCCCCGAGAAGACGGTGTGGGTGCTCTGCGCGCCCAGTGACGCCGATCTCCTGCCGACCATTCGCTCCCGTGTGCGCGTGCTGCGCCTGCGCGAGCCGTCCGTCGCCGACGTCGCCGCTCTCATCGTGGAGCGCACGGGGGTGAGCCCCGACATCGCCGAGGAGTCCGCGCGGCACGCGCAGCGCCACATCGGCATGGCGCAGCGGCTCGCGACCGACGACGACGCGCGCGGCCGTCGGGCCGAGACCATCGCCGCCGTCCTCGCCGTGCGCGGCATCGGCGACGCGGTCGACGTCGCGGGGCGCATCGTGCGCCTGGCCACCGACGACGCCAAGGCGCTCACGGCCACGCGCGATGAGGAGGAGCGTCGCTCGCTCCTGCGCATGCTCGGTGTGGCCGAGGGGGCCGCGGTGCCGCCGTCCGTGCGCGGCCAGGTCAACGCCCTCGAAGACGATCAGAAGCGCCGTGCGACCCGCAGCCTGCGCGACGGCATCGACCGCGTACTCACCGACCTGCAGTCGCTTTTCCGCGACGTCGTGATGATCCAATACGGCCGGGAGGGCGATCTCGTCAACAGCGAGCGTCTCGAGGCCCTGCGTGCCGTGGCCTCCGAGTGGTCTCCCTCCCGCACACTCGGAGTCCTCGACCGCATCTCGGTCACCCGCCGCAACCTCGAACAGAACGCCGCCCCGCTGCTGGCGCTGGAGAGCCTCATGATCACCGTCGCCAACGGATCCGCCCCGTGAGCGTGCGTCGCCGTCTGGCCGCCGTCGTCGCGGGCATCGTGGGTCTGTCTCTCGCACTGTCGGGCTGCCTCTACGCGCAGATCCCGCCCATGGCTCCCGCGGTCGGTCCGTCGCCGGCTCCGCAGACCGAAGGCATCGATGCCGCGCTCTTGCCGTATTACGGGCAGACGCTCACCTGGACCGACTGCGGTTCGGCGGGTTTCGACTGCACCACGGTCACGGCCCCGCGCGATTACTCCGATCCGTCCCAGGGCGAGCTCTCGCTGGCTGTCATCCGCCACCGCGCGACGTCGGGTCAGCCCCTGGGCTCGCTTCTGACCAATCCCGGCGGACCCGGTGTGAGCGGCGTCTCCACCGTCCGCGACTCCCTCTCGCTCGTGGCGGATGAGACGCTCACGAAGGACTACGACGTCATCGGCTTCGACCCCCGCGGCGTCGGTCAGTCTGCTCCGGTCACCTGCTACGACGCGGCGGGCATGGATGCGTTCCTCTACGACATCCCGCCGGGAGCGCGCGGCAGCGACGAGCGCAACGCCGCTCTCGAGAAGCGTCAGGCCGATTTCGCGCAGGCGTGTCAGCAGAACAGCGACGGCATCCTGCCCTACGTCTCCACCGAGAACGCCGCGCGCGACATGGATCTGCTCCGCGCCGTCCTGGGAGACGAGAAGCTCAACTACCTCGGCTTCTCCTACGGCTCGTTCCTCGGTACCACCTACGCGGGGCTCTTTCCCGCTCGCGTGGGTCGCATGGTGCTCGACGGCGGCATCGACCCCAGTCTGCCCGGCAGCGCGAGCGGGATCGCTCAGGCGGTCGGATTCGAGAACGCCTTGCGCGCCTTCATGGCGGACTGCCTCGAGAACTCGGACTGCCCGTTCACCGGGTCCGTCGACGATGCGATGAATGACCTCTCGTCGGTGCTCGAGCGGGTCGACGCGCGTCCTCTCGCCGGTCCCGACGGCCGACAGCTCGGCGCGGACACTCTGGTGACATCGATCGTGGCGGCTCTCTACAGCGACCAGAACTGGCCATACCTCCGTATCGCGCTGAGCGGTGTGCAGAACGGTGACGCCTCCGTCGCGTTCCAACTCGCCGACTTCTACAACGGTCGCGTCGACGGGAAGTACCAGGACAACACGATGCAGGCGCTGCGCGCCTACAACTGCGTCGACTATCCCGACGAGGGCGACGAGAACAATCCGCAGATCGAGCAGGAGCTCCGAGAGAAGGCGCCGGTCGTCGCCCCGTACTGGCTCGGGCCCGACGCCTGCGAGGCGTGGCCGGCACCGCCGACGGGCACGCGTGAAGCGATCACCGCCCCCGGCTCCCCGCCGATCGTCGTCCTCGGTACGACGGGCGATCCCGCGACCCCGTATGCCGAGGCGCAGGCGCTCGCCGGTCAGCTGTCGCAGGGTGTGCTCGTCACCTACGTCGGCGAGGGGCATCTCGCCTACAACAAGGGCAACGACTGCGTGAACTCGGCGGTCGACGATTACCTGATCGACGGCACCGTGCCCGCCGCGGGGCTGCGCTGCGAGTAGCGCCGCGTTCGGGCCCGACCGTCCGCGTAGGCTGAAGACGTCACATCCCGAGGAGACCCCTATGAACGCGCCCATCGTCGACCTGGCGTCCTACATCGACCACACGCTGCTCAAGCCCGAGGCCACTCGCGCCGATGTCGAGCGCCTCATCGCCGAGGGCTCCGAGCTCGGCACCTACAGCGTGTGCATCTCGCCGTCGTTCCTGCCCGTGCAGCTCCCCGAGGGCCTCAAGCTCGCCGTCGTGTGCGGCTTCCCCAGCGGCAAGCACCACGCCGAGGTCAAGGCGGCCGAGGCCGCCCTGTCGGTCGCCCAGGGCGCCGACGAGATCGACATGGTCATCGACGTGGGTGCGGCGATCGAGGGGCGTTACGACGTCGTCGAGTCCGAGATCCGCGCCGTGCGCGCCGCGGCTCCCGTCCCCACCGTGCTGAAGGTCATCATCGAGTCGGCGGCGCTGAGCGACGAGGCGATCGTCGCCGTCTGCGAGGCCGCGGTGAACGCGGGCGCCGATTTCGTCAAGACGTCGACTGGTTTCCACCCCGCAGGCGGAGCGAGCGTCCACGCCGTCGAGCTGATGAAGCGCACAGTCGGCGACCGCGCCGAGGTCAAGGCTTCGGGGGGAGTGCGTACCCGCGCCGCCGCCGAAGAGATGATCGCCGCGGGGGCCACGCGCCTCGGTCTGTCGTCGAGCCGGGACATCCTCGCCGACCGCACCGCGGTGGGCGACTACTGAGCGCGTACCTCGGCACGCGCTGGAGCATGTAAGATCGATGATCGTGCACGCGACAGCGAGCACATGCCGCCTTAGCTCAGACGGCAGAGCGATTCACTCGTAATGAATAGGTCAAGGGTTCGATTCCCTTAGGCGGCTCCGAAGGCCCTCACCCGCTTCCACCGGGTGGGGGCCTTTCTTCGAAGGGCTGGATGCCACGGCCGCGGCGTTTCCTTTCCTCGCCTACGGCACCGAATGGCTGGCGTTCGCCCACCTGCTGATCGCGGCCGCCCTCCGGGGGCTTCCCGTGGGTTGGCAGGTGATCGACATCTCGTTCGGGGCGGTTGCGGCCGTGCCGCTCACCGTGCGCTGGTCGCGACGCGTCGTCGCGGGGCGCTGTCGCCGGCTCCGGCGACGATCTCGGCACCCGCCCGATAGGCTGAACCCGCCTCGTTCCGCGCCCGCGTGACGGCCGTCCTCCGCCCGCTGACCCCGCTGGAGCCTCCGTGTCGAACGCCCTCGATGCCGTCATCGAGATCTTCACGTGGGTGGGTCTCGGCGGTGGACTGCTGTTGGCATTCGCGGCGGTGTTCCTCCTGCTCGCAGATGGCACCTGGCTGCCCGTCCGCGCGGTCGTGGAGCACGTCGACGACGGTCGCGTGGTCCGTTGGTTCGACGCCGACGGGGGAGTGAACGAAGCGCCGCTCTCGGCGCACGACGAGGTGAAGATCGGCGCCGCCGATATGGCCGATATCTTCTACCGCCGCGGCTCGTCGAATCGCATGCGGCTCACGCGCTCCTCGCCCCTCGTCCGATTCGTCTCCTTCCTCGCCGCGGGAGTGCTGGGCCTGGGCGTGGTCGCTTTCGTCGTCTCGATCGTGGTGCTCTTCGCGCGAGGCTGACGAACTGGCACAGAGGACATATTGCTAGATAAGCTAGCTATATGTCCGACTCGCCTGCGTCCACTCGTCGCTCCACCCGCGCAGCCACGCGCCGCTCGCTACGACCCGCGCGGGTATCGCGGTGGCTGCGCATCGGCATCCCGAGTCTGCTCGTCCTGATGTGGGTGGCGGGCGGATCGATCGGTGGACCGTTCTTCGGCAAGGTCGATCAGGTTGCGACGAACGACCAGTCGTCCTTCCTGCCGCAGTCGGCCGACGCGACCCGCGTCAGTGAACGGCTGACCGATTTCACCGGGAACGACACGATTCCCGCGATCGTGGTCGCCTCGACCTCCGACGGCAGCGCGCTCAGTGATGCGCAGGTCGCCGCGCTGCAGAGTCTCGCAACGGACGTGGCCGCCGTCGAGGGGGTGCCGGGCGACGCCTCGCCCCCTGTCGTCTCGGACGACGGCCGCGCGGCGCAGATCTTCGTGCCGATCGACAGCTCCGGCGAGGTGCGTGAGGTGGTCGAGCAGGTGCGCGAGACGGTTGCGGCCGGGGTGCCCGCCGGAGTCGAAGCGTGGGTCACCGGTCCCGCCGGGTTCACCGCCGATCTCGTGAAGGGCTTCCTCGGTATCGACGGTCTGTTGCTGATCGTGGCCCTCGTGGCGGTGTTCGTCATCCTCGTCGTCGTGTACCGCTCACCGCTGCTGCCGATCCTCGTCCTACTGACCTCGGTCTTCGCCCTCTGCGTCGCGCTTCTCACCGTCTGGTGGCTCGCGTACGCCGGGGTCGTCGTGCTCAACGGTCAGGTGCAGGGGATCCTGTTCATCCTCGTCATCGGTGCGGCCACCGACTACGCCCTCCTCTACGTCGCGCGGTTCCGCGAAGCCATCGGCGAGGGCCTGACGAGATGGGATGCCACGACCCGGGCGTGGAGGCGGGCGTTCGAGCCCATCCTGGCCTCGGGAGGCACCGTGATCGCCGGGCTTCTCTGCCTGTTGCTGTCCGACCTGGCCACCAACCGTGCTCTGGGCCCGATCGCGTCGATCGGGATCGCGTTCGCCGTGCTCTCGGCACTGACGTTTTTGCCCGCCCTGTTGGCGCTGGTCGGCCGGGCGGCGTTCTGGCCGTTCCTGCCCCGGCCGGGCCGATCGGCGATCCCCGCCGACTTCACGCAGCCGGCGAGGGGCCTCTGGCCGCGCCAGGCGCGATTCGTGGCCCGTCGCGCTCGCCCGGTGTGGGTCGTGTGCACACTCGTCCTCCTGGCGGCGTGCGTCGGCGTCACGCAGCTGCGCGCCGACGGGGTGCCCGCGAGCGACCTCGTGCTGGGGGTTTCGGAGGCGCGCGACGGTCAGGCGGCCCTGGCCGAGCACTTCCCGGGCGGCTCCGGGAGCCCGGCATACGTTGTCGTCCCCGAGCAGGAAGCTGCTCGGGCTGTGACCGTGCTGCAGAACGCCTCGGGGATCGACGCGGTCTCGGTACTCAGCGCCGACGCCCCCGGGGGACAGTCGCCCGTGAGCGTGGTCGACGGCGCCCTGCAGACCACGACGTCGGGTGCGCCCGGAACGCCCGCCCCGACCCCGACGGTCGCCGAGGGCGATGTGCTGCTGGCCGCGACCCTCGCCGACACGGCCGATTCCTCGGCGGCAGACGACACGGTCCGTCAGCTCCGCATCGCTCTGGCCGACGAGCTGGGAGAGGGAGCGGCCCTGGTGGGCGGGGTGACCGCGACCGACATCGACTCGATCGACACCTCGATCCGCGACCGCTCGTTGATCATCCCGATCGTGCTCGTCGTGATCCTGCTCATCCTCATGGCGTTGCTGCGCTCGGTCGTGGCCCCGCTCGTCCTCATCGGTACCGTCATCGTCTCGTTCGGCGCTGCTCTGGGGGTCAGCGCCCTGGTGTTCGACGGCATCCTGGGCTTCCCGGGCGCGGATCCGGCGGTGCCGTTGTACGGCTTCGTCTTCCTCGTCGCCCTGGGCGTGGACTACAACATCTTCCTGATGTCGAGAGTGAGGGAGGAGTCGCTCGTGCACGGCACGCGCGCGGGAATCCTGCGCGGACTCGTCGCCACCGGTGGGGTCATCACCTCGGCGGGTCTCGTGCTGGCGGCGACGTTCGCCGCTCTCGGGGTCATTCCGATCCTGTTCCTCGCGCAGCTCGCCTTCATCGTGGCGTTCGGGGTCCTGCTCGACACGTTCGTGGTGCGATCCCTCCTCGTGCCGGCGCTCGCCTATGACCTGGGTCGTCGCATCTGGTGGCCTTCGAAGCTGGGCAGGGGAAATGTCGGGGCGCGTAGGCTCGACGCATGACGCGCGCCCTGTTCATCGTCGACGTCCAGAACGACTTCACCGAGCGCGGTGCGCTGGGTGTCGAAGGAGGCGACGCGGTCGCCGAGCGCATCTCGCGGTACCTCGCCGAGCACGCCGACGATTACGCGCTGATCGTGGCTTCGCGTGACTGGCACCACGGCGACGACGACAACGGCGGCCATTTCTCCGAGGCCCCCGACTTCGTCGACACGTGGCCGGTGCACTGCGTCGGCGGAACCTTCGGCGCCGATTACGACGAGGTGTTCGACACCGCGCGCGTGACCCACCACCTCAAAAAGGGGCAGGGCAAGCCTGCTTACTCGCTGTTCGAGGGCGTCACCGACGAGGGCGAGACCGCGGCGCAGCTTCTCGAGGCTCACGGCATCCGCGACATCGACGTCGTGGGGATCGCGACCGATTACTGCGTGCGGGCTTCGGCCCTCGACGCCCTCGGCGCCGGGCGTCGCGTGCGCGTGCTGATCGACCTGATCGCGGGCGTGCACCCCGATTCGAGCGCCGCCGCCCTCACCGAGATCGAGACGGCCGGAGCGCAACTCGCGACCTCGGGCGACTGAGGCGCCGCGCTCAGTCGCGCTCGTCGTCGGCGCGGGGGAGGGTGATGGTCACGCTCGTCCCCTCGCCGAGAACGCTGGTGATGCGCAGCGTGCCGCCGTGCTCGCTCACGATCCGCTGGACGCTCGCGAGCCCGATGCCCCGACCCCCGTCCCCGGGGTCGGCGAAGCGGCCGCGGTTGCCCTCGTGGGTGATCGAGGCGAGATCCTCGGGGTGGATACCGCGTCCATGATCGCGCACGCGGATCGCGGCGCCTTCGTCCGTTTCGAACGCCTCGATCTCGATGAGGTCGTCCGAATACTTGGCGGCGTTCTCGAGCACATTCGCGATGGCCCGCCGAAGGCCCAGCACGTCGCCCCAGACGGTCACGGCATCCATCTGGCCGAAGACGACCCGGCCGGGCGCGTCTCCGGGAAGGACCAGTGAGACCGCCCCGCGAGCGATGAAGTCCAGGCTCGCTCGGCTGCGGCCTCGCTGACCCGCGGTGTCGACCTCGGCCATGAGGGCCTGCGCCATCGCGATGAGGTGGTCGCTCGCTTCTCCCGCAAGATGCAGGAGTCGGTGGTCGGGGGGCAGCTCCTCGCCGATGAGGTCGAGATAGCCGCGCAGGGCGGTGACCGGCGAGAGCAGATCATGCGCGAAGGTGCGCTGCAGGGCCAGACGCTCGTCGGCGGCCTGCTTCTCGGCGGTCAGGTCGCGCACGATCTTGACGAAGCCCCGAACCTGGCCGTGCTCGTTACGGATGGCGGAGATCGTCACGCGCGCCCAGAACTCGCTGCCGTCGCGACGGACGCGCCAGCCGGTGTCCTCGACGTGGCCGTCTCGCTGGGCTGCGGCCAGCAACTGGTCGGGCTTGCCGCGGCGTCGGTCCTCCTCGCGGTAGAAACGCGAGAAGTGCGAACCGAGGATGTCGTCCTCGCTGTACCCCTTGATGCGTTCGGCGCCGAGATTCCATCCGCGCACGAACCCACCGCTGTCGAGCTTGACGATCGCGAACAGGTCGACCTGCTCGTCCCAGTCCTGCGGAATCGAACGTCGGATGCTCATCAAGGGGCGGGTGGGTTCGTGATCGGGTGAAGTGGACGTCATCCGCGGTCCATCCGTGGCCGTGGTCATACGAGGGCGCCCGTGTGGGCCGGGGTGCTTGCTGAAGGCATACGCCGATCATGCCGCGGGGGTGCGCCCGGAAACAGAGATTGACATTCCCGGGCGGCACCTCACGACGAGACGGTGACGAGCGTCCGCTGCCAACCGCTCGAGCCGTCGGGGGCGATCGGCGCCTGATCCTGGATCTGCAGGTTACCCTGCTTGTCGGTGGCTCGGACGGCGATGTAGTGCGTACCGGCGTCGGCGGTCCAGTCGAGCTTCCACTGCACCCACGACTGGTCGTTGATCGGCGTCGACAACTGGGTCTCCTGCCATTCGCCGTTGTCGATGCTGACTTCCACCTTCTGCACGCCCACGGGCTGAGCCCAGGCCATGCCGGCGATGACGACGGGGCCTGCCGGGACGGGCGAACCGATCTTGGGTGTGTCGACGCGCGACGACATCTTGATGGGGGCCTCTGCGGAGTAGCCGCGGGGCGTCCAGTACGCCTCGTCCTTGTCGAAACGCGTCACCGTGAGCTTGGTGACCCACTTCGTCGCCGAGACGTAGCCGTACAGGCCCGGCACGACCATGCGCACGGGGAAGCCGTGCTCGAACGGGAGCGGTTCGCCGTTCATCTTCACAGCGAAGATCGCATCGAGGTTGTCGTCGGTGAGGGACGAGAGGGGAGTGGATGCCGTGTACCCGTCGACGCTCTCGGAGAGGACCATGTCGGCATCTCCCTGCACGCCGGCCATGCGCAGCACGTCGCGGATGGGGATGCCGGTCCAGATGGCATTGCCGACGAGTCCGCCGCCGACCTCGTTGGACACGCAGGTGAGGGTGACGCCGTACTCGTCGAGTCCCATGTTGACGAGATCGTCGAAGCTGAGCTCGATCGGGTTGTCGACCATGCCCTCGATCGAGAGACGCCACGTGGTGGGGTCGACGTTGGGGACCGTGAGCGCGGTGTCGACGCGGTAGAAATCGCCGTTCGGGGTGATGATCGGGGTCAGGCCGTCGATCTCCCAGTTCGCACCCTCGGGCACGGTCACCGTGGTGCGAGCCGAGGGGATCCGCAGCGCATCGCGGGCGGCGGCGACCGACGAGGTGGCGGCGTTGAGCACGCGGGCTCCAACGCCCACCACGACGGCGCCCACCGCGGTGAGACCGGTGAACAGCAGGAACTGGCGACGGTCGGTGCCCACGGCATCCGTCTTTCCCGCGGTCGCGGCCGAGACCCAGCGACGCAGGCGCACGATGGCGAGGAGCAGGACCAGGACCCCGGCGACGGTGCCGATGACCGGGGGGAGCCAGGCGAGAGCTCCGGCTCCGGCGCGCGTGACGATGGCCGCGGTCGCGAGGATGCCGCCGATGCCGAGCAGGATCACCCCCACGAAGCGGAAGCGGTACTCGAGCACACCGGCCACGGCGGCGGCCACGGCGGCTCCGAGACCGACGCCGGCGAGCAGGGCGATCTTGTCGCTCTCGCCGAACAGCGTGATCGCGAGCTCCTTCAGGGGGCGCGGGACGATGTCGACGATGAACGAGCCGACGGCCAAGATCGGACTCGCCGATCGGGCGACGAGCGCCGCGAGCGCTTCGGCGACGGCCAGCAGAGCCGCCGCAGACACGATTCCGGCCAGGGCGGCCCAGATCCAGGCGTGCGGGCGGCGGACCGTGGTGGTCTTGTCTTCCCGGGCCGCGGTGTCGGTCGTCATGGCATCCCTCGTCTCCGCTCGGCGCGTGTTCGCGAAGAGCCTTCCTACCTGTTCGGAGCGGAGGGCGGAACGGATGCCGTCAGGAGCCGGCGTCGGGAGCGCTCGCGGACGCGGGGGACAGCGCGAAGACCGCGACGCCCGTCGTGATCAGTGCCAGGGCGAAGCCGAGGCCCGGGCCGAGGGGCTCTCCGAGGAGCGGCACGGCCACGACGGCGGTGAGGACCGGGCTGAGGGCTCCGGCGGCGGCGGGAAGGCTGCTGCCGAGGTTCTTGACCGCCACGACGTAGCAGGCGGTCGAGAGCAGACCCGTGCCGACCCCCTGCACGAGGGCGTAGGTGCCCACGGTGCTCAGGTCGGCTGTGCCGGCGAGGAGGGTGGAGGGCAACACGCCCGTTGTCGCCAGGAGCAGGGCGGATGCCACGGACGTCACCGACACGACCACGATCACCGTGATCGGATCGAGCCGGGTGCGGGCGACGCCGAGGGTATAGGCGGCCCACACGAGGCCGGCAGCCAGAAGCACGGCGATACCGGCGGGCCCCGCCGGTCCGCCGGTGAACAGCGCGCTGGCCACCACTCCCGCGACGATCGCGGTGAGGGCGAGCAGGCGGCGCGGCGACACCCTGCGGCGCACGCACAGGAAGAGCAGCACCGCGACGAACAGGGGGACGGTTCCCGGTACGAGCAGTCCGGTGAGCGCCGCAGAGGTGAGGTGGGCGCCCCAGGCGAACAGCAAGAAGTGCGGCAGGCCGGCCAGGAGCACGAGAGCGAGCACAGTGGGGCGCTCGGCGCGGAGAGCGCGGAATGCGCGAGGGATCCACGGACTCAGGACGACCGCGGGAACGGCGAAGCGAACGATCGCGGCATCGACCATCGTGAGTCCGGCGCCCTCGAGCGCGCGCGTCGACAGGGCGAACGACGACCAGAGGGCGACGACGGCGGTGAGAGCCGTCAGACCGACGACGGTGCGGCGGGGCAGCGCTCGGGGCAGGGGCAGGGTGAACGTCGTCACCCTGCGAGCGTAGAAAGATCGCCGACGCAGCGGATTGCGATTCTTGCCCGCAGTCCACGAAAATTGGCAGAATCTGCTACATGACTTCGCTCGATCGCATCGACCGACTGATCCTGCGTGAACTGCAGCAAGACGGTCGACTCTCCAATCAGGAACTGGCCGATCGAGTCGGTCTCTCGCCCTCGCCGTGCCTGAGGCGCGTGCGTCAGCTCGAGCAGGCGGGCGTCATCGAGGGCTATCGTGCGGTGGTGTCGCCGAGAGCGGTCGACCTCACCATCACGGCGTTCGTACGCCTGCGGCTCGCCTCGCACGAGGGGGCGACGGTGGATGCCGTCGAGGAGCGCTTGCGCGCGATCCCGCACATCGTCGAAGCGCACCTGCTCGCCGGCGACTGGGACTACCTGGTGCGCATCGTCACGCCGAGCTTCGAGGAGTACGAGCGACTCCTGCGCGATCACCTGCGCGCTATCCCATCGCTGTCGTCGATCGACACGACCTTCGCGTTCGGGGTCACCAAGCCCGTTTCGCCCCTGCCACTGGAACCGGCCCCCGGGCACGCGTAAGGCCCGGGTCGACGATCGCGACCCGGGCCCGGGGCAGTTCAGCGCTGCGAGCGCTGCCTGAGAACCTTCGCCTGCACCTTGCGGCGGATCTTCTGTACCTTGGGGTCTTTCCAGACCCGGTAGGCCACGGTTCCGGCGGCGACCGCACGGCCGATCGCCGTCCGGGCCAGGACGGCCCCTGCGAGTCCGACTGCGCCGGTTCCGATCCAACGTGCGACACCCATGACGCCTCCTCGATTGCGTGTGGGTTCTCACCTCACACGATCCAGCGCCGGATGCCGCGCCGCTTGCGCCGACGCCGTGGTTGTGCGTCGCTCAGCGCAGCGACCCGCCGGAGGGGGCGGCGAAGGGCTCGAGGGCGGCGATCACGTCGTCGCCCAGTGTGGCCTTGCTCGCCTCGACGGCGTCGTCGATCTGGCTCGGGCGCGAGGCGCCGATGATCGCGGTGGTGACCACCGGGTCACGCAGCACCCACGCCACGGCCAGCTGCGGGATCGACAGCCCCGCATCGCGGGCGACCCCGTCGATGCCGCGGATGCGTTCGAGGTAATCGTCGGTGAGGGCGGACTCGTCGAGGAAGCGGCTGTCGGCCGCTCGCGAGTCGGCGGGGACGGTGCCGTCGAGGTACTTCGCGGTCAGCAGGCCCTGGGCGAGCGGCGAGAAGACGGCGCTGCCGACCGAGAGCTCGCGCAGCGTGGGGAAGAGCTCGGACTCGGGCGTGCGGTCGAACAGCGAATAGCGCGGCTGGTGGATGAACAGGCGCACGCCCTCGGCCGCGAGCAGCTCGTGCGCGCGGCGGGTGAGTTCGGCCGGGTAGTTCGAGATGCCGACGTACAGCGCCTTGCCGCTGCGGACGATGTCGGCGAGAGCGGTGACCGTCTCTTCGATCGGCGTCTCGGGGTCGACGCGGTGGGAGTAGAACACGTCGACGTAGTCGGTGCGCATGCGCGTGAGGCTCTGCTCGAGCGAGCGCACGAGGTACTTGCGCGATCCGCCGTCGCCATAGGGCCCGGGCCACATGTCGTACCCGGCCTTCGTCGAGACGAACAGTTCGTCGCGGTACGGGCGCAGATCGCTGTCGAGCACCGTGCCGAAGGTCGTCTCGGCCGCGCCGTAGGGCGGGCCGTAGTTGTTCGCGAGGTCGATGTGCACGACGCCGCGGTCGACGGCGTGGCGCAGGATCTCGCGCTGCGAGTCGAGCGTGCGTCCGCTGCCGAAGTTCTGCCAGAGACCCAGCGAGATACGGGGGAGGGGGATCCCGCTCGCCCCGGCGCGCAGGAACGGCACGTCGTCGTAGCGGGTGGAGGACGCGATGAACGCGGACGTCAGGCGGGGGTCATCGGCGGCGATGGGCATGCTTCTCCTCGACGGTGAAGGGGGTCACCGTCGACTCTGCCACGGATCGCGCGGCCCTCAGGCGGGAACGCGCGCGAGTTCTTCGCGAAGGATGCCGGCGCCCGCCGAGAGCGCGCTGAGCTTGTCGAACGCCACCTGGCGCGGAAGGGGCGCCATGCCGCAGTTCGAGCTCGCGATGAGCTTGTCGGCATCCACGAACTGCAGGGCACGCCGCAGGGTGTCGGCCACCTCTTCGGGGGTCTCCACCTCGTGGCTGGCGACGTCGATCGCGCCGAGCATGACGTTCTTGCCGCGGATGAGCTCGATGAGGTCGATCGGCACGTGCGAGTTGTGGCTCTCGAGCGACACGGTGTCGATGCTCGAGCGCTGCAGCAGGGGGAACGACTCCTCGTACTGGCGCCATTCCGCCCCCAGAGTCGCCTTCCAGTCGGTGTTCGCCTTGATGCCGTAGCCGTAGCAGATGTGCACGACCGTCTCGGCGCGCAGTCCCTCGGCGGCGCGCTCGAGGGTGGCGACGCCCCAGTCCTTCATCTCGTCGAAGAAGACGTTGAAGGCGGGCTCGTCGAACTGGATGATGTCGACGCCGGCGGCTTCGAGTTCGAGCGCCTCCTGATTGAGGATGGTGGCGAACTCCCACGCGAGCTTCTCGCGGCTGCCGTAGTAGCGGTCGGCGAGAGTGTCGATCATCGTCATGGGGCCGGGAAGGGCCCACTTGATCGGGCGATCCGTCTGCTGACGCAGGAACGCGGCATCCTGGACGAAGACGGGCTGGCGACGGCTCACCGCGCCGACCACGGTCGGTACGCTCGCGTCGTAACGGTCGCGGATGCGCACGGTCTCGCGGTTCTCGAAGTCGACGCCCTCGAGGTGCTCGATGAAGGTCGTCACGAAGTGCTGGCGGGTCTGTTCGCCGTCGCTGACGATGTCGAGGCCCCGGCGCTCCTGCTCCTTCGCGGCGCTGCGCAGGGCGTCGTGCTTGCCCTCGACGAGCGTGTCGCCGTCGAGTTCCCACGGCGACCACAGCACCTCGGGCTTGGCGAGCCAGGCGGGCTTCGGGAGGCTTCCGACGATGGAGGTGGGCAGGAGAGTGTTCACGGCGGTCGCCTTCGGGGAGGTCATCGGGTGGGGAGGGCGTCGGCGACGAGCCAGGCGTCGAGCACGGCACGGTGAGGCTTCACGAAGTGCTCCTCGGTGTATCGGCCCTGCGTGATGCCCAGGCGGCTGCGCTCGTCGCGGTCGTAGGCGATGTCGGTGCGGGTGAAGTCCTCGTGCGCCAGCGTCGGGCGGTAGACCTCGCCCGCGGGCTCGTGCGCGTTGTAGATCTCGGGACGATAGATCTTCTGGAACGTCTCCATCGTCGCCACCGTGCCGGCGAGCTGCAGGTCGGAGTAGTCGCCCAGCAGGTCGCCGCGGAAGTAGAACGCCAGCGGGGCCACGCTGCCGCGCGGCATGAAGTACCGCACCTGCAGGCCCATCTTCCCGAAATACTCGTCGGTCAGCGAGAACGAGTCCTGCTCGTACTCGTGCCCCAGGACGGGGTGAACGACACCGGTGCGGTGGTATGTGCGGCTCGTCGACACGCTGATGCACACGACGGGCGACTGCGTGTAGCGCTCGCGGTAGGCCTCGGAGTCGAGGAAGTGCTGGAAGAGCTTGCCGTGCAGGATGCCGAAGCCCTCGGGGAGCGTGAAGGCCTTGCCCTCGCCGTTGGCCGCCGGCAGCAGCACGCTGAAGTCGTAGTCGCGCAGGTAGGACGAGAAGTTGTTGCCCACGATGCCCTGGTGGCGCTCGCCGGTGGCCGTGTCGACGAGGTGGAGGTCGAGGACCTCGAGCAGGGGGAATTCGCGATCGTCACCGTCGTCGTCGAACTGCAGCTCGGCCGAGACGATGTCGAGCTCGACCCGGTAGCGGTCGCCGTCGGGGTTGTCGGCGTCGACGAGTTCGTTGAAGCGGCGGTCGATCATGGCCAGCGCATTGCGCAGGTTCTGCCGGCGGTGCTCGCCCCGGGCGAGGTTGGCGAAGTTCGTGGTGATCCGCGAGCTGGTCGAGGGGGCGTAGTCCTCGTCGAAGCGCGTGGTGGAGATGCGGAACGTGATGTCGTTCGCCATGTCGAGCCAATCGGATAGGGCCGGGGTGGGCCGTGCGGTGATCGTGTCCTCATCGTGCGCCCTCTGCGGGGTCATCGAGTAATTCCGCTCCGCTATACGCGGGTATAGCTTTGGGCTATGGCAAAGCGCGCGAGTGGCATCACGCTGCAGCAGATGCAGTACTTCATCGAGGTGGCGGCGGAAGGATCCATCAGCGCCGCGGCCGACCTGCTCTACGTCGCTCAGCCCACCATGTCGGCCGCGATGCGCGATCTCGAGACGCGGGTGGGCCGGGACCTGTTGACCCGCTCTGCGCGCGGCGTCACCCTGACCGTCGACGGGGTCGAGTTCCTCGGCTACGCCCGGCAGGTGGTGGAGCAGGCCGAGCTGCTCGAGCAGCGCTACCTCGGTCGACCGCCCTCACGTCGCCTGCTGGGCGTCTCGGCCCAGCACTACTCGTTCGTCGTCGACGCGTTCGTGCGGATGGTGAAGGCGACGGATGCCGCGGAGTACGAGTTCTCGCTGCGCGAGACCCGCACCTTCGACATCATCGAAGACGTCCGGACGCTGCGCAGCGAGCTCGGCATCCTGTTCCGCAACGACTTCAACCGGAACGTCCTCGACAAGCTGCTGCGGGACTCGGGGCTCGCCTTCCACCCGCTCTTCCGCGCCGAGCCGCACATCTTCGTCTCTCGACGCAATCCGCTCGCCGGTCGCGAGCGCGCGACTCTGGACGACCTGGCGGACCTCCCGCGTCTCACCTTCGACCAGGGCGCGAACAACTCGTTCTACTTCGCCGAGGAGATCCTCTCGACCCTCTCCAGCAGGCAGGAGATCCGGGTCTCGGACCGCGCGACGATCTTCAACCTCATGATCGGTCTCGACGGATACACGATCTCCACCGGCATCATCAGCGACGACCTCGACCCCGAGATCGTCGCGGTCCCCCTCGACGTCGACGAGCGGATCGAGATCGGCTGGATCGGGCGGACCGCCATCCCCCTCACCGAACAGGCGCAGCGGTACCTGGGCGAGGTGCGCGATGTCGTGGCGGGGTTCGGGGTGGAACTGCTGGATTGAACGCCCGCGGACGCCGAGAGGCGACGACTCCCGAAGGAGCCGCCGCCTCTCGGGATCGCTCAGCTCGCGCGGGTGCGCGGGCGACGCATCGCCCAGCCGGCCGCTCCGGCGACCAGCAACATCGCTCCGAGCAGGGCGACACCGAACGGAGCCTGAGCCCCGGTCGCGGCGAGGGTGCCCTTCGCGGAGACCGTGACGGGCAGCCGCGCGATCTCCGACCCGTCGGCGGCCCACACCACGATGTGGTGCTGGCCCGTCGGGAGCGACGGGGGGATGCGCACGTCGAAGCTCACGCGTCCGTTCGCGTCCGCGACGGGGATCCCCGTGATGCGGATCGGATCGCTGCGCAGCTCGGCCGTGACCTGCTCGCCGGGGGCGAGACCGCTCACGCTCACGCGCACGACGCCACCACGCTCGACCGCGTTGACCGACGACGTGGCCGTGCGCGGCGTCGCGGTGCCCGCCGTCGGCGAGCCGGTACCGCCCGCGGTGGGCGAGGCGGTGCCCGACGGGCCGGGGCCCGCCGTTGCGGTCGGCTGCGGGCCGGCGGTCTCGGTGGGTTCCGGGCTCGCGGTTCCCGTGGGCTCCGGGCTCGGCGCATCGGTGCGGACGACGGCGACCGTGTAGGTCGTCTTCGTCCGGTGATCCTGCGCGTAGGCCTCGAGGGTGAGCGTCGGGGTGCCCTCGCCGAGGGCCACCGTGCGCACCTTCGTGTCGTCGATGAGGATGCCGTTCGCGAAGACCAGCCCGCTCGGAACGGCCGGGTCGGCGTCGAACGTCACCTCCGCGCGACCCTTCGGCACACTCAGCGTGTATGCGGTCGTGGTCCCGTCGAAGGCGGGCGAGAGCGTTCCCCCGTCGAACGACAGATCCGTCAGCGCCGACGCCGTCGCGAAGGCGGTCTGCGTCGCCGTGAACACGCCGTACACGCCACCGACGAAGCTCGATCCGTTGCTCTGGAACCGCACCGTGACGACGGGGATCTTCTTTCCCTCGGCATCCAGCACGTAGCCCCCGTTGGCATCCTTCTTGTACCGGTCCTTCGCCTCGGTGTCGGACAGGAACGACGCGGGGATCTCGTCGTATTGCACGTACCACTGGTCCGCTCCTGCGGCGTTCGTGATCCGCTCGCTCTTGAGCTTCTGATCGTTCACGTAGACGTCGAAGGTGCGTCCGTCGTCGCCGCCGTAATAGCGCACGCCGAGGTAGTTCTTCGGCGTCGAGGGGTCGATCTGCAGGTCGTACTGGAAGAACGCCGCGGGGTTCGCCTGCGCGTCGCGATAGCCCATGCCCCGCCACACGCCGACCTGCGAGAGGTTGGTCTTGTAGCTCTTTCCCGCCTCGCTGTTGTTGTTGTCGAACGAGACCAGCGAGTCGACCGTGGTCTCGTCGATGCGCAGCTGCTCCTTCTCTTTGCGGATCATCGCCTGAGCGGCGGCGGAGTCGGGCTCGATGAGGTTCATGTACAGGCCGTAACGGACGTTGTACATGCTGTAATACGGCTCGAATGTCAGGGCGGCTGCGGCGCTGTCGACGTTCTTCAGGCCGAACCGCATCACCGACCGATCGTTGTTGTCGAGACCGTTCTCCAGACGCACCAGGTTGGCGGCGATGTTCTTCTTGAAGTCATCGACGTTCGACACCAGCACGTTGTTGCTCACCGACTTGTCGGCCACGCTCATCTGCACCAGGATGCCGGCCTCGTACGAGGCGTCGACGTTCGTCGAACTGAGCGCCGTCGAGAGCACGATCGGGCCGTACCGGAAGGCCACCCAGTTCGGGTTGCCGGCGTCGGAGTCGACCGTGACGGAGGCGGGGAGGGTGTACACGAGCATGTCGCCGGCGGATACCGGAACCACGAGGTACCCGTTCTCTCGGGCGACGTCGACGGTGTTGCCGTTCACCGTCAGCGTGGGGTTCGGCGACCAGTCCGGCACGCGCAGACGCAGGGTGGTCCCGCTGGCCAACGCGGTGCCGTCGAGCGACGCGACGGAGAACTCCACCACGTCGGTGTTGGGGACGTCCGCCGTCTGCGTCAGCTTCAGGTTCTGCTCGGGGGAGTCGAGCTCCGACGAGCGGAACATGTTGACCCACACCGAGGTGCCCTTGCGGAAGTAGATCGAGTCGCCGAGCTTCGTGAAGCTCTCGGTGGCGGTGCCGTGATCGCACCAGAACTCGTCCTCCTTCTTGCCGAAGACCTTGGCATAGCCCGCGGTCTGGGGCTGGAAGTACGTCATCATTCCCGTCTCGGGGTTCTGCGACGCGAGGATCGTGTTGATGTACGTGTTCTCGTAGTAGTCGGCGTACTTCACGTCGGGGGCGACGCGGAACAGCGCTCGCGTGAGCTTGAGCATGTTGTACTCGTTGCACCCCTCGACCGTGGAGTTCTCGCCGTAGCCGCTGGTGTTGCCGTTCGTGGCGAAGTCGTACAGGGTACCGGGCTGTTGGAAGTGCTCGGAGTAGCTGTTGCCGCCGCCCACGTAGGAATGGTCCTCGACCACCATCGCCCAGAAGTTGTCCGCCGCCTGTCGGTACATCCCGAGGTCGGCCTTCTCGGCCTCGCTGAGTCGGGCGTACAGCGTCGGGTCGTCGGTGAGAACCGTGTACCGCTTCAGCGCGCCGATCAGCTTCGGGATCGTCGTGTTCGCGTGCTTGCCGGCGAGGACGTCCTGACCCGCCGCGAGCTGGCGGAACAGCGTCGTCTCGTCGAAGTACTGGGCGGCCTTCTTGTGGTTCTCATCCATCGAGATGCTGTAGAGGTCGTACAGGGCTTCGTTCATTCCGCCGTACTCGGTGTTGAGCAGTTCACCGGGGTTGGCCTGACGCGATCCCCAGGTGTTCAGCCAGGTTCCGAACTTCTCGGCCACGGTGAGCGCCTCGTCTCCGACCGCCTCGGGCGCGTATTGGTGCGCCTTGAGGAGCCCGGCCAGCACCTTGTGCAGGTTGTAGAACGGCACGATCAAGCCGTCGCGACCGCCGGGCAGGTACGACACCGGGAACGGTGAGACGTAGCCGGCGTTGTCGGGGTCGTTCTGCGCGTAGGCGTCCTGTGCCGCTTTGAGCCCGTCGACCGCCGTCGTGAGCTTCTCGAGCAGCTGCGCCTTGCGTGCGGCATCCGTCTCCGTGGCGTACGCCTGCGACAGCGCGGAGAGGAAGTGGCCGAAGAAGTGCCCCTGGAAGCGCGCGCCGGTGGTGCGCTCCCATCCGCCGTAGGGCTGGGCCGTGGTCGGAATGCCCGAGAGCTGGTCGAAGGAGTAGAGGAAGCGCTTCGGATCGAGGGTCAGCAGCCAATCGACCATCTTCGTGTGGCTGTTCTGCAGGTAGGGGTCTGCGACGAAGACCTCGTTGAGATCGGTGTCGTCGACGTACAGCGAGGCGGTCGATCCCTCCGCCGGCACCGTGACCGTGAACGTCTTCGTCCGGGCGGTGCTGCCGCCGTAGGTGGCGCTGGCCGTCAAGGTGACGGAAGAATCCGCCCCCTGCGGGCGGACGACCGCGGCCTGTCCGGCCTGGACGGCGATGACGTCGGCGTTCGACGAGGTCCACGACAGCTCGGATCCGTTCGCCGTCGAGGTCGGCACACCGAAGTCTGCGGTCGCGGTCGTGGGGACCGACACGGAGTCGAGGCCCTTCTGCGCGATGGTCGAGGGGTCGAAGGTGGGGTCGTTCTGCCGCTGGAGGGCGACGACGTCCGACGTGGTGGCGACGGCGTCGTAGAGCGTGTAGTCGTCGAGGGCGCCCTGGCTGTACGCGCCGTTGTGGACGACTCCGTTGAAGCCGATCGACTTCTCGACATCCGTGGTGCCGAGCACGCCCGAGGCGTTCGGGCCCACCGGGACGACGACCGTCGAGGTCTGCTTCTCGCCGTTGCGGTAGAACGACACCGCCTTGGTGGTCTTGTCGTAGGTGACGACGACGTGCGTCCAGGCGTCGCTCGGGAAGAACGCATCCCGCGTGCCGGTCACCGCGACCTTGTAGGGCTGGTTGTTCCCGGGCCCCACGGAGAGCGCGAGCGGGGTATTGGGTCCTTCAGAGGTCAGGTACCACCCGTCGGTGAACCACTCGCGCTTGTTCCAGGTGAACACCTGTTCGGCATCGCCCATGCTCCCGTCGGGTTTGAACCAGAAGGAGGCGGTGAGGTTCTCGGGCTGCAGGGAGGGGGACGTTCCCAGGCCCAGCGCGTCATCTCCCGAGAGCTTCAGCGCCCGACCATCGATTCCCGCGGTGTACTCGGCCGCCCCTCGGATCATGGAGGTGGGGTTCCCGCGGGGGCCGCTGTCGGCGATCGAGTCGTCGAAGGGGAGGTCGAGGATCTTCGAGCCGTCGAGCCCGGTGTCCGCCGAAGCGACGAGCGGCGTCGTGAGCGCCACCGCCCCGCTCGCGACCATGAGGGCCACGGCACCGAGCGCGACCGATTTTCGGATACGGGACATGCTGTTCCTTCCTGCGGCATCGCAGAACGAGGAAGTCGGGCGTGCGGCGGAAGGCGTCGAGGCCTTTCACGAAAGGGGGCCGGACCTCCTGGCGGAGCGTCATTGCGCGGCGACGTCTTCGTCGCCTGAGGTGATGTTAGCGCTCACAGATCGGGGCCGAAAGAGCTATTTCGGACACAGTTACCTGATCGTGACGGCAATTCGTCCATTCATCGCGTCGTCAGATGAGAAACCGATGAGAAGGATCTCTGCGCCCTTCCTGCCGGCTCGGGAATGCGTTTACTGTCTCAGGACGCGACACCGACGTCGCGGACCATTCGAAGGAGAGTGACCATGCAGCACGCATCCCCCCGTCCCCGTGCCCTCGTTCAGCGCATCGTCGTCGCGGCCGCAGCGCTCGCCGCCGTCATCGCCCCCTTGGCGGCGACCTCGACACCTGCCGAGGCGGCCGGGCGCATGACCTACACGCTCTATACCGAGGCGAACCCCACGGCCGACCAGGCCGATGCGTACGACCGCATCCGAGCGGCGATGGATGCCGCGGTCTCGCGCTACAACGAGTTCAGCGACTTCGACCGGCACCTGAACGTCTACTACGTCCCCGGGGTCCCCACCGCCGAGGCGAGCATCGACGGGACGATCCGGTTCGGCGAGAATCGCGGCTTCATGCAGGAGCGCACGGCGCTCCACGAGATCTCGCACACCGTCGGCAACGGCACCGCCAACGCCTGGTACGCGATGTGCCAGAACGGGCAGTGGACCGGCCCCAACGGCAACGCGAAGCTGGCCGAGTTCGATGGAGCCGGGGCCGTGCTCAACTGCGGAGGATCGCACATCTGGCCCTACGGCCTGAACTACGACAACGAGATGTCCGATCTCAACGCCGACCGGCACGTCCAGCTGATCTGGGCGATGATCGCCGACGGCATGTGAGTCCCGGGTCGAGCGTCGCCTGGCGGCCCCTCCCGCCGGGCGACGCTCGACCTCAGGCGCACCAATCGGGCCGCGTGCCCGAGAGCTGCGTCTCGATCTCGCCCGACTCGGCGTCGACGATGCGCGTCGAGCGGCCCACGCGGTCGGCGCGTGCGGGATACCCGTCGATCGGCGCCGCCTCGGGTGCGCTTCCGACAGCGAGGTGTCGGCCGCTCGGTGAGGCACACACCTCCTGGAGACGTTCGCCGCTCCCCGCGACGGCGAGCGGGACCCCCGACCCCTCTGCCGTCGACCGTGTGATCTCCTGGCCGGTCCACGTGAGGACGGACGTGGGGGAGAGCACGAGACTGCCGAGCGTCGAGGTGGCCGCGGGGGCCCCGGTGACATCCGTCACCGAACCGTTCGTCAGATCGAGGACCGAGGTCGCGGCATCCGACGACACCACGACCGACGTCGTCCCCGGGAGGATGCCGCGCAGATCGCCGAGCTGGCCGAGTGCCCGCGGCGGAGCGACCCCCGTCCCATCCACGAGGACGAGACTCCGGTCGGCGGCCTGCGCCACCAGGTAGGCGCTGCCGGGCACGAAGAACCACGCGTCGGTGCGCAGCGGCATCCCGTCTATGCCGTGGACGGCGCGCGGCGCGGAGTCGTCCGCCGGGTCGGTCAGAAAGAGCGTGTTCGTGTACTCCGTCGTCCCATCGGCGGAGGGACCGGTGAAGACGTACCCGACTCGACCGGCGTCGGCGGATGCACGAAGGAGTCGGATGTCGCCTCGGCCCGGCGCGGGAAGGGTGGCTTCGACACCCGCATCGTCGACCGTCTGCAGGCGTGCGCCTCCCTCCGCGGCGAGCACGAGCGCCACGACCCCGTCCGGAGTGTCGGCGTATTCCTGGATGCGCGGTGCCGACAGCAGAGTGGTCACCGTCTCGCGTGACAGGTCGTGACGGACGACGCGGTCCGGGGTGTCGTCGACCCGGTCGAATGCCCCACCCCGCTCGAGGACGGTGACCGTGTTCGAGGGCGTCGTGAAGGTGTACTCCACCGCGCTCGTGGCGCCCGTGGCCCGTGATCGCAGACCCGGGGCGACGATGCGGTACACCGTGTCGAAGTCGAGCAGGTCGGTGAAACGTACCCGGACCGAGGCGCCGTCGAGGTCGATGTCAGCGGGCGCCGCGGGTTCGATACGCAGCCCCTCCATCGAGGAGGAGTCGAGCGGTTGGTCGGTGCGCAGGGTGAGCGTCAGATCGCGTTGAGAGACGGTGAGCGAGACATCGCCGGTGACGGCGCGCAGGCGGGGCCCGCGATCCAGGGCCACAGCCGCCATCGCGACGCTCGCGCCGACGAGGACGAGGACGACGATCGCCGCGACGACGAGGAAGCGGCGCCGCGTACGGCGGGGTTCACGAGAGGTAGGGATCATCGGGTTCGGGCACCTCCTCGATCGTGTCGGGACGGAGCACGGTCGCGCCGTCGTCGTCGGTGAAGGTTCCCGCGACACGGACCCAGGCGCCGGTCTCGACGCCCGCGGGCAGGGCGGAGCGCTCGATGCGGACCGCGAAGAGCTGGGCGTCGACCGTGCAGCAGGTGACCGCGTAGCGGCCGATCCGCGCGGTGTCGGTTGCGGCGTCGAGAAGGACGAAGCCGGTCACGTCGGCCTGCTGCCCCACGAGATCGGATGCCGTGGACCCGGCGCCGAGTATGGTGGCCCAGTCTCGCAGCGAGAACCTCGTGGGATCGCTTCCCACCAGTGAGGGTGCCGCGACATCGCCTCCGCCGCTGGTGGCGGCGGTGCTCGTGAGTGCGCGCTCGGCACTCAGCACGGCTGGCGGCGCGACGAGCAGGGCGAGGGCAGTGACGACGACGAGGGTCCCGCTCACGGCGGTGGCGAGAAGACCGCGGCGAGGCGCGTGGTCATGGCCGTGATCGTCGTGCTCCGGCGCTCGCCGCGCGAGCGAGAACCACACGGCCAGAGCGAGCAGGGCCGCTCCCACCAGCGTGAGGACGACGGTGAAGACCACGTACCGCGGGTGGATGTACAGCGTCAGGTCGCCCCGGGCGGCGAGGGCGAGGGTGCAGAGCACGCCGATGCCGCACAGAATGAGCCCGGTCCAGCGGGAGAGGAACTCAGACAACGAGGTTCACCGCCAGGCCGATCGTCACGGCACCGAGGGCGACGAGAAGGGTGAGCCCCGCCAGTGCGCGCACGCGGAAGGTCGTGGACAGCATCGCGAGCATCTTCACGTCGATCATCGGCCCGAACACGAGGAAGGCGACGAGCGCTCCCGGCGAGAAGGACGACGCCAGCGAGAGGGCGAAGAACGCATCGACGTTGGAGCAGATCGCGATCACGAAGGCGAGCACCATCAGCGCCAGGATGCCGACCACGGGGTGCCCGCCGATCCCGGTGAGCGTCTCGCGAGACATCGCGACCTGAATGATCCCCGCGATCGCCGCGCCGAAGAAGAGCGCCGGCAGCATCGCCGAGACCTCGTCGCGGAACATCCCGGCCGCTCGCGCAAGAGAGGCCCGTCGGCGGGCGGAGGGCGTGGCGGCGCAGGTCGCCGCCCACGCGGGGGCGAGAAGGCGCTCCGGTTCCGGGTGCAGGCTCACCACCCACCCGACGAGGTTCGCAATGATGAACCCGCCCAGCAGCCGCGACACCAGGATGCCGTCGTCCCATCCGAACGCCTGATAGGTCGTGATGAGGGTCACCGGGTTCACGATCGGAGCGGCCAGCAGGAACGTCACCGAGTCGGCGACCGAGAACCCCCGCAGCATCAGCCCGCGCGCCAGGGGCACGTTGCCGCACTCGCAGACGGGGAGCACCAGTCCCAGCAGCGACAGCACGGCGCGGCGGGCTACACCCCGGCGGGGGATCACGGCATCCATGATTCTCGTCGGCACCCACAGCTGCACCGCGATCGAGATCACCACGCCCAGGAAGACGAACGGCAGGGACTCGATCACGACGCTCGCGGCGAGGGTGATTCCATCCGACAGCGCGCTGGGCAGGGGAGTGTCGGCGCCGATGGTGACGAGTCGCACGGCCGCGGCGGCGACCACCACCGCCGCGATGACGAGCAGGGGGCGTCCGAAGGGCCTCCGCCCCGGCTCGGCCGGGGCGGAGACAGCCGGGGACGTGCGGTTGCTCAGCTGCCCCGAGGGGGCTCTGCTCATGACAGCCGTCGGCGGCGCAGCGCCCGCACCGCGACCCCGGCCAGAAGTGCTCCCGCGCCCAGCAGACCCGCCGCGAGCGCCACGTCGGCGCCGGTCTTCGCAAGCGACCCGGCGGCGACGACCTCGACGCCGAGGCGACTGAAGACGCCTCCGTCGGCGCGTGCGATCTCGAGGGTGTGTGCGCCCGTGGCGAAGTCGGCGGGGACGACGACGCGGAAGGCCACGCGACCGGAGGCATCGGCCACCGGAATGCCGGCGATCGGCAGCGGAGTGCTGCGCAGGACGGCGGAGATCTGCTCGCCGGGGTTCAGCCCCGTCACGGTCACGTCGAACGACTGGCCCTGCGCGACGCGCGTCGCGCTCGCGGTGGCGACCGGGCCGGAAGCGCCGGGGGAGGGCTGTGCGGTGGGCTCCGGGGAGGGCGAGGGGCCGCCCGCGGGCACGACCGTGACGGTCATCGTCACCGTGCGCAGGGCCGGCAGCACCTGCTCGTCCTTGCTCATGTCGAGCACGGGTCGATCACCGGCGGCCCAGTGGACGCGTCCGATGCGGGTGTCGCGGCCGTTGCCGGCCACGCCGTCACCCCAGGTGTGGAAGACGTAGAGCTCGTTCCCGTCGTCGTCGGTGGTGACCGCTCCGTGGCCGGGGCCCTGGGGGTAGGTGAGGTAGTCCCACACCCCCTCGGGCATCGGCACGCTCTTCATCAACGGGGTGTTGTACTTGTGCCAGCTGTCGATGTCCATGAGATCGCTGTCGAGATCGGCCCAGACGCCGCCGACGACGTAGCGAGGGCTCACGCCGTCGCTGGAGTAGATCAGGTAGATCCTGCCGTCGCGTTCCATCGCGAACGACCCCTCGGCCAGGCGCAGCTCCCACGAGAGCGACGGCGAGATCACGGGCTTCGCCTCGCCGACGATCCGGGTGGGGTCGGCGGGGTCGACCTTCGCGATCCACGTGAGCGGGTCGCCGAAGCCGGGGGAGGTGAAACGCTGCGACCACGTGTAGTACGCCTGCCCGTTCGCCTCGAAGTAGGTCATGTCGAGGCTGATGTTGCTGTAACCCTCGCGGCCCAGGGCCGTCCCGTCGGCTTCCAGGACCGCGGCAGGCTTCGACCAGTCCGCGGGGTCGGCGGGGTCGCCGCCGTCGCGGAGCTGCATGATGTGCGACTGCACGGTGCGCCAGTCGGCGCCATCGTTGGCCTGCGCGTCGCCCGAGTTGAAGCACGGCGAGAACAGGATCGACAGCTTCCCGCCGATCTCGTGGATCTCGGGTGCCCAGTAGCACCCGGCGATCGTTCGACCGTCGGTGGTGGTGTCGCGCCGTGTCCAACGGTTCAACAGGTCGACCTCGCGCTGGGCTCCGCCGGCGGCATCGGAGAGTCCGTCGAAGGTGTCGGAGACGCGGATGGGCAGGTGGGCCGAGGCGATGTTGTTGTTGTTCGTGTCGTCGGTCGCGATGAACAGATACTGCGTCTTGCCCGCGCGCTCGTAACGGTAGATGGTCGGGTCGGCGCGGTTGGCCGCGAAGGGAACGCTGTAGTCCTTCTGCCGGACGGTGCCCGTGACGGTGACGGTGCCCGAGGTGGCCGCCCGGGCCGCCGCGACCTCGTCCGTGTTCCAGTCGACGGGGAGGGTCGCGGTCGACCCGTCGCTGTACGAGAGGTCGGCGCGCGTGCGGTCGAGGTCTTCGCCGGCGCCCGCCGCGATCGTGGCGGGGGCGACCGTCACCGCCGTGTTGACGACGCGGTCGTAGCGTTCGGCGAGAGCGGTCGCGATCGTCCCGCTGACGGGCAGGATGCCGCCGGGCTCCGCGTTGGCGACGCGTTCGGCGAACGAGCCCCAGCCGGGGTCCGCGACGCCGATGGGGGAGCCGACGACGACGTCGCCGCGGTTTCCGGCGGAGACGACGCGGCTGCGTGTGCCGTCGTCCTCGGGGTTGAAGGGGTCGGCAACCTGCTCAGTCCGGGCGAGGTCGGTCACGGTCGTGTATCGGGCGGTGCCCGAGGCGTCGGTCCACGACACGAGGTAGCGCTGCTGGGCCGAGTCCCACACGGCGCGCGGAGAGACGACCCCGTCGGTCGTTCCGAGGTCGATGGTGCCGAGCTCGGCGAACTGCGAACCCCGATCATCCTCGGCGCGGAACACGAGCGCTCCGCTCTGGGCCGTGGCATCCCGTGCTCCCGACATCTCGACGCGGGTGGCGAGGAAGCCGAGTCGGCCGTCGGCGAAGAAGAATGGCGAGGGGGAGCCGATGCCGCGTTGCTCGACGTTGTCGAGACCGACGTGCTCGCCGCGCGCGAAGACCACACCGTAGTTGTTCTGCAGGGGCTGCGCGGTGTCGGCCGACGTGCCGACCGCGAGGTGGATGCTTCGCGCGACGGTGTCCTGATTCGCGTCGTGGTCATTGGTGGGTGTGCGCGTGTACGCGACGAGGCTCTGCGCCGTGGCGGGATCGAGCACGGTCACCGTGAAGGTCTTCGAGAAGGTGGTCGTGCCCCAGGTCGCGGCCGCGGTGACTTGCGAGGTTCGGTCGCCGGAGCCCGGGTTCACGAGCGCCCCGTTCGAGACGGCCGCGCCGCTCCAGCGCAGGTCCACGCCCGCGACGCTCGGGAGGGAGGTCCCGGATGCCACGACCGGCGGCACGACGAGCGAGGCGCTCAACCGCGCCGAGAGGTCGGCTGCGGAATCCGCTCGCACGGTCGCCTGCACGGGTGCGCCGATCGCTGTCGCCCCGGCGAAGGCGGCGGTCGGCGTCAGCGTGACGGTAGCGTCCGGCAAACCCGGCGCGGGCCGCGTCACCCGGCCGTCGGGTGAGACGACGTCGGGGTCGCTCGACGCCCAGGACAGGGTCGAACCACCGCTGCCGACGCGGGGAAGCGCGAGATCCGAGACGACGTCGGAGGTGTCGCCGAGCTCGACGGCGGTTGCGTCGGCTCGCGCGATCGCTTCTGCCGCGGGGGCCGCGATCTCGCGGATCTGTTCGGTGCCGAGCGCTCGGCGATCCACGCGGACGTCGTCGATCGCCCCCGCGAAGAAAGGGTCTCCGGGGTAGAGCGACTTGCCGATTAGCCCCGAGAACAGCGACGATCCCACGGTCGCGGCACCGGTCGCCGTCGTCGCGGTGGAGGCCACGGCTTCGCCGTCGACGTAGGTGGTGACGCGCTGTCCCGACTGCAGGGAGACCGCGATGTGGCTCCACCGGCTCGATGCGGCGGGGCCGTTACCGGTCGCCCGCTGCTCGGTGCCGGACTTGACGGCTCCGATCAGGTTTCCTCCGCAGCGCGGGGTGGCGAACAGGTATCGCTCGTTCGAGCTGCCGAGGCTGTAGGCCCACGAGCACTCCTGCCCGCCCGACCACCGCATCCACGCTGAGATCGTGACGTCGCCCGTCGTCGTATCCGTCAGGCCTGGAGCGATCTCCACGAAAGCCGCCCCGGACGTCGACGAACCGCCCGGCAGCGCCAGCGCACGGTCGGAGCCGCCACGCGGGCCGGTGACGATGTTCGCGCCGGCACCGCGCACCGTTCCGGCGTGGGCACCCGCGGCATCCGGGATCTGCGCTCCCGCGGCGATGGGCCCGGTGGGAAGGGCGTCGAAGTCGTAGGCGAGCGCGGCGGCGGGAGCCTCCGCCTGGGCCGGAGCGATGCCGGTGACCAGTCCGGTCCCGACCAGGGCGACGGCGAGGGCGAGGGCGGCAGGACGACGTGAACGCATGCGGGGGAGCCTTTCGGGCGTACGGCGAAGCGTCTCGTCCGGGTCGCCGGCGAGGCGACCGGACCGCACGTCGTCGTGGCGGTCCCGGGCCGGTAATGCGGTTTCCGGCCTGGGTCGCGACCGACATTAAACAATGAGCGCGGGCTAGCGCAAGGCACATGTGAACCTTCACGTCGTGACCGCATCGATGCTTGACCGCCGCACGAGCGCCTTGTACGGTGCTTCTGAGTGTGAGCGCTAACACAGCGCCGACTCGAAAAGTCAGCAGAGCTGCTGTCCTTTCGTATTCGGTGAACGGCGCCGCATCGCCAGCCCGTCCCCGCATCCGAACGGAGCGTCCTGCCCATGCGCGTCCCCCGTCTCCTCGCCGCCACCGCCGTCGCCGCAGTCGCCGCGTCGACGTTCGTCACGGTCCCCGCTGCTTCGGCCGCGGCCGTGCCCGAGCCCGGCCTGCACTACACCTTCGACACCCTGAGCGGCACCCTCGGTGCCGGGGCGGCGATCCCCGACACCGGCACGCGGTCGCCACGAGCCGACGGCGTGGTTCAGAACGGCGGCATCACGATCGTTCCGGGCGTCACGGGCGCTGCGAACGACAAGGCCATCCGCCTCTCGGGCGGTCGCAACGACGCCGATGCGGTCGCCCCGTACGTGACGCTG
This sequence comes from Microbacterium sp. SL75, assembly GCF_026625865.1. Taxonomy (NCBI): domain Bacteria; kingdom Bacillati; phylum Actinomycetota; class Actinomycetes; order Micrococcales; family Microbacteriaceae; genus Microbacterium; species Microbacterium sp. SL75. The sequence goes on along the minus strand of NZ_CP113067.1, from coordinate 280,360 downwards.
CCGAACGACGTCGTCGCCTCCACCGATACGGCCCTGACCGTGAGCCTCTGGACGAAGTGGGAGGGCGCGGGCAACGGCTCGTGCCAGCTCGCTTTCGGTCTCGGCCGTTCGACGACGAAGAACGTCCTGGCCTCGACGAGCTGCAACGGTACCTACGGGGCGGTGTCGGACGGTTCCGGCGAGCGTCGCGTCGGCAACGGCGGATCGGCCCTGCCGGTGGGGCAGTGGGCGAACGTCACCCTCGTCTTCCAGCCCGGGCAGCGGCTCACCTACTACGTCAACGGGCAGCTCGACGGCGCGGATGCCGACCTCACCGGCATCACGCAGACGATCGACGCCGCACTCGGTCAGAACGGCGTGGGCGGTTATCTCGGGCGCTCGTTCTGGGACGACCCCTACTACGTCGGGGCGATCGACGACGTCCGCATCTGGAACAGCGCGCTGTCGGCCGACGATATCCGCTCCGTCGGAGCAGACGGATACCGCGCCGTGCTGGCATCCGACTCCGTGTCGCTCGGCGACACCTCGAGCGTCGATCGGAATCTGCAGCTGCCGGCCAGCACCGAGGCTGGCTCTTCGGTCTCGTGGGCGACGAGCGACGCGGCCGTGGTGGCCGCCGACGGCACCGTCACGCGTCCTTCCGCGAGCGTCGGCGACACGACCGTGCAGCTCACCCCCACCCTCACCCTCGGCGGTCAGACGCGCGTCGCCTCCCCCATCGCGGTGACGGTGCGCGCGCTGTCGGCTACGGAGCAGGACGAGGCCGTCCGTCAGGTCGCCGACGCCCTGCCCTCGCAGGCGGGGCTCTCCGGTGACGTGCGCGGATCGATCACCCTCCCCGACACGGGCACAGATCTGAAGCGCACGTTCTCGTCGGCGCAGGCCGGCGAGGTGGAGATCTCGTGGTCGTCCTCGAACACCGCGGTCGTCACCGACACCGACTCGGGCGTCTCGCCTGACGTCGTGGAGAAGGGCCGCGTCACTCGTGGTGACAGCGACACGGCGGTGACACTCACCGCGACTCTGCGCCTGGGTGAGGCGACCAGGACCGTGCAGCTCCCGATCACCGTTCTCGCCGCGTCCGAGCACACACGCGAAGACGACGAGGCGTACATGTTCGTGTACTTCCGCGACAACACGATCGACGGTGAGAAGATCCGCTTCGCCGTCTCCGAGGGCAACGACGCGCTCAACTGGCGCACCCTCAACAACGCGAACCCGGTGCTCGAGTCCACCAAGGGCGACATGGGTCTGCGTGACCCGTTCGTGCTGCGCTCGAAGGAGGGCGACCGCTTCTTCCTCATCGCGACCGACCTCTCGGCCGCGCGGAAGGGCTTCCCGACCGACAACGGCAGCCGCTACCTGGAGATCTGGGAGTCGACTGACCTCGTCAACTGGGGCGAGCAGCGTCACATCGAGGTCTCACCGCCGAGCGCCGGCATGACGTGGGCGCCCGAGGCCCACTACGACCCGACCATCGACGCCTACGTCGTGTACTGGTCGTCGCGCCTGTTCCTCGACGACGCGCACACGCAGGAAGACGGCAACGGTCCGCAGATCCTCATGGCCACCACGCGCGACTTCGTCACGTTCACCCCCGCTGTGCCCTACATCAAGTCGGGCGACATCGAGGGCCTGCGCAAGACCAACGCGGGTCTGATCGACACCACGATCCTCGAACGCGACGGCACGTACTACCGCTTCACCAAGGGCACCGAGCAGACCGCGTGCCGCCCCGACATCGTGGCGGAGAAGGGCACCGATCTGCGCGCTCCATCGACCTCGGGGGAGTGGACGAAGTTCGACACCTGCCTCTCGGCGAACGCCGGCCTGCCCGAGACCGAGGGCCCCTCGGCCTTCCGCTCGAACCCCGGTGACATCAACGGCGACCGCAACTACGTGCTCGTCGACTGGTACGGCGGCGGCGGATACATCCCGCTCTACACCGAGTCGCTCGAAGAGGGGAAGGTCGACTGGAAGGTTCCCGCGAAGTACTCGCTGCCGCCCTCCCCGCGCCACGGCGTCGCCTTCGGTATCACCCGTGAAGAGCGCGACCGCCTCATCGCGACCTACAACCCCGAGCAGCTCGTGACCTCGGTCGAGCCGCTGTCGTACGACGTGGCTCCGGGCACCGCCTCGGTAGCCCTGCCCGCAACGGTGAAGGCCGCACGGGGCGCCGGTGCGATCGACGTCGGTGTCACCTGGGAGCAGCAGGATCTCTCCGCGCTGAAGGCCCCGGGCGACAGCGTGCAGATCCGCGGGGCGCTCGACGACGGTTCGGTGACTCCCGCGATCGCCACCGTGACCGCGGTGGGCGGCTCCGTGGCATCCACCTCTCTGTCGATCGGCTACGACTCGCGCGCTCTCGCCGTCGGGGCGACCACCTCGCTGTCGGCGTCGGTGGCGCCCGCGAACGCCGACCAGAAGGTGACCTGGACCTCCAGCACCCCCTCGGTGGCGACGGTCGACGGCTCGGGTCAGGTGGCCGCAGTCTCGGCGGGCACCTCGACGATCACCGCCACGACGACCGACGGTCGCACGGCGACGCTGACGATCACGGTGGTGAAGGCCGAGGCCGATCTGCTGCTGCGCTACAGCTTCGACGGAATGGATGCCACGACAGAAGGCTCCCGCGTCACCGACGTCTCCGGGCACGGGCACGACGCGACGATCCGCGGCACGGGTGCGACCATCGCGACCGGCGCGCGGGCGGTGGACGGCGACTCCGCTCTGTCGTTCCCGGGCGGTCGGGCCGGCTCGAGCGCGGCCTTCGCGACGATCGCGGGAGACGTGGTGCCCGACGGCACGCGTGACCTCACCGTGTCGACGTGGATGAAGTGGGACGGCGCCGCCCCCTGCGAGTGGCCCCTGTCGCTCGGTTCGAGCACGTCGAACTACCTGTTCACCAGTGCCGACTGCGGAGGCGTCGCCGCCGCGATCAAGTCGGGCTTCACCGAGAACAAGTCGGGCGCGGCGGCCCTCCCCGCCGGCACCTGGGCGCAGGTCACCCTCGTCCTCACCGGTCAGAAGACGCTGGTCACCTACGTCAACGGGGCGAAGGTCGCCGAGATCGCCACGATCTTCGACGCCTCCGACCTCGAGGCCTCGGGCGGCATCGGAGGCATGCTGGCCAAGTCGCAGTACGGACCCGACAGTCTCTACGGCGGCGACCTCGACGAGGTGCGGGTGTACGACAGGGCGCTGGATGCCGAGGAGGTCGGCACCCTGTTCGCGAAGGGGACTCTGGTGACCGAGGTCACGCCCTCGCCCGAGCCGTCCCCTGAGCCGTCGGCTTCTCCCGATCCGACGGTCTCTCCCTCGCCGAGCGCGCCCGTTCCAGGTCAGCCTTCCGCGTCGCAGAGCCCGTCCGCGGGCACGACGGCCACGGCGAGGCTCGTCACGGGTCGAACAGGGCGGGTCGTTCACCGTCTCGGTGACGGGTGTGGCGGCGGGTGAGCAGATCAGCGCCGTGCTGAACAGTCAGCCGCTCACGATCACGGGCATCCCCGCGGCCGATGCCCGCGGTGCGGTCACGTTCCGCGTGACGGTTCCCGCCGATTTCGCCACCGGTGCGCACACCCTCGTGATCACTCGTGCCGACGGGTCGACTCTCGCGCGCCTGGGCGTGCAGGTGGTGCCGGCCGGAAGTCTCGCGCGCACCGGTGCGGAAATGTCCTGGGCCCTGGGCCTCGGCGCCTTCGGGCTGATCGCCGCGGGCGCGGGCCTGGTGGCGCTGCGGCGTCGCTCGCGCTCGGTCTGACGTAGGCGCTGTGGGCCCCGTCCTGTCGGGCGGGGCCCACAGCATGCATGAGGCAGCTGTTCTCGTCTCGACGGCTGCACATCTTCACCGCTGGCGTCGTCTCTGTTTTCGGATTTCGCGAACTCCACGGGTGTTATCGACAGCGCAACGCAGAATGACAGGGGTGTCACCCCGGGTGGAAAGTGGGTTTTCGCCTCAGGCGCAGTGATCCTCGATTTCGCTCACTCGATCACATTGCGCCGCTTCGCGCAATAGCTCTTCGGACGGCGTGGTCATTCGAGTCCGCTCGAAGAGCGCGAGGCGAGAGTTTTCGGCTTTCCAGGAATGTAAAGCTCGCGGACGACTGCCCTCGCTCAGCGTTCACTGAGCAAAATGTCCATGATTGACTTTCTTTGCAGCGCCTGAATAGTCTGACGCCGACTGGTCACATTGACCTGTCGATCTGAATAGGGGGGCAAAAATGAAGAAGAAGATTGGCATGCTGGGGGCAGTGGCTTTCGTCGCGGGAGCACTCGTTCTGGGGTCTTCGGCGGCGGCTACGGCCGACGCCAGCGCCTCGTACTCCAACGGTGGATACCAGCGCGCGACGGCGTATTGGAACGCGGGAGCCGACCGGCTCTCGGCCTCCGACGTCCGGAACGACGGGTGGGGAGCACGCACGAAGTGGGAGACGAAGGCCGGCGGCATCGGGACCTTCGACAACACCGACGGCGCCGGCACGACGAAGAACAAGACCATCACCGGTGTCGGTCAGATCCGTATCCGCGCCTGCTCCATCAACAACGGCAACGACATCGGCTGCTCCGGTTTCTCGGCGTACTCAGCCGGCTAAGCCCTCCGATCGGGGCCGGTCCCGCACGCCGGGGCCGGCCCCTTCCTTTCCGCGAACGGTCAATCGGAATGAGCTCACACCGGTGAAATCGAGGTATCTCCTGGCGGCGTCAGCCGCTGTCTGCCTGGTGCTGTCAGGGTGCGCATCGAGCTCCGGGGATGCGTGGGAGACTCCTCGCGTCCCTGATCCCGTGCCGAGCTTCGCTGAGACACAGGCGCTGCCGTTCGATGCGTATGCGCTGAGCCCAGCGATTCGAGAGCAACTCCAGCTCGAGCATGCGCGGCTGCTGTCGGGCTGTCTCGCCGAATACGGCATGACCGCCGTTTTCGCCGGCGACTACATCCAACAGGTGAGCGATGACCCGGAGAATCCCTACTGGTTCCAGTGGGGCGGCAGGCCGGGTTTCCGGCCGATGGACCAGGTGCAGACGTACGCGTACGCACAGGCGCCCGGAACTCCGTGGGTGAACGGGAGCGGCTTCTACATCTCCTCGCCCGTGAACATCTTCCCCGTGCAGACGGGCGACCCCATCAGCGATGCAAAGATCGCCGGAGTCCTCTTCGGCCCGGAAAACGCATCGATACCCGGTTCTACCGGGCCCGCAGAACGACTTCCCGCCGATGAGGTTCCCCGGGATTCCCGAGGCGCGCTCCCCGACGAGGGCGGTTGCTATGCGGCCATCGAGAAGAAGATCGATATTCCCTATATCGATCTACGGCCCCTGGAATCCGAGGTTCTGGGCCTCGCTTTGCACCACGACGCGGTGTCGGCGGTCAACGCGCAGTGGGTCGCGTGCATGGAGTCGAAGGGGTATCAGTACGCGCGATTCGACGAGCCCATGAACGACGCTCAGGGAATGCCGACGCGAGAGAAGATCGACGCTGCGACGGCTGATGCGAAATGCACAGAAGAAAGTGGATGGCCCGACGTTTTCTACGACGTTCTCGGCGCCTACCAGCGGCAGGCGATCGACAGACAACCAGACCTCTTCCCCTCAGCCCTGTCCGCCGAGACCGAGCGGCTTGAAAGAATGCAAGAACTGATCGACGCGGGCTGAACGGCCCCCTCTCCCACGCGACGGCGCAGGCGTAGGCGTCGCCGTGAGAGAGGGCCACGAACCGTCCGACGCTCACACGATGACCGCATCCCGTTCCGTGTTCCGCGAACAGCCGCGGTCCGAAGATCCTCCGGTAGCTCGGTGTTCTCGCCCTCGTCTTCCGTGAGTCCAAGGACCACGACGTCGCCGATGAGACGTGTGTCGCGGGCGTGCGGGACGTGGAATCGCCGAAGAATGTGGCGCGCCGGTCGAACGGCAAGTCGCGGATGAGCCCTTCCTCGTTGACGTACATCGTGACGCCGAGGTCGGGGATGTCGACCGCTTCGATACGGCCGCCGACGGTCCGCCGGTAGTCCTCGAGCGAATCCAACGTGCTGGTCCTGAGGGTTGTGGTGTTGTCTGCCGGGATGGTGATGCTCTGCACCATGGGGGTGTTCCTCCTTCCTGCGTGCGACCGGGAACCGGGATGGTTTTCGTGAAATCGCAGAGCACAAACGAGCTGGCGGACTTGAAGTGGGCGAGTGGTCGGGGCGGCCGGCGAGCTGCGTCCGTGGATGGGCGTGCTCAAGCCGGCCGCCCGGGGTGAGGTGGAGCCGTCAGGTTGCCCGGGGCTTCGACGGCGTGCGCGGGGTCTTCGGTGCCGGTGCGGCGTGGAAAATGGCGGCGGTGGCGTGGCGTTTGCCCACTGCCTCGCGTTCGATCTCGTGGCGGACATCTTTCGTGCGGCGTTGAGTAGCTGGGTCGGCTTTGGTTTTGTCGATCCAGGCGTCGATGGCGAGGCGGACTTCGTCGGTGACGGTCCGGTCGTTGAGCTGGGCGATGATGTCCAGCTAGGGCGTGTCTCCTAAATGGCGGGTCCAGGCGATGACGGCGTTGAGGGCGGCTGCTGAGCGGTAGACGGTGGCGAGTTTGTCGTAGCGGGTGGCGAGGCCTCGCCATTGTTTGAGGGTGGCGAAGCGGCGTTCGATGACGTTGCGGTTTCGGTAGTCGTCGCGGTCGTAAGTGATGGGTCGTCCGCCGTGTGAGCCGCGTCGGACGCGGTGGCCGATCTGATCCGATGGCTGCGGGATGACGGCCTGGATGCTGCGGTCACGCAGGTGCTGTCGGATTGCCCGGGGCGAGTACGCCTTGTCGCCTCGGAGCCGGTCGGGTCGGGTGCGGGGGCGACCGATCGGGCGGGCGACGCGCAACTGCTGCAGCAACGGGATCAGCATGGGCGAGTCCCCGGACTGGCCCGGCGTGACCGCGATCACCAGTGGCAGGCCGCGACCGTCGACCAGGTGGTGGAGCTTGGTGGAGAGTCCGCCTCGGGAGCGGCCGAACCCGTGATCAGGCGGCTCGATCAGCGGATTGTTGTAGTTCGACGAAGCCCCCCGTGACCCGGGTGATGTTCGTCGCGTGCTGATGGGCGCGAGCGATCGTGGAGTCCACCGACACGGACCAATCGAGCTTGCCGGTCGCGTCGGCGCGAGCCAGCAGCGCCGCGTGGACACGATCCCAGGTTCCATCGCCGGCCATCCGACGGTGCCACTTCCACACCGTCTGCCACGGGCCGAACACCTCCGGCAGATCCCGCCACGCGATCCCTGTCCGATAGCGATACGCGATCGCCTCGACCATCGTTCGCGCGTCCGAGAAGGGGCGGCCCTTACGGCCGGTCGGACCGGGCAAGAACCCGCTGATCAGATCCCATTGAGTATCCGAAAGCAACTGGAACCGCGACACGTCTCTAGCATCACCGACTCACCCCACCCATTTGGGAGACACGCCCTAGGTGTGGGAGGCAGGTCACGCCTGGTCTGGCGCCGCCGGTCTCGGCCCGCCACGTGTGTGAGGTGGTGCGTTTCACCGGGATAGCCGGCGAGACGCACAAGGCGGCCTCTTCTGGTCAGGGGTTCCGTCCACGGGCGTACGGCGCCTCGATCGCTGGCGGGTACGGGTGCTGACCTCCCATACGCCGAAGGAACTAAGGACCAAAATGATCCGCTAAGTAGCGTTGAGGGTGCGTAATGTGCATAATGATCACAAACACCTCGTTCGTACCGTAGCAATCCGCTTCATACCCTTTTGACCCGAGGAGCCTCAATTGGCGTGCACCGCTCCGGTCGCCCCGTCAGCGAACATCACGCCGACTACAGGCCTCAACCTCGGCGTGCTTGCGTTCGCCGGGCCAGCCCCGCCCACGCGGCACATGAGGCGACGTTCCAGTCTTCGGAGGTTCGGGATGTAATCATCGACGCGAATAGAAGTGCGTCGGATGATCTGCTGATTTTGCCGGGGACTGCCCCGGTCAGCTTCAGCGCTCGCGTAAAAAGCGGCTCCGGTTCGAATGTCCGTCTGTTCGCCAGGGGTAGCTGCGGACTTGTCTCAGCCAGTGGCGCAAGAGGTGCGCTGGCAGATTGACTTCTGCGATCAGACAGCCCCGGTGCATGCAGACCCCTGACCGCTTCTCTTCACCACGCTGGCGCCTCGCGAAGACGCGGTTTCTGTCTCTCAGCTGTCGCTTCCGGCGTCGCTCGATAACGAATTCCGAGGGCAGCGAGTAACCACAGGTGCTCTTCCTGCAGCCGGTCCAAGGGGTCTGGGTGCAACGAGCCGCCTGCCCCCTTTGCGGGTAGCGGAGGGGCATCTCGCGGCGCCGTCATCAATTCGGGATCGTGACGAACCAAATTCTCCCCCCCTACAGACCCCGGCTACGTACTTAGTTGCAACAGCGGCCGGCCCTGGCGTCAAGATCCTTCGCGCCCGCGCTGATTCTGACGCTGCCCTGCAATCCCTCTCAATGGAAAGAAAGTCGACAACCATGAACCTCAAGCCCTCCACCTGGAACAAGAAAAAGACGCTGATCGCGTCGATGGTGTTGCTCAGTGTCGGCCTCGGCGGCACGGTAGCCACCGGCGCGTACTTCACGGATACCAAGCAGATCGCGGCCAACTCGATTACCGCAGGCACTGTCATCCTCGGCAACCCGTCGGATGGTGGAACCGCGGCCGCGCCGCAGGCGGTGACGTTCGCAAACGTCCTGCCGATCGCAGACGCAGATGTGGCCACGAAGGCGCAGACCTTCAACCTGAACGTGCGTAACAACGGCACAGCTGCGATCAACTGGAAGGCGTTCATTAACCGAACGTCGCCCTCGACCGCCCAGGAGAACGCTCTCGCGAAGCAGCTCATGCTGCAGTACTCCACGGACGGCGGGTTCAGCTGGTCGACGCCTGGCGCGCTGGACAACCAGGCAGGCAAAGCGATCAGCAGCTCCTCGGTGCTGGCATCCAACGCGACCCAGGTCATCAAGTTCCGCGCCTGGCTGCCCGCCACCACCGACAACACGTTCCAGGGCCTCAGCCTGCCCTTCGAACTGATGATCAGCGCCATCCAGGCCGGCGGCGTGTAATCCGCCAGGGCTCCCGCTGGCAAAACACCAGCGGGAGCCCTCCTCGGTGACAGCACACCGCAGGCCTGACTTGTCATAGGCCCCGAAATCACCAGCCATGACGTGGGGCGTGAAGAACGAACTGGTGACAGGTTCGGTTTAGGCCGCGAGTGTGAGCGGCTCGGTTAGCTTCGCTTCGAACTCGATCGGCGTCAAGCCGCCGAGGGTGTCCTGGGTTCGTTGGCGGTGGTACTTCCGCTCGATCCAGACCACGATGGCCAGTCGCAGCTCCTGACGCGTCGTCCACCGCTGCTGGTTGAGCACGTTCGTTCGAAGAAGCGACCAGAACGACTCCATGGCCGCGTTGTCCCCGGCCGCGCCGACTCGGCCCATGGATCCGACCATGTCGTGACGGCGCAGCTCGCGGGCCATGGCTCGGCTGCGAAATTGGCTACCCCTGTCGGCGTGCAGGATGCACCCGGCGACCTCACCGCGGCGGGCGACGGCGTTACGGAGCGCGTCGACGGCGAGCTTCGCGGTCATCCGATCCGAGATCGAGTACCCGACGATCCGGTTGGAGAACACGTCCTTGATCGCGCAGCAGTACAGCTTGCCCTCGGTGGTGGTGCGGTGCTCGGTGATGTCGGTCAGCCAGACCCGGTTCGGTGCGTCGGCGCGGAACACGCGCTGCACGTGATCATCGAACACCGGCGGACCGGCCTTCTTGCCCTTCCCGCGCCGGCGGCGTTGCGCCGACGAGAGGATCCCGGCCTGCGAACACAGCTTCCACGCCGTCCGGCGGCTCATCCGCCAACCCGCTCGGCGGGCCTCGTCGGCGAGGTATCGGTAGCCGAACGTCGGGTCGTCGTGGTGAGCGTTGTGCAGGGCGTTGATCCGATACGCGCGGACGATGTCGGCGTCACGGATCGGGTCGCCTTTCCACCGGTAGTAGGGCTGGCGGGCGAGCTTGAGAACCCGGCACGACACCGTCACGGGGATCCCCGCATCGGCGAGCTCAGCAACGAGCGGGTACGTCATTTTGGGGAGCCACCGAGGCGCAGGTTCGCCTGCGACAGATACGCCGCCGCACGGCGGAGGACCTCGTTCTCCTGCTCGAGGAGCCGGATCCGCTTCTTCAGCTCCCGCGCCTCAGCGGCATCGGCGGCGGTTTGTCCGGGCCGGTTGCCCTCTTCGACATCGGCCTGGCGGAGCCAGTTCTGCAGCGTTGCTTCGCTGATCCCGAAGCCCGTCGCAACCTGCTTGATAGTGACGCCGCTCTCGCGGCTACGAGCGACCGCGACAACGTCCTCGCGGAACTCTCTGGGATAAGGACCGGGCATGATGACATCCTCCCCGCCAGCGCCTCCCGGCACTAACGATCAGTTGTCACCGATCCGTTCCTCACGCCCCTGTTCACGTGTTGGCTTGGCTCGTGCCGAGTCGACAAGACGATGGACGTCCGTGTTATCTCCAACAACACCCGACTTAGCGACGGCGCACCCCGCGGCATCATCACCGCATACTGCGTCGGCCCTACCGTTTGCCCCGCATGGGTGCGCCAGGTAGCCGGATGAGCAAAATCGATTTCCTCGGTCCGCTTCACGACGAGTTCGAAAGCGGGTACCTCAAGGAACTCACCCTGCGATACCTGCGCCCGCTCGAGCGCGGCGTAGAGATCGAGTTCTCCAGCTCTTCACCCTTTCCGGGTGTCTTTCGCATTCTCGTTCCTCTGCCCGAACTAGTGGGGGACGAAACGTGGAACGCTTTCGACGACACGACGACCAGCGTCCGCGAATGGACACGCTGGGGCATTGCCGTTCCCGTGCAAGAGGCCTACGACACTCAGGCCCAATCCGGGTTAGTGGACGATCGAGGAATAACTACATTGCACATGCCATAACGGTCTCCGCTTACCACCGGCGAGAAGTGCCAACTTTCCCGCTGTCTCCTGACGCCGGCCTGATTGCCTCGGATGGGTTCTTACGGGGCGCGGTCGGACGGACTTCTGGCCGGGGCGCGGGAGAAGGCCTGTCAGCAGAGGCGCGCCGATAGGTCGCCGGATGCGCCAACGGAAACGGCCGAAGGGGGCCTAAGCTGTTCTCGCGCTACATCGACAGCAGGCGTCGTGACGGGGATGCCATCGGGTTCGGCCAGGCGCTCGCGCACTACCTCTGCCGCGTGACCCGGGCGGGTGACGTCCCTGCATGCTCTGGGTGCCGTCGCCGTCGGCCGCGTTGTGTTTCACGATGGTCTGGATGGGAAGAAGGCGAGCTGCAGCGCCTCCTACGGCGGAATCGATCTGTTGCACGATGGATCGCTTACAAATCACACGCGCTATGCCAAGACCATGCGATCTCAATGTCACGCGATCGTTGCCCGCGCCCGCGAGGCGAAGGGCCGGGCCGCATAGTGGATCAAGAGCCAAGACCAGGAAGTGGAGGAATGGGTGTCGGAACGCCGAGGTCCCGCCGCTCATAGCGTGACGTGCCGATCCTGGACCGGAAGCTGCTGGCCGACCTGAAGTCGGCGAAGATCCAACACCTGCGCTCCGGCGGCGGCGACGCGATGTTCTGGCCGGGACGGACGCCAGGGTCGCACCGTGTGGACTACGACCGTGTCTGGGACGTCGCGACCTTCCGTCACAACTACTTCGCGCCCGCCCTGGTCCGCGCGCAGCTATCCGCGATCCGCGTACACGATCTCCGCCACACCGCCGCCAGTTTATAGCTCGAGGCGGGCTTCCCGCCGTACCAGGTGAGCCGGTGACTGGGCCACGCAAGCGGCGTCACAACGGACACGATCTACTCTCACACTTGTACCCATCCGACTACTCGCAACAGGTTGCGAAGTTCGAGGCGTTTGTCCCACACCGCTAGCTCTCGACCTCTCCCGCGCGCCACCGGTCATCTGCCTCGAACAGCGTGATGGTCCGAACGTCTTCAACCTCATCTTCATAGGCCTCTTCGAATGGGTCGCCCTTGCTGACCACGCTTTCAGAAGGCGAAATCTTCCTCGGTGCGTTTCTATCGATCGTCAGTTTCTCAACGGTCTCGACGTACTTTGGAGGGTTAAACATTGAACTCACACCGGCCAGTGTCGACGCGGCGGTGCTAGATCCGCCGACGTTCAACGTCTTAGTGCGAAAGGTCCTTGCGAGTGTGAGCTTCGCAGCGACCTCCACTGCCACCACGACCACCTTGACGACGCGGATGCCGCCGAGGTCCTCGCCGGTTTCTGGATCGGTGATGCCGATGGTGTCTGGGTTTAATATCGCGAAGTACTGGCCCTCTTGCACGCCGTGGTTGGAGCCACGGTTGAGGATGACTTCGCGGTCACTTACGAGCTCTGCGACCTGGCCTCGCAAGCGCGGAACTTCTGCCGAGTTCGAATCACTCACTGTCATTTGCCTCCGTCATTCTGCGAAGTAGATCGCTACCCTTCTTGCGATCTTCTTCGAAATTCGTCAACGATCCGGGGGCGACCCCGTCCCATTGCACCATCGACATTTGGAGTTCGACGCTGATCTGAGTCAGGCTCGTTTGCACGCTTGCCAATGCCATTGATGTGCGCGCTTCCTTCGTGGTGGTGGCGACTTGACCCACGACCACGTTGGTGTCATTCGTCAGTTGCGCGATGATGCCGAGTCCTCGGATTGCGCCCTCCGCACGAGGGCTCTGGTCGAGCGGGACGGGCTGAAACTGCAATGCGACGCCGACGAGCGTGCCGACGACCGTTGAGACGGACGCGAGGACGCCGCCGTATGGGTTCTCTTTGGTGCTCGAACTGAAACCGATCCAGATGATAACCCCGGCCCCGACGAACGCAAGCCAGAACTTCCAGTCGAGGGTGATCTGTCCGTTGCCGATACGCAGGGTGCGACGCTTCTTGGCCACGCCCTCTGTCATGCGCACACCCTATCGACTTCCGAACGCGGTTGGGGTCGACGCCAAGGTTCCGCCGGAGACGCTAGCCAGCGGAGAGGGTCGGTCACTGTGGCTGCCCCTCGCCGTGACCGTTGATCGCGTCGAACAGAAGAGCGTCCAGGCCCGCGGGGCTCCAGGGCGGCGTTGCGAGTAAGTGAGCCTGGAGGAGCGATCGGAGCAGAAAGACCGCGGTGGGTGCCACTTGATACTTCGCGTCTGCAATCGTGATTGTTGCGTTCTTTGGCTCCGTGCCGTGAACGATCTTCGAGCGGTGTCCGTATACCTTCTTCAGCACGTCATACGCAGCGTTCGCGTTCCAGCCAACTTTCGAGAGGGCGACAGAGGCACGCAACCCCATTCGGTGGACTAGCTCGTCGTGTTCCTCGCCCACCAACGCTTCGATGCCGATGCATGCGTCGATCACGATGTCATCGTGGTGCTCGCGCATTGACGACTGACGCAACCTTCGCGCCGCTAGCTTCGCTCGCGGCGTTGTCGCCTGTAAGCCTGCGAGCAAGGCAGGGAGCGTTCCTAACGCTGCGGCGTCGACCGATACGCCGTCGCCGTTCCAGCCGCCATTGAACGCTCGCGGGTACGCAACCAGCGAACTAACAAGCTCGAGCGGTGGGAGATCTAGTCGCCAACCCGTCGCCCAGCCGTGGGGGCGGAGGCACACTTGGGCGTATCCGCTCTCGTGTCCGCTCGCGACTGTCAGAGCCTGAAAGAACAGATCTGCCGCCTCGCGCCCCGGCGCCTGTACATCGAATTTGAGTCGCCGCGCGAGCGGGCCGTCTGAGTTGTCGAAGCGCTGATCGTGCAGCACCAGCGCGTGGGTTGCAGCGGAAGCAAGGAACGGGTTCACCTCGCTGTGCCCTATCGACAGCGCTCGCACTCTGTGGAGTTCTTCGGGAATGCGTTCGATTGAGACTCCGGGCCCGACTTCCACCCGGTCATCTATATCGAAGTGCGTAAGAAGGATTGGATAAAGGAGGTCGCCGATGATCTCCTTCTCAAAATGTCCTCGCTCCCACTGCCCGTAGATCGTGCGTAACGATGCCTCCGATACATCCCCCAACGCCTCCGCGCGCATCAATAGTCTTGCGGCTTCGGTAACCGCGCCCCCTCCTAGCCAACGTCTCCGCTTCGCCTCGTCGCGTCGGCCCACTCCGAGCGGGTCGAACGCTCGGTCAAGAGTCTCGTCAGCGATAGCCTCGTCTACCAACGGTGCGAGCGCAGGGACGTCCCGGACGTCGAACTTCAGCGTCTCATTCTTCTCAGCCCCAAAGACGCTTGTCCATTCCACGAAATCGGACTTGCCGCCGAATGGGTAGAACGAGCGAGTAACGGAGGGCCAGCCGTGCTCATTCTCTCTGTACGGAACCTCTTCGACGCGAGGGAAGTAGCCACCCTTTGCGAGTTGCGAATGGCCGAACTCATGCATGCTCAGCGCTGCCTGAATTATGAGATCCGCGAGGTCTGGGCGACTGAACTCTCCCGTCGTCACGATTCTCCTCAGCGCCGGGATTCTCAACTGCGCGTGTGGGCCGGAGCCGCGCGATCTTATCGCCTCAATGGTGGGCCCCGTGGGGCTCGAACCCACGACCCGCGGATTAAAAGTCCGATGCTCTACCGACTGAGCTAGAGGCCCTCGACGACCAGCCTACCGGCCTCGCGGGGGCGCTCGTGTTCACCTCCGTCGGCGCGACACGATCCAGAAGAGGTACGCGCCGCCGACGACGGCGGTCAGCAGCCCCACCGGGATCTGCAGCGGAGCCAGCGCTCGCTGGGCGATCACGTCGGCGACCAGCAGCACGGCCGCGCCGGTGACCGCGGAGCCGACGAGGGGGATGCCGCTCGTTCCCATCGTGCGTCGGGCGAGTTGGGGTGTCGCGAGGGCGATGAAGCCGATGGGGCCGGCGACAGCCGTCGCGGTGCCCGTCAACAGCGCGGCGACCACGATCAGCAGCAGGCGCACGCGACCGGTGCGTACGCCGAGCGCGACCGCGGTGTCATCGCTCAGTTCGAGAGCGCGGAAATCCCGGTACATGACCACCAGAACGAGCGACAGGATGCCGATCGTCACGAGCAACAGCCCCACATCGTCGTACGAGGTGGCCGCGAGGCTCCCGTGCAGCCACTGCGTCGCATTCCGTGCGATTTCGAGGGGAGCCCGGGTGAGCAGGTAGTCGTTGACGGCCGAGAGCAGGGTCGACAGGGCGATTCCCGCGAGGATCGTCCTCTCTCGTGAGACGCCGACGCTGCGGGCGATGGCCATGACGATCACGATGGTGAGCAGCCCGCCCATCCACGCTCCGGCCGCTGGAGACGCCGACGGAGCGATGAGTGTGAGACCGACGAGCGCACCCGTGGCGGATCCGGCGCTGAACCCGATGATGTCGGGACTCGCGAGCGGATTGCGGGCGAGGGTCTGGAACACCGCGCCGGCGAGCCCGAGGGCAGCGCCGATCGCGAGGGCGGCGAGCACTCGCGGCACCCGCAGCCCCACCACCACGACGGTGGTGCGTCCGTCGCCCTCTCCGGTGAGGGCGGATGCCACTTGCTCCAGCGACGCGTGGAAGGAGCCCGTCGTGAGGCCCACGACGGCGGCGATCGAAGGCACGACCAGGGTCGTCACGAGGACCAGGGCGTACCGGCGACGCCTCCGGGATCGAGCGGACGTGCGCAGGGGCGTTCCCAGGCTCACGGTGTCTTCGTCTTTCGCAGGATGAGCCACAACAACAGCGGGGCGCCGAGGACGGCGGCAACGATTCCGGCCTCGACCTCACCCGGAAGCGCGATCACGCGTCCCAGTACGTCGCTCGCCAGGGTCAGGGCGGCGCCCGTGACGGCCGCGAGGAGGAGTGAGACGCGCACGGATCCGCCGACCGCCCCGCGCACGGCGTGCGCCACGAGCAGCCCGATGAAGGCGAGGGGGCCGGCAGCCGAGGTCGCGGCGGCGCAGAGCAGGGTGATCGCGGCGCCGGCGCCGAGCATGATGAGCGCCGGAGAGACACCGAGTGAGCGGGCCAGGTCGCTTCCGAGCTGCAGCTGATCGAGGCCGCGTGAGACGAGAAGGGCCAGAACGACGCCCGCCACCGCGAACGGGAGGAGTTGCGCGGCCACGTCGGGATCGCGCCGCTCGAACGAGCCGACCGCCCAGAAACGGAACGACTCGAAGGTGTCATCGTCGACCAAGGTGATGATCCGGACGACGGCGCCGAGACAGGCGCTGAGCGCGACGCCCGCGAGAACGAGGCCGATCGCGTCGTCACGGCGGTCCCCACGGGCCGCCAGGTGGACGAGCAAGGACGCTCCCGCCGCACCGGCGAACGCGAACCAGACGTACCCGCTCGCCGTCGCGACGCCGAAGAACCCGATGGCGACGACCACTCCCAGAGCGGCCCCCGCGTTCACACCGAGCAGGCCCGGGTCGGCGAGGGGGTTTCGTGTGGCGGCCCGCATGAGCACTCCCGCGACGCCGAGGCAGGCCCCGGCGAAGATCGCGGTGAGCGTGCGGGGCAGGCGCAGCTCGTAGACGATGACGCCCACGGCATCCCGTCGATCCGTGAGAAGGGCGGACCACACCTCGGAGGGCGCGAGAGCACGCGACCCCACCGCGAAGCTCGCGAGGATCAGAAGACACAGGATGCCACCGACGGCGAGGGTGATCGAGAGAGCTCGAGCACGCGAGGAGCGTCGTCGGCGTCCCGGGAGAACCACGCCCGGGGTGACGGACGGGTGGACGTCGAGCATGCGGGTAAGGATAACCTAACCCCGTGACTCTCTTTCGTTTCTCGTCCCACCGTGCCCGTTTTCGTCCCCGACATCTGCTCGCCACCGGGGTCGTCGCGACCGCCCTGGCCCTGGCCGGGTGCGCCGGCCCCGCGACGGGGCCCTCGACCGTGGATGCCGAGGCGGGCTCCACCGGGCAGTGGATCGTCTCGCGAGACCTCGAACCCGGGATGGGCTCGCCCGAGGCGGATGGCGTCTTCCCCCGTGAGGTGACCCACTTCGCGGGAACGACGAAGATCGCGGCCGAACCCCAGCGCATCGCGGTCGTCTCCACGGGGCAGCTCGACGCGCTGCTCTCCCTCGGGCAGGTGCCCGTCGCCGCGACCCGCGCCGAGAACAGCGGCCTCGTGCCGCAATACCTCCGTGAGGCGCTTCCCGACAAGGCGGCGGCGCTCGATGCCATGGCCGATATCGGCGAACGCACCGAGCCCGACCTCGAGGCGATCGCACAGGCCGCCCCCGACCTCATCCTGATCAACTCGACCCGGGGCGCGCAGCTCTACGACGCCCTCTCCGCCATCGCACCGACCGTCGTGACCAAGGGCAACGGCGTCAATTGGAAGAGCGACTTCCTCCTCATCGCCGACGCCCTCGGGGACGAGGGGACCGCGCGCGGAGTGCTGGACGACCTGCAGGGCGAGAGCGCTGCCTTCGCCCAGACGCATCCCGCCGGCGAGCCCACGGTGTCGTTCCTGCAATCGACCGGTGACCGCACCCGCATCATGGGACTGCCGTCGTTCGCGGGAGGTATCGCCCAGGATCTCGACCTGGGGCGCCCGGCGTCGCAGCAGTTCGACGAGACGTCGCAGGAGATCAGCGCCGAGCAGATCGACCTGGCCGATGCGGACCGCGTCTACTACGGCGGAACCGGGCAGGGGCGGACCTTCATCGAGAGTGCCCCGCTCTGGCCGACCCTCGGCGCGGTGGCGGACAAGCGAACGGTCACCGTCGACTTCGACCCGTGGTTCATGAACGCCGGGCCGATCGCCGCGCGTCTCGTCCAGGAGGAGATCATCCGGACCGTCGGGGACTGACGAACCCCGCAGACACGAAAGCGAGCGCCGGACCCCCTCGCCTGGGGTCCGGCGCTCGCCGTCAGGGTCGGTCGATCATCGACCGCTCGGAAGCGCGGATGAACGCGCGTCCGGGAATTACATGGTGGGGGGCATCAGCACCGAGTCGATGAGGTACACGGTGGCGTTGGCCGTCTGGACGCCACCGCAGATGACGTTGGTCGAGCCGTTGACGGTGATGGCGTCACCCGAGCCGGCGACGGTGACGTCCTGGCCCTCGACCGTGGCGTGCGTGCCATCGATCTCGCTGGGGGTGAGCTGGCCGGGGATCACGTGGTACGTGAGGATCTTGGTCAGCGTGGCGGAGTCGGTCTTGAGCCCGTCGATGGTCGCGGCCGGGATCTTGGCGAACGCGTCGTCGACCGGGGCGAAGACGGTGAACTCCGAGCCGTTCAGCGTGTCGACGAGGTTCACGTCGGGGTTCAGCTGGCCGCTGACGGCCGCGGTAAGCGTCTTCAGCAGCGGGTTGTTCGAGGCGGCGGTGGCCACCGGGTCAGCGGCCATACCGGCAACCGAGCCCGAGCCCGAGGGAACGGCGGCGGCGTAGTCGGCGCAACCGGGGCCGACCAGGTTCGCGGCGGGGTCCATGGCGCTGGACGACATCGACGGCGATGCCGACATCGAGGGCATCGAGCTCTCTTCGGTGGTCGAGCCACCCGAGGTGGTGCCGCCCGAACATGCGGTGAGAGCGAAGGCCGAACCCAGAACGAGGGCGAGACCAGCGACAACGGGCTTCTTGTTGGTGAGCATGACATTCCTCCGAAATCATCCGGATCGCGTCTGCGACCCGTCAGGGACACCCCGGTGCGAGGGGCGGTTCGCCGTGGAGCGGCTTACACAGGGTCTTCGGGACCCCCTCGCGATCGGATTGCGAAATGTTGCGAATTCGGCCGCGCGCAGGTGTTGTCAGGCATAAAAAAGCCTGATGAGAAGCTCGTAAATATTCTTGAGAATGTTTTTGAACCGCACCGCCGGATGCTGCTTCGCCTCGGGGTGGCCGGGTAACGGTTTGCCCATATCTGTTCCGCCACGCGCGTGCGCTCGCGTGGGCGCGCGCGAGAGGTAGGCAATGATGGATGCCATGGTGATCGACGGTTTCGACCTTCCCGACGACGGGGTGGAGAACGCCGACCACGTCGGGAGTCTCCTGCTGCGCGTGGCCGATGGCGATCGGGCGGCCTTCGCGGAGCTCTACGACTCACTGTCCGCTCGCGCCTTCGGCCTGATCCTGCGCGTGCTCGTCGACCGCTCGCAGAGCGAGGAAGTGCTTCAAGAAGTCTTCTTGGAGATCTGGCAATCCGCCGGGCGCTTCACTCCGAACAAGGGACAGGGAAGATCGTGGGTTCTCACGATCGCTCACCGTCGAGCGGTGGACCGCGTGCGGTCATCGCAGTCGAGTGTCGATCGAGACGTGCGCGCGGGCTTCCGGGATATGGACGTCGCTTACGACGCCGTCTCCGAGAAAGTCGAACTGAAGATGGAAGGGCGGCGCGTCGTCGATGCACTGGCGGCGCTCCCGGACGCTCAGAAGGAAGCACTCACGCTCGCTTATTTCGGCGGGTACAGCCAAAGTGAGATCGCGACCCTGGTCGGGGCGCCGCTCGGTACGGTCAAGACACGAATGCGTGACGGATTGTCGCGGTTGAGAATCGAGATGGGGGTGGACAAGTGAACGAGAGGGATTTCGCCGACCTCGCCGTCGGACACGCGCTCAATGCGCTCTCCGAGGCAGATGAACGCGCGTACCAGGAGGCTTTGGCGGGCAACCCGCATTGGGACCACCACGTCCGCGATGCAGCCGACGCCGTCGCCGCCATCAGCGCCTCCGTCGAACCCGTCGAGCCCCCGCCCTCCGTGCGGGCCTCGCTGTTCGCGCGTATCTCCGAACTGCCGCAGGAGTCGGTCGGCGTGGCGACCCTTCCTGCCTCATCATCCGCCGACGAAGACTACGCCGCCGCTGGTGTGACGCCGATCGAGCCGGAGCGCGAGACGGCGTCGACCGGTGTGTCCGCGGCATCCGGCTGGGGACCCCGCCGGTGGTTCACCCTCGCGGCTTCGTTCGCGGCCGTCCTCGTTCTGGGCTTCGGGGCCGTCACGGTCAGCCAACTGGTCTCACCGCCGGCCTCCGTCGTCGCTCTGAGGTCGATCGAGCAGGCCCCCGACGCCCAGTCGGCGTCGACCACCCTCCCCGACGGAACGGTGGCGACCGCGCACTGGTCGCCGTCGACCGGGCAGAGCGTGCTCGTCACCGACGGGATGCCGGCCCTCGCCGCCGACAAGACCTACGAGCTGTGGTTCGTCCGCGGCGACACCCCGATCGCGGCCGGGACTTTCGAGCCCGACGAAGCGGGGAAGGCTACGGCGGTCCTCCAGGGAGAGATGCACGCGGGAGACGTCATCGCGGTGACGATCGAGCCCGCCGGCGGATCGCCCGACGGGACGCCCAGCACCGCCCCCGTCGTGGTCGTCGCCACGGCTTGATTCCTCGTGCCTCCTCGGCCGCTCGCGGGGACAGGCGAGCGGCCCGGGGGAGCAGATCGACGCTCTAGCCTGGATGGATGAGCGATTCCCCCCGCGAGTTCCACAAGCCGGTTCGGCGTCCCGCCGAGCTGTTCGATCGTCTCTTCTCCGCGGAGGATCCGGCCGAGGTATCGCGGGTTGCGCACAGCACGGCGCAGGCCCTGCTGTCGCGAGTGCGGGCCGATCCGAGCGTCGACGTGGTCGAGCGTCTCATCGCCTTCACCGACGACCACGGCATCGACGACATCGCCGAGCTGTGGTCGCGCTCGCCCGCCCGATCGCTGCCCGGGGCGCTCTGGCGGCTCTACCTGCTGCAGCTGATGATCCACGATGACGCGGCGACGGCAGCTCTGCTGTACGAACGCGGACGTGTGGAGATCACGACGGTGGATGCCGTGGTCGCCGGCGCCCCCGCCCCCGCGGGCCCCGAAGAACTCGTGCGGTTGATCGACACGATTCTGCGTGGGCTCTTCGAAGGGGACTTCGCCGTCGCCCTCGACCGCGCAGCGGCGTTCTGCCGTGTGCAGGCCGCGGGCTCGACACACCTGGCCGACGACTACGAGAACACCGAATCGGAACGGGCCTCGGCCTTGACGACGCGGGCCCTGCGCCTCGCCACCTACGCGGAAGACCTCTCGGCATCCGCCGCTCTCTGGCGCCGTGACGCGCTGACCTGAGCGGAAAAGATAAGTGCCGGACCGCAGAACGCCTCTCGGCGCATGGCCGCTCATAGCGGCAGAAGATGGAGCCCGGGGTTACTGCGGCCCGGCTATAGGAGTGTAACAAGACCCGCCTGCGGACATTCCCTTCCGCGGCCCCGTTGACAAGGCTCGGGCGTGTCGGTCGTGCGGCGTAGGCTCGCCCCATGGCTTGGCGCTTCGCTCTCGTGATCGACCCCGTGGCATCCGACGTGCAGCGCAACGACTACTCCGACACCCTGCGGGAGATCGACCCCGACGGCCCCGCTCTCGGTGTGGGCGAGCTGAGCGCACAGCGCGGTGACGGGATCTTCGAGAGCCTCGGCGTCGTCGACGGGCACGTTCAGGAGGTCGAACCCCACCTCGCGCGTCTGGTGCACTCGGCCGCGCTCTGTGACCTCCCCGTGCCGAACCTCGCGCAATGGCGCGTCGCGATCCAGCGCGCCGCGCGCGCCGCGGGCGAGGGCGAGAACGTCATGAAACTGCTCCTCAGCCGCGGTGTCGAGCACGGGCCCGCCCCGACCGCCTGGGTGACGCTCGCCGACGCCCCCGACAACGACCGCGCACGCTCCGAGGGAGTCCGCGTCGCGACGCTCGACCGCGGCTACGCCCTCGACGTGCCCGCTCGCGCTCCCTGGCTCCTGCTCGGGGCGAAGACGCTGTCGTACGCGGTCAACATGGCCGCGATCCGCGAGGCGAAGCGACGCGGTGCCGACGACGCCGTGTTCGTCACGAGCGACGGTCATGTGCTCGAGGCGCCCACGGCATCCGTCGTCCTGCGCTTCGGGGATCGTTTCGTCACGCCGGAACCTCAGGCCGGCATCCTGCACGGGACGACGCAGCTCAGCCTGTTCGCCTTCCTCGAGGGCCGCGGCTTCGCCACGACGTACGAGACGGTGCCGGCCGAAGATCTGACGAGAGCGGATGCCGCGTGGCTCCTCTCAAGCGTCCGGCTCGCGGCCCCGATCCGTTCCGTCGACGGCATCGAGGTGGCGCTCGACCGCGCGTTCACCGACGAGCTCAACGCCTACCTGCTCAGCCCGCGCGACTGAGGGCTCGAGAGAACGACGAAGGCCCCGCCGGAGCGGGGCCTTCGCATGAGAGCTGGTTATCCGAACCGGCCGGAGACGTAGTCCTCGGTCGCCTGGACACTCGGTGCCGTGAAGATCGACGCGGTGTCGTTGTACTCGATGAGCTTGCCGGGCTTGCCGGTGCCCGCGATGTTGAAGAAGGCCGTCTTGTCGCTGACGCGCGAGGCCTGCTGCATGTTGTGCGTCACGATGACGATCGTGTACTCGCTCTTGAGTTCGCCGATGAGCTCCTCGATCGCGAAGGTCGAGATCGGGTCGAGCGCCGAGCAGGGTTCGTCCATCAGCAGCACGTCGGGTGAGACGGCGATCGCGCGCGCGATGCACAGACGCTGCTGCTGACCGCCCGAGAGGCCGCCGCCGGGCTTGTCGAGGCGGTCCTTGACCTCGTTCCACAGGTTCGCGCCCCGCAGCGACTTCTCGACGAGGGCGTCGGCGTCGCTCTTGGCCATGCGCTTGTCGTTGAGCTTGGCACCGGCCAACACGTTCTCTCGGATCGACATGGTCGGGAACGGGTTCGGGCGCTGGAACACCATTCCCACGTGGCGGCGCACGAGCACGGGGTCCACGCCGGGGCCGTAGAGGTCGTCGCCGTCGATGAGAACGCGTCCCTCGACGCGCCCGCCGGGAATGACCTCGTGCATGCGGTTGAGGGTGCGCAGGAACGTGGACTTGCCACAGCCCGACGGCCCGATGAACGCGGTGACCGAGCGCGGCTCGATGTCGATCGAGACGCCCTCGACCGCGAGGAAGTCGCTGTAGTAGACGTTGAGGTCCTGGACCTCGATGCTCTTGGACACGAGTGTGTGCCTTTCTGGGCTCAGCGCGCCTTGGGCGCGAACACCGCCGCCACGATACGGGCGATCAGGTTGAAGATGACGACGAGGACGACGAGAAGGAAGGCCGCACCCCAGGCGTTCGCCTGCGAAGCGTCGATGTCCTGCCCCGGGAAGCTGTACGCGGTGTACGCCATGACGGGCAGGGTCTGCATGGGGCCCTCGAACGGGTTGGCGTTGAAGTTGTCGGTGAAGCTCGCGGCGATGAAGATCGGTGCGGTTTCCCCGACCACGCGGGCGACGGCCAGGACGACACCGGTGATGATCCCCGATGCCGCGGTGCGCAGCACGACCTTGATGATCGTCGCCGATCGGGGCACGCCGAGAGCGAGCGAGGCTTCGCGCAGGTCGGCGGGGACCAGACGCAGCATCTCTTCCGTGGAGCGGATGACGATCGGGATCATGAGCACGCACAGGGCGATGGATGCCGAGAACCCGCTGAACGCCTTCGGTCCGACGACCAGGCTGAACAGAGAGAACGCGAACAGACCCGCGACGATCGAGGGGATACCGGTCATCACGTCGACGAGGAAGGTGATCGCGCGGCGAAGCGGGTTGTTCGGCTGCGCGTACTCGACGAGGTAGACCGCCGCGAGGACGCCGATCGGCACCGAGATGAGGGCTGCGATCCCCGTGATGATGAGCGTGCCCGTGATGGCCTGCCAGGCACCGGCAGTGGCGACGACCTCGAGCGTGTCGGGGTTGAACGCGGTGCCGCCGACCTGCGTGACGAAGTTCCAGTTGACGACCGCCAGGCCCTTGGACACCACGGTCCACAGGGTCGAGACGAGCGGGGCGACCGCGAGCAGGAACGCGACGGTCACGAGTCCGCGCACGACCCGGTCCACGGCCTTGCGGCGGTTCTCGACGATCGAGGAGCCGACTCCGATGGCGATCAGGTAGAGCACCGCGGACAGGACGAGCCACGCCGCGAGGTTGAATCCCCCGAGCAGGAACTGGACTCCGGCCACGACGATCGCGACCCCGAGCAGCAGCGCGGGCTCGATGAAGCGGGGGAGCTGGCCGCTGGTCAGTGCCAGGGGAGAGGAGGACGAGGGGGCCGTGACGGTCATGAGCGCTTGCCCTTCTTGCGACCCTTCGCACCGGGACCGGTGGCTCCGATGATGTATCGAGCGAGCATGTTCACCGCGAGCGAGACGACGAACAGCATGAGACCGGTGCCGATGAGCGCCGAGCGCTGCAGGTCGGTGGCGATCGGGAAGTTCAGCGCGATGTTGGCCGCGATGGTCTGCGAGTTGTAGCCGTCGGTGAGCAGCAGCACCGAGTAGATGAGGCTGGGCGAGACGATGAGCGCGATGGCCATGGTCTCGCCGAGCGCGCGGCCGAGGCCCAGGAGGGTGGCCGAGACCATACCGCTGCGTGCGTAGGGGAACACCGCGAGACGGATCATCTCCCAGCGTGTCGCGCCGAGGGCGAGGGCAGCCTCTTCGTGCAGGCGCGGGGTCTGAAGGAAGATCTCGCGGGTGATGGAGGTGACGATTGGGAGGATCATCACGGCGAGCACGACGCCACCGGTGAACATCGTCGAGCCGGTGGTGGACACGGGGCCCTGGAAGAGCGGGATCCAGCCGAGGTACTGGTTGAGGAATTCCCCGACCGGTACGAGCAGGGGGCGCATGACGATGATGCCCCACAGGCCGAAGACGATCGAGGGGACCGCGGCCAGCAGATCGACGATGTAGCCGAGGAAGCCGGCGATGCGACGGGGCGCGTAGTGCGAGATGAACAGCGCGATCCCGATGGCGACCGGGGTGCCGATGACCATGGCGATGAGGGCGGCCCAGATGCTGCCGAAGAGCAGCGGACCGACGTACTCCCAGAAGTTCGTCCAGCTGCCGTTCTGGTACCCGGCGAGATCGCCCTCGGTCCAGTTGCCGGTGATGGCGGGGATTCCGCGGATGATCAGGAAGATCGCGACCCCGGCGAGGATGATCATGATCGACACGGCGGCCGTGGTCGACAGCCCCAGGAAGACGGAGTCTCCGACGCGGCGCTTGCCGACGATCGACGTCCGCGGCGGGGGAGGGGAAGACGGGGCGGTCTCTGTGTCTGCGACGGTGTCAGTCACGGGGGATCTCACGCTCGGCACGGGTCATGGGTTCTCCTCGGTCGGGTGTTCTCTGAGGATGTCGGCTCAGCGGAGCATTCGACGGTGTCGACCGCTCCGATCAGCCCGGCCCGACCCGCACGCGAGGTGCGGGCCGGGCCGAGTCCGAAGAGATGTTTACTTGATCGACGCGAGGGTCTCGGCAGCAGCCGAGAGCACCGAGTCGGGCAGCGGCGCGGAGCCGGCGTTCTTGGCAGCGACCTGCTGGCCGAGCGTGCTGGTGACGAAGCCGAGGTACGACTTGACGAGCTCGGACTGCTTCGCGTCCTTGAACGTGGTGCAGGCGATCGCGTACGACACGAGCGGGATCGGGTAGGTCTCAGCCGTGAGCTTCGAGTAGTCGAACTTCTTCGACAGGTCGCCCGCGACGCCGTTGCTGGCGTCGAC
Organism: Microbacterium sp. SL75; assembly: GCF_026625865.1. Lineage (NCBI taxonomy): Bacteria > Bacillati > Actinomycetota > Actinomycetes > Micrococcales > Microbacteriaceae > Microbacterium > Microbacterium sp. SL75. Next base: position 254,893 of record NZ_CP113067.1, on the reverse strand, counting down.
CGCGGCAGCGGCGAAGGTCGCCGTGACGGCCTCGGGGCTGTAAGCGATGGCGGTGCCGTCCTGGATGATCGACGCGGCGTTCAGGCTGCCGATGGCGGAGTGGTCGGCGTAGCCGATGGTGCCGGTGCCGGCCTTGACGGCCTCGACGACGCCCGAGCCGCCCTTCTGCTTCGACACGTTGCCCTCGATCGGCCAGTCCTTGCCCGCGGGCTTGGTCCAGACCGACGACTGCGTCGCGGCGAGGTAGTTGGTGAAGTTCTGCGTCGTGCCCGAGCCGTCCGAACGGGCGACGGTGGTGATGGCGCCGGCGGCGAGGGCCGTTCCGTTGTCCTTCGTGATGGCCGGGTCCGACCAGTCGGTGATCTGCAGGGCGAAGATCTTCGCGATCGTCTCACCCGAGAGCTTCAGGCTGGTCACGCCGGGGATGTTGAAGATGATCGCGACACCGTCGAGGTAGACGGGGATGTTGACGCCGCCGTCGGTGCAGAGGGCCTTGGACTGGGCCGTCTGGTCGGCGTTCAGCGGCGAGTCGGAGCCGGCGAAGTCGTACGCGCCGCTCAGGAAGTTGGTGACGCCACCGCCGGAGCCCTGCGACTTGTCGTAGTTGATCGTGACGCCCTTGGCCTGAGCGTTGTAGGCGCTCGTCCATGCGGCCTGCGCGTTCGCCTGGGCGCTCGAGCCACCGGCCGTGATCGTGCCCGAGAGGTTCGGGTCGACGGTGAACGCGACGTCGGACGAGGTCGACGTGGGGGTCGAGCCCGCGGCGTCGCCGGAGCCCGAGGTGCCGGCGCAGCCGGCGAGTGTCAGAGAGGCCACGGCGGCCACGGTGCCCAGCTGGGCGAGTCGGGAGAGCTTCACGGTGTGAATCCTTCGCATGTCGGGAACAGGAACCCGGTGCAGGGTTCGTCGTGAACGGTAAACAGCGACGGAGAACAGACTGCGTTGCACGGGTGAACGGGAGGTGAACCGGGGCGGCCGTCCCGGGGTGTTTTCCTGGGGGTTGTACTGTTCACCTCCGTGACGACCTCCGCTTTCGAAGCTCAGGCCCCGCTGGACCGGACGGGGGCTGCGCCGCCCGCGCGCACTCTCATCGACATCCTGACCGACGTCGCCGCTCGGTATCCCGAAGCCTCCGCGATCGACGACGGGTCGGGTGCCCTCAGCTACCGCGAGCTGCTGGCGCGTGTGTGGCGGACGGCAGCGGCTCTGCATGACGCTGGAGTGCGACGGGGTGACCGGGTGGGCGTGCGCATGCCGTCCGGTTCCAAGGAGCTGTACGTGTCGATACTCGCGGTCATGGCGGCGGGCGCCGCCTACGTGCCGGTGGATGCCGACGATCCCGACGAGCGCGCCCGCCTGGTGTTCGGTGAGGCCGGGGTGCGCGGCATCGTCGCGGGGGAGGGCGAGTTCGTGGCGACCGAGGGCGACCTCGTTCGTCTGTACGACGGAGACGCTCCGCATCCGGGCACGAACGCCGTGCCGATCGTCGCCCCGCCCACGGCCGACGACGACGCGTGGATCATCTTCACCTCGGGTTCGACCGGCGTCCCCAAGGGCGTCGCGGTCTCGCACCGCTCGGCGGCTGCCTTCGTCGAAGCGGAGGGGCGCGTCTTCCTGCAGAGCGAACCGCTCGGACCGGGGGACCGTGTGCTGGCCGGGCTCTCGGTGGCCTTCGACGCCTCGTGCGAGGAGATGTGGCTCGCCTGGGGCCACGGTGCGTGTCTCGTGCCGGCTCCCCGTTCTCTCGTGCGGTCGGGCGAAGACCTCGCGCCCTGGCTGCTCCGCCAGGGGATCACGGTCGTATCGACCGTGCCGACGCTCGCGGCGATGTGGCCGGCGGACTCGATCGAGAACGTGCGCCTGCTGATCTTCGGCGGAGAGGCGTGCCCGCCCGAGCTCGCCGCGCGCCTGGTGGCCGAGGGACGCGAGGTCTGGAACACGTACGGACCGACCGAGGCGACGGTCGTGGCGTGCGCGGCTCCGCTCGACGGCTCGCTGCCCGTGCGCATCGGTCTGCCCCTCGACGGCTGGTCTCTCGCGGTGGTGGATGCCGAGGGACTCCCCGTGGCGGAGGGAGAGGTGGGCGAACTGATCATCGGCGGCGTCGGTCTCGCCCGCTATCTCGACCCGGCGAAGGACGCCGAGAAGTACGCGTCCATGCCGACTCTCGGGTGGGAGCGGGCCTATCGCTCGGGCGATCTCGTGCGCTTCGAGCCCGAGGGTCTGGTGTTCCAGGGGCGCGCGGACGACCAGGTGAAGGTCGGCGGCAGGCGCATCGAGCTCGGTGAGGTGGAGTCGGCCCTGCAGGACCTTCGCGGTGTCAGCGCCGCCACGGTCGCCGTCCGCACCACCGAGGCGGGCGTCCCGGTGCTGGTCGGCTACCTCGTGATGGAGGAGGGCGTCGAACTCGACCGCGCCGCCGCTCGCGCCGCTCTCGCAGAGCGCCTCCCCGCCGCGACCATCCCGCTTCTGGGCGTGGTCGACGCTCTTCCCGTGCGCACCTCGGGCAAGGTGGACCGGGCGGCTCTGCCGTGGCCGCTCCCCGGTGTCGAGGCTCCCGCCCCCACCGACTTCTCCCTCGATGAAACCTGGCTGGCCGAGCAGTGGCAGGCCGTCCTGGGCCTGCCGGTCACCGAGCGCAAGGCGGACTTCTTCGATCTGGGCGGCGGGTCGCTCGCGGCGGCCCAGCTCGTCTCGCGCATCCGTGCACGCGTGCCCGAGTTCTCGGTCGCCGACATCTACGACGTGCCCCGACTGGGGGCGATGGCCAAGGCGCTCGGACCGCAGCTCGCCGACGAGACCCCCGCCGAGTTCCACCGCGCCGAACCGACGCCGCGCACGACCCAGTGGGCGCAGACGCTGCTCGGTGTGCCGCTCTTCGTCCTCTCGGGGGTGCGGTGGCTGCTCTACCTGCTGACCGCCTCGGCGATCCTGCGGCTCGTCCCCGGCTTCGACGTCCTGCCGACGGTGCCGTGGCCGGTTCTCGTGGCCGGCCTCGTCGTCTTTGCGACGCCGTTCGGGCGCATGGCGATCGCCGTGGCATCCGCTCGCCTCCTGCTCGCGGGCCTCCGCCCGGGCGACTATCCGCGCGGAGGGTGGGTGCACATCCGCCTGTGGCTCGCCGAGCAGATCGCCGACCAGGTGGATGCCGTGGGTCTCGCGGGCGCCCCCTGGGTGTCGTACTACGCCCGCGCTCTCGGCGCGCGAATCGGTCGCAACGTCGACCTGCACGCGCTGCCGCCGGTCACGGGAATGCTCGTCGTCGGCGACGGAGCCTCGATCGAACCCGAGGTGGATCTGACCGGGTACTGGATCGACGGTGACCTCGTGCGCATCGGCGAGGTGCGCATCGGGGCGGAAGCCACCGTGGGCGCCCGTTCGACCCTCGCTCCCGGAACGCGCATCGGTCGTCGCGCCGAGATCGCGCCGGGATCCGCGGTCTTCGGCCGCGTCAAGGCCGACCAGTCGTGGGCCGGGTCTCCGGCTGTGCGCGTGGGCGGCACGGCGAAGGGCTGGCCGACCGAGCGCCCGGCGTCGCCCACCCGCTGGCTCTGGGCGTACGCCGCGTCGGCGGTCGTCCTGGCGCTGCTGCCGCTCGCGTCGTTCACCGTCGGTGGGCTCGTCGTCGCGCAGGGCATGCGCGGCGCGAGCGATCTCGCCCAGGCAGCCGCGGGGGCTTTCGCCTGGCTCGTTCCCGGCGTCGCGGTCACGGGCCTGGTGTTCGCGGCATCCGTGGTCCTACTCGTGCGCGTCATGTCGATCGCGCTCATCGAGGGGACGCACCCCGTGCGCAGTCGCGTCGCCTGGCAGGCGTGGACGATCGAAAGACTCCTGGATGCCGCCCGCACGGTGCTCTTCCCGTTGTACTCGTCACTGTTCACCCCCGTATGGCTGCGCCTGCTCGGTGCGCGCGTGGGCCGCGACGTCGAGGCGTCGACGGTGCTGCTCATCCCGTCGATGACGCGGATCGAGGACGGGGCGTTTCTCGCCGACGACACCATGGTGGCCTCATACGAGCTGCGAGCCGGCTGGCTGCGGATCGGGCCGGTGCGCATCGGCAAGCGCGCGTTCCTCGGCAACTCCGGCATGGCCGCTCCCGGACATCGCGTTCCGCGCGATGGGCTGGTCGCCGTGCTCTCGGCCGCGCCGCTCAAGGCCAAGGCGGGCTCATCGTGGCTCGGCTCACCCGCGGTGCGCCTGCGCCGGAGGTCGGCGGAGGGCGACGAGTCGCGCACCTACCGGCCGACGTCGGCGCTGCGTCTCGCGCGAACCCTCTGGGAGCTGTGCCGCTTCGTGCCGGTGGTCGTGACGTGTGCGCTCGGTCTCGGCGTGATCTTCGCACTCGCTGCACTGTGGCAAGGCCTGGGCCCGGTGTGGACGCTGTTGCTCTCGGGCATCGTGCTGCTCGCGGCGGGCGCCGTGGCGGCCGGCGTATCGACGGCGGCGAAGTGGGCGATCGTCGGCGTCATCCGCGCGGGGGAGCAGCCGCTTTGGTCGAGCTTCGTGTGGCGCACGGAGGTGTCGGACACCTTCACCGAGATGGTCGCCGCCCCGTGGTTCGCGCGCGCGGCGGCGGGCACGCCGGCGCTCGCCGTGTGGCTGCGCACTCTCGGCGCGAAGATCGGGCGCGGGGTGTGGTGCGACAGCTACTGGCTGCCCGAGCCCGACCTGGTCACTCTGGGGGACGCGTCAACCGTCAACCGCGGATGCGTCGTTCAGACGCATCTGTTCCATGATCGAATCATGAGTATGGATACCGTCGAGCTGGAGCCGGGGTCGACCCTCGGTCCGCACAGCGTCGTCCTTCCCGCCTCGACGCTCGGCGCGCATGCGACCGTGGGCCCCGCGTCGCTCGTGATGCGCGGGGAGACGGTACCGGTCGGCTCGCGGTGGAGCGGCAATCCCATCGGTCCGTGGCGTGCGGTGAAGGTGCGCGCCTACCAGTCGACGACGTGAGCGTGGTCGACCGGTACGCCCCGCAGAGCGGCGACCTGTCGTACGACGTCGAGTCGTACGACCTCGTGATCGGTTACCGCGTGCGCACCAATCGCCTCGAAGGCGTCGCGACGATCGTCGCGGTCGCCCGCGAGGCGGTCTCGTCTTTCGCCCTCGACCTCGTCGGCCTCCGCACCTCGCGCGTGCGCGTCGACGGTGCGAGCGCCCGGTTCTCGGCCGGTCCCCGCGTCCTCCGCGTCACCCTGCCGCGCGCGCTCGCCGCGGGTGATCGTTTCGAGGTCGAGGTGGCCTACGCGGGGGCCCCGGCTCCTCGCCGTTCCCGGTGGGGAACCCTCGGGTGGGAGGAACTGACCGATGGTGCCCTCGTCGCCGGCCAGCCGACCGGCGCGCCGACCTGGTTCCCCTGCAACGACCGCCCGGACAACCGCGCGCGTATGCGGCTCGAGATCACGGTCGACGAGGGATACGTGGCGGCGGCCACGGGGGTCGCCGGTCCGAGCGTGCGGCGGGGCGGTCGGGTGACGACCACTTTCGTCTCCGACGTCCCCACGGCCACGTATCTCGCGGCCGTGCACGTGGGGCGCTATCGCACACGCCAGCTCGAGGGCACCGGTGATTCGCTCGTGCCCGCGGTCACGGTCACGGCCCCTCCGGGACTCAGCGCGGCCGTCGATCGGGCGTTCGCGACGGTGCCCGGCATGCTGCGGGCCTTCGATCGGTTCTTCGGGCCCTACCCCCAGCAGGCGTGCACGCTCGTGGTGACCGCCGACGAGCTGGAGATCCCGCTCGAGGCCCAGGGGTTGGCGGTCTTCGGCATGAACCATCTGGTTCCCGCGGCGCAGCGCCTCGTGGCGCACGAGCTGGCGCACCAGTGGTTCGGCAACAGCGTCGGCATCGCCCGGTGGAGCGACATCTGGCTCAACGAGGGCTTCGCCTGCTACGCCGAGTGGTTGTGGTCGGAGACTTCGGGCGGCGCGTCCGTCGAGTCGTGCGTCGCAGACTTCTACGCCCGTCTCGCCGCCAAACCCCGCGATCTTCTTCTCGTCGATCCGGGCCCCGACGACATGTTCGACGACCGCGTCTACAAGCGCGGCGCCCTGACCCTGCACGCTCTTCGGCGCACGCTCGGCGACGACGCGTTCTTCGAGCTCCTGCGATCGTGGACGGCGGAGCATCGGCACGCTCTCGTGACCACCGACGATTTCCGCGCCGCGGTCGAACACGCCGGGGGAGCGGATGCCGCGGCGGTGCTGTCACGGTGGATCGACGACGAGGCTCTGCCGGCGCGACCCTGACGGTCGAACCGCAGCGCCATCGCGACTCGCGGGACCGGACCGATGGCCTCGGCCGGCGGAGCCACCGGGCAGAGCATCGGGCGGTTTCGGCGCACCCCCCCCACGGCGCCTCACACCGAGACGTCGTCCGCGCGCGCCTCCACGGCCACCGCGAGCACGACGCCGTCGGGACCGTCGAGGTCCCATCCGCGCCAACGCCGTTCGCGCGCACCCGCCTCGCCGTCGTCGCCCGCCTCAGCCCTGTCGGACGAGGGTGACCGCACCCGAGCCGACCACCGCGCACCGTTCAGGGTCACCTCCACGCACCGCGGATCCACGCCGAGCCCCCGGCCGTCCGCCTTGAGGACGGCCTCCACCCGCGCCCACGCCCGGGCCTGCTCGCCCCCGGTCGCACGGTGCTCCGCCTCCGCCCGCGTAGCGCTCGTCTCGAGGCCGGCCGGCCGGTCGGACACCACGGGGGGAAGGACCCGCTCCAAGCCGGCTGCATGCCCGGGCACCGCATCCACACCGACGCTCTCGTGCCCCGACGCCGTGGCCACGACGGCCCAACCCCCGGCGTACGACACCGAGGCCGCGGCATCCGCCCCCTCCACGCGCACGCGACCGTGGTCCGCACCGCACACGGGGCAGCGCGACGTGAACCACGCCCCCGGCAGCAGCTCGGCGAGCAGTGCACGCGAGACGTCCCGGCGCTTCGAGCCCGCGGGAACCTCGCGCCACGCGACACGGATGCCGGCGGGAAGCGTCACACCTTCGGCTCGTGCGTCTCGATGGCCACGATGCCGGCACCGGGATGCTCGACCGGAATGTGCACGACCGAGAACGCGGCGGGCTCGAGCGCCGAAGCACTGCCCAGGTAGGAACCGCCCATGGTCCCGGTCGCGAGCGCGAGCTCGTGCAGGATGTCGGGGAGCACCGGCCGATGGCTCGACACGACCACCGGTTTGCGGGCGCGCACCCGCTCGCCGATGAGGGTGCGCGAGTCGGCGCGTCCCTCTTCCCACGCGTCCTGACTGACCGCGTCGGTCAGGTGGATGCGCTGGCCCAGGGCCTGGGCGAGGGGTGTCGCCGTACGAATGCATCGCTCCGCCGGGCTGGAGTACACCCGCCGCACGCCGAACGCGAGCAGGGGTCCGACGATCGCCTCGGCTTGGCGGCGACCGCGCGGGGTCAGCGGCCGCACGCTGTCGGAGCCGTCCCATTCCTCCCGCGCGCGTGCTCTCGCGTGGCGCAGCACGACGATCGGGAAGGTCGGCAGGGCCCCTTCGTCGACGATCCGCGTGAACTCGTCGAGGATCTCGATGTCGACGGGATAGGAGAGGTTCTTGCGCGCCTTCTTCAGGCTCACCCACTCGATCGCCGCGACCTCTTTGTTGGGGACGAACGTCGAGCTGCGCACGGCGGCGTCCGTCGCCTCCGCCGCCCAATAGTGCACGATCTTGGTGCGTGAGCTCGGCATCCGGTATCTCGAGACGCCCACGGGCACCCCGAGCGAGACCCGGATGCCGGTCTCCTCGCGGATCTCGCGCACGGCGGTCTCGGCGAGCGTTTCGCCGGGGTCGACCTTCCCCTTCGGGAGGGTGAGGTCCCGGTACTTCGTACGGTGGATGAGCAGAACGCGGAGCTTGCCCTCCACGAAGCGCCACACGACGCCGCCGGCCGCGTAGACGGCCGTCTCGGGTTCGGCCTTCGTCACCGCGCCGTCCGGGCCCGGCGCTTGCGCTGCACGAGCGCCATGGTGTGCTCCTGCAGATCGATGAGAGGCGCACCGGACTCGTCGACGCTGTGCCGCGTCCACTCTCCCTCCGAGCCGAGGTGCCACGAGCTCGTGCCGTCGTCCATCGCGAGGGTGAACAGCGTCGTGAGCTCTTGCACCTGAGCCGGGTCGACCACGCGCACGAGCGCCTCGACGCGGCGGTCGAGGTTGCGGTGCATCATGTCGGCGCTTCCGATGAAGACCTGCGGGTCGCCGTCGTTCTCGAAGGTGAAGATGCGCGAATGCTCGAGGTAGCGACCGAGGATCGATCGCACCGTGATGTTCTCGCTCATTCCGGGGACGCCCGGCTTGATCGAACAGATTCCGCGCACCCATACCTCGACGGGAACACCGGCCTGGCTCGCGCGGTACAGCGCGTCGATGATCTCCTCGTCGACCATCGAGTTGACCTTGATCCGCACGCCGGAGGGCTTGCCCTCGAGCGCGTTGCGACGCTCCTTGTCGATGTGACGCAGCAGCCCCTTGCGCAGGTGCAGGGGAGCCACGAGAAGACGCTTGAACTTCTTCTCGATCGCGTAGCCGCTGAGCTCGTTGAACAGGCGCGTGAGATCGCGGCCCACCTGGTCGTCGACGGTGAACAGCCCGAAGTCCTCGTAGATGCGGCTCGTCTTGGGGTTGTAGTTGCCCGTGCCGACATGGCTGTAGTGGCGCAGGCGACCCTCTTCTTCGCGGATGACGAGCGCGAGCTTGCAGTGGGTCTTGAGCCCCACCAGACCGTAGACGACGTGGACGCCGGCCTTCTCGAGCTTGCGGGCCCAGACGATGTTGTTGGCCTCGTCGAAGCGCGCCTTGACCTCGACGAGCGCGAGGACCTGTTTGCCGGCCTCGGCGGCGTCGATGAGCGCCTGCACGATAGGGCTGTCGCCCGACGTGCGGTACAGCGTCTGCTTGATGGCGAGCACGTGCGGGTCGCGGGCGGCCTGCTCGAGGAACGCCTGCACGCTCGTCGCGAACGACTCGTACGGGTGGTGCACCAGCACGTCGCCCTTGCGGATCGCACCGAACAGGTCGGCGCGTCCGTTCTGCTCGGGCGGCTGGAAGGCCAGCGCCGTCTTGGGCACGTGCGGCGGGTAACGCAGGTCGGGGCGGTCGATGCGCGACAGGTCGAACAGACCGCGCAGGTCGAGGGAGCCCGGCAGCCGGTAGACCTCCTGCTCGGTGATGTCGAGTTCGCTCAGCAGCAGCGAACGCGTGACGTCGTCCATGTCCTCGGTGATCTCGAGGCGGATGGGGGGACCGAAACGACGACGCAGGAGCTCGGCCTCGAGCGCCTGGATGAGGTTCTCGGTCTCGTCCTCCTCGATCGTCATGTCCTCGTTGCGCGTCAGACGGAACGCGTGGTGGTCGAGGACCTCCATCCCCGGGAACAGATCCCCCAGGTGGTTCGAGATGAGTTCCTCGAGCGGCAGGTAGCGCACGCCGGGTCCGTCCCCGCCGATCTCGACGAAGCGCGGGAGCATCGGTGGCACTTTGAGACGCGCGAACTCCTGGCGGCCGGTGCGAGCGTTGCGGATGCGGATCGCGAGGTTGAGCGAGAGCCCCGAGATGTAGGGGAACGGGTGCGCCGGGTCGACGGCGAGCGGCATGAGCACCGGGAAGACGTTCCGCTGGAAGTACTCGGTCAGGCGCGCGGCGGTGTCCTCGTCGAGCGACCCCCACGACACGACCTCGATGCCGGCTTCGGCGAGGGCGGGACGCACCTTCTCGGTCCACGCGGCGGCGTGACGCAGTTGCAGGCGGTGGGCCTCGGCCGAGATGTCGGCGAGCACGTCGAGCGGGGCGCGGCCCACGTTGGTGGGAACGGCGAGCCCCGTGACGATGCGGCGCTTCAGGCCCGCCACCCGCACCATGAAGAACTCGTCGAGGTTGCTGGCGAAGATGGCGAGGAAGTTCGCCCGCTCCAGGACCGGGACCGTGGGGTCCTCGGCGAGCTCGAGCACACGCTGATTGAACGACAGCCAGCTGATCTCACGGTCGAGGTAGCGGTGGTCGGGCAACTGGTCGTCTTCGGCCTCTACGGCCTCGTCGAAGTCGTCGTCGTCGGCGTCGCCGAGGCCGGCATCGAGCGAGTCGTGTTCCATCATTCCCACATCATTGCAGGGGTCGGTGACACGGGGGTGAACACGCGGTGCGTGCGACCTTATGCGGAGGGGGATGCCGCGGCGGGGGCGTCGTCTTCGTAGACGTTGAACCGGTAGCCGACGTTGCGCACGGTGCCGATGAGCTGCTCGAGATCGCCGAGCTTGGCGCGGAGGCGTCGAACGTGCACGTCGACCGTGCGCGTGCCGCCGAAGTAGTCGTAGCCCCAGACCTCGCTGAGCAACTGCTCGCGGGTGAACACGCGCGACGGGTGCGTGGCGAAGAAGTGCAGGAGCTGGAACTCCTTGTAGGTGAGGTCGAGGGGCTTACCGTGCACCTTGGCCGAGTACGACGACTCGTCGATCGTGATGCCGGAGGTCTGGATACGCGTCGACACCTGGTCAGCGGCCCGTCGCCCCATGGCGAGGCGGATGCGCGCGTCGATCTCGGCGGGACCGGCGCCGACGAGGACGACGTCGTCGATGCCCCAGTCCGTGGAGACGGCGGTGAGACCGCCCTCGGTCACGATGAGCACCAGGGGCGCCTCGACGCCGGTGGTCGTGAGGATCTTGCTGAGCGACTTGGCCCCGACCAGGTCGAAGCGGGCGTCGACGAAGATGACGTCGGCACTGGGGGCGTTCACCAGCTGCGCGGCCTCGGCGGGTATTTGCCGCACCCGGTGGCTCAGCAGTTCGAGCGCAGGCAGAGCAGCCCCGCCGCCCGGGGCGGAGCTGAGTACAAGAAGCTGAGCCAAGAGGACCTCCCGTGCGGCGTGCCGCGCACCCGATCATCTTAGGGTGACGCGCGGAGCCGCTCGACACCGGCGCTGCGCGTGCGCGCCGAGGGGGTCGTGAGTGATGATGGGGTCATGTCCACGCCTGACCTCGCGCCGCGTCGCACATTCGGCGGCATCGTCGCCGTGTGGGTGCTGGCCGCGGTGGCCGGAGTGCTCATCGGCCTGTTCGCTCCGGAGCACTGGCGCGCCCAGTGGATCACCGTCGCTCTGGGGGGCTGCATCATCGTGGCGTTCGCCGTGCAGCTCTGGTACGGCCGCTCGCAGGCGTTCATCCAGCGCATGGCGTTGAGCAGCCTCGGGGCGATGGTGGTGCTGGGCATCATCACGGCCGGGTTCGGACTCGCGGCGCTGGTGTCGGGCTAGGATTGGGCTATGGACCTTTTCGCGCTCGAAGCGTTCTTCGTGGGACTTCTCGGCCTCGCCTCGCTGGCGATCGCCTTCGTGTCCGGAACGGTCATCTGGAACCTCTACCGCGGCCAGCGCTGAGCGCGTCGTGATCGAGATCCCGACCGATCTTCCGGCCGACCTCGTCCCGCTCTCGTGGCTGGTGGGCGTCTGGGAGGGCACCGGCGTCATCGACTACGAGGTCGATGACCGATCCTTCTCGGGCGAGTTCGCCCATCGCGTCAGCTTCAGCCATGACGGCGGGGGATTCCTCAACTACTCCGCCGATGCGTGGCTGATCGAGGGCGACGGGCGGCGCCCCCTCGTCTCCGAGATCGGCTACTGGCGTCTCGCACGACCCGTCGGCGACGCCGACGCCGGCCCCGGGCTCCTCCCCGCGACGGCCGAGCCCGTCACCCGTACGGCCGACGACGTCGAAGCCCTGCGCAACGCCCAGGGCGGCTTCGACATCGAGGTGAGCCTGGCGCACGCCGATGGCATCCTGGAGCTCTATGTCGGGCAGGTGAAGGGGCCGCGCATCGATCTCGCGACCGATGCCGTCGTCCGTACCGCCGGTGCGAAGACCTACACGGCGGCTACCCGCCTGTACGGGCTCGTCGACAACCACCTTCTCTGGGCGTGGGACATCGCGGCCCTCGGTCGAGAGCTGGGCTCGCACGCCTCGGCTCGACTGGCCCGGGCAGAGTGACCATGTCATCCCTCTCCGCCGTCCCCGGTGCGGTGATCGACGATCGCGGGCTGCGCCACGTCGGCTCTCCCGTGGCGGAGCAGCGCCGCTTGGCATCCGGATCCGCTCTCGCGCCCCTCGGCGACCGCCGCGTCATCACGGTCTCGGGTGAGGACCGCCTCAGCTGGCTCGACTCGCTGTCGTCGCAGGCCCTCACGCACCTCGCGCCCGGCGTCTCGACCGAGTTCCTCATCCTCGACCCCCAGGGGCGCGTCGAGCACGCCGCCTCGGTGGTCGACGACGGCGAGACCGCGTGGCTTCTCGTCGACGCGTCGGATGCCGCGGCCCTCGCCGCGTGGCTGACGCGTATGCGCTTCCGCCTGCGCGTGGTGGTCGCCGACCGCTCCGACGACCTTTTCGTGCTCGGCGGAACGCACGAGGCAGTGGGGGTCCTCTCGTCCGTCGCTCCGGTGTGGGTCGACCCGTGGCCGGACGTCTCGCCGGGTGGGTGGGCCTACGCCCGCGTCGACCCGCACCCGGGTGCCGACCGCGACTGGGCCGAGGCGATCGTGGATGCCGCGGAGTTCGAGCGAGTGATCGCGTCGGCCGTGAGCGGAGAGACGGCCTTGGCCGGTCTCGACGCGGTCGAAGCCCTGCGTATCGCGGCGTGGCGCCCTCGCGTGGCCGTCGACGCCGATGAGCGACTGCTCCCGCACGAGATGGACTGGCTCCGCACGGCGGTGCACCTGTCGAAGGGCTGCTACCGCGGCCAGGAGACGGTGGCGAAGGTCCACAACCTCGGTCATCCTCCGCGCCGCGTCGTGGCCCTCCAGCTCGACGGCAGCGACAACGTCCTCCCCGTCCGCGGAGACGCCGTACGCGCGGGCGACACCGTGATCGGCGCCATCACCTCGGTGGCCGTCCACCACGAAGAGGGGCCGATCGCCCTCGCCCTCGTCAAACGCACCGCTCCCGAGGGCGAGCCGCTCATCGTCGACACCGCCGACGGACCGCTGGCCGCGGCGGCCGAGACCGTCGTTCCCGCCGACGCGGGCGCCACTGCCGCTGTTCCCCGTCTGCCGCGCCTCGGGCGGCGCCGCGCCGCGGAATGACCCCCGACGACTCCTCGACGACCGTCGGGGTCGTCGTCGCCGGTCCGCGCTGGCGCTCCACCGTCGGGCGCCGGGTCAACCGCGTGCGCGAGTCGCTGCCGGCGATCGCGCAGATCGTCGTCGCCGCGACCGCGGCGTACGCTTTCGCGCACTTCGTGCTGGGGCACTCGGTCCCTCTGCTCGCGGCGACGGTCACGGTGTCGAGCCTCGGGCTGGTGCGCGACGCGCGCCCGTGGCGGGTCGCCGAGACGGTCATGGGCATGCTCGTCGGCATCCTCATCGCCGAGGTCGTCCTGCTCGTCGCCGGGGCCGGATGGTGGCAGATCGCGCTCGCGATGACGGTGACCCTCGTCGTGGCCCGGTTCCTGTCGCCCCAGCCGGGCTTCGCGCTCGCGGCGGTCGTCCAGTCGCTCATCGCCCTGGTGCTGGTGTCGGGTGTGCCGTTCCTGCGCCTCGTGGACGGGGCGATCGGCGGCGTCGCCGCGCTCATCGTGACCGCGCTGATCCCGCGCACCCTCCGCCGCACCGAGCTGCGCGACGCCGACGAGCTGTTCGACGCGCTGGATGCCGCCATGGACACCATCGTGCGGGCGCTGCGCAGGGGCGATCGCGCACGCGCCGAGCGCGGTCTGGAACGCGCGCGTTCGCTGCAGACCTACGTCGACGCGTGGAGCGGGTCGCTCGAGTCGGGCCGCGAGGTCGCGCGCATCTCGCCGTTCCTGCGCCGCCAGCGCACCGAGCTCGATCGCCACGAACGCGTCCGCGGTGCCCTCGACCTCACCACGCGCAACCTTCGCGTGGTCGCCCGGCGCGCCGCCTACCTCTGTGCGGACGGTGAGAGCCGACCCGTCCCCGCCGATCTGCTGGCCGAGCTTGCCCGGGGCGCGGGCCTCGTCCGCGACAGCCTCGACGACATCTCGCTCGAGCCCGTCGCCCGAGAAGCCGTCGGAGCAGTCGCGCGACGACTCGATCCCGCGGTTCTGCTGCCCGAGGGGCGCGTGGGCGAGCTCAATCTCGTCGCGGCCCTGCGTCCGCTGGCGGTCGACCTGCTCGTCGCGGCCGGGATGCCCTCCGCCGACGCCCGGGCGCTCCTTCCGCGCGTCTGACGCTCAGCTCGGAGCGACTGCCTCCCACGCCACGCCCACTTCGCCGAGCCGCCACCTCTCGCGGCGCAGCAGGGGCCACCCCGCGTCGGCCAGGGCGAGCATCGCCGTGCGCCACCGGTGGACCGGCCCGAACGGGGCGACCGCCGCGGCTCGGGCCCATTCGCGATCGAGCGAGGTCACGAACTCATGCACGCGTTCTCCCTCGACGTTGCGGTGGATCAGGGCCTTCGGCAGGCGCTCGGCGGCGATCGCGGGGGAATCGAGCTCGGCGAGGCGCAGCGAGATGGTGAGACTGCGGGCTACGGCATCCGCTCCCACCTCCGTCCAGGTCGCGACGCGGCCGATCTCGTCGCAGGTTCCCTCGACCAGGATGCCGTCGGGCTGCAGCCGCGCGCACATGCGACCCCAGGCGTCGGCGACGTCGCCCTCGTCATACTGGCGGAGCACGTTCATGGCTCGGATGATCGCGGGGCGACGAGACGCCGGCAGGGGGACTTCGAAGCCCCCGCGTGCGAAAGACACGCCCTCGACCCCGGCGGACTGTTCGCGGGCCCGAGCGACGCGGTCGGGGTCGATCTCGAGGCCGAGGACCTCGGCGTCCGGTCTCTGGCTGCGAAGCCGGGCGAGGAGCTCGAGGGGAGTCACCGCACTCGCTCCGAAGCCGAGGTCGACCACGAGCGGGTCGTCGGCACGACGGAGGACCGGGTGCCGAGCGATCCAGCGGTCGATACGACGAAGGCGATTGACCCCGGTCGTGCCGCGGGTGGGACGGCCGACGGGGGAGGGGGTCACTCGAACATCTTGTCAGGCCGTCCAGCCCCGGCCCGCGGCCCTCACCTCGATAGCATGGAGTCATGCCTCACACGCTGATCCTCCTCCGCCACGGGCAGAGCGAGTGGAACAAGACCAACCAGTTCACCGGCTGGGTCGACGTGCGACTCACCGACCAGGGCAAGGCCGAGGCGAAGCGCGGCGGTGAGCTGCTCGCCGAGTCCGGTGTCCTTCCCGACGTGCTGCACACCTCGGTGCTCAGCCGCGCGATCCAGACGGCCAACATCGCCCTCGATGCCGCCGATCGCCTCTGGATCCCGGTCAAGCGGTCGTGGCGCCTCAATGAGCGTCATTACGGCGCTCTGCAGGGCAAGGACAAGGCGCAGACCCTCGAGGAGTTCGGTAACGAGCAGTTCATGCTCTGGCGTCGTTCGTTCGACGTTCCGCCGCCGGCCCTGCCCGCCGACGACCAGTACAGCCAGGTCGGCGACCCCCGTTACGACGGGATCGACGGCGAGGTGCCCGACACCGAGTCCCTGAAGATCGTCATCGACCGCATGCTGCCCTACTGGCACAGCGACATCGTCCCCGACCTGCAGGCCGGCAAGACCGTGCTCGTCACGGCGCACGGCAACTCGCTGCGCGGTCTCGTGAAGCATCTCGAGGGCATCAGCGACGCCGACATCGCCGAGCTGAACATCCCGACCGGCATCCCGCTGGTCTACCGCCTCGACGACGACCTCAAGCCCCTCGGTCCGGGCGAGTACCTCGACCCCGAGGCCGCGGCCGCCGGCGCCGCCGCCGTCGCCGCCCAGGGCAACAAGCACTGACGCCGAACAGAAGAGGGGGCGGATGCCGGTCGGCATCCACCCCCTCTTCTCGCGTTCCGCGGTCAGATGACCGGGCTCGGTTCGTGGGTGGATTCGTCGTCGGCGCCGGCCCAGTCACCGGTCGCGAGGTAGATGACCTTCTTGGCGACGGACACCGCGTGGTCGGCGAAGCGCTCGTGGTAACGGCTGGCCAGGGTCGCGTCGACCGTCGCCGTCGCCTCACCCTTCCAGGAGTCGCCGAGCACCTTCTCGAAGACGCTGACGTGCAGTTCGTCGATGTCGTCGTCGGCGTCGCGGATGGCTTCGGCGAGCCGAAGGTCCTGCGTGCGCAGCAGCTCGGCGAGCTTGCGCGATACCTCGACGTCGAGCTCGCCCATGCGGGTGAAGGTGCTCTTCAAGCCCTTGGGGATCGCGCGCTCGGGGAAGCGCGAGCGCGCGAGCTGTGCGATGTGCTCGGCCATGTCGCCCATGCGCTCGAGTGAGGCGCTCACCCGGAGCGCGGTGACGACGATACGCAGGTCGCGCGCCACGGGCTGCTGGCGGGCGAGGATCTCGATCGCGAGCTCGTCGAGTTCGAAGGCCTTCTCGTCGATGATGGCATCGGCTTCGATGACCTCTTCGGCGAGGGAGACATCGCTGGTGCCGAACGCGCGGGTGGCGCGGTCGATCGCAACGGTCACGAGGTCGGCGATCTCGACCAGTCGGCTCTGAACGTCCTCGAGGGACTGGTGGAATACTTCGCGCATGGGCGGGTACCTTCCTCGTCGGCGGCACGGCACATAGGTGTCCCGCAACCCTGGGGGATTCTTCCCAGCGAAGGTTAACGAGTGGTGCTGTGACAGTGAATAGTAGCCTCTACGGCGGCTCTCACGGGGGTGAACGGCCGGTGACGCTCAAGGGGCGCCTCTACTGTGGAGGCATGCAACAACCGCAGCTCGTGCTGCTCGCGCTCCTGGCTGGACTCCTCGTCGGAGCGGCGGTCGTCGGCCTCGTGGTCGCGGCACTGCGTGCCCGTGACCGCTCTCTCGCGCAGACCTCCGCCGAGGTGCCCGAGGGCGTGGAGGCCATGCTGGGGGCGATGGACGACCCCGCTTTCGTGTGCGACACCTCGTCGACGGTGCTGGCGCTCTCGCCGGCCGCCGAGGTCTTCGGCGTCCAGGCCGGAGAGGTGATCGCGAGCGAAGAACTCAAGCGTGTGGCTCGCGTGGCGCGCGACACCGGCTCGGGCATCGCCGAGAACCTGCGCTTGCGGCGCGGCGCCGCTCCCGCCGAGCCGCGGCTGGTCGCCGTGCGCGCCACCCCCATCTCGGGTCGTCTGACCCTCGTCGTACTGCGCGACATCACCGAGCACGAGCGCGTGGAGGAGATGCGTCGCGATTTCGTGGCGAACACGAGCCATGAGCTCAAGACACCCGTGGGTGCGGTGAGTCTGCTCGCCGAGGCGATCGAGTCGGCGGCCGACGATCCCGCTCAGGTGCGGCACTTCGCGTCGCGGCTCCAGGCCGAGGTCACGCGATTGGCGGCCCTGGTCAATCGCATCCTGAGCCTTTCGCGTCTGCAGGCCTCAGAC
This sequence comes from Microbacterium sp. SL75, assembly GCF_026625865.1. NCBI lineage: Bacteria > Bacillati > Actinomycetota > Actinomycetes > Micrococcales > Microbacteriaceae > Microbacterium > Microbacterium sp. SL75. The sequence continues at coordinate 237,529 of NZ_CP113067.1, read as the reverse complement.
GAGTTGCGCGACGTGCGCGACGTATCGATCGACGAGGTCGTCACCGCCGCGGTCGAGGGGTACGCCATCCAGGCGGATGCCGCCCAGGTCACGGTCGTCCGCGGAGGCACCAAGGGGTTGTGGGTGCGCGGCGAGCCGCAGATCCTCACCGAGGCCGTGGGTAACCTCGTGGCCAATGCCATCGCGTACTCCCCGCAGGGCTCGAAGGTCGGAATCGGCGTGAAGCTCGACGACACCGTGGTCGAGATCGCGGTGACCGACCGCGGTATCGGCATCCCCGAGAGCGATCAGCACCGCGTCTTCGAGAGGTTCTACCGCGCCGACCAGGCTCGCTCGCGTCGAACCGGCGGAACCGGGCTCGGCCTCTCGATCGTCAAGCATGCCGTCCAGCGCCATGGGGGCGAGGTGCGGCTCTGGTCGCGTCCCGACCGCGGCTCGACATTCACCATCCGACTTCCGATGTCGGAGGCTCCCGATCTGGAGAGCGTCCGCCCCAAACCCCGCCGCAAGGGCCGCAAGGGCTCCGCGACGACCCCCGTACCCGCGAAGGGAGACACCGCATGACCCGCGTTCTGATCGTCGAGGACGAACCCGATCTGGCCGACCCGCTGGCCTACCTGCTGCGACGGGAGGGCTACGAGGTCGAGATCGCCGAGGACGGCGCCCTCGCCCTGGTCGCTTTCCGCGATCGCGGTGCCGACATCGTCCTGCTGGATCTCATGCTTCCCGGGATGCCCGGGACCGAGGTCTGCCGCCAGGTGCGACTGAGCTCGCAGGTTCCGATCATCATGCTCACGGCCAAGGACTCCGAAGTCGATATCGTCGTCGGTCTCGAACTCGGCGCGGACGATTACGTCACCAAGCCGTACTCGACCCGCGAGCTGTTGGCGCGGATGCGGGCTGTGCTGCGCCGCCGCGCGCCGGAGGAGGCCGACCTCGACGACCGCATCCTCTCCGGCGGGCGCGTGGTGCTCGACATCGACCGGCATACTGTCGCCGTCGACGGGGGAGAGATCAACATCCCCCTCAAAGAGTTCGAACTCCTCGAGGTGCTGATGCGCAACGCCGGTCGCGTGCTCACCCGCGGACAGCTCATCGATCGCGTCTGGGGAACGGACTATTTCGGCGACACCAAGACGCTCGACGTGCACATCAAGCGCATCCGCTCGCGCATCGAGCAGAACCCGAGCGAGCCGAGCATGCTCGTCACCGTGCGAGGCCTGGGCTACCGGTTCGAAGCCTGACGGTCGCGGGAACGACGAAGGCGCCGACGGAGAACCGTCGGCGCCTTCGTCGTGTGTTCAGGACGCGGGAGTCGCGCTGGGCGTCGGCGACGGCGTGGCCGGGAACGAGGTCGACGCCTCGGGGCTCGGCGCGAGAGGGGCGAGGTACTCGAGCGCCCCGTCGAGGACGGGCACCTGGATGAGAGCACCCTGTCCGTCGCCGGACTGGAAGTACACGGGAACCGTCGAGCCGGGGGCCGCGTCGATGTCGTCGAGGCGGAGCGGCTCGACACCATTGGCCAGATCGCCGAGGCTGAGGGTTCGGTTGGCCGGCACCGTCACCGAGGCGGGGACGGCGGTCGCGCCCTCGCCGACCTCGAGCTTCAGTGTGAGCACGTCGGTGGTGTCGTTGACGATGGCGGCGACGAAGTTGCCGGTCGTGCCGTCTTCGTCGGCGACGATCATCGCATTGCGGATGTGCAGCGGACCGGAGTCGGCGGGCACGTTCACACCGTCGGACGCGGAGTAATCGATGGTGGTCGCCTGCGGGGCGAGGATGTTGCATCCCGTCGTACCGAGTACGACAGCTGCACCCACGGCGATGGACGCGATCAGGCGCGTTTTCACGGATCCTCCAAGATCGACAGACGGCATCCAGATCATCCTACGGGGTCGGCGGTACCGGGCCGCTCGCACGCGCACGAGGGGAGGAGTCTGCGGGGAGGGCGGAACCTTAGCGCATGCGGGCCTGTGGTATCCTGGATGTTGCCGAAAGGACATAACTCCATGCTTTTTGAGGTTGGCGAGACCGTCGTTTACCCGCACCATGGCGCGGCCACGATCATCGAGGTCAAGGAACGCGTTATCAAGGGCGAGACGAAGAAATACCTGAAGCTCAACGTCACCCAGGGAGACCTCGTCATCGAGGTCCCGGCTGACAACGTCGACCTTGTCGGCGTTCGTGACGTGATCGGCAAAGAGGGTCTCGACCGTGTCTTCGAGGTGCTCCGCGCACCCTTCACCGAGGAGCCGACCAACTGGTCGCGTCGCTACAAGGCGAACCTCGAGAAGCTCGCTTCGGGCGATGTGATCAAGGTCAGCGAGGTCGTTCGCGACCTCTGGCGCCGCGATCAGGACCGCGGCCTGTCCGCCGGCGAGAAGCGCATGCTGGCGAAGGCGCGCCAGATCCTGGTGTCCGAGCTCGCTCTCGCCGAGAAGACCGACGAAGACCGCGCGAGCGTCGTGCTCGACGAGGTCCTCGCGTCCTGATCCCGCTCGGTGCGTCGCCCGTTCGTGGCGGCGCGCTAGCGTGAACGGGTGACTCTCACCCCCGTCCCGCGTCTCGCGGTCATCGTCGTCGCCGCCGGCTCCGGTACCCGTTTGCAGGGTGGTGCGCCGAAGGCGTTCGTCGGCATCGACGAGAGGTCGATTCTGCATCACGCTCTGCGCGGGGTGTTCGCCGCGACGTCTGCGCAGGTCGTCATCGTCGTGCCGCGGGGGTACGAGGGCGAGGCGCTGGCCGATGCGCGGGATGCCGCGGGAGACCGCGCCGACCTCGTCACCGTCGTGGTGGGCGGGGCGACTCGGCAGGAGTCGGTTGCCGCGGGGCTCAGCGCGCTCTGGGGCGACGTAGAGATCGTGCTCGTGCACGACGCCGCGCGTGCGCTGACGCCGCCCGCCGTCTTCGATCGCGTGGTCCAGGCCGTCGAGGCCGGAGCCGCTGCCGTCATCCCGGTCCTCCCCGTCGTCGACACCATCAAGCGCGTCGACGCGGAAGGTCGCGTGATCGGCCCCGTCGATCGCACGGAGCTCGCGGCGGCTCAGACACCGCAGGGATTCGCTCGATCGGTTCTCGAGGCGGCTCTGGCCGAGGTCGACTCCGATCACACCGACGACGCGGCCGCGGTCGCGGCAGCGGGGCACCCCGTCGTCACGGTCGAGGGAGACGCGGTGGCGTTCAAGATCACGACCGGCCCCGATCTCGACCGCGCTCGTGCACTTCTCGAGACGGGCCCCGCGGCATCCGTCGTCCCCCCGTCGACCCACTCGGCGCCGCGCGTGGGCATCGGCACCGACGTGCACGGCTTCGGGGGAGAGGGCACGCTGTGGCTCGCGGGTCTAGAGTGGCCGGGCGAAAAGGCGCTGTCGGGACACTCCGACGGTGACGCCGTGGCGCACGCGATCGTCGACGCGCTTCTGGCCGCGGCCGGTCTCGGCGACATCGGCACGCACTTCGGCACCGACCGGCCCGAGTTCGCCGGTGCTCACGCGTCGGCGTTCCTCGCCCACACGGCCGGACTCCTGTCGGCGGCCGGGTGGCGCATCGGGAACGTCTCCGTGCAGGTGCAGGCGAACCGCCCGCGTTTCGCGTCCCGTCGCGTCGAGGCGGAGCGGGCGCTGTCGGCGGCCCTCGGCGGTGCGGCGGTGTCGGTGAGCGCCACGACGACCGACGGACTCGGCTTCACGGGGCGCTCCGAGGGGGTCGCCGCTTTCGCGACGGCCCTCCTCGTGCCGGCTTAGAGCTCGCGGGTCATGAAGGTCGACAGCGGGTCGGGCTTGTACGGCGCGAACGCGGGGCACTCCACGAAGCCCTCGCTCGCGTAGAGACGACGAGCGGGCAGGAAGTCGTCGGTACTCCCCGTCTCGAGCCAGAGACTCCGGATGCCGCGCTCGCGCGCATCGTCCATGATGTGCCGCAGGACCGCGCGGCCGATGCCCTGGCCGAGGAAGTCCTCGGCGACCCGCATGGACTTCAGCTCGGCGCGATCGAGGTCCAGGTCTTTGCACGCACCGATGCCGGCGAGCTCGTCGTCGACCCAGGCGGACCAGACCGTGACGCCGTCCGCGGTGAGCCGGTCCACGTCGAGGGCGTGCACGCTCTCGACGGGTGTGTTCTCGAGCATGCCGGCGAGGTGTGCGGCGACGAGAGCGCGCGTGGCGTCTCCGGACAGGTCATCGGGGCGAATCACAAGGGGCACCCCCGCACATTAGCGGCGCTATGTTTCGCTCAGGGGTCGTGAGGGGGCGGCCGGTAGGCTGGGCCGGTGACTGTTCGGCTGTACGACACGAAGGCGCAGGGACTGCGCGACTTCGTCCCCCTCGACCCCTCGAACGTCACGGTCTACGTCTGCGGGCCCACCGTGCAGTCGGGCCCGCACATCGGCCACGTGCGTGCGGCCCTGGCCTTCGACCTGCTTCGCCGGTGGCTCGAACGCCGCTACGGCCGAGTCACGTTCGTGCGCAACGTCACCGACATCGACGACAAGGTCCTCGCCAACGCGACCGAAACCGAGCCGTGGTGGGCTCTCGCCTACCGCATGGAGCTGGAGTTCTCGCGGGCGTACGAGGCCGTCGGCATCCTTCCCCCCACCTACGAACCCCGCGCGACGGCATCGGTGACGCAGATGCAAGAGCTCATCGCCGAGCTCATCGAGCGCGGCCACGCCTACGCTGCCGCCGGCGACGTCTACTTCGATGTGCGCTCGTGGCCCGCGTACGGCGAGCTCACCCGTCAGAGCCTGGATGCCATGGAGCCGGCGTCCGACGCCGATCCCCGGGGCAAGCGCGACCCTCGCGATTTCGCCCTGTGGAAGAGCGCGAAGTCCGATGAGCCGGCATCCGCGACCTGGAACTCTCCCTGGGGCGCGGGACGGCCCGGCTGGCACATCGAGTGCTCGGCGATGTCGCGCCGCTACCTTGGACCCGAGTTCGACATCCACGGCGGCGGTCTCGACCTGCGCTTCCCGCACCACGAGAACGAGATCGCGCAGTCGACGGCAGCCGGGGACTCCTTCGCGCGCTACTGGGTGCACAACGGCCTCGTCACCGTCGACGGGCAGAAGATGTCCAAGTCGCTCGGCAACTTCACCCTGGCCGCCGACGTGCTCGCCGCTCACGACCCGCTCGTGGTGCGCTACGCCCTCGCCGCGGCGCACTATCGTTCGAACCTCGACCTGAGCGAGGCGTCATGGACCGAGGCCGAGACGGCCCTCGGCCGGATCCGGACCTTCCTCGACCGGGCAGAGCGTCTCGTGCAACCGGGGTGGTCCGAGGCGACCGATGCACTGCCGGCGGAGTTCGTCGAGGCCATGGACGACGATCTGTCCGTACCCCGGGCGCTGGCCGCGATCCACACGAGCATCCGATCGGGAAATGCGCTGCTCGACGCCGGCAAGTACGATGAGGCGAAGCAGGACGTCATGGATGTCATGCAGATGACGCTCGTCCTGGGGATCAACCCCCACTCTTCTCAGTGGGGTGACACCGGCGGGGGAGCGCAGACCGCCGCTCTGGACGCCCTCGTCCAGACGATGATCACGCAGCGCGCGCAAGCGCGCGCGGACAAGGATTGGGCGGCCGCGGATCGCATTCGAGACGCGATCGCCGCCGCAGGAATCACGCTGGAGGACACTCCGGCCGGAACGCATTGGAGTATCGATGGCTAAGCCTGGACGCCCGGGAGCACGCAACCCCGGCAAGAAGAAGGGGCCCCTCAAGGGCACCGGCGGCCACGTCCGCAAGGCACTCGAAGGGCGCGGACCCACCCCGAAGGCCGAAGACCGCGCCTGGCACCCCGCGGGCAAGCGCAAAGCCGCCCAGGAGCGCTACGCCGCCGCCGGTGGCAAGGCGAAGCCGGGCGTGCGCGCGGTGGGGAGCAACCCGAATCGCAAGAGCCCGAAGGCGGCCGACGACACCGAGACGGTCACCGGTCGCAACTCCGTCCTCGAGGCGCTGCGGGCCAAGATTCCCGCCACGGCGATGTACGTCGCCCAGCGCATCGAGATGGACGACCGCGTCAAAGAGATGCTGTCGATGGCGACGAACCGCGGCATCCCGGTGCTCGAGGTCACGCGTCCCGAACTCGACCGTATGGCCGGCTTCGACGGCGTGCACCAGGGCGTCGCGCTCAAGGTGCCCCCGTATGCCTACGCCCACCCCCAGGACCTGCTCGAGCAGATCGTCGACCGCGGTCAGGTTCCACTGCTCGTCGCGCTCGACGGTGTCACCGACCCTCGCAACCTCGGAGCGATCATCCGTTCCACCGGCGCGTTCGGCGGCCAGGGCCTGATCATCCCGCAGCGTCGATCGGCGAGCGTCAACTCCGCCGCCTGGAAGACCAGCGCCGGGGCCGCCGCGCGCATCCCCGTCGCCCTCGCGGCCAACCTCACGGCCACGCTCAAGGAGTTCAAGAAGCAGGGCGTGTTCGTGCTCGGCCTCGACGGCGACGGTGACGTGTCACTCCCCGCCCTCGAGCTCGCCGATCGTCCCGTCGTGATCGTCGTCGGTTCCGAGGGCAAGGGCCTGTCGCGCCTGGTCACCGAGACGTGCGATCAGGTCGTGTCGATCCCCATCTCCGCCGCAACCGAGTCGCTGAACGCCGGCATCGCGGCATCCGTCGCCCTGTACCAGGTGTCGACGCTCCGCGGCACCGTCTGACCCTTCGAGAGGAACGCTCATGCCCCGCATCGCCGTCATCGGAGGCACCGGTTACGCCGGTAGCCACATCGTGACCGAGGCCGTCCGCCGCGGCCACACGGTCGTCTCGATCGCCCGCTCGGTTCCCACCGAGCGCATCGAGGGTGCGACCTACCTCGAGGGCACCGTCCTCGACGTCCCCGGTCTCGTCGCCCAGCTCGAGGGCGTCGACGTCGTGGTGTCGGCCGCCGCTCCCCGCGGTGACATGGAGGGCAAGCTCCGCCCCGCGATCGCCGAGCTCGTCACCGCGCTCCCCGAGAACGTCCGCGTGGGCGTCATCGGCGGCGCCGGCGGTTCGCTCGTCGTCGAGGGCGGCCCGCGCCTGATCGACACCGACGGCTTCGCCGAGGAGTACAAGCCCGAGGCGCGCGAAGCGATCGGCATCCTCGAGGATCTCCAGGCCGACGACACCGGGCGCGACTGGTTCTACGTGCACCCGGCCGGCGGCTTCGGCTCGTGGGCGCCGGGCGAGCGCACCGGCTCGTACCGCGACGGCGGCGACGTGCTGGTGGTCGACGGCGAGGGCAACTCGTTCATCGGCGGCGCCGACTTCGCCATCGCCGTCCTCGACGAGATCGAGAACCCGAAGCACACGCGCGGGCGCTTCACCGTGGGGTACTGAGCCCACGACGCACCGAGGCCGTGGCATCCTGGATCGATTCCGGATGCCACGGCCTCGTCGTTTCGTGGGGTGCGGTGCTCGCGCCGCTGCGCTCGTCCGCGCGTCCTCTCCGCCGCGAGGACACGCGATCTGGACGAAAAGACACGATTTCGCGTGTGATCTCGGCGAGATCGCGTGACTTCGCGATCGTGCCGCGAACACGGGACTGGTGCGGACGGAGGGCTCGGCGGCGACGTCAGACCAGGTCTCGCCAGTCGACCGAGTCGGTGTCGGTCGTGGGCACCTCGCCGGTTGCGGGGGCATCGGCGTCGGAGATCGTCGGCAGCGACATCGTGTCGGTGGGCGGGCCCATGACCGTCGCCTCGTCGCGGCGGTGGCGCAGGACGTCGTCGATGTAGGAGCTCACGACCTCGGCGAGCGGGACGGAGCGACCGCGCGCCTGCGACATGTACCAGCGGTGCTCGAGAACCTGGTGGAACACCTCGGCGGGCTCGAGCTTGGCTCGCAGATCCCACGGGATCGCCATGACGATGGGTTCGAACACACGGGTCAGCCACTCGTGCGCGACCATCTCTTCGTCAGCGCCGAGACGTGAGACGCGCGCGCGGAACTCGTCGAGGTCGTTGAGCAGACGGCGGGCCTGGTTCTCTTCGACGTCGAGCCCGGTCAGGCGCAGCAGACGGCGCTGGTGGTGACCCGCATCGACGACCTTGGGCTGGATCGACACCTTCGTGCCGTCGCTCGCCGTGCGGATCGACATCTCACCGATGTCGAAGCCGAGGGCGTTGAGACGGTGCACGCGCTCGGTGATGCGCCACGACTCGTCGACGGCGAAGGACTCCCTGTCGGTGAGGGCGCCCCACAGCGAGTGGTACGACGACACCAGGCCGTCTGCGATGGCCACGGCATCCACTCCGCCCTCGAGGCGACCGCCGGCCTCGAGGTCCATGATCTCGCCAGCGATGTTGATGCGGGCGATATCGAGGTCGTGCGCGCGCTGACCGGGCGTCAGGCGGTTGCCGTGCAGTTCGCCCGTCTCGGCGTCGACGAGATACGCCGCGAACTCGCCGGCGTCGCGGCGGAACAGCGTGTTCGACAGCGATACGTCACCCCAGTAGAAGCCGACGTTGTGCAGGCGTACGAGCAGCACCGCGAGAGCGTCCACGAGACGCGTCGCGGTGTGCGGGCGCAGCACCTGCGTGAACAGCGCGCGGTAGGGGAGCGAGAAGCGCAGGTGCGAGGTGACGAGGGCCGCGGGAAGAGGGCGACCCGAGGCGTCGGTGCGCCCGGCGATCACGGCGACACGGTCGACGCAGGGGGCATCGAGGCGGTCGAGATTGCCGAGCATGTCGTACTCGCGCCGGGCCATCTCTTCGGTGGTCTCTTTGATGGCGACGACGCGACCGGAGAGGTTTGCGAAGCGCACGAGGTGCCGCGAGATGCCCTTGGGAAGTGCCACGATGTGGCTGCTGGGCCAGTCGGCGAGAGCGGTCGACCAGGGCAGCTGCAACAGGCCCGGGTCGACGGTGCTCGCCGTGATGCTGAGGGATTCGGACACGGGAACCTCCGGGAAAACAGTGCGGCGCGCCCCCGACCCGACGGATCGGGATCGGGGACGCGCCGCGTCGGTGCGTGGATCAGGCCGAAGCGATGGCCCGGTCGGTGAGGCGGTCGCCGGTCTCCACGTCGAAGACGTGCACGTGGCCGGGAACCGGCGCGAGCACGACCGTCTCGCCCGCGTTGGGGTGACGGCGACCGTCGACGCGAGCGACGAGGTCGGTGCGCTTGCCGTTGATGTCGGTGTGGCCGTAGAGGTAGCCGTCGGCGCCGAGCTCCTCGACGAGGTCGACGACGACCGAGAGGCCGCGACCGTCGGCGGGGGCGACCTGGATGTCTTCCGGACGGACGCCGATGGTGACCGCGGAGCCGTTGGCCTTGCCGATGGTGTCGGCTTCGACGGGGACGACGAGGTCGCCGAAGCGCACGCCACCCTCAGCGAGGTCGGCGGTGAAGAGGTTCATGGCGGGCGAGCCGATGAAGCCGGCCACGAAGACGTTCTTCGGGGTCTCGTACAGGTCGCGCGGGGTGCCGACCTGCTGGAGCAGGCCGTCCTTGAGCACGGCGATGCGGTCACCCATGGTGAGCGCTTCGGTCTGGTCGTGCGTGACGTAGACCGTGGTGACACCGAGGCGGCGCTGGAGCGACGCGATCTGGGTACGGGTCTGGACGCGCAGCTTGGCGTCGAGGTTCGACAGCGGCTCGTCCATGAGGAAGACCTGGGGCTGACGGACGATCGCTCGGCCCATGGCGACGCGCTGACGCTGACCACCCGAGAGGGCCTTGGGCTTGCGGGTCAGGTACTGCTCGAGGTCGAGCAGCTTGGCGGCCTCGAGCACGCGCGAGGCGCGCTCTTCTTTGCCGACACCGGCGATCTTGAGCGCGAAGCCCATGTTCTCGGCGACCGTCATGTGCGGGTACAGCGCGTAGTTCTGGAAGACCATCGCGATGTCGCGGTCCTTCGGCGGGACGTCGGTCACGTCGCGGTCGCCGATCAGGATGCGTCCGGAGTTGACCTCTTCGAGACCGGCGAGCATGCGCAGCGAGGTGGACTTGCCGCAGCCGGAGGGGCCGACGAGAACCAGGAATTCGCCGTCTGCGACGTCGAGGTTCAGCTTGTCGACCGCGGGGCGGGTTCCGCCGGGGTACAGACGGGTTGCGTTGTCAAAGGTGACGGACGCCATTTTCTCTTCTCCTTCACCGGCAGGTACGTGCCGGACGATCCGTAGTGAATGGAATGAACGGGGGCGACCCCGTGCGCCCGACGTTGGACGCATTCGTCAGTATCGCACGTGTCTGGTCATTTCTCAGCCAGCCTGGCTACCATCGATCCTCGTCGCCCCACCCGCGCGACCCCCCTGATTTCATGCGGCATCGTCCGTGCCCGGAAGGTTTCATGTCCAACGACCAGTCACCGAATGTGCCAGCAGAACGCGACCGCCGTGAGGCGGTGCGCGAGAAGGCGCAGCAGGTCAAGGCGAAGCAGACGCGCTGGCGTATCGCGCGTCGCTCGCTGCTGGGTATCGGGGCCGTCGCCGTGATCGCCGTCGGCGCCGTGGGCGTCTCGTTCGCGCTGAACTCGCGGGAGTCTCGCTCGCAGGCGCTTCCCGACGCCGCCACCGACGACGGTTTCGTCATCACGAGCGCCTCGCAGGTGGCCGACCCGCTCGCCGATCAGACCGTCGACGGCAGCGCCGCGACGATGTCGGCACAGGCCACTCCTCCGGCCGCCGAGCCCGCACCGGCGACCGAGCCGACCCCCGAGCCCACGGGCACGGCAGCGCCCGTCGACATCCGCGTCTACGTCGACTACATGTCGGCCGAGGCGCGCGAGTTCCAGACCGCGAACGCGAGCCAGCTGTCGAAGTGGGTCGGCGACAAGGCCGCCACCCTCACGTACTACCCGGTGGCGATGCTGACGTCGAAGTCGAACGGCACGAAGTACAGCCTGCGCGCGGCCGGTGCCGCGGCGTGCGTGGCGACGCACTCGTCGGACCGCTTCTTCGCGTACAACCACGAGCTGCTCACGAACCAGCCCGCGGTCGACTCCGACGGGTACAGCGACCAGCAGCTCGCCGACATGGCGCAGGGCGCCGGCGTGAGCGACATCGGTGCGGTCCGCGACTGCATCGAGGGCGAGACCTATACGGCGTGGGCCAAGGCCGCCACCGATCGTGCGATCAAGGGTCTGCCCGGCACGAAGGGACAGGCGCTGACCGCGACCCCGACCGTGCTCGTGAACGGCACCGAATACGTCGGCAACATGGATGACGCGAAGGAGTTCGCCCAGTTCGTGCTCACCGTCGACAGCAACGCGTACTACTCGACCGCCACCCCGACGCCGTCGGTCTCGCCGTCGGCCACTCCCGCGGGCTGAGGCGTCGGCGCGAATGCGTCGCTGTATGAGATTCTGGTGACATGAACGAAGAGCTTGAGGACTCGCCCCCGCGGCGGTCCCTCACGCAGCTGAAGGCATGGGTGCAGGAGTTCCGCGACCAGGGTCACCTGTTCGCAGGCCAGCTCAAGGTCGTCGAGCAGGAGGATGCCGACAGCCAGGACACCGGTCTCGTGGTGATCAACCTGATGAACGCACGCGCGTCGATCTACATGCAGCCGCAGGGCTATGACGAGCCTCTGTGGGAGGCGACCCTCACGGCGCGCCCGGAAGACCTGACGCTGTCGCCGCACGAGATGGCGAGCTTGGCCGCCGAGCTCGTGGTGGCGGGCAACCTGTGCTCGTTCCTGCAGTGGAAGTCCCTGGAATGGGACCGCGACAGTGGGAAGCACCGCATCTGACCGGTCTCGAGCGACCCTTCCGCCGCTCTAGACTCGTCCATCGAGGCGTCACGCGTCTCATGCCGGCTTGGCGCAATTGGTAGCGCACCGTACTTGTAATACGGGGGTTGCAGGTTCAAATCCTGTAGCCGGCACCTCGTACCTGGCTCATTCGTGCTCAGCCGTGCTGCGCTGTCCATTCGCGGAAGGGCAGCGAAGCCCCCTCGACCGACACCTGCTGCGTCGGTAGCGTCCGTTCGTCCGTGGGCTTGGCGTACTCGTCGTAGAACGTGGCGAGGCTCATGAGCCGGTTGCCGTCCTCGTAGTGCTCACCCTCTTGCTCCCTCGTCACCGCGTAGACGAGGCGGTCGGGCTGCGCGTAGTACACGGCGCCGAGGCACATCGGACAGGGGTAGGCGGTGACGAACATGTTGTAGCCCGACAGGTCGGTGATTCCCCGCTCTGCGGCGGCGCGGATGGCGCGAATCTCGGCGTGCGCCGTGGGGTCGCCGTCTTGTGCGACGTGGTTGACCGCCTCGACGACGATCTCGCCCTCTTTCACGATGAGGCAGGCGAAGGGCTTGCCGCCGTTCTGCACGTTCTCCCTCGCGCGAGAGATGGTGAGGGCGGACAGTTCGGCGTCGTTCATGGCCTCACGCTAGGCGTCCCTAGCCCGGGGAAGCGGCCCTTGCCCCTGCGGTGATCATCGTGCCATGCGGGTCACGGCAACGCCTTCGCGAGAGCGACGAGAAACACGGCCGCCGCCACGATCATCGCCAGCCCCGCCAACAACGCCCCGGCAATAGCGGCCCCGCGCAGCGGCCCCCGCCGACGGCTCGCGTCCAGCGAGAAGAGCAGCGCGCAGACCGCGACGACCAGTACGAGCAGGTCGCCGATCAGTCCCGGCGGCGCCCACACCGATGTCGCGATCGCGACGATTCCCGCCGCCAACGCGCCCACGTGCCACGCGGGGCTGCGTGCTCCACCGGGATCGTCGGACACGGCTCAGCGCATCCGCACGCGCAGCCACCGCACGCCGTGGGGCGCGAGGGTGAGACCGGCGCCCAGCCAGACGGGCTGCGACGACACGAGGTCGAGGGACTCCGGCGCCATTCCCGACAGGGTCAGCGCATCGATCTCTGCGGACGAGTCACCCACGTTCGCGAGCACGAGGACAGAGAACCCGTCGCCCGGGCGCAGGAACGACACGACGGACGCCGTGTTCGCTCCGAAGGCGATCAGCTCGTTGCCCGCGAACTCCGGCGTGGACCGGCGCACCTCGGTGAGACGCGACAGCCGCGAGTAGACGCGGCCGGCCGGTGTGCCGGCATCCGTTCGATCCTCGTAATTTTGCTCGGGACGGAAGGGGCGGTTTACCCAGCGACTGTCGCCCGCTTCTTCCGGCCGCTCGGCGAACGAGTAGTCGTTGAGCTGGGCGACCTCGTCGCCGAGATAGAGCAGGGGGATGCCGCCGCTCGAGAGGGCCAGGGCGTGGGCGAGAACGACCCGGTCCTCCCCTCCGGCGTCACTCGCCTCGATACCCGCGAGCGACGCGGTGGTGCCCGTGACGCGGGCATCGCCCGTGCGCGGGTTCTCCTGGAACGGCACGCCGCGCGCGAACGATCCCTCGGCACGGCCGACGTAGAAGTCGTTGAGGAAGCGGCGGTGCGGGTAGCCGTCGATGCCGAGCTCCGCGGCATCCTCGTCGGCGAACGTCCAGCCGATGTCGTCGTGGCTGCGCACGTAGTTCACCCACGCGGTGCCGGCGGGCAGGGCGTGGCGGCGCTCGAGCGCCTGCTGCAGCAGTCGGCCGTCGCGAGTGGCGAGCGCCTCCCAGGTGAGGGCCATCTGCAGGGGGTTGTAGGAGATCTGGCATTCCTCCGGCGAGATGTACGAGACCACCTCGTCGGGGTGCACGATGGCCTCCGACTTGAAGAGCAGACCCGGAGCCGCCATACGCAGCACCGCGTTGAAGGCCTGCAGCAGCAGATGGGCTTCGGGCAGCGACTCGCAGGTCGTGCCGAGCTTCTTCCAGATGAAGGCCACGGCATCCATGCGGAGGATCTCGACGCCCTGGTTCGCGAGGAAGAGCATCTCCCCGGCCATCGCCTCGAAGACCGCGGGGTTGGCGTAGTTGAGATCCCACTGGAAGTGATAGAACGTCGCCCAGATCCAGCGTCCATCGTCGAGCTGAACGAACGACCCCGGGTGGTCGTCGGGGAAGATCTCGCGCGTCGTCTGCTCGTAGGCGTCGGGCAGCTCGCGGTCGGGGTAGATCAGGTAGAAGTCCTCGTACCCCGCTTCGCCCGCGACGGCCTTGCGAGCCCACTCGTGTTCGTTGCTCGTGTGGTTGAAGATGAAGTCGACCACGAGCGAGATTCCCGCCCGGCGCAGATCGGTCGCGAGGGCCGCGAGCTCTTCCATCGTGCCGAGCGCCGGATTCACCCGGCGGTAGCTCGACACCGCGTAGCCGCCGTCGCTGTTGCCCTCGGGGCTCTCGAACAGCGGCATGAGGTGCAGGTACGTCAGGCCCAGTTCGCGGAAGTACGGAATGGAATCCCGGATGCCGTTGAGCCCGCCCGCGTACCGATCGACGTAGCAGACACCACCCAGCATGCGCTCGCTCTCGAACCAGTCCGGCGCGCTCTCGCGCTCCCGGTCGAGGGCCTTCAGCGTGCGCGGGCGCGCCGTCCACGAGGTGCGCGCGAGATCGAGGACGGATGCCAAGCGCTCGAGGCCGTCGGGTCGATCGCCGTAGAGCTGGGTGAAGAGGTCGTGCAGGCGGGGGAGATGCTGTTCGGCGTGCGAGAGGAACTCGCGGTCGGCGTCGGCCGCGCGGAGGTCGTCGATCAGGCGCGAGACGTCGTCGGGGCCGGGGCGGAGCTGGGTCACGGGTCACAGCCTGACGCATCCGGACCACCGCGGTCGACATCGACGTGCCGCGACGCTGGTGGGGAGCGAGACCGTGAGTCATCATGGGCCCGTAGTCCCGGAATCCGTGAGTCGCCCGTCGTCCCTCGTCGCCGCATCGACGGGGGTGGTCGTGGTCGCGGTCTACGCGAGCATCGCCCTCTTGCAGATCCTCGTGTGGAACCCCGAGGCGGCCGTGCCGGGCTTCACGGCCCACGCGGTCTGGCGCGCGGTGGAGGAGGCGGATCAGGGCCCGCCGAACGGGTTCGTCGTCGCGATCATCGCACTGGGCCCGCTGTTCGCGGTCGTCTTCCTCGTCCTGTTCACCGTCACCGGCGCCGGGGTATGGCCGACCGTCGCGGGCTACCTCGGTCTGCTCGCCGCGGGAATGCCCGGGTACTTCGTCGCTTCGTTCGGCCCCAGGATGGGACTCGCCGACACCTACGGCATCAGCGGTGGCGATTTCGCGGTCGGCGGGGCTGCGTTGTATGCGGTGAGTCTGCTGTCGCTCGTCGCCCTCGTCGCGATCTTCGTCGGCGCAGCAGTCCGCAATCGCCGGGAGCGGGACGCTCTGGCAGCCGGGTGAGTGAGCGACGGGGAGACGGGTGACCGCCGGCTCGGCCCCACCCCGCGTCGTACGATCGACGGTGGCTCCCGCGCGGGGGCGCGAGGGGAGAGCCGTGGCGGAGCGGGGTTCGGTCGGACTGGCCGTCGGAGGAGCGGTGCTCATCGGCGCCCTCACCGCGCTCCAGGCGCGTATCAACGGCAGTCTCGGTGCGGAGCTGGGGGACGGTTTCGTCGCCGCCGCGATCTCGTTCAGTTCGGGCCTGCTCATCCTCATCGCGCTGTCGGCGCTGATCCCCGGCGGCCGACGCGGGTTCGGGCGTCTGGTCGGCGGCATCCGGTCTCGATCGATCCCGCCGTGGATGCTGCTGGGCGGTCTGCTCGGGGCGTTCACCGTCGCGAGCCAGGGCCTGACGGTGGCGACCATCGGCGTCGCGCTGTTCACCGTCGGTTTCGTCGCCGGGCAGACCACCGGTGGGCTCGTGCTCGATCGCATCGGGTACGGACCGGCCGGCGTCGTTCCGGTGACCGTGCGCCGTCTGATCGGTGCGCTGCTGGCGATCGCCGGCGTCGTCGTCTGCTTGTCGGGGGACGCGCTCGGCGCGGTTCCGCCCTGGATGCTCGTCGTCCCCGTGATCGCGGGTGCGGGCGTGGCGTGGCAGCAGGGCACGAACGGACGTCTGCGCGTTCGCGTGGAGAGCCCGTTGACCGCGACGCTGGTGAATTTCATCGGCGGAACGGTGGTCCTGCTGATCGCCGCGGGCGTGCACGTCGCGGTCGTGGGGGCGCCGCGCACCGTGCCGACCGAGCCGTGGCTCTACATCGGCGGGGCGGTGGGCGTGATCTACATCTTCTTGTCGTCGGTCGTGGTGCGCCGCACGGGTGTGCTGCTGCTCGGTCTCGGCTCGGTCGTCGGACTTCTCGCGACCTCGGTGCTGCTCGACGCGCTGTGGCCCGCGCCGGCGGCCCCCTCGACCCTGGTGGCTCTGCTCGCCGCGGCCGTGGCGATCGGCGGAGTGACCGTCGCCGCCGTTCCGTTCCGCCGCCGTCGCTGACGGCGGAAACGACGACGCCGCCGAAGACCGGAGTCCCGCGGCGGCGTCGAACGAGCAGGGGTCAGAGACGCGTCTCGTCGACCGAGCGCTTCTTCTTGCCTCCGGGCATGCGTGAGATGTGCTTGGCGGCATCCACGGTCTTGCGTCGTGTGGCGCGGGTGCGAGGGGGCTTGCCGCCGATGTAGAGCCAACCGAGCAGGACCTCGCCCTTGTCGAGCCCGTGCGCCTTGGCGAGCACCTTGCTGCGGGTCTTGTCGTCGGTGCGCCAGAACACGCCGAAGCCCGCTTCGTCGAGCACGAGGCTCAACATGTGGGCGACTCCGGATGCCACGGCCTCCTGCTCCCAGGCGGGGATCTTCTTCGAGCGGAGGTTCGCCACCACCGCGATGATCAGCGGTGCGCGCCGGGGCTTCGACGACATCCCCTTCTTGCCATCCGCCTTGTTCAGCGCGCGGGCGAGGATGTCGCGGTCGGCGCCGCGGATCTCGATGAGCCGCCAGGGCTTCAGACTCTTGTGGTCGGCGACGCGACCGGCCGCGGCGACGAACGCCTCGAGCTCGGGACCGGTGGGGGCGAGGTCGGTGACCTTCGACCACGACCGGCGGTCGCGCATCGCCTCGAGTGCGCTCATGCCTTGTCTTCGGGGGTGAAGTTGAGCGACAGCGAGTTCATGCAGTACCGGTCGCCGGTGGGCGTGCCGAAACCGTCGGGGAAGACGTGTCCCAGGTGAGAGCCGCAGTTGGCGCAGCGGACCTCGGTGCGCTGCATGCCGTGGCTGTTGTCTTCGATGAGCTCGACCGCCTCGGGGCGGACCGACTCGTAGAAGCTCGGCCACCCGCAGTGCGAGTCGAACTTGGTACCGCTCTGGAAAAGCTCGGCGTTGCAGGCGGCGCAGGTGTAGAGACCGGCACGGCTCTCGTCGAGCAGCTCACCGGTCCAGGCGCGCTCGGTACCCGCCTGGCGAAGCACCGCGTACTGCTCGGGGCTGAGTTCGGCGCGCCACTGGTCGTCGGACTTGTCGACGGCGTAGGTCATGTTCACTCTCCTTCTTCGGCTCTATTCTCTCGTGCCCGGCAGCGGTCAGGTCGTGACGGCATAATCTCCGGGTGACCCAGGATGCCGTGACCGCCGTCGTCGATCGTTATCGGCGTTTCTCCGAAGACGAGGCTCCCGGTCGTTCGGCGGTGTACGCGAACTGGGCGGAGCGTGTCGCGGACGACACCGCGGTGGCTGCCGCCCTCGCGCGGATCCCCGAGACGCGACGACAGCCGCCGCTGGTGTTCGCCGTGATGCGTCTGCTCGGCGCGCCCCTCGACGACGTCGATGCGTGGGCTTCATGGGTCACGGCCCACGCTGACGCCATCGTCGAGGAATGCGGTCGCCGGAGCGTGCAGACCAACGAGCCCCTCCGCTGCGCGGCCCTGCTCCCCGCCCTCGCTCTGATCGAGGGGCCGATCGCCCTGCTCGAGGTGGGCGTGAGCGCGGGGCTCTGCCTCTATGCCGATCGGTACTCGTACCGCTATCACCGTGAAGAGATCGTCGCGGTCGACCCCGTCGACGGCCCGAGTCGCGTGGTTCTCGACAGCGACCTCGAGGGGCACCCCGACCTGCACATGCCGCAGATCGTCTGGCGTGCGGGCATCGACCTCAGCCCCCTCGACGCCCGCCGCGCGCAGGACCGCGACTGGCTCACCGGCCTCGTCTGGCCGGGGGAGGAGGGGCGTCTCGAACGCATCGAGGGGGCGCTCGACATCGCGGCGGCCGACCCGCCTCTGCTCGTCGCGGGCGACGGCGCCGAGGCCCTTCCCGCGCTCGCCGCCCAGGCTCCGGCCGGGGCGACTCTGGTCGTGACCACTCCGGGCGTGCTCGCTCACGTGCCCCGGGTGCACCGCGCCGCCGTGATCGATGCCGCCCGGGCGGCAGGCAGGTGGATTACCCTCGACGCGCCCGGCCTGCACGACGGCTGGACGCGGCGCCCCGAGCCCGTGCGGGGCGGATTCGCCCTCGCTCTCGATGGGGAGGTGCTCGCGGAGGTCGACCCTCTCGGGGCGTGGGTGGCGTGGCATCCGGGATCGTGAGCGATGGCGCAGTAGCGTAACGGCGTGCCTCTGTCGGACCGTGACCTCGCCTTCCTCGCTTTCGAGGGCCAGTGGCGCCGTCACGCGGGCGCGAAAGAAGAGGCCATCCGCGCGGAGTTCTCGGTGACGCCTGCCCGGTATTACCAGCTGCTCGGGCGCTTGATCGACACCCCCGAGGCGCTCGCACACGATCCGATGCTCGTGCGCCGGTTGCGGCGGCGGCGCGATGACGCGGCGGATCAGCACCGCGCTCGTCTCGGCCGTACGGCGGCCCGCTGACGGGCTCGCCTCGACGCGACCGATAGCATCGTCCAATGGCCAGATCGACCTTCCCTCGGGATCGCTTCGACGACCTGCCGACTGAATCCGGCCGCGTCGGCGCTCACCGGGCCGAGAACCCCCGTCTGCGCGGATGGATCGTGTTCCTGTGGGCGGCCATCGCCACCCTGGTGCTGATCATCGCCGGCATCTTCGCGACGCTCCTGGTCTCGGGGCGTATCTCGCTCGGTTCCGACGCCGCGCCCAGCCCGACCGTCTCGGTCGAGCCGACCATCCCGGCCGTCGTCGACACGTCGTACTCGGTGGTCGTGCTCAACGGCACTCCCGACAACGGCCTCGCGGCCTCCGTTCGCGACCAGATCGTGGCCGCGGGCTGGAGCGGCGACAACGTCGAGACCGGCAACTCCGACAGCACCGATTTCGCCGACACCACGATCTACTACCGCCTCGAGAGCGACGCGGCCGCGGCCGAGGGCCTGGCCCAGACGATCGGCGGTGCGCAGATCGCGCAGAGCGACTTCCTGCAGCCGACGGACGACCCGAACACCCCGGCCGACGAGAGCGACGTCAAGCGCCTGATCGTCGTGATCGGCCTCGACCGCGCGAGCGGTCAGCCCTCCGCTTCCCCCTCCTCCTGAGTCCGCGGGCGCCGCGTGTTTCCGCGGCGTAACAACTTGGATGCACGCGCGTCAACAATGCTCCGGAACCCCGATTCCGCGGCATCCTCCGTGCTTACGATGACCTCGTCGTTCAGCAACAGGAGATTCGCATGACGCAGGGCACTGTCAAATGGTTCAACGCCGAGAAGGGCTTCGGCTTCATCACCGTCGATGACGGGCAGGACGTCTTCGTCCACTACTCGAGCATCGAGATGTCGGGTTTCCGTGTCCTCGAAGAGGGGCAGGCCGTCGAGTTCACCGTCGGCACCGGTCAGAAGGGCCCTCAGGCGGAGTCCGTTCGCCTGGCCTGAGCTCTGGCGAGAACGCCGCGGCATCCGACTTCCGGATGCCGCGGCGTTCGGCGTTTACGGGGCGGCTCGTGGCTTGCACTCCCTAGGGGCGAGTGCCAGAATGAATTAGCACTCGCTTTCGTCGAGTGCCAAAATCTGCAAGTCACCCGTCCGGGAGGGACGACACACTTATGGCAAAGATCATCGCTTTCGACGAAGAGGCCCGGCGCGGTCTCGAGCGCGGCCTCAACACTCTCGCCGACGCCGTCAAGGTGACCCTGGGCCCCCGCGGTCGCAACGTCGTGCTCGAGAAGAAGTGGGGCGCCCCCACGATCACGAACGACGGTGTCTCGATCGCCAAGGAGATCGAGCTCGACGACCCGTACGAGAAGATCGGCGCCGAGCTGGTCAAGGAGGTCGCCAAGAAGACCGACGACGTCGCGGGTGACGGCACCACCACCGCCACCGTTCTCGCCCAGGCGCTCGTGCGCGAGGGCCTGCGCAACGTCGCCGCCGGCGCCGACCCCATCTCGCTCAAGAAGGGCATCGAGAAGGCCGTCAAGGCCGTCACCGACGAGCTCCTCGCCTCCGCCAAGGAGGTCGAGTCGAAGGAGCAGATCGCCGCGACCGCGTCGATCTCCGCCGCCGACCCCGCGATCGGCGAGCTCATCGCCGAGGCCATCGACAAGGTGGGCAAGGAAGGCGTCGTCACCGTCGAGGAGTCGAACACCTTCGGCACCGAGCTCGAGCTCACCGAGGGCATGCGCTTCGACAAGGGGTACATCAACCCCTACTTCGTCACCGACCCCGAGCGTCAGGAAGCGGTCTTCGAAGACCCCTACATCCTGATCGCCAACCAGAAGATCTCCAACATCAAGGACCTTCTGCCGATCGTCGACAAGGTGATCCAGGAGGGCAAGGAGCTCCTCATCATCGCCGAGGACGTCGAGGGCGAAGCGCTCGCGACCCTGGTGCTGAACAAGATCCGCGGCATCTTCAAGTCGGTCGCCGTCAAGGCTCCCGGCTTCGGCGACCGTCGCAAGGCGCAGCTGCAGGACATCGCGATCCTCACCGGCGGCCAGGTCATCACCGAAGAGGTGGGCCTCAAGCTCGAGAACGCGACCGTCGACCTGCTCGGCCGTGCGCGCAAGGTCATCATCACCAAGGACGAGACCACGATCGTCGAGGGTGCCGGCGAGTCGGAGCTGATCGAGGGTCGCGTGACCCAGATCCGCCGCGAGATCGAGAACACCGACAGCGACTACGACCGCGAGAAGCTCCAGGAGCGCCTCGCGAAGCTCGCCGGTGGCGTCGCCGTCATCAAGGCCGGAGCCGCGACCGAGGTCGAGCTCAAGGAGCGCAAGCACCGCATCGAAGACGCCGTGCGCAACGCCAAGGCCGCCGTGGAAGAGGGTGTCGTCGCCGGTGGTGGCGTCGCGCTCATCCAGGCCGGCAAGAACGCTCTCGCGAACCTCGAGCTCACGGGTGACGAGGCCACGGGCGCGAACATCGTGCGCGTCGCCATCGAGGCCCCGCTCAAGCAGATCGCGCTCAACGCCGGTCTCGAGCCCGGCGTCGTCGCGAACAAGGTCGCCGAGCTCCCCGTGGGCCACGGCCTTAACGCCGCGACCGGCGAGTACGGTGACCTGTTCGCACAGG
Organism: Microbacterium sp. SL75; assembly: GCF_026625865.1. Classification (NCBI taxonomy): domain Bacteria; kingdom Bacillati; phylum Actinomycetota; class Actinomycetes; order Micrococcales; family Microbacteriaceae; genus Microbacterium; species Microbacterium sp. SL75. The sequence continues at coordinate 216,383 of NZ_CP113067.1, read as the reverse complement.
GCATCATCGACCCCGCCAAGGTGACCCGTTCGGCTCTGCAGAACGCCGCCTCGATCGCCGGCCTCTTCCTCACCACCGAGGTCGTCGTCGCCGACAAGCCCGAGAAGGTCGCCGCTCCCGCGGGCGACCCGACCGGTGGCATGGACTTCTGATCCCCGCCTAGGCAACACACGGAACGCCCCCTCCTCTGGGAGGGGGCGTTCTGCGTGTTGCGGACGTGGCCGCTCTCAGCTCAGCGGGCGGCAGACGTCGGTGACCAGAGCGTCACCCGGTACGCGGTCGGGGGTGGTCAGGTAGACGTTGAAGACGCGCGAGGCGAGAGTGTCGTCGCCGCGCGGGCTCAAGCCGTCTTCCACGAGGCGGGCGTTGATCATGTCGTGCGCCTGTGCGATCTGCTCGTACGGGCCCGTCACACGCGCGACGAGGCAGTCCCGGGGAGGCAGCTCGATCACGGTGAGAGGGGCGTCCACCGTCGTCCCGGGGGCGACGGGCAGGAAGATCGACAGATCGACATCGTGCTCGACGTACTGGTCGTCGTGCTCGATGACGCCGCAGGCTCCGATCGGTGCGATCGACCGCTCGGCGAGGAGAGGCATGAGGCGGCCCCAGAGCTCCCCCTCGTGGGAGTAGGACGCCACGGTGCCGCGCAGGGCTACCGCGGTCAGTGCGGGGACGGTGGTGCGGGTGAGCGTGATGGACATGGGATGGTCTCCGGTTTCGAGAAGGCGGGTGATCAGCGACACCCTCTCCCTCGCTGCGCGAGCTTCCTCATGAAGTTCCGCGCGCTGCATCTGCAGTGCGCGAGTCCACGCCGGAGTGCCACGCGCGTCGAGGAGGGCGCCGATGGCGGAGACGCCGAAGCCCACGTCGCGGAGGTTGCGCACGTCGGCCGCGTCGATCAGCTGGTGCGGAGCATAGCGCCGGTATCCGGTCCAGGGGTCGATGTCGGCGGGGACCAGCACACCATGACTGTCGTAGTGGCGGAGCATCCGCACCGACAGGCGGGTGAGGGCGCTGAACCGACCGATGCTCATCAGGTTCGGGGTCTCGGCCATGAAGCCATCGTGTCCTCTCACATCGTGTGAGGGTCAAGCGTCGGGGCGTCCGTCACGTCTGCGCGTCGGGCCGGTACCCCTCGGGCAGGCGTTCGAGCGGCTGCGTCTCGATGAGTGCGTGCTCCTGGGCGTCGCGGCGATCAGCGAGGGGGAGGGAGACGCGGAAGGTCGCTCCGCCCCCGGGGGTATCGCGCACATCGACCGTGCCGTGCAGCAGATCGACGATGGATGCCACGATCGACAGGCCGAGACCCGAGCCGCCGGTCTCGCGGGTGCGCGAGGTGTCGGCGCGCCAGAAGCGCTGGAAGATCTGCTCGCGGATCTGCTCCGGCACCCCCTCGCCGTGGTCGATGATCTCGATCCATCCCATGTCGGACTCGCCGTCGACGCCGACGCGCAGCCCGATGGGGGAGTCCTCGGCGGTGAAACGCCGCGCGTTGCCGAGCAGGTTCGCCACGACCTGACGCACCTTGTTCTCGTCGCCCATGACCACGGGGGCGAGGCGCGGCACGGGACGGACCACGCCGATCGGTGTGGCCGGGGTTCCATCCGCAGGAGTGGATGCCGCCAACTCGGTGCCGTCCTTCGATCGGCGCCGAAGCCGCGAGAGGGTGGCGCCCGCTATCGCCATCGCCGAGGTGGTGGGAGCGGTGCGACGGCGACCGTTCCCGTTCGCAGGTTTGCCTCCGGCGTCCAGGAGCGGGTCGAGGGTGATGGTGGGAAGGATCAGCTCGTCGCGCGAGGTGGCGTCGTCGACCGTGACCTCACGCTGGGGCGAGGTCACCCGCAGGTCGAGGGCGGCGTCGCGCGCGATCGGGCGCAGGTCGAGGGCGGTGATGGTGACGTCACGGCGTTCGTCGAGGCGGGCGAGCGCGAGGAGGTCCTCGACCAGGGCCCCCATGCGGATCGCCTCCTTCTCGATACGCTCCATCGACTGCGCGACATCCTCGTCGGAGCGGATCGCCCCCATGCGGTACAACTCCGCGTAGCCGCGCATCGTGACGAGGGGTGTGCGAAGTTCGTGGCTGGCGTCGCCGATGAAGCGACGCATCTGCCGCACGGTGGCATCCCGTTGTCCGAGGGCGCCGTCGATGCGGGCGAGCATCGCGTTGATGGCGGTCTTGAGCCGGCCCACCTCGGTGTCGGGGACGATGTCCGTCAGTCGCTGGCTGAAGTCACCGGCCGCGATGTCCATGGCCGTCGTCTCGACCTGGCGGAGGTTGCGGAACGCGAGGGTGACGAGCCACCGGGTCAGCAAGGCCGTGGCGATGAGGATCAGCAGCGCGACGAAGGCGTAGATGCCGATGTAGGCGGCCACGATCCGGTCGGTCGGGGCGAGCGGCTGGATCACCATCTGCGTGTAGACCCCGGGGTTTCCGGGCACCTGCAGCACCCCCACCCGGGCGACGAAGTGCTGACCGGACTCGGGCGACTCGAGTTCGATGCGGCGATCGATCTGGCTGTAGGTCTGCTCGACCGTGAAGGTGGGGGGGATGTCGGGCAGAGCGGTCGTCGACGTGCCGTTGTAGAACGCCTCGCGCTGTCCGTCGGGACCGTACACGACGACCATCGACCCGATCTGCGGGGCGTTCTCCACCTGCGAGAAGACGACCCGCCCGTCGACGGGAGCCGTGGTGAAGATGCTGTTCGCGATACTGCCGGCGGCCTGCTGCGCGAGCTGCTCGTCGAGGTTGTTCACCAGGGTGGTGCGCAAGAACACCATGGTCCCGATGCCCGCGGTGAACAGCCCGATGGCGAGCAACGCGACGGTGACGCCGGTGACCTTGGTGCGCAGGCTCAGCCCGCGCCACCAGCGCGTGAGCGAATCGTCGGAGTGCGACAGGAGCGAGCCTTTCGCTCAGGCGGTCTTGCCCGACTTCAGCATGTAGCCGAAGCCGCGCTTGGTCTGGATGAGCGGCTCCGAGGAGTGCGGATCGATCTTGCGGCGCAGGTACGAGATGTAGCTCTCGACGATCCCCGCGTCGCCGTTGAAGTCGTACTCCCACACGTGGTCGAGGATCTGCGCCTTCGAGAGCACCCGGTTGGGGTTCAGCATGAGGTAGCGCAGGAGCTTGAACTCGGTCGGGCTCAGGTCGATCGAGACGTCTCCGACGCTGACGTCGTGGGTGTCCTGATCCATCGTCAGTTCGCCGGTGCGGATGATCGACTCTTCGTCGGCCTGCATCGTGCGGCGCAGGATCGCCTGGATGCGGGCGACGATCTCGTCCAAGCTGAACGGCTTGGTGACGTAGTCGTCGCCACCCGCGTTGAGCCCCATGATCTTGTCTTCGGTCTCGTCCTTCGCGGTGAGGAAAAGGATCGGCGCGGTGTAGCCGGCGCCGCGCAGCCGCTTGGTGACGCTGAACCCGTTCATGTCGGGGAGCATCACGTCGAGCACGATGAGGTCGGGTTCCTCCTCGAGTACGGCCGAGATCGTCTGCGCGCCGTTGGCCACGGCTCGCACCTGGAAACCGGCGAAGCGCAGGCTCGTGATGAGCAGGTCGCGGATGTTCGGTTCGTCGTCCACGACGAGGATGCGAGGAGCTGTCATGCCCTCATTATCGTGATCTGACCCAGCAATGTGCTGGATATGGAACGGAAAGCCGCGTGCTGGTATGCGTCAGGCGGCCTGGGCGTCGATTCCGTCGGCATCCAGGATCGTGTAGGCGTACCCCTGCTCGGCCAGGAAGCGCTGGCGATTCTGCGCGAAATCCTGGTCGACGGTGTCACGCGCGATGAGCGTGTAGAAGCTCGCGGTGTGGTTCGACTGCTTCGGTCGGAGAAGTCGACCGAGGCGCTGAGCCTCTTCTTGGCGCGATCCGAACGACCCCGACACCTGGATGGCGACCGAGGCCTCGGGCAGGTCGACCGAGAAATTCGCGACCTTGGAGACGACCAGTAGCGGAATGCTCCCGTCGCGGAAGCCCTGGAAGAGCTCCTCGCGCTCGGGGATCGGCGTGGCGCCCGTGATCTGCGGGGCGTTCAACGCCTCGGCGAGCTCGTCGATCTGATCGAGATACTGACCGATGATCAGAACCCTCTCACCCGGATGCCGTTCGACCAGACGTCGGGCGACCTCGATCTTCGCGGGGGCGGTGGCGGCGAGACGGTAGCGATCCTCGTCGGCGGCTGCGGCGTACTCGAGCCGCTCATCGGCGGGAAGGTCGATACGCACCTCGTAGCAGGCCGCGGGTGAGATGAAGCCCTGAGCCTCGATCTCCTTCCACGGCGCGTCGAAGCGCTTCGGGCCGATCAGGCTGAAGACGTCTCCCTCGCGGCCGTCCTCGCGCACGAGAGTTGCGGTGAGGCCCAGGCGGCGGCGCGCCTGCAGGTCGGCGGTGAGCTTGAACACCGGTGCGGGAAGCAGGTGGACCTCGTCGTAGAGCACGAGGCCCCAGTCGAGGGCGTCGAGCAGGGCGAGGTGGGCGTACTGGCCTTTCCGCTTCGCGGTGAGGATCTGGTAGGTGGCGATGGTGACCGGCTTGATCTCTTTGACCTGCCCGGAGTACTCGCCGATCTCTTCGGGGGTGAGGCTCGTGCGGCGCAGCAGCTCGTCGCGCCACTGTCGTGCGCTGACGGTGTTCGTGACGAGGATGAGCGTGGTCGTGCGGGTGTCGGCCATGGCGCCCGCACCCACGAGCGTCTTACCCGCTCCACACGGGAGGACGACGACCCCGGAACCGCCCTCGGAGAAGGATTCGACCGCCTGGCGCTGGTAAGGGCGGAGGCTCCAGCCGTCCTCGGCCAGGTCGATCGGGTGCGGGGTCCCGGGCGTGTAGCCGGCGAGGTCTTCGGCGGGCCAGCCGATCTTCAGCAGTTCCTGTTTGATGTGCCCGCGCGCCCACGCGTCGATGAGGAAGCTGTCGGGGCTCGGGCGGCCGATCAGGAGCGGGGAGATGCGCTTGTTGCGTGACACCTCGCTGAGCACCGCGGCGTCGGTCGAGCGCAGCACGAGCTCGCCCTCGTCGTTGCGCTCGATGACGAGGCGCCCGTACCGGTTGACGGACTCGCGGATGTCGGTGCTGACCGAGGCCGGCACCGGGAAGCGGGACCACCGATCGAGTGTGTCGAGCATGGCCTCGGCGTCGTGGCCGGCTGCACGCGCGTTCCACAGCCCCAGGCGGGTGATGCGATACGTGTGGATGTGCTCGGGTGCACGCTCGAGCTCGGCGAAGACGGCGAGCTCATGCCGCGCCGTCTCTGCCTGCGGGTGCGCGACTTCGAGGAGCACGGTGCGGTCGCTCTGCACGATAAGGGGGCCGTCAGCCATAGCGTTCGAGTCTACCGGTGTCGAAGAGGGCAGGGCGTTCGCGGCCGTCACTCGACGGGCGCGACGCCGTCGATGTGCGACAGGGGGAGGGTGCGCTCGACATCGGCTCCGCGGTCGCGACCGCGCAGGCGTCCGCCGCCGAGTCCGGTGGCCTCCAAGCGGAAGACGCGGGCAGAGCCGTCGGGCAGGCGCACCGTCACGTCGATGATCGATCGTGCGCGAACCGCCTGATCGAGTTCGCGCTCGAGCCACGCGGCATCCGAGTCTCCCGCGCCCGTGCGCAGACGCTCGATGAGGTCGGCGTAGGTGTCGGCGGGCGCCGTTGACGTCGCACCGGGGGATGCCAGTTTGGCGCGCTCGAGAGCGCGCGGGCGCCCCTCGGCGTCAACCGCCACCGCGGGGTAGTGCGCGTCGGTGAGGGCCCAGAAGACGACGTCGGCCGAGACGTGCGAGACCAGTTCGTCGTCGGTTCGGGTGAGAGCGATCGAGCGCAGCGACTGGTCGACTTCCATCGATCGCAGAAGCGTCTCGTCGTCCGTCATGACTCGAGTGAGGTGCGACTGCGCGTCGGCGGTGACGCGCACGCGGCCGTGTTCGGCGGCGGTGCGCTCGATGACGTACGCGAGCGGCTGGGGGAGGCCCGTGAGCGAGATACCGGTCAGGAAGGCGCGAAGGCTGTCCGCCGTCTCGCCCGCGGTGATCGCGGCGCCGATGCTCGCCGCGCTGAAGCGATAGCTCGAGGCTTGAGCCCGCGACTCGCGCGCGGCCATCGAGCGCAGCCGCACGTCGAGGTGCGGAGCGAGAGGACCGGGGGCGATCGCCGTCAGGTCGTTCTGCAGGTACACGCGATCGACCTCGGGCGGCAGCAGCTCGCGCAGGGCCGAGGTGTCGACGTCGCCGCCTTCGGCCAGCGGGAGCGCCCAGGGGGTCGCGTGGCCGTCGGCGTCGAGGAGCCCCCAGCGGACCAGGCGCTTGATCCAGAGGTCTGCGCGGTCGGGGCCTTCGGGGTCGAACGGTGTCGCGGAGCGCCAGTGCTCGCTGGGGATCCACCCGCCGTCGGTGGAGCGGTACGCCGACGGAAGGGCGTCACGCAGGGCCTCTGCGGTGCGCTGCCATCGTTCGAGAGTCGGCAGGCGCAGCCACTCGCGCCCGGCGGGAGAAACGAGCCAGGCACGCTCGTTCGTTCCGAGAAGGCCCACCTCGGCCGCGAGCCCGACGAGCAGGTCCGCTTCGGCTGCGGTGGTCACGGCCCCGGCGTCGACGAGGCGTCGTCTCTCGGTCGCGCCCAGCGACCCCGATCCGATGCGTCCGAGCGGGGCGTCGAGGGTCTGCATGAGGATGTCGGCGAGGGATGCCGCGTTGGTGAACACCGCTTCGGAGGCGGCCCCGGTGCTCTCGGGTGTCGCATGGGTGCGGCGCGGGGGCGCGGCATCCGGGATCCCCGAGGGCAGGATCTCGCGCGCGGCGTCGATCACCGTGGGGAAGGGGAGCCCGTCGTCTCCGATGAGGGCACGGGATCTCAGCCGCTCGCCGATCTCACCGGTCGTCGGTCGTCCCTCGGCGGCGTCGAGCAGGGCGACGGCTTCGTCACGACTCAGCGCGGGAAGCCCGCGCGCGACCGAGACCGGGTCGAGCAGTGCTTCAGCCGCGTCGAACATGTCGCGCCACGTGCTCGACGGCGAGATGTGGCGGTCGGCGAAGAGTCGAGCGAGGTCGGTGTCGCTGCGCGCGCTCAACGAGACCGCAAGTGCGCGTTGTGCGGAGGTCTCGGGCACGTCGTCAGGCCTTGTTGGCCTTGGCCCTTCGGATGAAGCTCATGATGAGCACGGCGAGGAGGCACGCGAATGCCACCGGGGGAGCGACGTAGACGAGGAGGCCGATGACGGGCCAGACGCCGGAACCCATGTCGGCTCCGGAACTGGAGCCGATGATGATGGCGAAGAAGCACACGATCGACAGCGCGAGAAGGCCCAGCGACATGAACGCGAGAATGCGGTCGATGCGGCGGACGGGGACGTCGTCGCCCGGTGTGCTGCCACCGGAGGTGCGGGTGCTCATCGGGCTCAGCCTACCGCCTGGCGGCGGTGCCGTAGGCTGGAAGACCGGGATCCGTTCGGGTCCCGCGTTCCGCCGCGCTTTCCGCGCACTCATCCAGCGAGGTGTCCATGCCCACCGGCAAGGTCAGGTTCTACGACGACGAGAAGGGCTTCGGCTTCATCGTCACCGATGACGGCCAGGACGTGTTCCTGCACGCAACCGCCCTGCCCGCCGGAGCCCCCGGACCGAAGGCCGGGACGCGCCTCGAATTCGGGGTCGCCGATGGAAAGCGCGGTCTGCAGGCGCTGTCGGTGCGCGTTCTCGATGCTCCCGTGAGCCTGTCGAAGCGCTCGCGCAAGCCCGCCGACGACATGGCGATCATCGTCGAAGACCTCGTCAAGCTGCTCGACGGTATCGGAGGGGACCTGCGACGCGGTCGCTACCCCAACGCTCCGCACGCGCAGAAGATCGCCGCGGTCCTGCGCAAGGTCGCCGATGACTTCGAAGCCTGAGCAGCCCGTCGATGAGCGCCTGACCGGCGCCCACGACCTCGCGCTCGCCGCCCTGCACGAGATCACCCCGGCCGACACCGTCGGCCCCGCAGCCGGATACACCGCGGAGGAAGGCGGAGCGGTCTCGCTGCGCTTCCACACCCGGCTCGCGGGCTACCCGGGCTGGTTCTGGACGGTCACCGTGGCCGTCGTGGACGGCTCCGAGCCGACCGTGCTCGAGGTGGAACTGCTGCCCGGCGACGGCGCTCTGTTGGCCCCCGACTGGGTGCCGTGGGCGACTCGTCTGGCGGAGTACCAGGCGGCCCAGGTCGCTGCGGTCGTCGAGGACGACGACACCGACGAAGACGAGCCGGACGATGACGAGCCGGACGACGACGATGAGGACGACGAAGACGACGACGAGCCGAAGGCGCGCTTCCACGCGGGAGACCTCGACGGCGTCGACATCGACGAGTTCGACGGCGCGGACGACGATGTCGACTCGGACGAAGATGTCGACTCGGACGACGAAGACTCCGATGACGACGACTACGACGAGGGCGATCGCAGCTACTGACCGCCGCTCATGACGAAGGCCGTCCCGCTGGTGCGGGACGGCCTTCGTTCTTGTCAGCTCAAGCCTGCGGCAGGCGCTCGATCGTATAGTCGATCGCGCCGATGAGGCGGCGCACATCCTCGGGCTCGATCGAGACGAAGGTCGCGATGCGCAGCTGGTTGCGGCCGAGCTTCCGGTACGGCTCGGTGTCGACGATGCCGTTCGCGCGCAGGCTCTTGGCGATCGCCGCGGCGTCGATGCTGTCGTCGAAGTCGATCGTGACGACCACGGGGGAGCGGTCGGCGGGATCCTTCACGAAGGGAGTCGCCACCGCGCTCGCATCGGCCCACTCGTAGAGAGCGCCGGACGATTCGGCGGTTCGGGCGCCGGCCCACGAGAGGCCGCCGTTGTCGAGGATCCATCCGAGCTGGTCGTCGAGGAGCAGGAGCGTCGCGAGAGCAGGGGTGTTGAGCGTCTGCTCGAGACGCGAGTTGTCGAGCGCGTTCTTCAGGCTGAGGAACTCGGGGATGTAGCGGCCGGATGCCGCGATCCGCTCGATCCGCTCGATGGCGGCGGGCGAGACAGCGGCGTACCAGAGCCCTCCGTCGGAGCCGAGGTTCTTCTGGGGCGCGAAGTAGTAGACGTCCGCCTGTGCCACATCGAAGTCGATGCCTCCCGCGGCGCTGGTCGCGTCGATGACGGTGAGGGCTCCGGCATCCGCCTCCACGCGCCGGATCGGGGCGGCCACCCCCGTCGAGGTCTCGTTGTGCGGCCAGGCGTAGACGTCGACGCCGGCGACGGCCTCGGCCGCCGAGCGCGTACCGGGCTCGACCTTGCGCACGTCGGGTGCCTGCAGCCACGGGGCGGCGGCCGCCGAGGCGAACTTGCCGCCGAACTCACCGAAGACGAGGTTCTGGCTGCGGTTCTCGATGAGCCCGAACGCGGCGGCATCCCAGAAGGCCGTCGACCCGCCGTTGCCGAGGATGATCTCGTACCCCTCGGGCAGACGGAACAGCTGCGACAGGCGCTCGCGCGTGGTGGCGACGAGGTTCTTCACCGGTGCCTGGCGGTGCGAGGTTCCGAGGATCGACGCACCGCGGGTGACGAGGGCCTCGAGCTGCGCACCGCGCACCTTCGAGGGGCCGCACCCGAAGCGACCGTCGGCGGGCAGGAGATCGGCGGGCAGTTCCACGTGCGACATGGCACCGATTCTAGGGTCACCCTCGGACGCCGCCCGCGCTCATGTCGGAGGGGGTCGGTAGGCTGGGAGGACTTGCCGCGCGAGATCGAGGACACCCGAATGACCGACCTGATCGACACCACCGAGATGTATCTGCGTACGATCCTCGAACTCGAAGAGGAAAAGATCGTGCCGCTGCGCGCGCGCATCTCCGAGCGCCTGGGGCATTCGGGACCCACCGTCTCTCAGACGGTCGGTCGCATGGAGCGCGACGGTCTCGTGGTCGTGTCGGAAGACCGCCGCCTCGAGCTGACGGACTCCGGCCGTCAGAAGGCCGTCGACGTCATGCGCAAGCACCGGCTCGCCGAGCGTCTGCTCAGCGACGTCATCGGTCTCGACTGGGCGTACGTGCACGATGAGGCCTGCCGTTGGGAGCACGTGATGAGCGAGCAGGTGGAGCGTCGGCTCGTCGAGCTCCTCGGCCACCCCACCGAGTCGCCGTACGGCAACCCGATCCCGGGTCTCGATCAGCTCGGCGACGCAGCGAGCGCCACCTTCGACGACGGAGTGATCGGTCTGGTCCGCAAGCTGACGGATGCGGGCGCCCCCATCACGGGTACGGTTCGCCGGCTCGCCGAGCCCGCTCAGGTCGATCCCGAGCTGCTGCAGCAGCTCAAGGCTGCCGGCGTCCTGCCGGGCGCCCGCGGTGACTACCGCTTCAACGAGGGATACGTCCTCATCCAGATGGACGGCGTCGACGAGGGGCTCGAACTGCCCGTCGAGGTGGCCTCGCACATCTTCCTGGTCGCCGAGGACTGAGCTCGGCCGCTTTCCGCAAGGTCGGGCCGAGCATCGCCTGGGAGCGGTTACCGGAGCGTGACTTGTTCGTTATCTTCGGGTAGCCTCAGAAAGTCCACAGGTGAGAAGCCCGCCGTCGGACCCCTCGCGGTTTGCCTCATCGGCTCGTCGTCCGCGCAGGGCCCAGCCCGCACATCGTGCCCCGTATTCGAGTGCTGACGAGCCAGCGTCCCCGAAGACGCAGAGGCGCCGGAGGAACTTTGGCTGAACACAACGAGCCCGCAGCGGACCTACCCGAAGGCACCGCGACGGAACCCACCCGCAAGAGCACTCGTGCCGCGGTGACCCGACCGACGAGCCGCGCTCTGCAGACCGCGCCCCTCACGACTGCTCCGGTTGTTCGCCCCACCCCCGCTCGAGGCGCATCGTCGCCTCGCCGTGTCGGCAAACCGCTGCGCAGCGCGGTGATCCTCTCGATGGTCGCCGGCCTCGTCGCGACCGTCGCGATCCCCGCCTACGCCGCGACCATGCCGGCCGCCGAGACCATGACGTTGCAAGAGATGTCGGCTGCCGACAACCAGTCGCTGGTCGTGGCGTCCGACGCCGCCGCTGAGACCCTCGACCGCAGCAGCTACTCGGCCACCACGGCTGACGAGATCCAGAAGAAGAAGGATCAAGAGGCAGCAGCCGCCGCCGCCGCCGAGCGCGCCCGCCAGCTCGCCGCCAACGCCTCGAAGGCGTCGACCTCGGTGAGCTCCATCGACCTCAACATGACCGCACCCGGATCGGGCGAGGTGCGCTGGCCCCTCACGAGCTACACCCTCGGTCGTGGTCTGTGGGATTCCGGCTATCACCAGGGTGTCGACCTGCTCGCTCCCGGCGGTCAGCCCATCTTCGCCGCCGCCGGTGGAGTCGTCAGCGTCTCGCAGGAGAGCTACGGCGGATACGGTGTCGCGATCGTGATCGAGCACGTAATCAACGGCCAGAAGGTATCGACCACGTACGGCCACATGACCTACGGCAGCCGTCAGGTGCAGGCCGGCCAGACCGTCGCCCCCGGTCAGCTCATCGGCCTGGTCGGGTCGACGGGCAGCTCGACCGCCAATCACCTCCACTTCGAGGTGCACATCAACGGCTCGGTCGTCGATCCTTACGCCTGGCTGCAGCAGAACGCCGGCTGATTCTTCTGACGGGGCGGCGTGGCGGAGGACATCGTTCTCCGACACGCCGCTTTCCGTTTGCCCCCTCGGCCGACCCCGGGCGTGTCGTGGTGGGTTAGCCTGTCACCGACGTCGGAAGAACCGAAGGGACCAGCCGATGAACACCAGCCCGCGCATCCGCACCATGGATGCGCTCGGGCTGCTCGTTCTTCGGCATCGTGTGATCGGATGCCGCGGCCCCGCCGCGACTTCTCAGGCGCTGTCTGTCTAGGCAGCGCCTTTTTCATACCCTTTCGGGCCTGCCGTCGTCGCGAGTCGAACATCCGAGAAGCCGTCTCGGCCATTCGAGAGGACGAGAAATGCGCACACTGGTGCTGAACGCGGGCTACGAGCCCCTCGCGGTCGTGTCCTTCAAGCGAGCCCTCGTGCTCGTCATGAACGACAAGGCCACGGTCATCGAGAGCGTCGACGAGGACCCGGTCTGGGCCGCCCGCGGAACCTACGATCGTCCGGCGGTGATCATTCTGACGCGTTATGTGCGGGTGCCGGGTGCCCGCCAGGTCCCGGTCACCCGTCGCGGGGTCCTGCGCCGCGACGCGCACCGCTGCGGGTACTGCGGTAAAGCGGCGTCGACGATCGATCACGTGCTTCCCCGTTCGCGGGGCGGCAAGGACACGTGGGAGAACCTCGTGGCCTGTTGTCTGCTCTGCAACAACGTCAAGGGCGATCGCACTCCGCAGGAGATGCGCTGGGAGCTGCGGTTGGTGCCGGCGCCCCCGCGGGGTTCGTCGTGGACCGTGCGAGGTGTGGACAAGAGCGACCCGCGCTGGGAGCCGTATCTGGCGCTTGCGGCCTGAGCCCGGCACCGGCGTCCCTCGTGGGTGCGTCGAAGAACGTCAACTCGGCGTTCTACGGCGATCCCGATCTGCACGCGTGGCTGCGCGAGCGCGGCATCCGGGAGCTGGTGATCTGCGGCATACAGACGAACATGTGCGTCGAGACGACGGCACGCATGGCCGGCAACCTCGGCTACGACGTGACGGTGGTGCTGGATGCCACGCGCACCTTCGACCTGAGCGGAGAGATCGCGGGGCTCGGGACGGTGACCCGTACGGCGGTCGAGCTCATGGCGAATACCGCCGTCGTGCTGCAGCAGGGAGGGTTCGCGCGGATCGCCGCGACGGCCGATCTGGTCTGAGGCGACGCCCGTGCGGGGTCGTCATCGGTGGGATGCCGGGGGTCGGCGTGCCCGTTCGGCCGCAAGGCCGGGGCTTTCTGTGCAATGTCGGAGGTCGATCGTATCTTCGACCCACAGGGATTGAGGTCATCGAACAGATGTTCTAACCTGTGGGAGTGAGGGCGATCGTGAGAGACCAGGTACAGGCCGTACCCGATATCCATGCGTTGCGCGATCGCCTCGAGCGCATGCAGGGGCGCCGCATGGACGCCCCCGTTCTGCCGACGCACCCGGCGTTCTCGCCGTTGCTGCCCGGTGGGGGTCTGCGATCGGGGTCGGCGTACGCGCTGGCCCGATCGGCCTCTCTTCTGCTGGCGCTCATGGCCCGTCCCTCCCAAGAGGGGGCCTGGTGCGGGGTGATCGGCATGCCCGAGCTCGGCGCCGAGGCTGCTGAGAAGTACGGTCTCGATCTCGACCGTCTCGTCTTCATCCCCGATCCGGGCCCCCGGTGGTTGGCCGTGACGGCGACGATCACCGAGGTGCTCCCCATGGTGGCCGTGCGCCCTCCCTCGGGGTCGACGGCCGCGCGCGGGGGCGCAGAGACCACGCGATTGGCCGCGCGTCTGCGCGATCGCGGGTCGGTGCTGCTCGTGCAGGGAGCCTGGCCCCAGGCCGAAGCCGTGATCGATGTCGCCGACCCCCGGTGGTCGGGGCTCGGCACGGGGCACGGGTACCTCGCCGGTCGAGAGCTGACCGTATCGGTGACCAGCCGTCGCTCGCCGAACGCCAGGCGCGCCCGCATGCTGCTGCCCGCGGCCGACGGGTCGATCGAGCTGCTGGGTGCTCCGGCCGAACGTCTGATCCCGCGCGAGCGCGATGCGTTTCCTGTGCGGGCGGTGGGGTGATGCGGGCCCCGACGCGCAGCCTCGTGCTGTGGTTCCCCGACTGGCCCATCACGGCGTTCGTGAGCGAGGCCGTCAGTCCTCCTCAACCGGATGCCGCGGTGGCGGTGTTCGCCCACAACATCGTCGTCGCGTGTTCGTGGGCGGCGCGGGCGCAGGGTGTACGCCGCGGGCAGAAACGGCGTGACGCGCAGGCGCTGTGCCCCGGGCTGCAGGTGGTGCCGGCCGACCCGGTGCGGGATGCGCGGGCGTTCGCCCCGGTGGTCGCCCGGATCGAGGAGCGCGCTCCCGGGGTTCAGGTCGTGCGGCCGGGGCTCTGCGCTCTTCGAGCGCGGGGACCTGCGCGGTACTACGGCGGTGAGCTCCAGGCCGCTCGCATGCTGATCCGTCAGCTCGACGACGACGGGCTCGCCGGAGTGCGTGCGAGTGTCGCCGACGGGGTGTTCACCGCCGAGCAAGCGGCCCGGACGGCGGCTGTCGAAGATCCCGTCCGTATCGTGGAGCCCGGTGGGGCCGGAGCCTTCCTCGCGCCCCTCTCGATCGCGACCCTCGAAGACGACGAGTTCGGCAGCCTGCTGTCGCGGTTGGGCGTGCATACCCTCGGTGAGCTGGCGGGGCTGCAGGTCGAGCGGGTGCGGGAGCGGTTCGGCGAGAGGGGCGTGCGCCTGCATGCGCTCGCCGGAGGGCTCGACTCCCAACCGGTCGAGCCGCGCACGCCCCCACCCGAGCTGCACCGCGACGTCGCGTTCGAACCTCCGCTCGAGCTCGCCGACCAGATCGCATTCGGCATGCGCGTGGCCGCCGAGGAGTTCATCGCCCAGCTCGGTGCGCACGACCTCGTCTGCACGGAGCTGCGGGTCGTGCTCTCGGGGGAGCGGGGCGAGCGCAGCGAGCGCGTATGGCTGCACCCCGGCTCGTTCGACGCCGCCGGGGTGGTCGACCGCGTGCGTTGGCAGCTCGCCGAAGATGCCCAGGGCATCTTCGGCAGCGGTGTCGCGGGCGTGCACATCGAGCCCGAGGCCGTCGACGCCGCAGCGCACCACGCCAAGGGGCTGTTCGGGGCCGGACCCGACGAGCGTGTGCACCACGCGCTCTCGCGCGTGCAGGCCATGCTCGGACACCGCGCAGTCGTGACCCCGACGATCGGCGGCGGGCGCTGGCTCGCCGAGCGCCAGGTGCTCGTGCCGTGGGGCGATCGTGCGGTCACCGACAAGGTGCGGACGCGGCCGTGGCCCGGTAGCCTCCCCGACCCCCTGCCCGCCACCGTCTACCCCGAACCGCGTCTGGTGGGAGTCACCGACATCGCGGGGGCTCCGGTCACGGTGGGCGAGCGCGACGTCTTGAGCGCTCCGCCCGCCGTTCTCGAGACCGCGGGGCAGCGACGCCGCATCAGCGAGTGGGCGGGCCCCTGGCCGATCAGCGAGCGGGGGTGGGACGCCTTGCGCGCGCGCAAGGCGCACCGGTTCCAGGTGGTGGACGCCGATGGGGCTGCGTGGCTCCTGGTGGTCGAAGAGGGCGAGTGGCGAGCGGAGGGGCGGTATGACTGAGAACCGACCCGACTCCGTCCTCGGGGTGAGGGCGCGCTGATGGGGTGGACCAATCCTCCCGTGAAGTGGTCGGAGCTCGAGCGCCTGCTCAGCGACGCCCGCCGTCCTACCAGCGCCCCGCCGAACGGTGACGGCGGCGACAGCCCGGCGTGGTCGCACAAGCGCGGCGCCTACGTACCGCCCTCGATCGAGCGACCGGCCGACACCGTGCCCTATGCCGAACTGCACGCGCACTCGTCGTACTCGTTCCTCGACGGTGCGTCCTCTCCCGAAGAGCTCGTCGAAGAGGCCGAGCGACTGGGCCTGCACGCTCTTGCTCTGACGGACCACGACGGCTTCTACGGGATCGTGCGATTCGCCGAGGCGGCCGAGCAGCGGGCGGTGCACACCGTCTTCGGTGCGGAGCTCTCGCTCGGGCTCACCGGTCCCCAGAACGGTGAAGCCGACCCGATGGGTTCGCACCTCCTCGTCCTCGCCCGTCAGGAAGAGGGGTACCACCGTCTCGCCGCGGCCATCACCCACGCCCAGCTCACCGGTGCCGAGAAAGGGCGACCGGTCTACGACCTCGAGGACCTCGCCGAGCGCGCCGGAGGACCGAGTGACCCGCAGTGGGCGGTGCTGACCGGATGCCGAAAGGGGGCGGTGCGTCAGGCTCTCGCCTTCGAGGGTCCGACCGGAGCCGCGCGTGAGCTCGACACCCTCGTCGCCCTGTTCGGCGCGGAGGCCGTCTACGTCGAACTGACGGATCACGGCGACCCGCTCGACTCCCGCCGCAACGATGTACTCGCCGGCCTCGCCGCCGACCGGGGTCTGCCGATCCTCGCCACCAACAACGTGCACTACGCCGCTCCGCAGAAAGAGCTGCTCGCGGCCGCCGTCGCCGCGGTGCGGGCCAATCGCGGGCTCGACGAGTTGGACGGCTGGCTCCCGGCTCACGCCGGGGCGCACCTGCGCTCGGGGGTCGAGATGGCCGCGCGGTTCCGGCGGTATCCCGGAGCGGTGGCCCGCACGGTCGAGCTCGCCGACGAGATCGCCTTTCCGCTACGTCGGGCCAAGCCCGCGCTGCCGCAGCAGAAGGTCCCCGAGGGGCACACGCCGATGTCGTGGTTGCGCCACCTGGTATGGGAGGCCGCCCCACGGAAGTACCCGAACCTGTCCGACGACGACCGGCGCCGCATCGAGCGCGAACTGGGTGTCATCGAGATGAAGGACTTCCCGGGCTACTTCCTCATCGTCTACGGCATCGTCGCCGAGGCGCGTCGGCGCGGCATCCTCTGCCAGGGGCGCGGTTCGGCGGCCAATAGCGCCGTCTGCTATCTGCTCGACATCACTGCGGTCGACTCGATCTTCTACAAGCTCCCGTTCGAGCGGTTCCTGTCGAGCCTGCGCGACGAAGAGCCCGACATCGACGTCGACTTCGACTCCGACCGCCGCGAAGAGATCATCCAGTGGGTCTACGAGGAGTACGGGCGCGAGCGGGCTGCACAGGTGGCGAACGTCATCCAGTACCGGCCGAAGAACGCCGTGCGCGACATGGCGCGGGCGCTCGGCCACTCTCCGGGGCAGCAGGATGCCTGGTCGAAGCAGGTCGAGCGGTGGGGTGCAACGCTCGAGACCGGGGCCGATCACGACATCCCCGACCAGGTCATCGAGTTCGCGTCGGAGCTGCTGAAGGCGCCGCGACACCTCGGCATCCACTCGGGCGGCATGGTGCTCACCGACCGCCCGGTGGGAGAGGTCGTTCCCATCGAACACGCGCGTATGGAGAACCGCACGGTGATCCAGTGGGACAAAGACGACGCCGCGTGGATGGGGCTGGTCAAATTCGACCTGCTGGGCCTCGGCATGCTCGCGGCTCTGCAGTACTGCTTCGACCTCATCCGCGGGGCGACGGGCGAGGACTGGGAGTTGTCGACGCTGCCCAAGGAAGAGAAGGCGGTCTACGACATGTTGTGCCGCGCCGACTCGATCGGGGTGTTCCAGGTGGAGTCGCGCGCGCAGATGGGCTTGCTGCCCAGACTCCAGCCGCGCAAGTTCTACGACCTGGTGGTGCAGATCGCCCTCATCCGCCCCGGTCCCATCCAGGGTGGGGCCGTGCACCCGTTCGTGCGGCGCAAGCTCGGGCAGGAAGAGATCACCTACGTCCACCCCAAGCTCGAACCGGTGCTCGCGCGGACGATGGGGGTGCCGGTGTTCCAAGAGCAGCTGATGCAGATGGCCGTCGCCATCGGCAACTGCTCCGCCGAAGACGCCGACCTGCTCCGCCGGGCCATGGGCTCCAAGCGCGGGCTCGAGCGCATCGATTCCCTGCGCGAGACGCTGTACGCGGGTATGGCCGAGAACGGCCTGGTGGGGCAGGTCGCCGACGAGTTGTACGCCAAGATCCAGGCGTTCGCCAATTTCGGTTTCGCGGAGTCGCACTCGCTGTCGTTCGCGCTGTTGGTCTACGCCAGTTCTTGGATCAAGCTGCACTACCCGGCGGCGTTCCTCGCGGGTCTCCTGCGCGCGCAGCCCATGGGGTTCTACTCACCCGCCACGCTCACCGCCGACGCCCGACGGCACGGGGTGCAGGTGCGTCGACCAGACCTGCTGCGCTCGGGGGTCGAAGCGACCCTCGAGGGAATCGGCGACACACCGGATCATGCCGTCACCGGGCAGGCGGATGCCGCGGGCTCAGGAGCAGACGAGAAATCGGCAGCCTGCCCGGGGAGGCGCGCGCCGACAGGGCTCGATGCGTGCGCGCACGCGGTTCAGTCGCCGACGGGGGAGTTCGACCCCTCCGAAGCCGACGAGAGTCCCGCCCATCGCCGTGACGGGGGGTTCGCCGTGCGTCTCGGTCTGGCGGGGGTCACCGGCATCGGGGTCAAGGTCGCCGAGCGCATCGTCACCGAGCGAGACACCAACGGGGACTACCGAGACCTGCGCGACCTCGTGCGCCGTACGGGGCTGGTGACGGCTCAGCTCGAGGCCCTCGCCACGGCCGGGGCATTCGAGTGCCTCGGGCACACACGGCGCGAGGCGATCTGGCTGTCGGGTTCGGCCGCTCTGGATCGCCCGGAGTTCCTTCCCGACTCGCTGGTGGCCGTACAGCCGCCGTTGTTCACCGATCCGTCGAGCTACGAGATCCTCGCGTCCGACCTGTGGGCGACGGGGCTGTCGGCCGACGACCATCCGCTCACCCACTTCCGTGCCGCGCTCGACGCCCGCGGCGTGCTGACCTCGAGCGAACTGCGCACCTTCGAGACCAATCGGCGGATCGAGGTGGCGGGGCTCGTCACTCACCGGCAGCGGCCGGCCACGGCCTCCGGGATCACGTTCCTCAACCTCGAAGACGAGCACGGTTTGATGAACATCATCTGCTCGGTCGGCGTCTGGAACAGGTACCGCCGGGTCGCCCGCGAATCCCCCGCCCTGATCGTGCGGGGGGTGCTCGAGCGCTCGGTCGAGGGAGTGACGAACGTGGTCGCCGACGGGTTCACCGATCTTCGGGTGGGCGTGGCCCACTCGTCGCGAGACTTCCGATGACGTCGGACGTCATCACTAGACTCGGGCCATCTCGCCCGGTTCCGCACCTGACAGGGGAAACGACATGACTGACACTCCCACTCCGCCCGACGGCTGGTATCCCGACCCCGCGGGAGGCGGCGGTCTGCGCCGCTGGAACGGCACGAGCTGGACCGATGAGGTGCGCTCCGCCGCCGGTGACCAGGCAGTGCCGAACGAGTCGGTGCACGACGCCTCTTCGTCGAATGCCCCGGTCGACGCCTCCGGCCAGGACACGCCCGGCCGTGACGGCTCACACGACGCCTCTTCGTCGAACGCTTCTGTCGACGCCTCCGGCCAGGATGCGCCCGGCGGTGACGGCTTACACGACGACGACGCCGCCTCGCTCACCGCGTCCGAGCCCGTCGCCCACCCGCCGCATGAGGGCGCAACGCTCGACCGCGCGCCGCATGCGCCGAACGACTCCGCAACCTCGACCCCCGCGGGTGCTGGATACACCGCGGCCAGCGCGGGTGTTCCGCCGGTGACACCGCCCGTTGCTCCGTCCGCGGCGCCGGCGTACACGTCGGCTCCTGCTTTCCCCAGTGTCCCGTCGTACCCCGCCGCTCCGGCGTACGGTGCGGCCGCCGCCGCAGGCGCAGACTACGGCGCGGCCCCGGGCTACCCGAGCGCACCCCCGGTCGCCTACGACACCGCCGCGCCCCGCCGCGACATCAAGACCAACACCGTGTGGATATGGCTGATGGTCTTCCTGCCGGTGCTCAGTCTGCTCGGCGTGGTCATCTTCGACTGGTCGTCGTACTTCCGCGACGCCTTCTACGCCGGTGTGTACTCGTACGATTCCGGCCCCGCGTCGATGGCAGGCACCAACGCGGCGACCACGCTGATCGCCGTGGTGTCGTCCGTGGTGAGCCTGGTGGTCTCCGCGCTCACGGTGCTGTTCGCCTTCCTCGACTGGCGTCAGCTGCGCGCCCGTGGCGTCGATCGCCCGTTCCACTGGGCTTTCAGCTTCTTCGTGCTGGCGATCGGCTCGGGCCTGGTCTACATCATCGGGCGCGGTGTCATCCTGCGTCGCCGCACCGGTTCCGGCCTCGCCCCGATCTGGGCGTCCATCGCCGTCAACGTCGCCGTGATCATCGCGTTCATCGTCTGGATCATCGTGCTGATCTCACAGCTGACGACCATGATCAGCGAGTTCTCCAGCAGTTACGGCTACTGACACGAGGGGGTGCCGTCGGTCGATTCGGCGGCGCCCTCTTCCCTCTTTTCGATGATGACGCTGCGTGACGTTGTGTTGCCCTCCGCGTCAGCGTCGCCCGAGGCATCCCGTGGCCGACATACGGTCCTCTCACCGACGCCCGATGTCGGTTCCACCGGAGAGGCCACGCATGTCCACACCATCCATCGCCCAGCAGGTCGACGACTTCAACGTCGGCTTCGAATCACAGATCGGCGATCGCCTCGCCACGGTCTTCTCCGACGAGCAGAGCGACCTCCGCGCAGCCGGTGTGCCGACCGGTGCCCTCGGCGAGGGTGACGCGGCTCCCGACGCCGACCTGGTGACCGCCGACGGCGCGACGATCACGTTTTCGTCCGTCCTCGGCGGTACGGCAACCGTCGTCGTCTTCTACCGAGGCGCGTGGTGTCCGTACTGCAACATCACGCTGCGCACCTACCAGCAGAGCCTTCTGCCGACGCTCGAGGAGCGCGGCGCGCAGCTCGTCGCGATCTCGCCCCAGACCGCCGACGGCACCGCGCAGAGCCAGAGCAACGGCTCCCTCGGCTTCGCGGTTCTCTCCGACCCTGGTAACGTCCTGGCCGACCGGTTCGGCATCGTCACCGAACCGAGCGCGCACGCCCAGGAGGCGCACACGGAGCTCGGATTCGCCGTCTCGGACAGCAACGCCGACGCGACGGCGCGCGTGCCCTTCCCTTCGGTCTACGTGATCGATCGGGCCGGACGCATCCGCTTCGCAGATGTCCACGTCGACTACACCTCGCGAACGGAGGTCGCCGACATCGTCGGGGCCGTCGACCGTCTCGAAGAGAGCTGATCGGTGCCGACCGCCGGGGCGCCCCGCCTCGGTGGTCGGCTCGAGGCTCCTCGGATCAGCGGCCTCGCGCCACCAGAATCGCGTCGAGCACCGCGTGAGCGGTGTCGTCCTTCGAACCCGACACCGTCGAGATGACCTCGCCGGCGGCGTCGACGATCATGAGCTCGTTGTCGGACGCCTCGAACCCGCGAGTCCACCCCACGGCGTTCGCGGCCAGAAGATCGACGCCCTTCCGCGCGGCCTTGGTTCGGGCGCGCTCGAGAAGCTCGGCGTCGTCGGCGACCGTCTCAGCGGCGAACGCCACGATCGTCTGCCCCGCTGGGCGAGCGGCCACGAGCCCCGCGACGATGTCCCGGTTCTCCCGCAGCTCGAGGGAGAGTCCGCCGGGGGAGTCCTGTTTGCGGAGCTTGTGCTCCGACACCGCGGCGACGGAGTAGTCGGCGACCGCCGCGGCCATGACGATGACGTCGGCGTCGGGTGCCACGGCATCCATCGCCTGTCCGAGTTCGTCGGCGGTGCCGGCGGCGATCACCTCGACGCGAGGATCGGGACGGGTATCGGCGTCGAGGTGCGCGGCGACCAGGGTCACACGGGCGCCTCGGTCGGCGGCGGCCCGCGCGATCGCCACGCCCTGTCGTCCGCTCGAGCGGTTGCCGAGGAAGCGAACGGGGTCGATGGGCTCGCGGGTGCCCCCGGCGCTCACGACGATCGAGACTCCCTCGAAGTCGCGCGCTCGTTGCACCAGGGCAAGGGCTGCGGCCGCGATCTCTTCGGGCTCCGACATGCGTCCGGGGCCCGAGTCGCCGCCGGTGAGCACGCCGTCGGTCGGGCCGACCACGTGCACGCCGCGAGAGCGCAGGACGTCCATGTTGTGGACGGTGGCCGGATGCCGCCACATCTCGGTGTGCATCGCGGGGGCGACGACCACCGGTGCGGTCGTGGCGAGAAGGGTCGTGCCGAGCAGGTCGGAGGCCAATCCCGCCGTCATCGCGGCCAGGGTGTTCGCGGTGGCGGGAGCCACGATCACCAGATCCGCGGACTGGCCCAGGGCGACGTGACGGACGCGCGCGACGTCGTCGTGCACCGAGGTCGTGACCGGGTTGCGGCTGAGCGACTCCCACGTCGGCAGGCCGACGAAGCGCAGCGCGTCCTCGGTGGGGATGACGTGCACGTCATGCCCCGCCTTGACGAGCAGGCGCACGAGGCTCACGGTCTTGTAGGCGGCGATGCCCCCGGTCACTCCCACGACGACGAACATCGTCCCAGTCTTCCAGGTCGGCATCCGCGGCGGGGCGGAGTGCCGAGAACAGGGGAGCCGACGGGAACAGGGGTTTCCGCACCGAACGGCCTGTTCTCGTGCCGCTGCCTGTTCTTGTGACGGTGTCGGGTCGCCTCCACGGCCCACCCGACGTTCGTTCGGCACGGGTAGCGTTGTCGGAATGTGCACCGTCGTGATCGACGTCCCCACCGCTCCCGGCGAACCCGTGCGGGTGCTCGCCGTCCGCGACGAGGACCGCGATCGCCCCTGGCGCGGCATCGGACCCTGGTGGCCCGAGCGCGACGGCGTCGTGGGCGTGCGAGACGACCGCGCCGGCGGTGCCTGGCTCGCAGTCGATCCGACCGCTCGGCGGCTGGCGGTGCTGCTCAATCGCGAGGATCTCTCCGACCGCCGCGACGATGAGGTCGTCAGCCGAGGCAGCGTTCCCCTCGACGCGGTGGGGGCCGGCATCCCGAACCGTCCCGCCACCCGCGGCTTCAATCTCGTGGAGGTGGATGCCACGGGCGCGCACCTCGTGGAGTGGGACGGCGTCGTCTCGCGTCGCACGGCGCTGACCCCCGGCACGCACATGGTCGCCCATCACGCCGTCGACGACCCGGGCACCCCGCGGATCGCGCGCTGGCTGGGCGCCTTTCGCGAGGCCGGCCTGGCGAACGGATCGGACTGGTGGATGCCCTGGCTCGGTGTGATCGAGAAGTCGACGCGCGAGCCCGAGGCGTCGGTCCTGCGCCGAGACGCCCACGACGGGCTCGTGCTCGAGTCGCTTCTGGTCTGTGTCGCGAGCATCGGCCCCGAGGGAGTGGACCTGCGCGAAGGGACGCTCGCGGAGCCGGGGCGGTGGGACGAGGGCCTCGTCGACGCTCTGCGCGATCGCATCCCCCTCGCGCGTCCGCCCCGAACCGCTCGCGGTGAAGCGCCGCAGTAAGCTGGGAAGATCCCGCCTCCGTAGCTCAGGGGATAGAGCGCCGCACTCCTAACGCGGGCGTCGCAGGTTCGAATCCTGTCGGGGGCACTTCGGGCGGACGCTCTCGTCAGGCTCCTGTTCATCGCCGTGCTCGCCCTGAGGCGGCCCTGTGCCGCCGGGTCACGACGCCCAGCGTGCGAGATGATCGTGCTGGTCCCGCCCGAGACGCGGTCGTGTGTACGCGGCGCCGTGGACGCGGACGAGGTGGTGTTCGACGAAGGCCCGAAGCATCTTGACCGTGACCCCCAGCTCTTCGGCGACCTCGCCGGGACTCAGCCCGATCGATTCGAGCCGGGCGTAGTGCGCGGGATCGACGAGCAGGGCGGCAGCGTACGCGTCGGCCGCGGCTTCTGCGGCGGGATCGTCGCGCCCTTGGTGCGCGTGGAACGCATGACCGAGTTCGTGCGCGAGGACGCACGCGCGTTCGATGGGAGTGAGGCCGAAGTCGTAGACGACTCGGCGCCGCTCGTGATCGTAGAACCCTCGATACGGTTCGGGAAGGTGGGCGACGTGGACGGTGACGCCGAGGTGCGCCGCGTGGGCGAGGAGCTGCCGCATGATCTCCCTGTCAGTCGGTGGTCGTCCGCTCGTCGGTGTTGGCGGCGTCGCGGAGACCGGGCGCGGTGCGACCGATGTAGGTCACGTTGTCTTCGTCGTCGACGATAGGGGAGGCCTCCGACATCGACTCGAGTAGCATCTGGAGCCCGTCCTGCGCGCCGCCGCCGCCGCTGTAGTCGACCAGTGCCATGCCCACGATCTCGGTCGTCGGCACCTGCAGGACCGCGGCGATTCGCTCGAGTTCCGAGACGGACGTCTCGTTCACGCCGTCTTCGCGCCGCTTGAGATTCGACAGGGCGATCCCGGTGCGTCGAGCGAGGGTTTCGCGCGTCATGCCCCGCCGCGTGCGTGAGGCCCGGATGGCGGTGCCGAGATACGCGTCGAAGGGGTGGGGCGTCTTCTTCTGCCGGACCATGCCGTTCAGCCTAGGGGAGTAGGTGTGCGCAAATGGGCTCCTCGCGAGGTTGAAGTGTTCGCATTCAGTCTGTTAGTGTCCAAATATGGATACCAGCGCTTCGCGACCTGCGGATCGGGCCTCTCCGGCCGAGGATCCTCGGGGTGCGGACCTGCCGAACCCCGGCGTCGACGAGGTGTCGGTGCGGGAGTATCTCGTCGCCGGCGGCCGCCAGGGCCTGACCGTCGAGGAGATGTTCCCCACCTGATCTCGTCTTCACCGAACACACCGCGCTGGCTCCTTTTCCTGGCGTGGAACCGTATCTTCGCACCTGACCACCGTTCGTATCCCCCGCTCTCGAACCGACCACTTCTTCTGCCCGAGACTCGACGATCCAGTGAGATCCGACGTCGACGTGCATAACGGCTCAATCGAGGGGGGCCATGGTTCGTTGGAGCACGCTGGTCGAGTCGGCATCGTTCGATCAGCTCGGCACACTCGATGCGAGCGACATCTCCGATCACGCCAACCTGCTGGCAGAACGTCGCCTTCGCCCGCGCGATCTGTACCGGCGCTGGGAGGAACAGCAGTGGTCGGCGGACGCCGTTCGTCTCGATCGTGATCGCGACACGTTTCAGACCCGCCTGCCGCGCACGCTGAGGCGTCAGCTCGAAGCCACGATCTCGACGTTCATCGTCGGCGAGTACACGGGGCTCGACCTGCTCGCGCCCGTCCAGCTCGGTGCGCCCGATGAAGAGGATCTGATCTTCCTCGGCACCCAGGTCGCCGACGAAGCCCGTCACGCACGCCTGATGTTCCGCGTCGGTCACGAAGTGCTGGGGTATGACCCCGACCCGACGATCATGCTGCGGCAGGCCTGGGAACTGGCGGAGCAAGAGCACCGGGATCTCGCGCTCCTCGAAGGCGAGATCATGCGGGCGAGTGTCGCGAATCCCCGCGACTACGAGAAGTGGCTGCGGTGCGTCACCCTCTTCCACCTCGTGACCGAAGGCGTCCTCGCGGTGAGCGGTCAGCGCTCGATCGTGCGTGCCCTGGGGAAGACCGACCTGCTCCCCGGCATCCGCTCCGCCTTCGCGGCGATGTGTCGAGACGAGTCACGCCACATCAGCTTCGGTCTGCACGCGCTGCGGACGGGCATCCGAGAGGGCCACGCCGAGGCGATCTACGACGTGCTCGAGAGGGCCATGCCGCTCGCGCTCGTCCTCACCGACCGGCTGCAGCCCACCTCGGCCTTCCTCGCGGCGGACTCCCACGAGGCGCGCGCCGCGACGCAGACCGGCGTCGACTCGTTCCTGCGGGGTATGCGGTGGATCGGAGCCGACCCCGCTTTCACCCGCCACGTGGTCGACCGGGCACGGGTGGTCGCGCCCGAACGCATCGAGGGCCGGCACGTACGAGAGCACACCGGGCGCGTCGCCGCCCCGATCGAGAGGAACCCCTCATGACCCCCGACGACGTCATCGCAGGGCTTCGCGCCTTTCTCGCCGACATGCTCGACCTCGCGCCGGAGTCGATCCGGCCGGAGAGCACCCTCTTCGACGATCTGGATGTCGATTCACTGTCGGTCCTGGAACTCGCCGTCTTCTCGGAAGAGACCTACGACGTCGATCTCGAGCCCCTCCTGCGCGAAGCGCACACGGCGGGTAACCGCGCCGAGGTGACTCTGGCGTGGCTCGCGGATCGGATCGTCGCCGCCCGCAGCCCCGCGCCCTCGCAACCCGAGGCGGCGTCATGAACCATCGAGTCGCCCGCGCGACCCCGCGTCGCCCGCGACCCGCACTGCGACCACGGAAAGGAGGTGACGACATGCAGGCGATCCTCAACCTCCAGAAGCTCGAGGCGGCCACCGACGTCTCGGCCATGGCCGCGAGCACGGTCAGCAATCACTGCGTCCGCTGAGCACGACAGCGCGCTCGAAGGCGATCCACGGAAAGGAGGGGAACATGTCGATCCTCGATCTGCAGAAGCTGGAGACGGCTCGAGAGACCGCCGACGGCTTCGCCGCGGTGAGCAGCATCAGCACCCACTGCTTCTGATCGCACCGTGATGGGGCGGGTGCGTGCACCCGCCCCGGTCGTCGGAACCGCCGTTTGGTGGGGGAGTGACCTCTCCCACCAAACGTGCGACCTCGCTCATTTGTGGAAGACACGGAGAACGAAATGACTCACAACGAGGATGACGTGAAGACCTGGGTCGCCGAGTGGCGCCTGTGGGGCGGAGTCTCCATCGTCGTGCTGCTCGTCTGGGGTGCGTGGTGCCTCATGCGCGGGAGCTTCGACACCTTCTGGCCCCTCGGTGCGATCGTCGTGTGGGCCGGGGTCCTCCTCTCGGCCCCGCTCTGGCCCTCTCGGCGTAAGCCCGACACCTCGGACGACGCCTCCCGACCGAATCCGGAGGGCCGTCGCGATGTCTGAGCGGATCGTGGTCACGGGGATGGGGGTCGTGACGCCGATCGGATCCACCGTCGCGACGTTCTGGTCGGCGCTTCTCTCAGGACACTGCGGCGTTCGCGACATCGACGGATTCGAGGTGAGCGACCTCGGAACGCGTTTCGCGGGTCAGGTCGACGACGCCGACTACCACCCCCTCGTGCCGGCCAAGGTCAGACGACGTGTGGACCGGTTCGTGGCGATGGCCCTCGCCGCAGCCGTTCAGGCGGCCGGGCAGAGCGGACTCGATGAGAAGGTCGACCCCGCGCGCCTCGGAGTCTGCGTCGGCACGTCTGCCGGTCCCCTTGCGACGAATGCGGAGGCGAGCGCGGCACTTGCCGTCGGCGGTGCGCACGAGCTGCGGCGTCGGTTGCCCTACCTGGCCGCCAGCGGATCGATGGGCGGCGCGGCCGCCGAGATCGCGAGAGCCCTCGACGCCCGGGGACCGTCTCTGACCGTCTCCACCGAGTGCTCCAGCGGAGCCAACGCCATAGGGCTGGCGACGGCCCTGCTGCGGGCACGGGTCGCCGACGTGATGGTCTGCGGCGCGTCCGACGCCACGGTCACCCGGCTCTCGATGGCGAGCATGTCGATCGTCGGCGCGCTCTCGGAGCGAAACGACGCCCCGTCCCGGGCCTGCCGTCCCTTCGACGCCGACCGCGATGGATTCGTGCTGGGCGAGGGGAGCGCGATGCTCGTTCTCGAGACGGAGACCCACGCCCGTCGGCGAGGGGTGCAGCCGCTCGCCGAGGTCCTCGGATTCGGCGCCGCCACCGACATCGCTCACGCGACCGCCCCCGATGCCGACGGACGGGGCGCCGTCGCAGCGATGCACGCGGCCCTGGTCGACGCGGATCTCGAGAGCGCCTCGATCGATCTCTTCAGCGCGCACGCGACCGGTACCCGCCTGAACGATCCGGTCGAGCTCGACGCGTTCCGCGCCGTCTTCGCCGACGACGCCCCCTCCATCCCCATCTACGGAATCAAGCCGCTCACCGGTCACACGGTCGCCGCGGCCGGCGCGATCGAGGCCGTCGCGCTCATCCTTTCGCTGCGCGAGGGCGTCGTTCCCGCCACCGCCAACTGCGACGATCCCATCGATCGCGAGCTGGACATCGTCCGCGGCGAGAACCGCCGGATCACCGCTCGACGCGGAATGTCGACATCGTTCGGATTCGGTGGGCAGTGCGCAGCTCTGGTGCTGGCGGCATCCTCCGGCCTCGACGATACGGGCGCGACGTCATCGAGGGGCGGGGGCGTCGCATGAGGGATCTCCGGGTCTCGTTGCGCGCGGCCGGTGCGGGAGATGCCGGGACGATCGCGAAGCTGGCCGATCGCAACACCGCGGGCTCGCGGGCCGGCATCCGCGACGCGTCCGCGGTCGACGCCGAGGCCATCGCGGCGACCATCGTCGACGGCGCGGTGCACTACGTCATCGTCTCCACCCGGAGCGGAGAAGACATCGGCTTCGCGGAGTGGCGGTGGGTCGGTCAGCGTGCGGCGCGCAACATCTCGCTCGGGGTGATCATCAGCGATGCGTCCCTGTGGTTCCAGGGCTACGGCGCCGAGGCCATCGACGCCGTGATCGAGGAGTCCTTCTACACCCACGACGCCAACCGGGTCGAGTTCATCACCGCGATGTCGAACGTGCCGATGGTCAACATGCTCGCGCGTCGCGGCGGACCGGTGCTGGATGGCATCCTGCGCGAGTACTACTACATCGACGGCCGCCGTGAAGACGCCCTGGTATGGAGCATTCTGCGCGCAGAGTTCGACGAGTTCGGCGTCGACCTGCCGGATCGCGTGAAGCGCCGGAGCGACCGCGATGAGTCGGTCGAACGCTCCCGCGCGCGGATGGCCGCATATGTCGCATCGCCGGAGGCGACGGCGGTGGGGATCATGTCCGCCTCGGCCGAGGCGTCGCGATGAGCGCGCTCCGTCAGGCGCGGCGCGCCAATCTCGACCTCTTCCTGCTGGCGGATCACCTGCATTTCGAGGATCCCTTCCGGATGGATGCCCGCGGCGATGAGAGGATGCGCCCCTACGAGGTCGTCCTCCCCGACGGATGGTCCCACGGCACGGCGCGGGAGTGGAACACCGCGTTCCCCGTCTGCTGGCAGGGGCCGGCGCAGGGCTGGAAGATCCACGTCGCGGCGATTCCCCGCACGGCGCGAGCCGTTCTCGATGCCGTGGTCGAGCACTGCGTCCCACGCGGTGTCGCTTTCAAGTACCTGCGCTCGGAGCTGGTGCTGCTGGTCTGCGGGGCGAAGTACGCCTCGCGCAGCGCGAGCGGCAAGTTCGTCACCATCTACCCCCGCGACGAGGGCGAGCTCTTCGCTGCTCTGGACGCCCTCCAGGAGCGGATCGGCGGCCTGGCGGGACCGACCATTCTGAGCGACCTGCGCTGGCAGGAGGGGCCTCTGCACGTGCGATACGGCGGCTTCGTCGAACGCTGGTGCGACGACGAGGAGGGGCACCGCGTGCATGCCATCGAGGCGCCCGACGGCTCGCTCGTGCCCGACCAGCGGCGACCGTACGTGGTCATCCCGGAGTGGGTCGACGTGCCCGGTCGTCTCCGCCTCGCGGAGGAGGGCAGGGCGGAGCTCGCGGAGTGCGAGTACACCTTCGATGAGGCCCTGCACTTCTCGAACGCGGGCGGGGTGTACCGGGGCCGCCGGCGCTCGGATGGTCTGCCGGTCGTGCTGAAAGAGGCGCGACCGAACGCGGGCCTCGACGGATTCGGAA
Organism: Microbacterium sp. SL75; assembly: GCF_026625865.1. Taxonomy (NCBI): domain Bacteria; kingdom Bacillati; phylum Actinomycetota; class Actinomycetes; order Micrococcales; family Microbacteriaceae; genus Microbacterium; species Microbacterium sp. SL75. The sequence continues at coordinate 187,262 of NZ_CP113067.1, read as the reverse complement.
CGGATGCCGTGGAGCGACTGGAACGGGAGTATCAGGCGCACATCGCGCTGGACGGGCTCCACGGCGTGCCCGCGCTGATCGACCGGTTCCAGCTGGGTGGGCACGTCTTCCTGGTGTCGGCGTACTCCGACGCCGATACGTTGCAGCACTGGGTGGCCGTTCATCACCCCGGCGTGCGCGCGGGATTTCCGGCGGACGGTGCGGCCGTGGCGGTCTACCGGGAGCGGGCGCTCGGAATCCTGCGCTCGCTGACGGCCTGCGTCGGTGCTCTTCATGCGAGCAGCTGGGCCCACGGCGACCTGCACCCCGGGAACGTGCTGGTCGACGCGCACGGACGGCTGAGCATCGTCGACTTCGAGCTGGCGGCCGCCGCCGGGTCGAGCGTGCCGGTCGGACTGGGCTGTCCGGGGTTCGCTCGGCCGAGGCGGGGCCGCGACGAGCCGACGGGCGTCGACGACGACCATTACGCCCTGGGCGCCCTCGCGCTCTGGCTGTTCCTCCCCATTGCGATCGTGCTCGCTTTCGATCCTGCGCGGGCCGGTCAGCACATCGCATGGGCGCAGGACACCTTCGATCTGCCTTCGCACTGGCGCGACCTCGTCGAGCGCAGCTACGGTCTTTCGGCGCCGTCCGTTCCGCTCGAGCCTCTCGGCCCCGCGTCGCTCGTGCAGGCGGTCCGGGCGTCTGCGACCCCGGACAGAGCGGATCGGCTCTTCCCCGGCGACGTGCTGCTGTACCTCGAGAACGGCCGGCAATTCGCTGCCGGGGCCGCGGGCGTCCTGTGGAGCCTGCATCAGCTCGGCGAAGACGTGCCCGAGGCGTGGGTCGACTGGCTCGCGAGCGGTGCGCGCGGGATCGCCGATCCGGGCCTGCTGAGCGGACAGGCCGGAATGGCGCTCGCCCTCGGCGCTCGCGGCCGCGTCGAGGAGGCGCGGGCTCTCCTGGCCGAAGCAGCGGAGCGGATCTCGACCTCCGACGACGCGACGCTCTACAGCGGCCGAGCGGGGGTCGGTCTCGCGTTGATCGATGCGGGCGCGGAGGGGATCGACACCGCCGCCCGACTCGCAGACGGGATCCTCGACCGGCGCGTCGCCGCCGCAGGAACGGTTACCGGCGCCGCGGCGGGCTTGGTCGACGGTTGGTCGGGTGTCGCCGTGTTCCTCACTGCACTCGCCGAGGCGACGGGCGACCACCGCTACCTCGATCAGGCGCAGCGGTGCCTTGCACGAGACCTACTCGTGTGTTCTGCCGGGCCCGACGGCGCACTGCTCGTCGAGGAACGTGGCGTGCTCTACCCCTATCTCGCACACGGTTCTGCCGGTATCGCGGTAGCCGGCGCCCGCCTGGCACGCGCCGGCCGTGACGCGCTCACCGCTTCGCAGGTCGAGGGTCTGGTCCGCGCGCTCAGCCCCACGATCGTCATCGAGCCCGGGGTCTTCGACGGTCGGGCGGGCCTGATGATCGCGCTCGATCAGCTGCAGCGCGCGGGCGTGGCCGACACCCGAGCGCCTATCGACATGCACGCGCGCGCACTCGACTGGCACGGCGTCGCCTACCGCGACGGAGTCGGAGTGCTCGGTCGCGGACTGTCTCGCGTCTCGATGGACTACGCGACCGGCGCCGCCGGGGTCGCGGCCGTGCTCTCATCGGTGGCGACCGGGCGCCCCGCGTTCCCCGGTCTCGATCTTCCGCGAGCGGGAGGCTGAGCTTGGCATCCTTCTTCCACACGTTCATCCGACCGCACCGGGGCCGTCTCGTCGTCATCGTCGCAACGGCGTTCGTGGCCGTCGGATGCGCTCTGGCGCAGCCGCTCGCCGCCCAGGCGGTGATCGAGGCGGTGCGCACGAACCATGCGATCGTCCTCAGCCTGGTCGTGCTGGTGGCGGTCATCGCCGTCGAGGCGGTCGCCGCGGGCCTTCACACCGTCCTGCTCGAACGCACGGGCGCGCGGGCGGTGTTCGACGTGCGGCGCGGGCTCGCCGACCGGCTCCTCCGCTGGCCGGTGCGGCGCTACTCCGAGGAGCGGCACGGCGAACTGGTCAGCCTGCTGACGACCGACACGGCCCAGGTGCACACCATGGTGGTCGGCGGGGTGTTCGAGATCGTCACCGCGGCCGCCCTCACTCTCGGGGCATGCACGCTCATGTTCATCCTGAGCCCTCTGCTCTTCCTCGTGACGGTCGTGGCGATCATCGTCTCGGGTGCGGTGGTCACCCTCGCCTCGGGGCCGGTGCGGACGCTGAGTCGCCGCAGTCAGGACGCGACCGCGCAGATGGGATCAGAGCTGGCCAGCTCGCTGCGCGCCATGCGGACGATCCGCACGGCCGGGGCGACCGAAAGGTACGTGGCGCGTCTGATCGAACCCGCCGTCCGCGCCAGAGACGCTGCCGTCGCCCTCGGCAACCGCACGGCCATCGTCTCGCCGATCGGCCAGATGGCGACGCAGTGCGCTTTCCTCGCCGTTCTGGCGGTGGGCGCGATCCAGGTCGGTCAGGGGACGATGGCGTTCTCCGAGCTGCTGGCCTTCCTGATGTACGTCGTCCTGGTGCTCTCGCCCGTCGAGAACGCCTTGCGCGCCGTGCCCGTGCTGCAGAGAGCGCGCGCCTCGTGGGACAGGATCAGCGCCGCCCTCCGGGTTCCGGTCGAGGACCCCCAGAGCGACGAGCGCATCGCGCGGCCCGCGGGGGAGAGCGAGGTGTCCGCCCCCGGACCCATCCGCCTCGAGGGGGTCGGATTCGGCCACCCGCACGGCGCGGGCGGTGTCAGCGACGTCAGCCTCACCGTTCGCGCCGGCAGCATCTGCGCCCTGGTCGGGCCATCGGGAAGCGGGAAGTCGACGATCCTCGACCTCCTCGCCCGCCTGCACGATCCCGACAGTGGACGCATCCTGCTCGGCGGAGCCGACCTGGCGCAGATGGACCGTCGAGAGGTGAGCCGCCGCGTGGCCTACATGGAACAGAACGCACCCCTCATCGACGGTTCGCTCGCGGACAACCTGCGTCTGGGAGCGCCGCACGCCGACGACGAGCAGCTCATGCGGGCGCTGAACGCCATGGGCCTCGACGACCTCGTCGACGAAGATCCCCGTGGCATCCATGTCCCTCTCGGCGAGACCGGGCGCGCGCTGTCAGGGGGTGAGGCGCAACGCCTCGCACTCGCTCGAACGCTGCTGTCGCCGGGCTCGATCGTCCTCATCGACGAGCCGACCTCGCGGCTCGATCCCGAGTCCGAGGCGCGCATCAACGCGGTGATCGGCGGACTCGCGGGCACGCGGACGGTGCTCGTCGTCACGCACCGCCTGCACACGGCGGCGGGGGCCGACCAGGTGGTCTACCTGCGCCGCGACGGCACGATCTCCACCGGCACCCACTCCCACCTCGTTCGTACCTCCCGCTCCTACTCCCGTCTGGCTCGCCTCTCGCTCGCGAGATAGCCGCCTCTCTTCTCGAAGGACACCATGCAGAAGACCCACGCCTCGCCCGCGGCGCGCTTCGCCATGCCCGAACAGCTCTCCGCGCTCGCCGACGTCATCGAGGCGCGCCGGGCGGAGGTCCTGGCCATCCTCACGGTCATCTGTACGAGGAAGGCGGCGGACTACGAGGTGGATGCCGCCGTCGCAGCGCTGCGAGGAGCCGGTGCCGAGGTCGCCGAGCATCGCCCGCCCCGCGTATCGGCCATCGCGGTCTTCCTGCCGTCGAACGTGGTGCTCTACTCGTACGTCCTCTACGCGCTCGTGCCCTCGCTCTACGCCTCGCGCGTCCTCGTCCGCCCGGCATCCCACGTCCGAGACACCGTGGCGCGTCTGCACGCGCTGCTCGCGCCCGAGCACGGTTTCGCGATCGAGATCCGCGACGAGACGCAGCGCCAGTTCGTCGAACGCACGGTGCCCACCGCGCCCGTCGTCGTCTTCGCCGGCGCATACCAGAACGCCGAGCGCATCCGGGCGCGCCTGCGTCGCGATCAGATGATGTTCTTCCTCGGCTCGGGGATCAACCCCATCGTCGTCACGGCGACCGCCGACCTGGAACACGCGGCGCGCGGCATCGTCGACATCCGCCTGTTGAACTCCGGCCAGGACTGCCTCGGACCCGACGCGATCTGGGTGGAGCGCGACGCGGCCGATGGTCTGCTCGCGGCGCTGGATCGACGCCTGGACGAGGTGCGCTACGGTGCCTACGACGACCCGCGGAGCGACTACGGCGACATCTGCTATCCGGGGATCGTGCGCGACATCGCGGACTACCTCGACCGCCACCAGGGCCGTATCCATCGCGGGGGCCGCATCCACTTCGGCTCGCGTCACATCGAGCCCACGGTGCTCGTCTGGGACGACGCGCGACGGATGGAGATCCTCGAGTTCTTCTCCCCGATCTTCAACGTCGGCCTGTACGACGACGAATCCGCGGTCGTGGAGACGCTCGATTCCGGCAAATACCACGAGCGTGCGATGGGCGCGACGGTGTTCGGGCCCACGAATCGGCTGGTATCGGCGCTCTCGCGCCGTCACACGCTGACCGTCGACGAGACGCTGCTCGCCGTCGACGACGGGAACGCCCCCTTGGGCGGCCGCGGCGCGATGGCGAACTACATCGCCGTGGACGGCGTCGTCCGCCCCGAACCGATCCTGTTGTCGAAAGGCCTCTCCGCCTACCTTCCGCGGCTCCGGGCAGAGGACGTGAGCGCATGACGCGCGACACCGTGTGGGATCGGGTCGCCGAGGGGCTCACGGCGCACGGCGTCGACACGGTCTTCGGGCTGCCCGGCGACGACATGACGATCCTCGGAGCGCTCGAGCGCAGCGGCATCCGGGTCGTGCTTGCTCGCGACCAGCGACACGCCACCTATCAGGCCATCGGGTACGGGCGGATCTCGGGCCGGCCGTCGGTCTGTTTCGTGGGCAAGGGGCCGGCCCTCACCCACGCGGCCACCGGACTGCTCGAAGCGCGCTCTCAGCGTCACCCGCTCGTGCTCATCAGCTCGGGCGTGCCCCTGGACCGGCTCGGAACGGGCGCCTTCCAGGAGCTGGATCCGATCGAGGCGCTGGGAGCGCTGACCGTCGGCACGATCCGCGTCGACGAGGACACGGTCGCCGGCGGGCTGGCCGAAGCGTTCCGGCTGAGCCGGGGTCGGGGCCGCGGACCGGTGATCCTCGAGGTCCCGGAGGGTCTTCCACCGTCATCTGCGGCGCGCGTCCGCCCACCGCAGCGCAGGCGGACGAGCCCCGACGTGCCCCTGCCCGACGTCGTCCGCGACGCGAGACGGCCCCTCGTCGTGGTCGGGGGCGGCTGCTCCGACACCGGGCTCGGCGACGACATCGTCGCACTGGTCGACCGGCTCGGCGCGGCCGTCACCGTCACGGCATCCGGTCGGGGAGTGATCGATGAGACGCACCCGGCATTCCTCGGGGTCAGCGGTCTCTACGCACCGGACGGGGCCGCCGCGATCCTGCGGAGCGTCGACGTGATCGTCGCGCTCGGCTCCCGGTTGGAAGAGACAGCGACTTTCGGCTGGGATACCGGGTTGGCCCCCGGATGCCGGATCGTTCAGGTGCTCGACGACGAGAGCGAGTTCACCCCGGCCTGGGCGACGGAACGGATCGTGGCCGATGTCGCCGACGTGGTGCGCGCCTGGCGTACCGCCCTGCCGACCGTCCCTGCTGATTCGAGCTGGTCGGCCGCCGTCGCCGCCGCGCACGTGGCGCTCCGGGCGGGGGATGACCCGGCGCCGGTGACGGCACACGGAGCGATTCCGCGAGTGAAGGACGTGCTGCGCGAAGTGGACGCCGCCGTGCCGACGGCACGGGTCAGCATCCATGAGAACGGCCTGCAGGACATCTGGTCGTACGTCTTCCCGCACTGGATCGTGCGTCGCGACGCCGCGTGTCTCGTTCCGAGCGAGCAGACCCCGCTCGGGTTCGGCATGGCCGCGGTCCGCGGCGTGGCCCTGGGCGACCCGCGTCCGGTGGTCGTCATCGGCGGTGACGGCGCCTTCAGCTCGATCGGGCCCGACCTCGCGGCCCTCGCCGAGATCGACAGCGCGGTTCTCGTCGTGGTCCTCACCAACGGGGGTTTCGGGTGGCTCGAAGCGAACCGGCGCCGCGCCGGCGCACCGTTCTCGTTCGTGGGGAGCCGCACGGTCGTGCGCGGCCTGTGCGCCGCGTACGCGCTCGATTACGAGGGGTGCGACGATGCCGCGGAGCTCGCCGAGGCCGTGCGTCGGGCCTGGGGGCGGGCCGCGACGGGCCGTGCGGTCGTGCTCGACGTCGCCGTCTCGCTCGACGATGTCGCGCCGGGCTTCGAGGAACTGGCCGGTGACTTTCCGCTGCCGCGACCGCCCGCGACAGCGGGGGAGGGCCGATGATGCACGCTCTTCTCTTCCCCGGTCTCACGCCGGCGCGTCACCGTCACGTGCGTCGCTTCCTCGACCGGTTCTCGGTCGCCCGGCGCCTGTTCGACGAGTGCAGCGAGGCGTTGGGGTACGACCTCGAGGAGGCCTACGCGAACGCCGACATCTACGACTGGGAGCCGTACCAGACGGCCTTCCTCGCGATCAACCTCGCTCTCGCCGAGTGGGCTCGCGACGAGAGAGGCCTGCGCCCGCAAGCGATCTGCGGTCAGAGCTTCGGCGCGTTCGCCGGAGCCGTTGCCGCGGGCTGTCTGCCACTCGGTGAGATGGTCGGCTTGTTGTCGCGGAGCACCGCGGCGGAGAGGGCGTTCTTCGCCGGTCTCGACGTGCCGCTCGCGTGCATCTTCTTCTCACGGGTGGCGGATGCCGACATCGAGGCGCTCGTGCGCGCGGCGGGAGAGCCCGACGGGTGGGCGGAGGTCTCGGTGCGGGGCGATCGGGGCGTGTACGCGGTCTCGGGAACGGCCGCGGCGATCGCACGCCTCGACAACGCGGTGCGCGCGCGCCGCGGAATCGTCTACTACACGATCGATCGGGCCGAGCACTGCCCCCGGATGATGCCCGTGCGCGAGCGGGTGGAGCTCGAGGCCTACGCGGGCGTGGTCTTCGACGACCCCGCCGTGCCGATCGTCTCCGACGTCACCGGCGCGGTGCTGAACACGGCCGAGGAGGTGCGCACCGACCTGCTCGACGGGTGGACGCACCCGACGGTGGGCACGACGCTGTACGACGGCCTGGAGGCCGTCGGCGTGACGGGTCTCATCGTGCCCGGCCCGTCGTCGGCCTTCCGCAGGCACGGCGGCGACCGCTTCGAGACCGTTCCGATCTCGCCCGCGGCCGTGTCGGAGGCCCTCGCGTGACGGGGCGCACCGTCGTGGTCGCGGGCGGCTCGCGCGGGATCGGCGCAGAAGTCGCCCGCCGACTCGCCGTCGCGGGGGAGCGGGTCGTCGTCGGCTGCCGGCAGAAGCTCGCGCGTGCCCGTCGTCTCTCCGACAGGGCCGTCGCCGAGGGCGCGCACGAGATCGACGTGCGCGTCGGAGACCTGCGCGATCCGCGAGCGCGGCGACACCTCATCTCGGGCCTCGAGCGCATCGACGTCCTCGTGCTCGCGGCATCCGGGGGAATGGAGGAGGGGAGCACCGCGCACGACGCCTTCGCGCTGAACCGGGATGCTCTGGCCCAACTCGTCGGCGACGCCCTGCCCGTGATGAGCGACGGCGGTGTGATCGTGTACCTCACCAGCCATCAGGCGCACTTCAGCCGCGAGGTCGCGCCGGAGCCGGAGTACGAGACGGTCGCCGCATCCAAGCGCGCGGGACAGGATGCGCTGCTCGCGCTCACCGAGCGCATCGCCGCCGTCGGGGCACGACTGGTGGTCGTCTCGGCCGATGTCGTGGTCGATTCCGCGACGACGTTGCTGATGGAACGGCTGCGGCCGGGCTCCACCGCGGAACGACGGAGGCAGATCGGCAGGCTCGCGACGACCTCCGACGTCGCGCAGACGGTGATCGAAGCCATCGCCCGGCCCCACCGCAACGGCGAGATCGTGTTCCACGGCGGCGCGGCGTGGTTCCTCGAGCGTGCGGCGACGACAAAATGCCCGCGCGTCCGGCGAGTGGAGGGCCGCTCGTTCTGCGCCTCGGACATGGTCGGTCGTATCCGCGAGCATCTCGAAGATCGGGGTCTGCGGACGTTCTCCCGCGTGCTCGTATGCGACGAGTCGACACCCGAGACAGCACTCGTCCTTCTCGCCCTGATGGATGCCGGGGTCTCGATCGTGCTGCTCGACCCCGGCCTTCCCGCCGTTGACGTGGAGCAGATCGCCGCGCGCACCGGATGTGCGGCCACGATCACGGCCCGGGGCCTGCCGCCCGTGCGGGATCGCGTCGACCTCGGTGGTGCCGGCCCGGTCGTCGCCGCGGTCGGCGCGCACCTCGACTGCGGGTGCGATCGCCGTACCACGGCGGGCTTCCCCGCGTGGGAGGACCGCGATGACGGCATCGTCCTGTGGACCTCCGGCTCGTCGGGGCGACCGCGCGGTGTGGTGCGCTCCGGTTCCTCCGTGCTCGAGAACGTCCGGGCGACCGTCGACGCCATGGGGTACCGCGCCGACGACGTTCTGCTGCCGTTGCTGCCACTGAGCCACCAGTACGGTCTCTCGCTCGTGCTCGCGTGGTGGCTCGTGGGGTGCACCCTGGTGATGGGCAACCATCGCCGTCCGGTCCAGACGTTGCGGGCCGCGCTTCCCCGCGGCGTGACGGTGGTGGATGCCACTCCGCCCGTCATCGCCGACATCCTCGATCTGCTGGAGGAACGCGGCTGCGTCGAGATGGCACCGCGCGTGCGCATGTGGTGCGTCGGTGGGTCTCCGCTGAGGCCGTCGCTCGCCGAGCGGTTCCTGCGGATCACCGGGCGGTCGCTGCTCGACGGCTACGGCTCGACCGAGCTGGGCAACGTCTCTCTCGCGACGCTCGAACGGCCCGAGGGGTTGGGGCGGGTTCTGCCGGGCGTCGAACTGTCGGTCCGCCGACCCCATGGGGCGCTGGTGGAGCCCGGTGAGACGGGCGAGCTGTGGATCCGTTCGAAAGCTCTGTTCACCGCGACGATCGGCGACGATCGGCCCGCTGAGGTCGAGGACGGCTGGTACCGCACCGGAGACATCGGCTCCGTCGATGCCCACGGCGCCCTGCGCGTGATCGGCCGGGCGGGGGCCGTGCATCGCGGGGGCCACACCATCTATCCCGCCCACCTCGAAGATCGCGCCGATCGAGCGGGCGTTCCGTTGACGCTGATTGCTCTGGCCGACGAGCGTCGGGGCGCTCACCTCACCGCGTTCATCGAGGACGCCGGCACGCACACGCGGGCCGAGTGGGTGGCAGAGCGGGTGAGAGCCGCGCTCCCCGAACACGAGTGGCCCAACCGGGTGGTCCTCGTCGCCGAGGTGCCCCGGCTCGGCACCGGCAAGATCGACCGCGCACGTCTCGCCGCCGAAGCGGAAGCCGGACGGGCCGCCGCGCGAAAGGAAACCGTCGCCGATGTCAGCTCGTGATCCGCGGGAATCGAGGTGGTCGTTCCTGCGCTGTGCCGCGGCGTTGACGCGGGGCCCCGCTGACCTGCTGGACTTCGTCGTTCCCCTCTGGGCGGGCCTGGCCCTCGGTCTGGATGCCACGGCCATCGGTCTTCTCGTGGCCCTCGAGCTGGTGGTGTCGTGCGCGGCCCGCCCGCTGGCGGGCTGGGCGGCGGATCGCGCCGACCGGCGCGTGGTCGCGGCCTTCGGTGCCGTGATCTACGGTCTGGGGGTCGCGGGGTACGCTCTCGCGACGGACGGCGTCGTCGCGGTCGCGTTCGCCGCGGCCGTCGTGAGCGGGGTGGGCGGTTCCGTGCTGTGGGTGGCGCTGCGCGCGATGGTGAGCGAGCAGTACGTGTCGGACGCGACGGCGTTCGCGAGCCTGGTGTCGGCGGAAGAGACCGGTGCGTGGATCGCCTTCGTCGCTGGGCTGTCGGCGCTGGGCGCCGTCGGGTACACCGGCCTGTTCCTGCTGTCTGCCCTCGCCTGTCTGGCCGGTGCGGTGCTCGTGGCGCTCCTGCCCGCCGAGCGGTCTCGTCAGGAACGCTCTCCCGGCCCGGCCCGCGGGCTCGTCCGGCGGCTCGCACCCCTGCTCGGCGCGGTCGTGGGCTCGACGGCTGCCGAGGCGGGCATCGGCATCGTGCTCCTGATCCATCTGCAGAAGCACTTCGAGCTCGGCGTGATCGAGGCCGCGTGGGTCTTTCTCCCGGGGGCCATCGCGCTCGCGGTCCTGCCGAAGCCGCTGCACGTCGTCGTCGTCCGTATCGGCCGCCGCAGGGCTCTGCTGATCGCCGCCGGTCTGAGCTGCGCCTTCGCGGTGGGCCTGGCGTTCGCCCCCACCCCGACGGTCATCGGGATCCTGTGGGTGCTGAGCGCCGTGGCCTGGGCCATCGTGATGCCCGTCGAGCAGGCCGTCGTCGCCGAGTCGACCGGTCGCTCGCGGTTCGGGACCGCGATGGGCGCCTACGAGGCCGCCGCCCTCGCGGGAGGCGCGGTCGGCACGGCTCTCGCGGGGATCGCCTACGAGGTCGGTTCGTGGCAGGTCGCGTGCGTCGTCCTCGCGGCGATCGCCCTGCTGGGAGGTCTGGCGGCGCCGTGGGCACTGCGGGCGATGGATGCCGCTGACCGGCCCGCACCGATGGTCGCCGAGGCGGGGGAGGCATCATGACTGCCGGCTGTTCCTGGGTAGGCGTGAGCCCGCGGCCGGGCCTGGCCCACCGGTTCGCTGCGGCGGAGTACCCGTTCTCGGGTTCCCCGCTCGCGATCGAGACGCTCCCCGAGGGCACCCGGCGCGTGCCCGAGACCGCGGTGCGGCGGTCCTTCGACCTTCTCGCCCCCGTCGTGGGCGAGTCTTTCGACGCCGTCGACCTCCTGCTCGTCTTCGCCGGCGCGTTCGCCACGGCCTTCGCGCGGCGTCTGGTCGTCACGGTCGACGACGAGACGGCCCGCGTGCGTCCCACCGACTCGACGGGTATGGAGACCTCCGAGTCCGTCCGTGCGGCGCTTGCCGCCCGGGGAAGCGGGCGGCCGCGATCCTGTCTCGTGCTGGCGTCCGCGTTCGACGCGGGGCTCGTGGCATCCCTGCTCGAGGGATGCCGGTCGGCGCTCGTCGTGCGATACGAGCTGCACGGGCCGCACCCCGAGGACTGCGACCTCCTGGCTGCGCATGTCGACTGCCCCTCGTTCGTGGGGAGCGGAGCATGAGCGATGTCGTCGTCACGGGTGTCGGGCTGGTGTCGGCCTATGGCCGCGGAGTACCGGCACTGCTCGACGGCCTCTTCGCCGGCCGCGCGCCCGCCGTCGGCGCGAGCGATGACGCGGCGACGCGGCCCATCGATCGCGCCGTACTCGACGGTGCCGCCCCGTCCTCATGGCTCGCGTCGGCGATCGGTGAGGCCCTCGCCGAGGCGCGGTGGCCGGAGAACTCGCCGCCGCCCCTCCTGCTGCTCGCGGCCCAGGCCGAGGCGCCGCCCGGCGAGCAGAACGCTCTCTACGCGCCGATCACCGTCGTGGCGGACGCGCGGCGCTGGGAACGGCCGCTCGTCGTCTCGCACGCGTGCGCGAGCGCGCTGTTCGCGATCCACCTCGCCGCGAGACTGATCCGCGCCGGCATCCACGACGCCGTCCTCGTCGCGGGGGCGTCGGTGTGCAATCCCTATGCGAGCGAGAGCCTGCGGGTGGTCAAGGCGATCGGGACCGCGCCCTCGCGTCCCTTCGATCGCGAGCGCGACGGCATCCTGGTCGGCGAGGGTGCCGGTGCGGTTCTTCTGGAGCGCGCGGCGGCCCCGGCCGCTCGTGGCGCCACGCCCCTCGCCGCGCTCGCAGCATCGGTCGCCGAGATCGGCGGGCGTTCCTCGGTCGCCTCCGACCCGGATGTCGTCTACGCCTGCATGGCACGAGCGCTCGACGAGGCCGGCGCGACCGGAGTCGACTACGTGCACGCGCATGCGACCGGCACGGTGCAGGGTGATGCGGCCGAGCTCGAGGCCGTGTCGCGACTCGTCGCGGAGCGCGGGTGGCCGGCGGTCGCCGTCTCGTCGCACAAGGGCGCTCTCGGCCACCTGCTGCACGCCTCTGCCTTCCCCGGCATCGCCGTGGCCGTCGCCGCCGTGCGGGAAGGGGGCATACCGACGACCGTGGGGCTGCGCGATCCCGTCGAGGTCGAGGGCGTTCACCTCCCCGTCGAGGGACCTGCGCTCCGCCGCGACCGGCCGGTCGAGCACGCCCTGGTCAACGCCTTCGGATTCGGCGGCAACAACGCCAGCGTGCTCCTCCGACGGATCAGTCCCGCCACCCCGCACCACACGACCGAGTCCCCGGAACTCGGCTGAGAGGAACTTCCACCGTGTCTTCGCTGACGAGGCTGAGCCTCGCCAACCGTCTCCTCGTCGTCCTCGTCTCGATCTTCATCGTCGCCGCGGGGCTGATCGCCGCGTCCGGGCTCCGGCAGGAACTCCTCCCCTCGCTTCAGCCGCCCACCGCGTCGGTCGTCGCGACCTACGCGGGAGCCTCGTCGGCCTCGGTCGAGAAAGAGGTGACGGTTCCCCTCGAAGACGCGGTGAAGGCCGTGCCGGGCGTCGACCGGGTCACCTCGACCACGGGTGGCGGCGTCTCGAGAGTGAGCGTCGAGTGGCCGTACGGATTGGATGCCGAGAAGGTGGTGCAAGACCTGCGGTCGGCGGTCGGTGCGGCCCAGGCCGCCCTCCCGAGGGACGTGGTCACCGAGGTGTACGCCGGGTCGACCGACGACCTTCCCGCCGTGCAGGTGGCCGTGACGTCGGCCGGCGACGCCGCGTTGCTGGGCGATGAGGTGCAGCGAGTGCTGGTGCCCGCCCTCAGGGCCGTCGACGGCGTGCGCGAGGTGACGGTGACCGGCGTCGACGAGGAGCGTCTCGTGGTGACGATGCGTCCGTCCGACGCCACCGCCAAGGACGTCACGGCCTCGCAGGTGCAGGACGTGCTGGCCGCGTCGCTCTCGGTAACAGCGGCCGGAACCAGCCGTGAGGGCGACACCGCCCTCGCGGTGGAGGTCGGTAGCGTTCCGACCTCCACCGATCAGGTGGCGGCACTGGTGATTCCGGGTGAGAACGGCCCCGTATCGGTCGGCGAGGTGGCCGACGTCGCGCTCGAGAGCGCACCCGAGACCTCGCTCGCGCGCGTCGACGGCGTGCCCGCGGTGACGATCTCGGTGACGAAGACGCCGCAGGCCGGGGTGGTGGAGGTCTCGCACGAGGTCGCCCGCGTTCTCGACGACCGGCGCGACGCGCTCGGCTCCGACGTCGCGTTCACCACGATCTTCGATCAGGCACCGTACATCGAGCAGTCCATCCACGACCTGTCGACCGAGGGAGCGCTGGGCCTGGCTTTCGCCATCGGCGTGATCCTGCTGTTCCTGCTGTCGGTGCGGGCCACGATCATCACCGCGATCTCGATCCCGCTCTCGCTGCTCATCGCCATGATCGGTCTCGCCGTCGGCGGCTTCTCGTTGAGCATCCTGACCCTCGCCGCGCTCACCATCGCCGTCGGCCGCGTGGTCGACGACTCGATCGTGGTGATCGAGAACATCGCTCGGCATCGCGAAACCGGGGTATCGACGGACCCTGGCATCGTGCAGGCGGTGCGTGAGGTGGCCGGCGCCATCACGGCTTCCACGCTCACCACGGTGGCGGTCTTCGCGCCGATCGCCTTCGTGCCGGGCATCACGGGTGAGCTGTTCCGACCGTTCGCGGTCACCGTCACGATCGCTCTGCTCGCGTCTCTGCTCGTGTCTCTCACCGTCGTGCCGGTGCTGGCGTCATGGGTCATGCGGAGGCCGCCCCGTCCGCTCTCTCCGGAGAGGTTCGCCGCTCTCCAACGACGTCGCCGCCAGCGGGAGGACCGAGAGGCGGAGCGCCGTCGACAGGTGGTCGAGCGAGAGAACGAGCGTCGCCGTCGTCGTGGCGTGCCCGGCATCGTCGCCGGGCAGGGGACCGAGCCCCTCGACCGTCTCCAGGCCGCGTACGTTCCGCTCCTGCATCTCGCCCTTCGCCGGCCGGCGGGCACCCTGGCCGTCGCCGTCGTCGTCTTCGTGCTCACCGTCGTCGCGTCGGGTGCGCTGCGTGAGAGCTTCTTCGACGACGACGGTCAGCGCACGGTCTCGGTGACGCAGGCCATGCCTCCCGGCCTGTCTCTGCCCGCAGCGAGCGAGCGAGCCGCGCAGATCGAGGAGATCCTCGATGCCGACGACGATGTCGCGACCGCCCTCACCAACGTGACCGAGAAATCTGTCACCCACACCGTGATCCTGAACGACGATGCCGACCCCCAGATCGCCGTGGCGAGGCTCCGGGCGGAGCTGTCGTCGGTCCAGGGCGTCGGTCAGATCGCCGTGCACGGCACCTCTTCGACAGGAAACTCCGACCTCACCGTCACGGTGTCGGGTGCTTCTGAGAAGTCCCTCGCCGCCGGAGCCGAGCAGGTGCGGGCGGCGCTCGCCGAGCTGCGCGATCTCGAGGGCCTTCGCACCGATGCCGTCGCCGACGAGCCGATCCTTGCGGTGAGCGTGGACCAGCGTCGCGCCGCCCAGTACGGCTTCACGCAGGCGGAGGTGGGCCGGGCGATCCACGACAGTCTGCGGGGAGCGAGCGTCGGCACCGTCGAGCTCGACGGACATCGCCACGAGGTGGTCCTGCGTGGTCAGGCCAACGACGCCACCCCGGCGCAGATCGCCGGCTTCGAGCTCCCGGTCTCGGCCCTCCAGCAGGCGACCGCGCAGAAGCGGGCCTCCGATGCGCTCGTCGTCGCGCAGAACGCTGAGCAGGCCGCCGCTGAAGCGCGACAGGACGAGAGCCTGAGCGATCAACTCGCCGAGACGCGGTCGGCGCGCTCCTCCGCGCAGACGCAGCTCGCCGATCTGGTCGCTCAGCTGAACACGCTCCTCACCGCGAGCCCGCCGCCGGCGTCGACGACGCCCCCGGCCGATCCGGCCCCAGATCCCGCCGCCGCCGCTCAGCAGGCGGCCGCGGCGCAGGCGAGCGTCGACGCTCTCGCCGACAGCCTCGGCGAGGCGCAGCGTCACGAGCAGATCGCTCAGCTGCAGCAGAGCATCGCTCAGGTGCGGGCATCGATCGCGCAGCTCGGCACGCAGATCGACGGCCTCATCGAGACCCGCGACGAGACCGTGGCGCAGCGGGCCCGCGCGGCCGCCCTCGCCGATCAGCAGAAGGCCCTCGCCGATGTGAGGGCGACCCCCATCGAGGTCGGAGACATCGCCACCGTCGCGACCTCGACCGGTCCTTCCTCGATCACCCGTACCGACGGGATGCGCGCGATCACCCTCACCGCGACACCGACGGGCGGCGACCCCGGGGGCGTGCTCCTCAACGTGGAGGCCGCTCTCGGTCTCGTGGAGCTGCCCGACGGCGTCACCGTGAGTCTGGGCGGTGGCGCCACCGAGCAGGATGCCTCGCTGGCCCACCTCGCCCTCGCGATGCTCGCTGCCATCGCCATCGTGTTCCTGATCATGGCCGCAACCTTCCGGAGTCTCGCGCAGTCGCTGATCCTGCTCGTGTCGATCCCGTTCGCGGCCACGGGCGCCATCGCCCTCATGTTGGCGACCGACACGCCGCTGGGGATCCCCGCCATGATCGGCATGCTCATGCTCGTCGGCATCGTCGTCACCAACGCCATCGTGCTCGTCGACCTCGTCAACGGCCGTCGTGCTGCGGGCCACGACCTGCTGTCGGCGGTGATCGACGGCGCCCGGCTCCGTCTGCGCCCGATCCTCATGACGGCGGCCGCGACGGTGCTCGCGCTCGTTCCGATGGCGCTGGGGTTCACGGGTGGCGGCGTCTTCGTCTCGCGCGCGCTGGCGATCGTGGTCATCGGCGGGCTGATCTCGTCGACGCTGCTGACGCTCGTTCTCGTGCCGGTGCTGTACCTGCTCGTGGAGCGCCGCAAAGAGCGCCGCGCTCAACAGCGTCGCGCGCGAGAAGGGTCGACCGCCCCCGCCGCCGACGGGGCGTGAGCGCTCGCCCATCGCGGCGGTGTGAGAACGTGCGTCGTTGCCTCCGGCGACACCTTCTGCCAAGATTACTGAACGATCGGTCGGAAAACCTCGCGGGCGAGGTGGACGGGCCCCGCCAGAGTCGGCGGGGGAGAGGATGACGATGGCGCATGCGTTTCTCATCGGCGGTGCGCGCACCCCGGTCGGGCGGTACGGCGGGGCTCTGGCATCCGTTCGGCCCGACGACCTGGCGGCGCTCGTGGTCGGCGAAGCGGCGGCCCGCGCGGGCGTTCCCGCCGAGGCGATCGACGAGGTCATCCTGGGCGCCGCGAATCAGGCCGGTGAGGACAACCGCAACGTCGCCCGCATGGCCGTTCTGCTCGCGGGGCTGCCCGACTCCATCCCCGGCCTCACCGTCAACCGCCTCTGCGCCTCGGGCATGAGCGCGATCGCGCTCGCCGCGCAGGCGATCCGCGCGGGCGATGCCGACGTGATCGTCGCGGGCGGCGTCGAATCCATGACTCGTGCTCCCTGGGTGCAGGCGAAGCCCGAGAGGGCGTGGGCGAAACCCGGGGCGGCGTACGACACGTCGATCGGCTGGCGCTTCACCAATCCGCGCCTCGCCGCGCGCGACAAAGCCACCTTCACCATGCCCGAGACGGCCGAAGAGGTCGCCCGGATCGACGGCGTCTCGCGCTCCGATGCCGACGCCTTCGCGCTCCGCAGCCACGAGCGGGCGGTCCGGGCTCAGGATGCCGGGCACTTCCGCGACGAGATCGTCGCCGTCGAGACCGCTCGCGGCGTGGTCGATACCGACGAGGGCCCGCGCCGCGACACATCCCTGGCTGCGCTCGCGGGGCTCCGGCCGGTCGTGACGGGCGGCGAGGTCGTGACCGCGGGCAATTCCAGCTCGCTCAACGACGGGGCATCGGCGATCGTGGTGGCCAGTGCCGAGGCGGTCGAACGCCATGGCCTGCGCCCTCGCGCCCGGATCGTCGCGCACGCCTCCGCCGCGCTGGCGCCAGAGATCATGGGGCTCGGTCCGGTGCCCGCGACCGAGAAGGCGCTCGCGAAGGCCGGGCTGTCGGCATCCGACCTGGGGGCCGTCGAACTCAATGAGGCATTCGCCTCGCAGTCGCTGGCGTGCATGCGTCGACTCGGACTCGACCCCCGGATCGTCAACGCCGACGGCGGGGCGATCGCGCTGGGGCATCCCCTCGGGTCGAGCGGGTCGCGTCTGCTTGTGACGCTGCTGGGGCGGCTCGAGCGCGAGGACGCGCGGTACGGCCTGGCGACGATGTGCGTCGGCGTGGGGCAGGGGACGGCGATGATCGTGGAGCGGGTCGATGGCTGAGTCCCTCCGCATCGAGGCCCGTGGCGACCGCGTCGTCGCCACGCTCGATCGACCGGAGCGCCGCAATGCGATCGATCAGGCGATGGTCGACGAGCTGCATGCGCTCTGCGGTGAGCTCGAGGAGCACCCGCGCACCCTCATCCTCACCGGAGCCGGCGGCGTCTTCGCCGCGGGGGCCGACATCGCCCAGCTCCGCGACCGCACCGGCGATGACGCCCGCCGAGGGATCAACGCCACGGTGTTCGACCGCATCCGCCACCTTCCGATGCCCGTCATCGCGGCCGTCGACGGGTACGCGCTGGGCGGGGGAGCGGAGCTCGCCTACGCCGCCGACCTCCGTCTGGGAACCCCGCGGGTGCGTTTCGGCAACCCCGAACCCGGTCTCGGCATCATCGCCGCAGCGGGGGCCTCGTGGCGTCTGCCCGAGATCGTCGGCCACTCCCGAGCGAGTGAACTGCTGCTCACCGCCCGCGTGATCGACGCCGACGAAGCGCTCGCCTGGGGGCTGCTCTCGAGCATCCACGAGCCCCAGGACCTGCTCGACTCCGCTCACGCGGTCGCCGACCGGATCGCCGCGAACTCCGCACGCGCGACGATCCTCACCAAGCGCGCCCTGCTCGCCCCGCGCAACGCGCACCCCACCATCGACGGCGAGCTGCAGGCGGAGCTCTTCGACAGCGCAGACAAGCACGCCCGCATGACCGCGTTCCTCGAGAGGAAGAAGAGATGACCTCCCCCGTCACCACCACGGTCCAAGACACGGCATCCGTCCCCGCCGTCGTCGGTGTGCTCGGCGGCGGCCGCATGGGGGCCGGCATCGCCCACGCGTTCCTGATCGCGGGAGCCCGCGTGCACGTGGTCGAGCGCGACACCGCCGCAGCTGCCGCCGCTCGCGAACGCGTCGAGGCGGCACTGACGCGTTCCGCCCAGAGGGGCATGCGGATCCCGGATGCCGGCACCCTCACGACCGGCACCGACACCGACGCGTTCGCCGAGGCGGGCCTCGTGATCGAGGCCGTCCCCGAAGACCGCGCTCTCAAGCTCGACGCCCTCGCGCGCATCGAGGAGACCGTGCGCGGCGAGGCGGTCGTGGCATCCAACACCTCCTCCATCTCGATCGACGCGCTCGCCGCGTCGCTCCGACGCCCCCGACGCTTCCTCGGCCTGCACTTCTTCAACCCCGTGCCGGCATCGGCGCTGGTCGAGGTCGTGACGGGCGCCGACACCGCGCCCGAGGTCGTGACGCGCGCGACCCGATGGGTGGAGGCCATCGGCAAGACCGCTGTCGTCGTGCGCGATGCGCCGGGCTTCGCGTCGAGCCGCCTCGGGGTCGCCCTGGGCCTCGAGGCCATCCGCATGCTCGAGGAGGGCGTCGCCTCGGCGCGAGACATCGATACCGCGATGGAGCTGGGCTACCGGCATCCGATGGGCCCCCTCCGCACCACCGACGTCGTCGGGCTCGATGTGCGCCTGGGCATCGCCGAGGAGCTCGAGCGCGCGTACGGCGCGCGCTTCACCCCGCCCGCCTTGCTGCGCGATCTCGTCGCCCAGGGGCACCTGGGCCGAAAGACCGGCCGCGGATTCTACGAATGGAGCGAATGATGACGTTTCTCCCCAGCTACGTGAACGGCCACTGGTGGGTCCCCGAAGGCGACCCGGATGCCGCGATCGTCCGCGACGCGTCGACGGGCGTCGAGATCGTGCGCATCAGCACGACGGGTCTCGACCTCGCCGCCGCCGTCGCCTACGCCCGCGAGACCGGTCAGAAGAGCCTCGGCGCCCTCACCTTCCACGAGCGCGCGATGGTGCTGAAGAACCTCGCCATCGCGTTGAACGAGCGTCGCGAGGAGCTCTACGTCCTGTCGGAGCGCTCCGGCTCGACGCGGCGCGACTCCCTCAGCGACGTCGACGGCGGCATCGGGGTGCTCTTCACCTTCTCGTCGAAGGCGCGGCGCGAGCTTCCCGCCGGCAGGGTCGTGCTCGACGGTCCGATCGAGCCCCTGTCGAAGGACGGCACGTTCCTCGGGAGGCACGTCTACACGCGTCTGCCGGGAATCGCGGTGCAGATCAACGCCTTCAATTTCCCGATGTGGGGCGCGCTCGAGAAGTTCGCTCCCGCCTTCCTCGCCGGCCTTCCCACGATCGTCAAGCCCGCGACCCCCACGGCCTACATCGCCGAGGCGTGGGTGCGCATCGTCGTCGAGACCGGCCTGCTTCCCGAGGGCTCGCTGCAGCTGGTGAGCGGGAGCGTCCCGGGTCTGTTCGATCTGCTCGACCTCGGCGACACGGTCGGCTTCACCGGCAGCGCCTCGACCGCCGAGCGGCTGCGCGCCCACGCCAAGCCCGGTGTGCGCTTCACGAGCGAGACCGACTCGATCAATGCCTCGATCCTCGGTCCCGATGCCGTGCCCGGCACCCCCGAGTTCGACGCGTACGTCAAGCAGCTGCTCGTCGAACTGACCACCAAGGCGGGCCAGAAGTGCACCGCGATCCGCCGCGCGATCGTGCCGAAGGGGATGACGGATGCCGTGGCGCAGGCGCTGCGCGACAGGATCGCCGAGCGCGTGGTCATCGGCGATCCGCGCGCCGAGGGCGTGACGATGGGCCCGGTCGTCTCGATCGAGCAGCGCGACGAGGTGCTGCGCCAGGTTCGCGCCCTCGCAGGCGCCGGCGGTCGCTTCGTCGTCGGTTCGGCGGAGGCACCTTCGGGGGTGCCCGCCGATGGCGCCTTCCTGCAGCCCATGCTCTTCGCCTTCGCGGATGCCGCGACACCGGCCGTCAACGACATCGAGGCCTTCGGTCCCGTCGCCAGCATCGTCGAGTACGCCGACGTCGCCGAGGCGGCCGAGATCGTCGGTCGCGGCGGCGGCTCGCTCGTCACGAGCGTCGCCACCCACGACCCCGACGTCGCCACCGAACTGCTCACGCGCATGGGGGCGATGAACGGCCGCGTGCTGTTCCTCGACCGCGACGATGCCCGCACCTCCACCGGGCATGGGGCACCCGTCCCGCACCTCGTCCACGGCGGGCCCGGTCGCGCCGGCGGCGGCGAGGAGCTCGGCGGCATCCGCTCGGTGCTCCACTACATGCAGCGCACGGCGATCCAGGGCTCGCCCCGCATGCTCACCGCGTTGACCGGGGTGTGGCATCCGGGAGCCGACACCGACACCGCGGGGGCGCACCCCTTCCGCAAACCCCTCGCCGACCTTCGGATCGGGGATGCCGTGGAGTCGGTCGAGCGCGAAGTCACCCTCGACGACATCGAGGTCTTCGCGAACTTCACCGGCGACACGTTCTACGCGCACATGGACGAGGAGTCGGCCGCGGCCAACCCCTTCTTCCCGGGGCGGGTCGCGCACGGCTACCTGCTCGTTTCGTGGGCGGCGGGGCTGTTCGTCGATCCGGCGCCGGGGCCGGTGCTTGCCAACTCCGGGCTCGAGAACCTCCGCTTCGTCACCCCCGTCTCACCCGGAGACCGCATCCGCGTCGCCCTGACGGCGAAGCAGATCACCCCACGCGAGACCGACGACTACGGCGAGGTGCGCTGGGACGCCGTGATCCGCAACCAGCACGACGAGATCGTCGCGCAGTACGACGTGCTGACGCTCGTGGCGAAGACATGGCAGCCTGCTCCCGCGGCGGTGCTCGCATGAGCCTGCGGCCGATGATGCAGCGCGATCAGGCATCGGCCATGCTCGGCATGGTCGTCGAGCACGACGCGCCGGGGGAGTCGCGGGTGTCGATGACCGTGCGCGACGACATGCTCAACGGCTTCGCCATCACCCACGGCGGGCTCGTCTTCACCCTCGCCGACACGGCGTTCGCGATCGCGTGCAACGAGGACGAGCGCGTCACCGTCGCCGGTGGGGCGGACATCACGTTCCTGAAGTCGACGACGTCCGGACAGACGCTCACGGCGACCGCCGCGCGGCGCGCCCGGAGCGGCCGGACCGGCCTGTACGACATCCGCGTCACCGACGAGAGCGGCGACCTGGTCGCCGAGGTACGCGGCCGGAGCATCACGACGGATCGGCGCCCGCCGACGCCCGCCGCCGCAACCTCAGCGATTCGCACAAGCTCAGCGCCACACGCCGCGACCGCGACTGAGGATGTGCAGATCGCTGAGGGTGCGCGCGCGACCGACCCCGACCCCGCGCGCGCGACCGACCCCCGCACACCCCACGACCCCGCCCCCGAGCGCAACGCCGCGCTCTCCACCACGGAGGTGTTCCGATGACCGTGACCGTTTCCTCGCGCCCCGGCCTTCTGGCATCCGTCGACCCGGCCGGCATCGCGCTCGAGAACCTGCGCGCGCTGCAGCTCGAGCGCCTGCAGTGGACGGTCCGCCACGCCTACGAGAACGTCGCCCTGTACCGGCACAAGTTCGACGAGGCGGGTGTGCACCCCGACGACATCCGCAGCCTCGACGACATCCGCCTGCTGCCCTTCACGACAAAGGCCGACCTGCGCGAGACGTATCCCTTCGGCATGTTCGCGGTGCCGATGGCGGATGTTCGCCGCATCCACGCCTCGTCGGGCACGACCGGGCGCCCCACGGTCGTCGGCTACACCGGCGGCGACCTCGACCGCTGGGCCGACCTCGTCGCGCGCTCGCTGTCTGCCGCCGGCATCCGCCCCGGCGATCGCGTCCACAACGCCTACGGGTACGGGTTGTTCACCGGCGGCCTCGGCGCGCACGCGGGCATCGAACGCCTCGGCGCGACGGTCATTCCGATGTCGGGTGGGCAGACGGCACGCCAGGCGCAGCTCATCCAGGACTTCGCACCCGATGCCATCCTCTGCACGCCCAGTTACCTCTTGACCATCGCGGACGCGCTCGAGTCCGCGGGCATCGACCCGCGCTCGACGTCGCTTCGGGTCGCCGTCCTCGGGGCCGAACCATGGACCAACGAGATGCGCCGCGAGATCGAGCGTCGTCTCGACCTCACCGCCGTCGACATCTACGGCCTGAGCGAGGTGATGGGCCCGGGCGTGGCCTCCGAGAGTGCGCTCACCAAGGACGGCCCGCACATCTGGGAGGACCACTTCCTCCCCGAGACGATCGACGGCGATACGGGGGAGCCCGTGGCCGATGGCAATCTCGGCGAACTGGTCTTCACCTCCCTCACCAAGGAGGCGTTCCCGGTCATCCGCTACCGTACGCGCGATCTCACCCGCCTGCAGCCCGGCACCGCGTTCCCGGCCATGCGCCGCATCGAGAAGATCACCGGACGCAACGACGACATGATCATCCTGCGCGGGGTGAATCTCTTCCCGACGCAGATCGAGGAGATCGTGCTCGGCATCGAGAAGCTCACCCCGCACTTCGTGCTCGAGCTGCGCCGCGAGGGGCGGATGGATGCCATGACCGTCCGCATCGAGAGGCACCCGGCCCTGGAGCGCGAGGTGTGCGAGGCGGCGGGCGTCGTACTGCGGCAGCGCATCAAGGTGCTCATCGGCACGAGCGTCGACGTCTGTGTCGAGGAGCCCGGTGTCCTCCCGCGCAGCGAGGGGAAGTACAAGCGGGTGTACGACCTGCGCTGAGGGCGACGACCGCCGAAGACGCGGCGCATCGTCGGGACCGCACCCGGTCGATCTGGTGCGGGCCCGACGACCACCCGCGCCCGGTCGTAGGCTCGCGCGCGCATGGCGCCGCCGAGATCGGGGTTCGGGGTCACGGCCGTTGCGGTCCGCGACCCCCTCGGCTACAGTTTTACTGAACGATCGGTCTGTAAAAGGAGTCGACGATGACGATGACCGCACCCCCCACGGATGCCCTGGACGGCGAGGCGATGTTCGACGCCCTCATCGAGGCCGACGGCCGGATCGAACCGCGGGACTGGATGCCGGACGGCTACCGTCGCACGCTCATCCGGCAGATCTCGCAGCACGCGCACTCCGAGATCATCGGGATGCAGCCGGAGGGGGCGTGGATCACCCGCGCCCCGAGCCTCAAGCGCAAGTCGATCCTGCTCGCGAAAGTGCAGGACGAGGCGGGGCACGGCCTCTACCTCTACTCCGCCGCGCAGACCCTCGGCATCACGCGCGACGAGATGACGCAGCAGCTCGTCGACGGCAAGGCGCGCTACTCCTCGATCTTCAACTACCCGACCCCGACCTGGGCGGACATGGGAGCGATCGGCTGGCTCGTCGACGGCGCCGCGATCTGCAACCAGGTGCCCCTGTGCCGCGCCTCGTACGGTCCGTACGGTCGCGCCATGGTGCGCATCTGCAAGGAGGAGTCGTTCCACCAGCGCCAGGGGTTCGAGATCCTGCTCACCCTCATGCAGGGCACCGACGAGCAGCGTCGGATGGCGCAGGATGCCGTCGACCGCTGGTACTGGCCGAGCCTGATGATGTTCGGGCCCCCGGACGACGATTCGCCCAACTCGGCGCAGTCGATGGCGTGGAACATTAAGCGGTTCAGCAACGATGTCCTGCGCCAGCGGTTCGTCTCGATGCTGGTGCCGCAGGCGGCGGTGCTGGGGGTGACCCTGCCCGACCCCGAGCTGCGGTTCAACGACGAGACGGGCGAGTACGACATGGGCGAGATCGACTGGACCGAGTTCCACGAGGTGCTCGCGGGCCGCGGCCCCCTCAACACGATGCGTCGCCAGCACCGACGCGATGCCCACGAAGAGGGCGCGTGGGTGCGCGAGGCGGCCGCGGCGTACGCGGCGAAGAAGAACGCGAAGGCGGCCGCCTGATGGCCACCCCCGGCGGGACCCCCGTTGAGACCTGGCCGCTCTGGGAGGTCTTCGTGCGCGCGAACCGCGGCCTCAGCCACGTGCACGTCGGCTCGCTCCACGCACCCGATGCAGAACTCGCCGTCCGTAACGCCCGCGACCTGTACACCCGTCGCGGTGAGGGTGTGTCGGTCTGGGTCGTCCCCTCGGATGCCGTGACCACCAGCGACCCCGGAGCCAAGGGCGCGTTCTTCGAGTCGCCGGCCGGAAAGAACTACCGGCACGCGGTGTACTACACCGCGTCCGAGGGGGTGCCGCACCTGTGAGCACTTCGACCGATGCCGACCCGCACGGCGACGTCGCCCTCGACGCCCGCGAGCTCTCCGCCGAGTTCGCCGGGGGAGAGGCCCGCGCCACCGACCCCGACGTGGCGGCGTACGCCCTGAGCCTCGGCGACGACGCGCTGATCCTCGCGCAGAATCTCTGCGGATGGGTCGCCCGGGCCCCCGAGCTCGAAGAAGACGTGGCCCTCGGCAACATCGCCCTCGACCTGCTCGGTCACGCGCGTTCGCTCCTGCGCTACGCGGGATCGTACGACGGTCGCAGCGAAGACGATCTCGCCTATTGGCGCGACGAGTCGGAGTTCCGCAGCGCCTGGCTGTTCGAGCTCCCCAACGGCGACTTCGCGCACACGATCGCCCGCCAGCTGCTGGCATCCACCTATCTTCTCGAGCTGTACCGAGAGCTCGCGGCATCCGCGGATCCCGTTCTCGCCGCCGTCGCGGCGAAGGCCGAGAAAGAGGTCGACTACCACCGCGACCACGCCGTGCAGTGGACGCTGCGCCTGGCCGGGGGCACCGAGGAGTCTCGGCGCCGGTTCCTCGTCGGCCTCGACGACGCGTGGCCGTACCTCGACGAGCTGTTCCGCGACCAGCCCGTGCACGACCGCCTCGACGGCGTCGCCGTGCGTCCCTCGACCCTGCGCGCTCGTGTCGACGACGTCCTCGCCGCCGTGCTGGCGGAAGAGGACGTGGCCGTGCCGACGGTTCCCGGGTCCTCCGCCGGCGGTCGCCGCGGCCTCCACCATCCCGCGTTCGGTCCGCTCCTCGCCGAGATGCAGGTGCTCGCTCGCCGCCACCCGGGAGCGACGTGGTGACCGCGACCCTCGAGCACGCCCGCGAGGTGGTCGCCGCCGTCGTCGATCCCGAGGTGCCGGTGCTGACGATCGACGACCTCGGCGTGCTCCGCGACGTGCGTCTCGACGGCGGCACCGTCACCGTCACGATCACGCCGACCTACTCGGGCTGCCCCGCGGTCGACGCGATCCGCGACGACATCGTGCTGGCCCTCACCTCGGCCGGCTTCGACCGTGCTGTCGTGCAGACGACGCTCAGCCCCGCATGGACGACCGACTGGATGAGCGACGCCGGAAAGCGCAAGCTCACCGAGTACGGCATCGCCCCGCCCACCGGGCGCGCGCCGGCCGGACCCATCCGGCTCACGCTCAGCGTCGCCTGTCCCCGTTGCGGCTCGCTCGATACGCGGGAAGTCTCGCGCTTCGGCTCCACCTCGTGCAAGGCGCTGTGGGAATGCCGAGCCTGCCTCGAACCCTTCGACCACTTCAAGGCCCTCTGATGACGATGACGGATGCCACGACCCCGGCCGCCGCGCGCACCCGCGCACGCTTTCACACCTTGCGTGTCGCGGCCGTGCGGCCCCTCACTCCCACGGCGATCGAGGTGACCTTCGCCGTCCCCGCTGAGCTCGCCGCGGCGTTCGACTACGCACCCGGGCAGTACGTGGCGCTGCGCGCCGTCGTCGACGGAGAGGAACTGCGCCGTTCGTACTCGATCTGCCGGCCGCCGGCGCACGGGAGCGTCAGCGTCGGTATCAAGCGCGACCCCGACGGGCGCTTCTCGACCTGGGCGCACGAGCGCCTGCGCCCCGGCGACGAGATCGAGGTCATGAGCCCGTCGGGCACTTTCGTCTCGAAGGCGTCGACCTCGATGGGGCACGTGGTCGCGATCGCCGCCGGCTCCGGAATCACCCCGATCATGGCGCTCGCGGCCAGCGTGCTCGAGCGTTCCGCCGACGCGCGCATGACGATCGTGTACGCCAACCGGTCCTCGACCGACGTCATGTTCGTCGACGAGCTCGCCGACCTCAAAGACCGCTACCCCTCGCGTCTCACGCTGCATCACGTGCTCTCGCGCGAGCAGCGCGCGGCGCCCGTGTTCTCGGGGCGCATCGACCAGGAGCGGCTGCGCTTGATCCTGTCGCGGCTGATCGATCCGGCATCCGTCGACGAGTGGTTCCTGTGCGGACCCTTCGCGCTCGTCGAACTCTGCCGCGCCACGCTCGCCGAGGTCGGTGTCGCGCGCGAGCGCGTGCGATTCGAGCTGTTCACCGCGGGAGACGCAGACGCCCCCGCCCAGACCGGCGGAGCTCACCCCGTGCGGGTCCGCGACGACGAGCCGGTGCGCTCGATCGACTTCACCCTCGACGGCCAGTCGGCCCGCGTCGACAGCCCCGTCGCGGCGAACGAGACAATCCTCGCCGCCGCCCTGCGCGTGCGCCCCGACGTCCCCTTCGCGTGCGCGGGCGGGGTGTGCGGCACCTGCCGCGCGCGGGTGATCGAGGGTGCGGTCACGATGACCGAGAACTACGCGCTCGAGCCCGATGAGATCGAGCGCGGCTACGTCCTCACCTGTCAGTCGCACCCCACGTCCGACGCCGTCCGCGTGGACTACGACGGGTGAGCGCGGTGATCGACTACCGCTTCGACGCCGGTGTGGCCGAGATCGTCCTGAACGCTCCCGCTCGCCGTAACGCCCTGGGCCTCGAGGGTCTGCACGCGCTCGCCGACGCCTACGAGCGGGCCGAGGTCGACGGCGCCCGCGCCCTCCTGCTGCGCGGCGAGGGTCCGTCGTTCTGCGCCGGGCGCGACATCTCGGGGGTCGATCCCCGCACCGACGACGTCGCGGGCTATCTCGACGACACGCTGGCACCGCTGTTGCACCGCATCGCGGCCTTTCCCGCGCCGACGTTCGCCGCCGCCCATGGGGCCTGCCTGGGTGTGGGCCTGGGCCTGCTCATCGCCACCGACGTGGTCTACGTCGCCGAGGACGCCAAGATCGGCTCGCCCTTCGCCGCCCTCGGCGCGACCCTCGACTCCGGCGGTCACGCGCTCTTCGTCGAGCGTCTCGGCGCCCACGTCACCCTCGATCTCATCTACACGGGTCGGCTGATGTCGGGGCTCGAAGCCGTTCGTGCCGGACTCTTCTCTCGCGCCTTCCCGGTGGGGGAGATCCAGGATGCCGCGACCTCCGCGGCCCGCGGGGCCGCTGCCGGTCCCACGCAGGCGTTCCGCGCCAGCAAGCGCATCGTCAGCGCGATCCGCGGCGAGCGTCTGGGGCTGTGGGAGGCGATGGCGCTCGAGAACCGCGCCCAGGCGGCGCTCGCGACCACCGAGGATTACCGCGAGGGTTTCGCCGCGTTCCAGGCGAAGCGTCCGCCGGAGTTCACGGGTCGATGACGGGTTCGACGATGGGCTGAGAACCGACGAGGCACGGTCCGGCCACGCGGTCGGCGAGCGAGGCGAGGACGACCCCGCGCGAACGGATCCGGCCGCGAAGCGCACTCCGACCAGGATTCGGCGGACGTATCAGCGTGGCCTCGGCGGAGAAAGCCGCGACGGCGGAGAAGACCCTGATTGAATCGGGGCATGACGAGCATCGACGACGATGACGAACTCGCGGCGCTGCGCCGCAGGGCCTACGCGCCCGGAGCCGACATCTCCTCCGACCCCGCCGCCCTGCGCCGCCTGATGGAACTGGAGCAGCGAGAAGCCGTCGTCGAAGACGCCGCTGACCGAGTGCCCGAAACCCCGCAGGCCCCTCCCGAAGATGAGCGGGAGCCGCAGGCGCCTCCGAGGCGCCGGATGCCGCGACTGCGTCGATCGAGCGTCATCCTGCTCTCGGCGGCGGTACTCGTCGTCGTGTGCGCCGCGACCGCGCTAATCGTGGTGCAGCGCACCCAGACCGACCCGCTGCAGGCGGGGGCGACGCAGGTGGCACGTCTTGCGGCGGACCCGTCGTTCGATGTGCCGAGCGTCCTCACCCCGGGAGTGAACAGCGGCACCACGGGGTACGCCGAGTACGAGGGCTTCCGCGTCGCCACGTACGCGTCGTTCGACACGGGCGACGATGCGGCGAAGTGCATGACGGTCTGGCAACCCGATCTGCTGGACATCTCCGGGGGCGGCTTCTCCTACGACGGCCGGTTCTTCCTGACCTCGTGCGGAGCCGGCGTCTTTCCCGCCAACACCATGCTCCAGCTCAGCGAGGACTCGGCGGAGATCCGCGCGACGGATCTGCCCGCGGGCACCTCTTTGCACTTCGTCTACGACAAGACGAACGACGAGATCGTCGTTTTCCGCGGCTGAGGGTGAGCGCGGGGGAGGCCGTGAACCGCGGAAGACCCCTCGTCGAGCTGCGACCATTTCGCAGGCGGGAGCCCCCCGCGGAGGCCGCCGCCGGACGCGACGATGCCCCGGCACGAGGCCGGGGCATCGTTCACACGATGAAGCGCCTCAGGCGGCGCTGGTGACGGCGAACTGAACCGACCCCTGCGGGTCGATCTGCGCGTCGAGCACGCGGTCGTCGAGCACGGCCGCAGCATCGCTGTCGAGGAAGACGCGCGCTCCGGCGTTCTCGACGACGGCGTCGTCCGGCTGGGGGCCGTCGACGACCGACAGCGCGAACTGCGACTCGGGGGAGCCCGCACCTTCGATGCGGACGCCGCCCTGGGCGGCATCCGGGAACTGGGCGGTGATGGTCTTCACGGCGGTCGTGGCCTCTTCGGTGAGCGTCAGCATGGTGACTCTCCTTCTCTGATCGACGACAGGAATCAGCCACGATGCCGAGAATCCCGGTCGTCCTCAAGCTCACGCGACCATTGCCAGGGTTTTCCCACCGGCCCCTCGACGGCTCTCAGGGGAGGAGCCCGGCGCGCCGCGCGCGGGTCACCGCGGCGTGGCGGGTGGACGCGTCGAGCTTCGCCATCGCCGAGGCCAGGTACGACTTCACGGTGGTCTCCCGCAGGTGCAGCGACGCGGCGATCTCGCCGTTCGTCGACCCCACCGCGGCACAGGCGAGCACGTCGATCTCTCGCCGCGAGAGGTGGATATCGGGATCGGATGCCGTCTCACCGGCGTCCCCGGTCAGGGCGGCGAGACGCGCCTCGACGTCCTCGAGTCGGCGCCGTACCTCGTCGTCGTTGACCGTCGCCGCGATGCTGCGCAGCTGGGCATAGCTCTCGCGGATCTCTTCGCGGGCGCCGGCTCCGAGACGGCCCTCGGGACCGGGGGTCGAGGCGAGGCGCCGGTCGACCTCGGCACGCACCCGCAGCTCGGTGCCGAGCTCGCCGGCCACATCGAACGCGGGGCGCGCCTCGACATCGCCGACCGGCGATTGCGCCCACGACCCGCAGTAGAGGACGCCGCGCGCAGCCCCGCTGACGAGCACGGGAACCGCGAACAGGGTCGCGATCCCCTCGCCGAGGATGGCGCGGTCGTAATCGTGGGTGATGGAGCGTGAGGTGCGGTAGTCGAGGGTCATGCGCGGGCGTCGTTCGACGAGCGCGCGACCGCCGAGTCCGCGCGATGCGTGCACGACGAGCCCTTCGATGCTGCGCGTGCGCGCGCCGACGATGGTGGTGACGTGGACGGCGCCGTCGTGCTCCAGGCCGCCGAAAGCGACGGGAAAATGCGTGCGACGGGCGAGCTCGGTGACGGCGTGCGACACGAGCGTCGCATCGTCTCGAAGTGTGGAGTGTGCAGTCACGCACTACCTACTTCCGGGGGTGACGGCTTCGTCGCCGCGTTTCGTAGCGTCGACCCTATCACCGGGGAAGCAGCGGCCGACCCGGACTTTTCCGCCGTTCGGCGCAGCGTTGCGCCGTACTCATGAGGCAAGGAGGCCACATGACGGACCGTCGCATCGACGAAGCCCACCAGGGCGGCGTCGACTACATCGCGGTCGAGGAGTCCGCCCCGTTCCGGGAGTTGAAGAAGCGCCAGCGCAGCTTCGTCTTCCCGCTCGCGGTGGCGTTCCTCGTCTGGTACTTCGTCTACGTTCTGCTGTCGTCGTTCGCGCCGGAGTTCATGGCGCAGCCGGTGTCGGGCGCCATCACCGTGGGGCTCGTGCTGGGCCTCGCGCAGTTCGTCACCACGTTCGCCATCACCATGGGCTACGTGGCCTACGCCAACCGGCGCCTCGACCCGGGCGCCGAGGCGCTGCGCGTCGAGCTCGAGCGCGCGGACGGGGGCCGTTCATGAACGACATCCTCACGAGCGTCGAGGCGGCCGTGCAGACCGTCGAGAACAATCCCGTGCTGAACATCTCGATCTTCGGCGCCTTTGTGGCCGTGACGTTGTTCATCGTCATCCGGGCCAGTCGCAACAGCAAGACGGCGGCCGACTATTACGCGGCGGGCCGCTCGTTCACCGGTCCGCAGAACGGCTTCGCGATCGCCGGTGACTACCTTTCGGCGGCGTCGTTCCTCGGGATCGTCGGGGCCATCGCGATCAACGGCTACGACGGCTTCCTCTACTCGATCGGGTTCCTCGTCGCGTGGCTGGTCGCGCTGCTGCTGGTCGCCGAGCTCATGCGCAACACCGGCAAGTTCACGATGGCCGACGTGCTGTCGTTCCGCCTCAAGGAGCGGCCGGTCCGGATGGCCGCGGCCATCACCACGCTCGCGGTCTGCTTCTTCTACCTCCTCGCGCAGATGGCCGGAGCCGGTGGCCTCGTGTCGCTGTTGCTGGGCATCACGGAGCGCGTCGGTCAGTCGATCGTCGTCGCCGTGGTCGGCATCCTGATGATCGTGTACGTCCTCATCGGCGGCATGAAGGGAACCACCTGGGTGCAGATCGTCAAGGCGTTCCTGCTCATCGGCGGCGCGATCGTGATGACGGTCTGGGTGCTCGCGATCAACGGCTTCAACCTGAACACGCTGCTCGAGAGCGCCGTCGCGGCCTCTCCCAAGGGCGATGCGATCCTGGCGCCGGGCCTGCAATACGGCAAGAACCCGTGGGACTTCATCTCGCTCGCCCTCGCCCTCGTGCTGGGTACCGCGGGTCTTCCCCACGTGCTGATGCGCTTCTACACGGTGCCGACCGCCAAAGAGGCGCGTCGCTCGGTCGTGTGGGCCATCTGGCTGATCGGGCTGTTCTACATCCTCACCCTGGTGCTCGGCTACGGCGCCGGCGCGATGGTCGGAGCCGAGACGATCCTCGGCGCCCCCGGCGGCGTCAACGCCGCAGCTCCGCTGCTCGCCCTGGCCCTCGGCGGACCGCTGCTTCTCGGCTTCATCTCGGCGGTGGCGTTCGCGACGATCCTCGCGGTGGTGGCGGGTCTCACGATCACCGCTGCCGCCTCGTTCGCTCACGACATCTACGCGAACGTCGTGAAGAAGGGGAACGTGCCCCCGGACGGCGAGGTCAAGGTCGCGCGGCGCACGGTCATCGTGATCGGTGTGCTCGCGATCCTCGGCGGCATCGGCGTGCAGGGGCAGAACGTCGCGTTCCTCGTCGCCCTGGCCTTCGCCGTGGCGGCGTCGGCCAACCTGCCGACGATCCTCTTCTCGCTGTTCTGGCGCCGCTTCACCACCCGCGGTGCGGTCTGGAGCATGTACGGCGGTCTCGGTTCGGCTCTCGTGCTGATCTTCCTCTCGCCGGTGTTCTGGGGAACCCCCACGAGCGTGTTCGCCGACACGGGCGTGGCGATCTGGCCGCTGAACAACCCCGGAATCGTCTCGATCCCGCTCGGGTTCTTCCTCGGCTGGCTCGGTTCGGTCACCTCGCGCACACCGGAAGACCCGCGTAAAGCCGCGGAGATGGACGTCCGCTCCCTCACCGGCTA
This sequence comes from Microbacterium sp. SL75, assembly GCF_026625865.1. NCBI lineage: Bacteria > Bacillati > Actinomycetota > Actinomycetes > Micrococcales > Microbacteriaceae > Microbacterium > Microbacterium sp. SL75. The sequence continues at coordinate 155,344 of NZ_CP113067.1, read as the reverse complement.
CGGCGCCGAGAAGGCGTCGAGCCACTGACCGACCGATGCCCGGTCTCGCTGCGGCGGGGCCGGGCATCGTCGTGCCCGGGCGCCGACGTCCACTCGGGCTCAGGTCGAGGTGAGCAGCGTCTCGGCGAGCATCGCGTCGCTCTCGAGCGAGAGCAGGTACTCCTTGACCTCGGGGTGCCCGCCGTATTCACCGATCGAGCCGTCGGCGCGAACGACGCGGTGCACCGGGACGACGATCGAGAAGGGCGTCGAGGCGCAGGCCGTTCCCACCGCCCGCGCGGCCCGCGGGGCTCCGGCCATCATCGACACCTCCCCGTACGAGGCCACCTCCCCGTAGGGGATCTGCCGGGTCGCTTCGAGCGCCGCACGGGTGAAGCCGCGGACGAAGCGCCAGTCGAGGGAGACGTCGAACGCCCGCCGCGCGCCGTCGAAGTACTCGTCGAGCTGCGCGACGAGCCCCCGGCCGACCGAGGCATCGGGCTCGGGCACGATCCCCAGGCGCTGCGCGATCTCTGCGCGCGCGAGGTCGATGCCGTCGTGGCACACGTGAAGCCGAACGAGGGCCTCATCGACGAAGGTCAGCAGGATCGGCCCGACGGGGCTGTCGTATGCGGTGCTGGTGACTCTGTTCATGCGCCCATCCTCGTGACCGTGCCGTGGCCGTGCTGGCGGATCGAACGCGAAGGGGGAGGATGCCGCGAAGTCTCGCCCTGGGGAGGAAGAGCCGATGACGCGGCGTGTCGCTGATTCCCGCGAAACTCGGGCCCGCTGCGCACGATCCCGCACTGCCCGGCTTAGTCTGACAGGTGTGTGGCGAGCTGAGGACGGTGCCGTGATGGGCACTGACGGAGACGAGACGGTGTCGTCCGTCGATCCCGGCGAGCTGCGATTGTCGGAACCCGGCATCGTGGTTCGCCACGTGGCCGACCCCGAACGCGATCGCATCCGCGCCGAGGCGGCGGCCCTGGGCGGGCGCTCGACCCTGTTGCGTTTCGACGATGCGCGCGACGCGGGCATCGACATCACCAAGGCCCACCCCGGTTCCCTCCCGCAGTTCATCACGGGCCGAGCGACCATGCTCTCCAATCTCTTCCGAGACGAGGTGGCTCTGCGCACCGCGCGCATGGCCGCCGAGCGCATCACGGCCAAGAACGTCGAGCTCCGCACCGCCCGTGGCCTCGAGCCCGTGCACCTCGCCGTGGGTCTTTCGGCGTGGAAGATCGGGGGAGTGGAGTGGTCTGCCCCCGTGCTCCTCCGCCCGCTGGCGATCCGCCGTCACCACGGCGACTTCGAGCTGAAGCTGCACGGCGCGTTCGTGATGAATCCCGAGCTCGCCCGGGCGTTCCGCACCCATCTCGGCATCCAGATCGACTCCGCCGCTCTCGCGGGACTGGCGTACGACCAGGGCGTGTTCAAGCCGCAGCCGGTCATCGACCACATCCGTCGCCTCACCTCGCACGTGCCGACCTTCGTCGTGCACCCGCGGTTGGTGATCTCGTCCTTCGCCGACGTCGGCTCGGGCATGGCCCGCGACACCCACGACCTCGATCACACGCTGCTGAACGCGCTCGCCGGCCACCCCGACGATCGCGCGCGCATCACGGTCCGCCGCGACGACCCGCAGGTGGTGAGCCCCGACGAGCGCACCCCCGCCGCCGACACCCTCCTGCTCGATGCGGATGCCGAGCAAGAGCGGGTCCTCGCGCGCATCGCCGCCGGTCACTCGCTCGCCGTGCACACGCTCCCGGGAACCGGTGGCACGCAGACGGTCATCAACGCGATCGGTCAGCTCGTCCACGACAACAAGCGCGTGCTGGTCGTGAGTGCTCGTCGGTCGACGCTCGATGGCATCCGTCACCGTCTCGCCGGGGTCGGTCTCACCGGGCTGGCCGTCTCGCCGAACCACGTCCGCCGCGACCTCATTCGCGCGATCGGCCGCAATGAGAAGGCCGAGCAGCCCAAGGTCGCCGAGATCGACGACGCGCTCGTGCGCCTGCGTACGGTCCTGCGCGACTATCGCTCCGCTGTGACCGAGCCGCATCTGGCCCTGGGCGTCTCGGCGCTCGACATCCTCCGCGCGCTCACGTCGTTGGCATCCACCTCTCCGGCTCCCTCGACCGAGGCCCGTTTCGATCTGGCGACCCTCGAGCGTCTGGCCGGGCGACGGGATGCCGCGGCCCGGGCCCTCGCGATGGCGGCACGCCTCGGCGAGTTCCGCTTCGGCCCCGACGATTCGCCCTGGTACGGCGTCAGCTTCTCGCGCACCGAAGACGCCCGCGCGGCGCACGACCTCGCCGGCAAGCTCCACACCAGTGATGTGCCGCGCCTGCTCGAGCGCGGCTACGAGCTCATCGCGCAGACGCGCATGCGACCGTTCCAGACGGTGTCGGAGCTCGGGTCGTATCTGAAGCTGCTGCAGGGCATCCGCGAGTCCCTCGACCGTTTCAGCCCGAGTGTCTTCGAGCGCCCCCTCGGCGAGCTGATCGACGCGCACTCGCCGCGCCGCGACGCGTCCGCGATGAGCGGTCCGAACCGTCGCCGGCTCAAGCGTCTGTCGAAGGAGTACGTGCGCCCGGGCGTCCACGTGCCCGACATGTACGAGGCGCTCGTGCGCATCCAGCAGCAGCGCACCGAGTGGCAGCGCGTGGTCGACGCCGGCGTGACCCCCGAGGTGCCTCTCGGACTCGCCGATGTGAACGTCGCGTGGCAACGCACCGATGCCCTGCTCGGAGAACTCGACCGGATCCTCGGCCGCCAGGGCTCGGAACGCCTGGCCACCCTCCCGGTGCAGCGTCTGGTGCGCACGCTCGCGGGCCTTGCGGCAGAATCCACCTTCTTCGACAACCTCGTCGAGCGCGCCCAGCTGCGCTCCGAGCTCGCCCGTCTGGGCCTCGAGCAGCTGCTCGTCGAGCTCTCGGTGCGCCACGTCCCCGAAGACCGCGTCGGCGCCGAGCTCGAGTTCGCCTGGTGGCAGTCGGCCCTCGAGCACCTGCTTCGCACCGATCGTGCCCTGCTCGGTGCCAACACGAGCGTCGTCGACCGTCTCGAGCGCGACTTCCGGCTCGTTGACGAGGCGCACGCCGCCGCCGCGGGCCCCCTCCTTGCCGCGCAGCTCGCGACGCAGTGGCGTATCGGCATCGTCGACCACGCCGACGAAGCGGCCGCCCTCAAACGCGTCCTGAAAGACGGCCTGCACACGGCGCAGGAGATGTCGGATGCCGCGCCCACCCTGCTGCGCACGCTCGCGCCGGTGTGGCTCGCGTCGCCGTACGAGGTCCCCGACGTTCCGACCGACCTGGCGTTCGACGTCGTGATCATCGCGGATGCCGCGGCCCTGTGCCTCGCGGAGGCGGCCCCGGCGCTGCGCCGCGCTCGCCAGGTCGTGCTGTTCGGCGACCCCGTGGTGCAGAAGCCCACCCCCTTCCGGGTCAGTGCCTCGATCATCGGCGCGCCCGACGAGGCCGACGAAGTGCCCTTCGACGGCACCTCGGTCTTCGAGCGCATCGCGGAGCTCCTGCCCGTCGAGACCCTCACGCGCAGCTACCGCGCGGGCGGCGAGGACCTCTCGCAGCTGGTCAACGATGCCTTCTACGGCGGCGAGATCGTCTCGCTCCCGTGGGCAGGGTCGTACCTCGGTCGCGGCAGCCTCAGCGTCGACTACGTCGAGGGCGGCGTCGGCGCCCCCGACCCCGTCAGCGGCGCCGTCGAGAGCCCCGATGCCGAGGTCGCCCGCGTGGTCACCCTCGTGGTCGAGCACGCCGTCAACCGCGCCTCCGAGTCGCTCATGGTCGTCACCGCGAGCCGCAAGCATGCCGAGCGCGTGCGCGCCTCGGTCGTGACGGCACTGGCCGGCCGGTCCGATGTCGCGGAGTTCATCTCGCGGGATGCCGCGGAGCCCTTCGCCGTCCTGACCCTCGAAGAGTCGGTGGCCGAGAGCCGGGACCGCGTGGTGTTCTCGCTCGGCTTCGGTCTCACGCGCCACGGTCGTGTCCTGAGCGACTTCGGCGACCTGTCGACGCCCGACGGCGAGCGGCTGCTCACCGTCGGTATGACGCGCGCGCGGCGCTCGATGGTGATCGTGTCGTCCATTCGTCCCTCGGCGTTCGACGACGGTCGTCTCGAGCACGGTGCCGCCACCCTGATGGGAATCCTCGGCAACGTGGCGTCGCGGAGCCGCGAGATGCGGCTCGAAGACCTCGCCGACCCGCTGACCCGCGCCCTGGCGCGCGAGCTTCGACGCCTCGGCGTCGAGGTCGACGTCGACTACCGCGGTCTGCTCCCCATCGTCGCCCGATACCAGGGCAAGGCCGTCGTCGCCGAGAGCGACCCCGAGACCATCGGCGAATCGCTCCGCGAGACCCTTCGCCTCCGCCCGCAGATCCTCCGTCGTCTCGGGTGGCACTACGTGCGGGTGCACGCTTTCGATCTCTACAGCGACCCTGCGGGCGTGGCCTCGCGGATCGGGGAGCTGCTCGGCATCGCGCCCGACGACGCGGCCGCTCCCGACGCGACCACCGAGTCGCTCGACCTCCCCGACTGAGAAGCCGATGAGCGAGACGCCCGAGAGCACCGGGCCGGACGCCGCGGGCGCTCCCGATCCACGTACGGAGCGGCAGCCGGTCGTTCGCGTGCGCGGTGCGCGGCGCGCGCGTTTGCTCGCCGCCCCGGGCACGACCGCGGAGCCCGCACCCGCGGACGACCCGGCGCGTGGCACGGGCGCTCGGCCCACGGCATCCGGGCCCAACGACGAGCGCATGATGCGCGATGTCCCCCCGCACTACTGACCCGCAGGGCGTACGCGAAACGGCGCCCGGTCCGGGACGTGGTCCCGGCGCGGGCGCCGTTTCGCGTGATCCGTCGGTCGGCTCAGAGCTTGTTCTGTCGCTCCAGCAGGTCGCGGATCTGCACGAGCAGTTCCTGCTCGGTCGGCAGCTTGGGCTCGTCCGAGGCGGGCTCGTTCACTCCCGCGCGGGCGGCGGCGATGGCCTTCCACCGGTTCATGGGGTAGACGAACACGAGGTACACCACGAGCGCGACGGCGAAGAAGCTGATGATCGCCGACAACAGGGTGGGCAGGGGGAAGACCACTTCCTGGCCGTAGATGCCGGTGATCGTGGGCCCGATCTCGCCGTTCTCGGCGGGCTTGTAGAACACCGAGATCAGCGGCGTGATCACCGCGGCGACGATGGCATTCACGACCGCGGTGAACGCGGCTCCGATGACCACCGCGACGGCGAGGTCGATGACATTCCCGCGGAGAATGAACTCCTTGAATCCCTTGATCATGCGCTGGTTCCTCTCAGGCCGCGCCGACTCGGGCTCAAGAAGCCGAGGGCGAGGCGGACGACGTCGATTCCGACTTCGATGATGTCGAAGAAGTGGACGAGCCGCCACCGCTTGCGCCCGAGGACGAGCTGCGCGAGTCGGTGCGGTAGAAGCCCGACCCGTTGAAGGTCACACCGATCGACCCGTACTGCTTGCGCACCTCGCCGCCGCATTCGGGGCACTCGGTGAGAGCGGCATCCGAAAACGACTGCTGGGCGTCGAAACGATGGCCGCACTGCTTGCAGGCATAGGAATAGGTGGGCATGAGCGTCCTTCGGGTGTTCAGGAGGTGTGGGCGGCGAGCGGCAGGGTGCGCGTGGGGGTGACCACGCCCGTGACGGGCTGGTCGTGCACGTCGCGCGGCACGTCGTCGATGAGCTCGGTGTCGAAGATGACCGCGTAGACGGGCGGGCACTTCTCCATCGAGCCGAGGGTCTTGTCGAAGTAGCCGCGGCCCCATCCGAGGCGCATGCCGTGATGATCGACGGCGGCCGCGGGGATGATCAGCAGGTCGACGTCGTTGACCGCGATGGGCCCCAGCACGTCGCCGACCGGCTCGGGAACACCGAACAGCCCCTCGGTGATCTCGGTGTCGGCCGTGGCGACGCTCCAGTCGAGCAGGCCGTCCTCGCGGGTGATCGGAAGAAGCACCCGGATGCCGCGATCCACGGCCGCGCGCACGAAGGCGTGGGTGCCGGGTTCGGTGGGTGTCGACAGGAAACACGAGATGCTGCGGGCTCCGAGACGCGCGACGAGGGCGTCGAGTTGCTCTGTGACGCCGGCCTCGGCCACCTCGCGGGCATGCGCGGAGATGGTCTGGCGGCGTTCGCGCAGATCGGCGCGGAGTGCGCGCTTGGCCTGCTCGATACGATCCGGCATGCGATAAGTCTAGGGGCGGGCGCGTTGCCGCCGGTGGCGCGGGACCCCGCTAGGGTATGCCCATGCCTCACAAGCCCTTCAAGGCCGTCATCCCGGCCGCCGGACTCGGTACGCGCTTCCTGCCCGCCACGAAGGCGATGCCCAAAGAGATGCTGCCCGTCGTCGACAAGCCGGCCATCCAGTACGTCGTCGAAGAGGCGACCGGTGCCGGTATCCAAGACGTGCTGATCATCATCGGCCGCAACAAGAACAACATCGCGAACCACTTCGACTCCATGCCCGAGCTCGAAGCGAAGCTGCGCGAGAAGGGCGACGACGACAAGCTCGCCAAGGTCGAGCACTCGTCCGACCTCGCCGACATCCACATGGTCCGTCAGGGTGAGCCCAAGGGCCTCGGTCACGCGGTGCTGCGCGCCCGCAGCCACGTGGGCGATCACCCCTTCGCCGTCCTTCTCGGCGATGACCTCATCGACGAGCGCGACCCGCTGCTCACCAAGATGATGGAGGAGTACGACAAGCGCGGCGGTGCCACCGTCATCGCGCTCATGGAGGTCGACCCCGCGCACATCCACCTCTACGGTGTGGCCGCTGTCGAGGCGACCGACGAAGAAGACGTCGTCAAGGTCACCCAGCTCGTCGAGAAGCCCAAGGCCGAAGACGCCCCCTCGAACCTCGCGATCATCGGTCGCTACGTGCTCGGTCCCGACGTGTTCGACATCCTCGAGCGCACCGAGCCCGGCAAGGGTGGCGAGATCCAGCTGACCGATGCCCTCGAAGAGCTCGCGACGGGTGGTGGCGACGGCGGCGGCGTTTACGGCGTCGTGTTCCGCGGCCGCCGTTACGACACGGGCGACCGCGTCGATTACATCAAGGCGATCGTGCAGCTCGCGGCCGACCGCGACGACCTCGGCCCCGCCCTCCGCCCCTGGTTCAAGGAGTTCGCGCAGGGTCTCTGACCCGGCAGGATGCCATGGATCTGTCCGTCCCTCGGCGGCACGGCGACGTGTCGATCCGTCTCATCCGCAACCGCGACGCGCGAGTCCTTCAGCAGCAGCTGATCGACAACCGCTCGTGGCTGAAGCGGTGGGAGGCCACCAGTCCCGACGGCCCTGTGTCGTTCGACATGCGCCTCGGCATCCGTCGTCTTCTGCAGCAGTACCGTGACGGCGTCGGCGTCCCCTTCGTGATGGCGTGGGACGACGACGTCGCCGGGCAGCTGAACGTGTGGGGTGTCTCGCGCGGGTCGCTCGCCTCGGCGACGATCGGGTACTGGGTGGCAGAGGAGTTCGCCGGTCGCAACATCACCACGATCGGCGTGGCGATGGCGACCGACGTGTGTTTCACCGAGCTGAACCTGCATCGCGTCGAGATCTGCATCCGCCCCGAGAACCACGCCAGTCTGCGCGTCGTCGAGAAGCTCGGCTTCCGGTACGAGGGCCTGCGGCGCAAGTACATCCACATCGACGGCGATTGGCGTGATCACTACGCCTTCGCCCTGGTGCGCGAAGAGGTTCCGTACGGGGTACTCGACCGGTTCGTGCGGGGACAGGTGCCGCCCGACGCGGCCCGCGTTCCGCCGGCCGACCGGCTCTGAGCGACCCGGCTACGCCCTTTCTCGCTCCATCGGTGAGAGTCTCGCCACGACACGCCGGGGGATGCCGAGGTGTGATCTCTCGGTGACCTACCTTTATGGCATGGGTGGGCAGGTTCTCAGCGGCGGCGTGATCTTCTTCGTCGCGGTCGCGCTCTGGCTCGTGTACCTGCTTCCGTCGTGGCAGAGCCGTCATCGCTTCACCTCCGCCGAACGCAACGCCGTGCGCCTCAACCAGGCCCTCCGCGTGCTCGCCGAGACGGCCGAGACGCCGCGCGAGGTACGGCTCGAGCTGACGGCACGTACCGCTCACCAGCAGCAGAAGCTCGCGCGCCAGATCCAGGCCCAGAAGGCACAGATCGAATTGGCCGCGGCGAAGGCACGGCTCGAGGTCGCTCGCGTCGAGAGCGCCCGCGATCGCGACGTCGTGAAGGAACAGCGCGCCGCCGCGGTCGATCTTGCTCGTGCGGAACGCGCCGCCGCCGTCGAGGTCGCTCGGGCCGAACGTGCCGCCGCACTGGAGAAGACCCGCGCCGAGCGTGCCGCCGCCGTCGAGCGCGCACACGCGGAGCGTGCCGCAGCCGTGGCCCGACCCGAGGCACGTCGCGCGCGTGCCCGTCGTCGTTTCCGTCTCGGCGTCACCACGGTGGGCCTGGTCGGTCTCGCTGCTGCCCTGGTCGGTCTCGGGCCGGTCATCGCCGGGGGAGCACCCGCGCTTCTCATCGCCGGGGTTGCTGTGGTTCTGGCATCCCTCATCGTTCTCCGCCGTATCTCGGTGGTCGCGGCACGCACGGCTTCGCCGGCGCTGGTCGCGACCGCGGTGAAGCGCACCGTCGCCGTCGAGGTGCAGGACGTCGCCCTCGTGCCCGAGCCGCGTCCGACCTGGACTCCGCGCGAGCTGCCGCGCCCCCTGGTGGCATCGGCCGGCTCTCGCGCAGCAGCCGTCGTCGACGAGCAGCTCGCTCGCGAGGCGCTGCGTGCCGCCGCTCGCGAAGAGGCCGCTCGCGAGCTCGCCGCCGAGCAGGCTCCCACCCCCATCGAGACGGCTCGTCCGGCCGCTGTCGCCCCCGCTCCGTCGCCGTATGCCGCGATGGGGTACGTGGACGACTCCGAGATCCAGGATCACGTGCAGCGGCTTCTGGCGCGTCGCGCGTCGGGGGAGTAACCGCTTCGCTGTGACCCCTGTGGGCCCCGTGCCTGGGGCTCGTCTTCTCCGGCTCTGGCGGCAATCCGTCGGCATACGTCTCGCGGTATACGACGGATGCCAGGTGCCCACCCCGCGTCAAGGTGGGCGCGTGCGACGTGATAGTGTTGTCGAGGTTTCCGGGCCTGTGGCGCAGTTGGTAGCGCGCCTCGTTCGCATCGAGGAGGTCAGGGGTTCGAATCCCCTCAGGTCCACCAAATCGGTCTCTTTAGAACAAATGACCTTGTAAGAGCCACCTTCATACGGCGCCTCTCCTTCGGGAGGGGCGCCGTATGTGGTTTTCATCGCCGTGACGATGCAGGCGAACGGCTCGGCAAGTACCCCTTCGACGCTCTCGTCGCGGGTAATCAAAATTCGCTTGAAGAACGCCTGGTTGTAGGTGCGGCGGAGCGCATCCGGGGCGCGGCGGTATGCCTCGTAGCAGTTCTCTGCGAGGGTGATCGCATCGTCGAGGTTCTGCTCCAGCACTTCGAACTCGGTTTTGAGGGCGCTGAGGCGTTCGCCTACGACGGTCATCTCCTGGTTCACGCGCTGCTGTTCCTCGCGGTGGAGCTGAGCAGGGATAGTGCCGTCGAGGTGGCCGTCGAGCAGCTTCTTGCTGCGTTCCATCAGGCTTGTCTGCTGAGTGAGGAGCATCTGCTGTGCGCGCTTGGCTTCTGCGGCACCGGCTTCCATGGTTGCTTTGAGTCGGGATTTGGTCATCGCCGCACCTTCGGGAGTGAGGGCGACGAGCTTGTAGAGGTTCTCGATCTGCCGTTCGACGTCGTGGATGTTGATGGCTGACATCGTGCAGTCCGTGCGCTTCTGGTGGCGACCGATGCAAACGAAGTACGGGTAGATCACTCCTGCGGAGTTCTTGGCGTAGTGGATGATGAATTTGCTCTTGCACTGGCCGCAGAAAACGGAGCTCTTCAGATAGTGGTTATGGATGCGAGCCTTCTCGCCGGTCGACCGTGACGCGAATGCCTGCTGGCATTTCTGCCAGGTGGCTTGATCGACCAGGGGTATGTGCCGTCCCGGGTAGCTTTTTCCCTGGAAAGTGTCGATGCCGAGGTAGTACGATCCTGTCGGTTGGCACGAGATCGTGCGCCCGGTATTACTTCTAGCCGTAGCGTTCTTCGCGGTCTATCTCGTCTTTTGTGGGAACGTGATCGACCTGCCGCTGCTCATGTGCAGGCGTACCGGCGCCGGCACGGCGCCTACGTCAATGACGAGGAGGTTCTCATTCGGCCACGTCCGTGTGCGTCGAGTGGTCCAGCGACCCCGACTCATCCTCGACAGCACCGGAGTCACTGTCCACCTCCGTTGTAGCGCCTCTCGGGCGAGCGCGTGCAGGATGAGCTGGGCTCGGCGACGAACCTCGACGGGCATATCGATTCGAGCCGGATAGTCGATCAACTCGCGAATCGCAGCGTGCGGCTTCCTGATCTGGGAAGGAAGAGCCACCGCCACGGAGGGTGTCTCATTTTTGGGCCGGTGTGTCGTCGACCGAGGGGATGTCGACGTCGCGGGCGTTGCTGTTTTTCCTGCCAAGCAGTTGCGTCGATGGTTCGCTCAATTCTCCCGTCGGCACATCGTCCGGATGGTGACCTTGTTCGAGGTACGCGCGTCCCTTCGCAGTGACCGTAGCGCTCCAGCGTCCTCGCCTGCGTTCCAACTCGATCAGCCCGCGGTTGGCAATGGCAACAGCCGACGTCCTGGAGTCCGGGGATGGAGCGGCGTTCACATCCGTGCCCCCCGTGACCCGGCGCAGAGCGCAGAGCAGCGAGCTGGGCATTGTTGAGTGAAAGGCTCGCGCGACCAGTCTGGGATGGGGCGTTCAGCCCTGCCAGTGCTGCCCCTTCGTGCAACCCCTCTCATGTCGCTCGGTAGACCGGGCTTCGCTTGCGCGGCGTGAAACCGAGCCCTGCGAAGCATCGAGTGAACACCAAGTGAACGCTCCGGGATCGAGCAGACGTCGGGGCACCTCGCGATGGCCAAAATGCGCAACGAGTGGGCGCGGTGCAGTGCAAATCTCGCTCCTCAAGTGCTGGAGCTTGAGCGGAGCGCGTGTAGCCCAGGAGAGCGGCTCTGCGGTGGTCCTGAGAGCGATCTTTCATGCTGTTATGTTTTCGCTGAACGTGAGCGGTGGGACAGCCATCGCGCGTCACCGGGGGAATCATGCTGCGCAACCGCATTCTGTTGATGACTATCAGCTTCGTCGTGGTCCTGATAACTGCTATCACTCCGGTGCATTCTTCGGTCGCCTCAACTCTCGCCGGAAAATGGGAAATCAACTTCGAGAAGTTGCTGGCGCCTGCAGGGTGGGATGCCCGAAGCGTAGATCAGGGAGCATTGTCCGCTGAGGAAGTACTCAAACTTGGTTTAGCGGACATCACCTCCCCTGAGCCCGCGGTTGCTATGCCCGTCGGCGATTACAGTGCCCTTCAGCCTGCGACTGGCCCGATTCAGTCGGTTACGCCTACCGCAGCGCCGACCGCGCCTTCCAACTCGGAATCATTGGCCGAGGAAGTGAAGGGAATGGATGCCGTCGAACGTTCGGAGTACTCAACGACTTTCCAGGACGACGACGGCACCCGTGTCGACAAGACGTCCACGGAACCAATGAACGTTCGCGTCGGCTCGTCCTGGGAGGAAGCGTCAACGGAGCTGAAAGCGCAGGCTGACGGCTGGACGGTTGAGAAACACCCACTCGCGCCAACTTTTAGCTCGGATGCCGACGATAAGGAATCCCTCAAGGTAAAAGTTGCCGAAGGGTCCTTGGCATTCGGTTTGACTGGGATCGACGGCGGCGAGCCTGTGGTGACCGACAGCGATTCAGGGATCCGCAACCGTCTTATCTATCGTGAGGTCACTTCTGGAGCGGACCTCGAATACGTGCTCTCGACGGGCTCCGTCAAGGAAACCTTGATTCTCCGCGATGCCAGTGCCAGCCGAACACGCTTCGTCTGGAACCTTGGTGCGGAGGGCTTGATACCTCGTCTCGAGGCCGACGGTCTTGTGAACATGGTGGACGACCAAGGCGACATCAAGCTGCACATTCCGGCGCCTGTGGCGTGGGACTCGGCCGGGGTTGCAGAGGAGAAGAGCGACGCCGTTACAAATCCGGTCGTGGAACTGGTCCACGCAGGTGGGGGAGACTGGTCCTACGTAATCAATCTCGATCAGTCCTGGCTGAACTCCTCAGAACGCGTTTATCCAATCTACGTTGACCCCTCCGTTCAGCGTGGCCCCGCCTACGTGAAGTCGTTCAAATCGGACGGAACCGTCTACTACAATCAGTCGCACGTCGGTAACACGCAGCAGCCCCAAAACATTTATTGGCGCTCTTTCATTCGCTACCCATACGATTCGATCCCAGGGAATTTTATTCACGAAGCGCAAATCGGGATTGCATATGACGGGTACGGGTCGACTCGCTCATTCGGTGGGGCGATCTATCACGCGAATGGCGAGTGCTACTCCTGTACGGGATACGGGCTTGTCGCCAACTATAGTGTGGGCAGCGACTCGACGTGGACGTCTGGGTTGGGAGTCTCCCAAAAGCTGGTTGATCGTTTTGCGATGGGTGACACTGGCATTTCTTTCATCATCACAGGCGATGAAGGCTCGACATACAGTCACAAACGGATCACGTCTCAGATGTTCGTCCGTTATTGGCCATTCCCTTCAGCCTGGCAAACTTCCCCTGCCGACGGCGCGGGTGGTACAAGTCTGACGCCCACCCTGCAGCTGGGGGCGTCAAACCACTCCCCGTACTCAGGTCTTAGCTACTGGTACAAGATCTCCTCGAACCCGGACATGAGCGGCCCCATCTGGGAATCAGGCTGGACGGGAGCATCGGCTCTCACCGTGCCCGACGACGTCCTCCGACCCGACACCCGTTACTACTGGCAGGTCCGCACGGTCGACGGACACAACGGACACCTCGGGCAGAACACCGACCGATGGAGTGGTGCATGGTCCTTCACCACACAGAAGGTGCCGCCCACGCCCCCCGAGTCGAGCGGGTCGCCCGGGAATAGTGCGGGCCAGCCACAAATGGTGACGACGCTCACTCCGACCCTGCAAGTCGATGCAGTACAGGATGCAGACGCAGTTCCCGCAAACGGCCAGGTGCGATACGAATTCAAGCTGGCGACTGGAGCGGATGGAAGGACGGGGTCTTTCTTCAGCTCGGGCTTAGTTCCCGCGGGCGCAGATGGCAAGGTTCGATGGACGGTGCCCGAGGGAACTCTGCAGGACGGCGGCGTATACAGCTGGATCGTTCAGCCCCACGACGGGCTCTCTCAGAACCGATGGCCGACCTGGACGAAGCGATTTAAGGTAGACCGCCGGCTCGGGTCGTCCGGTCCTTCACCGTTTGACAAAGTGGGCCCGGTTATGGTCAACCTTGCAAATGGGAACGCGAACGTCTCCTTCGAGTCACCGACCGTCCAGACGCTGGGCGGGCCGATGGGGATGTCGTTCGTCTACAACTCACAGGCGGTCCGGTCGAGCAATTACGGTCTGACTGGGCAGTATTTCGATGGACGCACCCTGGGCGGTACCACGCCAGCCTCGGCCGGGGAGTACACGTTCGATGGTAAGCAGCCGCTCATGTCTCGAACAGACTCGAACGTGTCATTCGACTGGGCAGGAGGATCACCTGGGCCAGCGATTCAGAATAGTGACCACTTCATGGTGCGTTGGACGGGCTACATCCGCCTACCGCAGGGCTCGGGCAAGTGGCGCTTCGGTCTCCGCCACGACGATGGCGTGCGACTACGAATCGATGGTCAATCCGTCATGGACAAATGGGCTCCCTGCGGCTGCGGGCTCGAATGGAGCGGAGACTTCAATTTCGGTACGGCGCAGATGCCGATCTCGCTCGAATACTTCGAAGCAACGGGCGGCGCAGCCGTAGAACTATGGGCCGACGATCCAGACGATGGGATTGCCCCGGTACCGGTACCGTCAAACTGGCTCACGCAAAAGCCGACAATCCTCCCAGAGGGCTGGGGCGCCTCCACACCCATGCTGGGAACAGCGAGCGCTTGGTCGCGCGCAGCAGTCTCGGAGTCGTCGATCGTCCTGACGGATGCGACTGGCGCTGTCAAAACGTTCGCAAAGGGTGCAGGAGGCTACTCGCCTCCTGCCGGTGAATACGGAACAGTCAGTCTCGATTCCGCGGGGAGGGTGGTATACAGCGGCCCAGACGGTGTCGTGTATCAGTTCAATGTAGAGGGGCGAGTCCTTTCTTCAACACCCCCGTCCGACGCCCTCAAACCCGCCGCGCCGATCAGCGTCTACGACTCAAACGGGCGCATAGTCGAGCTTGCCGACCCCGTATCCAAAAACGGAACCTCCTACGAGCGAAAAATCACATTCACCTACGCGAACAACGGATCCACGCCCGCGTCGAGCAACTGCCCCTCTCTTGAGCCGAGCTACTGGCTCGCACCGGAAGGCATGCTATGCAAGATCGGTTATCCCGACTCGTCCGAGACGCGTCTCTATTACGGGCCGAATGAATCGCTGTGGATGATCGACGACCCAGGCGGCGAAAGAACCTGGTTTGGCTACCAAGACAGGATGCTGACGAAGATTCAGGACTCGGTCACATCTGATTTCTTCGCTAGTCGAGCCGAGCCAGCTAACTTCGCGCCCCCTCAGGTCACTATCTCTTACTCAAACAAGAAGGTCGTGGCGGTAAGCCTCCCGCCTGCGGATGGAAAAGCGCAAAGCCAATCCAAACTTTATTCTTATGACACGGAGATTTCGCGAACAACCGTATATTCGCTGGGCAGTCAGAAGAGTGTCACATACGACTCATTCTGGCGACAGACGCGCACCGACGAGGGCGTTGAAACCACCCAGACGTGGGACCCCACGAAGGATCTGGTACTTGCGAAGACGACCCGTGACCTTCGTGAAACCAGCGGTTATGACCCGGCGACCGACCGTCTCACCGATGTGTGGGGTCCCGCCCCAACGTTGTGCTTCCAATCGGACAACAGGCCCGTCTCCAACCCCCTTGGTACTCTCGGTTGCGGTATCACGCCAGCGCACACAAAAACGTCCTACGACGACGGCGCGTTCGGGCTGCACGCGGCGTATTACACCGAGAAAGCGAACACGGCTTATCTAGGGGGATCCCCCGTTACATTCAGCATGGGACTGAACGGGAGTTCCGGAGGAGCCATCAATTCATCCTGGGGAGCCAGCTCTCCCGCAGCGGGAGTCAGCGCGGACAGGTTCTCAATCAGGCTCACCGGACTTATCACGTTCCCTCAATCAGGTATCTACAAGCTGGAAACGGTTGCGGACGATGGTGTACGGGTCTGGATCAACGATGCACTGAACATCGACAAGTGGCAGGGCCAGGCGTCCTTCACTAACGCTGGGGAAGCGATCACTGTGACGGCCGGTGAGACAAAGAGGATAAAGGTCGAATACTACGAGAACACAGGCGCCGCCTCTCTCCAGCTCCGCTGGTATCCACCGGGGAGCACGACTGCCAGCGTTGTACCCGGAACGCAATTGCGTCCGGATTATGGCAACGCCACGCGCATCACGACAGATGACTCGGCACCGGGTGGATCGTCCGGTACAACCGCAAATCAGGTTGGCAACATGAGCGTCGACTCGCAGTTCGCTCACCCCTGGCTTGGGCAAGCGACTTCGACGGTGGTCGACCCCGGGGGACAGGCAATGCGAACGTCGGTTCAATACGAGCAGCCGTCAGGCGGTGGATGGCTGCGCCGCACGAAGAAGATTCTGCCGGGAGCCAACTCAGGCCAGGCGCCCACCACAGCCGCCACGACGCACGAGTACTGGGGGGACCTTGAAACAGCGCCAGCAGTATGTGGGGCAGGCGGCGTGCGGCAATACGGATTCCAAAAAGCAACGGTCGGGCCAGCCGGATCCTCAGCGGCCGCGGTGCGCACCGAATACGTTTACGACATCATGGGGCGACCGATCGGCTCCCGCAAGAGCGGCGATGCTGCCTGGTCGTGCACTACCTACGACGCGAGAGGGCGCGTGGTAAAGCAGACCTTCAACGGCGCCACAGGCCCGCAACGCACCGTATCCACCACCTACTTCGTAAGCGACGGCGGAGCACGAATCGTTGTAGAGGACGACCCAGGCACAGGAACCGCAGACGTCACAAGATTGACGACAGATTCCAACTTCCTCGGGCAAGTGACTCGATACCGCGATGCGCTCGGTACTACCACCGTCTCGGAATACGAGCCGCTGACTGGACGACTTCTCGCGTCGGCGACGAGCACTACTGAGGAATTGACCGAGGTGCCAAAGACGCAGCCAAAATACTCCATCAGTGAGGTGTACTGGGAGGAGCAACTTCAGGGTTCATACCTCGCTAAGGAAGCGCAGGTTGGAGGCTCAGGTGGACTGTCCGAGCGAAGCTTCGATTGGGACTGGGGCGACGGTTCAACATCGCAGGGGACCGTCGTGTCCCACAAATATGCATCGAAGGCCGACTACGTGATCACCGCGTCAGTGTCGGATTCCGAAGGCAGGAACGCGAAGGTGTCCTTCCGGCAAACGCTTCCTGCCACGCGCAATTACGAGCCGGGAGACTGGTCCACAAGGAGCTACCAGAACGATGTTGCGGGGGACGGCCGGACCGTGTCGGTGCGTAATCAACCATGGATGCCAGCTTCAGAGTGGGACTGGGGTGATGGGTCGCCCCGGTCGACAGGCACCGTTGCCACGCATACCTACCAGCAGCCCGGTCGCTACACAATTACGCAGGTCATGGGCACATCGACCTTCAGCCGGCAGATCGACGTGCAGGAGAGCTCAGCCGCCGACATCACACGTTACGCATACGAACGTGGCGGTGGCGGCCAGGTGAAGTCTGTTTTCCGCAATGGCCGTGAGCTTGCTAATGCGACATACGCTTACGACGGCAGCCTAAAATCCGTTGTCTACGCCGGAGGGGCGACATTCAAGGTCCTCTCTCGCGACCTCGCTGCGCGGCTCGATGGGACGGAGTGGACCTTCCCACAATCGGAGACCATCACCACGAAAGTCGTCCGATCGCAAAGCGGAAAGATTCTAAAGAGCTTCGTCAAGCAAGGCACCCTTCAACACGACTACACCTACGGGTACGATTCGGCGGGGCGTCTCACATCGGCGCAAATTCCCGGTCACAACTTGACCTATGGGTATGCCGCATCGGGCGGGTGCGGCATTAACCCTTCCGCAGGAGCTTCCGGAAACAGAACGTCGCTTACGGACGTCTACACCGCTCCCGGAGCTGCTGCAAAAACCACCGACACGAAGTACTGCTACGACTGGTCCGATCGTCTAACCTCCACTAACGTCACAAACCCGGTCGCGGGGGCCAATACAGTTGCTGACGGATTATCGAGCAGCGAAATAGCGTACGACGCTCGAGGCAACGTCGTTCGTCTCGCGGACATGACTTTCACCTTCGATGCCGCGAATAGGCATGTGAAGACGGCGTGGAACGACGGCACCGTCATGACGCTGACACGTGATGCGACGGACCGCGTGATCAAGCGGGTGCTCGACCCGGCAGGAAGTCCTCCGCCAACCACAACGACGTACAGGTTCGCAGCCGGTACCGGGGGAGTGTGGGCAACTGACGCTGATGGTTCTGCACGACAGTTCCGGGCGTCTCTTCCCGGCGGCGTCACCGTGGCTCTCTCGTCCGCTGGGGAGGAATGGACATACCCGGGCATCGGCGACCATGCCGTGACGAGCTCCGACGGCAAGAAGACGACTGGACTGCAGGCATACGACCCCTTCGGTCAGCCGCTCGACGCATCCACCCTCGCCATCGGAACGTCGTCCGCCGATGACCGAGCAACGAGCTTGGGTACGACAGGATGGCATCAATCAGCGAGCAGAGATGCTCATACAGTCGGAACAACAGCCGTGCTCGAGATGGGTTCACGACTGTACGTGCCCGCCCTGGGCAGGTTCCTCAGCGTCGACCCGGTGGAAGGAGGATCCGACAACGCCTACTCCTGGCCAGCTGATCCCATTAATCAACACGACCTGTCAGGCAACTTTGCTCACGTGCTGTTGGTCGTGCTGTACGTGATCGCGGCAATCGTCCTCATGATCGCCTACCAGTACCTCCTCCGTAATCCACCTGCAATTCCCTGGACACGCTTTGCGATGCCGCAGTTCCCCAAGCCAAATGCCACCCCAAAACCGCAAACAAAACCAATTCCGCAGACAATACCAAAGCCCCAGTTCACGACCTATCGCTCTTCCGAGAAGTACATCGTGTACGAAATTTACAAAAACGGAAGTGGCGAAACGTGGAAGTATGGAATCTCAAGTGGCAATCCGCTAGAGAACAGGCCGCAAAGCCAAATCGGCAAATGTGGTCGGGACGATCGGCCGGAGTCGGGCCCCTGCTCCTGGCGGAGGGTGGCGGAGACAACCGGTTACTACAATGCTCGGGTCATCGAATACGGCCTGATCGTTGACTACGCGATCGAGCACGGCCACTGCCCGTACGGGGGGTGCAAGTAGGGTGACAGCCATGCGTGATTTCCCCGAACAGTCTGCTCCGGTTCCGGCTGCCGTAATCGCCAATCACGGGTTTCGCGCGGACGGCCGTCTTGCTGGACACGCGGCGCGGTTACAAAAGCGGGATAAAGGGCGCCTGCGTGAGTATGTGTTGTTCGCGCAGTCGCTGCCCGAGGCTCAGGACATCGCTGCGGCCAGCGGGGCTGAGCTCCTGGACACCTTTGTTATCAACGAACCCCCTTCCCTTGGCCCGACCGTCGTCTCTGACCAGATCGTCCTAGCCAACGCGACCGATGCCCCTGAGCGGGCTCGCTCACTGTCAGCATCCCTTCGAATGGAAGGGCGCACCGACAGGCGCGCGGTCGATGTTATGGGAGACGAACAGTTCTGGCGCGTTTTAGCTGTGACAGACGCCTCGCCAACCCCCTTCTACTTCGCGACGATAAGCGACCGGCTGAACAAGTTGGGTCGACCCGACCGACAGGCGTTTCAGCGTGCGTTCCGATACAAACTCAGGGCGCTAGACGACCCACGCTGGAACCGCGCGGAGGCGAGTGATTCTTTGGACGCTTCCCTCGCGCTCCGCTGTGAGGTTGTCGCTGCGGGTGAAACTGCCTACTTTCAGTCGTTCCAGTCGCCGGGAATCTCTACTCGATACGCGGACGACCGCTGGCTTGAGCTAGCTAAATTGGTGGACTCTGTTGGTTCAAAGTCAGCGCAGACGTCGGCGGTAGACATACGATCTGGGTCCAATGAAGAGAATTGGTCCGCTTGGTCGCAGCGAATTTTGCCCGCCGACCGTCATATTCCGAGCCCAGGGGCGTTCTCAGAAGCAACTCAGAGAGCGCGCGCTCGAGTCGGCCCATGGTCTCGCCGAAGTATGGCGGCATTCGTTGGCTATGCGACCGATGGGAGCGCCTGCCGACAGATCGTGGGCGTACTTATGAGCGCTAATTTGACACTGGCGCGGATCGAAGCAGAGCTGTTTCTTGGTTCCTTCTTGCGTGACCCATGGCGGATACCGTCGGGCATATCGGTGGCGTTCCCGGGAATCGACGGTCCGACGGCGGGCGAGTTGCTTGCGTCGTTTCATGTCGGCGGGGCTCGTGGTACCGAGACGACCGGCGCGACTGTCTAGACATCTAATCTGCGGTGCGATCGGACGGTTGCTTGCCATTTACGTTCATTGTTAGCTCAAGGAGCGACTGCCCGAGCCCTCGTTGCCGGTCTGCGGTCTCGTAGAGAACTCGTCCTGAGTTCTCGGCCGCACCCGTCAAGGAGGTGACCCGCCCACATGAGCGAGTCCAACGTCAACACCCCGCCCGCCTCGGCTGCGTCCGCCAACGGACTCGGCTACGGCCCGATCAAACCCCTCGCGGTCAAACTCAACGAGTCCACCCGCACCCAGCTGGACATCATCGCCCAGTTGCGCGACCGCAACGTCACCGACGAGGTACGGCTCGCCATCGACGCCTGGATCGAGCGCGCCAAGGCCGACCCAGCCCTGCAACAGCTCGCCCAGAGCGCCCGCGAAGAGATCGAACGCGAGGCAGCAGGCAAACGCGATGCCATCGCCGCCATCTTCGACGCCACACCGGCGCAGAAGACCACGCGTGCGAAGGCCGCCACGAGCTGACGGTTCCTCTGACCCGGCGGCCGGCTTGAGCACGTCCATTCCAGGACGCTGTTCGCCGGCCGCCCCCTCACCCCCGTTCCGAGCGATGAACGCTACTCGTTTGTGCTCTGCGATTCCACGAAAACCACCCCGGTTCCCGGTCGCACGTACAAAGGAGGAACACCACCATGGTGCAAGGCATCATCATCCCGGCTGACGATAAAGCTCCGCTTAGGGCCGCGACGTTCGAGAAGCCGGAGGACTTCGACCGAGCTGTCGACGAGTGGGCCGAGGCAGTCCACATTCCACACGTCGGCGTCAGGATGCATCTAAACCTAGAGGGATCTAATCGCCAGTTGTCTTACAACCGGCGCGCAACGTTCCTTTGGTGGTTTTACATCCCGGGTGTACGAGGGGAAGCGCGGCTCTTGGGGGACATCGTGCTTGTTGGACTCGCCCACAATGAGGAGGAGAGTGCCGACCTGACCATCGAAATTCGGCGACAACTGCTCGAACCCGGCGTCTATCGAGTTCGGAGCCGAGAGCGAGGTGGAGGTCGGTGGCACGAGGAGCCGATCGACCGCGACGATTATCTCGAGACGGTCATCTGGGCGACGCTACTGATGGAGATGTCGTCGGCGCTGGAGGTGCAGATCGCGTGCATCGGATATGGCGGCGGCGCGCGTAAGCCTTGACGATGGGGCGGTGGTCAGATGGATGATCGCCGCCCCTTTCTTGTCGACCTGTGTCCGCTTGGTCCACGCGGCAGTCATCCGTACCTAATCGGCAAAAACGGTCCTCGCTGCCGACGCAATATTGTCGAATGCCTCTTTGACGTTTCGGATGTGGCCGTATGCAATTTCCCTGGCTTCCGGTGCGCTTGGGCCGGACCTCAGGGCATCCCCAAGCGACATGGCTTCGATTGCTTGCTCCGCGCGCGTAACGAGCTCGAGCAGTTGGGAGTCTTTTGTTTCAAGTCGTATCTTCGACATGTTGAGCTTCGCGAGCTGCATCGCATCGCCCGAGGTTGATGCCGGTGCGGTGGTGGTCCAATCCATGAGCGACTGCTGTCCCCATGTCTCGCGCGCAGTCATGATGACGAGTGTCTCCATCACCGACGCCCAGTGGTGTATCGCATGAACCATCTCGGCGACGAGACTTCTCAGCTGGCGGTCTCGATCTAATCCACGGGTAGCTTCGGCCTGCGTAGCCGCACCCGCGAGGAGGCGCTCCTGCAGCTGCTCGATGTCATGCCTCTTTGCGCGGTCAGTGAAGCCAGACTGGCGGACGAAAATGGTGCCCTCTGTCACTTCCGGGCCGCGCGCAGGCTGGAAACTCTTCTGTAGGAGCGCAATGCGATCGCCGGGGCGGGGAGGCTCAACGGTCACGACGAGTATCTGCTGACCACGGAGGCCAACCGTGCGCGTGTCCCAAAGCGGCCAACTATTACCGGCGTATCTGCCGATTGAGTTTGCAACGGTCGCGCTGTCAGGCACGATTTGCCCGTGGAGGTGTCCAGGTTCGACGCCAACAAGAACGTACCCCACGCCTTCAAAGTGGGACTGGGCGGCCGCGATAGGACGGTTGGCCATGCCAAGTACGGCACGTCCAATTGCAAAGCCGGCTTCCGGTGCCAACAGATTTGCGTACTGCGACTTCCACTCGATTGATCGACTTTCGTCGCTCGAGTCGGCCGAGAGGACTGCATCCGCCAGGTGCGCCAACTGGTCATGTGTGCGGAGCGCTCGACTTGAGTCGATGTTGAGCACCACGTTCTAAGAGTGCCTCAAGACGTGCCCGCGAGGTACTGCGAGCATCCCGTGTCGTGGTCGACTGTTGGGCGTGCCGGCCGTTAGCGAAAGCGGCGGATCTACTGCCGCGGTCCGGCCATCGGGTGAGTACTTCGACTGCATCGTCTCGAATACACGAAGCAGGCCGGTCGAACCACGATCGAGCTGGTCCCAGAGGTCTTGGCTAGATTGAATCCCACTCATGCGGCGAGCTCCTTTTGGCCGAGGTCGAGCTGGTACACGGTGACAAGAAGTGAAGCCATAAGCATCACCGCCACGATGCAGTTCCGATCGTTGACTTGGTCTTCGCCAAGACGGTGAGAGACCACATGACGGGTCAGATGGGCGGGGCGCGGTTTTCCTGACAGAGGGTTCCAGTCGTCGTAAAACAGAACGAGCGGCGCTCGGGCTGCCTGCTCGAGCATCCGCGAATAGGGCGTGTCCATCGTCAAGACGTGATGCTTGGCGACTCGTTGCCGATCGCTGACCCAGTGGAGAGACTCTACGACGCTGTGCACCACTTGTACCGCGGAGATTGCCCCGACCTTCCAGTAGCCATCGTGACATGCATCGAGCACCTCGCGCGCGATCGGAAGGACCGAATTCAGGACCGGATCGCAGAGATCATCGAGCCAGTTCGAACAGTCCTCGAGGATCTCATCGCGGTGCTCAACGAGCACCTCAGACCGTTCGTCGCCGTCCGTCGCGTTGAGCAGAAGCGTCAGCACGTCGACTCGAGGAACCCAGGCAGCCGGGATACCGTCACGGTTCACCACTTCAAGCAGCTCGGGAAGGCGGTCGTGAACATCATCAGGCCAGTTGTCCGGAACGCGCAGGGGCTTCGTAATCGAGTCCCAGTCGAACGACCGAAACAGTTCCAGGAGGGGCTGCAGCGTTGCTGTCAAGTCAATCTGCGGTCGAACCCCGGTGAACAAGTCCGTGCGGAACCCGCCAAGCATCTTGGAGTAAACAGGAAGTCCCGCGACCAGCGCCCCCTGGGCGCGCGTGATTGCGGCGATGCCGGTCTCCGGTATGAGCGACGCGTAGTTCGATTTCGGAATCGAAACCGCAGAGCCTGACAAAGCTATGAGCGTGCCGAGCCTGGACGAGATGCTTCGTGTGCTCGCGATCGCAGCGATTGCGGTCGTATCAATCTTCAACGTCGAGGAAGCAATGTTCGACACTGGCAAGAGTGCCGAAAAGTCGAACTTCGGCATCGATGCCGTGTACGCAGCGAGTATCGACGGCACATCGGTTCCGAGTGCCGTAGAAGCGCGAAGGTGACTGTTTGCCTGCGGTGTGTTCTCATTGTCGCCAGATGCGACGATGGGGTCCGTGGATGTCATCTGGATCCTCCCAACCTTATGTAGCACCCGTCCCGGTCTCTCGAATGTCTGAATGTCCGAGCGTCTTGGACCTATTGGAGCACCAACCTCCGACATTGCTCAGGCGACATCCCGCAGCGGGACCGTCGTTCGCGGTGAGGCAAACCCGCTCGAACCTGGATGGACCTCACGCGGATACGATCGGCGCATGCCACGCTATGAACCGATCATCCCCGAGGGCCAACACCTCGGAGCCTCACACGAGCACGACGGTGCCGTCACAGGGCACCTGTTCGACGAGGACAACAAGCTGCAAGGGCACGCAGCGTGGCGGCTCGTTGACGACGAGCCCGACGATTCATACTCAGCCCGTTACGAAGGCTCATCGACTCGTCCGCTTACGCGAGAAGAGGAGGAGCTGATCGAGCAGATCACGGCCCTCGTTCTCACCCTGATCGTCGTTGGAGCACAGCTCGCAGCACCGCACGTGCAGCGATGGTGGGTTGAGACCGCACTACCCGCAATGAGGCAGGCATGGAGTCGCGTGACTTGTCGGGCAACTCCGACAGCAGCCGGGACCGTCGACCCGGTCGAACTCCAGGAAGTGCTCGAGGCTCAGATCGATGACGAACCGCAGTCTGGCAGTGCACTCGCAGTGGCAGACCCGGTTTTCACGATGAGTTCCGCGGAGTGGGCCGAGCGATACAGGGCAATGGTCGCTGCTGGGCGGTTCCGCGATGAGCAGGCTGAGCTTCTCCGGAGGGCGAGGATGATAGATGACGCCGCGACCCAACGGTACGTACATCCCCGGTGGAGGGTTCGGCGACTGCGCGGAATCCGCTTACATCCACATGGGCAGTCAGGACGGACAGGCCCCCACCGCGAGTCTGTCGGGAAAGCTCGTCGACACGGGCGTCCGTGAGTTCGCGGCGGGAACCCCCACGTTAACGGAAGATGGACTCATCGCTACGTACACCGTGGCCCCCGGTGACACCCCCGCCGCGATCGGCGACCGGTTCTGCATCTGGAACGGTATGTCCCTCACCACGCTCAACGGCATCCCGGGCAGCACCGCCATTCAACCCGGCCAGGTGTTGGTGCTCGATCCTGCGGCGGTCCCGGGTTTCGTCTTCGACTACCCCTACGACGACTGAGCCGACGCCGGGACCGGCACGTGGCATCCGGTCTCAGGCGCCCTTGAACGTCCGCAGCTGCGCGAGCAGCCTCGGCGTGCTCGCGTCGAAGCGCGCGCCGCCCATGAGTACGCCGCCCGCGAAGACGATGACGCCCCAGACGAGTCCGATCGCGAGGGAGACCCAGCCGGCGTCCGTCACCCCGAAGAAGATCGCCATCACGGCAGGTACGACAGCGGGCTGCGCCAGCACGGCGACCAGGGCCCAGCAGAGGAAGAACGCCAGGAACATCGTGAACGTCGAACCGGGCACCCGCTTGAAGGGCGAGTCGCCCGGCGCGGGTGTGGGTACGACGAGCAGCGCCGAACTGACGGCGCTCACGCCGAGCCCCACGAGCGTGAGTCCCATCGAGCCGCCGACGACGGCGGGAAGGAGCTGCCATTTGTCGGCGATCGCCAGTGTCACCACGTCGGCGAGCAGCACGAGCGGCACGCTCACGGTCGCCGAGCCCAGCATGCGGCCGAGGCGATCGGCACGCCCCCGGATGCCGGTCTGCAGCACCGTGGCGAAGGCGGTGCCGTCGTACGAAACATCGGTATACGCCAGGATGCCGGCGAAGAAGCCCACCAGCAGGCCCGAGGCGGCGAAGAACGGCCCGTCGAGGTCGCCGCGCGAGTAGACCAGCACGAGGACGGGAGCGAAGGGGATCAGCAGCAGCTGCCGCAGGTAGCGGAAGTCGCGCGTCCACGAGGTGAGCGAGCGCGCCCAGGTGGCGCCGACGGGGTTCGACGGCATGACGCCGAACCAGCCGAGCGACCCGGAACGGCGACGGGTGGCCGCGCGGGCGGGAGGACCGACGACGGATGCCGACAGGCTCCGCTGCCAGAGCCACCAAAGCACCGCGAGGGTGACGACGGCGATCACGAGCTTCAGCACACCCGTGATCCAGGCGCCCGCGGCGAGGTCTCCGGGCACGGCCCACGCGGCGGCGATCGGCGTCCACGACAGACCCGTGACGAGGGCCTGCATCTCAACCCCCTGCTCGCTCGCCGAGACCAGAGCGCCGGTGATGCCGATGAAGATCGGGCTCGCGAAGATGACGAGGACGAAGCCGACGAGGCCGATGATCTCGCGGGTGCGGCGGCCGCCGCCGATGCCGGCGGCGAGGGCGGCCACCGCGCGCGAGGCGACGACGCAGATCACGACGCCGAGCGGCACGCACACGAGCGCGGCGACAGCCGCGACCGGGTACCGCGCCCACACGAGGAACACGGCGAGCGAACCGACCGCGGTCGTGATGCCCGGCACCCCCGTGAGCCCTCCGACGGTGATCGCGACCATCATCTGCCGCGTCGTCATCGGGAAGGGCGCGAGCTTGGCGGGGTCGAGGGTCGTATCGAGCCCCGCGGCGAAGATCGGGCCCACGACCCACCCGAGGGTCAGCAGCGCCCCCGCGACGGTGATCACGGACCGCGCGATGTCGAGGTCGAGCGTGCCGACGAAGAAGAGCCCGACGCCCGCGAGCAGCAGCATCCACAGCGCGCCGATCACCCCGAAGATGAAGCCGACCATCTGCATCGGGCTCCGCATCAGGGTGTTGCCCAGGACGCGGAACCGGATCCTCAGGACTGTCGCAACCACTGCGGCCCCTCCGCGTGGTGGCGTCCGCCGACCAGCTCGACGAAGCGGTCCTGCAGGGTCTGTGCGCCGCGGACCTCGTCGACGGTCCCGGATGCCAGCAATCGGCCCTGCGCGATGACGGCGACGTGGTCGCACATGCGCTGCACGAGGTCCATCGAGTGGCTCGAGACGATGACCGTGCCGCCCGAGGCGGTGTAGCCGCGGAGGATGTCCTCGATGTTGGCGGCAGAGACGGGGTCGACCGATTCGAAGGGCTCGTCGAGAACGAGCAGTCGCGGGGCGTGCACGAGGGCGCAGGCGAGGGCGACCTTCTTGGTCATGCCCGCGGAGTAGTCGACGACGGGGGTGCCTGCGGCCTCGGTGAGGTCCATGATCTGCAGCAGGTCGGCCGTGCGGGCGCCGACCTCGTCACGCGTGAGGCCGAACATCATGCCGGTGTAGGTGACGAGCTGTTCGCCGGTGAGCCGGTCGAAGAGGCGCACGCCGTCGGCGAGGTTGCCGATGAGTCTCTTCGCCTCGACCGGGTGGGTCCAGACGTCCACTCCGTGGATGCGGGCGGTGCCGGCATCCGGTCTCAGAAGTCCGGTCGCCATCGACAGCGTCGTGGTCTTGCCCGCGCCGTTGGGACCGACCAGGCCGTAGAACGACCCGGTGGGGACGGTGAGGTCGAGACCGGCCACCGCGACCTTCTGCCCGAAGTGCTTCGCCAGGCCCGCCAGCTGCATCGCCGGAAGCGAGTCGCTCGAGGTGGGCGGGGCGACCGCCTCGGGCAGAGCGGACGGCGGAGGAACGTCGCGGGGAATGTCGGTCACGTCCCGAACCTATCGGCGGGCGGCGGGGCGATCCCAGCCCCGCCGCGGAACTTTTCGTTCTCCGTACCGGATGGCGTCGACGACCTCCGCTCGCACGGCGACGGCCGTCGTGCCGCCCGCGGGAATCGCGGAGGCCGCCCCGTCCACCCGGATGGGTATCGCCCGGGGCGGTTCAGTGCGGGTCTGCGGCGTTGAGCTGGCGCACCGTCTCGGCGTAGCGTCCCTCGGCTTCGGCCCGGCGGAGGAACCCGAGACGCTCGACCTGCACCTCGGTCACGTCGGGCTGCTCGCGGAGGATCGTCATCACTTCGTCCGCGAAGTCCTCAAGGTTCATGGCGAAGGAGCTCTCGCGCTGCCCGGGCAGCAGGTCGGTGGCGACCGACGGCGGTTCCAGTTCGAGTACCGAGACGCTCGTCCCCTCGAGCTGCAGACGGAGCGACTCGCTGAAGAGGTGGATGGCGGCCTTCGTCGCATTGTAGGTGGGGGTTGCGCGCAGCGGCACGAACGCCAGACCCGATGAGACGGTCATGATCGTGGCATCCGGTCGGCTCTGCAGGTGAGGGAGCAGGTGCGCGATGAGCCGCAGGGGACCGAGCACGTTCGTCATGACGGTCTCCTCAGCGGATGCCAGGACCTCGGGGCCCGCGGTCCAGTCCTCGACGCGCATGATCCCCGCCATGGCGATGACCACGTTCAGGTCGGGGTGACGACGAACGACCTCGGCGCTCGCCGCGCGGATGGACTCGGCGTCGGCCGTGTCGATGAGGACGGTGTCGAACCCGCCCGCGGCCGCGACCTCATCGAGACGCTCCCGGCGCCGCCCGCCCACGACGACGGTATTGCCGGCGTCACGAAGTCGTTCGGCGAGGGCCAGGCCGATCCCGCTCGTAGCGCCGGGGAGGAAGACGGTGTTTCCGGTGATGTTCATGGAGGCCAGTCTCGAACGCCGCGGGCGCGATGACCAGGGCTTCGCCATCGCGGGATCGCCGGTACCTGTAGAACGACGGATGCCACGCTCCCGAGCGTTCTGAGAACGACGGGGCGTGGCATCCGATGACTTCTGCGGTTACTCCTTCGGCGGCGAGACCACTCGAGGCGCGGTCGGGCCGAGCGGGGCGCCCGTGCCGACGCGCGCGTGGCTCCGCGAGTAGGCGAAGTAGATCGCGAAGCCCAGGGCCAGCCAGATGAGGAAGCGCAGCCACGTCTCGACCGACAGGTTGAGCATGAGGTAGGTGCAGATGAGTGCAGAGAGGATCGGCAGCACCGGGCTCCACGGCACACGGAAACCGCGCTTGAGGTCGGGGCGCTTCCGGCGGAGCACGATCACGCCGATCGAAACCAGGACGAACGCGGAGAGCGTTCCGATGTTGACCATCTCTTCCAGCACGCCGATGGGTGTGACACCGGCCACGATCGCGACGATGACGGTGACGAGGATCGAGATGACCCACGGGGTGCGGAAGCGCGGGTGCACCTTGGCGAGGGCACCGGGGAGCAGGCGGTCACGCGACATCGCGAAGATGATGCGGGTCGCACCGATCATCAACGTCAGCACCACGGTGGTGAGACCGGCGACGGCGCCCGCGGCGATGACGGTGGCCATCCACGTCTGACCGTGGAATGCGAAAGCGTTGGCGAGGGCCGCGGAGGGGTTGAGCTCGGAGTAGGGCACCATGCCGGTGACGACGATTGCGACGGCGCAATAGAGGATCGTGCAGATGATGAGCGAGGCGATGATGCCGATCGGCAGGTCGCGCTGGGGGCGCTTGGTCTCTTCAGCCGTCGTCGCCACCACATCGAAACCGATGTAGGCGAAGAACACCAGGGCGGCGCCGGCCAGGATGCCACCCACACCGAAGGTGGCGGGCTGCAGCCCAGAGAGGAATTGCAGGAGCGGCTGGGTGAGCCCGGATGCCGACTCGGTCGGCACGGAGTCCGGAACGAAGGGGCTGTAGTTGGCCGGGTTGATGAACATGATGCCCGCGATGATCACGAAGAGCACGATGAAGAGCTTGACGGCCACGAGAACGAGGTTCACCCGCAGGGATTCCTTGATGCCGAGGGTCATCAGCCCACCGAGCACCAGGACGAGCAGGATCGCCGGAAGGTCGACGACACCGCCGTACGAGATCTCCGGGGGAAGGATGATTCCCAGCTGCTGGAGGAAGGTGCCGAGGTAAGCACTCCACCCCTGGGCGACGACGCTCGCGCCGAGGAACATCTCGAGAATGAGGTCCCACCCGATGATCCAGGCGAACAGCTCACCGAGAGAGGCATACGAAAAGGTGTACGCCGATCCCGATACGGGGACGGTCGAGGCGAACTCGGCGTAACACATGGCCGCCAGACCACAGGCGATCGCCGCGATGATGAAGCTGATCACCACGGCGGGACCGGCGACGTCATGGGCGGCTCGACCGGTCAGCGTGAAGATGCCCGCACCGATCACGACGCCGACGCCGAAGACGGTCAGGTCGACGGCGCTGAGGGATTTCTTGAGGCGGAACTCGGGCTCATCGGTGTCGGCGATGGATTGCTCCACCGACTTGGTACGGAAAAGACTCACGCGACGCATCCTCTGTCTCGAGTGGGTCCTGGGAGCGAACACCACCCGTGGAGGATAGTCCCCCGACGGCGGTCGTGCCTATCTCGCGGCGCGCTGGACACCCGGTGCTTTTACCGGAGAGGACTTATGCGGGAAATTCATTGAATGCGGGTGTAAGGTTTTTCGTATTATGGCTATGAAGCACATCACGCACCTCGTCGACGACCTCGACGGCTCCGTTCTCGAAGACGGGCAGGGAAAGCAGATCACCTTCTCCGTCGAAGGTCGCGCTTACGAGATCGACCTCTCCGACCGCAATGCCGACAAGTTCTACTCGGCGATCGCTCCGTTCGTGGATGCCGCTCGCTCGGTGTCCCGTGGCAATTCGGCCGCGCGTCGGCCCCGGGCCGCTCGCCGTTCGAATGACGTCGATCTCGGAGCCGTCCGGGAATGGGCGCGCGCGAACGGCCACACGGTCAGCGACCGCGGCCGCGTACCCGCCACCATTCTCGACGCGTACGCCGAGGCGAATTCCTGATCTTCGGTCCCGATCCTCTCGGCCGGATGTGAGAGCACCGGCCGAGAGGATTCCTACGTTCGCCAGACCGTCTCGACCAAAGCCGCCGAACCCGCAGGGAATCGCGGAACGGCCGGTCGGCGGTCGGGGCCGGTGAAAGCAGGCGAGCTGACGGGTGAAATTTGAAAGCGCGGCCCGGAATGCGCCTCGTCGGCGGCATATGGTCGCGGCATGGCGAAAAAGCACATCACGCAGACGATCGATGATCTCGACGGATCGGTCATCGAAGACGGAACCACTCTGACCTTCTCTCTGGAAGGGCGTTCCTACGAGATCGATCTGTCTCCCCAGAATGCCGAGATACTGCGCGACGCGTTTCGGCCGTTCATTTCTGCCGCACGACCGATCGGGTCGTCTCCGGCCACCCCTCGACGCACTCCCCGGGGACGCGCCATTCCCACCCGAGATTTGATCGACGTGCGATCGTGGGCGCAGAAGAATGGTTTCCCCATCAATGATCGGGGACGCATCTCCGCTACCGTTCTCGCGGCCTACGACGCCGCTCACTGACGTTCTCGAACAAAAGAACCGGATGCCGCGCGAGCGGCATCCGGTTCTTCTTCTTTCCCGCCGCGATCTAGACGAGCGCGGTGCGACCTGCGCCCGCGGCGAGTCGCTCGGCGGCGAGCCCCTCCGCAGCGGCGAGCGGTGTCACGCCCCGGGTCGCGGCTTCGTCGAACACGCGACGGACGGTGTCGCCGATCCCGGCGACGCGACCCATGATCTCGTCGAGAGTGCCGCGCTGCTTGGCCACCAGGTCGAGATAGATGACCCCTCCGGCGTTGACCACGAAGTCGGGGGCGTAGAGGATGCCGCGGGCCGCGAGCCGGTCGGCACCGGAGCGGTCGGCCAGCGGGTTGTTCGCGGGGCCGCACACGGCGCGGGCGTCGAGGGCGTCGATCACCTCGTCGGTGAGGACGCCGCCGATGCCCGCGGGGACGAAGACATCGGCGGGGATGAGGTGCGCCTCGCTCGGCTCGACCCACGACGCGCCCAGCTCGGCGGCGAGGGCGCGCTTGGCGGGGTTCACGTCGGTGACGGTGAGGACGGCGTTCTCGGCGGCGAGGCGCTCGGCGAGGCGTCCGCCGACCTGCCCGAGGCCGGCGATCGTGATGCGGCGATCGGCGACGTCACGCGTGCCGACGGCGCGTTCGAGGGTCGCGATGAGAGAGGCGTAGACGCCGAGGCTCGTCGGGCCCGCGGGCTCGCCCGAGCCGCCCACGGTGTCGGGCAGGCCGACGACGTGCGGGGTGCGCTCGCTCACGACGAGCATGTCCTCGGTCGTCGAGCCCACGTCTTCGGCGGTGCGGTACAGGCCACCGAGACTGTCGACGGCGTCACCGAGGTCGAGGAAGGCGGCTCGCCGCCGGTCGGGGTCGAGCACCGTGCCCTCGGGAAGACCGATCACGGACTTGCCGCCTCCCGCGTCGAGACCGGCAGCGGCGTTCTTGAGCGTCATCGCCGCCGAGAGGCGGAGAGCGTCGCCGAGCGCGTCGGTCCACGAGGGGTACGTCCACAGGCGCGCACCGCCGAGAGCGGGGCCGAGGACCGAGGAGTGGAGCGCCACGGCGACGAGCAGACCGCTGCGTCGCCCCGTGATCACCTCCACGCGTTCGTGCGTGAAATCGGGCAGGGGCAGAGCGTTGGTCATCGCGTTCCTTGTCGTCGGCCGCCTTGTGGGCAGCGCTTGTCGGGGGCCGCGGCGTTGCGGCATCCGGCATCCATTCTGACGGGTGAGGCGGTCGGATGCGAGTGCAGCGACGGGGAGCCCGGACGGCGCCACACCATACGACCTCGAGCGGATCGTGTGACGGCGGGCGGGGGAGGGGGACACGCAGACGGACCTAGGCTGGGCGGCATGTCCGACGCCCTCCCCACCCGCAGTCGTCTTGTCGCCGCGTCCCTGCAGGCCGCGGAAATCGACGGTCAGATCGTCGTACTCCCCGATGCCGCATCCACCGCGGCCCTCGCGGCCGCCGCCCTGGGGGTGGACGTCGGGGCCATCGCGAACAGCCTTGTGTTCTGGAGTGACGACGAACCCCTGCTCGTCATGACCAGCGGTGCGCACCGCGTCGACACGGGGGCTCTGGCCCAGCGGCTCGGGCGCGGCGGCATCCGTCGTGCCAGTCCCGCACAGGTGCTGGCCGCCACCGGGCAGCCCATCGGGGGAGTCGCGCCGACCGGGCACCCGCATCCACTGACCACGATCGTCGACGAGGATCTCGCCGCTTTTCCCGAGATCTGGGCCGCGGGCGGCACCCCGCACACCGTGTTCCCGTTGACGTTCGCCGAGCTCGTGCGGCTGACCGGCGGTACGGTCACGCGGGTGGCGTGAGGTCGCGCGGCGGTCGGCTGTGGCCCCGGGGCCATGGGGGATGCCCCGGGGCCATTTCTGGTGCCCCGGCGCGAGGGAGGGCCGGGCGGGGGTGGCCGCGGTGTGTACCCAAAGCCACGGGGGTGGCCCGGGGCCACTTCTGGCGCCCCACCGTGGAGGGGGCGCCGGGCGGTGGCGCTCGGGCCACCACCGCCCGGCGGGCTCACTCCCCGGGGGCGGGCGCGAGCGCGGTCAGGCACACCACCGCGGCGGCTGCCGACCACGCCTGGGGCCGGCACGCGGCCGGGTAGGGCGTCGGCACGGACGAGTGTGACCGCGGATCGCCGGCGTGCAGCTCGGGAACGCGGTACCCGAAGCCCTCGGCGGCATCCAGCAGCCCCTCCACCACCGCCCGCGCCGACTCGACGAGTCCCGCGCGCAGCATGCCGTGCGCCGCGATCGCGGTGTCGTGCACCCAGACACTGCCCCCGTGGTAGGACAGGGGCCAATACCCCGCGGCGTCCGTCGACAATGTGCGGATGCCGAAACCGCTCGACATGGTCTCACCGAGCAGCAGCGAGGCGACGTGCGCCTCTTCGTCGGAGGAGAGGATGCCGGTGCCGAGAAGATGCCCGATGTTGCTGGTGAGGGAGTCGACGGGGCGCTTGTCGCGGTCGAGCGCGATCGCCGGGTACCGCCCCTCGGGCGTCTCGACCCAGTACGTCGAGGCGAAACGCGTCTTGAGATCGGCAGCCCAGACGCGCCAGAACGAGATGTCGTCGGCATCGGTGGTGTCTCCGAAACGCTCGAGCAGGTCGGCGCCGGCGAGAGCGGCCTCATAGGCGTAGGCCTGCACCTCGCACAGGGCGATCGGTCCTTCGGCGAGGCTGCCGTCGCGCCATTGGACCGAGTCGCCGGAGTCTTTCCACCCCTGATTCGACAGGCCCGTGCCGAGCCGGTCGATGTAGTCGAGGAAGCCGTCGCCGTCGCTGTCGCCGTAGTCGCGGATCCAGCCGAGCGCCCGGCGGAGCGCGGGCAGCAGCTCGCGCACCTCGCCGTCGGGCATGCCGGCACGGTGGGCATCGGCCAGCAGACAGATCCACAGCGGAGTGGAGTCGACGCTGCCGTAGTACTTCGGGGGCAGCACGATCCCCTCACCCGGCATCTCGAGCGCGGAAGCACGCAGTTCGTGCAGGATCTTGCCGGGCTCCTGCGCCGTCTGTGCGTCGTCATCAGTCCCCTGCAGGCGCGCGAGCACGCGGAGGGTGGATGCCGCGATCTCACGGTCCACCGGCAGGGTGAGGCGCGCGGCCCAGATGGAGTCGCGTCCGAACAGGGTGAAGAACCACGGTGCCCCGGCGGCGAAGAATTCATCGAGCGGGTGGTCGGGAAGCGCCAGACGCAGGGCGTCCAGATCGTCGAGGGCCGTCCGCAGCCACCGGGACAGGCGCGCGTCGGGAGCTCCGGCGGCGACGCCCGCGGCATCCCACCGGGCGGGCGCGGTGGCGGAGTCCACAACGAGGGTGTCATCGCGCAGCCTGAGCGACCAGCCGATCTCGACCTCGCCGAACGCGGGCACCTCGACGCTCCAGACGGCGACCACGCCGTCGACGCCGGATGCCACCCGGGCCCCGGGAGCAATCAGTTCGAGCCCCAGAGCGCCGGCGTTGACGCGCGCGCCACCACCGTCGACCGTCACGTCGGTGCTGCGAGCGAGCGCGTGACCGGACTTCACCTCGTGCAACTGCGCGAACTCGGGCTCGACCCGCAGATGCAATGCGGCGCGAACGGGCCGGTCGAGACGCGAGCGCAGGGTCCACGACTCGCTGACGACGCCGTCGGCAACCCGCCGATCGCGCAGAAGCCGCACCTTGGGGTCGGGGGTCGTGTCGTCGATCCCGCGCAGGAGCCCGCCGAAGACCACGCGCGACGCTCCGTCGGGAGCGGCCGAGATCCACTCGATCGTGGAATCGTCGCACGACACGGTCAGTGCCCGGATGTGTCGCACGTCGCCGTGGTAGACCCCGTGCACGGCAGCGGAGCCGATGTCGCCCGTGGTGTCGGACCAGACCTGGGTCGGGGCGCGCAGCACGATCAGGGCGTCGTTCAGCAGCGGTTGCAGAGCAGCCGGGGCGACGGCGGTTGCGGCGGGCGGGGTGATCGTGGGGGCGGTGGTCATTCTTTGACGGCTCCTTCGCTGGCGTTCATGATGCGGCGCTGGAAGATGAAGAACACCACGGCGACGGGAATCGTCATGATGGCCGCGGCCGCGAGTTTGAGGGGGAATTGGCTGCCCTGGCTGAGCTGCCCGCTGGCCAGAGAGGCCACGCCCTTGGTCAGGGTGGTCAGCTCGGGGGACTGGGTGGAGATGACGAAGTGGCTCAGCTCGTTCCACGATCCCTGGAACGACAGGATGACGATCGTGATGAGCGCGGGTCGAGCCATCGGAAGGACGACCGACCAGAAGATGCGAAAGGTCCCCGCCCCGTCGATGCGCGCTTGCTCCTCGACGGACGGTGGGATCGACTCGAAGAAGTTCTTCATGATGAAGACGCCCGCGGCATCAACGAGCAGCGGGAGAATCATGCCGGCGTAGGAGTCGTAGATGCCGAGCTGGTTGATCACGAGGAACTTCGGGATGAGCAGCACGACGGTAGGAACAGCCATGACCGCGATGAGTCCGGCGAAGACGAGACCGCGCCCCCGAAACTGCAGCCGCGCGAGCGCGTATCCGGCGAGCGAATTGAAGAACACGCGCCCCGCGGTGACGAAGACGGTGACCACGACGGAATTGCCGAACCATACAGGGAAGTCGGAGTTGAGGAACAACCGTTCGTACGCCGCCCACGTGAAAGCCTGCGGCGCGAGCGAGATCGGGTCGGCCGCCGCCGAGGCATCCGTCTTGAACGACGTCGCCACCTGTACGAGGAAGGGGTAGATGTAGATGACGGCGAGCACGACCAGAAGGGCGTAGAGGCCGATCTGCCAGCCGAGGGCTTTGCGCGACATGCGGTGCTTCGTCGGCTTCTCGGGTCCGCCGAGGCGCTGTTCGGCGAGGACCGTGGTCTGTGGGGATGCGGTCGCGGTCATCGTCGGGCTGCTTTCGTGTGCACGTCGTATTGGCGGAGGCGCCGCTTCGACACGGGACGATCGCGCAGCACGAACCGCTGCAGGATCGTCAGCGCCACGATGATCACGAACAGCACGAAAGCGATCGCCGCGCCCTGGCCCCACTGCTGCGACAGGAACGCCGAGGAGTAGCTGAGGTAGGCGGGGGTGAGTGTCGTCTTGCCCGGGCCGCCCTGGGTGCCCGTGTAGATCTGGTCGAACACCTGCCAGGTGCCGATGAGGCCGAGGGTCAGCACCGTGAACAGCACGGGCTTGAGCTGCGGAAGGGTGACGCGCCAGAACCGCTGCCAGCCGTTCGCGCCGTCCATCATGGCGGCCTCCTGCACATCGGCACCGATGTTCTGCAGGCCCGCGATGAACAACAGCATGAACGTGCCCGAGGTGGTGAAGACCGCCATGAGGATGAACGCCGACATCGCGACAGACGGACCGGCGAGCCAGTCCCACCACGAGACGCCGAGCAGCGTATTGCCGGTCAGAAACGCGGGGCCGCTGGTCACCCCCACGGCGCCGAGCAGGTTGTGCACGACGCCCGAGGGATCGCTGAACCAGTTCGGTCCATTGATGCCGAGCCACGACAGTACTTCGTTGACGGCTCCGGATGCCGAGAAGAGGAAGAGCCACAGCACGGTGATGGCCACCGAGCTCGTGACCGAGGGGAAGTAGAAGGCCGTGCGGAAGAGCCCCCGGCCGCGGAGGATCGCGCGGTTGACCAGCACCGCGAGAAACAGTGACAGCGCCGTCTGAAGGGGGACGACCAGCAGCACGTACCAGGCGTTGTTGCGCAGCGCCGTGCCGAAGTCGCGCTCGGCGAGACCGCCGCCTGTGGTGACGGCGGCGTAGTTGTCGAGACCGACGAAGCCGACGTTGGGCGAGAAGGGGCTGCCGCGCCCGGTCCAGTCAGAGAAGCTCACCCACAGCGCCATGAGCACGGGGACGAGCAGGAACACGCCCAGGATGATCAGCACGGGGGCGGTGAACAGCCAGCCGGCGGCGGCCTCGCCGCGCCGGATTCCCGGGGAGGAGGATCCGGCGCGACGCGGCGCTGAGGTGAGAGCACTCATGGCTACTTCGTGATGGCCTCGAGGTTGGATTGCGCCGTCTGCAGCAGCGCCTGCGGGTCACCCGTCTTCAGCGACTCCAGCTGGGCGTTGAAGTCGGTGATGACGTCGGCGGCGCCGGCCATGTTCGGCGGGAACTGCGCGTTCTCGGCACCGGAGAGGAACGCCGTGAGGTCGGGGTTCGCCGCGCTCCACGCGTCGGCGGCCGACT
Source organism: Microbacterium sp. SL75 (assembly GCF_026625865.1). Taxonomy (NCBI): domain Bacteria; kingdom Bacillati; phylum Actinomycetota; class Actinomycetes; order Micrococcales; family Microbacteriaceae; genus Microbacterium; species Microbacterium sp. SL75. The sequence goes on along the minus strand of NZ_CP113067.1, from coordinate 118,673 downwards.
GGATCGAGGGCATCGGGCCGAAGGCTTTCGAGAACGCCAGCTGCTGGTCGGTGGAGGTCAAGTACTCGACGAGCGAGCGCGCTTGATCCTGGTTGCCGCTGTCGGCGGCCATGCCCCAGCAGTTGGTGAACTGCAGCGTTCCCTTGCCACCGGGACCCGCGGGCAGTTCGGCGACCTGATACTTCACGCCCGGGTAATCGGCCGACATGGCGCCGGTGATCCAGTTGCCTTCGATGACCATCGCGGCCTTCTGGGTGCCGAACGCCTCGCCGCCCCACCCGGCGCCCACGTCGGACGCGAACGCGAACGTGCCGTCATTCAGGTGCGTCTTGACGTAATTCAGCGCCTCGACGTTCGCGGAGCTGTCCGCCGTGGCCTTGCCGTCGGTGACGAGTCCGCCGCCGGCCTCGGCCATGAAGGCTCCGATGCGCTGGTACTCGGCGCCGAACGCCAGGCCCACGCGGCCGTCGGTGGTGAGCTTCTGGGCGACGGATGCCAACTGGTCCCAGGTCGTGGGGACATCGGCATCCGTCAGCCCTGCCGCCGACCAGAGGTCGGTGTTGATGATGAGGGCCAGGGTCGAGAAATCCTTGGGTGCGCAGTAGAACTTCCCGTCGACGGTGAAGTTGTCGACGAGCGATGGATAGAAATCGTCCTTGTTCGCCAGGTCGTCGCCGTAGGCGGCGATCGAGCCGTTTGCGGCGTAGCCGGCGAGGGCCTCGGGGGCGAGGTAGAAGAGGTCGGGCGGAGACCCGGCCGCGAAGCCCTGAGAGAGTTGCTGGGGGAGGTCGTTGGCGGTCTGGACCTCGGCCTGCACGCCCGACTGCTCGCTCCAGGCGGCGACGGCGTCGGTGACGGCCTTCGTCTCGGCGTCGCCCGACGAGCCGATGAGGAGCCTGAGCGTGCCGCCGCCGGAGGCCTGACCTTCGCCGGGGGTGTCGTTGAAGCCCGACCCGCAGGCCGTCAGGGCCAGGGCGCCGGTGGTCAGCAGTGCGCCGGCTCCGAGCCAGGTTCGCGCCCGGCGGTTGGGGGTGTGCCGTGTCATTGTCTCTCTCCTTCGATGAGGCATGCGACCCCTCCGCAGGTGCTCGGAGGGCCATCTTTTGAACGTTCAAATGACGGTTTGACAACGGTAAAGAACGGTGGGCCTGGCTGTCAAGAGGGTGCCCGGCGTCCTAGGCTGACGATCTGGCCGGACTCGTGGCGGCCCGGTCGGATCTCTCCGGAGCGGACTGAGGGGGAGGGCAGACATGGCGAAGGCGCCCACCGTCGACGACGTCGCGCGTGTCGCGGGGGTCTCCCGGCAGACCGTCTCGAACGTCGTCAACACGCCGGATATCGTCCGCGAAGCGACGCGCCTGAGGGTCGAGGCGGCGATCGCCGAGCTCGGCTATCGGCCGCACGCCGCCGCCCGTCGGCTTCGCACGCGACGCAGCTCGACCATCGGCATCCATCTCGATCCCTACGCCGGTGGTATCTCAGGCGTCGTCCTGGACCGCTTCGTGCACGCCCTCACCGAACGTGCGGGAGAACGTGACATGCGCGTCTTGCTCTACGCCGCGCGCACGCCCGAAGAAGAGATCGCCCGCCTCGGCGACCTTCTCGAGGGGGGAGAGGTGGATGCCGTGGTGGTGACCGGAACCTTCCACGGCGACCCCCGCACCGGCTGGCTCGTGGACCGCGGGCTGCCGTTCGTCTCGTTCGGTCGCCCGTGGGGCGAGAACGACGTCGAGGCGCCCGCGCATCTGTGGGTCGATGTCGACGGGGCCGCGGGAACTCGCGCGGCGACGATACACCTGCAGGAGCGGGGCGTAGCGCGCATCGCGTTCCTCGGGTGGCCCTCCGGCTCGGGCACGGGTGACGATCGTGAGCGCGGCTGGCGCGAGAGCTCAGCTTCGGGGCCGCGATGGGTCGTCGAAGAGAACGTCGCCGCCGCGCGCGACGTGGTCACAGCGGGCCTGGCGGCCGACCCCGGCGTGCGCGGCATCGTCTGCGCGAGTGATTCGCTCGCGATCGGCGCGCATCTCGCCGTGACCTTGGCTGGTCGCCCCGATGTCGCCGTGATCGGTTTCGACAACACCCCCGCCGTCGAAGCGCTCGGGCTCTCGAGCGTGGAGCAGTTGCCCGAGAGGGTGGCATCCGGCGCTCTCGATCTGCTCATGGGCGAGAACGGCACGGTCGTCGCGCCGCGCGCCGCGACGGCCGGGGCCGCCCACGTGCTCGTGGAGCCGCGGCTGGTGATGCGCTGAGGCGCCACGGTCCTGCCCGGTACTGAGCGGCGCGCGACTAGGCGGGGTGGCCGATGCGTCGGGCGAGCTCGGCGGCAGTCGCGGATGCCGCGGACGCCAGTGCTTCCGCATCACGCTCGGCCCCGTCGGCGGGCCACGTGATCGCCACGGCCGCGGCGGGCCACCCGGCGTGATCGAGCACCGCGGCGGCGACGGAGCGGAATCCGGGGGTGATCTCGCCGTCCTCGCTCGCGTGACCCGCTGCCCGAACCTCGCGGAGCAGCTCGCGCAGGTCACGCGGCGTGGCGGGGCCCGCGTCGTGGCGCAGCGTGAGGGCGGTGGCATCCGGGAACAGTGCCCGAACCTGCTCGCGGGGGAGCGCGGCGAGCATGGCCCGGCCCGTCGCGGTGAGGTGCGCGGGGAGGCGGACGCCCACATCGGTCACGAGCGCGGGGCGGCGCGGGGCGCGTTCCTCGACGATGTAGAGCACGTCTCGCCCGGCCAGCACGGCGAGGTGCGCCGATTCGCCGACGCGGTCCGACAGCCCCGCGAGCAGCGGCCGACCGAGGCGGGCGAGCGGCTGTTGCCGGGCGTAACCGCCGCCGAGCTCGAAAGCCGCCGTCCCCAGGCCCCAGCGCCGGTCGCCCGGAAGGTGCACGACGTAGCCGTGCTGCTCGAGAGTCGCGAGCAGGTGGTAGGTGCTGGAACGGGGGATCCCGAGCGCGGTCGCCATCGACTGCGCGGCCATCGGCCCCGGTTGCCGCGCGAGCAGCGAGAGGATCCGCAACGTCTGGTCGGCGGCGGGGACTTGAGGGCGGGGTTTGTCTGGCATGACAGACACAGGATGCCAGATCCCCCGCATTCCGTATCGCCCGAGGCGATGGAATCGGCGTATGAACGCACGCGTCACCGTCGGAGCCAGCCCCCTCACCCCGCGCGAGGTCGTCGACGTCGCCCGCCACGATGCCCGGGTCGACGTGGACGCCGACGCTCTGCAGCGGGTGGCCGACACACGCGCGCTCATCGAGGGGCTCGCCGACGACCCGCAGCCGCACTACGGCATCTCGACGGGCTTCGGCGCCCTCGCGACGACCTTCATCGCCGAGGACCGCCGGGCGCAGCTGCAGGCGAGCCTCATCCGCTCGCACGCCGCCGGAACCGGCGCCGAGGTCGAGCGCGAGGTAATCCGCGCCCTCATGCTGCTGCGCTTGCAGACCCTCGCCACCGGGCGCACCGGCGTCCGCCCCGTCGTCGTCGAGACCTACGCCGCCCTGCTGAATGCGGGGATCACCCCCGTCGTGCGCGAGTACGGCTCGCTCGGCTGCTCGGGCGATCTGGCTCCGCTGTCGCACGTCGCCCTGGCGGTCATGGGTGAGGGCGAGGTGCGCGACGCGTCGGGGGAGCTTCGGGCAGCCGCCGACGCGCTCGCTGCGGCGCACATCGCCCCCGTCGCCCTGCGCGAGAAAGAGGGCCTCGCCCTCATCAACGGCACCGACGGCATGCTCGGCATGCTTCTGCTGGCGCTGCACGACCTCGAGATGCTGCTGACCACGGCCGATGTCTCGGCGGCGATCTCGATCGAATCGCAGCTCGGAACGGATGCCGTGTTCGCCGCCGACCTCATGGCGCTGCGTCCGCAGTTCGGTCAGGCCCACTCGGCGGCGAACCTCCGCGCGTTCCTCGCCGACTCGGCGATCGTCGCGAGCCATCGCGGCCCCGAGTGCACGCGCGTTCAGGACGCGTACTCGCTGCGCTGCACTCCCCAGGTGCACGGCGCCGCCCGCGACACGATGACGCACGCCGCCCTGGTCGCCGATCGCGAGTTGGCATCGGCCGTCGACAATCCCGTCGTCACGCTCGACGGACGCGTCGAGTCCAACGGCAACTTCCACGGCGCGCCCGTCGCCTACGTGCTCGACTTCCTCGCCATCGCGGTGGCCGACGTGGCGTCGATGTCGGAGCGCCGCACCGATCGCGCCCTCGACGTCTCGCGCAGCAACGGGCTTCCCCCCTTCCTCGCCGATGAGGTCGGGGTCGACTCGGGCTTGATGATCGCGCAATACGCCGCCGCGGGCATCGTGTCGGAGCTCAAACGTCTCGCCGCCCCCGCGTCGGTCGACTCGATCCCCTCGAGCGCCATGCAGGAAGACCACGTCTCGATGGGCTGGGCCGGCGCCCGCAAGCTCCGCCGGGCGATCGACGGACTCGCTCGGGTGCTCGCGATCGAAGTGCTCACCGGATGCCGTGCCCTCGACCTGCGCGCCCCGCTCCAGCCCGCGCCGGTCACCGGGGCCGTTCGCGACCTCGTCCGCGAGCGCGTGCAGGGCCCCGGTCCCGACCGGTTCGTCTCGCCCGAGATCGAGGCCGTGACCGAGCTCGTCGCCTCGGGAGCGGTGGCTCGCACCGCTCTCGACGTCGTCCTTCGCGCGTAGAGCGCGATTGTTCCCGCCCTGATCGAAGGAGATCCCGCCATGACCGACACGACAGCATCGCCCTCGACGGCCTCCGGCGCCCACGCCTCGGAGCGAGACGCGTCGGCCGTCGTCTCGACCCCCGACGCCGCGACCGCGCCGCGGGCCGGGGCCTCGGCATCCGGCTCCCGCCCTCCGATCCGCGCGCCGCGCGGCGCCCAGCGCACCGCGAAGAGCTGGGGCGCCGAGGCGGCCAAGCGCATGCTCATGAACAACCTCGATCCCGAGGTCGCCGAGCGGCCCGACGACCTCGTCGTCTACGGCGGCACCGGAAAGGCTGCGCGGTCGTGGGCGGCATACGACGCGATCGTGCGCACCCTCGACGAGATCGAGCCCGACGAGACCCTGCTGGTGCAATCGGGCAAGCCCGTCGGCGTCTTCCGCACGCACGAGTGGGCACCGCGCGTGCTCATCGCCAACTCGAACCTCGTGGGTGACTGGGCGACGTGGCCCGAGTTCCGCCGCCTCGAGGAACTCGGGCTGACGATGTACGGACAGATGACCGCGGGCTCGTGGATCTACATCGGCACCCAGGGGATTCTGCAGGGCACGTACGAGACCTTCGCGGCGGTGGCTCGCTCCCTCGGTCGCGAGTCGCTCGCGGGGACCGTGACCCTTACCGCCGGATGCGGCGGGATGGGCGGGGCACAGCCTCTGGCGGTGACGATGAACGGCGGGGCGGTGCTCATCGTCGACGTCGACCGCGCGCGGCTCGACCGACGCGTCGCCCACGGCTACCTCGACGAGGTCGCTCTCGATCTCGACTCCGCGATCGAGCGGGTGACCGCGGCGCGTGAGGCGGGTGAAGCGCTGTCGGTCGGCGTCGAAGGGAACGCGGCCGAGGTCTTCCCGGAGGTGCGGGCCCGCGGCATCCGGATCGACATCGTCACCGACCAGACGAGCGCGCACGACCCCCTGTCGTACCTGCCCGTCGGGACGCCGGTCGACCGGTGGCAGGCCGACGCCGCGCGCGACCCCGAGGATTTCACCCGCCGCTCGCGCGAGAGCATGGCGGCGCACGTGAAGGCGATGGTGGAGTTCCAGGATGCGGGAGCCGCGGTCTTCGACTACGGCAACTCGATCCGCCGCGAGGCCGAGCTCGGCGGGTACGATCGGGCCTTCGCCTTTCCGGGGTTCGTGCCGGCGTACATCCGTCCGCTCTTCGCCGAGGGCAAGGGGCCCTTCCGGTGGGTCGCGCTGTCCGGGGATCCCGAGGACATCGCCAAGACCGACCGCGCGGTGGCCGAGCTCTTCCCCGAAGATGCCGCCCTGCACCGCTGGCTCGAGAAGGCCGGCGAGCAGGTGCACTTCGAGGGGCTGCCGGCGCGGATCTGCTGGCTCGGCTACCAGGAGCGCCACCTCGCGGGGCTGAAGTTCAACGAGATGGTGGCCTCCGGCGAGCTCTCGGGGCCCATCGTGATCGGTCGCGATCACCTCGACGCGGGCTCCGTCGCCTCGCCCTACCGCGAGACCGAGGCAATGGCCGACGGTTCGGATGCGATCGCCGACTGGCCGCTGCTGAACGCCCTGCTCAACACGGCGAGCGGTGCCTCATGGGTGTCGCTGCATCACGGAGGGGGCGTCGGGATCGGCCGGAGCATCCACGCGGGGCAGGTGTGCGTCGCGGACGGCACGGAGCTGGCGGCCGAGAAGCTCGCGCGCGTGCTCGTGAACGACCCCGGAACGGGCGTCATGCGACACGTGGATGCCGGATACGACCGCGCCCGCGAGGTGGCGGCCGACCGCGGGCTCACGGTGCCGATGCCATGAGCGCTCCGGCACCGGGTGGTATCAGCCCCGCGGGCGACCTCTTGCTGACGAACATCGGGGAGCTGACGACGAACGTCGCCGTCGACGGTGATCCGTGCGGGACGGTGCAGGGTGCGGCCGTGCTCGTCCGCGGCGGGCACGTGGTGTGGGCGGGTCCTTCGGACCGGGTTCCGGACGCCGGCGGAGGGGTCGACGTCGTCGACGCCGGGGGGCGCGCGGTGATCCCGGGCTTCGTCGACAGCCACACGCACCTCGTCTTCGGCGGCGACCGCGCGGCGGAGTTCGCCGCACGCATGGCGGGGGAGCCGTACGCGGCGGGCGGCATCCGCACGACGGTGGCGGCAACCCGAGCGGCATCCGAAGACGAACTTCGCCAGCGGCTCCGGGCGTTCGTCGGAGAGTGCCGGTCCCAGGGGACGACGACGCTCGAGATCAAGACCGGGTACGGCCTCGACGTTGCGACCGAGACGCGTCTTGCGCGGCTGGCCGCGGAGGTGACGGACGAGGTCACCTTCCTCGGCGCACACGTCGTCGCACCGGAGTTCGCGGGGCGGGCTGACGACTACGTCGATCTCGTCGTGGGACCGATGCTCGACGCCGTCGCGCCGCACGCGCGGTGGGTCGATGTCTTCTGCGAGGCCGGGGCCTTCACGCCCGCACAGAGCCGGCGTGTGCTCGAGGCGGGGAGGGCGAAGGGGCTCGGGATCCGGGTGCACGGGAACCAGCTCGGCTACGGCGCGGGGGCGGCACTGGCCGTCGCGATGGGTGCGGCCGCGGTCGATCACTGCACCTTCTTGACGGACGACGACGTCATCGCGCTCGCCGGCTCTCGAACCGTCGCGACCCTGTTGCCGGGCGTGGAGTTCTCGACCCGGCAGCCCTACCCCGATGCGCGTCGTCTGCTCGCAGCCGGCGTGACGCTCGCCCTCGCGAGCGACTGCAACCCGGGGTCGAGCTTCACCAGCTCGATGCCCCTCATGATCGCCCTCGCCGTCCGCGAGATGGGGATGACACCGGCCGAGGCCGTGTGGGCAGCCACGGCCGGCGGAGCGCGCGCGTTGCGTCGTACCGACGTCGGCGTGATCGAGCCCGGCGCCAAGGCGGACCTCGTGCTGCTCGACGCGCCGTCGCGGGTGCACCTGGCCTACCGGCCGGGGGTACCGCTCGTGCGGCGGGTGTGGAAGGACGGGCTGATCGCCGAGCCTATGGGGTGACGAGCTCGAACTCGTCGGGAGGGGTGGCGTCGACGTCGTCCCAGGTGCCCTCGTGCCAGGTGAAGATCGCCACGGCGCACGTGACCATGCGCTCGTCGCGATCGGCCAGGCGTGAGACCAGCGCGCTCATCCCGGGGTCGTGCGCCACGACCATGACCTCGTCGACTCCGGCGGCGCGCGCCGCGGCCAGCACCTGTGCGGGATCGGCGAGGTAGAGCTCCGCCTGCTCGGTGATCTCGGCGTCGAAGACGCAGGCGAACGCCTCGGCCGTCTGCCGAGCGCGCAGCGCGGTGCTGGAGAGGATCGCCTCGGGTCGGACGCCCTTGCGAGCGATCGTCCGGGCCATCGCCGGGGCGTCGCGCAGGCCGCGGTGGTTCAGGGGGCGGTCGTGGTCGGCGAGGCCTTCATCGGCCCAGTCCGATTTCGCGTGTCGCGCGAGGACGAGTTGGATCATCGTCTTTCCGCCAATCCTGCCAAGAGCTCGAGTACGCACAGTGCGGCGAGTCGCACGGTGCGGGAATCGGGGGCGTCCGCCGTGGCATCCACTTCGACGACGTCGGCGCTGACGACGCCGGGGTCTTGAGCGAGCGCGCGGACGAGGGCCCGCAGCTCCCAGGCGGCGAGACCGCCGGGAACGCTCGCGGGGCAGCCGGGGGCGACCGAGCGGTCGCACACATCGACGTCGATGTCGAGGTGGATGCCGGGGGACGAGGCGCCGACCCCCGGGAACGCGAACCGGCCGGCGGCCGGTCCGTCGGGGGGAGAAGCGGCCGATTCGCTGCCGACGACGGTGAGGGGTCCGTCGCCCGGCCGATCGACCGGCCGGCCCGCCGCGACTCTCAGCGCCTCGGCGACGACCTCGGCGATGCCGCGTCGGCGCACCTCGTCGAGCGTGATGACGGTGATGCCGGCGTCGAGAGCGCGCTGGGCGTAGGCAGCCGAGTTGGCGAAGTCGGCGATGCCGATCTGCACGATGCGCCGGGGGTCGAGGCCGTCGGCGATCAGCCGTCGCACGGGGGAGCCGTTGGATTCCCCGTCGCGGAGGTCGAAGTGCGCGTCGAGGGTGATCAGGCCGCCCGCTCCGCGCCCCTGGGCCACCGCGTAGGTGGCGGAGTTGTCGCCACCGAGAGCGACGACGAGCCGGGCCGCGGACAGGTCCGCCACGGCGGCGCGCACGCGCGCTTCTCCCTCGCGGCCGTCGGGGTCGTGCACGTCACCGGCGTCGGCGATGCGGAGCGCGCCGTTCAGGTCGACGGGCGGCGGTCCGAGCAGAGTCGGCGAGAAGCGGCGGAGCGCCTCGCGGACGGCGGCGGGGGTCGCCGCTGCTCCGGTGGGAGAGAGCGACGTGCGCCAGGCGGGAACGCCGAGCAGGACGGCATCCGGGATCGTCGTGCCGTGGGGCGCGGGCCAGTCCCCGGCACGGGGCCACAGAGGATCGACGGACAGGGCGCTCATGCGGCCAGGTACACCCAGGCGCGGACACCGCTGACGAGAACGACCGAGGCGCGGCGGTAGAGCGACACCTCGTACTCGTCGGCGGCGTCGAGTTCTTCCGGCGTCAGGAGCAGCACGCGACCGAAGACGCGATCTCGCGCGTCGTCGGTGCGACGGAGGATCGGATGACGGTCGTGACCCGAGAGCTGGGCGACGTGGTCGTCGGCGATGTCGGTCCACTCGAGCCGGTACCCGGCCAGGGCGTCCTCGGCACCCTCCACACGGTGGCCGAAGGTGTCGAGCTGCACGTCGGGCAGCTGGAGCGTCCCATACGTGAAGAGGGACTCCATGTCCGAAGCGTCGCTCACGCGGACCAGGCTACTCACGCACCGAGGGCGCCGGGCGGCGCGAGCGTGATGATTCGGCCAGCGATTGCGCGAATCGTCATGATCCCCACACCAGATGCGCGACGGTGAAGATCACCAGCCCTGCGAGAGCGCCGACGATCGTGCCGTTCAAGCGGATGTACTGCAGGTCGCGGCCGACCATGAGCTCGATCTTCTCGGTGGTCTCTTCGGCATCCCACCGCTCCACGGTGTCGGTGATGATCGAGGCGATGTCGTGCCGATAACGACCGACGACGAAGACCGCCGCGTCGGTGACCCATCCGTCGACGCGCTTCTGCAGCGCAGCGTCGCGTTGCAGGCGGCCGCCGACCTCGGCCAGGGCGGCGGCGGCGCGGCGACGCAGAGCGCTCTCGGGGTCGGCGAGCGACCGCAACAGTCCGGCCTTGGCGGTGTTCCAGGCGTCGGCGGCGAGCTGCCGTACGCGCGGGCTGTCGAACACCGCGGCCTTGGCCTCTTCGAGGCGCACCATCGTCGCGGGATCGTGCTGCAGGCTGTCGGCGAGGCGGCCGAGGTAGCCGTCTATCGCCCCGCGTGCCTGGTGGCTCGGGTCGGCCCGCACGGCGTCGACGAACTGCACGGCCTCCCGATAGACGGTGTCGTCGACGAGGCGCGCCGCCATACTCGGGACCCACGACGGAAGCCGCCGCGAGACGAGCCCCTGGAACGTGTCGCGGTTGTTGCCGAGCCATACCGCGATGTTGTCGAGGGCGAGGTCGACGGCGCCGTGGTGGGCGCCCGAGCCGACGACGCGTTCGAGCCAGCCGCCGAGGGAGGGACCCCAGTCGGGCGAGAGCAGGTGCTCGCGGGCGAGGTCTTCGATCAAGCCCTGCACGTCGTCGTCGCTGAGCGCGGTGAGGACGCTCGAGGCGAGCGTCGCCCCCTCGGCCGCGACGCGATCGGCGTGGGCGGGGACGGCCAGCCAGGCTCCGGCGCGAGCCGACAGGGGCGTCGATTCGAGCTTGGTCCGTACGACGTCGCCCTCGAGGAAGTTCGTCTCGACGAACTCGCCCAACTGCCGCCCGATCTCGTCTTTGCGTCGGGGGATGATCGCCGTGTGGGGGATCGGCAGCCCGAGCGGGTGGCGGAACAGCGCGGTGACCGCGAACCAGTCGGCGAGGGCGCCGACCATGCCGCCCTCGGCCGCGGCCCGGACGTACTGCAACCACTCCACCTCGCGCTGCAGCGAGAACGAGACGGCGAAGACGATGGCCATCGCGAGGAGCGCGCCGAGGGCCACGCCCTTCATCACGCGGAGGGCGCGGCGGCGCTCCTGATCGGCCGGGCTCAGCGCGCGGGTGGGCGTGCGCGCCATCACGCGGTCACCGGCCCGAGCCAGGCGGCCGCGGCGGTCGAGTGGGCGGACTCGGAGTCGGAGGGGTGGAACATCCCGGCGAGCACGTCGCGGTACAGGCGGCTCAGTTCGTTGTGCGAGAAGTACGCCGAGCCGCCGCCGACGAGGATCGCGTCGTCGACGACCTCTTTCGCCATGGCGACCGCGCGGTACTTCACGCCGGAGAGCAGGGCGAACCACCGACCGCCGTGGTCGACCAGGGTGTCCACGTCGGAGGCCAGCGAGGCGAGCTGCGGCGGAAGCGCGTCGTAAGCGAGCGCCATGTCGGCCACACGCCACCGGATGTCGGGGTCGTTGGCGTACGTCGTGCCCGTCTTCTTCGACCGCCGCGAGGTCCCGGCTGCGACGGCCAGGTCGAGCGCACGTCGCGCGATGCCGGTGTACACCGAGGCCAAGAGGATCTCGAAGACGGCGAAGATGCCGAACACGAGCGGATCGGGCTGAGGGCCCGGGTCGATGCGACGCACGATGCGGTCGGCGGGAGCGTGGGCCCCGCGCAGTTCGGTCGTGCGGCTCTGCGTGCCGCGCATGCCCAGTGTGTCCCAGTCGTCGTGGGCGACGACGTCGTCGCTGCGGTCCAGGAACGCGAACACCATCTTCGGTCCGTCGGCCGATGTCTCGTCGAGCCCGTGCACGCCCAAGTGGTCCCACACGGGGGAGAGCGAGGTGAAGATCTTGGTCCCCGTGAACGTGTAGCCGCCGTCACCGTCGGGGCGGGCCTCGGTGTCGCTGCCGAAGAGCACGAGGTCGTTGCCGGCTTCGCTGATGCCGAAGGCGAAGACCTCTCCTGCCGCAGCGCCCCGCTGGACGTGCTCGAGATCGTTCAGGCCGCGGTCGCTCAAGACCTTCGCGACCCCCGTCCACACCAGATGCATGTTGACGGCCAGGGCGGTCGCCGGGGCCGCGCCCGCGAGACGCTGCTGCAGGAGCGACGCCTCGGCGAGGCTCAGCCCCGCGCCACCGAGGTCGGATGGCACCAGGATGCCGAGATACCCGGCCGCTCGGAGTTCGTCGAGGTCGTCGTGCGGGAAGGTGTTCTCGCGGTCGTGCTCGACGGCGCGCTCACGGATGCGCGCGAGCAGGTCGTCGGGCAGGTACCGAGCCGGGTCGAACGAGGTCATGGCATCCATTCTGCTCGGCACCGCCGACATTGCGTGCGGGGGTGGCATCGCGCCGCACATCGCGTATGCGCGGCGTCAGCGGAGGGCGTGCAGGACCGCCGCGACGGCGGCCTCGGGGCGATCGCGATGCGGGGAGTGCCCGGCGCCCTCGATGACGCCCATCGTCACGACCGGGTTCCGGAGCACCTCGGCCGCGAGCTCGCCCGTGAAGATCGAGTGCACGGCCGGGTCGGCGCCCACCACGTGCGTCGGCACCGTGAGAGAGGCCGCGGCGGAGCGCACGTCCCACACGGCGTTCTGCAGACTCGTCTGCTCGACCGCCCAGCGGCTCGCGCGCTGCGTCGCCCGCGCCTTCAACTCGACGTCGATCGGATGCCATTCGGGATGCACCGCGCGCACGGCCTCGATGCTCGGGTCGGCGAACGACTGCTCCTGGCCCACGCGTACGACCTCGCGGTCGTCCTCCGACAGGGCGATGGCCGGGTCGATGAGCACGAGCCGGCGGGTCCAAGCGGGACGCTGAGCCGCGGCGAGTGTCGACGACGCACCGCCGAGCGAGTGACCGACGACCGCGTCCCACGCACCGCCGCTTGAGGGCGTCGTGCCGATCAGATCCGCCGCGTACGACGACAGGCGGTAGTCGAGGGTGCGCGGGGCGTCACCGTGGCCGCGGAGGTCCACCGCGACCGCGTGCCACCCGGCGTCGGCCAGCGCCACGCCGTAGCGCCACATGAGCGCGCCGTCGGAACCGAGTCCGTGGGCGAGCAGCGCCTGCGGTCCGTGCGGGTCGCCCCACGACAGTCGGGGGAGGGTCACGGGTGTCGACATGGCATCCATCTTGCTCCGTCCACGCGGACGACAGGCGACCGGCCGTCACAGAACGCCCCCAGAATGGATGCCATGATCTCGACCGAGTTGGCCCAGGCCCTGCGTGAGGCGGGATTGGTGTGGCATCCGCTCTCCGGTGACCGCTTTCAGCTCGACGAGCCGGAGTTCGAGGCCGACGTCTTCACCGTGAGCGACATGACGGTGGAGCCGCGGGATTACCCCACCGGTCGGATCCTCGCTTTCAACGGCACGACGGAGTGGGCGCTCGACTCCGTCGCCACCGAAGACGCTCTCTGGCTGCCCTCGGAATCCCAGTTGCGCGAGATGCTGCGCTCGACCTTCCGCTCTCTGCGACGTCTCTCCGACACCTACGAGGTCGAGATCTCGGTCGGCGGCTCGACCCTGGTGTTCGACCACCCGGCACCGGCGGACGCGTACGCGCTCGCGGTGCTCGAGCTCTTGCGGCGCACGCACTGACCCACGGCTCGGGCGGTTCGGGTGCGGGATGCCGATCGCCCCGGCATCCGCTCAGGTGATGGTGTGCACCGGCTCGGTGTCGGGGATGGGGCTCGCATCTCGGTGCCGCAGATCCGGGAAGCCGCGCACGAACACCGCGGCGACCACGAAGCCGACCAGGGCGAAGCCTGCGGCGGCGATGTACGCACCGGTGGGGCCGACGCCGTCGACGAGGAAGCCGGCCACCGCGGAGCCCGCGGCGGCACCGATGAGCTGGCCGGTACCGATCCAGCCGTAGGCCTCGGCGGTCTCGCTGAAGCGGACGCTGGCAGAGGTCATCGCGAACATCACCGCGAGGGCCGGCGCGATACCGGCGCCGGCGACGAGGAGGGTGGCGCCGATCCACCACGCGTTGAGCGAGAAGATCGTGAGCGAGAGACCGAGGGCCACGATCGCGAAGCGGCGCGCCATGGCCCAGGGGCCGATGGGGATGTGACCGAACGACAGTCCGCCGGCGAGACTGCCGACGGCGAAGACGGCGAGGATGAGGCCGGCCTCGAGGCCGCCGTGGTCGAAGGTGGCCACGACGCCCGCCTCGACGGCCGAGCAGGCGCCGATGAGGAGGAAGCCGGTCGCGGTGGCGAGGATGACCGGCGGCTTGGCGAGCACGCGGCCGAGGCCGCGGCGGCTGCGCGGGATGCGCACGCGGCCGACCTCGGGACTGAGGATGAACCACGCCCCGCCCCCGAGAAGGATGATCACGACGAGGAGCAGACCCGGGACGGTGCCGACCTGCGTTGCGACCAGGGTGATGAGCACGGGCGCGAGGACCCAGATGATCTCTTGCAGCGACGCGTCGAGCGAGTACAGCGGGGTGAGCCGCTGGGAGTTGACCATCTTGGGATAGATGGTGCGGACGGCCGACTGCACCGGAGGGGTCGACAAGCCGGCGATGAGGCCGAGCACCATGTAGAGGGGCAGCGGCATCTCGATGAGGGCGAGGGTTGCGATCGCGGCCGCGCACACGAGAAGCGTCACGGTGAGGACGCGCCGCATACCCCAGATGCCCATCCAGCGACTGGTGACCGGGCCCGCGACGGCCTGGCCGATGCTCGTGGCGGCCAGCACCAGCCCCGCCGCTCCGTAGGAACCCGTGACGTGTTCGATGTGGAGGAGCACCGCGAGGCTGGTCATGCCGTTGGGGAAACGCGCCGTCAACTGTGCGGCGATGATGCGCCCCACGCCAGGGGTTTTGAGGAGTTCGCGGTAGCCGGCCACCGGATAACGCTACAGCCGACCTCCGACATGCGCCGAGGCGTCCTCGTACCGGCTCGCCGCGACACGCCGCGACACGCCCTCGGGCGAATTTGCTCGCCTGTGCAATGTCGGACCCCCCGTCTACCGTCCGACCTGTGGACAGACATCGACCGGTCCCGCCAAATCCGCGGAATCGCGCCCGTCGACAACGTTCCGGAAGGGGTGCGATCTGTGGATGAAATCGTGGACAACCTGTGTTGTACATGGGGAGAGACGGTGGAAAATCACATCGCTGTAACTACTACCCCTTGTGGTGCCTTCCGATGTCCGTCCCCATATGTAGTATTGAGGTCCCGGCTGGCCCTGCCCGGCCGAACACAGATTTTCCAGGGGAGAGAGAGAACGACATGGCGATCACGGTCTACACCAAGCCGTCCTGCGTCCAGTGCACCGCGACCTACCGTGCGCTCGACTCGAAGGGCATCGAGTACAACGTGCTCGACCTGTCCGAAGACCCGTCGGCGCTCGAGCAGGTCAAGTCGCTCGGGTACCTTCAGGCACCCGTCGTCGTCACCGACGAGGACCACTGGTCGGGCTTCCGTCCCGACAAGATCGACGAGCTCGCTTCGCGCCTCGCGTGATCCGGCGACAGGCTCTCAGACCTCCGTCATGAGCACTGTCTTGTCGGCGACCGAAGCCCCGCTGCTGGTCTACTTCTCGAGCGTGTCGGGCAACACCGCACGTTTCATCGAGAAGCTCGGCAAGCGGGCCGTGCGCATTCCGCTCCGGCCGACCGATCCGCCCCTTCACATCGACGAACCCTTCGTGCTGGTCACCCCTACTTACGGTGGGGGTGCCGGTCGGGGCGTTGGGAAGGGCGCGGTCCCCAAGCAGGTCATCCGATTCCTCAACGAGGAGCGGAACCGACGCAACATCCGCGGTGTCATCGCCGCGGGAAACACGAACTTCGGCGACGCGTTCTGCCTCGCCGGCGACATCATCGCGCGCAAATGCGGGGTGCCGCACCTGTACCGGCTGGAAGTTTTCGGCACCCCCGACGATGTCGAGCGGGTCAACGAGGGATTGGAACGATGGTGGAAGTTGAGCTGACCGACGTGGACTTCAAGACCGAAGCGCGGTTCGAGGGGCTGGATTACCACGCCCTCAACGCGATGCTGAATCTGTACGACGCGGACGGCAAGATCCAGTTCGACGCCGACAAGCGTGCCGCACGCGAGTACTTCCTGCAGCACGTGAACCAGAACACGGTGTTCTTCCACTCGCTCAAGGAGCGTCTCGACTACCTCGTCGAGAAGGAGTACTACGAGCCGACCGTGCTCGAGAAGTACTCGATGGACTTCATCCAGGAGCTCAACGACCGTGCCTACGGCGCGAAGTTCCGCTTCGAGACCTTCCTCGGCGCGTTCAAGTACTACACGAGCTACACGCTCAAGACCTTCGACGGAAAGCGCTACCTCGAGCGCTTCGAGGACCGCGTCGTCATGACCGCCCTCGCCCTCGCCGACGGCGACCCCCGTCTCGCCGTCCAGCTGGTCGACGAGATCATCTCGGGCCGCTTCCAGCCGGCCACCCCCACCTTCCTCAACGCGGGCAAGGCGCAGCGCGGCGAGCTCGTGTCGTGCTTCCTGCTCCGCATCGAAGACAACATGGAGTCGATCGCTCGCGGCATCAACTCCGCTCTGCAGCTGTCGAAGCGCGGCGGCGGCGTGGCCCTGCTGCTGTCGAACATCCGCGAGGCGGGTGCTCCGATCAAGCAGATCGAGAACCAGTCTTCCGGCATCATCCCCGTCATGAAGCTGCTCGAAGACAGCTTCAGCTACGCCAACCAGCTCGGCGCGCGTCAGGGTGCCGGCGCGGTGTACCTCAACGCCCACCACCCCGACATCCTGCGCTTCCTCGACACCAAGCGCGAGAACGCCGACGAGAAGATCCGCATCAAGACGCTGTCGCTGGGTGTCGTCATCCCCGACATCACATTCGAACTCGCCAAGAACGGCGAGGACATGTACCTCTTCTCGCCGTACGACGTCGAGAAGGTCTACGGCAAGCCGTTCGGCGACATCTCGGTCACCGAGAAGTACCGCGAGATGGTCGACGACCCCCGCATCAAGAAGACGAAGATCAACGCGCGCGAGTTCTTCCAGACCCTCGCCGAGATCCAGTTCGAGTCGGGCTACCCGTACATCATGTTCGAGGACACGGTGAACAAGGCCAACCCGATCGCCGGTCGCATCAACATGTCGAACCTGTGCTCGGAGATCCTGCAGGTCAACACGCCGACCACGTACAACGAGGACCTCTCGTACGACACCATCGGCAAGGACATCTCCTGCAACCTCGGCTCGATGAACATCGCTCTCGCGATGGACGGCGGCGACCTCGGCCTCACGGTCGAGACCGCGATCCGCGCCCTCACCGCCGTCAGCGTGCAGAGCCACATCGCCTCGGTCCGCTCGATCGAAGACGGCAACGACCGCTCGCACGCCATCGGCCTCGGCCAGATGAACCTGCACGGCTACCTCGCTCGTGAGCACGTCTACTACGGCTCCGAAGAGGGCATCGACTTCACGAACATCTACTTCTACACGGTGCTGTTCCACGCGCTGCGTGCGTCGAACCGCCTTGCGATCGAGCGCGGCACCGCGTTCGACGGCTTCGAGAACTCCACCTACGCGTCGGGCGAGTTCTTCGACAAGTACACCGACCAGGTGTGGGCGCCCGAGACGGCCAAGGCCAAGGAGCTGTTCGCGAACGTCCAGATCCCCACGCAGGACGACTGGCGCGAGCTCAAGGCGTCGGTGCAGGCGCACGGTATCTACAACCAGAACCTGCAGGCGGTGCCCCCGACCGGCTCGATCTCGTACATCAACAACTCGACGAGCTCGATCCACCCGATCGCCTCGAAGATCGAGATCCGCAAGGAAGGCAAGCTCGGTCGCGTCTACTACCCGGCTCCGTTCATGACGAACGAGAACCTGGAGTACTACCAGGACGCCTACGAGATCGGCTACGAGAAGGTCATCGACACGTACGCCGCCGCGACGCAGCACGTCGACCAGGGCCTGTCGCTGACGCTGTTCTTCAAGGACACCGTCACCACCCGCGACATCAACAAGGCCCAGATCTACGCGTGGCGCAAGGGCATCAAGACCATCTACTACATCCGTCTGCGTCAGCTGGCGCTCGAGGGCACCGACATGACCGAGTGCGTCTCGTGCATGCTCTGAGCCACTGACACCTCATCGATCAAGGACACAGGAACGACATGGCTGAGAAGCTGCAGTTGCTGAACCACGTGCAGGCCATCAACTGGAACCGCATCCAGGACGACAAGGACCTCGAGGTCTGGAACCGTCTCGTGAACAACTTCTGGCTGCCCGAGAAGGTGCCGCTGTCGAACGACATCCAGTCGTGGAACACGCTCACCCCCGAGGAGCAGACGCTCACGATGCGCGTGTTCACGGGGCTCACGCTCCTCGACACCATCCAGGGCACGGTCGGCGCCGTCTCGCTCATCCCCGACGCGATCACCCCGCACGAGGAAGCCGTCTACACGAACATCGCGTTCATGGAGTCGGTGCATGCGAAGAGCTACTCGTCGATCTTCTCGACGCTGTGCTCGACGAAGGAGATCGACGAGGCCTTCCGCTGGTCGACCGAGAACGAGTTCCTTCAGAAGAAGGCGCGCATCGTCATGGACTACTACCGTGGCGATGACCCGCTCAAGCGCAAGGTCGCCTCGACCCTGCTCGAGTCGTTCCTGTTCTACTCGGGCTTCTACCTGCCGATGCACTGGTCGAGCCGCGCCAAGCTCACCAACACGGCCGACCTGATCCGCCTCATCATCCGCGACGAGGCCGTCCACGGGTACTACATCGGCTACAAGTTCCAGCGCGGTCTCGAGACGGTCGACCAGGCCCGTCGCGACGACATCAAGGACTACACGTTCTCGCTGATGTACGAGCTCTACGACAACGAGGTGGGCTACACGCAGAGCCTGTACGACTCGGTCGGACTCAGCGAAGACGTGAAGAAGTTCCTTCACTACAACGCGAACAAGGCGCTCATGAACCTCGGCTACGAGGCGATGTTCCCCGCGTCGGTCACGAACGTGAACCCCGCGATCCTCTCGGCCCTGTCGCCGAACGCCGACGAGAACCACGACTTCTTCAGTGGCTCGGGTTCGTCGTACGTCATCGGCAAGGCCGAGGCGACCGAGGACGACGACTGGGACTTCTGAGTCACCGCGGGCTGTGTGGGAAGTGAACGCTGCTGATGGTCGATTCGAGTCGAGATCGGTTCACAAAGATGGTCGCGGACGACTACGTCCGCCGGCAATACAACCGTCAGTATGCCGCTTTCAGTCATAGTGATGGCTCGTCCAGTCTTCTGGAGAATCGATCCTTGGAGCATCCACAGACCGCGGACCTCGAGGTGGGTGGCCGCGTCACGATCCCGATGACTGTTGCGTTCCTCGATCTCTCCAATTTCACTCGCCGCACATTCTGGGACGATCTCGACGATGTGGTTGATCTCGCACACGCGGTATTGACGGGCTTCATCGATACCGTCGACCGTTTCGGAGGCCATCCACTCGGACTTCGTGGCGATGGGTTGTTTGTAGGGTTCGGCGGAAATCCGGCGTTTGCCTCCGCTATGGCGTTAGGCGCGTGTGCGAGTGCGCTAGACGCGGTAGAAAATGGAGTCAATTCCTGGCTCGAGGATCGGCAGATGGAACCCATTCAAGCCCGTGCTGGCCTAGACGCAGGAGAGATTTCTTTTGTGCGGACAGGGAACTCGCAGCACAGCGAGGTAAACGCTCTCGGGTTCGCGGCTAATTTCGCGGCGAAGTGCGAGAAGGTGGCAAATTCCTGGGAGATCGTCGTCGGCGAAGGTGTGGCTAGTTGCTTGCCTGATTATCGTTTCTTTTCGCAGCATCCGGACTCTCCGAAGAAATACACTCGATTCGGAGCGAGCAAATACTACCGGTTCTACGATTTCGCTTGGCGTCGGGCGCTGCCGCACCTGAGCGGAGTCCCTGAGCAACTGCTGGGTACATCAACAAGCCAAGTTCGATCGAGTTAGGATTGCAATGAGTCTTCCATCGCTTCTTAGTCACTTCGGTATCGATGATCAGCGCTTCGTTACCTCCACCGGACGAGTCATCTTCGACGGCGTGACCAAATCTCCTCTCGGGCAACGCCACTCCCACCCGGAATACGGCGTGGTGACGCCCGTTGAAACCCACCGATTCCATGGCGACGAGCCCGAGCCGCAGGATGGAGGGGCGGACGGTGCGTGGTGGGCGGACGAAGCAGAACTCGAACGTCACGACTCTGCAGTTCGTGCCGCTTTCCCGGGTTTCACGCGCGTGGAGGGTCACGAGTCCGAGCCGCCAGTCTGGGTGGGAACCCTCGATACCGGTCGTGGGAAATTCACGATTGCCGTCTTCACTCGGTGGGACCGAGAGCTGCCGTCAGTGACTATTCTCAAGGGGCAGAAACCAGGTGTCGCAACCGGACGTTCCTGGGTTCCGTCACCGCACCTCTATCTCAATGGCGCGCTTTGCATCGCGGATCGCACCGATTGGAAGCCCGCGGAGCACACCGTTGCAACCGCCATCACTTGGTCAGCTCACTGGCTCGCTGCGTACACGGAGTGGCGCATGATTCGCCGGTGGCCCGTTGACGGTGCGCAAGCACGTGCGGCGTAAACCTGGTCGGGTTGGCGACGAAGGGAGTTTGCAGGCCCTGGATCATGCGGCTAATTGGGTCAGGTTTGCCGACACAAAGGCCACAATCCTAACGGCGGCGTTCGGGGTCGTCACGACTTTGCTTATGAATAATATCGCGCTGATCGTTCAGGCCGCTATGAGTGGTGAGTCGGCGTCTATTGGATTCGGATCAGCGGTGGTGGCGGCGGCGGTAGCGTTTTTCGCGACCCTTGGTTGGCTTCTTGCGGCGTTGCTGCCGCGCCGCGGTGGGCCGGTGACGCTAAATCGTTTCTCGTGGCCGTCCTTGATCTCCGCCAGTCCTGAACTGTTGGAAGATCATGCCCAACGGGTAACTGTCGGATACGACGCGCGCGAGCAGTCGATAACGCTGGCCAAAATTGCAAACGCAAAATTTGGAGCGTGTCATAATGCCGCTATTTGGTTTGGCGTATTTGTTATCATTGTGGCCTTGACTGTGGGAATGGCCGCTGTCGCGACCTCATGCTGTTCTCCGTCTTCTTGATCGCTTCGGTTGGGCCCGGCAATCCAGGGCAGCGCGCGGCGCTTCCGAGGAAATATAGCGTCACCGCGAACGTCGGCAATCGCGCATTCAGGCTCAGCCACGAGTGAGCAGATCGCCATGCGGCCTGGTGAACAGCTTGGTCGCCGCTCTTTCGCCAACGGCGGGCTCAGCCCGGCCATTCCCGCCGTTCGAGCGCGCCGAGCAGCACCTCGGCCGCCGAGCCCTCCATGGCGCGGACCCAGCGCTGCGTCTCGGACCCGCTGCCCGAGACTGTCCGCCCGCGTTCGCCGCGTTCGAGCCGCACGTCGACGTGGCCCGAAGCGACGCTCACTCCGCGCAGCGCCCCCGCGGCCACCATCGCGGCGAGCGGATCGTGCAGCGCGCAGCGCCGGTCGGGGAAGACCCCGGCGTAGAAGTCGAGGTAGGCCGGCAACATGCGGGCCAGCGCGCGGGGGAGCGCCCCCGGGATCGCTTCGAGACGCACGAGGTCGGCGGCATCCAGGGTCTGCGTCATGGTGACGTCGAGGGGGACGAGGGTGGTGTCCCAGTCCTGCGCGAAGACGACGGCGGCAGCTTCGGGGTCGTTGTGGATGTTGGCCTCGGCCCACGCGGTGACGTTGCCCGAGTGGGCGAAGGCGCCGCCCATCACGACGAGGTGGTCGAACCGCGCGACCCCGGGCGCCTCGGCGTAGGCCGCGAGATTGGTCAGGGGGCCGAGGGCGAGGACGGTGAGGTCCGGATGCCGTGACGCCACGTGGTCGATCAGCTCGACGGCGGCGCGGGCGTCGTGCGCGCGGACCGCGGCGGCCAGGGCGATACCGCCGAGCCCGTCGTCACCGTGCACGTGCGGAGCTCCGCCCGCGTAGTCGCGAGCGCGGAAATCGTGCGCGCCGATCGCGACGGGGATGTCGTCTTCGCCGGCGAGCTCGAACAGCGACAGGGTGTTGGCGGCGGCGCGGGCGGCATCCGTGTTCCCGGAGACGGTCGTGACGCCGACGACCTCGACGGAGGGCTCGGTCAGCAGGTAGGCGAGGGCCAGGGCGTCGTCGATGCCGGTGTCGCAGTCGACGAGGATCGGGCGGCGGTTCATGCGGGGACTCCGTACGTGTCGAGGGCGTCGAGCGCCGGTTGCGAGGCGTCGTCGGCGACGGCGGCGGATCCTACGGCGCACGCGCGGGAGAGGGCGTCGGCTTCGGCGTCTCCGCGGAGCAGTCCGACGACGAGAGCCGCGCAGAACGCGTCGCCCGCGCCGACGGTGTTGCGAACGGTCGTGGGCACTCCCGCGGCCGAAGCCACGAGCTCGCCGCGCCGGTAGAGTCGCGCACCCTCGGCACCGAGCGTCACGCAGAGCAGAGGGGCGGCGTGCACCTCGGGCAGCTGCGCGTACTCGGTCTCGTTGACGATCACGAGGTCGCACCGCTCGAGCACCTCGGCGGGCAGCGGCCGGGCGGGGGCGGCGTTGACCGCCAGGAAGCCCGCAGCGCGCGCGGCGGCCGTGACGACGGCATCCGACACCTCCAACTGCAGCAGGACCGCAGCTCCCGGTTCGATGCCGAGCGCATCCGCGCCGATGGCGGCGTTCGCCCCCGCGCACACGACGATCGAGTTCTCGCCCGTCGCATCGACGACGATGAGGGCGGTTCCGGTCGCGGCGTCCGTGGTTTGCACCCCCGAGGCGTCGACCCCGATCGCGGCGAAGCGGTCCCGGATACCGCGACCGTCGGCGTCGTCGCCGACGGCGCCGATGAGCCGGACGTCGGCGCCGAGGCGGGCAGCGGCAACCGCCTGATTGGCCCCCTTGCCTCCGGGGCCGCGGTCGAGGACGCCGTCGGCGACGGTTTCGCCGGGGCCGGGGGAGCGGCGGACGCGGGCGGTGAGGTCGACGTTGATGGCGCCGACGACCGTGAGTGGGGCAGAGATGGCGGGGCCTTCCGATCAGTGCAGCAGGAGGTTCGCGGCGATGAGCAGCGGCGATACGAGGGCCGCGCCCACGGCGGTGCTCACGAACGGGAACGGGGTGTAGCCGGTGGGCATGGGGCGCTCAGCCTCTCGCGGAGCGGCGGCGCAGGCCCGCCGACACGATCGCGACGAGGGTTCCGACGGCGACGCCGATGACCGTCTCGATCACGCGGTCGCGCAGCAGCATGTCGGGGGCGACGGGGGAGGCGAGCGACACCATGAGCAGAGCCAGCGGGGTGATGAAGAGCATCGCGATGCCGTAGTTGCGGCCGACGAACAGCTCGGCACCCGCCTGCAGGGCGACCGCGACGAGCAGCACGACCCACGGGGGCAGGTCGAGAGCGAGCAGCCCCGCGGCGATCAGCACGCCCAGGAGCGTTCCGACCAGTCGCTGCACGCCACGGATGAGTCGCGCGGTGACGTGTGCTCCGCCGACGGCGGCGACGGCGCCGACCATCGCCCAGTACCAGTGCGTCCCGATGAGCAGGGCCCCGGCGATGCCGGCGACGAGAGCGGCGACGCCGACGGTCGCCGTCATCTCCCACGCGACCGAGCCGATGGGCGGTCGCGTGCGAGCCGGGCGCCGCCACGAGCCGCGCCGCGCGAGGACGAACGCGCAGGTCACGAGCAGGCTCCACAGCACGCTTGCGCCGCCGACGACGAGCACGGTGAGGAACGTCGCGCCGGTGGCGGGGAAGCTTGCGGTGGCTCCCGCGGCGAAGACGGCGAAGAGCGCGCCGGGCGGATGCCACTGGGCGCGGTAGGCGAAGAGGGTGACGGCCGCGGCGAGGACAGCGACGACGGCGACGCTCGCCATGGCGGGGGTGGAGAGGGCCGAGAGGGCGGTCCCGACGAGCATGCACGAGACCAGGACCGTACCCGCCACGGCCTGCATGCGCACGCGCGTGCGAGGGAGGTCGGTGCGACCGTAGAGCGCGGCGAAAGCCCCGAAGCTCGCGTAGACGCTCAGGTCGAGGCGGCCGAGCGCCAGGAGCACGAGAAGCGGGACACCGACGCTCACCACGGCACGCAGAGCCACGCGGTGATCCCCGCGGTGCGGTCCCACGCGGATGACCCCGGTCCACACGCGCCCCCGGGATTCCGCCATCCCTCCAGCCTACGCTCCAGGATCGCGGGCGCCGGGCGTCCCGCGGGGGAGCCGGACCCTCGGGGGGAGAGGCGACGGTGCCCGGAGGGATGCCGAGACGTCAAGGGCGTGGCATCCCTCGCTCGATCTGATGGGGTGGAGCGATGGATGCCGAACGCGAGAAGCCCCCGATCGAGCCCGGCCCCGAGCCCGACACGTCGACGGCCGCGGAGGGGACGAGGTCGGATCCCTCGCTGGATGAGGACGATCAGCCGATCGAGTGACGTCTCGACGTCGAACGGTGAGCCGGTCAGCGGCGAGACGTTCTGCGTAGGGTGGAAGGCCCCGACTCGAACGAGGAGAGACGTGTTCCGCACGCCCCTGACCCTGTTTCGCACCCTCGCGATCGCCGAGGCGGTCTCGTGGACGCTCCTGATCGGAGGGTTGATCCTGCGCGCCGTCGCGGACCTGCCGATCGCGGTGTCGATCGGCGGGGGGATCCACGGCTTCGTGTTCCTGGCCTACGGCGCGACCGCCGTGCTCGTGGCGCTGAACCAGCGCTGGGGCCTCGGTCCCACCGCCCTCGCGGTGGTCAGCGCCGTGATCCCGTACGCCACGATCCCCACCGAGATCTGGCTCCACCGCACCGGACGTCTGCGCGGCGCGTGGCGCCTCGACGACAGCGGCGACCCCCGCGATCGGCGCCCGCTCGACCGGTTGCTGCGATTCTTCCTCCGGCGACCGTGGGCCCTCGCGGTGGCGCTCGTGGCGGTCGTCGTGGTCGTGTTCGTCGTGCTGCTCACCGTCGGCCCTCCCGGCGGCAAGGGCTGACGACGGGCTCCCCGTCAGCGCACGAAGATGCGCACGCTCGCGGGGACGATCCGACAGGTCGCGGTGAAGGTCTCGACCGACCCGGACAGGGTGGCCGTCGCCCTCCCCGCCCCGAGGAACGCGACCGTGCCGTCGTGCGCGTGGACACTGGGCGAGCGGTCCGAGAAGTGGCGCATCTCGCCGCCCGAGCCGCTCGCGAAGGCGAGGTCGAACTCGACGGCGACGATCGGGCCCGTCTCGGAACTCACGCGCCAGTCGATCGCGGCGAGCCCTCCGCCCCGGCTCGTCATCGTCAGCGTCGCCGACCCGCACTCCTCACCGCCCACGCTCTCCGTGCGCAGAGGCTCGGCCGGGGGCGTGGTGGCGGCACCGCAGAGATCGATCCCGTGCAGGCGGGCGTAGCCGCGGCCGTTGTCGGTGATGCTCGAGCAGTCCGCCAGGAGCGGGGCCGTGAGGGCGTCGGAGAGCGGATCGGCGCGCACGCTGCCGGTTGCGGGTGCTCCGGAGGCGGGAGGGGCGGGCGGCAACGCCGTCGCCAGGGCCGCGACGACCAGGAGCGCGGGAACGGCGGTTCGGATCCGCACGGCGCACCTCCTCGTCGACGTCGATCGAAATCTACGCGCGGAACGCGGTGGACGCCACGACTCGACGCGGATCGGGTCAGCGCTTCGTCGAGACGGTGACGGTGAACTTGCGATCGCGCGCCACCTGGCGGGTCGGACCGACCAGCCGCTCCAGCGCCGCGCGGTACCGCAGCGAGGAATTCCACACCGTCCACAGCTCGCCGCCCGGCTCGAGCACCCGAGCCGCGTCGGCGAACATGCGGGGAGCGAGACCCTCGTTGATGGCGGCACCCGCGTGGAACGGGGGGTTGAGGGCGATGAACGAGGCCGAGGCATCCGGTTGCGACCGGAGGACGTCGTCGCGAACCACGCTCACGCGATCGGCCACGCCGTTGGCCTCTGCCGTGGCCCGCGCCGAGGCGACGGCGACCGCGGACTGGTCGCACGCGACCACACGGACGGAGGGATGCCGCACGGCCAGGGCCGCGGCCACCACGCCCGTCCCGCAGGCGAGGTCGATCGCCCGGTCTCCGCGCGGGGCGGGCAGCTGGGCGAGCATCAGGCGCGTGCCGATGTCGATCGACGCGCCCGCGAAGGCGCCGCCGAACGCACGGACCCGGATGCCGTCGATCTCGGCCCCCTCCGGCTCGGGGACCGTGCCGTCGTGTGGGCCGCGGGCGGTGAGGACGCGGGACTTCTGCCGCGCGTGCGAGACGTCCACGTGGTCGAAGAAGCGCCGCAGCACGTCGTTCATCGACACCGTCATGTGCTTCAGCCGGCCACCCGCGACCACGACGACGTCGGGGTGCGCGTGCAGCGCGATGAGTCCGGCGATGTCGGACAGCGCGTGAAGCGAGCGGGGGAGGCGCAGAAGGACGACGCTGGCGCCGGTGAGCAGGTGCGCGTCGAGCGAATGAGAGACGAAGGAGTCCTCGAGGCTCGGCATCGCGGGCGTTGCGCGCGAGGGCTTCCTCGCCCAGCAGCTCGTCTTGATGGACCCGGATGCCCCGGGCTCCGGCATCCGCCGCCGCCAGGGTCAGTGCCCCGTAGGAGTCGCCGACCACGACGAGCTCTCCCTCACCGAGCGCGGCACGCACGTCGGCGGATTCGTCCAGGATCAGACGATCGGCGGCATCGACGGCCACGAGGTCGGGACCCTCGAGATCGGGGCGGCGACGCAGGGCATCGAACGAGAAAGGCACCGGACCACGCTACCCGGGGGTGACGTGACGCGGTGCCTGACCGAGATGCGTGCTCAGCGGGTGCCGAAGTGGAACGGCAGCGCCAGCGAGGCCGAGACGAGGATGATGCCGAGCGCGAAGAACAGCGCCGGAGCGGCAAGAGAGAACGAGATGCCGGTCAACAGCATGCCGCCGACGAACAAGATGAGAGAGACGATGAACATGAGGATCCCTTCGGTCGCTCCAGGCTATCGTGCCGAGTCCGCGCGCGAGTGCGCGGCCGGGGTGGCGTGGGGGTCGAGCGCGTCCGGAGCGCGGGAGTCGACAGGACGGATACCGAGAGCCGCGTGCGCCCAGAGGGTACTGCCGGCCACGGCTGCGGGCATGACCGCCACCGCCCCGAGCGGGACGAGGAAGCAGAGCTGGGTCGCGACGCCGAAACCGAGGGCACGTGCTCGGTTCGTGCGGAGGAGCTCTCTGCGCGCGCGCCGATCGAGCCCCCGGGCGGAGAGCGCGCGCGAGGTGAGTTCGTCAGCCAGGAGCCACCCGGTCAGCAGCACGCCGGTGACGAAGCCCAAGACTCCGCCGACGAAGGGGATGAGGCCGATGAGCCATGCCAGAGCAGCGGCCACGATACCCCGGAGGATGAGACGCACGCTGTCTGCGACGGCCCGCCAGAAGCCGTACTCTGCGGCGGGGACCGCGCCCGTGGCGCTGCGCTCGGTCGCGCGCCAGATGCGGTCGTAGAACGGCTCACCCACGGCGAGAGTGACGGCGGTGAACGACACGATGACCACGAGGACCGCCGCGCCGAACGACGCGAGGCCGATCGCCGCACGGAGAGTGCCGGCCCACACCGGTGCCCACGCGTCGGCGAACGGCGTCCAGTCGTCGACGAGATCGGGCAGGACGAGACCCCACGTCACGAGCGCGGCACCGAGCACCAGGCCGACGATCGTTCCCGGGATGAGCCCGAGCGCCATCGCCCCGGGGGTTCGGCGCCATTGGCCGAGACCGCGGGCCAGCAGTGCCGCTCCGGCGAGGAATTCGCGCATGCCGGAATTGTGACAGACGCCACCGACGTCGAGAGGAAGGTTGCGCTCGCCGCCGATGTCGGCGGGCAGTGCCAGGATGCCGCTATGCGCATCCGCACCACTTCGACGCAGCGCACGTACCGGTACGTGCGACTGGCGCTGATCGGTGCGACGGTGTTCCTCGCCATCGGTGTCGGCCTCGAGCTCGGGCGCGGCGACGGGCTGCCGTCGGTCAGCGCGACGTATTACACCCCCGCGGGCCCGGTGTTCGTGGGGGCGCTGAGCGCGACGGCCCTCGCCCTGCTCGCCCTATCGGGCCGCAGCCTGGAGCAGGGCCTGCTCGACATCGCGGCGGTGCTCGCTCTCGTGATCGCCTACGTACCGACGACCATCTCGTCGAACGCCTGTGCCGACGGTCTGCGCTGCGTGCCGCCGGAGGTGAGACCGACCGTGGCGAACAACGCCGTGGCGGTGGCATCCGTGGTTCTTCTCGGGGCGGTCGCGGCGGGGATCCTGGCACGCGTTCAGGGCACCGCGAGTCGCGGGGTAGCGCTCACGGTCGGGGTCATCGTCGTGCTGGTCGCCGGGGGAGCGGCGTGGGCTCTGGCCGCGCCCGGGGTCTTCCTCGCGTGGGCGCACGAGATCGCCGCGGTCGCGTTCTTCGTTCTGATCGCGGCGGTCGCCTCGATCGCGGCGTGGAGGCCGCGGCGCAGCGGGCGGCTGCGGCGGGGAGTCCGTCTCGCCTACGCGGCCGTGGCCGTGGCGATCGTGCTGACCCTGGTCCTGCTCGTCATCGGGGTCGTCTCGGGCGTGGAACGCACGGGCTTTCCGGTCGTGCTCGTGGGCGAGTCGGCGGCCCTGGCGCTCTTCGCGATCTTCTGGCTCGTGCAGACGGTGGAGCTCTGGAACGACGCCGACCCGACCCTCCGGGAATAGACGCCGCGCACTCTCGTTGAACTTGATGCGACGGCGCTCAAGTAGCAAACTTGAGTGAAACGCACTCACGTATCTCAGGAGACGGAATTGCCCGAAGAATTCACCCCCGGCGACGGCGCTCAGTCGTTCGACGAGTTCCTGGCCCGCTACCTCGCGGGCGAGCAGGCGCGAGCCGAGCGCTCGATCGACCTCAGCCGGTTCCTCAGTGCACGCACGCAGGACGCCCTCCAGGCGGCCGGACGTTTCGCGCTCGGCCGAGGCCAGCGTGAGCTCGACGCTCTGCACGTGCTCCACGTCCTCGTCGGACGCTCGCCCGCCAAAGAAGCCGTCGCGCGGCTCGGCGCCGACCCCGCCGCGATCGCCCGTGCGGCCGAGAGCCGCCTTCCCGCCGCCGCGACCCCCGCGAACGTCGACGGTGCCGTCGTCGCCGGCTCCGTGCAGCGCGCGCTGTTCCACGCGTTCCAGGTGGCGCGGGCCGCCGGGTCCACGTACGTCGACCCCGACCACCTCTTCTTCGCGCTCGTCCTCGCCCAGGACGCGCCCGCGGGGCAGATCCTCGCGCAGGCCGGAGTGACCGCCGAGGCCCTCACCCAGGGGGTGCGCGAGACCGTCATGGGCGGCGACGAGAACGAGGCGGCCGACGAGTCGGCATCCGCGACTCCGAACCTCGACCGCTTCGGCACCGACCTGACGGCGCGGGCCGTCGCCGGTGAGCTCGACCCGGTCATCGGCCGCTCCGATGAGATCGAGCAGACCATCGAGATCCTCAGCCGCCGCACGAAGAACAACCCCGTGCTGATCGGCGAGGCCGGCGTCGGCAAGACGGCCGTCGTCGAGGGGCTCGCCCGCGCGATCGTCGCCGGAGAGGTGCCCGAGCAGTTGCGCGGTACGCGCGTCGTCTCGCTCGACCTCGCGGCGATGCTCGCCGGAGCGCGCTACCGCGGCGACTTCGAAGAGCGCCTCACCCAGACGATGGAGGAGGTCGCGGCATCCGACAAGCTCGTCGTCTTCATCGACGAGGTGCACACCCTCGTCGGCGCGGGCGGAAGCGGAGACGGCTCGATGGACGCCGGGAACATCCTCAAGCCCCGCCTCGCCCGCGGCGACGTGCACCTGATCGGCGCCACGACCGTTCGCGAGTACCGCACGATCGAGAAGGACCCCGCCCTGGAGCGGCGCCTTCAGCCCGTGCGCGTGGGCGAGCCCTCGATCCCGGATGCCGTGGAGATCCTGCGCGGACTCCGCTCGGCGTACGAGGAGCACCACGCCGTGACGTACACCGACGAGGCGTTGCGCGCGGCGGTCGAGCTGAGTCACCGTTATCTGCCGGACCGCGTGCTGCCCGACAAGGCGATCGACCTCATCGACCAGGCGGGCGCGCGGCTGCGGCTGCGGCTGGGCTCGACGGTCGACACGACGGCGCTGCTCGAACGCCTCGCAACCCTGGAGGCCGAGAAGAACGCCGCGGTGTCCGCCGAGCGCTACGAGGAGGCCTCTCGTCTGCGCGATGAGATGGCTGCCGTGCAGACGCGGCTCGACGAGGCGACGGCCGGCCCCCGTGCCGCCGCGGTCGTCGACGAGGCCGAGATCGCCGCGGTCATCAGCCGGGCCACTGGCATCCCCGTCGCACGCCTCACCGCCACCGAGCGTGGTCGTCTCGCCGAGCTCGAGACCGAGCTGCACGCCCGGGTGATCGGGCAGGACGACGCGGTCGCCGCCGTGGCGAAGGCGGTGCGTCGCAACCGCACGGGCATGGGCGACGAGAACCGCCCGGTCGGATCGTTCCTGTTCCTCGGCCCCACCGGCGTCGGCAAGACCGAACTCGCAAAGGCTCTCGCGGGCTCGTTGTTCGACGACGACGCAGCGGTGATCCGCTTCGATATGAGCGAGTTCGGCGAGCGGCACACCGTGTCGCGCCTGATCGGTGCCCCTCCCGGATACGTCGGCTACGACGAGGCCGGTCAGCTCACCGAGCGTGTGCGCCGCAACCCCTACGCCGTCGTGCTGTTCGACGAGATCGAGAAAGCCCACCCCGACGTCTTCACGCTGCTGCTGCAGGTGCTCGACGACGGCCGGCTCACGGACGGACAGGGCCGCACGGTCGACTTCCGAAACACGGTCATCGTGATGACCTCGAACCTGGGCGCCGAGTTCCTGGCATCCCGCTCGGGCGCCATCGGCTTCACCACGACGGGTCGCGAGTTCGCCGATGCCGACCTCCGCGACCGAGTGATGGGAAAGCTCCGCGAGGCCATGCGTCCGGAGTTCCTCAACCGCATCGACGACATCGTGTTGTTCCGCAAGCTCGAGAAGACGCAGCTGCGCGAGATCGTGGGGTTGCTGCTGGAGGCGACCTCGCGGCGACTGGCGTCGCGCAACGTCTCCCTCGAGGTCACCGATGCGGCGATGGACCGTCTCGCCGAGATCGGGTACGAGCCGGAGTACGGAGCGCGGCCCCTGCGCCGGGTCATCCAGCGCGAGGTCGACGACCGTATCGCCGACCTGTTCGTGTCGGGTGAGCTGAGCGACGGTGCAGCGGTGACGGTGGATGCCACGGACACGGGCATGACGGTCACCCCCGTCACCGCCGCTCTCGCCGCCTGACGAGCCCCTTCTCGACGCCCCCGGTGCTTCGGTGCCGGGGGCGTCTTGGCGTGGGGGCGTTTCGCCCGGGCAGCGGCGACCCGCGCGCCAGCCCCTCCCGATGTCGCAGGTTCGCGGCAGAGTAGAGACATGAGTCGTATCGGCACGATCTTCAGCCCGTACCCGCATCCGCCCGAGAAGCTTCGCGACGCAGCGCGAGCGGCCGAAGACGCGGGGGTCGACGAGCTGTGGCTGTGGGAGGACTGCTTCCGCTCGTCCGCGTGGGCCGCCGCCGCCGCCGCTCTCGCCGTCACCGACCATCTGCGCATCGGAGTCGGCATCGCGCCGCTCCCGCTGCGCAACGTCGCGGCGTCGGCGATGGAGATCGCGACGATCGAGCGCATGTTCCCCGCACGCCTCCTGCCGGGCTTCGGGCACGGGGTGCAGGACTGGATGCGTCAGGTCGGCGCCAAGGCCGCCTCACCGCTCACGCTCATGCGCGAGCAGCTGCCGGCCCTCCGCTCGCTGCTCGCCGGTGAGACGGTGAGTACCGAGGGGCGCTACGTGAAGCTCCGCGACGTCACTCTCGACTGGCCGCCTCCCGCGGCGCCGCTCGTCTATGCCGCCGCCGAAGGGCCCAAGACCCTCGCCCTCGCCGGGGCCGTCGCCGACGGGGTGGTGCTCGACAGCAGGCACACCGTCGCCGAGATCGCGGCGGCCGTGCAGACCGTGCAGATGGGTCGTGCCGAGGCGGGCCGTGAGGGCCGCACCGATGTCGTCGCCTACGTGCTGACGGCGTTCGGCCCCGACGCTCTCGAGCGCGCCACCGCGGTGCTCGCCGATCGCGAAGACGCGGCGGACCGCGTGCTCGCCGGCTCGGTGACAGAGGTGGCCGAGGGGGTCGCGCGCTTCCACGCCGCGGGCGTCGACGACGTCGTTCTTCTCCCCACCGACGACGTCGACCTCGCCGCCTTCTTCTCGGCGGTGGGTCAGGTCGCGCTGGCCCTGCCGAACGCGGGGAGATGCGTCATGACACGAGGAACCGTTTCGCTCGGACTCGCAGGCTCCCTCGGTCCCGACGCCGTCGCGCGGATCGCTCCGGCCGTCGAGAGAGCGGGCTTCGACACCCTCTGGATCAACGACACCCCCGATGGCGATGCTCTGGCCGCGCTCGCCGCCGCCGCGCGTGTCACGGATCGTCTTCGACTCGCGACCGGCGTCGTCCCCGTCGATCGCCGGCCCGCCGACGCGATCGCCGCCGAGGTGGCATCCCTCGGTCTTCCGCTGGACCGCTTGACGATCGGTATCGGCTCGGGCATGGCCAAGCAGGGCGCCCTGGCCCGGGTGACCGAGGCCGTCTCCGTGCTGCACGAGGCCGGCGTGCCCCGCGTCCTCGTGGGGGCGCTGGGCCCCAAGATGCGCCGCACGGGGGCGGAGCTCGCCGAGGGCGTGCTGTTGAACTGGGTACCGCCGACCGAGGCTCGAGACCAGGCCGAGGTCCTCCACGCCCTCGCACCGGCCGCGCACGTCGCGGTCTACGTGCGTACCGCCGTGGTCTCGGCCGCCCGCGAGCGCCTCGACGCCGAGACCGCCATGTACGCGTCGTTCCCGAACTACGCCGCGAACTTCGAGCGGATGGGAGTGGATGCCGCGGCCACGACGATCCGCGACGCCGCCGGACTCGCAGACGCGCTCGAGGCATACACGGCGGCCGCCGACGAGGTCGTGCTGCGCGCGATCGTGCCCGAGGACACGGTCGAGGCGTACGTCGAGTTCGTGCGGACGACGGCGCCGGCCCGGCACAGCGGTCATGCGGCATCAACGGACCCGGACGCCGTATCGCCACGCCCGCCGGGGTCGTGATGACCCCCTGCTGAGGCCGGTGGGGCCGCGCGCGAGCGGCCCCGCCGGCTTGCACGGATGACAGACTGACCCCATGCCGCGTCGCACTGGTCTCACCGTCCGTTCCGTCGCCCGCGGGGTGCTGGCCCTCCTGCTCGTCGGGGCCGGGGTCGGCCACGTCACGTGGGGTCGGCGGGGCTATCGGATCGTCGTCCCGGGGTGGGCCACGCGACTGCTTCGGACGGACAAGGACGCCATCGTCGTGGCATCCGGGGCCGTCGAGGTCGTCTTGGGGGTCGCTCTCGTCGCTCTGCCGCGGGAACGTGGACGCATCGGGGCGGCCATCGCGGCCTTCTTCGTCGCCGTGTTCCCGGGAAACGTGCACCAGTGGCGGACCGGACGTTCGGCGCCGGGGCTGAACACCGATCGCTCCCGCTTCATCCGGCTCTTCCTGCAGGTGCCGCTCGTCGCGTGGGCGTGGTGGTCGACGCGCGCCCGGTGACGCCCCTGCCGCGGTTCGGAACGGAACTCACGGTGCAGAGCCGATGAATCACACCTCGAGCCGCTGACTGCCCCTCAGGCCGCCTCGCCGAGCTCCAGGATGCCCTTCTCGAACGCCGCGCGAGCGAGCACCTTGTACCCGTGGTCGGCGAAGAACACCGTGAGCCGGTCGTCCTCGATCGCCATCACGGTGCCGGTGCCGAACTCGCCGTGCTCGACGGTCGAGTCGATCCGGATGCCGTCGTCGTCGGACGTCTCGTCGCGCTCGTCGACCGTGGCCGCGGTGCCGGCGTCGCACCGATCGCACGACCCGCACTGGGCGGCAGTCTCGACGCCGAAGTACTCGAGCAACGCCCGCCGGCGGCAGTGCGTGGTCTCGGCGTACCCGCGCATGATCTCGATGCGCGAAGCTCGAATGCGCTCCTCGGCCTCGTCGCGCTCGCGCACGGCGCTGACCGCGTCGCCCGCCGATACCTTCGCTTGCGCCGAGACCCCCTCGGGGCCCGAGACGGCGAGCTCGCACGCCACGAGCTGATTGAGCACCCGGCCGATCGCCCTGACCGAGCGTCCGCTCTCGTCGGCGATGTCCCTCGCGCGCACCGGCTTCTTCATCCGCTGGAGCACGTCCCACACCCCCGCGATGTCGGCGCGCTTGGTGTGACCGCCCGCGAAGAAGGAGCGCAGCGAGAAATCCTCGGCGCGGTAGTGCAGGATCGCCCGCGCGGGTTGCCCGTCGCGTGCCGCTCGGCCGATCTCCTGCGCGTAGGAGTCGAGGGACTCGGTCACGTCGGCGTGCACGACCAGACGAACGTCGCTCTTGTCGACGCCCATGCCGAACGCGGAGGTCGCCACGACCACGTCGAGTTCGCCTGCGCTCCAGGCGGAGTGCACCTCGTCGCGCTTCTTCTGCGCCATCGCACCGTGGTACGCCGCAGCTCGCAGGCCGAGCTCACGCAGTTCCTCGGCATACGAGTCGGTGCCCTTGCGCGTCGCCACGTACAGCAACGCCGGGCCGCCGGCATCCTGGACGTCCGCGATGACGGCGCGGCGCTTGTCGGCGTCGTGCTCGTGCCGCCGGACCGCCATGTGGATCTCGGGGCGATCCATGCCGCGCACCTCGAGGTGAGGCTCGCGCATGCCGAGGCTTTCGACGATGTCGTCTCGGACGGGAGCGGATGCCGTGGCCGTCAACGCCAGCACCGGGGGGTGACCGAGCGCCTCGATGGCGTCGCCGATGCGCGCGTAGTCGGGACGGAAATCGTGGCCCCACGCCGACACGCAGTGCGCTTCGTCGATGACGACGAGGCGCACGTCGGCTTTCGAGAGTCGATCGAAGACCTCGTCGTTGGCGAGCTGCTCGGGTGCGAGGAACGCGTACACCGAGTCGGGGCCCTCGATCGCCGCCCAGGCCTTCTTCTTGGCGGCGGCACCGGTGCGGGAGTTGAGGGCGACGGCCGCGGGGGCGTCGGGGGCGGCGTCGATCGAGTCGATCTGGTCGCGCTGCAGGGCGAGCAGGGGAGAGAGGACCACCGTCGTCCCCCCGAGCTCGCAGCCGGCGATCTGGTAGACGGCCGACTTTCCTGCGCCGGTGGGGAAGACGACGAGGGTGTCGCGACCGCTCACGACCGCGTCGATCGCCTCGGCCTGACCCGGCAGCAGGTCGTCCCATCCGAACACCTCACGGGCGGTGCGGGCGGACTGTTCGAGTGTGGCGGGAGCGTTCACGAATCCTCATTCCTCGGGGAGGACCCCAGCACACTCCAGACCTCCGACATCGATCCGGGGGTTGCGAGGCCGGGCCGGATCTGTTCTCACCGGAACGGCCGCACAGGCGATCCTCCTCCGAAGGTGCCGGGTTCTCCGGCGCTGCATGGCACCGCCGCCGGTTCCGCACAAGCGTCGCCGCGATGTCGGAGGGGGATGCCAGGATGCCGACATGCTCTTCGGCGATATCGAGACCGCGCTCGCGGCGGTGACGAACACGCGTTCTCGACTCGCGAAGGTCGCCGCCCTCGCCGCGCTGGTGCGCGGGCTGGACCCGGACGAGATCGAACCGGCGGTGGGGCTGCTCACCGCGTCACCGCGGCAGGGCCGCCTCGGGGTGGGCTGGCGCACGCTCTCGGCGCACGACGGCGGTCACGCAGATGAACCGAGCCTGACGATCGGCGACGTCGACGCGGCTTTCACGCGGCTGACCGCGGTCGGCGGCGCCGGGTCGGGGGCGGAGCGCACGCGCCTGCTCGACGAGCTCGCCGAGCGCGCGACGGCGCGGGAGTGGCATCTGCTGATCCGGATCATGACGGGCGAGCTGCGCACCGGCGCCCTCGAGGGGGTGCTGCTGGATGCCGTGGCCCGAGCCTCGGATCGCGACGTCGCTCTGGTTCGTCGCGCAGCCATGCTGTCGGGCGACCTGGGCTCGACGACGCGCATCGCGCTGACCGCCCCCGCCGCCGATCTCGCGGCGGTCGGACTCGTGGTGGGTCGCGGCGTGCAGCCGATGCTCGCCTCGACCGCGACGAGTGTCGCGGAGGCGATGGCGGTGACGGGGCGTGCGTCCGTGGAGTACAAGCTCGACGGGGCCAGAGTCCAGGTGCATCGGCACGGTGACGAGGTCCACGTCTTCACCCGCACGCTGGCGGACATCACCCATCGCGTTCCGGAGATCGTCGAGGTCGCCCTCTCGCTCTCCGTCCACGACGTCATCCTCGACGGAGAGACCCTCTCGCTCGACGAGGACGGCGGACCCCGGCCGTTCCAAGACACCATGGCGCGCTTCGGCGCCGAGTCGGCGCGCGAGATCGCCCTCCGGCCCTGGTTCTTCGACATCATGCACGTCGACGGTCGTGACCTCGTCGACGAACCGCTCGCCGCGCGCCTCGACGAACTCGAGAGGGTCGCGGGAGAGCACCGCATCCCCGCCGTTCTGACCGACGACGCGGAAGTCGCCGACGCCTTCGCGCGCGACGCTCTCGCCGCCGGTCACGAGGGCGTGATGGTCAAGGGGCTCGACGACGCCTACACCGCGGGGCGCCGCGGCAAGAGCTGGCTCAAGGTGAAGCCGGTGCACACGTTCGACTTCGTCGTCCTCGGCGTCGAGTACGGTTCGGGGCGACGTTCGGGATGGCTGTCCAACCTGCATCTCGGCGCGCGCGATCCCGAGGGGCGTTTCGGCGAACCCGGCGGCTTCGTAATGGTCGGCAAGACCTTCAAGGGTCTGACCGACGAGCTGCTGCAGTGGCAGACGGCTCACTTCGCCGAGCGGCAGACCGGAGAGGTGGCGGGGGGTCTTCGCGTGGCACCCGACACCGTCGTCGAGATCGCCATCGACGGGGTGCAGCGGTCGGTGCGGTACCCGGGCGGCGTGGCGCTGCGCTTCGCCCGGGTGAAGACCTACCGTTCGGACAAGACCGCGGCCGAGGCCGACACGATCGACACCCTGCGCGCGCTGCTGCCCGGCGGCGAAGCAGCGACGAAAGGATGACGCGATGAGTCTGGCCCCCTGGCTCGACGGTGAACTCGGTTACCGCAGCTTCGGCACCCCCGGCGCTCCGCGTGCCGTGTTCGTCCTGCGCACCGGCGACGTCGCCACCACCGACCCCGACGCCCGGGTGACTTCGGGCTTCGACGTGCGGATCGTCGCCGTCGGTCTCGACGCCCCCGAACTCGAAGATCCGCCGGTGTTCGGGGGACAGACCCCCGCCGGTCTCACCGTCGAGGCGTTGAGGGCGCTGCTCGAGCGCGAGGCCCCCGGCGCGACGGTCGGACTGGTCGGCGAGCGGTCTGCGGGACCGATCGCGCTCTATCTGGCCGCGGCCATGGGTGAGGTCGTCGACCGTGTCGCGATCGTCGGCGTTCGGAGCCCGACCGACGCGCTGAGCCGCGACCTGCGCACGCCGCTGCTCGACGATCTGGCGGCCGACGTCCTGGTGGTCGTGGGCCACGATGGCCCCGCGGGGCAGGGTGACGCTGCGTGGTACGTCGACCGGTTGCGCTCAGGCGCCGCGGAGGTCATCCACCCCGACGAGATCGGCTCGGTCAACGGCGAGGTCACGCTGACCTCGGTCTGGTCGCGCGTGCTGACCCACGTCGCCCCGGGCGCCGAGCGCCGCTGACGGCGCGGGTCGTCACCGGCGCGGGGCGCCGAACGGCCCGCCCAACCTCTTCGACCCGTTGAGTGTCCAAAACACCCGGACGCCCGTCGAAATCGTCCGGGTGTTTTGGACACTCGAAGTGAGGGCGAGTGTGCTCGCGAGGGCGAGGTGCCCGTGAGGGCGAGGTGCCCGCGAGGGCGAGTGCGCCCGGTAGGGCGAGTGTGCCCGCGAGGGCGAGCGTGCTCGCGGCCGTGATGCCGCGCGCCGACCGTGCCCCGGCTGGGGCCGCGCGACCGCGCCTCAGCCTCGCCCGTTCGCGTCCCTTGAGTGTCCAAAACACCCGGACGCCCGTCGAAATCGTCCGGGTGTTTTGGACACTCGACGCGGGCGCCCACGTCTGGTCAACCGCGCAGGGCCACTCATGCGCACGCGAGGCCACGTCCGCCAGCGCGTCGGGTCCGCGCGCCCGCGCCACCTCAGCCCCGCGAGACCGCCTTCACCTGCACGACGTTCGACTCCTCGTCGACCTCGACGTGATCGGTCTGCGCCTTGAGGAAGTCCGAGAAGCTGCGGAACCCGAGCGCCTTCTCGCTGAACGACGGATCCAGACGCTTCATGAGATCCTTCACCGCCGACGCGTGGAGCCACTCGCCGTCGGCGCGCTCCGCCTCGAGTTGCATCGCGCGCTCGAGCAGGTCGACCGCGGGATCTTTCGAGCGCTTGCGCGCGCGGGGCCGCGACGGGGCGGGATCCTTCTTCGTCTCGGCGAGATTCGGGATGCCGGGGAGGGAGTCGTAGGCGTCGAAACGGTCGCACGCGGCGGCGAGCGACTTCGCCGTGGACCCGGCCACGCCGACCCCGACGACATACCGGCCGAGCCGCTTGCACCGCTGAGCGAGCGGCACGTAGTCGCTGTCTCCGGCGACGACGACCACGTGCGACAGGTCGGGGAGGCGAAACATGTCTTCGACGGCGTCCACCGCGAGACGGATGTCGGCGCCGTTCTTGGCGTAGGCCGCGGCCGGGAAGAGCTGCACGAGGTCGACCGCGCGAGCCACGAGCTGCGAGCGGTACTCGGCGTTGACCGGTGACGACCAGTCGGCGTACGCGCGGGTCAGCACCAGCGTGCCGAACGATGCGGCGTAGTCGATCACCGCGCCGACGTCGATGGTCGCCTTGGTCAGGCGCTCGGCGATCTCGGGGTCGATCGGATTCTCGGCGATCTTCTGCCGATCCCGCGAGTAGGCGTTCCGGCCGTGCACGCGGTCGTACCAGGACATCACGATGTTGTCGAAGTCGAGGTAGACGGCGACGCGGGCGGTCTGGGTGTCGGGCATGCCTCCAGTCTGACCCGTCGCGGCGGAGCGCGGGTAGCCCTCGCCGCTCATCGCTCGCCGGGGTACACCACGCCGATCTGGCGTCGCACCTCGTCGAGCACGCCCATGATCGCGACCGTCTCGTCGATCGACAGGATGTCGTTCGGCCCGGCTCCGGACGCGACGAAGCGCTCTGCCGCCTGCGCCTGGAACTGCATGCCGCGGCCCTCGACCTCGGTGGTGAACTCCTCGATCACGTCGCCGTCGGGGGAGACGACGCGGAACGACGTGGGGGTGTACCAGACGCCGTCGATCTCGATGCGGGCCTCGGTGCCGACGATCTGCGCCGTGTTCAGACCGGCCCCGCGCGACGACGACACGGTGCTCGACAGCGCCCCGCCGGAGTGCACGAACGCGGTCGCCACCTCTGCATCGCTACCCGCGTCGGAAAGCCGCGCGAGAGCGGTGATGCGCTCGGGGAGGCCCAGGACGTCTATCGCGAACGAGATCGGGTAGATACCGAGGTCGAGCAGGGCTCCGCCGCCGAGTGCGAGGTCGTTGAGGCGGTGAGCCGGGTCGGTCGAGATCTTCTGGGTGTGGTCGGCCGAGACCACCCGGATCTCACCGAGGGTGCCGGCGGCGAGGATCTCGCGGATGCGCACCATGTGCGGCAGGTACCGCGTCCACATCGCCTCCATCGCGAGAAGACCCTTCGCGGCCGCCGCGTCGCGGATCTGCGCCGCCTCGGAGGCGTTCAGGGTGAAGGGCTTCTCGACCAGCACGTGCTTGCCGTGCTCGAGGGCCAGCAAGGCGTTGTCGAGGTGGCCGGGGTGCGGCGTCGCGATGTAGACGATGTCGACATCGGGGTCGGCGACGAGCTCTTCGTACGAGCCGTGCGCGTGCGCGATGTCGTATTGCTCGGCGAAGGCGCGAGCGCTGTCGATGCGGCGCGAGCCGACGGCGGTGACGTCGAGGCCCGCGGTGCGCAGGTCGGAGGTGAAGGCGTGCGCGATGCCGCCCGTTGCGAGGATGCCCCAGTGCAGTCCGGTCATGCGATCCACCGTAGCCGCGTCTGCCGACATCGGCGTCGCGCCCGCCCGTCGTACGCCGTGGCCATCGGATGCCGGCATCCCCGGGGCTCCGAGATCTCCCACGACCTAGGCTCGTCGCATGACGCCCGTCGAGCGCTTCCGCGAGCTGCTGTCCATCCCGACGGTGTCGCGGGTCGACCCGGGCGAGGTCGACGACTCGGCCTTCGAGACGTTCCACGCTGCCCTCGAACGGCTGTACCCGCTGGTCCACGAGCGATTGGAGCGACAGGTCGTGGCCGGCCGCTCGTTGCTGTACCGCTGGACGGGAACGGCGAGCGACGCGCCGCTGGTCCTCCTCGCCCATCAGGATGTCGTCCCCGTCGACGGGCAGGAGTGGCGGCATCCGCCTTTCGCCGCCGACCTCGTGGGGGAGGGACCCGACGCGACGATCCACGCGCGCGGGGCGATCGACGACAAGGGCGCTCTCGTCGCCATTCTCGAGGCCGTCGAAGCGGCGCTCGCCGAAGGGGTCACCCCGCGCACCGACGTGTGGCTCGCTTTCGGTCACGACGAAGAGACTCGCGGCACCGGGGCACAGGCCATGGCCGCGCTCCTGGAAGAGCGCGGCATCCGTCCGGCCCTCGTGCTCGACGAGGGGGGAGCGGTCGTCGAGGGCGCCGTTCCCGGGGTCGCCGTGCCCACCGCGATGATCGGCGTCGCCGAGCGCGGCGCCGCGACCTTCGAGCTCGTGACGCGCGAGGCCGGGGGCCACGCCTCGACCCCGCCGCGCATGCCCGCGACGGCCCGACTCGCTCGGGCCATCGATCGCCTCCGGCGTCGTCCGTTCCCGCGTCGGCTCGTCGCTCCCGTCCGGGCGATGCTCGCCACCGCCGCCGCCCACACGGGCGAGCCCGTCTCGACGCTGTTCCGCCGCACCTCGCTGTCGGCTCGCGCGGTGACCGCGGCCCTGTCGCTGCTCGGACCCGAGACCAACGCCCTCGTGCGCACCACCGCCGTCGTCACCCGTCTCGAAGGTTCGGCGGGCGAGAACGTGCTCGCCACCTCGGCGCGGGCGAGCGTGAACGTGCGGCTGCTGACCGGTGACACACTCGCCGACGTCGCGATCCACCTGCGCCGAGCGGTGGCCGACCCGCTCGTCGACATCGAGCTGCGCCACGGCGACGATCCTTCGCCGGTCTCGCCCTGGCAGGGGGAGGCGTGGCGGCGGCTGTCGCGGGCGGTCACCGACACCCTCGGCGCCGACACCGTGGCCCTGCCCTACCTGCAGCTCGGGGCCAGCGACAGCCGGTTCTACACGGGGATCACCGACGCGGTGTACCGCTTCGCGCCGTTCCACCTCACGCGCGCCGAGCGCGATGCGCTGCACGCTCCCGACGAGCGCATCCGAGTGGACGTCTGGCTCCGCGGCATCCGGTTCTATCGGGCACTGCTCGAGTCCTGAACGGGTTCGCACTCAGCTGGTCGACTGTCCCGCGGCGACATCCCGATCCGATCCCGAGACGTCGAGCCGATGCTGATGCGCCGGCGCCGACGCGCCCACGACGACCCGCCCCGCCCGCGCACCCCGGCGGATCGCGCTGACGTGAGCACGTTCGGGCGGACCGAGCCGCGTCGGCTATCCTCGTGTGACCGGTCACGCAACAGCGCGCGACCCGCAATGAGGCGGACCATGAGCGACACCGATATTCCGGAGGCGACGGGGCGCGCCCCGAGCATCCGCGACGTCGCGCGGCTCGCGGGGGTGTCGTATCAGACCGTCTCTCGTGTGATCAACAACAGCACGCAGCTGCGTCCCGAGACCGCGGCCAAGGTGCGATCCGCGATCGCCGAGCTGAAGTTCGTGCCCAACCAGGCCGCTCGTGCCCTCGCCACCAGCCGCTCGCGCCTGATCGGCGTCCTGGGGCCGCGCGCCACCACCCACGGCACCGCATCAATGGTGCAGGCCATCGAATCCGCCGCTCGCGCCGCCGGTTACCGTCTCACCGTCACCAACCTCGCCACGAGCGCCCCCGACGATGTCCGCTCGTCGATCGACCACCTCATGCAGCAGTCGATCGAGGGGCTCATCGCGGTGGCTCCGCAGACCCGGGTCGTCCCGATCCTCGACGAGCTGAAGCTTCCGGTGCCGGTGCAGATCGTCACCTCGACGGACACCTCCACCACGCACAACGACCAGAGCGCGGGGGCACGCGCCGCCGTCCGCCACCTCATCAAGCTCGGGCACTCGCGCATCCTCCACCTCGCCGGTCCGCGTGACTGGGTCGAGGCCGATCACCGTATGCGGGGGTATCTCGCGGAGATGGATGCCAACGACCTGTCGCCGCGACCGCCCGTCCTCGGCGATTGGACGGCGCAGTTCGGCTTCGAGGCGGGGCTGGAGCTTCTGCGCACCGAGGATGCCACCGCGGTGTTCGCGGGCAACGACCATATGGCGCTCGGGTTCATGCATGCCGTGCGAGCCATAGGTCGTTCGGTCCCCGAGGACATCTCCGTCGTCGGTTTCGACGACGTCCCCGAATCCGCGCATCTCTGGCCCCCGCTCACCACGGTGCGCCAGGACTTCGTGGGCATCGGCACGCGCGCGGTCGCCGACCTCCTGGCATCCCTCGGCGAGGTGAACGACGACAAGCCGGTGGTCGAACCCGACCATCTGCGTCTTATCGTGCGGGCATCGACGGCCGCACCCCGGGCGTGAGCCGCGCGCCGCGCACGTCACGTTTCGGCAACGGCTGGACTTCGAGCGCATCGAGACTTGACAGTCCCGCCTGGCGGGGAGGTAGCATCGCTCACACGATGTGAACGGTCACATGACCGGGTCACACGGCCGACGGGACTCGCTGCGGAGCGGATCCGTCGAGACGAAGACGTTTCGAACGACGCGGGTCGCACCGCCTCGCCGAGGGCCCTTCGTTTCGCCCCCGAAGCCGTGCGCCCCGACGCGACCCGTCTGCATCGCCGCGGTGGGCTCCAGGGGGAGGCGCCGCGACAAACACCCAACGGAGGGAACCAGAGTGAAGAAGCACAGCATGCTCAAGGCGATCGCGGGAGCGGGCGTCCTCGCGCTCGGCATCGGCCTCGCCGGTTGCGCGGGAGACCGCACCGGCGCCGGCAGCGGAGACTCGCAGGAAGCCGGTGGCAC
Organism: Microbacterium sp. SL75; assembly: GCF_026625865.1. Classification (NCBI taxonomy): domain Bacteria; kingdom Bacillati; phylum Actinomycetota; class Actinomycetes; order Micrococcales; family Microbacteriaceae; genus Microbacterium; species Microbacterium sp. SL75. Next base: position 75,764 of record NZ_CP113067.1, on the reverse strand, counting down.
CATCGGCGTCGCCATGCCGACGCAGCAGTCGGAGCGGTGGATCGCCGACGGCAACAACGTCAAGTCGCAGCTCGAGGAGCTCGGCTACCAGGTCGACCTGCAGTACGCCAACGACGACATCCCCACCCAGGTCTCGCAGATCGAGAACATGATCACCACGGGCGCCAAGGCCCTGATCGTCGCCTCGATCGACGGCACCACGCTCACCGACGTGCTGCAGCAGGCCAAGGACGCGAACATCCCCGTCATCGCGTACGACCGCCTCATCAACGGCACCGAGAACGTCGACTACTACACGACGTTCGACAACTACAAGGTCGGCGTCCAGCAGGCCACCTCGCTCCTGACCGGCCTGGGCGTCCTCGACGCGTCGGGCAAGGACACCGGCGCCGCCGGCCCCTTCAACGTCGAGCTGTTCGCGGGCAGCCCCGACGACAACAACGCCACGTTCTTCTGGAACGGCGCCATGGACACCCTCAAGCCCTACATGGACAAGGGCGTGCTGAAGGTTCCCTCCGGCCAGACCGAGTTCGGCCAGGCGGCCATCCTCCGCTGGCTGCCCGAGACGGCGCAGAAGCGCATGGAGAACATCCTCACCGTCATCGGCGGCACCAAGCTCGACGGCGTCCTCTCGCCCTACGACGGTCTGTCGATCGGCATCATCTCGGCCCTGACCTCGGGCGGCTACGCCGCCAACGCCCTCCCCGTCATCACGGGTCAGGACGCCGAGGCCGGCTCGATCAAGTCGATCATCGCCGGTGAGCAGTACTCGACGATCTTCAAGGACACGCGCGAGCTGGCGAAGCAGGCCGTGACCATGGTCGACGACATCCGCAAGGGCGAGAAGCCCGAGGTCAACGACGAGAAGACCTACGACAACGGCAAGAAGGTCGTTCCCTCGTACCTCCTGCAGTCGACGATCGTCACGAAGGACAACTACAAGGAAGTCCTCGTCGACAGCGGTTACTACACCGAGGCCGACCTGGGTTGATCCCCGGAGGGGCTCTGAGCCCCTCCACCCCGCCTCCGCCGCGGCCCACCGGGTCGCGGCGGAGGCTCCTGCGGGTCCGCGGCATCCCGCACCCGCCCCACATTCCGACCGGCCACGAGCCGGTTCTGCAAGGAGGACCTCGTGAGCACCATCCTCGAGATGCGCTCGATCACCAAGGAGTTCCCCGGCGTCATCGCGCTCGCCGACGTGTCACTGACCGTCGAGCGCGGGACGGTTCACGCCATCTGCGGCGAGAACGGCGCCGGCAAGTCCACCCTCATGAAGGTGCTCAGCGGCGTGTACCCCGCGGGCGACTACCGCGGCGAGATCGTCTTCGACGGCAACACCGTCGAGTTCAAAGACATCCGCGACAGCGAAGCGGCCGGCATCGTCATCATCCACCAGGAGCTGGCCCTTAGCCCCTACCTCTCGATCGCCGAGAACATCTTCCTCGGCAACGAGATCACCCATCGCGGTCTCATCGACTGGGATGCCACGAACCGAGAGGCCGCCAAGCTCCTCGCTCGCGTGGGTCTGGGCGACAGCCCCGACGTCCCCGTCAACGAGATCGGCGTCGGCAAGCAGCAGCTCGTCGAGATCGCCAAGGCGCTGTCGAAGGACGTCAAGCTGCTGATCCTCGACGAGCCGACCGCGGCGCTCAACGACGACGACTCCGAGCACCTGCTCGATCTGATCCGTCACCTGCGCGGCCAGAACATCACCTGCATCATCATCAGCCACAAGCTCAACGAGATCCGTGCGATCGCCGACGAGGTCACCATCATCCGTGACGGTCGTACGATCGAGACCCTCGACGTGGCCACCGGCGGTACGAGCGAAGACCGCATCATCCGCGGGATGGTGGGCCGAGAGCTCGAGAACCGCTACCCCGACCGCGACGTCGAGATCGGCGACGAGGTCCTGCGCATCGAGGACTGGAACGTCAGCCACCCGACCGATGCGAGCCGCGTCGTCATCCACCAGGCGAACCTGAACGTGCGTGCCGGCGAGGTCGTCGGCATCGCCGGTCTCATGGGCGCGGGGCGCACCGAGCTTGCGATGAGCGTCTTCGGCAAGAGCTTCGGCTCGCGCATCTCGGGCAACGTCTACATCCGCGGTGAGAAGGCCGACACCTCGACGGTTCCCGCGGCCATCCGCAGCGGGCTGGCGTACGTTACCGAAGACCGCAAGGGCGCCGGGCTCAACCTCATCGACACGATCAAGCGAAACATCTCGATCGCCGGCATGCGCAAGCTCGTCAAGGGCGGGTTCGTCGACGGGGACGAGGAGTACCTCGTCGCCAACCGCTACCGCAAGTCGATGAACATCAAGGCGCCGAGCGTCGACGTGGTCGTCGGCAAGCTCTCGGGCGGCAACCAGCAGAAGGTCGTCCTGTCGCAGTGGCTGTACTCCGACCCGGAGGTGCTCATCCTCGACGAGCCGACGCGCGGTATCGACGTGGGCGCGAAGTACGAGATCTACACGATCATCAACTCCCTCGCGGCGCAGGGGAAGGGGGTGCTGGTCATCTCCTCGGAGCTGCCGGAGCTCCTCGGCATCTGCGACCGCATCTACACCCTCAGCGAAGGCCACATCACCGGCCAGCTGCCCATCGAAGAGGCCACTCCCGAGGCACTCATGGTGCTCATGACGAAGGAAAAGGAAGCCGACCATGTCAGCGCTTGACAACACCGTGACCCCCCAGGGTCCCGCCACGCCGAAGGGCCCCGTCGGCGGCGGTGCCGGCAACGGTGCCGGCGGCATCGTGCAGTTCTTCACGTCGCGCCTGCGCGAGATCGGCATCTTCATCGCGCTGATCGTCATCGTGCTGCTCTTCCAGGCGCTCACGGGCGGGCGTCTGCTCACCGCGGGCAACGTGTCGAACATCATCGTTCAGAACAGCTACATCCTGATCCTCGCGATCGGCATGGTGATGATCATCATCGCCGGCCACATCGACCTCTCGGTCGGCTCGGTCGCCGCCTTCGTCGGTGCGGTCTCGGGTGTGCTCATCGTCCAGTGGGGCCTGCCCTGGTGGCTGGGCATCGTCCTCTCGCTGCTCCTCGGCGCCGTGGTCGGCATGTGGCAGGGATTCTGGGTCGCGTACATCGGCATCCCCGCGTTCATCGTGACCCTGGCGGGCATGCTGCTCTTCCGCGGTCTGACGCAGATGACCCTGGGCAACACCCAGATCACGCCGTTCCCCACCGAGTACCGCGCCCTCGGCGGCGGCTACCTGTTCCCCGATCTCTTCCCGGCGGCGTCGTCGCCGGCCGAGTGGATCACGGTCGCCCTCGGCGTACTGACCCTCGTGCTCTTCGTCGTCTCGCAGGTGCGTCAGCGCGCCAAGCGTGCCGCCCTCGAGCTGCAGAACGAGCCGCAGGTCGCCTTCCTGGTCAAGCTCATCGGTGGCGGCGCGCTCATCGCGTACCTCACCTACCTGCTGGGCGTCGCGCCCGGCTCGCGCGGCACGCCCATCGTGCTCGTCGTGCTGGCGCTGCTCATCATCGGCTACTCAACGGTCATGAGCCGCAGCGTCTTCGGCCGCCACATCTACGCGCTCGGCGGCAACCGCACCGCCGCGAAGCTGTCGGGCATCAACACCCGTCGCGTCGACTTCATGCTGTTCGTCAACATGGGCGTCCTCGCGGCCCTCGCCGGCATCGTCTTCACGGGCCGCCTGAACTCCGCCGGTCCCGGCGCGGGAAACCTCTTCGAGCTGGATGCCATCGCGGCATCGTTCATCGGTGGAGCGGCCGTCCAGGGTGGTGTCGGCCGCGTGGTCGGCGCGATCGCCGGTGGTCTGGTCATGGGTGTGCTGAACAACGGCATGTCGCTCATGGGTATCTCGACCGACGTCCAGCAGTTCATCAAGGGTCTCGTGCTGCTGCTGGCCGTGGCCTTCGACGTGTGGAACAAGAACCGCACCCGCGGTTGAGTCCCCGCTCCTCCGGCAACGCCCCGTCGCTTCGAGCGGCGGGGCGTCGCCCGTTTTCCGGGGGAGGATGGAGGGGATGACACGCTCCCACGCCCTCCGTGCCGCCGCGGCACTGCTCGCCCTGACCCTCGGCCTCGCCGCGTGCGCCCCGGCGCAGGGGAGCGCCGCGGGCTCGAGCGACGGGTCGAGCGACGGGGCGGGAGTGGTCGGGGTGGCCCTGCCGACGACGGCCGACGCCCTGTGGAGCCGCGGCGGCGACGCCCTGCGCCGGGAACTCATCGTGCGCGGCTATCGCGTCGACCTGCAGTTCGCGGCCTCCGACTCGCGGACGCAGGCCGCGCAGGTGCAGAACATGCTCACGAAGAGCGCGGATGCCGTGGTCGTCGCGCCGTGGGCATCCGAGGAGCTGACGCCGGCCCTGGCCGTCGCCGCCGACGACGGCGTCCCCGTCGTGGAGTTCGGCCCGTCGCCGGCGGATGCCGCTGATCTCGGCCGCGCCCAGGCCCAGGCGCTCCTCGCGGACCTCGCCGACGCCCCGAGCGTCGCGGAACCGTCGCCCGAGGCGACGCCGACCACCACGGCATCCGGGTCGACGCCGTCGGGGGACGCGTCGCCCGGCGCGGTGTCCGGGACGGACGCGGTGCTCGAGACGGGCGCCGTGCCCGGGACGGACGCGGTGCCCGGGACGGACGCGGTGCCCGGGACGGACGCGGTGCCCGGGACGGACGCGGTGCCCGGGACGGACGCGGTGCCCGCGACCGCGGCGGTGCGTCTCGCGGTGCTGGCCGCCGGGGTCTCCGACGCGGGGGAGCAGAGCCGATACGAGGCAGCCCTCGCCACCTTGCAACCGGCGCTCGACGCGGGACGCCTCGAGATCGTCTCGGGAGCCACCCTCGAGGCGGCCGAGGTCGGCGGCGACACCGCCGAGAGCCGCGCCTCTGCGGCCGAGAAGCGCTTGCGCGATCTGCGCGCGGGGGCCGCGGACGAGGCGCCGACCGCGGTGCTCGCCCTCGGCGACGCGGTCACCCGCGGAGTGGTGACGGCGCTCACCACGACGGCCCCGGCCACCGAGGCCGAGACGGCGTCGCCCACCCCGACTCCGGCGACGACCGCCGCCGCGGTCGCCCCCGCCCCGCTCGTGGTCGGGTCGGGTGCCGATCCGGTCACCGTGCGCGCGCTGCGCGACGGCGCGATCGACGCCACGACCTTCGCCGATCCCCGCGCGCTCGTGCCCGCGACCGCCGACCTCGTCGAGGCACTGCTCGCCGGCGACGACACCGCGGCCGACGAGACGCCGGAGGTCTCGCCGAGCATCCTGCGCGCCGACGACGTCGAGGAGCTCATCGCCTCGGGATGGATCTCGGCCGAGGAGCTGTGATCCGCTTTCGGGATAACCCGAATCGCGGCGGGGGCTGACCGGGCGGTGCCCGCGCCGACCGCGCCCTAGCGTGGAACGCATGACCACGGCATCCGTTGTTCCGCCTCCGCCTCCGACACCCGGCGGGTACACCGCCCCGGCCGACCCCGCCTCGACCGTCGTGCCCCAGAGGGTGCGCGTCGCCTCGCCCGGCCGCGTGGCCGGGGCCGCGGCGCACCTCGCCGCCCTCGGCGTGGTGGGTCCCGCGGCCTTCACGGGCCTGTTCAGCCTGCTCGGGTCGGGGTTCGGACTGCTCGCGGCCCTGCTGGTCGGGGTGCTCGTGCTCGTGGTCTTCGTCTACGCGCTCTTCGCCGTCGCGTGGTTCGAACGCGCGCGCGTCGACGGTCTCTACGACCTCGGGCTCGCCCCGCTGCGGCCGCGGCGCAGCCCCAAGCACGGGTTCGTCGGCGTGCTGCACACCATCTGGCTGCAGGCCATCGATCCGCTGCAGTGGCGGGCGGTGGCGTCGTTCACGATCGCGACCGTGCTCGGCATGGTGACGCTGACGGCCCTCGCGGGGTTCGCGTGGGGTCTCGCCCTCGCCGTCAGCCCGGTGTTCGGGTGGACGAACACCCGCTTGTTCGACCTCATCCCGCTCCACGGCGCCGCCGCCCCCTTCGTGGGGATGATCGCCGTCATCGGAGGCCTCGCCGTCGTCGTCGGCCTGGCGATCCTCGACGGTGTCATCGTGCGGGCGATCTTCGTCCCCTCGCGCGAGGCGCAGCTGCTCGAGCAGGCGCGCACCTCCGACACCCGGCGCGCGGGAGCGGTGCGTGCGGCCGAGGTGGAACGCACCCGCATCGAGCGCGACCTGCACGACGGCGTCCAGCCGCGCCTGGTCTCGATCGGCATGACCCTCGGCCTCGCGCAGACGAAGATCGACGACGACCCCGAAGCGGCGAAGGCCCTCGTCGCCGAGGCGCACGCCTCCACCAAGTCGGCCATCACCGAACTGCGGCAGTTGGCCCGCGGCATCCACGCGTCCGTCCTCGAGGATCGGGGGCTGGATGCCGCCCTCTCGGCCCTGGCGTCGCGCTCGCACATCCCCGTGACCCTCGACGTGCGGCTCCCGCGCCGCTGCGGTCGCGCGACCGAGGAAGCGGTGTACTTCGCGATCGCGGAGGCCCTCACCAACGCCGCGAAGCACTCCCGCGCCGCCGCCTGTCGCGTCGACGTGCGCGTGCGCGACGACGGCTCGCTCTGGGCCCGCGTCGAGGACGACGGCCTGGGCGGGGCGCGCATCGTGCCCGGCGGCGGTCTCGACGGCATCGTCAACCGCGTCACGGCGGCGGGCGGCACAGCGCGCATCGACAGCCCGCAGGGCGGTCCGACGACGGTGGAGGTGACGGTCCCGTGCGCATCCTGATCTGCGAGGACTCCGTCCTCCTGCGCGAGGGCCTCGTGCGCCTTCTCGCCGACGATGGTCACGAGGTGGTCGCCGCACTCGCCGACGCCGGCGGTCTCGACGCCGCCGTCGTCGAGACCGCGCCGGAGCTGTGCATCCTCGACGTCCGGCTACCGCCGACCTGGACCGACGAGGGCATCCGCGCGGCCATCGCACTGCGGCCGCGGCATCCGGGGCTGGCCGTGCTCGTGCTGTCGCAGTACGTCGAGGAGCGGTACGCGAGCGACCTCATCGCCGACGGCCAGGGCGCCCTGGGGTACCTGCTGAAGGACCGCGTGGCCGACGTCGCCGACTTCCTCGCCGCCGTCGCCTCGATCGCGGCCGGTGCCACCGTGCTCGACCCCGAGGTCGTGGCGCAGTTGCTCACCCGGCGTCGGCGCGACGAGCGCCTGCAGAGCCTCACCGAGCGCGAGCGGGCCGTGCTCGCACTCATCGCCGAGGGACGCTCCAATCAGGCCATCGCCGCCGCGCTGTTCGTCAGCGAGGCGAGCGTCGAGAAGTACATCACCGCCATCTTCACCAAGCTCGGACTGGAGCAGGACGAGACCGGCAACCGCCGCGTCATCGCCGCTCTCGTGCACCTGGGCCACGACCATACCGGAGCGACCTCATGACCGCGAACGCCCCTCTCCCCGCCCCCGACCGACCGCGACGTCGCGGCCCCGCCTTCGCCGTGTCGATCGCCACGATCGTGGTCGGCGCGTGCGTCGCCCTCGGCACGGTGGCCGGAACCGGCGCCTCGGCGGTCGTCGTGCTGCGCGACGCCGACCGCAGCTCGAGCCGTGTCGACGACGCGGAGCAGGCCGCGGGTTCCCTCGACATCGACATCACCGGGGGAGCGCTCACGATCGCTTACGGCGACGTCGCGAGCGCGCGTCTCGACGCCGCGCAGAACCGGTCGGGGTGGACGTTCGAACGGCGCGGCGATTCCCTGCGCGTGGCCTCGCCGAACGGGACCTTCGTCGGGTGGGGGACGGGATCGTCGGCCACGCTCACCCTGCCGCGGGAGTGGGCCGTCAGCGGCGTCGGCGTCGACGCGCAGGTGAGCGGGGGCACGCTCGACCTGCAGGGCGACTACGGCACGGTGTCGATCCGGGTCGCGGGCGGGACGACCTCGCTGAGCGGCGCGGCCTCTCAGATCGATCTGAACGTGTCGGGGGGATCGGCCTCGGCGCAGTTGCGCGACGTCGGCACCGCCGCGATCGAGGTGGCCGGGGGAGAGGTGACGGCGCAACTACGCGGCTCCACACCGTCGCGCACCGACGTCGAGCTCACCGCCGGATCGATCGACCTGCGGCTGCCCGACGACGACTACCGCGTGAGCGTCGACGACGGCCTCGGGCAGGTCGACAACGGCCTGCGCGAGAGCTCCACGGCCACGGCCGAGGTCGACGTCACGGCCACGATGGGCGAGGTGCGCCTGCGGTCGTGATCTCCCGCGTGCCGCCCGCCCCCGCTCACGCCGCGGGGACGGGCGGTTTCCGCGCGGGGGCGGAGACGGGCGCGGAGCCGCGGCGGCGGAGGTTGGTGATCGCGATGGCCGCCAGCACCAGCGCCATCCCGAAGGCCTGCGCGAGGGTGAGGGACTCCCCGCCGACGAGCACCCCGAGAGCGATCCCGGTGACCGGGTTGAGCAGGCCGATGAGTCCGACCGTTCCGGCCGGCAGGCGGCGGAGCCCGGCGAACCAGCAGACGAAGGCCAGGGCCGTCGCGACGACCGCGATCGCGGCGTAGGCGGCCACGCCCGCGGCATCCACTCGAGGGGGACTCCCCTCCACGACGGCGGCGACGAGGACGAGGGCGATCCCGCCCGCGGTGAGCTGCCAGGCCGTCATCGCGAGTAGCGGGGTCTCGTCGCGCCACCGGGTGGTGAGGATCGCCCCCAGTGACGAGGCGAGGAGGGCGAGCACCGACGCCGCGATGCCCAGGGGAGCGACAGCGCCCGCGCTCCAGCCCACGACGAGAAGGACACCCAGGATGCCGACGGCGCAGGCCAGCGCCCATCGCAGGCTCGGACGCTGCGCGAGCAGGGGCCACGCGAGACCCGCCAGGGCCAGGGGAGCCAACGCCACCACCGACGCCGCGATAGACGACGGCAGCGCCTGCGCGGCGACGTAGACCAGGAAGAAGAACGCTCCGAAGTTGAGCAGGCCGAGAAGGGGCGCCCGCCACCACCACGAACCGACCGGCCGACGCCGGGCCAGGGCCCACAGCAGGAGACCCGCGGGCAGGGCGCGCAGGGCGGCTCCCCACAGGGGGGCGTCCGCCGGCAGAAGGTGGCGGGTCACGACGTAGGTCGCGCCCCACGCGATCGGAGCGACGGCGGTGATCGTGACGGTGCGCCAGGTGGTTTCCATGGAAGACACTTTAGCTTCCACGGAAGATAAAGTGGAAGGATGACCGCACCCGATCGCGTCGACACCCTTACCGCGCAGTGGCGCGCCGAGCGCCCCGACCTCGACCCCTCCCCGATGCAGGTGATCGGCCGCCTGCATCGCCTCGCCGACCACCTGCGCGAGGAGCTGACCGCCGTCTACCGGCGGTACGGCCTCGGCGAGGGGGAGTTCGACATCCTCGCCGCCCTCCGCCGTGCCGGAGAGCCGTTCGCCGCGGCCCCCGGAGAGCTCGCGCGTCACACGATGGTGACCAGCGGTGCGGTCACCAAGCGCGTCGACCGGCTCGTGGCATCCGGTCTCGTCGTGCGCGACGACGACGCCGACGACGGACGCGCGCGCGTCATCCGCCTGACGGCTGCGGGGCGCCGCGTGATCGACGAGGCCTTCGCCGCCCACCTCGCGAACGAGGAGCGGCTGCTCGCGGGCCTCGATGCGGCGCAGCGCCGCGGCCTCGAGGCGCTCCTGCGCGCGTGGGGCGGTGCGCTGGGCGTCTGAGATCGGGATCCGACGCGGACCCGGGGATCGGAAGCGACGATCCCCGGCGACTCACGCGCCCTTGAGCGCCTTCGCGATGCGCTGCGGCGAGACCGGTTCGGCGGTGCCGAGGCGCTGGGCGAACAGGCTCACGCGCAGTTCCTCGAGCAGCCAGCGCGTCTGAACGAGGTTCGCGGGCGCGTCGGCGGGCAGGGGGATGACACCGCCCGCCTCCGTGAACGCGGTTGCGGAGCGCTCGTACTCGGTCTGCCGCTGGCGGTCGCGCCCGGGGTTGTCCGACAGGGTCGTCACGCGCCCCAGCGCCCCCGCGAGGTAGCGGGGGTAGTGCTGCAGGCGGTGCAGGCCGGTTCGCGCGAGGAACCCCGGGAAGATCAGCCCCGACACCTGACCCCGCACGTCGTTGAGCGCGCCCAGGAGCGTGATGGACGCGGCATCCTTCATCGCCCTCTCGACCTCGCGCTGCGCGAGCAGGATCTTCGCCGCGAGCGAGACCGTCTGGAAGGTGCGCTCGACCGAGACGGCCGAGAACGCATCCCGTACCCGCTCGAAGTCGGCCCTCGTGCGCACCACTCCGGTCGGCGCCTCGCGCAGCAGGACGTCATCGGCCAGGGCCACGCGCGCGTCTTCGATCAGCGCCTTGGCGTTCTGATACGGCGAGGCCGCGAGCGCGAGCTTCTCGTTCGCGGTGAGGTGGTCGAGAACGTAGGTGGCGGGGGAGGGGCCGGCCAGCAGCAGGAGGCGCCGGATACCTGCACGCGTGTGCCGCGCGGCGTCTTCGGGCGTGGCCTCCACACGCAGGGCGACGCTGTCCGTCTCGTCGACCAGGGCGGGGTAGCCGCGAACGACGCCGCCGGCGACGGGGGTGTCGACGACCTCGGTGAGCTCGTCGAAGTCCCAGCCGGTGAGCTTCGAGCGCGACGCGAACGCCGGCGAGGCCTCGGCGACCTTCGCCGCCGACCGGGCGGCGGGGCGCTCGCGCGTCACGGCGGACTCGACGCTCGAGCGCGCGCGGTCGGCGAGGCGGCGTTGCAGGGTCGCGAGGTCGCGGTCGCTCCCGATCGCGCGTCCGCGGGCGTCGACCGCGCGGAACGAGGGCATGAGGTGACCGGGCACGCGCTCGAGCTCGAAGTCGGCGGCGCTGACCCGCTGGTTCGCGACGCGCTGCACGAGGGCGGCGAGCGCGTCGACGAGCGTCGTCTTCGGCAGGCCGTTCGCGTGCTCGGGGCCCTTCTCGGCGAGTTCGGCCGAGAACTTCTCTGCCCAGTCGGCGGCGGGGACGACGTTGCGGCGGATGGCCTTGGGAAGCGCGCGCAGCAGCGCGGTGACGAGCTCGTTGCGCATGCCCGGCACCTGCCAGTCGAAGCCGTCGGGTCGCAGCTGCGCGAGCAGCGGCAGCGGGACGACGACCGTCACACCGTCGTCGGGCGCCCCGGGCTCGAAGCGGTAGGCGAGGTTGAGCGTCTGGTCTCCTTGACGCCACCGCGCCGGGAAAGCACGGTCATCGCCCTGGGCGCGGTCGCCGGTCAGATCGGACTCGCGAAGGTCGAGGAGGTGAGGTGTACGGTCGGCGGCATCCTTCCACCAGGCCTCGAACGAGCGCACGTCGGTGACGTCGGCGGGGATCCGCGCGTTGTAGAACGCGAACACCGCTTCGTCGCCGATCAGGATGTCGCGGCGCCTCTCGCGCTCCTCGATCTTCTCGAGCAGGCGGCGCTGCTCCTGATTGCGGCGGAGGAACGCCGTGAGGCGCTTGTCGAGCACCGAGGGGTCCCACTCGCCCTCCACCAGCGCGTGTCGCACGAACATCTCACGCGCGAGCGGGCGGTCGAAGCGGGCGAGCTGCACGCGGCGACGGCCGACGAGCTCCACCCCGAAGAGAGTGACCTTCTCGTAGGCGGCGGCGGAGCCGGCATCCTTCGACCAGTGCGGCTCGCTCAGTGACCGCTTGACGAGGTCGGGGGCGAGGTCTTCCGCCCAGGCCGGGTCGACGGCGGCGACCGTGCGGGCGAACAGGCGCGAGGTCTCGACGAGCTCGGCGGCCATGACCGCGGAGGGACGCTTCTTCTTCAGGCCCGAGCCCGGGAAGATCGCGAATCGCGCGCCGCGCGCGCCGATGTACTCGCCCTTCGTGGGGCGGGCATCACCCGGAGCCTTGCGGTCCTTCGTCTGGGCCATCGTGCGCGGATCCAGGATGCCGAGGTGCGACAGCAACCCGGACAGGATCGCGCGATGGATGGCATCGCCGGCGGCGTGGCCCTCCGGCGCCGCGGTGTGCGGGACGTGGGTCGTGGATGCATGTCCCGACCGGTGCGGCCGGGACGGGTCAGACTCCGCACGAAGGGGGACACGGCTCCGATCGCTGCGCCCGCTTTCGCTGGAACGCCCGACCCCGTCACCCCGTGACGCCTCGCCGCCCAGCGACCGCAGCTGCCGGTGCACGTCGACCCACTCGCGGACCCGCACGTAGTTGAGGTGCTCGCTGCGGCACAGCCGGCGGAAGGCGCTCGAGCCGAGTTCGGCCTGCTTCTCCTGCAGGTACTCCCACAGGTTGAGCAGGGAGAGGAAGTCGCTGGTGGGGTCGGTGAAGCGCGCGTGGAAGCGGTCGGCCTCCTCGCGGCGGTCCTCCGGACGCTCGCGTACGTCCTGGATCGACATTCCCGACACGATCGCCAGCACCTCGGACTGCACGTCGTTTCGCCGCGCCTCGATGAGCATGCGAGCGAACCGCGGGTCGATCGGCAGGCGCGCGATCTCGCGGCCGATCTCGGTGAGGCGGGGACCGTCGTCGTCACGGCGCCCGCGGGCGTTGTCCCGCCCGCCGCGCCCGCGCGACGGGTCGCCGTCGCTGCGCACATCGCGGTCGCGCGAGGTGTCGGCCCCGCGCGACCCCGGCGCCGGCAGCTTCACCGCACCGAGCTCCACGAGCAGGTCGAACGCCGCCTTCACGCCCCGCGAGTCGGGCGGAGTGAGGAAGGGGAAGGCCTGGATGTCGCCGAACCCGAGCGAGAGCATCTGCAGGATGACGGATGCCAGCGACGTCCGCAGGATCTCGGGCTCGGTGTACTCCGGGCGGCGGGTGAAGTCGTCTTCGGAGTAGAGCCGGATCGCGATGCCCGGCGAGGTGCGCCCCGCGCGGCCCGAGCGCTGCTGCGCCGAGGCTTGGGAGACGGCCTCGATCGGGAGGCGCTGGATCTTCGAGCGGTTGCTGTAGCGCGAGATGCGCGCGGTGCCGGTGTCGACGACGTACCGGATGCCGGGGACGGTCAGGCTCGTCTCGGCGACGTTCGTGGCGAGGATGACGCGTCGACGCACGCCCGCGACGCTCGAGCGCTCGAAGACGCGGTGCTGCTCGGCGGCGGAGAGTCGCCCGTACAGGGGGAGCACCTCGGTGGGGGCGGCGTCCTTCTGATACGCCCCGCGGATGGCGTCCGCCGCATCACGGATCTCGGCCTCGCCGGGGAAGAAGACGAGCACGTCGCCCGCGGGCTCGCGGTCGAGCTCGCGCAGGGCGGCGACGACGGCTCCGACCTCGTCGGCGTCGTCGGCATCGCGCCGGGTCTTGGCCGCGGGTCGTGCCGAACTCCTGACTTTCGAGGGCCCTGCGACCGCGCGACCTCGGGATGAGGGGGGTTCGGCGCCGTCCACATCCGAATCCTCAGGAGTTTCGCCCGCGTCGTCCGCGCCATCGACCGGCCGGTACCGGATCTCGACCGGGTACGTCCGGCCCGACACCTCGATCACCGGTGCCGGAACCGGCTCGCCGCCGGGCTGAGCAGGGGCGGCGGCGAAGTGCCGCGCGAAGCTCTCGGGGTCGATGGTCGCCGAGGTGACGATGACCTTGAGGTCGGGGCGCTTCGGCAGGATGCGGCGCAGGTAGCCGAGCAGGAAGTCGATATTGAGCGAGCGCTCGTGCGCCTCGTCGACGATGATCGTGTCGTAGCGGCGCAACAGCCGGTCGCGGTGGATCTCGTTGAGCAGGATGCCGTCGGTCACCAGCGCCACGCGCGTGTCGGCCGACACCTTGTCGGTGAAGCGCACCTTGTAGCCGACGGTCGAGCCCAGCGGCACCTGCATCTCGTCGGCGATGCGCTCGGCGATCGTCCGCGCGGCGATGCGGCGCGGCTGCGTGTGCGCGATGGAGGTGCGGCCCAGTTCGAGGCAGATCTTGGGCAGCTGCGTGGTCTTGCCCGAGCCGGTGGCGCCTGCGACGATCACGACCTGGTGGTCGCGGATCGCGCGCGCGATCTCGTCCCGCGCGGCGCTGACGGGCAGCTCGGGCGGGTAGACGATGACGGGTTCGACAGACACAGCCTTCCAGAGTATCGCCCACCCATCGCGCGAGTCGCCAATTTCTGTCGCTTGGGGCTGCTCGAAGCGACATTTCCTGGCGACTCGCGCGAGGGGTCACCTCCTGTCGCCTGGCCCGTGCCCGGGCGACACAAAGCGACCCCTCACGGGGGAGCGCCTACGGCATCGACGCCTTCTGCTCGACGATCCGCCGGGCCGCGGCATCCACCTTCGCGGCGAACGCGGGGTCGCTTTCGGCGCGCGACAGCACCGCCTGGTGCATGTCGGGATACACCGAGGGGTCGGCCGAGACGAGCAGCAGGTCGACCCCGGCGTCCACGGCGAGGGTGGCGCGATCGGCCGGAGACCAGGGCTGCACCTGGCGCGCCGCCGAGAGATCGTCGACGGTGATCACGCCGTCGAAGCCGATGCGGTCGCGCAGCACGTCCACCACCGCGGGTGAGAACGCGGCGGGCGCGCTCGGGTCGATCCGGGCGTAGATCGCGGTCGACATCATGACGATCGCGTCCCCCTGGGGCAGGACGCTCGCGTACACGCCCACGTCTGCGCCGTCGGCGGTGACCGTGTCGTCGGTGACGCCCGTGCGGGTGTCGGTGTTCTCGTCGACGTGCCCCAGGCCCGGGAAATGTTTGAGCGTGGGCATCACGCCGCCGTCGCGCATGCCGGCGGCGAACGCGCCGACCTTGGTGGCGACAGTGGTCTCGTCGTAGCCGTACTCGCGCACGAGCGCGCCGATCGGAGGGTTGGATGCCGCGAACTCCGGGCTCGTGACGATGTCGGCGACGGGAGCGAGGTTCATGTTCACCCCCGATTGCGCGAGTTGCGTGCTCCAGGTCGCGGCGGAGGAACGCAGGGCCGCATCGGTCTGGGCGGCCTGCTCGACGGCCGAGGGGATGCGGTCGAAGCCCGGACCCTTCAGCACCTGGACGGTGCCGCCCTCCTGGTCGGTGGCGACCCACAGCTGCGGAGCGTCCGCGCCGACGGTGGAGGTGAACTGCCCGATCAGGGCTGCGGTGGCCTGGGTGCCGGCATCCGACCGTCCGTGCAGGAAGATCCCGCCGACGTGGTCGTCGCGCACGGCCGCGAGGGTCGTGGGGTTGGCGCCCTCGAACGAGGTGCCGACCATGAACATCTGACCGACCTTGTCGGCGAGGCTCATTCCCGCGAGGGGGTCGGGAGTGGCGGTCGGCGTGGGAGTCGCGGTGGGGGAGGGGGATGCCGACGGCGCGGGGGCCGCGGCCGGGGCACATGAAGTGAGGGACAGGGCCGCGAGCAGCAACAGGGCGGTCGAGCGCGTGGCGGTTTTCACCCCGCAATGCTCCCCGACGACTCTGGACGGTTCCCGGGTCTTGACCGCGACCCGATGGCCTCGATCAGCCGTTGCCGGCCGAGCACGTCGCCTGGTTCGCCTTGGTGCCGCTGACGTTGCTCGGCAGCTCCACCACGCCCGGCGCGGCGCTGGCGTCCGTGGCATCCGGGGCGGGGGTGCTCGCCTCGGGGGCGGGCTCGCTCGGCGCGGCGGTGGGAGCGGACGGGTCGGCGATGACGCCGCCGTTCGCGCCTTCCTGGCCGGTCAGCTGCAGGGGAGCGTTGGTGTCCAGCGCCTCCCACAGCGTCGCCGCCGATGCCTGGTCGGGGATGACGTGGTTGTTGTCGGCGGGGTCGTCGACCACGGGGAACTGCACGAAGGTGATGTCCGAGAACGGGACGTCCTTCAGCGTGTACGCGAGTTGCGCGATGCGGATCGGGTCGGCGAGGCTCTCGCTCGGCTCGATGTTGTTCACCGCGGTGTTGGCCAGGCCGATGAGCGTTCCCGGGTTGGAGAGCACCTCGTCGCTGCGGAGCTTGTTGATGAGGCGAGACAGGTACTGCTGCTGGTTGCCGATGCGGGCGAGGTCGCTGCCGTCTCCGATGCCCTTGCGCGTGCGCAGGAAGGCCAGGGCGTCGTAGCCCTTGACCACCCGCGGGCCCGGCTCCCAGTCGATCCCCGCGTCGGGGTCGTCGATGCCGTCGCCGCCGATGCAGACCTCCACGCCGCCGATGGCGTCGGTGATGTTGACGACGTTTCCGAAGCTCACCTTCGCGGCGAAAGGAATGCTCTGTCCGCTCAGCTCCGAGACCGTGTCGGCGACGCAGGTCAGGCCGCCGGCTTCGTACGCGGAGTTGATCGGGGCCTTGTACGACGCCGACGAGGTCGAGCCGTCGGCTCCCGTGCACTCCGGGATGCCGATCTGCAGATCGCGGGGGAACGAGACGACGGTGACGCGACGGGGGTTCGTCGAGACGTGCACGAGCATGTTGACGTCGTTGCGGGTGCCCTCGTTGCCCGGGTCGGAGCAGCGCGCGCCGAAGGCCGCCTTCACCTGATCGTCGCACTCGTCGGTACCGACGACGAGCACCGAGAAGGGTTCGTTGTAGGCGCTCAGCGCGGGCGGTTCGGCCGGGGCGTCCTTGAGGGGGACGGCGGCGTCTTGCAGACGCTGCGACAGCGAGAACGCGTAGAACCCTCCGACCGCCACGGCCGCGACGAGCACGACGGTCACGGCGATGGCGACGAGCTTGGCTCCGCGACGCCAGGCCGAGGAGGGGTCGCGTCGAGCGTGCCGGGTGGGAGGCTGCGGCGTCATTTCGGTAGTCAACCACGCCGGGGTGCGAGAAGGCGGGGGATAGCGGACTCGACCCGCGCGTCAACCCCGAGAACCCTCCGAGACACCGCTCCTAGGCTCTTCTCATGACCGTTCCTTCAGTTCAGCTCAACGACGGAAACTCCATCCCCCAGCTCGGCTACGGCGTGTTCCTCGTGCCCGCCGACGACGCCGAGCGTGCCGTGTCCGAGGCCCTCGAGGTCGGCTACCGACACATCGACACCGCTGCCATCTACAAGAACGAAGAGGGCGTCGGTCGAGCAATTGCCGCCAGCGGCATCCCGCGCGACGAGCTCTTCGTCACCACCAAGCTCTGGAACGACCGCCACGACGGCGACGACGCGCACGCCGCGATCGACGAGAGCCTTCAGAAGCTTCAGCTCGACGCCGTCGACCTGTACCTCATCCACTGGCCCACCCCGAAGAACGACAACTACGTCAACGCGTGGCAGAAGCTCATCGAGATCCGCGAGGCCGGCAAGACCCGCTCGATCGGCGTCTCGAACTTCCTCGTGCCGCACCTCGAGCGCATCGTCGCCGAGACCGGCGTCACCCCCGTGGTGAACCAGATCGAGCTGCACCCCGCCCTCAGCCAGCGCGAGATCGCCGCGTGGGGCCACGAGCACGACATGCACATCGAGTCGTGGGGTCCGCTCGGCCAGGGCAAGTACGACCTGTTCGAGATCCCCGCGGTGAAGGACGCCGCCGAGGCGCACGGCAAGAGCCCGGCCCAGGCGGTGCTGCGCTGGCACATCCAGCACGGCTTCATCGTGTTCCCCAAGTCGGTGCGCCGCGAGCGCCTCGAAGAGAACTTCGCGCTGTTCGACTTCGAGCTCTCCGCCGACGAGATGGCCGCGATCGACGCGGTCGACCCGGGTGACGGTTCGGGCCGCGTCGGCACGCACCCCGACGACCTCAACTGACCCGAGCTCGACCGAGCGCATGAACCGCCTCGCGAACGCCTCGAGCCCCTACCTGCGGGCCCACGCCGACAATCCCGTCGCGTGGTTGCCCTGGGGGGCCGAGGCGTTCGCGCTCGCGGCCGACAGAGACGTCCCCGTCATGGTCTCCATCGGCTACAGCACCTGCCACTGGTGCCACGTCATGGCGCGCGAATCTTTCCAGGATGCCGAGACCGCCGGCATCCTGAACGAGGGCTTCGTCTCGATCAAGGTCGATCGCGAGGAGCATCCCGACGTGGATGCCGCCTACCTCGACGCCGCGTCCGCCTTCACGCCGCACCTGGGCTGGCCGCTGACCGTGTTCGCGAGCCCCGAGGGGCGCGTCTTCTACGCCGGCACGTACTTTCCGCCCTCGCCCCGCCCGCCTCAGCCCTCATTCCGCCAGGTGCTCGCCGCGGTCCGCGAGGCGTGGACCGAGCGACGGAGCGAGGTGGATGCCACGGGCTCCTCGCTCCGAGATGCCCTGGCCGCCGCAGCCACCGCCCCGGCCGACGCCCCGCCATCCCTCGACCAGCTCGCGGCCGCCGCCCGCACGATCGCCGCGCGCGAGGACCGCGAGTACTTCGGCTTCGCCGCGGGCCCCGCCTTCGAGACCCCGAAGTTCCCGAACACCCCGGTGCTCCGCTTCCTGCAGCACCCCGCCCTCGCCTCGGACGCTCCGGATGCCGCGGACGTGGCATCCCGAGCCCTGTCCGCCATGGCCGGCTCCGACCTGCACGACACGGTCGAGGGTGGCTTCTTCCGCTACGCCACGCGCCGCGACTGGAGCGTGCCGCACTACGAGCGCATGCTCACCGACAACGCCGGGCTCGTCGAGGTCGCGCTCGCCGCGGGCGACGACGCCACGGCGACCGATGCCGCCCGCTTTCTCGTCGATGTCCTGCAACTGCCCTCGGGTGGGATCGCCGCCGCCCAGGACTCGGAATCGATCATCGACGGCGTCCGCAACGAGGGCGGGTACTACCGTGTCGCGGACCGTTCGGCACTGCAGCCCCCCGCTCTCGACGCCAAGGTCGTCACCGGCTGGAACGGGCACGCGATCGCCGCCCTCGCCGCCGCCGGAACCCGAACCGACCCCCGCTTCCTCGAGGCGGCGCGCTGGGCCGCCGACGCGGTGCTCGAAAGCAACGTCGCCGACGACGGGACGCTGCGCCGCGCCTCGCTCGACGAGATCCGCTCCGCCGCCCCCGCGACGCTCGAAGACTACGGCGGACTCGCGCGAGGCCTCCTCGCCCTCGCCCGTGCGACCGGCGAGGTCGCCTATGCCGCGCGGGCTCGGGCACTCGTGGACCTGTGCGTCGGCGACGACGGCATCCGTCCTCCGGGTGGTGGTGACCCCGTGCTCGTGGGGCAGGGCATGCAGTCGCACGCCGTGCCCACCGACGGCTCCTCGCCCTCGGGCCCGTCGGTGTTCGCCGCTGCCGCCCTCGACCTGTGGCGCCTCGGGGCGGGGGAGCGCTACCGGACCGCCGCGGAGACCCTCGTCCGGGCCGCGGCCGACGCCGCGTTGTCGTCGCCCCTCGCGCACGGCGCGATCCTCGAGGTCGCCCTCGGCCTGGCCTCGGCCCCGCGCCAGGTGGTCGTGGTGGGCGAGACGGATGCCGAGATCGCCGACGCCGCCCGCCGGATCGCCGCCGACGTGGTGGCGGTGGTGTCGCCCGCACAGGCTGTCGCTTTCGCCGAGGCGGGGTTCGAGCTGTTCGAGGGCAAGGTCGCCCAGGGCGGCGAGGCGACGGCGTACGACTGCCGTGCCTTCACGTGCGCGCTGCCGACGACGGATGCGGGGCAGCTCGTCTGAGGCGGGCACCGCGAGAAGTCCTTACAGATTCGGATCCACGCAACGAATTCGGATGCCGTGTCCCCGGAGATCCGCACCGGTTACGTGACTCCGATTCTGTTGCGTGCCCACCCCGCACGCCACGGCGCACCCGCGCACGCCGCGCTCAGATCCAGGTGGGCAGCCAGTTGTGCAGGCGCCAGAACTCGTACGGCACCGGAAGCCCCGCCCACACGGGATACCAGAACGCCGAGATCACGAGACACAGCCCGAGGAAAGCCAGGACGAGCACCTGCCCGCTCGCCCGTGACGCGCCCTTCACCCCGCGGGCGATGTCGCGCAGCGCGAAGGTGAGCGCGAGCACGAGGAACGGCAGCATCGCCACCGTGTAGAACTGGAAGATCGTCCGCTCGGGGTAGAGCAGCCACGGCACGTAGGTGGCGGCGAGTCCGGTCAGCACGAGAGCGAAGCGCCAGTCGCGGACCATGACGAAGCGCACGAGCAGGTAGAGGGACGCCGCGACACCGGCCCACCAGATGATCGGGTTCGCGATGCTCGAGATCGCCTCGGTGCAGCCCGTCGGCAGGGCGCAACCGTTCACCCCGGCCTGGTCCTGGTGCCAGTACATCGAGGTGGGACGGATGAGCAGCGGCCACTGCCAGGCGGGGCTCGCGTAGCTGTGCGGGGTGACGAGGCCCACGTGGAACGCGTACATCTCCTGGTGGTACGCCCACAGCTGTCGGAGCGGCTCGGGAACCCACCCCCAGATGCCTGTCGCGGCGACCGGGGTGCCGCGCATCCAGCCGCCGTTCGAGAACAGCCACCCCGACCAGCTCGCAAGGTACACGACCACCGCGACCGGCACGAGCAGGACGAACGATGCGAGGCCCTGGCGCACGGCATCCATCGGCCACTGATCGATTCCGGCGCGGCGACGGGCGAGGGCGTCGGTGATCACCGCGTACAAGCCGACGGCGGCGAGCACGTACAGTCCCGACCACTTCACGGCGGTGGCGGCTCCGGCGGCGGCTCCCGCGGCGAAGAGCCAGGGGCGGGCCCACAGGATGGGCCCCCACGTGTGCCGTTCTCCCGGCAGGGCCGCGATGGCGGTGCGCAAGCGGTCGGTGCTGCCCCGGTGGTCGAGGGCGACGAACCAGAAGACGAGCACGATGAAGAACGTCAGGAAGACATCGAGAAGCGCGATGCGGCTCAGCACGATCCCGAGGCCGTCGATCGCGATGAGACCGGATGCCACGGTCGCGAAGGGGATCGACCGGGTGATCGTGCGCGCCAGCAGGTACACCAGCAGCACCGTCGCGGTACCGAAGACGGCGGCGGAGATGCGCCAACCCGTCGCCGAGTCGGGACCGAGCAGCGCCATGCCCGCGCCGATGAGGATGCGTCCGAGGGGAGGGTGAACGACGTAGCTGCCGATGCCCGTGAAGACGTCGGAGTCTCCTGCCGCGAAGCTGGCGTCGGCGCCGTCGGGCCAGGTGGAGGGGTAACCGAGCACCCACTGGCTCCACGAATCCTTCACGTAGTACGTCTCGTCGAAGACGAGCTGGTGCGGATTGCCGATGTCGACCAGACGCAGCACGGCCGCGAGGACGGTGACCAGCGCAGGTGCGAGCCAGCGCCACAAGCGGAACCCGCGGGGGCCGTCGAGGAGGGCGTCGCGCCACCGATCGATGCGCGTCTGCTCGATCGACGGGAGCAGCGGAGGGACGGCGGTGGTCACGGCCCCCAGCCTAAGGTGGAACGGTGATCATCCTGGCGGCGACCCCCATCGGCAACCTGGGCGACGCCTCGAAGCGTCTGATCGAGGCGCTCGAGAACGCCACCGTCGTCGCGGCAGAAGACACCCGCACCACGCAGCGTCTGCTCGCGGGACTCGGGGTCGAGAACCGGCCGCGCCTGATCGCCCTGCACGACCACAACGAGAAGGAGCGGGCCGCCGAACTGGTCGAGCTCGCCCGCGAAGACGATCTGCTGGTGCTGAGCGACGCCGGCATGCCCACGGTGAGCGACCCCGGCTTCGGCCTCGTCGCGGCGGCCGCCGCCGCGGGTGTCACGGTCACCGCGATTCCCGGTCCGAGCGCGGTCGTCACGGCCCTGGCCGTCGCGGGCCTTCCTACCGACCGCTTCGCCTTCGAGGGCTTTCCGCGCCGCAAGCCGGGGGATCGCCGCAAGGCCTTCGCGCAGCTCGCGTCGGAGGAGCGGACCCTCGTCTTCTTCGAGTCGCCGTCGCGACTGGCATCCACTCTCGAAGACCTCGCGACCGAGTTCGGCGCCGATCGTCCCGCCGCCGTCTGCCGCGAGCTCACCAAGCTCTACGAAGAGGTCAAGCGCGGAACCCTTGCCGAGCTCGCCGCGTGGGCGGCCGAGGGCGTCCGCGGTGAGATCGCGATCGTCGTCGGCGGCGCCACCGCTCGCGAGGTGGCGTTCCCGGATGCCGTGACCCAGATGCTCGAGATCGTGCGCGGCGGCGCGCGGCTCAAAGAGGCCGCCGCCGAGGTGGCCTCGCAGACCGGCCACTCCTCGCGCGAGCTGTACCAGGCGGCGCTGGCCGTCAAACGCTGACACCCGTCACACGGTCGGCCGTGTCGGTGCCTCCCCGTAGAATCTCCAGGTGACTTCCGGCCGATCTTTCTACATCACGACGCCGATCTACTACCCCAGCGATCTGCCCCACATCGGGCACGGGTACACGACGGTGGCCGTCGATACGCTCGCGCGCTGGCACCGCCAGGCGGGTGACGACACGTGGATGCTCACCGGCACCGACGAGCACGGCCAGAAGATGCTGCGGGCGGCCGCCGCGAACGGCGTGACGCCGCAGGAGTGGGTCGACAAGCTCGTCACCGAGTCGTGGTTCCCGCTGCTCGAGACCCTCGACGTCGCCAACGACGACTTCATCCGCACCACGCAGCCGCGCCACGAAGAGCGCGTGCAGCAGTTCGTGAAGGCGTTGTTCGACCGGGGCTACATCTACGCGGGCGAGTACGAGGCGCTGTACTGCGTCGGTTGCGAGGAGTTCAAGCCCGAGGCCGAGATCGTCGACGGCACGGGGCCCTTCGAGGGACTCAAGGTCTGCGCGATCCACTCGAAGCCCCTCGAGCTGCTGCAAGAGAAGAACTACTTCTTCAAGCTCAGCGAGTTCCAGGACCGCCTGCTCGAGCTCTACAAGACGGAGCCCGACTTCGTGCGCCCCGAATCGGCGCGCAACGAGGTCGTCTCGTTCGTGCGCAGCGGTCTGAAAGACCTCTCGATCTCGCGTTCCGCCTTCGACTGGGGCATCACCGTTCCGTGGGACCCCTCGCACGTCATCTACGTGTGGGTCGACGCTCTGCTCAACTACGCCACCGCCGTGGGCTACGGCACCGACCCCGAGACCGGCGAGGTCACCGCGGAGTTCGCGCGCCGCTGGCCCGCGTACCACGTGGTCGGCAAAGACATCCTGCGTTTCCACGCCGTCATCTGGCCCGCCATGCTCATGGCTGCGGGCCTCGACGTGCCCCGAGGCGTCTTCGCGCACGGGTGGCTGCTCGTCGGCGGCGAGAAGATGTCGAAGTCCAAGCTCACCGGCATCGCGCCGACCGAGATCACCGACGTCTTCGGCTCGGACGCGTACCGGTTCTACTTCCTCTCGGCGATCGCTTTCGGTCAGGACGGCTCCTTCTCGTGGGAAGACCTCTCGGCCCGCTATCAGGCCGAGCTCGCCAACGGCTTCGGCAACCTGGCGTCCCGCACCATCGCGATGATCTCGAAGTACTTCGACGGCGTGGTACCCGAGCCCGGCGCCTACACCGACAGCGACCTGACGATCCAGAAGATCGTGGCGGATGCCGCGGCCAACGCCGACGCCGCCGTGGAGCGTTTCCGCATCGACGAGGCGATCGCCGCCATCTGGACGATCGTCGACGCGCTGAACGGCTACATCACCGAGAACGAGCCGTGGGCTCTGGCGAAGGACGAGGCCACGCGCGAGCGTCTGGGCACCGTGCTGTACACCGCGGCCGAGGGGCTGCGCGCGCTCGCCGTGCTGTTGTCGCCGGTCATGCCGGCGTCGACCGAGAAGCTGTGGTTCGCGTTGGGCGCGTCCGAGAGCCTCGGCGACCTGCACGATCAGCGTCTGCGCGAAGCGGGGGCATGGGGCGTGCTGCGCCCCGGCTCCTCGGTGAACGCGCTCTCGCCGCTGTTCCCCCGCGTCGAGCAGGCGTGACGGCAATGTCGGGTGCAGCGGCGGTCCCTGAGCCCGGCGAGGCGACCGCCGCCGCACCGGCCCCCGGCTCTGCCCCCGTCGAACGCCCACGCGGCACCATCGACGGCGGTGATCCGAGTCAGTACGTGCGCGAGCGCTCGGTCGACGGCCGTCGCGACGTGAGCTATCCACCGGCGCCCGAGCCGCTCGGCATCCCGGTCTACGACAATCACACGCACCTCGAGATCGAGGACGGCGACACCGGTTTGTCGCTCGACGAGCAGCTCGAGCGTGCGCTCGCCGTCGGCGTCCACGGCGTCGTGCAGGCCGGCGGTGACGTGGACTCCTCGCGCTGGTCGGCGTGGGCGGCGCGTTCGCACCCCCGGGTGCTGGCCGCCGTCGCCATCCACCCCAACGAGGCTCCGGTCTACGAGCGGGCAGGCGAGCTGGATGCCGCGATCGCCGTCATCGACGAACTCGCCGCCGAGCCGCGGGTGCGGGCGATCGGTGAGACGGGCCTGGACTTCTTCCGCACCGAGGCGGACGGCATCCCGGCCCAGATGCGCTCCTTCGAGGCGCATATCGCGTTGGCGAAGAAGCACGGCATCGCGATGCAGATCCACGACCGCGACGCGCACGAGGCCGTGCTCGAGACCCTCGAGAGGGTCGGCGCCCCCGACAGGACGGTGTTCCACTGCTTCTCGGGCGACGCCGACATGGCGCGCATCGCGGCAGACCGCGCATCGCGGCAGACCGCGGGTACTATCTGTCGTTCGCGGGCAACGTGACATTCAAGAACGCGCAGAACCTGCGCGACGCTCTCGCGGTCACGCCGCTCGACCGGATCCTCGTCGAGACCGACGCGCCGTTCCTTACCCCGGTGCCCTACCGCGGCCGCCCGAACGCGCCGTACCTGATCCCGGTGACGCTGCGCTTCCTCGCGGCGGAGCTGGCGATGGACGCCGACGAGCTCGGTGCCCGGGTGGCGGCGAACACGCTGCGCGTCTACGGCGCCTTCGAGGACTGACCGGCGCGCACGAGCCGGGTGCCGCGCCGCCTCCGTGATTCGCGCAAACCCAGCCCTTTGGCCCCGGATGCCGGTGAGTTTGTGTGGATTGCTGGGGTGATGTCGCGTGGGTGGGTCGGGCGTCGCGCAGTCTCGGTGGTTCGTGCAACTTCAGCTGCTTGGCCCCGGATGCCGCTGACTCTGTGCGGATCGCTGAGGTGATGTGGCGCGGGTGGGTCGGGCGTCGCGCAGTCTCAGTGTTTCGCGCAACTTCAGCTGCTTGGCCCTGGATGCCGCTGACTCTGTGCGGATCGCTGAGGTGATGTGGCGCGGGTGGGTCGGGCGTCGCGCAGCCTCAGTGATTCGCGCATCCTCAGCCGCTCGGCCCTGGATGCCGCTGACTCTGTGCGGATCGCTGAGGTGATGTCGCGCGGGTGGGTCGGGCGTCGCGCAGCCTCAGTGTTTCGCGCTTCCTCAGCCGCTCGGCCCTGGATGCCGCTGAGCTTGTGCGGATCGCTGGGGTGATGTGGCGTGGGTGGGTCGGGCGTCGCGCAGCCTCAGTGTTTCGCGTATCCTCAGCCGCTCGGCCCTGGATGCCGCTGAGCTTGTGCGGATCGCTGGGGTGATGTCGCGCGGGTGCGCCCGGCGTCGCGCAGCCTCAGTGACTCGCGCAACCTCAGCCGCTTGGCCCCGGATGCCGCTGACTCTGTGCGGATTGCTGAAGTGATGTCGCGCGGGTGGGCCCGGCGTCGCGCAGCCTCAGTGATTCGCGCATCCTCAGCCCTTTCGCCCCGGATGCCGCGCACCCTGTGCGGATCGCTGAGGGTGCGCGGGCGACACGCCGACGCGCGGAAGGCCGGCGCCCCTCGGGGCACCGGCCTTCTGGCATCCGGACGCGGGCTTCGCGTCAGGCCTTGGCCTTCGCCTTCGGCTTGCGGACGAACAGGGTCTCGGTCTGCTCGAGCTCCATGCCCTTGGTCTCGGGGATGCGCAGGGCGACGTAGACGAACGACAGGGCCGCGAACAGGGCGTACATGCCGTAGGTGAGGGGCAGCGACCAGCCCGACATGGCCGGGAACGACACCGTGATGGCGAAGTTCGCGATCCACTGGGCTCCGGCGGCGACGCCGAGGGCCTTGCCTCGGATGCGGCTCGGGAAGATCTCGCCGAGCAGCACCCAGACCAGCGGGCCCCACGACGCCCCGAAGCCGACGACGAAGACGTTCGCGGCGACCAAAGCGACTCCACCCCACGGGGCGGGCAACGACACGTCCGTACCCGAACCGGTGGCGAAGGCGAACGAGAGCGCCATCGCACCGAGCGAAACGGTCATGAGGATCGAGCCGGTCAAGAGAATCGGCTTCCGGCCCACCCGGTCGACGAGGAAGATCGCGACGAAGGTCACGACGACGTTCGTGACCGAGGTGATCACCGAGATCAGCAGAGAGTTGCTCTCGTCGAAGCCGACAGCCTTCCAGAGGGTCGTGGAGTAGTAGAAGATCACGTTGATGCCGACGAACTGCTGGAACATCGACAGCAGAATGCCGGTCCACACGATCCCCTGCAGTCCCAGCACCGGCCCGCGCAGCGAGACGTTCTTGTTCTTGCGATCGGCCTCGATGGCGTTCGAGAGCTCGTTCATCGTCTTGTCGAGGTCGGCCGGCGGCACCAGCCGCGCGAAGATCGCCTTCGCCTCGTCGCGCTTGCCCTTCGAGAGCAGGTAGCGGGGCGATTCGGGAACCGTGAAGGACAGGACTCCGTAGACCGCTGCCGGGACCACACCGACGAGGAACATCCAGCGCCAGGCCTCCATGCCCAGCCACAGCTGATTGGCCGCGCCGCCGGCGGTGTTGGCCAGCAGGGCATCCGAGAGCAGGGCGCCGAAGATACCGAGCGTGATCGCCAGCTGCTGCAGGGAGGCCAGGGAACCACGGATCTGACGCGGGGCGACCTCCGCGATGTAGGCGGGGGCGACCACCGAGGCAATGCCGATTCCCAGTCCGCTCATCACGCGCCACAGGATGAGGTCGGGCACGCTGAAGGTGAGGGCGGCGCCGATCGACGAGACGAAGAACAGCACGGCGCCGAGGAGCATGACCTTAAGGCGCCCCCAGCGGTCCGACAGGGCGCCGGCGACGATCGCGCCGACGGCGCAACCGAGCAGGGCGACGGCGACGACGAAACCGGTGAGCACCTGCGAGAGCTCGAAGTTGCCCTGGACGGCGTCGACAGCGCCGTTGATCACCGAGGAGTCGAAACCGAAGAGGAAACCGCCCACCGCTGCCGCGAGCGAGAGCCCGATGGCTCGTCGCCCGTAGGGGCTCCTGAGGGTGAAAGCGTTCGAGGGGATGGACTGCGTTTGACTCACCTGATCACGCTACTCCTGCCCATCGGGAGCGTCGGGTACTGGCGGGATCGCTGACTACAGTGGAACAATGCCCGTTTCCCTCCTCGGTGCCTCCGAGATCCGTCGGCTCGCCGCCGAGCTCGATGTGACCCCCACCAAGAAGCTCGGGCAGAACTTCGTCGTCGACGCCAACACGGTGCGCAAGATCGTGCAGGCGGCTCGGGTCACGGCATCCGATCGTGTCGTCGAGATCGGTCCCGGTCTCGGATCCCTCACCCTGGCGATCCTCGAGACGGGTGCCTCGGTCGTTGCCGTCGAGATCGATCACCGGCTCGCGGAGCGGCTTCCCTCCACCGCGGCAGCCCACGACGTGCCCGCCGGCCGCCTGACGGTCATCGACGCCGACGCTCTGCGCGTCGATGAGCTGCCGGGAGAACCCGGCGTCCTGGTCGCGAACCTGCCGTACAACGTCTCGGTGCCCGTGCTGCTGCACTTCCTCGAGACCTTCCCCTACCTGCGGCGCGGCGTCGTCATGGTGCAGGCCGAGGTGGGGGAGCGCCTCGCCGCCCCTCCCGGGTCGAAGATCTACGGCGCCCCGAGCGTCAAGGCGGCCTGGTACGGCTCGTGGCGACTGGCCGGCACGGTGTCGCGTCAGGTGTTCTGGCCCGTGCCGAACGTCGACAGCGTGCTCGTCGGCTTCGACCGGGATGCCGAAGCCCGCGGCACCGAGGAGCACCGACTCCGCACTTTCCAGATCGTGGATGCCGCTTTCCAGCAGCGCCGCAAGATGCTCCGCCAGGCGCTGTCGGGCGTGCTGGGCGGCACGGCCGCGGAGGCGTCAGCTCATCTCGAAGCGGCCGGCGTGGATCCCACGCTGCGCGGCGAGCAGCTGACGGTTGAGGACTACGCGCGCATCGCCGCGGTCTGATCGCCGCGCTCTGACCCGAGGTCGGGGCGCCTCGACGTGACCCGCGTTCGAGGTGACCCCTGTCCGCCGAGAGGACCCGCGTTTCGCGCTCGTCTCGGGTCATCTCGCGCATCGTGGGTCATGTCGCTCGACCGGGCGGGATGCGGCGCGGCGTCCACCCCACACGACGTCCCGTGCCACCGCGCAGTGCGGCCACGTTGTGAACTGTCGGGTGAATTCTCGCCGTGTTCATCACGCGTTCCAGAAACATGTCTGTAACATTTCGAGCCAACCGGGAGCATCACGCCGGTGACGAGGTCGTACCCGACGGCCCGAGAGGATCGAGATGCGCTACGCCGAGTACCCCCGAGCCGAACGTGTGCTGCTCCACCTGAGCGACACCCACCTTCGCGCCGGCGGTGCACCGCTCTACGACGACGTCGACTCCGAGGCGTACCTCGCCCGTGCGGTCGAGGCGATCGGTGCGTCGGGCATCCGCCCCGACGCCCTCGTCTTCACCGGCGACCTCGCCGACTACGGCGAGGCTGACGCCTACGACCGTGTCCGCGCGTTGGTCGAGCCGCTCGCCGAGCGCTTGCAGACGCGCGTGGTGTGGGTCATGGGCAACCACGACGACCGGGCGGCCTTCCGCTCGCGGCTGCTGCCCGGTGACGAGGGCGACCGCGACGCTCCGGTCGACCGCGTCGACGAGTTCGACGGCTTGCGCATCGTGACGCTCGACACCTCGGTGCCCGGTGCCCATCACGGCGAGGTCACGGCGGCTCAGCGCGAGTGGCTCGCCGAGGTGCTGGCCACCCCCGCGCCCCTCGGCACGATCCTCGCGATGCACCACCCGCCCGTCCCGAGCGTGCTCGACCTCGCGGCCTCCGTTGAACTGCGCGATCAGCGCAGTCTCGCCGCGATCCTTCGAGGATCCGACGTCCGCGCCATCCTCGCGGGACACCTGCACTACTCGACGTTCGCCACGTTCGCCGGCATCCCGGTGTCCGTCGCCTCGGCCACCTGCTACACGCAGGACCTCATGGTGCCCGTGGGCGGCACGCGCCCTCAGGACGCGGCGCAGGGCTTCAACATCGTGCACGTGTACGACGAGACGGTCGTTCACTCCGTCGTTCCGCTCGCGACGAGCGCGGCCTTGCAGTATGTCGACGCGGACGAGTCGCAGCGGCGGCTGCACGACGCCGGCGTCGTGGTCCCGACCTCGCGCGAGCTCAGCGGCCGGGTGTCGCCGCCGACGACGCCGCTGCCGATCCTTCGCTGACCGAGGTCTTCTCCCACGGCGCAGCGACCGGGAAGTAGCGCTCGAGGCAGGCGCGCAGCGCCGGGACGCGCACCTCCTCGGGGATCTCGGGCACGCTGCCGTCGTTGAGGCAGAACATGTCGGTGTCTCGGCGCGACACGAGGCGCTCCATGGTGCGGAGGGAGTCCAACTGCGTGGTCTGCACGTAGCGGGTGCGCGGCTCGGTCGTGATGACCGCGCGACCGGTCGCCAGAGCGTAGTGGTGGTACAGGCTGTTGGTGACCGAGATGTCGGTCGCCGAACGGAACCGGCTCGCGGCCGTGCGTGCATAGTCCTCGGCGAACTCCCGCTCGAGCTCGAAGGCCACGGAACGGCGCAGCGGCGTCGCGCAGTGCTCGAGGTCGAGTGTGATGACACGGCCGAAGCGCTCTTTGAGCAGCGCCCGGTTCACGCGCAGGCCGTTGTCGTGGCCGGAGCGGTCGACGTGCGCCGGACCGCTGCCGATGCGCACACCGCTCTCGACGAAACGGCTCACTCCGCCACCGCTGAAGAACAGTTCGGGGGTGACGGGGCGCCCGAAGAACATGTCGTCGTTGCTGTAGAGGAAGTGCTCGGCCAGACCGGGGATGCGGTGCAGCTGCGCCTCGACCGCGTGCGAGTTGTGCGTGGGAAGGACCGAGGGATCGGCGAAGAACTCCTCGCTGCGCACGATCGTCACTTTCGGGTGATCGGCGAGCCATTCCGGGGTGGGGGAGTCGGTGGCGATGAAGATGCGGCGCACCCACGGCGCGTACATGTGCACACTGCGCAGCGCGTAACGCAGTTCGTCGACCTGTCGGTACCGGGCGGCGTTGTCGTCGCCGTCGCCGACGACGTAGCCCTTCATCCGGGCAGCGCGCTGACGTTGGAACTCGCTCGAGGATCCGTCGACCCACGAGAAGACCATGTCGACGTCGGCGGTGAACTCGTTCGGGTGGGGGTCGAACATGCCCGAGACCGTCATCCAGCGGCGGCCGTAGCGCTCGACCTCGACCAGATCGAGGTCGGCGGCGGCGAACTTGCGGCGGGTGAGGGCGCTCGGGCGGGGTGCCTCGATGGTCTTCTCGCCGAAACGCCAGAGCTCCATCCGCGGAGCCAACGCCGAGCCGTAGCGGTACGAGCCCTCGGTCGAGGTGCGCGGGCGGAAGACCGCGTAGGCCTGCACCGACCCGGGAGCGGGCTCGACGCTGTGTGCGGGCACCGGGTCTTCGCCACGGGCCTTGAGGTACATCGGGCCGAGGTCGGGATCGCGCAGCGCGGCGAGGGCCTTCGCGGCATCGGCGGTATCGACGACGAGCTTGGGACGACGGTTGGCGTCGCGCACCAGCAGCACCCTCACCCCCGCAGCTTCGATCGCGGACGCTGCGGTGAGCAGGTCGTCGCGCTCGGCCATCGCGGGCGTCGAGGAGTCGTCGACGACGTGCAGGATGCCGTCGTGCATGCGGATATCGGACCGGGACAGCAGGGCGCGCCAGGGGTCGGTGTCGATCGACAGGGGGACCATCGGGCGCATTCTGCCTCCTCGGGGGTGGGTGCAAGGGATCCGGTCACCGTATGGTTCCGGGGTTACGAAGACGTTTCGGCCTCGGCGCCGAACGACGGGGGAGCGGAGCACTACTGTCGAAGAGTGACTCAGATCGCTCGCTCCGGCCCGTACCTTTCCGTACCGCCTTGCGAGCGTTGGCGGGAAGCGGGCCGACGTTCCAGTTTCGCACACCCCGACAGCCCCCGGCGCGCGGGACGGCGGCAGGGACGATGAGCGTCCACGCCCCGGCATCCGTCCGCGTTCGCGCGCCCGGGAAGATCAACGTCTTCCTCGAGGTGGGCGACGTCCAGGACGACGGTTACCACGAGCTCGCGACGGCCTTCCAAGCGGTGTCCCTCTACGAAGAGATGGTCGCGACGCCCGCTGACGACATCACGATCGAGGTGTCCGCGCGCGGTCCGGTCGATATCGATGGTGTTCCCACCGACGACCGCAACCTCGCCGTTCGCGCGGCGCGCCTTCTCGCGCAGACCGCGGGAATCGACCGAGGTGCCCATCTCTCGGTCCGCAAGGCCGTTCCCGTCGCCGGCGGCATGGGTGGGGGATCGGCCGATGCGGCTGCCGCCCTCGTCGCCTGCGATGCGCTCTGGGGGCTCGGGATGCCGACGAGCGAGCTCGCCCGCCTGGCTGCCCGCCTCGGCGCGGACGTCCCCTTCGCCCTGCTCGGCGGGACCGCCATCGGCACCGGTCGCGGCGACCAGCTGAGTCCGGCTCTCGCGCGTGGGCGCTTCGACTGGGTGCTCGTTCCGAACGAGACCGGCATGTCGACCCCCGTCGTCTATGGCGAGCTCGATGCGCACCGCAGACGTCACGCCGTCGACATCGGTCCGGCTCCGCGCGTGCCCGTGGTCGACCGTGACGTGCTCCACGCCCTTCGTCAGGGCGACGCCGGCATGCTCGCCGCGAGCCTGCGCAACGACCTCCAGGCGCCGGCCCTCCACCTCCGCCCCGATCTCGCCCGCGTGCTCGAGCGCGGCGAGAGCTCGGGTGCCCTGGCGGGGATCGTTTCGGGCTCCGGGCCGACGCTCGCGTTCCTCGCCGCCGACGAATCATCCGCCATCGACCTGCAGGTCACCCTCAGCGCCGCCGGTCTGGTCGCCCTGCACGTGCACGGGCCCGTTCCCGGCGCGCGTGTGGTCTGAGGGCGCCGCACCCTAGCCCAGGTCGTCACACGGGGCAATCTGCGCTTTGCGTGCCGACCGTCTGGTTAGCCTCATGCGAGGTGGTCCGTCACCGATGGGCGCTGTGCCCGCGGGACGCCACGGAGGGGGTAAACCATGAAGGCAGTGCTCGACGGCGTCGTGATCGCCGAAGCCGACCGCAACGACCTGGCCTCGATCGAGGGCAACTGGTACTTCCCGCCGCAGTCCGTCCGCGAGGGCGCTCTGCATGAGAGCCCCACCCCGTACACCTGCCCGTGGAAGGGCGCTGCACAGTACTGGAACGTCGCGCTCGACGGTGTCGAACTGGCCGACGGTGCCTGGTCGTACCCCGACCTGTACCCGGGCGCTGTGGAGCGCGTGGGCAAGGACTTCGCCGGCTACGTCGCCTTCGACCGGAAGGTCGTGGTCTCCGACTGAGGTCGGGTGAGCACATGATCGAGTTCTCGGCCGTCTCCAAGGTCTTCCCCGACGGCACGCGCGCCGTCGACGACTTCCATCTCGTCATCCCCTCGCGAAAGACGACCGTCTTCGTGGGGTCGTCCGGCTGTGGCAAGACGACATTGCTGCGCATGATCAACCGCATGGTCGAGCCCTCCTCGGGCACGATCGAGATCGACGGAGCAGACATCGGCGGCAGCCCCGCCGTGCAGTTGCGCCGCAGCATCGGCTACGTGATGCAGAACTCCGGCCTCTTGCCGCACTTCACCGTGGCCGACAACATCGCCACCGTGCCGGTGCTGCAGGGGCAGAACCGTAAAGCCGCTCGCGCCCGGGCGCTCGAGCTCATGAAGACGGTGGGCCTCGACGCGGCGATGGCCGACCGTTACCCCAGCCAGCTCTCCGGCGGGCAGCAGCAGCGCGTCGGCGTCGCTCGCGGCCTCGCCGCCGACCCCAACATCCTGCTGATGGACGAACCCTTCGGTGCCGTCGATCCGATCGTCCGCGATGAACTGCAGCAGGAACTCCTTCGTCTGCAGAGCGAGATCGGCAAGACGATCGTCTTCGTCACCCACGACATCGACGAGGCCTTCCTGCTCGGCGACCAGGTCGTGATCCTCGAGAAGGGCGCGAAGATCGCGCAGGTGGGAACTCCCAGCGAGATCGTCGAGAACCCCGCCAGCGACTTCGTCGCGAGCTTCATCGGCGCGGTCAAGGGCAAGCGCGCGCTCCATCTGAAGCAGACGCCGAGCGGCACGGTCGTCGTGGATGCCGAGGGACGCACGCAGGGTGCGCTCGTGGAGGATTCCCGCCCGTGAACTGGGTCGGCAACAACCTCGAGCTGATCGGGGAGCTCACGCTGGTGCACCTGCGCCAGAGCATCATCGCGTTGATCGCTGGCTTCGTGCTGAGTGTCCCGCTCGGCTGGGTCGCGTGGCGGTATCGCCTCGTGCGCAGCGGTGTCATCACCATCACCGGCTTGCTCTACACGATCCCCTCTCTCGCCCTGCTGATCCTCGTGCCCGTCGTCACCGGTTGGTACAGCATCGTCAGCGAGACGAACCTCATCGTCGCTCTCGCCATCTACGCGGTCGCGATACTCGTACGCGCGGTCGCGGACGGTCTCGATTCGGTGGATGCCGGAGTCCGCCAGGCCTCGACGGCCATCGGCTACGGCTCCTTCCGTCGCTTCTGGGCGGTGGAGTTCCCGCTCGCCGGCCCCGTCGTGCTCGCGGGCCTGCGCGTCGCCTCGGCCAGCACGATCGCGCTGGCCACGGTCGGCATCCTCGTCGGCATCCAGAACATCGGCTACCTGTTCACGAACGGGCTGCAAAGGCGCATCATCCCCGAGGTCTTCGCGGGCGTGATCGCCGTCGTGGTGCTCGCTCTGATCATCGACCTGCTGCTCGTGGTCGCGGGCCGCCTGCTCATGCCGTGGACGCGTGGGACGAAGACCGTCTCGCGTCAGGCCAACCGAACGCTGGTGAAGGCATGAACCTCCTCGGCGACGCGATCGCCTGGATCTTCTCCGGGGATTCCGGCCAGTTCGACTCGATCCCCGCCGCCATCGGCGTCCAGTTGCTGTACACGCTGGTCGCCGTGGTGATCGCGGGAGCGATCGCCATCCCGCTGGGCTGGTACATCGGCCACACCGGCAAGGGGCGCGAGAGTGCCGTGGCGATCTCGGGTGCGGCACGGGCGATCCCCTCCTTCGGCTTGCTGATCCTCCTGACACTGCTCCTCGGCGTCCTCCACAAGCCCGAGGCCGCGGTCATCTCGTTCATCGTGCTGGCGATCCCGTCGCTGCTCGCCGGGGCGTACACGGGCTTCGAGGCCATCGACCGCCGCGTGATCGACGCGGGACGCTCGATGGGCATGACCGAGTCGCAGATCCTCTGGCGCATCGAGGTTCCCCTCGGTCTTCCGCTGCTGGTCGGCGGCATCCGTGCGGCGACCCTGCAGGTGTTGGCGACCGTCACGATCGCCGCGTACATCGGCCTCGGCGGGCTCGGGCAGTACATCATCGCCGCGATCCCGCTCCGCCGGTTCGACATCCTCATCGGCGGGGCGATCCTCGTGGCCGTCCTCGCGCTCGTCATCGACGGGCTCTTCGCCCTGCTTCAGCACCTGGTCGTACCCCGTGGCATCCGTGCCGCAGGTTCCGCTCAGCCGCAGCGGCGCTCCGTTCGTCAGCGTCGCGCCGAAGCCCTCGCCGTGGGGGCACCGACCGCACCTCCGGCGACCCCCTGACCCACACTCGATTCCCGAATCACCAGAAAAGAGAGCACCCATGTTCACAGCACGAACCAAGAAGGGCCTCGGCCTGTTCGCCGGCCTCGCGGTCGCCTCGCTCGCCCTCGCCGGTTGCGGCGGCGGCTCCAGCGATCCCCTCAGCAACGGCGGCGGCGACGCCAGCGCCTCGAGCGACACCATCGTGGTCGGCTCGCAGGCCTACTACTCGAACGAGATCATCGCCGAGATCTACGCGCAGGCGCTCGAGGGTGCCGGCAAGACCGTGAAGCGCCAGTTCCAGATCGGTCAGCGCGACGCGTACATCCCGCTGCTCGAGGACGGCACCGTCTCGGTCTTCCCCGAGTACACCGGCAACCTGCTCCAGTTCTTCGAGAAGGACACCACCGCGCGCACCTCCGACGACGTGTACGCGGCTCTGCCGGCCGCCCTCCCCGAGGGTCTCGAGGTCCTCGACCAGTCGCAGGCCACCGACCAGGACTCGTACACCGTCACGAAGGCGTTCGCCGACGCGAACGGGCTCACCTCGATCGCCGACCTCGCGAAGGTGACGTCGGGTGTGACCCTCGGGGGCAACGCCGAGCTCGCCGAGCGTCCCTACGGACCCACCGGTCTGCAGTCGACCTACGGCGTGAGCGTCCAGTTCTCGCCCACCGGTGAGACCACGGTCGACGACCTCGTCGCCGGTACCGTCCAGGTCGCCAACGTCTACACGGCCGACCCCCGCATCAAGACCGACAACCTCGTCACGCTGACCGACCCCAAGGGCCTGTTCCTGGCGTCGAACGTGGTGCCGGTGGTCAACTCGAACGTCGCCTCCGAGGTGTCGGACGTGCTCAACAAGGTCAGCGCCGCCCTGACGGCCGATGCCCTCGTCGAGATGAACGTCGAGTCCACGGTCGACCAGAAGTCGTCCGCCGACATCGCCAAGGAGTGGCTCTCGGCCAACGGCTTCTGAGCCGTCGAGTCACGCGGGGTCGTCCGGTTCGCCGGGCGGCCCCGTCGTCGTTCCGGCCGCGGCCCCGGGTGCCGGCATCCGGGGTGCGCCTGCGATCGTCTCGTCCGTGGCGCGCCAGATGGGCGACGGGAAGCAGGAGATCCCGGATGCCGGCACCCCCGCGCGCTCGCACACCCCGGGCACCGCGTAGCCTGGGACGGATATGGCACACCTGCTCGGGGGCGAAGCCCTGCACCTGGAATACCCGACCAAGGTCGTCTTCGACTCCGTCTCGCTCGGCGTGAACGAAGGTGACCGAATCGGCATCGTCGGTCGCAACGGCGACGGCAAGTCGAGTCTGCTCGGCATGCTCGCCGGCACCCGCGAACCCGACGGCGGGCGCGTGACGGTGCGCGGCGGCGTCACCGTGGGCGTGCTCGACCAGCAGGACACCCTCGACGACGACGACACGATCGGGCACGCGGTGGTCGGCGACCGCGCCGAACACGAGTGGGCCGGTGACGCGCGCACGCGCGACGTGATCGCGGGTCTGCTGGGTGATCTGCCCTGGGACGCGCGCCTCGGCGACCTCTCGGGCGGTCAGCGCCGCCGCGTCGCGCTGGCGGCGCTGCTCTCGGGCGATTGGGATGTGCTGTTCCTGGACGAGCCCACCAACCACCTCGACGTCGAAGCCATCACCTGGCTCGCGGGGCACCTGAAGAAGCGGTGGGCGCCGTCGGCGGGCGGTCTGCTCGTCGTCACGCACGATCGGTGGTTCCTCGACGAGATCTGCACGGTCACCTGGGAGGTGCACGACCGTCTCGTCGAGCCCTTCGAGGGCGGGTACGCGGCGTACATCCTGCAGCGCGTGGAGCGCGACCGTCAGGCGGCATCCATCGAACAGCGCCGACAGAACCTGGCCCGCAAAGAGCTGGCGTGGCTGCGTCGCGGGGCGCCGGCGCGCACGTCGAAGCCGAAGTTCCGCATCGATGCGGCCAACGAGCTCATCGCCGACGTGCCCGAGATCCGCGACAAGGTCGCGTTGCAGTCCCTCGCCGTGGCACGGCTCGGCAAAGACGTGGTCGACCTGCTCGACGCCGGTGTGACCTACGGCGATCACACGGTCCTGAAAGACGTCGAGTGGCGCATCGCCCCGGGTGAGCGCACCGGCATCCTGGGGGTGAACGGCGCGGGCAAGTCGACCCTGCTGAGCCTGGTCACCGGCTCGCTCGAGCCGACGAGCGGCCGGGTCAAGCGCGGCAAGACGGTGAAGGTCGCCACCCTCACCCAGCGCCTCGACGAGCTCGACCAGCACCTGAACGACCCCGTGCGCGTGGTGATCTCGGGGCTGCGGACCACCTATTCGTTCGGCGCGGGGTCGAAGGCGAAGGAGCTCACCCCCGGCGAGCTGCTCGAGCGCCTCGGGTTCTCGAGCGCCCAGCTCTCGACCCCCGTGAAAGACCTCTCCGGCGGTCAGAAGCGGCGCCTGCAGCTGCTGCTCGTCCTGCTCGACCAGCCGAACGTGCTCATCCTCGACGAGCCCACCAACGACCTCGACACCGACATGCTCGCGGCCATGGAAGACCTGCTCGACTCGTGGTCGGGCACCCTCATCGTCGTCTCGCACGACCGGTACTTCCTCGAGCGCGTCACCGACCAGCAGTACGCGATCCTCGATGCGAAGCTGCGGCACCTGCCCGGCGGCGTCGACGAGTACCTGCGTCTTCGAGCGATTCAGGATGCCGAGCCCTCGCGGTCCGCGACGACGGGCGGCGCCACCGCGACCTCGGGTCTGCAGGGCGCGGAAC
Source organism: Microbacterium sp. SL75 (assembly GCF_026625865.1). NCBI lineage: Bacteria > Bacillati > Actinomycetota > Actinomycetes > Micrococcales > Microbacteriaceae > Microbacterium > Microbacterium sp. SL75. The sequence continues at coordinate 38,527 of NZ_CP113067.1, read as the reverse complement.
TGCGCGCCGCGCAGAAGGAGGCCTCGGCCACCGAGCGGCGCATCGAGAAGCTGCAGCAGCAGATCGACAGGGCCAAAGCCGCGCTCGTCGACCATGACCAGGCGGATTATGAGGGACTCGGCAAAGAGATGCAGCGCATCTCGGCCCTCGAGGGCGAGCGCGACGAGCTCGAGATGAAGTGGTTCGAGCTCACCGAGACGATCGGCTGAGCTCGTCCCGAGCGAGTGCCGCCCGGCAGAGGACGTTTCGCACCTCGATCGTCCTCGGCCGCCGAGATCTCCTCCCCGCACGGCGAACGGCCCGCCCCCTCGGGTGACGGGCCGTTCGCGTCGTCGGGTCAGTGCACCGAGACGAAGATCGGGTTCGTGTAGAGCCACGTGTCGAGCCAGGGGTTTCCCTGCCCCGCCGCGTGCGGCTGAGGAGCCCGCGGGTCGACCTCGGCGCCGCGGGGGCCGGTGCCGTGGACCTTGCCGTCGGAGCCGCGCACGCGCACGTAGCCGTCGACGTCGGCCGTGCCCACCGGGATCACGATCTGGAAGGGCGAGCCGCTGCGGTCGCTCACGTCGCGCAGCTCGACGACGCGGGTGCGGGGAGCGATCATGGTGTCGCGGTCGGTCACCGCGCCGGTGATCTCGCCGCGGATCACATCGAGGTGGGCCAGACGGGGCAGGATGCCGGCGGAGTTGCGCTGCGTGGTCGGCTCGACGTCGATCACGATCTCGATCTTCGTCCCCGTCGGCACGCGCAGGGTTCCGCCGAGGGTGGCGGTGTTCGCGGTGTCGTCGACCGCGCGGAGGGTGACCCCGAGCCCGGCGACGAGGTGGCCGTGGTCGACCCACATGCGCCCCGCTCGCACCGCGTCGAGGACGGCCGTGTGCGTCTTCGCGGTGGCGCCCACGTGGGTGCGGCTGAACTCGCCCGGCCAGAGGTCGCTGCCGCCCTGCGGTGCCGCCGTCGACACGGGATCGGGGCGGCGGCCGGCGCGGTTGAAGTTCGCCAGCGTCGCGCCGTTGTCCCAGCCCGAACCGGTGGGAAAATCGCCCACGCGGGTGTTGTCGAAGTTCTTCAGGTGCAGGTCGCTGTTCGTGGTGATCCACCAGCGGCGTCCCTCGCTCAGCAGTGCGTCCCACATTCCGCCGACGACGGCCGTCATCCAGTCGAAGCCGCCGTGCGCCCGGTAGGCCTCGCTGGGGAACCCGGGGTACGAGTAGTCGCTGCGCGAGTTCTCGTACTCCCCGCGCTGCGAACGGTCGGTGGTGTTGGCCGCGAGGCCCGAGGCCTGCGCTCCCGGTGCACCCTCGAATCCGACGAAGATGTCGGGGTCGGCATCCTGCCACGCGCGCAGTTCGCCGGGGGAGTCGATCCCCAGACGGCTGGGATGGTTGGCGAGCACCAGCACGTCGGCGATCGCCCCCGCGGTGCGCTGCTGACCGAGCCACGAGATACCGTCGACCGCGTGCTGCAGCCAGTCCGCGGCGTCGCTCGTGTTCGGCCGCGGCTTCTCCCACTTGTTCAGCTTGCCGTCGTAGTCGAGCTCGAAGCGTCGCAGCACCTCGGTGACCCGGGGGCCGGGTGCGACGAGAACAGTGCCGTGCTCCGCGGCCGGGATGTACCACTCGAGCCCCTGGAACACGAGCAGGTCCGGGCGCGCCGTGCGTGCCGCCTCGATCTCCCGGGCGGCGTTGAAGACGCCTCCGACGTTGGCGTGACCGACGTTGCTGTGCTCTGTGAAGGCGATGGCATCCACCCCGAAACGCTGCGCCTGGTCGAGGATCGTCGTCATCGCGTACTTCGCGTCGTGCGAGTACACCGAGTGCACGTGGTGGTCGAAGACCAGCCAGCGCAGGGTCTTCGGGTCGGTGACGGCGGCGGGCGCGGCGGTCGCCGCCGCAGCTGTCGCGGCGGCGGCGGGACCGAAGGATGACGCGGCGGACGCGGTCGTGACGGCCGCCGCCGCGGCGGCGAGGAAGGCGCGGCGGGAGAAGCCGGAAGGGGTGTGAGTGGGCATTGGTCACTTTCGTGAGAGGGGTCGCCGGGAACGTAGGGGCCGCGGGTGAATAGCGGGTGGCCTGCGGGTGATGTTGGCGTCATCATCCGTTCACCGGGCGGACCGAACCGTGGGGCACAGTCCGTTCGTCCTCACCACCCGATCGAGAGCAGCCATGTCGTCCACGCCCGTGCCCACCCGCCTTCTCCCCATCGCCGCCGCCGTGGTCCTCGTCGCGGGTATCGTTCCGCTCAGCTCCCTGGCCGCTTCCGCGGCGAGCCCCCTCGTGCTGCGGGATGCCGACGGTGCGGCCGTCTTCTCGGGCGACGCCGCCGCATACCCGTCGTTCGCCACCGCGTACTTCGCCGACGGCTGCCCGGCCGGCACACGCGACGGGGCGCGCCTGACCGTTTCGGCGGGCGGCAGCACCGTGGTGGTGTCGGCGACCGTGCCCGTGGACGGGGGAGCGGCCGTGAGCGTCCCCATGGGGTCGTCGTTCCGTGCCGTGGTCCCGGCGGGAACGACGGCGGCGACCCTCAGCCTCGAGTGCCTCGCGCTGTCGTCGGGCGTGCCCTCATCGATCACCTCGGCGGCCAGTCTGCCCGTGACCCTCACCGCAACGGGCTGGTCGGTCCCGGGCCAGCCCGCTCCGACTCCGACGACGGCCCCGACGACCGCCGCTCCGTCGCCGAGCACCTCGGCGTCGGTCGGCCCCGACCCGGCGGCCGCCGTCACTCCGCGCCCCTCGGTCTCGACGGCCGCGGTTCCCGTCGCCGCGGGCGGGGCGGACCTCGCCGTCACGGGGGCGCAGGTCGCGGGCGTTGCGGGACTCGGGGCCCTCCTTGCCGTCGTCGCCGGCTTCGTCCTGCGCAGCCGCGCCCGTCGCCGGGCGGTCGCTCGGGACTGATGTACCTTCCCACCGCGTCGTTGCGAGAGCGATGAGACGGTCGGCGTCAGCGGAAGGCGCTCGTGTCGCCCGCGACGAGATGTCGACGAGGGATGCCGTCAGTGGATGGCGTACTCGAGCGCGATGATGAACACGCCGAGGCAGGCGGTCGCGAACGCTCCCAGCAAACGCACCGCGATCCGGGCCTTCCGCCTCGCGTACGCGCCGTATCCCAGCAGCGCGAGCACCGCGAAGGTCGCCCACATGCAGGCCTCGAACGCATCGTCCACCGAGACGCCGGTGAGGCCGGCCCACACCAGCACGAGGATCGAAGGAACCGAGGCGTACAGCATCCCGGCTCCGTGGCGCATCCCCTCACGCGTGGCCAGACGCAGGCCGTGGTCGGCGTGTTCGGTCAGGGTGTGGGCGAAGACGTGCGCGATGAAGAACACCACGAGCGACACCGACGCGCTCGCGAGGACCTCCCACACGTCCTCGGCGTGATCGTCGGCGATCGAGACGAAGGCCGCGAACACGATGAGGCCGTAGATGGCGGCGGGGGAGCGGAAACGAACGCCGAACCACCCCCTCACACGGGCCCAACGCGAGGGGGACCCGATCGGAGCGCTCACGCGTCGAACCCCAGGCTCAACTTGCGCAGGAGGGTCGCGAGGCGGTCGCGGTCGCCGCGGGAGAGGCTCTCGAGCAGCAGGGCCTCGGCATCGACGAGGCGGGTGATCGCGGCATCCACTCGTATTCGTCCGTCATCGGTCAGAGTCACCAGGATGCTCCGTCCGTCCCCGGGGTCGGCCTCCCGGCGCACGAAACGGCGAGCGACCAGCCGATCGATGCGGTTCGTCATCGTTCCGCTCGACACCAGCGTCTGCTGAAGAAGCTGCTTGGGGCTCAGCTGGTAGGGCTCGCCCGCGCGGCGCAGAGCCGAGAGCACGTCCCACTCCCACGACTCGATGTCGCTGCGGCGGAACGCCTCCTTGCGGGCGATGTCGAGGTGCCGTGAGAGGCGCGCGACACGCGAGAGCACCTCGAGCGGCGAGAAGTCGAGATCGGGGCGCTGCCGCATCCACGCATCGACGATGCGGTCGACTTCGTCGCTGTCCCGGCTCACGGTCTCATTATGTCGAGTGCGCGGTCCACCGTCGTCGCGCGCCGCAAGTCGGAACGCGCGGCGCTCGGGTCTGGCAGACTTGACCGGTGCCCGCGGGCACGGTCCGCCGTGGTGTAACGGCAGCACGACAGCCTTTGGAGCTGTTAGGTCTAGGTTCGAATCCTGGCGGCGGAGCATGACATCACCGACCGAGCTGGCTGTCGTCGTCCTCGCCGCGGGTCAGGGGACGCGCATGCGCTCCCGCACCCCCAAGGTGCTGCACCCCGTCGGCGGTCGCCCGCTGGTCGGTCACGTGCTCGACACCGCGGCCTCCCTCGACCCGGCGCGCATCGTCGTGGTCGTGCGTCACGAGCGAGAGCTCGTCGCCGAGACCGTGTCGGAGCTCGCGCCCGGCGTCGTGATCGTCGACCAGGACGAGGTGCCCGGTACCGGTCGTGCGGTGGAGGTCGCCCTCGACGCGCTCGACGGATTCGAGGGCGATGTCCTCGTGCTCAGCGCCGACGTGCCGCTGCTCGAGACCGGAACGCTGACCGAGCTGCTCGCGACGCACCGCACGGGCGGCGCCGCCGTCACCCTGCTCAGCGCTCGCGTCGACCAGCCGTTCGGCTACGGCCGGATCCTGCGCGACGAGGCCGACGGCGTGCGTCGGATCGTCGAGCAGAAAGACGCCTCGGCCGAGGAGGCCGCGGTCACCGAGATCAACGTCGGGGTGTACGTCTTCCAGGCGGCGCCGCTTCGCGCCCAGCTCGCGCAGGTGGGTACCGCCAACACGCAGGGCGAGAAGTACCTCACCGACGTGGTCGGCCTGCTGCGCGACGCGCAGCTGGGGGTCGCCGCTTCCGTCACCTCCGACGCCTCGGCCGCCCTCGGAGTCAACGATCGCGTGCAGCTGTCCGAGGCCGGGCGCACGCTCAACGCCCGCACGGTGCGTCGCTGGCAGCTCGAGGGCGTCACCGTCGTCGATCCCGCCACGACCTGGATCGACGTGACCGCCACCCTGGCTCCCGACGTCACGATCCTCCCCAACACTCATGTGCGCGGGGCGACCGTCATCGCCTCGGGCGCCATGATCGGCCCCGACACGAGCCTGGTCGACTGCGAGGTGGGAGAGGACGCCACGATCACCCGCACCGACGGCACCCTCGCCGTCGTCGAGGCCGGGGCGACCGTCGGACCGTTCGCCTACCTCCGTGCGAACGCCCGGGTGGGCGTGAACGGCAAGGTCGGCACCTTCGTCGAGGTGAAGAACTCCTCGATCGGCGAGGGCAGCAAGGTGCCGCACCTCTCCTACGTCGGCGACACGGAGATCGGCCGCGGCGTCAACCTCGGCGCCGGCGCCATCACCGCCAACTACGACGACGTCGCCAAGCACCGCACGGTGATCGGCGACGAGGTGCACAGCGGGTCGCACAACGTCTTCGTCGCGCCGGTTACGATTGGAGCGGGTGCCAAAACGGGCGCCGGAGCGGTGATCCGCAAGGATGTCCCGGCCGGTGCGTTGGCGCTCAGCGTGGCACCCCAGCGCAACGTCGAGGGGTGGGTCGAGAAGAACCGACCGGGCACCAGAGCGGCCGACGTGGCCGCGCGGGCTCGGGCTGAACAGGAAGCGGCCGATGGCTCGTAAGAAGAATCGTGTAGACCTCGACCGCGACAACGGCATCGCCCCCGGGCTCGTCGCCAAGACCAAGAAGCGGCTCGTCGTCGCCTCGGGTCGTTCGCACCCCGATCTCGCGGCACAGGTCACGCAGCACCTGGGTACCGAGCTCGCCCCCACCGAGCACCGCACCTTCGCGTCGGGCGAGATCTACACCCGGTTCGAGGTGTCGATCCGCGGCTGCGACGTCTTCGTCATCCAGTCCTTCGGCCCTCCGGTCAACGAGTGGCTGATGGAGCTGCTCATCATGCTCGACGCCCTCAAGCGCGCCTCGGCCAAGCGCGTCACGGTCGTCGCTCCGTACTTCCCCTACTCGCGTCAGGACAAGAAGGGCCGCGGCCGCGAGCCGATCAGCGCCCGCCTCGTCGCCGACCTGCTCAAGACCGCCGGCGCCGACCGCATCATGAGCGTCGACCTGCACGCGGCACAGATCCAGGGCTTCTTCGACGGCCCGGTCGATCATCTCTTCGCCAAGCCCGTGCTGCTCGAGCACTTCGAGCAGGGCCTGTCGGCCGAAGACCGAGAGACCCTCACGGTCGTCTCGCCCGACATGGGTCGCGTCCGCGTCGCCGACACCTGGTCCGACAGCCTGGGGGCCCCGCTCGCGATCATCCACAAGCGTCGTGATCCCAAGGTCGCCAACCAGGTCTCGGTGCACGAGATCGTCGGAGATGTGAACGGGCGCACCTGCCTGCTCGTCGACGACATGATCGACACCGGCGGCACGATCCAGAAGGCCGCGCAGGCTCTCAAGGCCGCGGGCGCCCGCAAGGTCATCGTCGCCGCGACGCACGCGATCTTCAGCGACCCGGCAATCGAGCGCTTGCAGGACGCGGCGATCGACCAGGTCGTGGTCACCGACACCATCCCGATCGAGGCCGAACGCCGGTTCGAGCGCCTCACCGTGCTGCCGATCGCGCCGTTGCTGGCTCGCGCGATCCACGAGGTCTTCGAGGACGGCTCGGTCACGAGCATGTTCGGCGGCGACGCGTAGGCGTTCGCTGCTTCGATACTCAGCCACCTCCCCTCGGGGAGGTGGCTGAGTCGTTCTCGTGCCGGGCCGTCCTGCGGAGTCGCGTGGCACACGCCGCTCCGGGATGCCGCGGCACGGCGTGTCGCCGAAGACCTCCGACGGAGGGTACGGGCGGCTGCCGGCCCGCTCGCGCGGCCGCGGCCGGGCCGTCGTGCGGAGTCGGGGTTCGACACGCCGGTTTCGGGTGTCGTGAGCACGGCGTGTCAACCGCGAACTCCGCTCGGCGGCCCGGGCGGCCCCCCATTGCCATCTCGCCCCAACCGCCCACCACACATAGCTTGCACAAAAGAATGAACCGGTGAGCGGGCAAGGTCGTGTCCCTACCGTGAGCACGTACGCGCCGCGAGGCACGACCGAAGGAGGACCCTCATGATCCGCACCACAGCCGTACCCCGTCCCGTCCGCATCGGCACCGCTCTGCTGGGTGTCGCCGGCATCGCCACCCTCGCCGGGTGCGCGGGCGGCACCACGACCGGCGACGCCGCCCCCGCCGAAACCGCGGCCCCCGCCGCGAGCTCGGCTCCCACCACCTCGGGTGCCGCAGCCGGATCCACCGGCTCTGGCTCCTACAAGGACGGCGAGTACGAGGCCACGGGCCAGTACGCCACCCCCGAAAGCGTCGAGACCATCGACGTCACGCTCACGATCGCCGGCGACACGGTCACCGCGGTCACGGTCACGGGCGATCCACAGGCCGCGGAGTCCAAGCGCTACCAGGGCGAGTTCATCGGCGGCATCCAGAGCGAGGTCGTGGGCAAGAAGCTCGACGAGATCTCGGTCAGCAAGGTCGCGGGCTCCTCGCTCACGAGCGGCGGTTTCAACAAGGCCGTCGACACGATCAAGTCCGAGGCCCAGGCCTGACAGCCATGAGCACTCCGATTGCGACGGGTTCGACCTGGACCTTCGACGCGATCGGCACGTCGTGGGCGATCGAGACGGCGGATCCGCTCTCCTCGATCGCCCGCGACGCGGTGTCGTCGGTCATCGAGCGCTTCGATCGGGAGTGGTCGCGATTTCGCGACGATTCGCTCGTATCCTCGCTCGCCGAGGGGCGCACGGCATCCGTTCCCGCCCCGGAGGACGCGGATGCCATGTTCTCGCTCTACCGAGAGCTCGACGCGGCGACCTCCGGCGCGGTGAACCCCCTCGTCGGCGAGGCGCTCGCGCGCCTGGGCTACGACGCACGGCTGACCCTGGCTGCGTGGGGAGACCCGCAACCGGCGCCGTCCTGGCGCGACGTCCTCACCTGGGACGCCGACCGCGTGAGCGTCGCGACTCCCGCGACCATCGACGTCGGGGCGCTCGGCAAAGGACGGCTGGTCGACCTCGCGCTCGACACGCTGAGCACGTTCGTCGAGGGCGACCTCGTCGTCGACGCCTCGGGAGATCTCGCCGTTCGCGGGACCCCGCTGCGCGTCGGGCTCGAGCACCCGTTCGACGCCACGCGCGCGATCGGCGTCGTCACCGTGACCGACGGGGCCCTCTGCGCCTCGGCGATCAACCGCCGCGCGTGGGGAGACGGGCTTCATCATGTGCTCGACGCCCGCACCGGCGCCCCCGTCCGCGCGTACGCCGCGACGTGGGCTCTGGCCGACACGGCCATGCGCGCCGACGCCCTGGCCACGGCGCTGTTCTTCGACGGCGGCCCGGAGCTTGCGGCATCCTGGAACGCGAACTGGGTGCGCATGCGCACCGACGGCCGTGTCGAATGGTCGCCCGGCTTCTCGGGCGAGATCTTCTCCTGACTCCCATCTTTCGAAGGGTTCCCTCTCATGAGCACCACGCTCGCCGCCGGTTCGACCCGGGTCCTCGGTCTCATCGGACGCGTCTCGATGTACCGGCTCGTCATGGCGTCGCTCGGCCTTCTCGCCGTGATCGCGCTCGTCCTGTCGTTCGCCGGCCTGGTCGTGCCGCAGCCGCTGGCGATCGTCGCGAGCGCCGTGGTACTCGCCGCCGCGTGTGCCCTCACCGATGTCGTGGCGCAGAGTGCGCTCCGGATGCCACATCGTGTGGAATCCTCGCTGATCACGGCCGCAATCCTGCTGTTCGTCCTGCGCCCCTCGATCGAGCCGTTGGGTCTGGCCGGTCTCGCTCTCGCCGGGGTGGTGGCATCCGCGTCGAAGTACCTGCTCGCGTGGCGGGGCCGGCACATCTTCAACCCCGCGGCCACGGGGGCGGCGGTGTTGACGATCGTGAGCATCTGGGCGCCCGATCTCGGTTCCTCGGCCTGGTGGGTCGGCTCGCCGTGGCTCGCGGGTCCGGTGCTGGTGCTGGGCGTTCTGCTGCTGTTGCGCACCGACAAGCTGCCGATCGTCGTGGTCTTCTGGGTGGTCGCCGTGGCCGTCGCCTTCTTCCGCACGAGCGTGCAGTTCCAAGCCGCGGGCTTCCCGGTCGACGTGCCGAGCGTGCTGCTGCAGGTGGCGTTCTCGTCGCCCTTCCTCTTCCTCGGGGCGTTCATGCTGTCCGAGCCGCTGACCCTTCCTCCGCGTCGCGTCCAGCAGTACCTGGTCGCGATCCTCGTCGGCGTCCTCGCGGGTTGGCCGCTGCCGCTGGGCGAGATCACGCTCGGCCAGGAGCGCGCCCTGCTCATCGGCAACCTGCTCGCGTTCCTGTTCTGCCTGCGCGCGGCCGTCCGTCTGCGGGTCGAGCGCCGCCGCGATGTGACGCCCACGGTGCGCGAGCTGTCGTTCCATGCCGCCCGCCCCTTCTCGTTCCACCCCGGGCAGTACCTCGAGCTCGACGTGCCGCACCGCCGCCCCGATGCCCGCGGCACGCGGCGGGAGTTCTCGATCGTCTCGGCGCCGGAGGACCTGCCCGAGGTGCGCATCGCGTTCAAGGACGGCTCGCAGTCGTCGTACAAGCGAGCGCTGGCGGCGGTCGAGCCGGGCTCGACCCTCGCCGTCACCGGCGTCTGGGGCGACTTCGTGCTGCCCTCGCGCCCGACCTCCCCGGTGCTCCTGGTCGCCGCCGGCATCGGTGTGACCCCGTTCGTCTCGCAGCTGCGTCACCTCGTGGCGACGAATCAGGACCGCGACGTCGTTCTCGTCTACGTGGTGTCGGAGGCATCCGAACTCGCCTTCCGCGACGAGATCTCCGCCAGCGGCATCCCGGTGGTGGTGTTCTCGCGCGACGAGCCGCTCGACCTCCCCGCGGGCTGGGTGTGGGCGGGACCCGATCGCGTGGATGCCGAGGCGCTGCTGCGCTCCGTTCCCGATATCGCGCAGCGAGCGGCGTACGTCTCGGGCCCGCCGCGGCTCATCTCGGCCCTCGCCCCCGCGCTCGCGAAGGCGAAGTCGCTGACCACGGACGCGTTCGCCGGGTACTGAATCGAGGGTGGCGGAGGAGGGCCCGAGCGGGAAGGGTGGGGGGATGACCCCCGGTTTTGTTCCCGCCGACCCTCGGAGGCCGGTCGGCCACTCTCGCGGACGAGGTGCGAACGCGGTGGGGCGGAAGTGTTCTCAGGCTTTCCTCGCCCTCCTCGCCGTGACTCTCGTGCTCAGCGGCTGCTCGGCCGACAGCGGGGGAGACGAGGTCGCAGGCTACGTCGAGGCAGCGATCGCCGAGATGCGCGACGGCATCCACGCCGACACGGACGAGTTCCGGGATGCCGTGTCTCGAGTCGAACCCGAGCTGAAGGCGAAGACGACGATAGCCGAGACCCACCGGGGGCTGGGCGAGTTGGTGGTGGTGGCGGGCGGGGTGCACTCGTGGCTGCAGACGCCCGCGGATGTCGCCTCCATTTCGGCGCAGAACGCGCCGGCGGCGTCCTTTCCCGTGCCGACGGTCTCGACGCGGGACGGCATCAGCATCCTGTCGCTGCCCGGGTTCCAGGGGGAGGAGCCCGAAGCGATCGAACGGTACGAGGCAGCGGGACTGCAGGCGATGCGGGCCGCCGCCGCGGCGACGACCTGCGGCTGGATCGTCGACCTGCGCACGAACGGTGGGGGCAATGCGTGGCCCATGCTCGCTGTTGTCGCGCCGCTGCTCGACGACGGAGACGTCGTCGGACTCGAGCGAGACGGGCAGGTGCAGTGGGCACGTGTGGCCGACGGCGGTGTCGTCTCGACGCCCGGGGGAGACGACACCTCGTCTCCCGGGGGATTCACCGTCGACGCCCCAGTGGCGCTGCTTACGTCGGGGATGACGAACAGCGCCGCCGAGATCGTGGCCATCGCCTTCGCCGGTCAGGCCGATGCCCTACGGGTCGGCAAACCGACGGCGGGAATGACGACCGGTAACCAGGTCCGAGAACTCAGCGACGGCGCCCGCCTCATCCTCACCACCAGCTACGACGTCGATCGCACCGGTCGGGTCTACGACGGTCCCCTCGCCCCCGACATCGAGGCGGCTCCCGGCCCCGACCTCGAGGCCGCGCGGACGGCGGTCAGGTCCCGCTGCGCCTGACCGCCGGCATCCGGAATCTCAGACCGGATCCGCGGGCTTCGCGGGGAGGCGCACCTCGAACGTCGTGTCACCGGGGCTGCTCTTCACGTTGATGGTGCCGCGGTGGGCGTCGACGATCGCGCGGGCGATTGAGAGGCCGAGGCCCGTGCCGCCGGTCTTGCGGTCGCGGGAACGGTCGGCGCGAGCGAATCGCTCGAACAACTGGGAGGCGACCGACGGGTCGATGCCGGGTCCGTTGTCGTGCACGCGCAACACGGCCTCGGCTCCCTCGTGGGCGACGGAGACGTTCACGACGCTTCCGGCCGGCGTGTGCGTGCGCGCGTTGGCGAGCAGATTCGCCACCACCTGGTGCAGGCGCGCGGCGTCTCCGGCGAGTTCGACGGGGGTGTCGGGCACGTCGATCGTCCACGAATGGTCGGGGCCGGCGGGGCGCGCATCGCCGACGGCCTCGACGGCCAGGCGCGTGAGATCGACCGAGCCGTAGACGAGCTCTTGGCCCTCGTCGAGGCGCGCGAGAAGAAGCAGGTCCTCGACGAGCGTGGTCATGCGCAGCGACTGCGCCTGAATGCGCTCGAGCGACTGCTCGGTGGTCTCGACGGCCAGGGCGATGCGTTGGCGACTCTCGTCGTCCTGCGCCTGACGCATGGCGCGCAGCGACAGCTCAGAGAAACCGCGAATGGATGCCAGGGGCGTCCGCAGTTCGTGGCTGGCGTCGGCCACGAACCGGCGCATGAGTTCCTCGTTGCGCTGGCGCGCGCTGAGCGAGGCGTCGACGCGGTCGAGCAGGGTGTTGAGGGCGGTTCCCACTTGCCCGATCTCGGTGTGCTCGTCGACCTGGTCCGCCGGGACGCGCTCGGTGATCGACACGTCTCCCTGATCCATGCGGATCGACGCGACGCGCGTGGCGGTCTCGGCGACCGCGCGCAGGGGGCGCAGCCCCAGACGGATGACGATCGCGATGATCACGGCGAGCAGCAGCAGGCCTCCGGTGGTGACGAGCGCGACGGTGGTGAGGATGGCACCGATCGTGCTGGTCACGCTCGACAGGGGGAGACCCACGAGGAAGACGCTGTCGCTTCCGGGTGTCGGGAACGCTCGGACGAGGTACTCGCCGAGATTCGGCAGATCGACCGTCTGAGCGGTGGGGTCGGATGCGGCAGCCTGGAGGCTGTCGGCGATGCGACCGAGGTCGTCGGTCGTGAGCGCGCGCACGCCGTTGTCGCCGACGACAGCTCCGGTGATCCCGGCACCGCGCGAGTTCATCACGAGCAGCGTGCCGGAGTCGAAGAACCCCGACTCCAGGACCTGCTCCGCCGAGCTCTGGAACGCCGCCCGCGGCTGTATGGAGGCAGCCGCTTCGTCCACCTGGGCGCCGAGGTTCACGTAGAGAACCTGGCTGAGGATCGCACTGGTCGAGATGCCGATCATCACGAGGATGAACGCGACCATGCCGATGACGGCCGTCATCAGACGCGCCTGCAGCGTCCACGGGCGGCGGAGCCGCGTCGACAGGGGCTCCCGCTTCGGCCTCGGCTCCGGTGTGCCGGTGTCGGCGACTGCGGGGTGGTCGGTCTCCCAGACCTCGGACGGGGGAGCGGGGGGCGCTGGTCTCGGCGGAATACTCACTGAGGCGCTTTGATCATGTACCCGACACCGCGCACGGTGTGGATGAGCGGGTCGTTTCCGGCGTCGATCTTCTTGCGCAGGTACGAGATGTAGAGCTCGACGACGCTGGAGCGACCGCCGAAGTCGTAGTTCCAGACGCGGTCGAGGATCTGCGCCTTCGACACCACGCGACGCTGGTTGCGCATGAGGAAGCGCAGGAGCTCGAACTCGGTCGCGGTCAGCTCGATCTCCTTGCCGCCGCGGATGACCTCGTGGCTGTCCTCGTTCAGCGAGAGGTCGCCGACGCGCAGGATCGGCTCGGAGTCGCGCGTGAGGGCGGTGCCGGCGCGACGCATGAGGCCTCGCAGGCGCGCCACGACCTCTTCGAGGCTGAAGGGCTTGGTGACGTAGTCGTCGCCACCGGCCGTGAGACCCGCGACGCGGTCGGCCACGGCGTCCTTCGCCGTCAGGAACAGCACGGGCACGTCGTTGCCCGAGTGACGCAGGCGCTGCAGCACCGCCATGCCGTCGAGGTCGGGCATCATGATGTCGAGCACCATGGCATCCGGCTCGAAGTCGCGCGCGGACTGCAGGGCGTCGAAGCCCGATCCGGCGGTCTTCACGTCCCAGCCCTCCATGCGCAGGGCCATCGACAGCAGGTCGGTGAGCATCTGCTCGTCGTCGACGACGAGGACGCGCAGGGCGCTCCCGTCGGGGCGGGTGAAGGTGGGGGCGGCGGCGGTCGCGGTCATAGAACTCATTGTGCTCTCGTATCTATGAGCTTTCTATGGCGAGCCTTATGGGAATCCTGGGAACGGGAGATCCGACGGCTGAGAACGAGCCCGTGCCGACCCCGACCGCGGCACCCGGGGTTGTTCGCGACGACGTCGCGGACGTCCGCGACGCGCCTGGGCGGCCATAGACGCACGAGGCGGCGACGAGCCATGCTCGCCGCCGCCTCGTCAAGACAGCTCTCAGTGGGTGTCTTCGGCTTCGATCTCGGTGCGGTCGCCCGACCACAGGGTGTGGAAGGTGCCCTCCTTGTCGATGCGACGGTAGGTGTGCGCACCGAAGAAGTCGCGCTGGCCCTGGATCAGGGCGGCGGGCAGGCGCTCCGCGCGCAGGCCGTCGTAGTACGCGAGCGACGAGCTGAACGCGGGGGCGGGGATGCCGCTCGCCGCCGACAACGACACGATGTGGCGCCATGCGTCCTGCGCCCGGCCGAGGGCCTCGACGAAGTACGGGGCGGTCAGCAGCACGGGGAGGGCGGCTTCGGCGTCGTAGGCCTCGGCGATGCGGTTGAGGAACTGCGCACGAATGATGCACCCGCCGCGCCAGATCTTCGACACCGCGCCCAGGTCGATGCTCCAGTCGTACTGGGCGGCACCGGCGCGGATCTCGTCGAAGCCCTGCGAGTAGGCCACGATCTTCGAGGCGTAGAGCGCGAGTCGCACCTGCTCGATGAAGGCGTCGGCATCTTCGCCCGAGAGCACGTCGGTGCCCGAGGGGCCGGGGAGCTCGCGCGAGACCTCGCGCTGCTCGGGGTGGCTCGACAGCGACCGGGCGAACGTGGCCTCGGCGATGCCCGAAACGGGGACGCCCAGGTCGAGGGCCGTCTGCACGGTCCACGCGCCGGTGCCCTTGGCGCCGGCCTGGTCGAGGATGACGTCGACGAGGGGCTTGCCCGTGTCGGCGTCGGTCTGGCGCAGCACCTCGGCGGTGATCTCGATGAGGTACGACTCCAGTTCGCCCCGGTTCCACTCGGCGAACACGTCCGCGATCTCGGCCGGGCTCTTGCCCGTGGCGCGGCGGATGAGGTCGTAGGCCTCGGCGATCAGCTGCATGTCGGCGTACTCGATGCCGTTGTGCACCATCTTCACGAAGTGACCGGCGCCATCGTGGCCGACGTGCGTCACGCAGGGCTCGCCCTCGGCGACCGCGGCGATCGACTTTAGGATCGGGCCCAGCGTGGCCCAGGCCTCGTCGGAACCGCCGGGCATGATCGAGGGGCCGCGCAGGGCACCCTCTTCGCCGCCCGAGACGCCCATGCCGACGAAGTTGATTCCGGTGTCGCGCACGGCCTTCTCACGGCGGATGGTGTCGGTGAACAGCGCGTTGCCGCCGTCGACGATGATGTCGCCCGGTTCGAAGACCTTCACCAGCTCGTCGATGACGAAGTCGGTGGGACGGCCGGCCTTGACCATGATGATCGCGGTACGCGGCTTCGCCAGCGACGCGGCGAAGTCCTCGTACGAGAACGAGGCGACGAAGTTGGCCTCGGGGTGCTGCTCGAGAACGTGCTCGGTCTTGTCCTTGCTGCGGTTGAAGATGGCGACCGTGTTGCCCTCGCGGCTGGCGAGGTTGCGGGCGAGGTTCGAGCCCATCACGGCCAAGCCGACGACGCCGATGTTGGCGCGGCCGTCGCCCTCGCCCTGGGGGCGTGAGTCGGCGTCGGCGGTGGGACGGTCCACCTCTTCGATGCCGGGCGCACCCTCGTGCACCTGTGCGGCCTGATGCGGGGACTGGTCCTGGTCGGTCGAGGGGCCGGTCGGGGAGGCGTGGGACGTCATGGGTGCTCCGTCTTCAGGTGCGAGGGGTGTGGGCAGGCTCACGTGGGCCGCCTCCGCCACTTTATCGGCTCGGCCCGCGCGTGTTTCAGGACGGGGTGTGAGTGAGCTGGAGACGCTCGACGACCTCTCGCACCTGCTCCTGGGGAGTGAGGTCGAGGTCGGTGCGGATCGCGCGCTCATCGGCATCCGGGATCTCCAGGGTCTCGAACTGCGAGGTCAGCAGCGACGGCGGCATGTAGTGGCCCTGTCGACGCAGCAGGCGTTCGAGCACGAGCTTCGGGTCGCCCATCAGCAGGACGAAGGTCACATCGTCGCGGCGCAGTACGTCGCGGTAGCTGCGCTTGAGGGCCGAGCACGTGATGACGCCGGGGCGTCCGGCGGCGATCTGGCCGTCGATCCAGCCGGCGACGCGATCGAGCCACGGCCATCGGTCATCGTCGTCGAGGGCGTGACCGGATGCCATCTTGGCGACGTTCTCCGCGGGGTGCAGGTCGTCGCCCTCCTGGAAGTCCCAGCCGAGGCGACCGGCGAGCATGCCGGCGACGGTGGACTTGCCGGTGCCGGCGGGGCCCATGAAGACGAGGACGGGGTGGGACGTCATGATTCTCTCTTCCTCTCCCATCAGACGAACACGCTGATCGCGAGAACGCCGGCCAGGCCCATGACCGAGATCACGCACTCCAGCACGCTCCATGTTTTCAGTGTCTGCGGGATGTTCAAGCCGAAGTACTCCTTGATGAGCCAGAAGCCGGCATCGTTCACGTGGCTCAGGAACACCGAGCCCGCGCCGATCGCGAGCACCAGCAACGCCGTCATGGGGGCGTCGAGGGTCTCGGTGAGCGGCTGCAGGATGCCGGCGGCGGTGATCGTGGCGACGGTGGCCGATCCGGTCGCGACGCGGATGACCACGGCGACCAGCCAGGCCAGCAGCAGCACGGAGACACTGGAGCCCGCGACGAGATCGGCGATCACTTTGCCGATGCCGGTGTCGACGAGCACCTGCTTGAACCCGCCGCCCGCGCCGACGATGAGGAGGATGCCGGCGATGGGCCCGAGCGAGGAGCCGACGACGCTCGTCAGCTTGGCGCGGTCGAAGCCGGCGCCCCGGCCGAGCACGACGAAGCCGACGAGCACGGCCAGCAGCAGCGCGATGATCGGCAGGCCGAGGAAGTCGATGACCACCTTCCATACGGCGGTCGAGCCGGGCGCGACGATGTCGGCGACGGCCTTCAGCAGCATGAGGAACACGGGCAGGAGGATGCTCGCCAGCGTCGCCGCGAACGACGGGCGGCGAGCGGGCTCTTCGCCCTTCTCCTCGGCCGAGACGAACAGCTCGGGCACGGGAACGGGGGCCCAGCGGGCGGCAATCGGGGCGAACAACGGGCCGGCGACGATGACCGCGGGGATCGCGACGATCACGCCGAACGCGAGGGTCAGGCCGAGGTTGGCGTCCAGTGCGTCGATGGCGGCGAGCGGCCCCGGGTGCGGGGGCACGAGGCCGTGCATCGCGGAGAGGCCAGCGAGGGTCGGGATGGCGATCTTCATCAGCGAGACGCCCGAGCGGCGGGCCACGAGGATTATGACGGGGACCAGCAGTACGAGACCGACCTCGAAGAACATCGGCAGGCCGATGATCGCTCCGATCAACCCCATGACCCAGGGGAGTGAGCGCGGGGTCGCGCGGGCGACGAGGGTGTCGACGATGCGGTCGGCGCCGCCCGAGTCGGCGAGCAGCTTGCCGAAGATCGCACCGAGGGCGATGAGGATGCCGACGCCGCCCATGGTCGAGCCGAAGCCGCCGGTGAAGCTCGTCACCGAGGTGGCGATGGGCATGCCGGCGACGACGCCCGTCGTGAACCCGCCGATGGTCAGGGCGAGGAAGGGGTGCAGCTTGCCCCACGTGATGAGCACCACGATGAGGGCGATGCCGATGAGGGCGGCGGTGATCAACTGCCCGGCGGGGGCGGTGGTCGCGGACTCCGCGGCGGCGAGCACCAGCGTGGAGGGGTGGGGGGAGAGGGCCATGAGCGTCCTTGATCCGGCGAGCGGCAGCGATGCCGTGGGTGATGGTGCAGTGGGTATTTGTCGTACATAAAACCACAAGATGCAGGGATGTGCACGACGAATGCGTCCGTCGGAGCGCATCACGTCTGTCATCATCGAGAAATGACGTTGGACCGTCCCGCCGTGTCGACGCTGCACGACGCCCTCGTCGACCGCCTGGGCTCGGCGATCGTCGACGGGGAGCTGGGCGCCGGCTCGCGCCTCATCACAGCCGAGCTCTCGCCCGGATCGTCGCGCGGAGCGGGCCGTGAGGCCGTGCGCGTGCTGCAGTCGCTCGGGCTCGTGCGGGTGCGTCGAAAGACGGGTGTCGAGGTGCTTCCGTCGACGCAGTGGAACGTCTACGCGCCCGAGATCATCGCCTGGCGCCTCGCCGGTCCCGGCCGGCACGCGCAGCTACGCGAGCTCAGCGAGCTCCGCGGTGCGATCGAACCGCTCGCTGCGCGTGCCGCGGCGACCCACGCCACCGACGCGCAGCGCCAGGTGCTGGTGGCCGCGGTGATGGAGATGGCGCGCACCGAGCACGACGCGGACGGCGCCGAGTACCTCGCGGCCGACATCCGCTTCCACCGCACGGTGCTCGCGGCATCCGGCAACACGATGTTCGCCGCCCTCGGCGCGGTCGTCGAATCGGTGCTGGTGGGGCGGACGCGACACGAGCTCATGCCGCACGACGCCAACCCGCATGCCGTGCGGTGGCACCAAGACGTGGCCTTCGCCGTCGCGGCCGGTCGCGCCGACGACGCCGTGCAGGCGATGCACCTCATCGTGCGCGAGGCGGGGGATGCGATGGCCTCCGCGGTGAGCTCGGAGTAAGGCCTCGGCGGATCCGTTGCGCGCAGGGACGAGTCGGTCGTGGTGGGCTCGTCGCTCGCGGTCGCTCCGGCGCTCGCCGATGTCAGTCCGTGTGGGTGGGGGCCGAGCTGCGCTCCGCCGTGAAGCGGCGGGTGACGGCGATGTCGCGGCCGCCCAGGCCCCGCTCGACGATCTCGTCGAAGGCGGCTCGCAGGGCCGGCAGCAGCGCGGGCCGCGTGTCGGTGGATGCGGCGATGTCGGCCGCGAAGCGCAGGTCTTTCACCATGTACTCCGCGATGCCACTGGGGGAGTCGTCGCCCGTGACGAGGCGCTCGCGACGGCTCTCGAGCAGGCGTGATCCGGCGTACCCGCCGCCCAGAAGCTCCCACAAGGTGGCGGGGTCGACGCCGGAACGCGCGGCGAGCTCGGTCGCCTCCCCGAGCGCGAGGATCGTCGAGGCGACGACGAGTTGGTTGCAGGCTTTCGCCACCTGCCCGGCGCCGAGGGGGCCGAGACGCACGGGCGTTCCGCACGGAGCCAGAAGTGCGGCAGCCCGGTCGGTGTCGGCGGGGGAGCCGCCGAGCATGATGGACAGTCGTCCGGCTTTCGCGCCGTCCTCGCCGCCCGAGACGGGGCAGTCGACCACCCGGATGCCGTCGGGGAGGCGGTCCGACAGCTCCCGCACGCCCACGGGTGACGAGGTCGAGCCGATCATGACGAGAAAAGCGCGGTCGCCGATGCCTGCCAGCAGCCCGTCGGGCCCGTCGAGGTGCTCCTCGAGCTGCGGAAGGTCGGGCAGCATCACGAGCACGGCGTCGGTGTGGACGGCGAGGTCACGGACCGTCTCGGCCCACTGCGCGCCGGCCTCGATGAGCGCCGGGCGTCGCCGGCGCGCGTGGACGGTCAGGGAGCCGCGGGCGGCGAGCAGGTGGTGCGCCATCGGTGCCCCCATCGCCCCGAGGCCCCATACCCCGAGTCGGACGGTGGCGGGGGTGGTCTCGTCGTCGAGAGGTGTCATGCACGGCATCCTATCGACTGGACAACAGGTTGAACAGGGTTCACTATGGTGAACGTATACCGAGGGGTCGAGCGGCTCGCGGTGCCCGCGATCGCGGCGAAGGGATGGACGAAGATGTCGACGCACAAGAGCCTACGCGCGGTGGTAGCCGTTCCTCTGGCGGAGGAGCACTGCCGGCTCATCGAGCGGCTGGAGCCGCGGCTCGAGCTGGTGCGCGATGCCGCTCTCACGCGCCCCATGCGCGGCCCCGCCGACTGGTCGGGTGACCCGGCCCACGTGCGCACCGACGCCGAGCAGCGCGCCTTCGAGGCGATGATCGACTCGGCCGAGGCGCTCTTCGGCATTCCCGACGTCGAACCGGCCGCGCTCTCGCGCACGGTCGCGGCCAACCCGGGCCTGCGGTGGGTCATGACGACGGCCGCCGGTGGCGGCGGGCAGGTGAAGGCGGCAGCCCTCGACGACACGGCTCTCGAGCGCGTCGTGTTCACCACGAGTGCGGGTGTGCACGGCGGACCGCTCGCGGAGTTCGCGGTGTTCGGAGTGCTCGCGGGGGCCAAGGGACTGCCGCGCCTGCGGGCAGACCAGGATGCGCGCGTCTGGTCCGATCGGTGGGAGATGCGCCAGATCGACGAGATGACCGTGCTCGTCGTGGGACTCGGCGGCATCGGTGCCGAATGCGCTCGCCGCTTCCACGCTCTGGGCGCCGAGGTGTGGGGCACGACCCGCTCGGGCGCGCCGGTCGAGGGAGTCGACCGCCTCGTACCGCTCGACGATCTCGCCGAGGCCGTCGGGCAGGTGGATGCCATCGTCGTGACGCTCCCCGGGACCGATCAGACGCACCACCTCATCGGCGCGGACATGTTCGCCGCCGTCCGCCCGGGGGTCGTCCTCGCCAGCGTCGGGCGCGGCAGCGTCATCGACGAGAGCGCCCTACTCGCGGCCCTCGACGATGGCCGGGTCGGTTTCGCGGCGCTCGACGTGTTCGAGGTCGAGCCGCTGCCCGTCGACTCGCCGCTGTGGGGGCACCCGCGCGTTCTCGTGAGCCCGCACACGGCCGCGCTGAGCAGCAGGGAAGAGGAGAGGATCGCCCGTCGCTTCGCCGAGAACGCCACGCGCCTGATCGATGGACAGCCGCTGCGCGCGGTTGTCGATACGGTCGAGTTCTACTGATCGAGACCATCGAGGGGAGCCGGCATGACCGACGACGACGGCCGGCTCGCACGGGATCCCGCCCCGGCGGTGGGACGCAGTATTCGCCTGCTCGGGCTTCTGGCCGAGGCCGAGCGTGCGCTCACCCTGACCGAGCTGGCATCGGGGCTGGGGCTGGCGAAGTCGTCGACCGCCAACCTGTGCCTCTCGCTCGAGGCGGAGCGCATGATCGAACGCGTCCCGCTCGGCTATCGCCTCGGCATCCGCACCGCCGAGCTCGGCGGAGCTTTCGCGGCGCAGTTCAACCAGGTGCGCGAGTTCTACGCCGTCTGCGAGTCGTCGCCCGTGCTGGTGCGTGAGCTCGTGCAGGTGGCGGTGCTCGATGACGCCGACTCGCTCTACCTCGCCCGGTACGAGGGCTCGCGCTCGGTGCGTCTGGGCACGCCGCTGGGCTCCCGACTTCCCGCCGCCCTGTCGGCGACGGGGCGCGCGCTGCTCATGACGCGCGACGACGCTACCGTGCGGGATCTGCTCGCGCGTCGAGGCCCGCTGCCCGCGCTGACGGCGCACAGCACGGTCGATGTCGAGGGCATCCTCGTGAAGCTGGCGGTCGCTCGCGAGCGCGGATGGGCCATCGACGAGGAGGAGTCGTTCCGGGGGATCGTCGGGGTGGCCGTGCCCCTCGAGGGGTGGGCGCCGGGCGATCCGCAGTTGGCCCTGGGTGTCGGCATCCCCGTTCTGGATGCCACGCCCGAGCGCATCACGCGCGTCGGAGAGGCGTTGCGCGGGGCCGCGTCGGCGCTGACGAATCCGTTCAGCGCGGCACCGCGCCCCTGAGTGCGCTCGTCTCGCCCCTCCGTGGAGGGGTATTCGTCGCGCCTCCCGATCAATGGAGTGGAAACGGGCTCAACGAATTGTGTTCAACATATTGAACTCAGTTCAGAGGGTTGATACAGTCCCGGTGTCGGGAGACCCCAGCCGATCAAAGGAGATGGCCGTGACCACTGCACCCACCGCACCGCCCGTGCCGCAGGACGACCCCGAGTACGCCGCCAATCTGCGGAGGGCGACCCTCGCCTCCAGCATCGGCAGCGCGCTCGAGTACTTCGACTTCGCGCTCTACGGGCTGTCGACGGCGCTGATCTTCAACGTCCTGTTCTTCTCGCAAGACAACCCGGCCCTGGCCACGGTCGCCGCTTTCGCGACCTACGGCGTCGGCTTCCTGGCACGTCCCTTCGGCGGACTCTTCTTCGGCGTGCTCGGCGACAAGCTCGGCCGTAAGTGGGTCCTCGTCATCACGATCGTGCTGATGGGCGGGGCGTCCACCGCCATCGGCCTCCTGCCCACGTACGAGGCCGTCGGCATCCTCGCTCCGATCCTGCTCGTGATCATGCGACTGCTGCAGGGCTTCGGCGCCGGCGCCGAGCAGGCGGGGGCCACGGTCCTCATGGCCGAATACGCCCCCGTCAAGCGCCGCGGATTCTTCTCGGCCCTGCCCTTCATCGGCATCCAGGCCGGAACGCTGCTCGCGGCCGTCGTGTTCAGCCTCATCTCGCTGCTGCCCGAAGACCAGCTGCTCAGCTGGGGCTGGCGCGTGCCATTCCTCGCCTCGTTCGTGCTGATCCTCCTCGCGCTGTTCATCCGCATGCGCCTGCGCGAGACGCCGACCTTCATCGAGCTCGAGAAGAGCGAGCAGATTGCCGAGCGGCCCGTGCGCGACATCTTCACGCGCGGTCTGCCCGGAGTCATCGTCGGTATCGGGCTCCGCATGGCCGAGAACGGCGGCTCCTACATGTTCAACACCCTCGCGCTGACCTTCTTCGTCGCGTCGGTGGGGGGACAGGCCGACCGCAGCCTCCTCACCTGGGGGGTCACCCTCGGCTCGCTGATCGGCATCTTCTCGGTGCCGCTGACGGGCGCCTTGTCCGACCGGATGGGTCGTCGCACGGTGTACCGCGCGGGCGCGGTGTTCATGCTGCTGTTCACCTTCCCCGCCTGGTGGCTGATCTCGCTCGGGAGCTACCCGATCACGATCGCCGTCGTCGCGATCGGTATCGGCGTCGCCGTCAACTCCATGCTCGGACCCCAGTGCGCGATGCTCCCTGAGCTGTTCGGCAACCGCCACCGTTACCTCGGCGTCGCGATGGCGCGAGAGATCTCGGCGGTGCTCGCCGGTGGCCTCGCGGGTGTGCTGGGCGCCTACATCATCGCCGTCAGCGGCGCGAACTGGCTGCTGCTGGCGATCTACATGGCCACGCTCGCCCTGATCACCACGGCATCCACCTTCCTCGTCCCCGAGACGCTGCGCCGCGACCTCACGCGCACCGACGACGCGATCAAGGTGTCTCGCGAAGAGGCCGGCGAGGGCGTGGACGCCACGACCGTCACCGTGCGGACGATCCGATGACGGCCGCGTTCGACCTGACCGGGCGGCTGGCCCTGGTCACCGGTTCCAGCCGCGGCATCGGCCGGGCCCTCGCGCAGGGCCTCGCCGAGGCGGGGGCCACGACGCTCGTGCACGGACGGGATGCCGAGACCGCCGGACGCGCGGCGGAGGAGATCTCCGCGTCGACCGGGGTGGCCGCTCACGCGGTGACCTTCGATGTGGGGGAGTCCGGCGCTGTCGACGAGGGCGTCTCTCTCATCGAGCATCGCTACGGCGTGCCCGACATCGTCGTGAACAACGCCGGCATCCAGCGGCGCGCGCCGATCGCGGAGTTCGCCGACACCGACTGGGACGACCTGGTGCGCACGAACCTCTCGAGCGCGTTCTACGTCTCCCGACGTGTGGCCGGCGGCATGATCTCGCGCGGATCGGGCAAGCTCGTGCAGATCGGTAGCGTCCAGTCGCAGCTGGCCCGCCCTTCCATCGCGGCGTACGGCGCGACGAAGGGAGCGATCACGATGCTCACGAAGGGCCTGTGCGCCGATCTCGCGCCGCACGGCATTCAGGCCAACGCCATCGCACCCGGGTACTTCGCCACGGAGCTGACCCGGGCACTCGTCGACGACGAGAAGTTCTCCGCGTGGGTGCGCTCGCGCACGCCCGCGGGGCGGTGGGGGAACACCGGCGACCTGGTGGGGGCGCTGGTGTTCCTCTCGAGCTCGGCGAGCGACTTCGTCAACGGCCAGACGATCTTCGTCGACGGCGGCATGACGGCGGTGGTCTGATGCGCATCGCTCGCGTCGAGACCCCCGCCGGGGTGCGCACGGTCCGTCTCGCCGACGACGGGTCGTGGATCCCGATCACTGATCCGTACGCAGCGTTCGCGGACGGCCGCCGCCCCGCCGACGAGGGCGACCCGGTCGCGGGACGTCTGTTGGCTCCGTGCGAGCCGATCGTGGTCGTCGGCATCGCGCAGAATGGCCCCGATCATGCCGCTCCCGTGCAGGCATGGCTGAAGAGTCCGCGCACCGTCACCGGGTCGGACGCGTCGGTGGCGCTCCGGCGCGACGCGGGCACCACGGTCGCCGAAGCCGAGATCGCCGTCGTCATCGGTCGCGACACCACCGGGTTGACGGCGGCGAACGCCCACGAGTACGTGCTCGGCATGACTGCCGTCAACGACCTGTCGAGCCCCGACCGGTCGGTCCTCGATCCGCGCAACTTCGAGTCCAAGGCGGGCGCGGGCTACACACCGCTCGGGCCGTGGATCGACACCGGGTTGTCGCTCGATGCCGATCTGGCTCTGGCGCTCATCGTCGACGACGAGCCGGTCCGGCAGACCTCCGCCGCGCGTCTGCCGGTCTCGCTGAGGGACTGCCTGGCCTACGTCGCCGGGTGGAACGTCCTCGGCCCGGGCGACGTCATCATGATGGGGGCACCGTTCTCCGCCGCACCGATCCACCCGGGTGCGCGGGTCGACGTCGTCGTCGCCGATGTGCGCCTTCGCACCGCAACTTTCTGAGGAGAACCGTGACGAATCTCGCCGTGGTGGCCCACGCCGCCGACGACCTCCGCATCGACGACATCGGTGAGCCGACCCCGGATGCCGATGAGGCCGTCGTCGCCGTCTCATTCGGGGGTGTCTGCGGCTCCGACCTCCACTACTGGCGACACGGGGCTGCGGGAGCATCGATCCTGCGGGAGCCGCTCGTCCTGGGCCATGAGCTGTCGGGGGTGGTGGTGCGCGCCGCTGCCGACGGAAGCGGGCCCGCCGAGGGCACGCCGGTGGCCGTGCACCCGCTGACTCCCCGCGACGACGGCGCGACGCCGTGGCCGCGGGAGCGCCCGAACCTCGCGCCGGCCTCGACCTACCTGGGCTCGGCCATGCACCTCCCGCACACGCAGGGCGGGTTCGCCGAGCGTGTCGCGCTCCCCACGCGCATGCTTTTCCCTCTGCCGGCGGGGCTCGATCTCGCCACGGCCGTGCTTGCGGAGCCCGCGGCGGTCGCGTGGCACGCCGTCGAACGCGCCGGAACGGTCACGGGCCGACGCGTCGCGGTCATCGGGTCGGGTCCCATCGGCCTGCTCGCCGTGGCCGCGGCTCGCCACCACGGTGCCGGCGAGGTCGTCGCCACTGATCTGCACGAGCTTCCGCGCCGTCTGGCAGCGGCTCGCGGGGCGCGTACCCTCGACGCGCGCGACGCGGCGGCGATCGAGGCCCTGCACGCCGACGTCGTGATCGAGTCGAGCGGCACCGTCCCCGGACTCGCTGCGGCGGTCGCGGCGGCGCGGCGCGGCGGGACGGTCGTTCTGCTCGGGCTTCAAGCGGCGGGCACGGTAGCGGCGCCGATCGCGACGGCGATCACACGGGAGCTGACGCTGACCGGGTCGTTCCGTTTCGGCGGCGAGTTCGGCGAGGTGCTGGCGGCGCTTGCCGACGGGTCACTCGCCGTGGAAGGCATCGTGACGCACGTGACGCCCGTCGCTCACGCCCTCGACGCCTTCGCGACGGCGGCGGACGCGTCGCGATCGTCGAAGGTCGTGCTCTCGTTCGGCGGAAACAACTGAACGACCCGTCACGCTCCCCGGAGGCGGGGTGACGACGATCGAGCTCGTCCTCACGAACCGGTCCGCATAAGGGTCGGCACAGCCCGGCGACCGCGGAGCGGCTCCGCCGGGGGCAAGCCGCGGTTCCGGGCGTCAGTGCTTCTTGTAGTCCGTGGTGCGGCCCATCGAGAACAGGGCGCCGACGGTGCCGAGCAGGCCGAATGCGGCGATGCCGCCGATGACCCAGAGCACGACGTGAGAGAAGAAGCCGCTGTCCATGATGATCCTCCGGGTGGGTTGTGGCCGTTCGATCCTACCGTCGCTCCGCGGGCGGTCCTGCGCGCGCCCCGGCGGCGGGGTCGTGGTGCGGCCCCGCGCGCTGGTAGACTTCCGGGGAACTTCGGCGAGGGATGCCACCTCGTACGCCGTACGGCGCGCTGGGCATCCGTGATCGACGCAGTGATGCAGGCTCCCGGCTTTCCTCACGCGCTCGCGTTCGAGTCGAATCCAGACCACACAGGTGCGGACCTTGTCCGCTCACAAGCTGCGGGACACGAGCCCGCGAGGAGAACATCATGTCGGAAGACAACAAGGTCGTCGTAGAACTGCGCGAGAACTTCGGCAAGGGCTTCGCCCGTCGCCTCCGCGCCGCGGGCAAGATCCCCGCCGTCATCTACGGTCACGGCACCGAGCCCCAGCACGTCGCGCTGCCCGGTCACCAGACCGCGCTGCTGATCCGTCGCGCCAACGCGCTGCTCGACCTCGACATCGCGGGCAAGAGCCAGCTCGTCCTCGTCAAGGATGTCCAGAAGGACCCCGTGCGCCAGATCATCGAGCACATCGACCTCATCGTGGTGAACAAGGGCGAGAAGGTCCAGGTCGACGTTCCCGTCGTCATCACCGGCGAGCCCTTCTCGGGCACCATCGCCATGCTCGACGCCACGTCGGTCTCGCTCGAGGTCGAGGCCACTCACATCCCGCAGAACGTCGAGGTCGATGTCGAGGGCGCCGAGGATGGCACCCAGATCACCGCCGCCGACCTGAAGCTGCCCCAGGGCGCGACCCTCGTCACCGAGCCCGAGACTCTCATCGTGGGTGTCTCGATCCCGCTCGACACGATCGCCGCCGACGAAGAGATCGCCGAGGCCGACGCCGAGGTCGCCGGGGAGCAGTCCGAAGAGGCCGAGACGGCCGAACAGGGCGACGACAAGTAATTCCCGAGGGCCGTTCACCGGTCCGACGACGACGAGGGGGCGCGGATTCGCGTCCCCTCGTTCGTTTCGCCGCGCGGCGCACCGCGTCGTCGCGTACGGTCCCCACCCGGACCCGGAAGGATGGATGCCATGGCAGACACCTGGCTCATCGTGGGTCTCGGCAACCCCGGCCCGCGCTACGAGGCGACGAGGCACAACATCGGTCAGATGGTCATCGATGAACTCGCCGCCCGTCGCCGCGAAGCGTTCCGCGCGCACAAGGCCAACGCGCGAGTGGTCGAGACCTGGCTGCGGCCGGGAGCGGCGAAGCTCGTGCTGGCCAAGCCCAACAGTTTCATGAACGTCTCCGGCGGCCCGGCCGCCGGCCTCGCCCGGTTCTACGACATCGGCCCCGAGCGGATCGTCGTCGTGCACGACGAGCTCGATATCCCCTACGACACCATCAAGCTCAAGACCGGCGGCGGTCACGGTGGTCACAACGGCGTCCGTGACATCGCGAAAGCGCTCGGCACGCCCGACTTCCCCCGGGTGCGGGTCGGAATCGGTCGCCCGGTCGGCCGGCAAGATCCCGCGGACTGGGTGCTCGACCCCTTCAGCGCCGCCGAGCGTCAGACCCTGCCCATCCTGGTCTCGGATGCCGCGGATGCCGTGGAGCTGTTGGCCGACGAGGGCCTCGTCGCCGCGCAGCAGCGCTTCCACGCTCCGCGCGCCTGAGCGAAGGGCTCATACCGAGCCGGTCACCGGTGTGGTCGGGGTCGCGAGCGTGGTGGCCGTCCCCTCCGAGTGAAGAATGTGACGATATGGCCCGGTCGCCGCGAGCCCTAGCGGCAGGAGCGCGGCGTCGAGAGCGGCCCAGGTGTCCCCGAGGTCGACGGGCCGTTGTGCGAGCCGGACGCTCGCCGCGCGGGGCGCTCCCGGGATCGTGATCACGTCTGTTCGGGCCGCCTCGCAGACCGCGGTCACGGCGATCACCCGGGGGTCCGTCGTCCCGTCGTAGACGAGGGCGACCTCCGCCCCTGCCGGTGCGGCCATCCGATCGAGCACCGCGCGCACCGCCGCGGGAATCTCCGACTCGTGCGCCACGGACGTCCGCAGGCCCGGGCCCGTGAGCGGGGGGAGCGCTTCCAGCGTCAGCGTCGTCGCGATGTCGTGGTGCCCGCGGTCGAGCGAGGCGATCCTGCTGTCCAGACGGCGCAGGGCGGCGTTGTCGCGGGCGATGCTGGCGGAAAGCGTCGATCGCCTCGCATCGAGGACTGCGCGCAGCTTCGCGTGGTCCGTCCGTGAGTCGAGCAGGACGCGGATCTCTTCGAGTCCGAAGCCGTTGGCACGGAGGGCGACGATGGTCAGCACGCGTCCTTCCTGCGCGAGGTCGTAGGAGCGGCGTCCGGTTGCCGGATCGACGTCTGCGGGAGGCAGAAGGCCGGTGGCCTCCCAGTGGCGCAGCATGCGTGGCGTCGTACCCGTTTGCCGAGCGAGTTCACCGATCGAGACCATGACGACAGTCCACACCCTGCCACGGTGTCAGGGGCAACACCGAGACGGCGAACGGCCCCGGTCGCGAGCAACCGTGGCCGTTCGCACCGAGGGTCAGCTCACGTCGAGACGCCGATCGCCGCGCCTGCGGCCAGGGCGATTCCGACCACGATGCCGCCGAGCACAGATAGCACGACGGCGCCGATGCCCCACCCACGACCGCGACTCTTGATCGCCGCGACGATGCCCTGGACGAAGCCCCACAGGCCGAGAACGGCGTACACGGCGAAGGCGACGATGGTCAGGATGCCGAAGAGCGCGGCCGCCTGCTGGACCTCCGGTGGGAGGGCGTTCGGGTCGACCCGCTGACCGGCGTCGGCGTAGGGCGCGAGGGCCGCGCTCTGCATGCCGGCGATGAGAGCGATGATCGAGCCGCCGACCACGCCGACCAGCGAGACGACGAAAGCGCCGAGCCCGAGCTTGTTTCCGCCCTTGGGGTTCGCAGATGCCGGGGGGACGTAGGCAGGAGCCGCGGGGGCGGGCACTCCTGCGGGGGTGGCGCGGTAGGCGTCGTTTCGCGCGACGGGCTGCTGGTAGGGCTCGGGGGGCGGCGGTGTCGTGCTCACGGAGTGCTCCTCTGGTCTTCGATGGGCGAACAGGCCCTGTCCCGAAGTCTAGGAACCGACTGGCGGGGGATCGCGGGGTGGACGGTCGCCGATTCGGAGCGATGTCGCCCACTGGGGCGAGGAGCAGTCCGCCCGGGGATCAGACCGACGAACCGCCGGAGGGGACGCTCGCCAGCCCTGCCACGATGGCGATGAGCGTGAGCCCGCCGAAGATGGCGGGTCCCAGAACCGCGATGACGAGCCCGGCGATCCCGGCGCCCCGCCCGGACCGCCGCACGATGGCGACGATACCGAGCACGAGCGCCGTGAGACCGATCACGGTTCCCGACCAGAAAGCGACCTCGCCCAGCAGCACCAGATCGCGGACGGGGGAGAGGACGCGCCAGTCGAAGCCGTTCGACGACATGGTGGTCAGCCCGGGGGCCGCCCCGCGCGCCGAGCGGAACGCCGCGAATCCTCCGACGGCGGATGCCAACACCGCCGCGACGACCGAGAGCGCGAGCGCCCAAGTTCCCAGGGGTCGACCGCGGCGCGTCGGCTCCGGGGGAGTGAGCAGCGTCCCGACCGGCGGCGCCGCGTGGGGAGCGGCGAAGACCGGACCGTTCGGAGCGCTCGGCGACGTCATGCGGCCAGCCTACGAGACACGGATCGCCCGCCGTGTTGTCCACCCCGTCCCGATGTCGGAGCCCCCGCGTAAACTCTTCCGAGTGACAGTTCCCGGGATCGTTCGCGCCCTCGAGCAGGCTGAGTCGTATCGTGAAGCCGCTTCGGCTGCTTCCTCCGACCTGTCTCTCTCCCTCGTCGATGGCCTCGACGCCCCGGTCATCGCCGGCCTCGTCGAACGGCGCCGCTCGGCGGGTGGCCCCGGTGCCGTGTTGGTGATCGCCCCGACCGGTCGACGAGCCGAGTCTCTCGGTCCGGCTCTGGATGCCGTCCTCCCCGGCGCACAGGTTCTGCACTTTCCGGCATGGGAGACGCTGCCGCACGAGCGGCTCAGCCCGAGCCCCGAGACGGTCGGCCGACGCCTCGACGTCCTGCGCCGGATCGCCGCGTGGGACGGCACCGCCCCCCTTGTCGTGACCGCATCGGTGCGCAGTGCTCTCCAGCCGCTGGCTCCCGGGCTCGGCGATGTCGAGCCGATCGAGCTCGTCGTCGGCGGGCGTGGACTCGAGCTCGAGGGCGTGATCACACGGCTCGTCGAGCTCGCGTACCACCGCGTCGATATGGTGTCGCGCCGCGGCGAGTTCGCGGTGCGCGGCGGCATCCTCGACGTGTTCCCGCCCGTGGCCGATCATCCCTACCGCGTCGAGTTCTTCGGCGACGAGGTCGACCAGATCCGCGCCTTCTCCGTCGCCGACCAGCGTTCGCTCCCCGGCGAGGTCACCTCTGTGATCCTTGTTCCCAGCCGCGAGCTGCTGCTCACGACCGAGGTGCGTGCCCGGGCCGCCGAGCTCCGCGACGGCTACCCGGGCCTGCGTCAACTGCTCGAGAAGATGGCCGAGGGCATTCCCGCTGAGGGGATGGAGTCGCTCATCCCGGTGCTGGTCGACGACCTCATCACCCTTGTCGACTACCTCCCCGGCGGCAGTGCGGTGGCGCTCGTCGACCCCGAGCGTTCGCTCGCCCGCGCGACGACGCTCGGTGACACCAACCGCGAATTCCTCGAGGCTGCCTGGTCGGCGGCTACGGCCGGCGCGGACACCCCGGTCGACCTCGGCTCCGGCGATTTCGTCACCCTCGACGACCTGCACGAGAAGGCGAGCGGGCGCGGCGGTGTCTGGTGGCAGCTCAGCGCCTTCGACTCGGGAGCGGCCGATGCCGAGGACGAGGGGCTCATCGTCCGAGACGACTCGACCCACCGCATCAAGGCCGATCCCGTTCCCTCCTTCCATGGCAATGTCGAGGGCGCGACCGCTCACGTCGGCACGCTGATCAGCGACGGATGGTCGGTCGTCGTCACGGCATCCGGTCCGGGAATGGTCGATCGCGCCCGCGACGTGCTCTCGGAGCGCGGAATCGCGGCGCGTCGTGTCGACGACGTGCGTCTGGCGCCTGAGACGGGTGTCGCTCACGTGGTGTGCGCTCCTCTCGAACGCGGATTCCAGCTTCCCGAGGCGAAATTCGCGGTCATCACGGAAACCGAGTTCTACGGACGCTCGGTCAGCGGCGACAACCGCGGCGTGAAGAAGCTCGCTTCCCGCCGTCGCAACGTCGTCGACCCTCTGCAGCTCAAGCCCGGCGACGTCGTCGTGCACGCGACGCACGGAATCGGCAAGTTCCTCGAGCTCACCCAGCGCGAGGTGTCGAGTGGTGGCCGTCACGCGGTGAAGACGACGAAGGAGTACCTCGTCCTCGAGTACGCGCCGGCCAAGCGCGGCTACCCGGGCGACAAGCTGTTCGTCCCCACCGATCAGCTCGATCTGCTGTCGAAGTACGTCGGCGGCGAGGCGCCCACTCTGTCGAAAATGGGCGGCAGCGATTGGGCTGCCGCCAAGGGGCGCGCCCGCAAGGCCGTTCGCGACATCGCGGTCGAGCTGGTGAAGCTGTACTCGGCGCGCATGGCGTCGAAGGGCTACGCCTTCGGTCCGGACACCCCCTGGCAGCGCGAGCTCGAAGAAGCATTCCCCTTCGCCGAGACTCTCGACCAGCTTCAGACGATCGATGAGATCAAAGCCGACATGGAGAAACCCATCCCCATGGATCGTCTGCTCTCGGGCGATGTCGGTTTCGGGAAGACCGAGGTCGCGGTCCGCGCGGCCTTCAAGGCCATCCAGGACGGCAAGCAGGTCGCCATGCTCGTGCCGACAACGCTGTTGGTCAAGCAGCATCTCGAGACCTTCGCCGAGCGTTTCGCCGGGTTCCCCGTCACCGTGCGGCCACTGTCGCGTTTCCAGACCGACAAAGACGTGAAGGCCACCCTCGCCGGCCTCACCGACGGCACCGTCGACATGGTCATCGGGACCCACCGCATCCTCACCGAGAAGGTGATCTTCAAGGACCTCGGTCTCATGATCATCGATGAAGAGCAGCGCTTCGGCGTCGAACACAAGGACCAGCTGAAGAAGCTCAAGACCAACGTCGACATCCTCGCGATGAGCGCCACACCCATCCCGCGCACGCTCGAGATGGCGGTCACCGGTATTCGTGAGATGTCGACGCTCGCGACTCCGCCGGAGGACCGGCACCCGATTCTGTCGTACGTCGGACCCCGCAACGACAAGCAGATCGCGGCGGCCATCCGGCGCGAACTGCTGCGAGAGGGCCAGATCTTCTACGTGCACAACCGGGTGTCCTCGATTCAGCGGGTCGCTGCGCACCTCGCCGAACTGGTCCCCGAGGCGCGCATCGTCGTCGCCCACGGGCAGATGGGGGAGCACGCGCTCGAACAGGTCGTCGATGACTTCTGGGAACGTCGTGCCGACGTGCTCGTATCGACCACGATCATCGAGACCGGCCTCGACATCTCGAACGCCAACACGATCATCATCGATCGCGCCGACAAGTACGGGCTCTCGCAACTGCATCAGCTCCGCGGTCGAGTGGGCCGCGGTCGTGACCGCGCCTACGCGTACTTCCTCTACGACGAGATGAAGCCCCTCTCCGAGACCGCGGCCGACCGCCTCGAGACCATCGCCGTCAACAACGACCTGGGTTCCGGCATGCAAGTGGCTCTGAAAGACCTCGAGCTCCGCGGTGCCGGCAATCTCCTCGGTGCCGAACAGGCCGGGCATATCGCCGGCGTCGGTTTCGACCTGTATCTGCGGATGATCGGCGAAGCGGTGTCGACGTTCCGAGGTGAGGACGTCGACGGACCCACCGAGCTGCGGCTCGAGCTCCCCGTGGACGCACGCCTGCCCGAGTTCTACATCGACAGCGAGCGGCTGCGTCTCGAGGCGTACCAGAAGCTGTCGGCTGCGGCGTCAGGTACCGCGAAGGCCGACGCGATCGACCTCGTGGTCGACGAACTCCGCGACCGGTATGGGGAGCCTCCTGCGGAGGTCGAAGGTCTCATCGCGGTCGCGCGCCTGCGTCGTCGTGCGGCACAGGCGGGCTTGGCCGATGTCGTCGCCATGGGGTCCAATCTGCGCGTCGCCCCGGCCAACCTGCCCGATTCCATGCGCGTGCGACTGCAGCGGCTGTACCCCAAAGCAAAACTCGTCGCCAATGGAGATGCCATGGTGGTGCCGCTTCCACAGGATGCCGACGACGCGAACCTCATCGCGTGGGTGCGCCAGTTGCTCGATGCGCTGTGGCCGCTGCCGGTAGACAAGAACGCGGAGACCGCGAACGCCTGAGCGTCGCCCGCCTCGCGGATGATCGAGGCAGGAGCCCGGCCGACTGTTCGTCGGCCGGGCTCCGTCGTAGGACCGTGTCATTCTCGGGGCGAGGGGTGGCGACACGCCCGGGCGGAGGCCTCGATTCGACCGATCCGAACTCCCGACGTAGTGTTTTACCTGTTCGCCCCACAGGGGAGAGCGGAGAGGCCGGAAGGCCCCGCTTCGTCTCAAGTGGCGGACTGTCCAGAACCTCATCGTTTCGGTGTAGGGTTTTGGTTCTGGTCTTCGACCGGGTTTCACGACGTTGATCTTTTAGAGGTCCCACGGTGAGAGCCTTGAGGTTTGAATGATCGAATAGGTAGTGAATTGCCTCACGGGTAGGTCGGGAGACTGTTTCTGTGGGTGCGTCCGTTCCTTGAGAACTCAACAGCGTGCACTTGTCAAATGCCAATTTATTCCTCGTCGGTCTGACTTTTGTTGGATTGCGAGAAATTCCTTTGGATCAAAGACCAGCCCTTCCGGGGGTTGGCATATGAATTCGTCAGTTTTGATGTTTTCTCTTTGGTCAGTTTCAAACTCGCTATGACTGTCGTTTTCCCGGTGGTTGTATGCATTTCTTTTTTACGGAGAGTTTGATCCTGGCTCAGGATGAACGCTGGCGGCGTGCTTAACACATGCAAGTCGAACGGTGAAGCCAAGCTTGCTTGGTGGATCAGTGGCGAACGGGTGAGTAACACGTGAGCAACCTGCCCTGGACTCTGGGATAAGCGCTGGAAACGGCGTCTAATACTGGATATGAGACGTGATCGCATGGTCGTGTTTGGAAAGATTTTTCGGTCTGGGATGGGCTCGCGGCCTATCAGCTTGTTGGTGAGGTAATGGCTCACCAAGGCGTCGACGGGTAGCCGGCCTGAGAGGGTGACCGGCCACACTGGGACTGAGACACGGCCCAGACTCCTACGGGAGGCAGCAGTGGGGAATATTGCACAATGGGCGGAAGCCTGATGCAGCAACGCCGCGTGAGGGATGACGGCCTTCGGGTTGTAAACCTCTTTTAGCAGGGAAGAAGCGTAAGTGACGGTACCTGCAGAAAAAGCGCCGGCTAACTACGTGCCAGCAGCCGCGGTAATACGTAGGGCGCAAGCGTTATCCGGAATTATTGGGCGTAAAGAGCTCGTAGGCGGTTTGTCGCGTCTGCTGTGAAATCCCGAGGCTCAACCTCGGGCCTGCAGTGGGTACGGGCAGACTAGAGTGCGGTAGGGGAGATTGGAATTCCTGGTGTAGCGGTGGAATGCGCAGATATCAGGAGGAACACCGATGGCGAAGGCAGATCTCTGGGCCGTAACTGACGCTGAGGAGCGAAAGGGTGGGGAGCAAACAGGCTTAGATACCCTGGTAGTCCACCCCGTAAACGTTGGGAACTAGTTGTGGGGACCATTCCACGGTTTCCGTGACGCAGCTAACGCATTAAGTTCCCCGCCTGGGGAGTACGGCCGCAAGGCTAAAACTCAAAGGAATTGACGGGGACCCGCACAAGCGGCGGAGCATGCGGATTAATTCGATGCAACGCGAAGAACCTTACCAAGGCTTGACATATACGAGAACGGGCCAGAAATGGTCAACTCTTTGGACACTCGTAAACAGGTGGTGCATGGTTGTCGTCAGCTCGTGTCGTGAGATGTTGGGTTAAGTCCCGCAACGAGCGCAACCCTCGTTCTATGTTGCCAGCACGTAATGGTGGGAACTCATGGGATACTGCCGGGGTCAACTCGGAGGAAGGTGGGGATGACGTCAAATCATCATGCCCCTTATGTCTTGGGCTTCACGCATGCTACAATGGCCGGTACAAAGGGCTGCAATACCGTGAGGTGGAGCGAATCCCAAAAAGCCGGTCCCAGTTCGGATTGAGGTCTGCAACTCGACCTCATGAAGTCGGAGTCGCTAGTAATCGCAGATCAGCAACGCTGCGGTGAATACGTTCCCGGGTCTTGTACACACCGCCCGTCAAGTCATGAAAGTCGGTAACACCTGAAGCCGGTGGCCTAACCCTTGTGGAGGGAGCCGTCGAAGGTGGGATCGGTAATTAGGACTAAGTCGTAACAAGGTAGCCGTACCGGAAGGTGCGGCTGGATCACCTCCTTTCTAAGGAGCATCTGGCATCCGGGGTTTTCGAATCGTGGGTGTCCAGGCGCCAGTTCAACACCGAATGTGTGTTGCTGGTAGCTCATGGGTGGAACATTTGATGGGGTGCTCATGCCGATGGTTCGGGTCTAGTACGCAGCTTGCTGTGGGAACGGTTCGGGTTGGAGGGGTGGGTACATGCACGCTGTTGGGTCCTGAGGGGCCGGGCGCTGGTTGCGCTAGTCGGAAGGCTGGTGTGGTTGGTGGCTGTTCCTCGTGGGCCTTCCCTGCTGTCACGGTTGTGGCGTGTGGGGTGGGTACCGCCCGTACTTTGAGAACTACACAGTGGACGCGAGCATCTTCGACATGACTTTTTGGTTGTGTCGTGAAGATGATCTTAAAGATCATTAGTCAATTTTTGACGATTCAACTCATGTGATTTCAAGTCTTTAAGAGCAAACGGTGGATGCCTTGGCATCTGGAGCCGAAGAAGGACGTAGCAATCTGCGATAAGCCTCGGGGAACTGATAAGCGAGTTTTGATCCGAGGATGTCCGAATGGGGAAACCCCGCCAGGGCGCGTGCGTACCTGGTGACTCCCGCCTGAATATATAGGGCGGGTAGAGGGAACGTGGGGAAGTGAAACATCTCAGTACCCACAGGAAGAGAAAGCAAAAGCGATTCCGTAAGTAGTGGCGAGCGAAACCGGAAGAGGCTAAACCTAGCGTGTGTGATAGCCGGCAGGCGTTGCATGTTGGGGGTTGCGGGACTTTTCTGATTGTTCTGCCGAATGATCGACGTGACAAGAGGGTATAGACGAACGGTTTTGAATGGCCGGTCATAGAGGGTGCGAACCCCGTAGTCGAAATGCCTGTTCTTGGCGTGAGAAGTATCCCAAGTAGCACGGGGCCCGAGAAATCCCGTGTGAATCTGTCAGGACCACCTGATAAGCCTAAATACTCCCAGATGACCGATAGCGGACAAGTACCGTGAGGGAAAGGTGAAAAGTACCCCGGGAGGGAGTGAAATAGTACCTGAAACCGTTTGCTTACAAACCGTTGGAGCCTCCTTAGTAGGGGTGACAGCGTGCCTTTTGAAGAATGAGCCTGCGAGTTAGCGATACGTGGCGAGGTTAACCCGAGTGGGGTAGCCGTAGCGAAAGCGAGTCTGAATAGGGCGATTCAGTCGCGTGTCCTAGACCCGAAGCGAAGTGATCTATCCATGGCCAGGTTGAAGCGACGGTAAGACGTCGTGGAGGACCGAACCCACTTAGGTTGAAAACTGAGGGGATGAGCTGTGGATAGGGGTGAAAGGCCAATCAAACTTCGTGATAGCTGGTTCTCTCCGAAATGCATTTAGGTGCAGCGTTGCGTGTTTCTTGCCGGAGGTAGAGCTACTGGATGGCCGATGGGCCCTACAAGGTTACTGACGTCAGCCAAACTCCGAATGCCGGTAAGTGAGAGCGCAGCAGTGAGACTGTGGGGGATAAGCTTCATAGTCGAGAGGGAAACAACCCAGACCACCAACTAAGGTCCCTAAGCGCGTGCTAAGTGGGAAAGGATGTGGAGTTGCTTTGACAACCAGGAGGTTGGCTTAGAAGCAGCCACCCTTGAAAGAGTGCGTAATAGCTCACTGGTCAAGTGATTCCGCGCCGACAATGTAACGGGGCTCAAGCACGCCACCGAAGTTGTGGCATTGACATTTTTGGTAGGCCTTCGTGGTCCAGCCGTGTTGATGGGTAGGAGAGCGTCGTGTGGCGAGTGAAGCGGCGGGGTGACCCAGCCGTGGACGCTACACGAGTGAGAATGCAGGCATGAGTAGCGAAAGACGTGTGAGAAACACGTCCTCCGAAAGACCAAGGGTTCCAGGGTCAAGCTAATCTTCCCTGGGTAAGTCGGGACCTAAGGCGAGGCCGACAGGCGTAGTCGATGGACAACGGGTTGATATTCCCGTACCGGCGAAGAACCGCCCCAGTCAATCCAGTGGTGCTAAGAGTCCTAGCTCACGCTTTAGCGGATCCCTTCGGGGTGAGGCGGGTGTGTGTGAACGCTCGACCCCATGCTGGTGCGGCTAGCGTATTAACAGGTGTGACGCAGGAAGGTAGCCCAAGCCAGGCGATGGTAGTCCTGGTGCAAGTGCGTAGGCCGACTCTTAGGCAAATCCGGGAGTCATGAGGCTGAGACACGATGCGGATAAAAAGTGGGTGATCCTATGCTGCCAAGAAAAGCATCGACGCGAGGTTCTAGCCGCCCGTACCCCAAACCGACTCAGGTGGTCAGGTAGAGAATACCAAGGAGATCGAGAGAATCGTGGTTAAGGAACTCGGCAAAATGCCCCCGTAACTTCGGGAGAAGGGGGGCCATCCACTTATTAGGACTTGCTCCGAAAGGGTGTGGTGGCCGCAGAGACTAGTGGGTAGCGACTGTTTACTAAAAACACAGGTCCGTGCCAAGTCGCAAGACGATGTATACGGACTGACGCCTGCCCGGTGCTGGAAGGTTAAGAGGACCGGTTAGCCGTAAGGCGAAGCTGAGAATTTAAGCCCCAGTAAACGGCGGTGGTAACTATAACCATCCTAAGGTAGCGAAATTCCTTGTCGGGTAAGTTCCGACCTGCACGAATGGCGTAACGACTTCCCAACTGTCTCAACCGCGAACTCGGCGAAATTGCATTACGAGTAAAGATGCTCGTTACGCGCAGCAGGACGGAAAGACCCCGTGACCTTTACTACAGCTTGGTATTGGTGTTCGGTGTGGCTTGTGTAGGATAGGTGGGAGACGGTGAAGCATTCACGCCAGTGAGTGTGGAGTCATTGTTGAAATACCACTCTGGTCACTCTGGATATCTAACTTAGGACCGTGATCCGGTTCAGGGACAGTGCCTGGTGGGTAGTTTAACTGGGGCGGTTGCCTCCCAAAATGTAACGGAGGCGCCCAAAGGTTCCCTCAACCTGGTTGGCAATCAGGTGGCGAGTGTAAGTGCACAAGGGAGCTTGACTGTGAGACTGACAGGTCGAGCAGGGACGAAAGTCGGGACTAGTGATCCGGCAGTGGCTTGTGGAAGCGCTGTCGCTCAACGGATAAAAGGTACCTCGGGGATAACAGGCTGATCTTGCCCAAGAGTCCATATCGACGGCATGGTTTGGCACCTCGATGTCGGCTCGTCGCATCCTGGGGCTGGAGTAGGTCCCAAGGGTTGGGCTGTTCGCCCATTAAAGCGGTACGCGAGCTGGGTTTAGAACGTCGTGAGACAGTTCGGTCCCTATCCGCTGCGCGCGTAAGAAGTTTGAGAGGATCTGACCCTAGTACGAGAGGACCGGGTTGGACGAACCTCTGGTGTGTCAGTTGTTCCGCCAGGAGCACCGCTGATTAGCTACGTTCGGGATGGATAACCGCTGAAAGCATCTAAGCGGGAAGCCGGCCTCAAGATGAGACTTCCATACCTTTATGGTGAGAGGCTCCCAGCCAGACTACTGGGTTGATAGGCCGGATGTGGAAGCGTAGTAATACGTGAAGCTGACCGGTACTAATAAGCCGATGACTTGATAACACACCTGTTTTTGGTGCTTGCGTCCACTGAGTGGTTCTCGATGTACG